>NZ_NJIC01000033.1 GCF_013620825.1 Rhodanobacter sp. PCA2 | reverse complement strand
GCGCCAGCCTGTGCGAGGCCGAGGCCACGCTGCGCCGCTACCGCTGGGCCTTGCACCTGGAGGCCGGGCGGCCGGAGGAACGGCTGCTGTTCGACTACCAGCGCGCGCTGGCGGTGCGGCTGGGCTTCGAGGACGAGCACGAGAAGAACCTCGGCGTCGAGCAGTTCATGCAGGGCTATTACCGCGCGGCCAGCCAGGTCGAGCGGCTGGGCGTGCAGATCGCCGAGCGCTTCGTGGAACTGCTGGAACCGCCCGGCGAGGCGCAGCCGGTGGGCGAGGATTTCGTCCGCCACGGCACCCGCCTGTCGGCGCGCGATCCGCAGCTGTTCGTGCGGCGGCCGGCGGCGCTGGTGGAGATCTTCATCGCGCGGCTGGACGAGCAGGGCCTGAAGGGTTTCAGCGCGGACACCATGCGGCGCATCCACCAGGCCACCGCCCAGCACGACGGCAAGCTGGCCGACGATCCCACGGTGCTGGCCGCCTTCCTGCGCCTGCTGCGGCGGGGTGCGCCCGCGGTGGACGCGCTGTGGCGGATGAACCGGCACGGCCTGCTCGCCGCGATCATGCCGGCGTTCGGCCAGGTGTTCGGCCGCATGCAGTACGACCTGTTCCACGTCTACACGGTGGACGAACACACGCTGCGCGTGCTGCGCCAGATGGCGTTCTTCGCCGACCCTGCCGCGGAAGCGGAATTCCCGCTCGCCTCCACGATCTGGCCCGCGCTGGACAAGCCCGAGCTGATGCTGCTGGCCGGCCTGTTCCACGACGTCGCCAAGGGCCGCGGCGGCGACCACTCGGTACTGGGCGAGAGCGACGCGCGCGCGTTCTGCACGAAGCTGGCGCTGCCCGCGGCCGACGCGGAACGCGTGGCGTGGCTGGTGCGCTGGCATCTGCTGATGAGCACCACCGCGCAGCGCCAGGACATCACCGATCCCGAGGTGGTGCAGCGCTTCGCCGACGTGGTCGGCGACCGCGAGCGGCTGGGCCAGCTCTACCTGCTCACCGTGGCCGACATCATCGGCACCAGCCCCAAGCTGTGGAACGGCTGGAAGGACCGCCTGCTGGCCGACCTCCACGCGGCCACCCGCCACGCGCTGCGCAGCGACACGCAGCCCGCGCACGACGCCACGGCGCGGCTGCAGGAGTGCCGCGCGGAGGCGCTGGCGCTGCTGCGCGCCGAGGGTATCGACGCGGCGGCGGTGGAGCAGGCGTGGAACGCGTTCCCCGAATCCAGCTTCCTGCGCCATCGGCCCGAGCAGATCGCGTGGCAGACCACGGCGATCCTGCGCGCGGACGGCGCGTGGCCGCTGGTCGCCGTGCATCCGCTGTCGGTGCGCGGCAGCACCGAGCTGTTCGTCTGCACGCCCGACCGCGACGGCTTGTTCGCCAGCGTCACCGCGATGCTGGACCGGCTGCACTTCTCGGTGGTCGAGGCGCGCATCCTGGTATCCACCGCCGGCATGGCGATGGACACCTTCCTGCTGCTGGAGACGGATGGTCAGCAGCCGGCCAGCGCGCTGCGTGCGGAAGAGCTGCGCCAGCGCATGCAGCGCGGGCTCGCGCAGGGCGGGCAGATCCTGCCGCCACGCCGCAACATGTCGCGCCAGCTGAAGCATTTCCAGATGCCGCCGCGCATCGACTTCACCCGGGTCGACGGGCGCACGCGCATGGCGCTGACCTGCAGCGACCGCCCGGGCCTGCTGGCCGCGGTGGCGCAGATCCTGGTGGCCTGCGACGCCCGCGTGCACGACGCCCGCATCGCCACCTTCGGCGAGCGGGTGGAGGACTTCTTCGAACTCAGCGACCGCCACGACGCGCCGCTCACCGGCGCGCAGCAGCGACGCCTGCTGCAGGCGCTGCACCAGCGGCTGGACGCGGCACCGGAGCGGGGCTAGGCGGCAGCGGCTGGCTGGGCGCAGCACGCTTCCCGGCCCCGGCCACATCTGTTTAAATGATAGAGATTATCATTCGCAGACGTTCCTTCCATGCCATTGAACCATCGCTTCCTCAAGGCCTGTCGCCAGCTGCATCTCTACCTCGGCGTGTTCACCGCGCCGGCGCTGCTGTTCTTCGCGATCACCGGCGGCCTGCAAACCTTCAGCCTGCACGAGACCACGCGCGGCAGCAGCTACGCGCCGCCGCGCTGGCTGGCGGTGGCGGCGCAACTGCACAAGAAGCAGACCCCGGACCTGCCGGTGCGCAAGCCGCGCCCGGCCGCGAACCCCGCGGCGGCGCCGGGCGTGGCTGCGGCGCCAACCCCTGCGCCGGCACCGGCCACGCCGAAAAGGAACCCGCTGCCGCTGAAGGTGTTCACCGCGCTGGTCGCGCTGTCGCTGACCGTGTCCACGCTCACCGGCCTGTACATGGCGTGGCGACATTCGCGCCGCGTGGGGCGGCTGGTCGCGGTGTTCCTCGCCGGCGTCGCCGTGCCCATTCTGCTGACGCTGGCGTGATCGCGCGGCGGCATGCGGGGACGGACGGTTTCCCCGCGCGGCGCGGGCGGGCACAATGGCGGGGTTTCCCCGACTTATTTGGACGTCCATTCGCCATGCAAAGCATCGAGTCCCTGATCGACGACGCCTTCGAACGCCGCAACGAGCTGACCCATGCCGAGGTCGAGACCCACCTGCGCCCCGCGTTGAACCAGGTGCTGGACCTGCTGGAGTCCGGCGAGCGCCGCGTGGCCGAGCCGGACGGGCAGGGCGGCTGGAAGGTCAACCAGTGGCTGAAGAAGGCGGTGCTGCTGTACTTCCGCATCAACGGCAACCGCGTGGTCGACGGCGGCTCCGCACTGGCCTTCGACAAGGTGCCGCTGCGCTTCGCCCACGGCAACGACGCCGAGCTGCAGGGCCTGGGCGCGCGCGTGGTGCCCGGCGCGCTGGTGCGCCGCGGCGCGCACATCGCGAAGGACGCGGTGCTGATGCCCAGCTACGTCAACATCGGTGCGTACGTGGGCGCCGGCACCATGGTCGATACCTGGGCCACCGTGGGCTCCTGCGCGCAGATCGGCGCGGGCGTGCACCTTTCCGGCGGCGTGGGCATCGGCGGCGTGCTGGAGCCGCTGCAGGCGAATCCCACGATCATCGGGGACCACTGCTTCATCGGCGCGCGCTCGGAAGTGGTCGAGGGCGTGGTGGTGGAGCAGGGCAGCGTGATCGGCATGGGCGTGTTCCTCGGCCAGTCCACGCGCATCTACAACCGCGCCACCGGCGAGGTGAGCTACGGACGCATCCCCGCCGGCAGCGTGGTGGTGGCCGGCAGCCTGCCCGCGAAGGACGGCTCGCACAGTCTCTACGCGGC
Organism: Rhodanobacter sp. PCA2; assembly: GCF_013620825.1. GTDB lineage: Bacteria > Pseudomonadota > Gammaproteobacteria > Xanthomonadales > Rhodanobacteraceae > Rhodanobacter_A. The sequence goes on along the minus strand of NZ_NJIC01000033.1, from coordinate 150,898 downwards.
GGTGATCGTGAAGCAGGTGGACGAGAAGACGCGCTCCAAGACCTCGATCAACGAGCTGCTGCGGAGCGGCGAATGAGCGCGACGATCTACGGCCTGCCCACCTGCGACACCTGCCGCAAGGCGCGCAACTGGCTGGACCGCTTCGCCGTGCCGTACGCGTTCGTGGACTACCGCGCCGAGCCGGTGCCGGCCGCCACGCTGAAGGCCTGGGCGCAGCAGCTGGGCGGCTGGGAGGCACTGGTCAACAAGTCCTCCACCACCTGGCGCAACCTGCTGCCCCAGCGCAAGAACCCCGGCACCGATCCGGAGTGGACCCTGCTGCTGAAGGAGTACCCCGCGCTGATCCGTCGCCCGGTGGTGCTGCAGGAAGACGGCAGCGTCAGCGTGGGCTTCAGCGACAATGGCTTCAAGAAGCTGTTCGGCCGCTGACGCCGTGGGCGACCACCGTCTGCGCCGCGACCGCATCAACCTGCGCATCGAGCGCGACAACGCCGCGCTGTATGCGCGGCTGGCCGAGCTGGCCGCCGATCCGCGGCTGGCGCGCGCGTACCGGCGCATCGCCGAGGGCGAGCAGGCCAACGCTGCGTTCTGGGAGTCGCGCCTGCGCGAGCAGGGCGCGACCGTGCCGCCGCCGCGCACCGGCATGCGCGTACGCATGCTGAGCTGGTTCGCGCGGGCCTTCGGCACCGAATTCGTGATGCCTACCGTGGTGCGGCTGGAGCATGCCGACCGCGACGCCACGCCGGTGGACCGCAGCGGCCACCGCGACCATTTCGTGCCGCCGCACCTGCGTGCGCCCCGTGGCCACAATCATCGCGCGCAGAGCGGCAACACGTTGCGCGCCGCCGTGCTGGGCGCGAACGACGGCCTGGTCTCCAACGTCAGCCTGGTGATGGGCATGGCCGGCGCAGCCGCCAACGACCGCGCCGTGCTGCTCGCCGGCCTGGCCGGTCTGGTGGCCGGCGCCTGCTCGATGGCGCTGGGCGAATGGCTGAGCGTGAACAGTTCGCGCGAGTTCTACCAGGCGCAGATCACCGAGCGCGCGGAGCGCCTCGCGGTGGCGCCGGAGGACGGCGTGCGCCACATCGCCGGCATCTACCGCGGGAAGGGCCTGGGCCATGCCGAGGCGGAACACCTGGCCGAGCATCTCACCGAGACGCCGCGCGCCGCGCTGGATACCGTGGTGCGCGAGGATCTGGGCGTCGATCCGGACGAGCTGGGCGGTTCCGCATGGGGCGCGGCGATATCCTCGTTCTGCCTGTTCGCGTTCGGCGCCGCGTTCCCGGTCGCGCCCTACCTGTTCCTGCACGGCCACGCCGCCATGCTGGGCAGCGTCGCCGCCACCGCCGTGGGACTGGCGTTCATCGGCACGGGCACCTCGCTGTTCACCGGGCGCGGCGTGCTGTTCTCGATCACGCGGCAGTTCGCGATCACCGTGGCCGCGGCGGCGATCACCTACGGCGTGGGGCATCTGCTGGGCAGCGTGATCGCCGGCTGAGCGGCAACGCGCGCTATGCTGCGGCACTCCTTCTCCGCCGATCCGTCGCCATGTCCGATGTGCTAGCCCTCGCCTGCGAACTGATCCGCCGCCGCTCGGTGACGCCGGACGACGCCGGCTGCCAGGCGCTGCTGGCCGAACGGCTGCGGCGTGTTGGTTTTCGCATCGCGCACCTGCGCCATGGCGAGGTGGACAACTTGTGGGCCGTGCACGGCGACGGCGGGCCGACCCTCGCCTTCCTCGGCCATACCGACGTGGTGCCGAGCGGGCCGGAAACGGCGTGGCAGAGCCCGCCGTTCGAATCGGTCGTCCGGCAGGGAAAGTTGTACGGCCGCGGCGCCGCCGACATGAAAGGCTCGGTGGCGGCGATGGCGGTGGCGCTGGAAGGTTTCGTGGCAGCGCAACCGAACCATGCGGGCCGCGTCGCGCTGCTGCTCACCAGCGACGAGGAAGGCCCGACCAACCTCGACGGCGTGCGCAAGGTGGCCGAAGGTTTCCGCGCCAGCGGCGAGCGCATCGACTGGTGCGTGGTGGGCGAGCCATCGGCGAAGGCGACACTGGGCGACCTGATCCGCGTGGGTCGCCGCGGTTCGCTCTCCGGCACGCTGGTCGTGCGTGGCGTGCAGGGGCACGTGGCGTATCCGGAGAAGGCGCTGAATCCCATCCACGCCTTCGCCCCCGCGCTGGCGGAACTCGCCGCCGAGCGCTGGGACGAAGGCAATGCGGATTTCCCGCCCACCTCGTTCCAGGTGTCCAACCTCAACGCGGGCACCGGCGCGAACAACGTGATTCCGGGCGAGCTCACCGCGCTGATCAACTTCCGCTACTGCACCGCCAGCCGCGCCGATGACCTGCGTGCGCGCACCGAGGCGATCCTGCAACGGCACGGGCTGGATTTCGCGCTGGAATGGAACCTCTCCGGCGAACCTTTCCTCACGCCGCCCGGCGGCAAGCTGCGCGACGTGGTGGTGGCGGTGTGCCGCGAGCTGTGCGGCATCGAGCCCGAACAGAGCACCGGCGGCGGCACCTCGGACGGCCGCTTCATCGCGCCGCTGGGCGCCGAGGTGGTGGAACTGGGCCCGGTCAACGCGAGCATCCACAAGGTGGACGAATGCGTGGACGTGGCCGAACTTGAACGCCTGCCGGACCTGTACCGGGCGATCTGCGAGCGGATGCTGGCGGATTCCCCCGATCGTTCGCCCTGAGCCTCCGTCCATGTGAGTACCCGTTCACCCCGGGCGCAGGCCCGCAGCGCCGGAGTCGAAGGGCGCGCGGACCGATGCTTCGACTTCACAGGCCGCCGCGAACTATGCTCGGCCGGAACGAAGTGCCACGAGGAGGCGACATGCGGATCGAATTCCACGGTGCGGCAGGCGGCGAAGTCACGGGTTCGTGCCATCTGGTCGAGGCGGCCGGCAAGCGCATCCTGTTCGACTGCGGCATGGTGCAGGGCAGCCGCGAAGCGGAGGCGCGCAACGCGGAGCCGTTCGGGTTCGATCCCGCATCCATCGATGCGCTGGTGCTCAGCCATGCGCACATCGACCACATCGGCCGCGTGCCGCTGCTGGTCAAGCGCGGCTTCAGCGGGCCGATCTGGGCGCAGGAGGCCACCTGCGGCCTGTTTCCCATCATGCTGCTCGACGCCGCGTCGCTGGCCGAGCGCAGCGCCGAATTCGAGAACCGCGACCGCGCGCCGCACGAACCGGAGGCGGTGCCGCTCTACACCGCCGCCGACGTGACCGTCGCGCAGCGGCAACTGCGTCCGCTGCCGTACGAAAAGGACACGGAAATCCTGCCCGGCGTGACCCTGCGCCTGCACGAGGCGGGGCACATCCTCGGTTCGGCGATGCTGGAGCTGCGCGCGGACGGCCGCTCGATGCTGTTCACCGGCGACGTCGGCATGCGCGGCACGCCGATCCTGCGCGATCCCGCGCCGGCGCCGCGCACCGACCTGATCCTGATGGAATCCACCTACGGCGACCGCAACCACAAGGACCGCGCCGCCACCGTGGCCGAGCTGGGACAGATCCTCGCCGCGGCGCGCGCGGACGGCGGCAACGTGGTGATTCCCGCGTTCGCGGTGGGGCGCAGCCAGGAACTGCTGTACTGGTTCGCCGAACACTACGAGGACTGGGGCCTCGCGAAGTGGACGATCTTCCTCGACAGCCCGATGGCGGCCAAGGTGATGGCGGTGTACGACAGCCACGAGGAATTGTTCGACAGCGCGGCGGCCAAGGTGTGGAGTGGGCGCATCAAGCCGTTCAAGCTGCCGAACCTGCGCGTCAGCGAGAGCGTGGACGACAGCAAGGCGATCAACCGCATCCACGGCGGCGCCATCGTTATCGCCGGTTCCGGCATGGCGAACGGCGGCCGCGTGCGCCACCACCTGGCGAACAACCTTGCCTACGCGCGCAACCACGTGATCTTCGTGGGCTACCAGGCCGCAGGCACACTGGGGCGGCTGCTGGTGAACCGCGTGCCGCGCGTGCGCCTGTTCGGCAACGACATTTCCGTGCGTGCGCAGATCCACACCGTGGGCGGCCTCTCCGCACACGCCGACCAGCAGGGTTTGCTGGACTGGTACGCCAGCGGCCCCGAGCATCCGCCGGTGGCGCTGGCGCATGGCGAGAATCCGGCGCGCGAGGCGCTGGCGGCGATCCTGCAGCAGCGCTTCGGCGTCAAGGTGACGCTGGCGGAACCGGGCATGCAACTGGACGTCTGACGCAGGCGACATTTCATCGGGAGAGCTGACCATGCAGGCCACCGGCACGTTCACGGTAAAACTCGAACCGCAATCGCCCGCGCACGCCGACAGCGGCCTCGGCCGCATGGGCATCGACAAGCAATTCAGCGGCGATCTGGAGGCGCACAGCCTGGGCGAGATGCTGGCGTTCCGCAGCGCGGTGGACGGCTCGGCCGGCTACGTGGCGATGGAGCGCGTGACCGGCACGCTGCACGGGCGGCGCGGCGCCTTCGTGCTGCAGCACTCGGGCACGATGGACCGCGGCACGCCCACGCTGACCGTGCGCGTGGTGCCGGATTCGGGCACCGACGAACTGGCCGGGCTCACCGGCGCGCTGGCGATCCACATCGACGCGCAGGGCGGCCACTCGTACAGCTTCGATTACTCGCTGGGCTGACGCGGCCGGCGCGACAGCCGGGCATGGCCAGGTAACGTTCCGCGCCTCCGCGGCGAAAGGACAGGGCGATTCCCATTCCGTCCCGTCCCCGAGGTAGCCATGCCCATGCAAATCCATCCGCTCCGTCGCGGCAAGCTCGCGCTTGCCGTGTTGTTCGCCGCCACCGCAGTGGCCAGCCTGTCTGCCGCTGCTGCGGATCGGCCGATCCACGTGCGCGGGGCGATCACCCAGGTGACCGCCACCGGTTTCACCGTGCAGACCAGCGACGGCCCGCGCCGCGTCGCGATCGCCGACACCACGCGCATTGCCGGGGTGGTTCCGGGCACGCTGGCGGAGATCAAGCCGGGATCGTTCATCGGTTCGGCCAACGTGCCGGATGGCAACGCCGCCCGCGCGCTGGAAGTGGTGGTGTTTCCGCCGGCGATGAAGGGCATGGGCCTGGGCGACTACCCCTGGGACCTGCCGGCCGGTGGCAGCCGGTTGCCGACCGCGATGACCAACGGCAGCGTCAAGCAGGTGAGCCGTGGCGCCGCGATGCCCTCGGCGATGACGAACGGTACGGTGAAGACCGTGGCCGGCCAGGGCCAGCTTCGGCTGGTGGTCGATTACGGCAAGGGCGAAAAGACCATCGAGGTGCCGGCGAACGCGCCGGTGGTGACGTTCCGGCCGGCCGACCGCAGCGCGCTGGTGGTGGGCGCGCATGTCTTCGTGGCGGGCCCGCCCGGCGACCCGGTGACGGCCGCGGTGGTGAGCGTGGGCCTGGACGGCACCGTGCCGCCGATGTGAGGCCGGCCTACGGCGTCGCCGGCTCCAGCACCAGCGTGTGCTGCGCCGGACCCGGCAGCAGCGGGGTGGGGCGGCCGCGCACCCAGTCTTCGTGGCCGGCGCCGTAATACGGCGACAGCGGGTTGTCGCTCTGTCCGCCCGGCATTTCGAGGATGCCTTGCGCCTCGTGGCCGGGCGACACCGCCAGGCGTTCGGAAGCGCCGAAGCCGGGGCGCGCCACACGCGGCATGTTGTCGTCGCCGGGCAGTTCGTCTGCCGGCATGTCGAGGAAGTGCGCCAGGAAACCGGGCAGGGCGCGCGACAGCGGGTGCGCGATTCCCGCATGGTTGATCTCGCCCCAGCGGCGCGCGGCCAGGCCGCCGGGTCGCGCGCCCTGCCGGTCGGCCACGCGGCGCGCGGCATCCAGCAGCAGCGCGTGCCAGTCCGCGTAGGCCGGGTCCAGCAGGTTCATCGGCTGGCGTTGCACCAGCATCCACAGCGCGGCCTCCGGGTTGCCGAGGCCGGGCCAGGCGAAGTCGGGATACTTTGCGTGGACGCGGGCGGCGAACGGAGCGAGCACCGCGTCCTGCACCTCGTGGCGGAACGCGCGCACCAGGCGGTAATCCACGCTGTCCGGATCGGCGCGGCCGCTCCAGGCGGCGGTGAGTTCGCGCAACTGGCGCAGCGACGGATCGCGCGCGTCGGCCAGCGTGTCCTGCAGCAGGCGCTGCCAGCGGGCGAGGAATACCGCACGGTCGTCGAGCTGGATGTCGAGCAGATTGCCGGGCATGAAATCGGCCCGCGCGGACAAGTCGTCGCGGATCTGCCGCGCGCGCGCGCCGAGGTCGTGGCCGCCGTCGCCGAGCAGCGCCAGCGCCTCGCCGCCCACGGTGCGGTTGTTCGCCGTCCACAGCCGGCCGTCCGCGGGATCGGACACGCGCGGGTACTGCGCTGCGGCGGCCCGGCCGGTCCAGCCGCTGCCCGGCTGCGACCAGTCGGCGGGCAGCTGGGGGTCGTGGCCGGCGCGCAAGGGAACGCCGTTGCCGGCGATGGTCCAGCCGACGTGGCCCGCGCTGTCGGCCACCAGGATGTTCTGCGGCGGCATGCCGAAGCGGGGCGCGAGATCCAGCGCGGCCGCGGCGGTGGCGGTGTGTTCCAGCTGCATCAGCTCGAGGTTGTAGGAACGCGGCTGCTGGCCGATCCAGGCCAGCGCCAGCGGCGTGCCGTCGGTGTCCTTCGCGAGGATCGGGCCCCAGCGCGTGTCTTCCACCGCCAGCGTGTGCGGCGCCGCGTCCTTCACCCGGATGATTTCCTGGTGCGTCTGCAGCGTGTCCCAGCCGCCGGGCACCTGGTAGCGCGAGGGATCGCGCGGATCGCGCTGCACGCGCACCCAGTCCATCCAGTCGCCGTAGCTGTTGGTGAAGCCCCAGGCGAGCTGGCCGTTGGAGCCCACCACCACCGCCGGCGTGCCGGGCAGGCCCACGCCGACCACGTCGCGCTCGCCGTGCGGCGCGGCGGGGTCGGGATAGCGCAGGCGGGTGCGGAACCAGATGTTGGGCACGCGCAGGCCCAGGTGCATGTCGTTCGCCAGCATCGCCGCCCCGCTGCCGGTGAGCCTGCCGGCCACCGCGAAGCTGTTGCTGCCGGGGCGCCGCGCGTCGTGGCTGGGCGCGAGCAGCGCGGCAAGGCTGGCGGCCGGCTTGGCGGCGGGCAGGCGGCGCAGGTCGAACGTGCCGGCATCGGGCGGCACCGGCTGCGGCGACAGCGGGCCTTGCAGCGGCGCCTCCCACTCGGGGTCGGGTGCGAGCAGGAAATCCACCAGCGGGCCGGGCAGCGTCGCGCGCATCTGGGCGATGTGCAGCTCGCGCGTGTTGCGGCCGTCGCCGTTGAGGTCCAGGTACATCGCGGCGATCACCAGCAAGGTGTCCTCCGCGCGCCACGGCCTGGGCTTCGTGCGCAGCAGCAGGTATTCCCAGGGCCGTACGCGCAGCGCGGCGAGCCCGGCGTTGACGCCGTCGCGGTAGCGTTCCAGCGCCAGCCGGTCGGCCGGGGAAAGCTGGGCATAGGCGGCTGTCGCCACCGCCCGCAGGCGATGGCGGCGATGCTCGATGTCGATCGCCAGCGCCGGCGGCCCGACCAGTTCGGCCAGCTCGCCCGCGGCGGCGCGACGCGTCAGGTCCATCTCGAACCAGCGTTCCTGTGCGTGCACGTAGCCCTGCGCGAAGTCCAGGTCGCTGCGGCTCTTGCCGGTGAACGTGACCGTGCCCAGCGCGTCGCGCTGGATCTGCACCGGCGCCTGCACGCCGCCGGTGCGCACTTCGCCATCCAGCCGGGCGCGGCTGCCGGCCAGCGCGTACCAGCCGGCGGCGAACGCGCCCGACAGCAGCACAGCCACCCCGAGCAGCAGGCCGCGCACCCAGCGGCGGCGGCGCGCGCTCATTGCGGCGCGAAGACGGCGAAGATGCCCGCGTAGGGCCGGACCAGGAAGGCCGGCGCGCCTGCGTAGCCGTCGCCGTTGACGAAGATCTGCGAGATGCTGCCGTCGAGATACAGCGCGTCGCGGCAGCCCAGTTCGTCGCGGAACAGCCGCGCGAAGTCGTGGAAATTCACCGGCACCTCGCTCACCGCGAACACCACTTCGTGCGGCGTCTTCGCGCACACGCCGCTGCGCCATTTCAGGCTGCCGGAATCGTCCACGAACTGCGGATTGAGCTGGCCGGCGATCACCAGCATGGGGCCGGACTGCGTGGCCCAGCGCGCGGGCTTGCCGTCGGCCTTGAAGTCGGCGCTGGTGCGCACGGCGGCGTGGCCGTCGGGGTAGACCGCGAACACGCCGTTCGGCAGCAGCGAGAAGTTGCCGGAGGCCGGGTTGCCGTGCGCCAGGTTCAGCGGCACCAGGGTCTTGCCGTTCTCCACGTACAGGCCCAGCGGGGCGTTCTGGCGGTCGTAGATGCCTGCGTTGGTGGCGAACAGCAGGCGCTGGCCGCGCGCCTCGCCCCATTGCTGCAGCGTCTCGATGTCGCCGTAGGCCTCGCTGCTGGCCGGGTCGCGCCAGTGCAGGCTGAGCGGGTCGCGCTTCAGGTCCAGCGTCACCACCCGGTAGTTCTGGCCGTCGAAACTCAGCTCGCGGCTGCTGGGCGTGCGGGCGGAGCTGTTGCAACCGGCGGCGCACGCAAGCAGCGCGAGCAGCGCCAGCGGGCGCCAGCGACGCAGCATGCGGGGGGGGCGGGGCATCATGCGCATCCGCGGATGGTCGCCGCCCGGCGGCCGTCGGCGCAAGTCCGCGGACGCCGCATCCGGGGCCGGCGTCACAAAGCCGCTAGAATGGCCGCTTTCCGCGGTCGTTTCGCCATGCCCTACACCCCCATCGTCGCCACCCTGGGCTACGTCCTCTCGCCCGACGGCAGCCGGGTGCTGATGATCCACCGCAACGCCCGGCCCGACGACCAGCACCTGGGCAAGTACAACGGCCTGGGCGGCAAGATGGAGCCGGGCGAGGACATCGCCGCCTGCATGTGCCGCGAGATCCGCGAGGAGGCCGGCATCGAATGCCTGTCGATGCAGCTGCGCGGCACGCTGAACTGGCCCGGCTTCGGCAAGCAGGGCGAGGACTGGCTGGGCTTCATCTTCCTGATCGACCGCTACGAAGGCACGCCGCTGGCCGCCAACCCGGAAGGAACGCTGGAATGGGTGGCGCGCGACCGGCTGCTGGACCTGCCGATGTGGGAAGGCGACCGCCACTTCCTGCCGCTGGTGTTCGACGCGGACCCGCGCCCGTTCCACGGCGTAATGCCATACAAGGACGGGCGCATGCAGTCGTGGTCGTGCAGCCGGTCGTGAGCGCGGCGGCGAAGCGCATCCGCATCGTCGCCGCGGTGATTTGCGACGCGGCCGGCCGCACCCTGCTGGTACGCAAGCACGGCACCACGGTGTTCCAGCAGCCCGGCGGCAAGCGCGATCCCGGCGACGCGGACGACCAGGCCACGCTGGCGCGCGAGCTGCGCGAGGAGCTTGGCTGCACGCTGGTACCCGGTTCGGCGCGTTTCCTGTGCCGCGCCAGCGCGCCCGCCGCGAACGAGCGCGGCTACGTGGTGGAGGCCGAGGTCTACCTGGTCGAGGTGAGCAGCGCGATCCGCGCCCAGGCCGAGATCGCCGAACTGTGCTGGGTCGATCCCGCCGCGCCGGACGTGCCGGTGGCGCAGCTGAGCCTGGAACACATCCTGCCGTTGCTGCGTTGAGCCGCGCCGGTCAGGGCACGTCGGCGATCCACGCATCCGTGCCGAACTTGTCCTTCACCAGCGCCTGCGCCTGCACCTGTTCCTCCTCGCGCAGCGAGTCGTCGGCGAGCCCATGCAGGCGGCGGAAGGTGTCCAGCATGCGTTCGACCACCGCCGCGCGCGGCAGGCCGGTCTGGCTGCGCAGCGGATCGACGCGCTTGGCGGCGCTGGCGGTGCCCTTGTCGGACAGCTTCTCGCGGCCGATGCGCAGCACGTCCAGCATCTTCGCCGCGTCGATGTCGTAGGCCATGGTGACGTGGTGCAGCAGGGCGCCGCCGCGGCGCGTCTGCGCGGCGCCGCCGATCTTGCCCGCGGCGGAGGCGATGTCGTTGAGCGGCTGGTACCAGGCCTCGATGCCCAGTTCGCGCAGCGCCTCCAGCACCCACGCGTCCATCAGCGCGTAGGATTCCTGGAAGCTCAGGCCTTCGACCATCGACAGCGGTGCGTAGACCGAATAGGTGATGGTGTTGCCCGGCTCGATGAACATCGCGCCGCCACCGGAGATGCGCCGCACCACCTCGATGCCGTGGCGCCGCGCGGCCTCGCCGTCCACCTCGTTGCGCAGCGACTGGAACCGCCCGATCACCACCGCGGGGGCGGCCCATTCCCACAGCCGCAGCGTGGGCGGACGCCGGCCCGCGCCGACTTCCGTCAGCAACGCTTCGTCCAGCGCCATGTGCAGCAACGGCGGCTGCGGCGCGGCGTGGATCAGCCGCCAGTCGTGGTCGCGCCATTCGCTGCGGCTCATGCGTGCGCGCCTTCGTGCAGGGCACGGCGCAGCGCGACGAGGATGGCCTCGACGGAGATGCCGTACATCATGGTGCCTGCAGGGAGCGCGGCCTCGACGGCGGCGGCGAGCGTGGCGTCGTCGCTCGCGACGGGCCGGCCTTCCAGCGCGGCGTCGATGGCCGGCAGCGCCGTATCCGGTTCCAGGAAGAAATCGCCGCTCAGCCGCACGTCGGCGAGCCGGCCGTCGCGCAGCGCGAGGTCCATCACCACCAGCTTGCCGCCGGGCATCTTGTATTCGCCGTGCATCCGCCGCGCGCCTGCGTGTCGCCCGGGCCTGCCGGGACGTGGACGACGATTTTAACGCGGAGCCGGCTTACCAGCCGCGGCCGTGGAAATTGCTCTTGCCCACGCCGATCGAGAAGCTCACGGCGCCGGTGGGATGGTCGCAGTCGCCAAGTCGCTTGGTGACGCCCACCGTGCCGGTCTGGTAGTTGCCGCTCATGTGGTTGCCGGCCATCACGCCCATGCCCACGCTGCCGTGCATCTGCGCCTGGTTGTAGGTGGAGTCGTCGCAGCGCTGCGCGCTGGCGAGCTGCTCGTCCTGCGCGCGGGTGCGGCCGCTGGTGTCGCCGTAGTACACGCCGGGCGCGCTGCTGGCGGGTTTGGACGTGGTGCCGGCATGCGCGGGCAGGTCCGAGGGCGGCAGGTCGCTCTGCGGCGGCAGCTTGAGGTTGAGCGGCTGGCCCGAAGTCTGGGCCAGGGCCGCGGTGGCCAGCAGGCTGGCGGTGAGTGCGATGACTAGCCGTTTCATGGGGCGGGGCTCCGGGGACCTTGCGTGTACAACGCGCGACGCGGCGACGCGGTGGACACCTGCCTGATTGGACGGCTGGCCACCGCCGGAAGTTCCGTCCGGCGCCGTTCAGCCCGTGGTCTCGATCCGCTCCACCCGCCGCAGGCCGCGCGGCAGCAGGTTGCCGCGGGTGGCGCGGTTGCCACCGTACTCGACCAGGTCGGCCCAGCGCAGGGTGAGCTTGCGCGCGCCAGCGTACATCGTGACCTCGCCCTTGCCCTCGGTCACCACCGCGACGCCGGCCACGCGCTCGCCTTCCGCGAGCTGCTTCTTCGGAATCTCGATCAGCTTGTTGCCCTTGCCCTTGTCCAGTTCCGGCAGTTCGGCCACCGAGAACATCAGCAGGTGGCCTTCCGAGGTGACCACCACGATGCGGTCGCGGGCGGGGTCGGCGCTGGCCTGCGGCGCCAGCACCCTGGCGCCGTCGCTCAGCGAGATGATCTGCTTGCCGGCCTTGTTGCGGCCGGTGAGCGCCTCGAAGCGGGTGACGAAGCCGTAGCCGAAATCGGTGGCGAGCACGAGGCGGGTGTCGTTGTCGCCCGCGGTCAGCGCGTCGAAGCTGGCGCCGGCCGGCGGGGTGAAGCGGCCGGTGAGCGGGTCGCCGTTGCCGCGTGCGGAGGGCAGGGTGTGCGCGGGCGTGGAATAGCTGCGGCCGGTGGAGTCGATCACCGCGATCTGCTGGGTGGTGCGCGCCTTCACCGTGGCGAGCAGGCCGTCGCCCTCGCGGTAGCTCAGGCCCTCGGCGTCGATGTCGTGGCCCTTGGCGGCGCGGACCCAGCCCTTCTGGCTCAGCACCACGGTCACCGGTTCGCTGGCGACCAGGGCGCTTTCGTCCAGCGCCTGCGCGGCTTCGCGCTCGACCAGCGGCGAGCGGCGCGCGTCGCCGTACTTCTCGGCGTCGGCGCGCAACTCGTCCTTGATCAGGCCCTTGAGCTTGGCCGGCGACTTCAGCAGCACGTTGATGCGCGCGCGCTCCTCTTCGAGCTGGTCGCGCTCGGCGTTGATCTTCATTTCCTCGAGGCGGGCCAGCTGGCGCAGCCTTGTTTCGAGGATGTAGTCGGTCTGTTCCTCGCTGAGCGCGAAGCGCTTCATCAGCACCGGCTTGGGCTCGTCCTCGGTGCGGACGATGCGAATCACCTCGTCCAGGTTGAGGTAGGCGATGCGCAGGCCTTCCAGCAGGTGCAGGCGGCGCTCGACCCTGGCGAGGCGGTGGTTGAGCCGGCGCGTCACCGTGCTGGTGCGGAAGCTGAGCCACTCGGTGAGGATCTTCCTGAGGTCCTTCACCTGCGGGCGGCCGTCCAGGCCGATCATGTTGAGATTGACGCGGAAGCTCTTTTCGAGGTCCGTGGTGGCGAACAGGTGCGGCATCAGCTCGTCGGCGTCGACGCGGCTGGAGCGCGGCACCAGCACGAGGCGGATCGGGTTCTCGTGGTCGGATTCGTCGCGCAGGTCCTCGATCATCGGCAGCTTCTTCGCGCGCATCTGCGCGGCGATCTGTTCGAGGATCTTCGACGGGCTGACCTGGTGCGGCAGCGCGGTGATGACGATGTTGCTTTCCTCGCGCACGTACACCGCGCGGGCGCGCACCGAGCCGGTGCCGCCCTGGTACATCGCCAGCAGTTCGCTGCGCGGGGTGATGATCTCGGCTTCGGTCGGATAATCCGGACCGCGCACGTGCTCGCAGAGGTCGGCCACCGTGGCCTCGGGCTCGTCGAGCAGGCGGATGCAGGCGGCGGCCAGTTCGCGCAGGTTGTGCGGCGGGATGTCGGTGGCCATGCCGACCGCGATGCCCATCGAGCCGTTGAGCAGCACGTGCGGCACGCGCGCGGGCAGCCACGAGGGTTCTTCCAGCGTGCCGTCGAAGTTCGGCACCCAGTCCACCGTGCCCTGGCCCAGCTCGCCCAGCAGCGCCTCGGCGATGGGGCTGAGCTTGGATTCGGTGTAGCGCATCGCCGCGAAGCTCTTCGGATCGTCCGGCGAGCCGAAGTTGCCCTGGCCGTCCACCAGCGGGTAGCGGTAGGAGAACGGCTGCGCCATCAGCACCATGGCCTCGTAGCACGAGGTGTCGCCGTGCGGATGGAACTTGCCGATCACGTCGCCGATGGTGCGCGCGGATTTCTTCGGCTTGCTGCTGGCGGCGAGGCCCAGCTCGCTCATCGCGTACACGATGCGCCGCTGCACCGGCTTCAGGCCGTCGCCCACGAAGGGCAGGGCGCGGTCCAGCACCACGTACATCGAGTAGTCGAGATAGGCGCGCTCGGCGTATTCCTTGAGCGGGATCTGTTCGTAATTGGCTTGCAGGTTCATGCGGGAACGTCGAAAAGGCGCGCGGATCGCGCGGATAACCGGACGATGGTGCCAGAAACCGGGGCCCCCGGGCGAGGGGCGGCGCGCGCAGGGCGCGCTGCGCCGCGGTTCAGCGGCGGCCGGAGCCGAAGAACATCAGGTAGACCAGGCGGCCGTTTTCCAGGCTGTCGCCGAAGCCGTTGCCGGCGGTGTGCCACAGCCAGGGACGCAGCAGGACGAGGCGGTTGAAGCGCATGGGCACCGTCATGCTGAGTTCCCACTGGCTGTCGTCGTTGCTGTCCTTCTCGATGATGTCGCGGTGCATTTCGGCGCTGGAGGCGTAGCCCATCGCCGCCAGTTCCTCGTGGGTGAGCGGGCGGCGGTCCGTGTTGGTGCGGCGGTGGCGGTAGAAGTCGGTGCCGCCGCGGCAATCCTCCGGCCGGCTGAGGTACAGCACGCCGGACCAGTGCGATGGATCGGTGTGCACCCTGGCCTTGCCCTGGTCGTTCGCGAGCGTGATGCGGCACTTGCCGTGGGATTGCGGCGGCGTCATCAGCGCCAGCGGTTCGCCCACGATGGTCGACACGAATTCGGGAAGCCCGTCCAGCGGCAGGCGTTCCAGCGAATTGCGCCCGGGGAACGAGCCTTCCTGCGGCGGATAGGTGAGCTTGAGGGCGGCGTCGCGGAACCCGACGGGATCCTGGAGGAAGTCGTCGACGACGATGATGGAGGTGGGCATGCGGACGGAGGTTATCGGCTGGCGCGCGACCGCTCAAGGCTGCGCGGCACAGCGGGCGCAAGCCAGCGCGGAAGGTCGCCGCCTGCTCAGCGCGGCACGCGGTAGCCGCCCGGCACGCCGTCGGGGCTCAGGGTGAGTTGCCACAGCTGGTCGCGGCGGCTGCGGAACACCGCGGCGGAGGCGCCCAGGTAGTAGTGCCACATGCGGCGGAAGCGCTCGTCGTAGCTTTTCGACAGCGCAGGCCACGCGGCGTCGAAGTTCGCGCGCCACGCCATCAGGGTGCGGTCGTAGTCCGGGCCGAAGTTGTGCCAGTCCTCGACCACGAACAGGTTCTCCAGCGCGGCGGCGACCTGGCCCATCGCCGGGATCATGGAGTTGGGGAAGATGTATTTCTCTATCCACGGGTCGGTCTGCGCGGGCGGGCCGTTGCTGCCGATGCAGTGGAGCACGGACAGGCCGCCCGGCTTCAGGCAGCGGCGCACGGCCTCGAAGTAGGCGCGGTAGTTGCGCCCGCCCACGTGCTCGAACATGCCGATGGAGTACACGGCGTCGAACGGCTCGTCGATCTCGCGGTAATCCTGCAGGCGGATCTCGATCGGCAGGCCCCGGCACAGCTCGCGGGCGAACTCGGCCTGCTGCTCCGACACGGTGATGCCCACGCCGCTGACGCCGTGGTGCTCCGCGGCGTATTTCAGCGCCTCGCCCCAGCCGCAGCCGATGTCCAGCACGCGCTGGCCGGGCGCCAGCCGCAGCTTGCGGCAGACCAGGTCCAGCTTGGCGGCCTGGGCGTCGTCGAGGTTGTCGGCCTGCGCCCAGTAGGCGCAGGAATACACCAGCCGCTTGCCCAGCATGGCCTGGAACAGGTCGTTGCCGAGGTCGTAATGCGCCTTGCCGATCTCGAACGCGTGCTCGCCGCGCTGCAGGTTGACGAAGCGCGCCCGGAGATGGGCAATCAAGGTGTCCAGCGTGCGGAGATGCTCGTCCACGTGCGAACCGAGCAGGCGGGTGAAGAAGCCGGGCAGGTCCTCGGCGTCCCACCAGCCGTCCATGTAGGCCTCGCCCAGGCCCAGCGAACCATGCGCGAACACCCGGGCGTACAGGCGCCTGTCGTGCACGTGGATGTCGGTGGGGGCGTGGCCGTTGATGCGCACGCCGGCCAGCTCCAGCAGCTCGGCGGCGCGCTGCTTCAGCGAATCCCGGCTCACGGCAGCCGCTCGCCGCCCAGCACGCCGAAGCGCGCCGGCAGAAGTGCGTAGACCACGGCCACGCCGGCGTCGCGCACTTCCTGCAGCAGCGCCTCGGCCTCGCTTTCGCGCAGCATGAACTCCACCACCGTGGGCAGGTCGTCGGTGAGTTCGAAGAACGCTTCCTCGTGCAGCACGCCGTGCCGGCCGAAGCCGGCGATGGCGCGGAACACCGAGCCGCCGCCGAGCTTGCGCCGCTTCGCCAGTTCCAGCAGCCACTCGGAGACCAGCATGCCGTCGTTGCGCGCGTGCATCTGCGCGTAGAAACGCAGCAGCACGCCGTCGATCAGGTTTTCAGTGCCCATGTCGCCACTCCGGTGTCAGTGCCTGAGCAGGCCGCGGCTGAGCGCGATGCCCACGATGGTCATGCCCAGCGAGCCGACCAGGTGCATCGCCACGTGGCCGCCGAACCACAGGTATTGCTGGCGCAGCAGCAGGGTGTCGGCTTCCGCGGAGAAGGTGGAGAACGTGGTGAGTCCGCCGAGGAAGCCGGTGAGCATGAACAGCCGCAGCTCCGGCGGCAGGCTGTGGAAGTGCTCGAACACGCCCATCATGCAGCCCATGATGAAGCCGCCCAGCAGGTTCGCCGCCAGCGTGCCCAGCGGCACGGTGGGGAAGATCGGGTTGAGCGCGATGCCCAGCAGCCAGCGCAGCCAGCAGCCCAGCGCGCCGCCCAGGCCCACCGCGATGAATCCGTTGAAGTTCACGTGAAAAGTCTCCTGTGCGCGCTTCGTGGCATCCGCGGCTACAGGCACGCCTGCGCCGCCGGAATCCGGTGGTGCAGGCATCATCAGCCCCTGCGATGGGTCGTGCGGGGCGGTTCGTTCCGTCGGGGAACGGGAGGCATGCCATCTCCCTCATGGAGCCGCATGCTAGCCGATGCGACGGGGCCGGGGTCAAGCGACTCCGGGCGGCGCGGAAATCACGTCGTCGCGCAGCGCCTGCGCCAGCGTCGCGGAGCGGTAATCCGCGGCCACGCTGGCGTGCTGCCACACCGACTCGTCCACGGTCTCGTTGACGCCGCCGCCCAGCTCCCGCTGGTACGGCGACTTGAACCGCTTGTAGACGCCGCCCATGAATTCGCCGAAGGAATCGCGCGGCGTGCCCAGTACCGCGTCGGCCGCGGGCGTCAGCAGCGCGCTGCAGGCCAGGCCGGCGTCCATCGCCTTGCGCTGCAGCCAGGCCAGCGCAAGGTCCGGCAGCGGATCGGGGCTGCGACCGGCGCCGTCGTGGTCGTTGCCGCCGCCCACGTCGGCGTGCGCGCCGACGAACCAGCGCTGCTCCACGTCGATCTGCTCGGGCTTCTTGCTGGTGGACGGCTCGCCGGGCGCGAGCATCGCGGGGTTGCGCGTCCACTTGGTGGGCGCGAAGTCGGCCCGGCGCTCGTCCAGCGCCAGCGCCTGGTAGGCGTGCTTGACGATGTAGCTGAGGTCGGTGTCGTGGAACTGGTAACGCTTGCGGGCGAACGGGAACCAGGCGGCGGTGCCGGGGATGCCCAGCGAGCCCACGGTGTCCCACACGCCGATGAAATGGATGTCCGTTTCGCGGGAGCGCGCGGTGCGCCAGGCCACGGCCGCGTCGTCGCCGGGCTTGATCTCGGTGTCGCGATAGAACGTGTAGGCGGCGCTCGCGTCGGCGTCGGCGATGGTCCCGCTGCGGTCGCAGTGCAGCAGGCCGCACTTGCGCAGCATGCCGCCCAGGCTGCGCGCGGTGTAGGCGCCGCGGCTGAAGCCGAACAGCCAGATCTCGTCGCCGGGTTGCCAGCGTTCGCACAGCCAGCGGTAGCCGTCCTTGACGTTGCCGGACAGGCCGTAGCCGAACGCGCCGCCCAGCAGGCGGCCGATGCCGGGTTCCACGCCCACCCCGGGGATGTACTCGACCAGTTGCTCGGCGCCGGCCGGGTCGCGCGGCGCGATCAGCCGGCGCAGGCGCTCAACGTTGGTGTTGGACTCCGGCTTGTTCCAGGTGCCGTCGAACAGTACGACCAGTCTGCGTGCGCTCATGTCGTCCTCCGTGGCGGCCGCGGCCGCGTTGTCCGTCCGGATTCCGGGTCGCCCGGCGTCCGTGCCGGACGACACCGCGTGGACGATGCGCCGCGTCACAGCACCGGCGAATCGTCCCCCAGCATCGCCTTGCGCACGATCGCGATCGGCGCGAAGCCCTGCTGCATGAAACTGTCGTGGAAGCGTTCCAGGTTGAAGTCCTTGCCCTGCTTCTTTTCCAGGTCGGCGCGCAGCTTGAGGATCTCCAGCTTGCCCAGCGTGTAGTAGAGGTAGGTGGGGTCGGAGGTGCCGCGCTTGGTTTCCACCTCGCCCACGGCGCGCGACTGGTAGCCATCCTTCACGAAGAAATCGACGGCCTGGTCCATCGTCATCCGGCCGGTGTGCAGCTTGATGCCGACGACGAAGCGCGCGTTGCGCAGCAGCGCATCCTGCAGCTGCCCCAGCCGCAGCATCAGCTGCTGGCGGCGGTCGTGCGGGTAGAGGAACTGCGCCAGGCCCTCGTCCAGCATCATCTGCTCGCAGTAGTGCGCCCAGCCTTCCACGTTGGTGTTCGCGCCCAGCAGCTTGCGCACGCGGTCGTGAAGGTCGTGCATCCACAGGAACTGGATGTAGTGGCCGGGATAGGCCTCGTGCGTGGCCACGCTGCTGATCACCGGGTAGCTGAACTGCGCCATGAATTCCTGGGTGCGCTGTTTGCTCCAGTCCGGATCGGGCAGGGTGACGTTGAAGTAGGCCTCCTTCGCCACGTGCTCGTACGGCCCGGGCGTGTCCATCGAGGCGAAGGTGGTGGCGCGCATGAACGGCGGCGTTTCCTCCACGATCGGCCGCACGTCCGAGGGCACGGTGATGATGTCCTTCGCGCGGATGAACGCGACCAGCTGGTCGAAGGTGCCGCGGAACGCATCGAGCAGCTTGTCGCGCGGCGGATGGTCGGCGGCCAGCTCGGCCAGCACCTGCTGCGGCGTCTTCGCGGGGTCGAGCTCGTGCGCGACCCTGGCGAACTCCTGCTGGTTCGCGTGCAGGTTCGCCATGTCGATCGCGACCAGCCTGTCCAGCGGCAGCGCGACCATCTCGTCGTACTTCAGCTTGTCGCGGAACGCCTGCGCGCCGATGCGGAAGTCGCCGTGCGAGCGCGGCAGCAGGTCGGTCTTCAGCCACGCCTGGTAATCCTGCAGCGCCTTGATCACCGCGCCGTTGCTGGCGGCGAACTGTTTCCTGAGGTCCGCATCGGCGACGTCGGCGAACGCGGACGGTACGTCCTTCTGGAAAAAGCTCACCAGGCCGGGCAGCTGTTCCAGCGCGATCTTCGTGTAGATCTCCGGCGGGTTGTCGAGGTTCCTGCGCGCATCGGCCAGCACGGCGGGCATCAGCTTCTCGCGGGCGATCAGCGCGCGCAGGCGCGTTTCGGGCGGCGCGAACTTGCGCTCCATCAGGGTGAACGCGCTGCTGGTGATGCCGCTGGAATAGATGTCGGGGTTCTTCTGCCAGGGCCGTATCGTCTCCAGCGTGAGCAGGGTGCTGCGGATGTTGTTGAGCACCAGCTCGCGGTCGCCGCGCACGTATTCGCCGAGCGTCTTCGGGTCCACCGCGGCGACGCGCGCTTCCCACTGCTTCAGCGCCTTGATGTTGGCGTCCACGCCTGCCCGCGAGTAGTCCTCCAGCTTGTCGTCCAGGGCGTGCAAGCCGTCGACGGTGGCGGTGCTGGGGTTGGCCGGGAAGTAGTAGTCGTCGAAATAGTGGTCGGCCAGCTGCATGAAGGCCTGATCGGCAGGCGCTGCCGCCGTGGCAGCCGCAGGCGCGGCCTGCGCCGCGAGGGCCGCGCCGCTCATGGGCAGGGCGAGGGCAAGGGCGCAGGCGATCCGGGTGAGCGGTTTCATCGAGAATTTCCCCATGGCATGACGAACCGTATCCGCCCGTGGCGGCACGGCCATGCCGGAAGACTAGCGCAGCGCAGCCCACGCGCGCAGTGTCGAAGGGCACGGAGCCGTTGGGGAATCAGAGACGGGCGGCGAGTTCCTGCGCCACGGCTTCCGGGGCGAGGCCGTAGGCGTGGATCACATGGTTGCCGGGGCCGTATGGGCCCCACTCGTCGGCGCGCGTGGTGGTGAAGATGCCCTGCGTGGGCACGCCCGAGGCGCAGGCCAGATGCATGATGCCGCAGTCGAGGCTGAGGTAGCCGTCGAGGCTGGCGAGCACGGCGCCGAGCTGGCGCAGGTCGGTGGAATAGTAGTCGGGATAGCGCGAGTCCAGCATGGAGCGGCCGGACATCGGCACGATCTCCACCAGCCGGCAGTCGGGGCGCAGCCGTTCCAGCGTCTGCAGCAGCGGGTTCCACCAGTCCGCGCCCAGCAGCTTGGGGCCGGTGGCGTTGGCGAACACGCCGATGGTCTTGCGCTGCGCGGGATCGGCTGGCGCCAGCGCCAGCACGCGATCCAGCACCTGCCGCCCGCGGGCGCGCTCGGCCTCGTCCAGGCGGATGTCCGGCACTGGGTAGGCGCGTTCGGCGGTGTCGCCCAGCGCCTGGCGCAGCAGGTACACCGGGCGCTGGCCCTTGCTCTGCACGTGCTCGGGCACCTCGACCGCGTGGGTCACGCTGCCGCTCTTCTTCGGGCCGCTGTAGCCCAGCGTCCAGGTGGCGCGCGCCTTCAGCAGCAAGAGGCGGCCGGTCTGCGATTGCGGGTCCACGTCGATCGCGAGGTCGTAGTGCGCCTTGCGCATGCCGCGCAGCCCGCGCATCCACTGGCGCGGGTGGCCGAAGCCGTGCGCGGGCAGCTGGAACACCTGGCTGACGCGGTCGTAGTGGCCGTAGAGTTCGCGGCCGGCCTGGCTGCGCGTGACGATGTCGATCTCGGCACCGGGATACGTGGCTTCGAGCTCCTGGATCAGCGGCGTCAGCAGCAGCGCGTTGCCCAGCGTGTGGCTGATGTGGCAGACCAGGATGCGATGGATGCCCCGGCGCGGCAGCGGCTCGCTGCTGGGTTGCGCCGGCGCGCCGAACAGCAGGCGCATCAGTCCGCGCGCCGCGCGGCGGCGCAGGTGGTCGAGGTCGAAGGAGTCGTGCGGTGATCGCGCCACGGTATGCCTGCAGGAGATGAGCCGGGTCAGCCAGCAGCGCGCATCGTAGCGTCAGGCGTGGCGGAAGGCTTGTCCTCGCGCACGAGCAGACCGCGCTCGACCAGCCACTGCCGCGCATTCCCGGCGTCCTGCTCGAACCAGGCGCGGGCGGAGCCGAGCCGGAAGCTGTAGCCCCAGGCGTCCATGTCGGCCATCAGGCGGACGCGGCCCACGCCGGGCAGGGCGTCGGCCAGCACGATCTGCAGGTAGCAGGTGGCGTCCTCTTCCTCGATCGAGTCGGTGGCGTCGGTGTGCACGGCGGCGCGCCGTTCCGGCGGCAGCACGATCAGGTGGCAGGCCTCGTGCAGCAGCGAATGCACCGGCGTGTCGCCGCGCGCATACACGTCGTGGCCGATGATGCCGGCTTCCTCGTCGCCCCAGTAGCTGCCGGGAATGGGCGTGCCGTCGGCCACGCGGTGCAGCGCGAGGCCGTAGCGGGCAAGCAGGGATTCGACGGTGGCGGTGTCGATATCGGCGAGGCGCAATACAGGGCTGGACATGGCGTTCCCTCTCCCCTCCGGGAGGAAGGGCGAGGTGGTGGGATCAGGTTGGCGGGAAAGCCGATCTTCGAGGCGCTTCGAAAGCAGAAAAACCTTGCTGCAACGACAGGGGCGAGGCAGCGTGGCCCCTCACCCCGACCCTCTCCCCGGAGGGGAGAGGGAGCTGGGCATCAGGTTGCGGGGTTGGACGCAGCCTTGCCCTCGGGCAACGCCACCGACAGTTCCAGCACCTCGTGTCCGCTGTCGCGCTCGACGTTGATGTTGATGGCTTCGAGGTCCACGTGGACGTATTTCTTGATGACCTCGAGCAGCTCGTTGCGCAGCAGCGGCAGGTAGTCCGGCGCGCCGCGGGTGGAGCGCTCCTGCGCCACGATGATGCGCAGGCGTTCCTTGGCGACGCCTGCGGTGGGCTCGGGCTTGCGCTTCAGGAAGTCGAGTATGCCCATCGTGTCAGCCTCCGAACACGCGTTGCAGGAAACCTTTCTTAGGCGCGTCGAGGAAGCGCAGGGCGCGCTCCTCGCCGAGGATGCGGGCCACGGTGTCGCTGTAGGCCTGGCCGGCGTGCGAATTCGGGTCGAGGATCACCGGCACGCCCGAGTTCGAGGCGGCCAGCACCTGTTCCGATTCCGGGATCACGCCCACCACGCTGATGCCGAGGATTTCCTCGACGTCCTTCACGCTGAGCATGTCGCCGTTGGCCACGCGCACCGGGCTGTAGCGGGTCAGCAGCAGGTGCTGCGTGATCGCGCCGTCGCCGCGCTCGGCGCGCCGGGTCTTGCTGGCGAGCAGGCCGAGGATGCGGTCGGAGTCGCGCACCGAGGACACTTCCGGGTTCACCACCACCACGGCGTGGTCCGCGAAGTACATCGCCAGGTGCGCGCCCTTCTCGATGCCGGCGGGCGAGTCGCACACGACGTAGTCGAAGCCGTCCGCGGACAGGCCGTCGAGCACCTTCTCCACGCCTTCCTGGGTCAGCGCGTCCTTGTCGCGGGTCTGGCTGGCGGCCAGCACGTACAGGTTCTCGTGGCGCTTGTCCTTGATCAGGGCCTGCTTCAGCGTGGCCTCGCCGTGCACGACGTTGACGAAGTCGTACACCACCCGGCGCTCGCAGCCCATGATGAGGTCGAGGTTGCGCAGGCCGACGTCGAAGTCGATCACGGCTACCTTCTTGCCGGCCATCGCCAGGCCGGTGGCAAGCGAGGCGCTGGTCGTGGTCTTGCCGACGCCGCCCTTGCCCGAGGTGACAACAATGATTTCAGCAGTCAAGGAACCATCTCCCGGGAATGTTCTTGTCGTTGTGGTTGTTGCGACTGCGGCCGGTCACAGCCTGGCCAGCAGCAGTTTCTCCCCTTCCAGCCAGCATCGCACGGATTGGCCTTCGAGGTCTTTCGGTATCTGTTCGAACACGCGGTAGTGGCCGGCGATGGCCACCAGTTCGGCGCGGAAGTCGTGCACGAAGATGCGCGCGTCGGTGTCGCCCTGGGCGCCCGCCATCGCGCGGCCGCGCAGCCCGCCGTAGATGTGGATGTCGCCGTCGGCGATCACCTCGGCGCCGTTCGCGACGGTGCCGGTGACGGCGAGGTCGCGGTCGCGCGCGTAGATCTGCTGGCCCGAGCGCACGGTGCCGTCGTGGTGCAGCGTGCCCTGCGTGCGTTCAGCAGGCGCGGCTTCCGCAGGCGTGGCATCGCGTGCGGGCGCCGGTGCGGCGGCGGGTTCGGGTTCGGCGGGAGCCGCGGCCGTGCCGCTGGCCGGCTCGTAGGCGGCGCGGAACTTCGCGATCAGCGGCAAGCCCATGCGCCGGGCCATTGCCTCGGTCTCGCTGGTGCCGTAGGCCAGGCCCACCGGCAGCATGCCGGCGCTGCGCACGGCTTCCAGCAGCGCGTCGACCGCGCCGTCGTCGGGCAGGGCGGCGAGGTGGCTGAGGTCCAGCACCACGGCGGCGCGCGCGAACAGCTGCGGTGCGCTGCGCACGCGGCGCTCCAGTTCGTCGCACAGCGCGGCGGCATCGGCGCGGCGCACCCGCACGCAGGCGAGGCCGACCTGCCCGAAGCGCAGATCGCAGGCGTCGGAGGTATCCACTTTAACGGTCACTGGCGGCGATCTCCGGCCTGTCGGCGCGGGCTGGAGGCCGGCGTGGCGCGTTCGCGCTCGGCCAGCCAGGGCAGATCGGGCAGGCCGCCGTGTTCGAGCCAGGTCTCGCGCACGTAGGCGTAGCTGGGAAGTTCCTTGGCGAGCAGGCTCACCTGCCGCCCGTGCGGCGCCATGCGCTGCTGGCCCACTTCCTGGAAGCCGTAGGTGCCGTGGAACAGCACGACCACGTCGTCGCGCGGCTCCAGGAACACCTCGCAGGCGAGCAGCGGCACGCGCACCTCGGCATAGCTGGTGACGTCGCAGTAGAAGATGCGGCCGAGGCCGTGGCGGCGGTAGGCGTTCGCGATCACGATGCGGTCGATGTACAGGAACGCGGGATAGCGTTCGCTGAACCAGCGGTAGTTGGTGCTTTCGTAGTCGCCGCCTTCGCGCAGCGCGATCAGGAAGCCGGCGAGGTGGCCGTCGATCTCGGCTACCCGGAAGTAGTCGGCGCGCTCGAAGAAATAGCGCAGCCGGGCCGCGTCGAGCGCGATGATGGATTGGCCGCCGGCGTTGTTGAGGGCCAGCACGGCGTCCAGGTCGTGCTCGCTGACGTCGCGGATGGCGAGGGCCATGCGTTGCTCCGCAGGGAAGGTGGGTGCCGGGCCGGCATGGCCTGACGGCAGAGACGCATTATGGCATGCACCCGGCACCTGCACACCTCGCGCCGCCACATGTAAAGGCTGCGTAAAACCCGGGGCCGTGCCTTTCGGCAGGGATGACTTCCCGCGCATTGCGCAGGGTCGGCAGGTGTCCAATCATGGGCGGCATGCCCCAGGTCAATTTCAGCCATATCCGGTTGCTGCGCTATGCCGGACTGTTCACCTATCTCTGCGTGGGCACGCCGCTGCTCACCGAGTGGGCGACGAACCGGCTGGTGCTGCTGAACCGGCCGAATTTCGCGCTGCTGCTGTGGTCGCTGTGCTACCTGGTGTTCGGCGTGCTGTATTGGGCGGTGACCTACGACCTCGGTTCGCGGCGCCATCTGGGGCTGCGCCTGCTGGGCCTGATGGTGATGACGCTGGCGGCGCTGGCGGTGGGCTGGTACAGCCACAGCGGCCTCACCGCGATGTTCCTGGCGGTGATGGCGATGGTGTTGCCGTGGCTGCTGCCGTTCTGGCTGGGCGTGCTGTGCATCGTGGTGCAGAACATCTGCCTGGTGGCGGTGTTCACTCGTTTTCCCGAATACCCGACGCTGGCGCTGGCGTTCCTGCAGACCATCATCTACCTGGGCATCTGCGCGCTCGCGTTCATCGCCTCGGTGGTGGCCAGCCACCAGACCGAGGAGCGCGAGGCGCTGCGCCGGCTCAATTCCGAACTGCGCGCCACCCGCGCGCTGCTGGCCGAATCCAGCCGCCTGGCCGAGCGCATGCGCATCGCGCGCGAGCTGCACGACCTGATCGGCCACCACCTCACCGCGCTCAGCCTCAACCTCGAAGTGGCCAGCCACGTCTGCAACGAGGACGCCGGCACGCACGTGCGCAAGGCCCAGACCACCGCCAAGCACCTGCTGGCCGACGTGCGCGAGGCGGTGAGCGAGCTGCGCCAGGACGACGCGATCGACCTGACCCAGGCGTTGCAGGGCCTCACCGAGGGCGTGCCGGGGCTGAAGGTGCACGTGGCGATGCCGCCGCGCTTCAGCATGGAGGACCCGCGCCGCGCACAGGTGTTGCTGCGCTGCGCGCAGGAGATCATCACCAACACCGCGCGGCACGCCGGCGCGCGCAACCTGTGGCTGACCTTCGCCTATGCCGGCCCCAGCCTGCTGGGGCTGCACGCGCGCGACGACGGCCGCGGCGCCACGCAGCCGGAGGCGGGCAACGGCTTGTCCGGCATGCGCGAACGGCTGGCCGAGTTCGGCGGCAGCATGACGCTGGAAACCGCGCCGGGCGAGGGTTTCGCGCTGACCGTGCGGCTGCCGCTGGGCGAGCAGCCGGAGCTGGCGCATGCGCCTTCGCGCATCGCTCCGCCGGCGTTGAGTGTGCCCTGATGCACAGTACCGACCTGACCCCCGGCCGGGGTTCGCGTTGCGCGGTTTCAGCGTGCCAGAATGCGCCGGTCCGATCGCCGCTGCGCTGGAACGACGACCGTTTCGAGGATCCACGATGATTTCAGTCTGTCTCGTCGACGACCAGAACCTGGTGCGCCAGGGCGTACGTTCGCTGCTCGATCTGGCCCAGGACATCCGCGTGGTGGCCGAGTGCGCCGACGGCGCCCAGGCGGTGCAGGAGATCCCGCGCGTCAAGCCCGACGTGGTGCTGCTGGACCTGCGCATGCCGAACATGAGCGGGTTGGAGGTGCTGCAGGCGCTGGCCGCCCGCAACGAGCTGCCGCCCACCATCATCCTCACCACCTTCGACGACGACCAGCTGGTGCTGCAGGGCCTGAAGGCCGGCGCGCGTGGTTATCTGCTGAAGGACGTGTCGCTGGAACAACTGGTCGAGGCCGTGCGCACCGTGGCCGCGGGCGGCTCGCTGGTGGCGCCGATGGTCACCCAGCGCCTGCTGGCCGGCGTGGGCCGCATGCAGAACCAGTTCACCAGCCTGGAGCAGCCCGACCCGCTCACCGAGCGCGAGACCGAGATCCTGCGCCTGCTTTCCGGCGGCTACTCCAACAAGGAGATCGCGAACTCCCTGAAGGTGGCCGAGGGCACGGTGAAGAACCACGTTTCCAACATCCTCTCCAAGCTGGGGGTGCGCGACCGCACCCGGGCGGTGCTGAAGGCGCTGGAACTGGGCATCGTCTGAGGCCGCCCGGCGGCGATTCCATGCGCCGGCGGATGCTGCGGCGCAATGCCGGGCAGGTGCCGACAAGCCTGACAAGACAAGGCCTTGCGGCCGTCCAAACGGGGCGCCGGAACCCGTGGCGTTCCGGCGCATGAGCAAGTACCATCCAGTCCTTCGGCGTTTGCCGACCCCCGGTCGTCCCCCCGCGATCGAGCCGACGTCCAGGCTCGCGCGACGGCTGGGGCAACACCTGGATACCGCGTTCAGACGTTCGGAGACCTTGGAATGATGCGTGTTCGTGTTCTTGAATTCTTGGCGGCGTGCGCCATCGTCGTCGGCCTTGGTATCCTCGCCGCGGTGGTCATGCCCGGCAGCGGCCACATCGAGCGCTCCCTGGCGGTTGGCAAGGACATGCGCCAGGTCTACGACGTGCTGAGCAACTTCCGGCGCTTCCCCGAGTATTCGGTGCTCACTTCCAACGATCGCCAGATCAAGTACACCTACTCCGGCAAGACCTACGGCCCCGGCGCCGAGGTGGCCTGGACCAGCAGCGACCCCAAGGTGGGCACCGGTTCGCTGACCATCGACAGCGCCACGCCGGACTTCAACAAGGTCGACAGCACCGCCAAGTCCGCGAAGATCGTGTGGGACGTGGAAAACGGCTGGAAGGGCTACAACAAGACCTTCACCTTCGACCTGGAGCGCCAGGGCAGCCGCAACCAGCTCACCAACGTCACCTGGGCGTATGACGTGAAGTACGGCTGGAACCTGGTGAACCGCTTCGCGAACCTGTACATCCACGGCGATCCCGACTCGTTCATCGAGTACGGCCTGAACAACCTGCAGAACGTGCTGGCCTCCGTGCCGAACGTGGACTACAAGGACCTGATCCCCTACATCCGCCAGACCGAACAGACCCCGGTGCTGCTGGTGCCGGCGTCGATCCAGCGCAAGGACGGCATCGAGGGCCTGGCCGACACCGTGAACAAGGCGGTGGCGCAGATCCAGGCCACGGCGAAGAAGCTGGGCGTGAACGTCACCGGCCCGCGCATCCTGTTCACCACCAACTACGGCGACACCACCTACACGTTCGACGTGGCGATGCCGATCGATTCCAGCGCACTGAACGTCAACGGCCAGACCCAGCAGCTCACCGCACCGACGCCGCCCGCGCTGGACGCCAACGCGCCGGCCGAAGCGGGCACCGCCGAGGCGCCCGCCACCGCGGAAACGCTGAAGCCGGGCGACCACGACAATCTGGGCCGCCTCGTCGTCGACGGCAACGTGCGCGCCACCCTGGCGTTCGGCGGCGCCGCGCTGGAAGGCGTGTGGAACGGCACCGCCGCCGGCGTGCCGCAGACCCGCGACATGCTGAAGGCCTATGCGCTGACCCACGGCTACAAGTTCGACGACGTGGTGAACCGCAGCTACGACATCCTCGCCAAGCCCGAAGTGAAGGATGCGCAGGGCAACATCACCAGCTACGCCGAATTCGACGTGTACCTCCCGCTGGGCAATGCCCCGGACCAGACGCCGGAGCAGGCTGCCGGCATCAAGCAGCCGACGCTGGAAGTGGAAGGCCCGGCCGAGTCCGGCAGTGCGCCGGCGCCGGCCGGCACGGCTCCGGCGCCCGCCGCCAGCCCCTGAGTTCCGCCCGTCGTTCCATCGAAAGGCCCTTCCCCGGAAGGGCCTTTCTTCTTGTGCGGTGCCGTGCGGTGAACCTTCCCGCATGCATGCGGTACATTGCAGTGGATTTCGTCGCCCGCCTGTCCATGATCGAGACTGAACGACTCACCCGCCGCTACGGCCACCTCACCGCGGTGGATGCGCTGAGCATCCGCGCCGAGCCGGGGCAGGTGCTGGGCATGCTCGGCCCCAACGGTGCGGGCAAGTCCACCGCGATGCGCATGATAGGCGGCTTCCTCGCCCCCACCTCCGGCACCGCGCGGGTCTGCGGGCACGACGTGCAGCGTGAACCGCTGGCCGCCCGGCGCGCGCTGGGCTACCTGCCCGAGGGCGCGCCCAGCTACGGCGAGATGACGGTGCGCGAGTTCCTGGTGTTCATCGCGCGCATGCGCAAGCTCGCGGCCGAGACCGGACGGCGCCGTTTCGACGAGGTGGTGGGCTGGCTGCAGCTGGAGGACGTGCTGGAGGCCTCGATCGAGACCTTGTCCAAGGGCCTGCGCCGGCGCGTGGGGCTGGCCCAGGCGATCCTGCACGACCCGCCGGTGCTGATGCTGGACGAACCCACCGACGGCCTCGACCCGAACCAGAAGCACGCGGTGCGCCAGCTGATCGACGCGATGGCGCGCGAGCGCACGATCCTGATCTCCACCCACCTGCTGGAGGAAGTGCACGCGCTGTGCAACCGCGTGGTGATCATCGCCCGCGGCCGGCTGCTGGCCGACGCCACGCCCGCCGAACTGGAGGCGCGCTCGCGCTATCACGGCGCGGTGTCGTTCAGCGCGCCGGGCAGCGGCGTGTCGCAGGAGATGCTGGGGCGGCTGCCGCAGGTGGCCGCGATCGAGGTGGACCCGCTGGACGGGCGCATCACCGTGTTTCCCAAGCCCGGCGCGCGCATCCTGGAGCCGGTGGAGCAGTTGCTGCGCGAGCAGGGCCTGGAGGTTTCGGAGATCCAGCTCGAACGCGGGCGGCTGGACGAGGTGTTCCGGCACATCACCACCGCGCAGCAAGGGACCCCGGCATGAGTCCGGTGACGGCCGTGATGCGGCGCGAGCTGCGCAGCTTCTTCGTGACGCCGATGGCCTACGTGTTCCTGGTCATCTTCCTGGTGCTGGCGGGCATCCTCACGTTCTACACCGGCGACTTCTACGAGCGCGGCCAGGCCGACCTGCAGCCGTTCTTCGTGATGCATCCCTGGCTGTACCTGATCCTGGTGCCCGCGGTGACCATGCGCATGTGGGCGGAGGAGGCCAAGGGCGGCACGCTGGAACTGCTGCTGACCCTGCCGTTGACGCTGTGGCAGGCGATGCTGGGCAAGTTCCTCGCGGCGTGGCTGTTCATCGGCCTGGCGCTGGCGCTCACGTTCCCGATCTGGCTCACCGTGAACTACCTGGGCGCGCCCGACAACGGCGTGATCTTCGCGGGCTACCTCGGCAGCTGGCTGATGGCCGGCAGCTTCGTGGCGATCGGCGCCTGCATGTCCGCGCTCACCCGCAGCCAGGTGGTGGCCTTCGTGCTCACCGCCACGGTGTGCGTGCTGCTGATCCTGGCCGGCCAGCCGCAGGTGCTGGACTTCTTCTCCGGCGCGCTGCCGCGCCGGCTGGTCAACGCGATGGGCTACCTCAGCATGCTGCGCCATTTCGAGGCGATCGCGCGCGGCGTGCTGGACCTGCGCGACCTCGCGTATTTCGTGCTGAGCACGCTGGGCTGGCTGATCGCCGGCGTGCTGCTGCTAGAGCTGAAGCGGGTGCGCTGAGATGATGCGTCCGCGCCTGCCCGCCGCCTTCACCCGCCCGCTGCGGATCGGCCGCCGCACCGCGATCTATGTCGCGCTGGCCCTGCTGACCGTGGTGTTCGTTTCGCTGATCGTGTCCAGCGGCCACTGGCTGCGCACGCGGCGCATCGACCTCACGGCCGACAAGCTGTACACGCTCTCGCCCGGCACCGTGCAGATCGTCGACCACCTGCGCCGGCCGTTGCGGCTCACGCTGTATTTCTCCGAGCACGCCACCCGCGACCTGCCGAAGCTGCGCAGCTACGAACAGCGCGTGCGCGACATGTTGCGGGAGATCGCCGCCCGCTCGCACGGTCGCGTGCAGTTGCAGGTGATCGACCCGGTGCCGTATTCCGACGACGAGGCCAGCGCCGAGGGCGCCGGCCTCACCCCGGCCACCGGCGGCAGCAACGGCGAGCGCGTGTTCTTCGGCCTCGCCGGCGGCGCGCTGCCGGCGGGCGCCGACGGCGAGACGATCGAGGGCGCGGCGCCCGAGCGCCTGCTGGCAATCCCGTATTTCGATTTGTCGCGGGAGTCGTTCCTGGAATACGACATCACCAAGCTGCTGTTCGAGCTCAACCAGTCCAGCAAGCCGCGCATCGGCGTGATCAGCTCGCTGCCGGTGGAGGGCAATCCGGTGCTGGGCCAGCAGCCCTGGGTGGTGATGCAGCAGCTGTCGCAGTTGTTCGACGTGACGACGATGAACGCGGGCGACCTGAAACAGGTCGCGGCGGACATCCACGTGCTGCTGCTGATCCATCCCAAGGCGTTGCCGGAAGATGCGCAGTATGCGATCGACCAGTACGTGCTGCGCGGCGGCCACCTGGTGGTGTTCGTGGACCCGGACGCGGAAATGGACGACAGCCCGGACACGCTTGCCACCGGCGGCTTGCCCGACCGCAGCTCCGACCTGTCGCGGCTGTTCGCGGCCTGGGGTGTGCGCTACGACCCGCACCAGGTGGTGCTGGACCGCTCGCATGCGCTCGCCGTCGAGCTGAACGGCGCGAACGTCAGCCACCCGGCGATGCTGGGGCTGGATGCCCAGTCGCTGAACCACAACGACGTCGTCACCGCGAGCCTGCAGCGCATCGACCTCTCCACCGCCGGCCATTTCGACCTTGCCGCGAACGCGAACGCCCGGCTGATCCCGCTGCTGCAGAGCAGCCCCGACGCCGAGCTGGTGCCGGTGCAGCAGGTGCTGCAGGCCAGCGACAATCCTTCCCTGCTGCTGCAGGGCTACACGCCCACCGATACGCGCTACGTGTTCGCCGCGCGCCTGCGCGGCAGCTTCGCCAGCGCGTTCCCCGGGCGGGCAGGGCAGCCCGGCCACCTCGCGCAGTCCGCACCCGGCGACGAGGTGATCCTGGTGGCCGACACCGACCTGCTCAGCGACCGCCTGTGGGTGGAGTCGCAGACCATCCTGGGCCAGACCATGCTGCGGCCGTTCGCGAACAACGGCGATTTCGTGGGCAACCTGGTGGACAACCTCAGCGGTTCCTCGGCGCTGCTGTCGATCCGCGGCCGCTCGACCTCGCAGCGGCCGTTCACCCGGGTGGAGGCCTTGCGCAACGTGGCCGACCAGAAGTTCCTGCAGAAGGAGCAGGAGCTGGAGCGCGAGCTGGCCGAGACCCGGCAGCGGCTGGACGAGCTGCAGCCGGGCAAGGGCGGCGGCCACGGGGCCAGCATCGGCACCGAGCAGCGGCGCGAGATCGAGCAGTTCCGCCAGCGCCAGCTCGCGATCAACAAGGAGCTGCGCGACGTGCAGCACCAGCTCAACGCCGAGATCGACGCGCTCGGCCTGCGCCTGAAGGTGATCAACATCGTGGTGGTGCCGGCGCTGGTGGCGTTGCTGGGCCTGCTGTACGGCTGGCGCCGTTCGCGGCGCAACCGGCGGCGGCCGTGAGGGCGACGATCCGCCGCGACGGCCGCGCCGGGCCGGCGCTATGCTGGCAGGCCATGCGGG
Source organism: Rhodanobacter sp. PCA2 (assembly GCF_013620825.1). Classification (GTDB taxonomy): domain Bacteria; phylum Pseudomonadota; class Gammaproteobacteria; order Xanthomonadales; family Rhodanobacteraceae; genus Rhodanobacter_A. The sequence goes on along the minus strand of NZ_NJIC01000033.1, from coordinate 119,477 downwards.
TGCGTCGGGCTGATTGATGGCAACACTGCTGAAATGGATCGTGCCGTGGGAGTTCTCGTGGGTGTTCCTCGCGAGCTTCTTCCTGGTCGGCGTGCTGTACTGGCGCGGCAGCCGGCGCCTTGGCGTGAGCCGCGGCCGGCGCATCGCGTTCTGGGCCGGCATGACGATCATCTGGCTCAGCCTGCAGACCTACCTGGATTTCTACGCGGAGCACGAGTTCTTCGTGCACCGGCTGCAGCAGTTGCTGCTGCACCACCTCACGCCGCTGCTGATCTGCGCCTCGTATCCCGCCAGCGTGCTGCGCGCGGGCCTGCCGCGGCGCTGGCGCCTGCGCTGGTTGAGGCCGCTGCGCCGCTCGTGGCCGTGGCGCGTGGTCGGCGGCGTGCTGTTCCAGCCGCTGGTGGCGTCGGTGCTGTTCGTGTTCTTCGTGCTGGTCTGGCTGCTGCCGTCGATGCAGACGCTGGCGATGCTGGACTGGCGCGTGTACCGCTTCATGAACTGGACGATGCTGCTCAGCGGCTTCGTCTACTGGTCGCTGATCCTCGACCACCGCCCGCATCCTCCGGGGCGCATGGGCGCGGGCATGCGCGTGCTGTCGCCCGGCATCACGATGGCGCCGCAGATCCTGGCCGGCGCCATCGTCACCTTCTCGCGCACCGACCTCTACCCGATCTTCGAGATCTGCGGTCGCGCGTTCACGTTCAACGTGCTCACCGGCCAGATGATAGGCGGCGTGATCACCTGGGTGCCGGCGGCGTTGCTGGAATCGGTGGGCGGCCTGCTGGCGCTGCAGCAGTGGCTGCGGCTGTCGCGCAGGGGGCGTCTGCCGCGCAAGACGTGGCCGGCGCGCCCTCCCGCGGTGGCGGGCGGGCGTGGCTGAGTCAGTCCTTTTCGCCCAGCGCGCTCGCGGGCCGCGCCGCGAAATCCACCGGCAGCGTGCTGCCGTCGGCGAACTCCAGCACCACCTTCACCGTGTCGCCCGGCTGCACCGGGTGTTTCGCGTCCATCAGCATCAGGTGATAGCCGCCGGGCTGCAGCGTCTGCGTGCCGTGGGCCGGAATGGTCAGCGCATGGATCATGGCCATGCGACTCATCCCGCCCGCGTTGGAGCTTTCGTGCAGCATCGCCTCGCCGTAGGCGGGGCTGCTCGCGCCGGTCAGCGAGACCGGCCGATCGCCGTCGTTGCGCAGCACGACGTAGGCGCCGGCGGGCAGGCTGCCGGGCAGCACGCGGATCCAGGCGTGGCTGGCGCTGACCTGCGCGGGGGCGGCGGCATGCGCCGGTACGGCGGCGAGCAGGCCAAGCAGCAGGGACAGGGCGATACGGTTCATGCGGGGGCTCCGGTGTTGAGCAGCAGATACAGGTCGTGCACCAGATCCTCCTGGGGGGTGCCGGGGGTGGAGAGCACGCGGGCGTGGCCGTCGCGGTCGAACACGTAGATCGCCGAACTGTGGGTGACCTCGTAGTTGCCGTCCTTCGTCGACGGCTCGCGCGTGAAGGCGGAGCGGTAGCGCTTGCTCAGCGCCTCGATCGCGCGCGGGCTGCCGGTGAGGCCGACCGCGCGCTTGTCGAACGCGTTGACGTAGGCGTGCATCACCTCCGGCGTGTCGCGCGCGGGGTCGACGCTGACGAACAGGATGCGCGCGTCGTCGGCCTGCTTGCCCAGCCGCTGCATCACCACGTGCAACTGGGCCAGGGTCAGCGGGCACACGTCCGGGCAGTGCGTGTAGCCGAAGTACAGCAGCACCACCTTGCCGCGGTAGTCGGCGCCGGTCACCGGCTTGCCGTTGTCGTCGGTGAGCCGGAAGTCGAGGTCCGGCATGTGCCCGCTGACGTTGGTGAGCCGGAACGGCAGCGCGTCGCGATGGCAGGCGCCGAGCAGCAATGCGCCGGCCAGCGGCAACAGGAGCAGGGCGCAGCGCAGGAGACGCAGGTGCTTCATGCGAGAATCCGTGGATTGCAAGCGTCCAAGCATACGCCAGCGCCCGCGCTGAGCGATCGTGCGCGTCCCGGAGCCCGGCCATGCTGCGACAAACTGTCCATCCTCCCGTACGCCGACGCGGCGCCGGCCTGCTCGCCGGCCTCGCCGGCGCCAGCGCGGTGCTGCTGGGCGCGTTCGGCGCACACGCCTTGCGCGGCACGCTGGACCCGGCCCATCGCGAACTGTGGCACACCGCAGTGGAGTACCACGCCTGGCATGCGCTGGCGCTGGTCGCCGCGACAGGCCTCGGCAGCGGGCGCGCCGGTCGCTGCGCGACCGCGGCGTTCGCCCTGGGCATCGTGCTGTTCGCCGGCAGCCTGTACGCCCTGGCCCTGGGCGCGCCGCGCTGGGTAGGCATCGTGACGCCGTTCGGCGGCGTGGCGTTCGTGGCGGGTTGGATTGCGCTGGGGCTGGCGCTGCATCCGCGCGGGGATGGCCGCTGATCGCGGCGTCATGCGGCTGTCATGCCGCGGTACGAGCATGGGCGCATGCCCGCGCTTGCAACCACGCCTCACCGTCCTTGGCTGGCGGCCCTGATCCTGTGGGCGGCCCTGGTGGCGATCGTGTCCGGCGGTTTCGGCCTGGCGCATCCGCCGTCGGGTTCCGGACAACTGATGCGCTGGCAGGATGCCGGCCACGACTGGTTGCTGGTCGCCGACGCCGATACCGACCAGTTGACCGTGTATGACGCTGCCGATGGCCGCCCGCTGCAGCGGCTGGGGCCCGCCGCCGCCGGCGGCATCGCCGCGATGGCCCGCCGCGACGGACATGTGTACCTGGTGGACGACCACGGCACGCGACGCGAGCTCAGGTTGCCGGAGCTGGGCATGGCGGCTTCCCGCTCGCGTTGAGCCAGCGTGCCCGGTACGGCTGGGCATCAGCCGCCGTCGCCACCCGGACCCGCGCCGTTTCCTGAAATGCCGGTGGACGGTGCGGGCGCCGGCGCGTTGTCGATGGGAGCATCGAAGATCTCCGGCGCGGCTTTGATGCTGTCGATGCGCAGGCGGCCAAAGAGGTCGGTCACTCCATAGAAGTGCCAGGGATCGCCGTCGCCGCTGTCCAGCGCGACGTGGGTGCTGTCGAACTGGCGCAGGGCGGCGTCGTAGCTCTGCCAGCGGTTGCCCACCCATGCCTGCACCCATGCATGCGGCAGGAACACGCGGGACGCCTTGCCGTAGCGGTCGGCATAGACCATCCCCGTCACCACGCGTGCCGGCACGCCCGCGGCGCGCGCCATGGCTGCCAGCAGCACCGCGAATTCGGTGCAGTCGCCCTGGCGGGTGTTCGCCACTTCCAGCGCGGAGGCGTAACCCACGTCCAGGCCGTGCTGGGTGATGTAGCTGCCGACGAAGTTGTACAGCCGGCGCATTTTCTGGTGCGGAGTGGCGGCCTTGCCGATCGCGTTCGCCGTGAGTTCCCGGATCAGCGGCGCATCGGACTGCAGCCACGCATTCGCCGCCAGGTCGCCGGGTTGCGGTGGCGGTTGCCCGTGCGCATGCGGGCCGCCGGTGTCGATCTGCCAGTCGCCGTGGCCCAGCGGGGTGATGCGCTGCTCGTCGGTATCGATGAGCGGCTGCGCCGCATCGCCTTCGACGTGCACGCGGTAACGCAACGAGTTGTTGCGCAGGTTGGGCGTCAGCGGCCGCGGCGACGCCACCATCGCCGCGCGGAACATGTCCACGCTCTGCGCCGGCGCCTCGGCGCAGGCCCGGCTGCAGGCCACCATCTCCATGGAGCTGCCCAGCATGGCCACCAGCCCCTTGCGCACCCGGCCCTCCCGGTCCAGCCACAGGTCCATCACCTGGTCGCCGCGGGCCTGGTGCAGCCGCTGGCGCTGGTGGCTCAGCCGTTCGGGGCCGTCCGGCAAGGACACCAGCTCCTCGCCCAGCACGTCCACCTGGGCATCGATCACCTGGCGGCTGGCCGGGTCGAACGCCGGCAGCAGATAATGCGATCCCGGTCGCGCCTGCGCGGCCTGCATGGCCAGGCGCTGGCCTTCGGCAAGCAAGGCATCGGATGGCCAGTCGATGGTTTCCCGTTGCGTGGCGCCGCCCACGACGAGGTCGACCTCGAAGCGGCCATCGGGCAGGCGCAGCCCCTCGACCACGCTGTCCATCGTCGACATCGTGGTGCGTGCGCCGAAGCCCAGCGGCCGGCCGTCGGGGGTTTCCACGCTGCGGATGGTGTTCGCCAGCGGGATGCTCTTGCCGTTGCGGGTGAGCAGGATCGTCAACGTCTGGATGGTGGTCACCGTGCGGCCGTCGCGCTGGCGTTCGACGTGCAGGCTGCCGATCTTGCGGCCGCCCAGCAGCACGCTCATCCAGGTGTCTTCCGCGTCGGCGGGAGCGGCGACCGCATCCCGGGCCTGCACCGGGATGGCGAACATGCAGACCAGGCAAAGCGCCAGCCGGAACCAGGCGATCGGACGACCCATGAAGTGGGTCTGCGAGACGGGAATCCGCAGTGGAAGGGGGATGTGGGGCAGGGTCAATGCGCGGCGCAGCAAAATCATGCGACGCCGCGGAAGCGGTCGCGATCCGCCTACAATGCGCTCCCGCCCAATGACGGAGCCCGCCCGTGAAACCCTTCGGCACACCCCATTCCGACCATGCCGTGCGCGTGCTGCTGCTGGGCTCCGGCGAGCTCGGCAAGGAGGTGGCGATCGAGCTGCAGCGCTATGCGGTGGAAGTGATCGCGGTGGACCGTTACGCCGACGCGCCGGCGATGCAGGTGGCGCACCGCAGCCACGTGATCGACATGCTGGACGGCGCCGCGCTGCGCCGCGTGATCGAGGCCGAGCATCCCGACCTGGTGGTGCCGGAGATCGAGGCGATCCACACGCCCACCCTGGTGGAGATGGAACGCGAAGGCCTGCACGTGATCCCCACCGCGCGCGCCGCGTGGCTGACGATGGATCGCGAGGGCATCCGCCGGCTGGCCGCGCAGGAACTGGAACTGCCCACCTCGCCGTACCGCTTCTGCGACAACGAGGCCGACTACCGCCGCGCCGTGGCCGACATCGGCTACCCGTTCGTGATCAAGCCGGTGATGAGTTCCTCGGGCAAGGGCCAGAGCGTCGTGCGCGACGAAGCCGGGCTGCAGCATGCCTGGGACTACGCGCAGTCCGGCGGTCGCGCCGGTCAGGGGCGGGTGATCGTGGAAGGCTTCGTCGATTTCGACTACGAGATCACCCTGCTCACCGTGCGCCACAAGAACGGCACCAGCTTCTGCGCGCCCATCGGCCATCGCCAGGAGGACGGCGACTACCGCGAGTCGTGGCAGCCGCAGCCGATGGGCGACCAGGCGCTGGCCGAGGCGCAGCGCCAGGCCGCGGCCGTGGCGGATGCGCTGGGCGGCTGGGGCGTGTTCGGCATGGAGTTCTTCGTCAAGGGCGACACGGTGATCTTCTCCGAAGTCAGCCCGCGCCCGCACGACACCGGCCTGGTCACCCAGATATCGCAGGACCTGTCGGAATTCGCGCTGCACGCGCGGGCGATCCTGGGCCTGCCGATTCCCGCGATCCGCCAGTTCGGTCCCTCGGCCTCGTGCGCGGTGCTGGTGGAGGGGGAGGGCCGCGCGCCGCGCTACCACGGCGTGGCGGCCGCGCTGGCGGAGCCCGACACGCAGCTGCGCCTGTTCGGCAAGCCCGAGGTGAAGGGCCGCCGCCGCATGGCGGTGACGCTGGCGCGCGACGCCAGCATCGAGGCGGCGAGGGCCAAGGCCGTGCGCGCGGCGGCACAGTTGCGCGTGGAGCTCTAGACCGGCCGCGCGGCCGATGCGCCGATCGCGACACCGTTCGCCCCGGTGTCGCGCCGCAGGCGCAAGGTCGAAGGGCATGCCGGGCGCGGCGCTTCGACTTCGCCCGCTGCGCGAGTTACGCTCGGCGCGATCGGTATTTCCTGCAACGCACGGGAGCGGCACATGCAATCGACGGGATTCGCGCGCTGGCTGGTGGTGCTGGTGGAAACCTTCGCGGCGCTGTTCGTGCTGCTGCTGGTAATGGCCGTGGTGGTGGCCGCGTCGGTGTGGGTGCTGGACCGCAACCAGACCGCGAACGCGGTGCTGCGCAATTTCCCGGTGATCGGCCACTTCCGCTACGGCTTCCTGCGCCTGGGCGAGTTCTTCCGCCAGTACCTGTATTCCAGCGACCGCGAGGAGCTGCCGTTCAACCGCGCCCAGCGCGTGTGGATATACCGCGCGGCGAAGAACGCGGAGAACACGAATGCGTTCGGCTCCACCCGCGACCTGCGCGCCGAAGGCGTGCCGTTCTTCGTCAACGCGGCCTTCCCGGCGCTGGGCGACCACCACGTGAAGCCGAAGCCGGTGCGCATCGGCCCCTACGCGCGCGAACCGTACGACCACGCCGCGTTCTTCAACATCTCCGCGATGAGTTTCGGCGCGCTGGGCGCGCCCGCGGTGCGCGCGCTGTCGCACGGCGCGGCGAAGGCCGGCATCTGGATGGACACCGGCGAAGGCGGCCTCGCGCCATACCACCTCGAAGGCGGTTGCGACATCGTGTTCGAGATCGGTACCGCGAAGTACGGCGTGCGCACCAGCGACGGCAGGCTCGACGACGGCAAGCTCGCGGCGGTCTGCGCGCACCCGCAGGTGAAGATGGTCAGCATCAAGCTGAGCCAGGGCGCCAAGCCCGGCATGGGCGGCCTGTTGCCGGCGGCGAAGGTGACCCCGGAGATCGCCGAGATCCGCGGCATTCCGGTGGGGCAGGATTCGCAGAGCCCGAACCGGCACCTGGACATCGCCAACGTGCCGCAGCTGCTGGACGCGATCCACCACATCCGCGAGCTCACCGGCAAACCCACCGGCTTCAAGGCGGTGTTCGGCGACATGGACATGATCGCGGAGCTGTGCGACGAGGTGCACCGGCGCGGCATCGAGAGCGCGCCGGACTTCATCGTCGTGGACGGTTCCGAAGGCGGCACCGGCGCCGCGCCGCAGACGCTGATGGAAGGCGTGGGCCTGCCGCTGCACGAGGCGCTGCCCGCGCTGGTCGACACGCTGGTCGTGAAGGGCTTGCGCGAACGCGTCAAGGTGATCTGCTCGGGCAAGTGCATCACCGCCTACGACGTGGCGCGGGCGCTGTCGACGGGGGCGGACTTCGTCAACTCCGCCCGTGGCTTCATGCTGGCGCTGGGCTGCATCCAGTCGCTGCAGTGCAACCGCAACACCTGTCCCACCGGCATCACCACGCAGGACCCCAGGCTGCAGCGCGGCCTGGTGGTCAGCGACAAGACCGAGAAGGTGGCGAACTACGCGCGCAACGTGATGCACGAAGTGGGCATCATCGCCCACAGTTGCGGCGTGGACGATCCGCGCCAGCTCGACCGCACGCATTGCCGCGTGGTCGGCGACGACGGCATCTCGGTGCCGCTGGTGAAGCTGTTTCCCTATCCGCCGGGAGCCGGCGCGGGCTGAGGCGGCGGGGCCGCCTCAGGGCATCGGCTGCCAGCCCTCGGCCGTGCGCAGCTGCAGCGGCCGGAAGCGGCGCTTGTAGTCCATCTTCGGGTGGCCTTCGATCCAGAAACCCAGGTACACCCAGGGCAGCTTGCGTCGCGTGGCCATCGCCACCTGCTGCAGGATCGCGTAGGTGCCCAGGCCGCGCGCGCTTTCGGCGGGGTCGAAGAAGGTGTAGACCGCCGACAGGCTGGTGCGGCAGACGTCGGTCACCGCCACGCCCAGCAGGCGCCGGCCGAGCCGGAACTCCAGGAACACCGTGGGGCTCCACGGCGCGGTGAGGAAGCGGCGGAAGTCGCTGGCGTCCGCCTCGTCCATGCCGCCGCCGGGGTGGCGCTGGCGCAGGTAGGTCTCGTACAGCGCGTGGCGCTCGGCGTTGTAGCCGGCCCGGCATTCGGTGACCGTGATGTCGGCATTGCGCTTCAGGCAGCGCCGTTGCGAACGGTCGGGCTGGAACTGCGCCACGTCGATGCGGCACGGCGTGCAGGCGTTGCACTCCGGGCAGTGCGGAAAGTACAGGTGGCCGCCGGCGCGCCGGAAGCCGCGCTCCAGCGCCGGCCCGTACAGCCGGTCCAGTTGCGGCGCAGCCGGGTCGATCACCAGGTTCTGCGCCGTGCGCTCGGCGTAGTAGCCGCAGGCGTGCGGCAGGGTCTGGAACAGGCGGACGTGTTCGGAGCGCATGGCCCGATTCTAGGCCGGAGTCGGGGTGCGCGCATCTGGCGGGCACGAGCCCTTGCGGCGGGCCGCCCGCAGGCCATGGCCGCCGGATTCCGCGCGGCCCGGTGGCGGTTTTTGCCCGGGGCGGGTCTCAGAAGATGTGCAGGTAGCGCAGCGTCATCATCGCCACGATGCCCAGGATCGCCAGCAGCACGATGCGGCGCACCCGCGCCACGGTATACCGGCGGCGTGCCTGCGGCGTGGGATTGCGCGATTCGGCCAGGTCCTGCCCGAAACGCACCACCGGCTCGATGCCCAGCTCGCGCAGCAGCGCGCGGGCGCGCGGATAGTCGTCGGCGCGGGCGATCCACACCTGTTCCCAACTGCTGCGGTCGTCGATCGGGTCGCGGTAGCTGAAGCGGCGGTGGCCGGGCTTGCGCCAGTTGGAGCGGTTTTCCACGGACGCCTCGATGCCGTGTTCGGACATCAGGGAGACCACGCGGTCGATGTTTTCGGGGCGGGGCGAGGTATAGATCTGGCGCATGGCGTGATTTTACTCAGCCCCCGCGCAGGCGGATCAGGCCTTCCTGCGCGGTGGAGGCCACCAGCCGGCCGTCGCGGCTGAAGATCTGCCCGCGTGCGAGGCCGCGGCCGCCCTGGGCGGTGGGGCTGTCGAAGGAGTACAGCAGCCACTCGTCCACCCGGAACGGGCGGTGGAACCACAGCGCGTGGTCGAGGCTGGCCATCTGCACGTTGTGCGTGAGGTAGGAGATGCCGTGCGGCAGCGTGGCGGTGCCGATCAGGTGGAAGTCGGAGGCGTAGGCCAGCAGGGCGCGATGCAGCACCGGCGAATCGCCGATCGGCGCGGCGAGGCGGAACCAGATGTGCTGGATCGGCGGGCGCTTCACCGGGTGCATCTCGTCGCGCGGCCACACCAGGCGGAACTCGAACGGACCGTCGATGCCCAGCCAGCGCTGCAGCTTCACCGGCAGTTTGGCCAGTTCGTCGGGCGGCAGCGGGCGCATCGGTTCCACATCTTCCGGCGCGGGAACCTCGGGCATCGCCACCTGGTGCTCGAAGCCCTTTTCCGGCACCTGGAAGGAAACCGACCCGTTGAGGATGGGCTGGCCGTGCTGGATCGCCAGCACCCGGCGCGAGGAGAACGAGCCGCCGTCGCGGGCGCGCTCCACGCTGTAGACGATCGGCGCGTCGATGTCGCCGGCGCGCAGGAAGTAAGCATGCAGCGAGTGCGCCTCGCGCGAAGGGTCGACGGTCTGCTGCGCCGCCGACAGCGCCTGCCCCAGCACCTGGCCGCCGAACACGAAGCGGGTGCCGATGTCGCGGCTCTGCCCGCGGAACAGATTGTCCTCCAGCCGCTCGAGCTGCAGCAGTTCGACCAGTTCTTTGACGTGTGCTTCGCGCATGCGGTGACCGGTTCCTGCGGGACGAAAGCGCCGATTATAGCGGTGCGCGATTCCCTGCCCGGAGCCGGGGCGGACTTGCGGGGTTCCGAACGCGGCCTTTTTACTTGCCGTCGGCCGCCGTGGAAGCTGCCGCGATCCGTTGCAGCCCGCTGCCTGCCAGCACCTGGTCCCACGGGAACAGCGGGCCCGGGTCGAGCTTGCGCGCCACGGTCCTGCCGGGATCGTCGCTGGCCGGCACGCGGGCGGTGTCCAGGTCCTCGTGGCCGGCGATCTCGTGCAGGTTGGGGAATTCGGTGCGCAGTTGCGCCAGCAGGGCGCGCAGGGCGGCGATCTGCGCCGCGGTGTAGGGCTCGGTCATGGTCTGCCGGCGCGAGTCGAACCAGTCGGGGTAGCGGCCGGTGTTCACCAGTTCGATGCCGATGGACTGCGGGTTCCAGCCGCGCACGTGGTTCGCCGTGCGCGTGCCGGGCACATAGCGGTATACCGCCCCGTCGCGGTCGATGTAGTAGTGGCCGCTGTTGCCGGCGCCGCTGTCGTACAGCACTTTTTCGCCGTATTCGCGGGCGGCGGCGAGGTCGGGCAGTTCGGTGCAGTGGATCACCGCCAGGGTCACCGCGGCGGCGGGCCGCTCGGGCAGTTTCGCCACGTAGGGCAGGGGCTGGTCGTGGATCGCGAGCATGGGCATGCGCGGAGTCTCGCATGCGGCCCGCTATCATGGACAACCGCGGCACGCGCACCCATCACCCACGGAGACCGCCATGCGCGGCCACATCATCCTTTCGCACGGCTCCGGCTCCGGCCCGGAGGCCTCCAAGATCAGCGCCCTGGCCGCCCGCGCCGAGGCGCAGGGCTGGCGCACGCAGCGCCCGGATTTCCGCGCACACGACGACGGCGGCTACGCGCATGCCGTGGCCCCGCGCGTGGCGCAGCTGCGCACGGCCATCGCGGCCTGCGCCACGCCGCCGGTGCTGGTGGGTTCCAGCATGGGGGCGTTCGCCTCGGCGCTGGCCTCGCTGGCAGCGCCGGTGGCGGCCTTGTTCCTGCTCGCCACCCCGCCGGCGGTTCCCGGCAGCGGGCAGGCGCTGGCACTGCGTGCCGGCGTGCCCACGCTGCTGGTCCACGGCTGGCGCGACGAGCTGTGCCCGGTGGATGCCGTGCAGGCGTTTGCCGCCAGCCACCGCCTGCCGCTGCTGCTGCTGGACGACGACCATCGCCTGCTGGCCAGCATGGAGATGATCGCCGCGCAGTTCGACACCTTGCTGGGAGCGCTGGCATGAGCCGCTGGTTCGCCACCTGCCCCAAGGGCATGGAATACCTGCTGCGCGACGAACTGGCGGCGCTGGGCGCGCAGGACGCGCACGAGGCGCTGGCCGGCGTGCATTTCGAGGGGCCGCTGGAAACCGCCTACCGCGCATGTTTGTGGTCGCGGCTCGCCAGCCGCATCCTGCTGCCGCTGGCCGAGTTCGATGCCGCGACGGACGACGCGCTGTACGCCGGCGTGCAGGCCATCGACTGGTCGCAGCACCTCGCCGCGCACGCCACGCTGGCGGTGGATGCGCACACCGCGCTCAGCAAGCTCACGCACAGCCAGTTCATCGCCCAGCGGGTGAAGGACGCCGTGGTCGACCAGTTCCGCCAGCAGGGCGGCACCCGTCCCGGCGTGGACACCGAGGAGCCGGACGTGCGCCTCAACCTGCGCCTGAAGCGCGACCGCGCCACGCTGTCGCTGGATCTCGCCGGCAGCCCCCTGCATCGCCGGGGCTGGCGCGAACTGCAGGGCGAGGCGCCGCTGAAGGAGAACCTCGCCGCCGCGATGCTGCTGCGCGCGCGCTGGCCGGAGATCTACGCGGCGGGCGGCGCCCTGCTCGACCCGATGTGCGGCTCCGGCACCTTGCTGATCGAGGGCGCGCTGATGGCGGCGGACGTGGCGCCGGGCTGGCGCCGCGACTACTACGGGTTCCTCGGCTGGCAGCAGCACGATCTCGCGCTGTGGCGCGGCCTGCTGGACGAGGCGCGCCAGCGCGCCGAAACCGGCCTGACGCAACTGCGCCCGTGCTTCTTCGGCAGCGACGCCGACCCGCGCATGGTGCAGACCGCCAAGCGCAACGCGCAGGAGGCCGGCGTGGCCGGCTTCCTCGCGCTGGAGAAGCGCGACGTGGCGCATGCCGAGCCGCCGGCCGGCGTGGAACGCGGCCTGGTCATCACCAATCCGCCGTACGGCGAGCGGCTGGGCGAGCGCGCGCAGATGCCCGCGCTGTACCACGCGCTGGGCGAGAGCCTGCGCATGCGGTTCGCCGGCTGGCGCGCCGCCGTGCTGGCGGGCGATGCGGAACTGGGCCGCGCACTGGGCCTGCATGCGGAGAAGAAATACGCGCTGTACAACGGCGCGCTGGAAACCCAGCTGCTCACCTTCGAAATCCGCGCGCGCGACGAGGCTCCGCGCGAGCCGAAGCCGCTCTCCGCCGGCGCACAGATGCTGAAGAACCGGCTGGAGAAAAACCACAGGCACCTGCGCAAGCGCCTCGTACGCGAAGGCATCCATTGCTGGCGCGCCTACGATCAGGACCTGCCCGAGTACGCCGCCGCCATCGACGTCTACGCGCGCGACGGCGGCGATACCTGGCTGCACGTGCAGGAATACCGCGCGCCGGCCGAGGTGCCGCCCGAAACCACGCGCCTCCGCCTGCGCGAGATCGCCCGCGTGGCCGGCGAGGTGTTTGCGGTGCCGCGCGAACGCATCGCGATCAAGACCCGCGAGCGCGGCAAGGGCGGCTCCAAGTACGGCCAGTTCGACCAGCGCGGCGAGTTCGTCGAAGTGGAGGAGGGCGGCCTGAAATTCCTGGTCAACCTCACCGACTACCTGGATACCGGCCTGTTCCTCGACCACCGCCTCGTGCGCGCCCGGCTGCGCGAGCTGGCGGCGAACAGGCGCTTCCTCAACCTGTTCGCCTACACCGCCACCGCCAGCGTGTACGCGGCGGCGGGCGGCGCGCGCGACACCACCAGCGTGGACCTGTCGGCCACCTATCTGGACTGGGCCTCGGGCAATCTCGCGCTGAACGGCTTCACCGGCGCGAAGCACCGGCTGATGCAGGCCGACGCGCTGAGCTTCCTGCGTCAGGACCGCGGGCACTACGGCCTGATCTACGTCGACCCGCCGACGTTTTCCAACTCCAAGCGCGCCGACGATTTCGACGTGCAGCGCGATCACGTGGCGCTGCTGGAAGCCTGCGGCGAGCGGCTGGTCAACGACGGCGTGATCGTGTTCTCCAACAATTTTCGCCGCTTCAAGCTGGACGAAACGGCCCTGGCGGAGCACTTCGAGATCGAGGACTGGAGCGCCGCCAGCATCCCGTTCGACTTCGCCCGCCGCGCCGACATCCACGGCTGCTGGCTGCTCCGCCATCGCAAGGCTGAAGCGGCGTTCAACCCGTGGGACGAGGCCCGCCCAAAAAGCTGAACCCTTCAGTCCACATTAAGTGCCGGAAGCCGAGCATCAACCCCGCAAAACCAACCCGAGGCAGGTGTCATGTCCAAGCGCAATGTCGGCAAGTGGATGGCGATCGGTCTGGCCGTGGCTGCCGCAGTGGCAATGCCGCTGAGTGCGTCCGCGCATGGCTGGGGTCATGGCGGTGGCTGGGGCCACGGCGGCGGCTACTACCATGGCGGTTACCGCGGCGGCTACCACGGTGGCTACCATGGCGGTCACTGGAGCGGCGGCCGCTGGATCGCCGGTGCCATCGTCACCGGTGCAGTGGCCGGCCTGGTCAGCAATGCGCTGGCGCCGGCACCGGTCTACTACGGGCCGGCTCCGGTGGTCTACGGGCCGCCCACCGTGGTGTATGAAAGCGCGCCGGTGGTGACCCGCCGCGTGGTCACCCGCACCGTGGTGTACGACGACGGCTACCCCGCGCGCTACGTGCGCGAGGACGGGGACTACGACGGCGACTGACCCGCGCCGCGACGATGGACGAAGCAGGAGCCCGGCAATGCCGGGCTCTTTCGTTGTGGTGGGGCGGCTTGGCTCAGGTCAGGGCTGGGTGGGCTGGTTCGCGCCGCTGCCGCTGCGGCCGGCGTGCGCGCCGAGCTTGTCGAACTCGGCCTTGTCGATCTTGCGCACCGACTGGATCGCGCACGGCGGCTGGTCGCGCGCACGCACCGATTCGCCCGCCTCGCCGCAGATGCTGAACGGGATCACCGCCTGGTTGGCCGCGTTGGAATGGAACAGCAGCACCGGCGGCCCGTAACTCAGCCGCGGACAGGCGGTCTGCAACTTCACCAGGTAGCGGACCGGGCCGGTGCGCGCCGTGATCGTGCGGGCGTCGACGATATGCCACTCGTTGATGCGGTCGGTGCGCAGGCAGTCGGCGACCGGGCGCAGCGGGGTGTAGGCGGGGGCTCGCGGCTTGGTCCCGGCGGCGGCGGGCAGGGCCGCAAGCGCGAACGGGACCACGAACAGGCTGGTCAGGACGGCTTTCATGGCGACACCTCATCGGCTGATGTGGTGGATCGTGACGCGCCGTCACGATACCACGCGCCGTGCGCGCCCGGCCGCCCGTTCCGGGAAGCGGGCGGCTTCCCGGAATGGCCCTTGCGCGCCCCGCGCCCCGGGCGGGCCGGGGCGCCGCATGCAAGGGTCACTGCACGCCGTACAAGGCCTTCACGTCGCGCAGCAGGTCGGACTGGCTGGACGGCCGGGCGTAGAACATGTGGCCGCCGGGATATTCCTTCACCTGCACGCGGGTGGGGTCGCCCATCGCCGGCATCTGGTCGACGATCAGCACCGAGGCCATGAACGGGCAGGAGAGATCGTCCCAGCCGTGGGCGATCAGCACGCGCAGGCCGGGGTCGTTCGCCACCGATTCGCGCAACTGCTTCACCGAGCCCAGGTTCGCGTCCTCGTCCTCGTGCCACAGGCGGTTCACGTCGTAGCTGAGCGCGTTGTAGCGGCCGTCGTATTTCCAGCCCACGGTCTGGGTCACGAAGTTCACCATGGCCGTGGTGGTGGGCGCGATGATGCCGTTGAGGATGGGATCGCCCGAGCGCTGGTGCGGCGCGTAGGGGAACGGGTCCCAGGCGGTGACGTTGGAGTCGTAGCGGCTACCCAGCTTGCCCTCGGCGCGGTAGACCTCGCGCAGGTAGGCCTGGGTTTCCAGCCGGCCGCCGGAGCGCTGCACGAACAGCGGGTCCAGGCCGGTGAGCGCGGCGACCTTCTTGATCATCGCGTCGGTGGCGGCCGGGTTGCTGCGGCCCTGCATCAGGGTGGTGGCGTAGGTGGTGCGGGTGTAGTCGATGATCGACTGCATCGCCTGCGCGCTGAGCTTGCCCTCGCGCTCCAGGTGCGCGGCGGCGATGGAGGGCAGGGTGAGCATCCAGGGCAGCGGCGAGACGTTCTCGTCGTCCGACGCGGCCGGGTCGAGGTAGGGCGACAGCAGCACTACGCCGTTCATCGCCACGCCGAGCTGGGTCTGCAGGTAGTCGGTGATGCGCGGGCCGCGGAAGCCGCCGTAGCTCTCGCCCACCAGGTACTTGCGCGACTCCATCCGGCCGTTCTTCACCAGCCAGTCGTAGACGATGCGCGAGAGGTACTTGATGTCGGTGCCGGTGCTGTAGAAATCCTTGGTGGCCTGCTTGTCGTCCACCAGCGCGCGGCTGAAGCCGGTGCCCACCGGGTCGATGAACACCAGGTCGGTGAAGCCCAGCCAGGTGCCGGGGTTGTCGTGCAGCACGGCCGGATCGGAGGGGTTGTCGCCCTCGACGCCGAAGTTCACCTTCTTCGGGCCGATCGCGCCGAGGTTGAGGTAGACCGAGGAGGCGCCGGGGCCGCCGTTCAAGGCGAAGGTCACCGGGCGGTTCTTCCCTGGCATGGTGTAGGCGGTGAACATCACCTGCGCGATCACCTTGCCCTTCTCGTCGCGCACCGGCAGCGAGCCCACCGTGGCGGTGTACTTCAGCGTGCGGCCGCCCACCGTGACGGACTGCGAAACATGCGCGTCGGCGGGGAAGGCAGGCAGATGGAAGCCGTCGCTGGCGCCCGGCGCCTCCGCCGCGGCGGGCGGCTTGGCATCGGCGGCCAGTATCGGGTGGTGGAATCCGGCCAGCAGCAGTGCTGCCAGCAAGCTCGTCTGCAGCGGCTTGCGCACAGGTCCGTCCTCGCGGGGGAAAGCCCTTAGCCTAGCGACGAGGGGTGCGCTGCGACCGTGCCTGAAGGCATGGATGGGCCGGCGTGCCGCGGTTTCCGACTCCGCTCCCGTGGAAGGGGCGGCCCGTGGCGCCATCCGGTACTTGCCCTATCATCGCGCCATGCCGCCAATCAGCCTGCCATCCCCGAACGTCCCCCGCCGTGGCCGCCTGAGTTGCGTAGGGCTGGGCATGACCCTGGGTTCCCACCTCACGCCGCTGGCGCGCAGCCACATCGTGCAGGCGGACGTGGTGTTCGCGGCGCTGTCCGACGCCATCGCGGAAGAATGGCTGAAGCGCATGCACCCGGACGTGCGCAGCCTGCAGCCCTGCTACGCCGAGGGCAAGCCGCGCATGCGGACCTACCGCGAATGGGTCGCGCTGATGATGGCCGAGCTGCGCGCGGACAAGCGCGTGTGCGGCGTGTTCTACGGCCACCCCGGCATCTTCGCGTGGTCGCCGCACAAGGTCATCGAGGAGGCCCGCGCGGAAGGCTACGAGGCGCACATGGAGCCGGGCATCTCGGCCGAGGATTGCCTCTACGCCGACCTGGGCTTCGATCCCGGCCGCTACGGCTGCCAGCACTTCGAAGCCAGCCAGCTGCTGTACTGCGATCGGCGCGTCGATCCCGCCGGCTACCTGGTGCTGTGGCAGGTGGGCGTGGTCGGCAACCGTTCCGTAGGGCGTTTCGACGCCGCGCCGGCCTACCGGGCCTTGCTGGTGGAGCGGCTGGAGCAGGATTACCCGCCCGATCACGAAGTCATCATCTATCGCGGCGCAACCTTGCCCGTCGAGCAGCCGCGCATCCAGCGCATCGCGCTGCGCGAGCTGGCCGGGATACCGTTGACCGCCGAGGAAACGGTGGTACTGCCCCCGGCCGTGACCTTGCAGCCGAACCGTGCCATGCTAGTACGGTTGCAGGCGCTGGATGCGTCGCAGCACGCAGGCACGGGAGCCTGAGGCGGGGCGAGGCGGTGCGGCGCAATGGCGCCGACCGGACATGGGATGTAAGGGGAACAACATGACCGATACGATCGAATTGCTGATAGTCATTGGCAGCGACGCGTCGTTGCGCTATGCGCCACCCAGCGAGCTGAAGTACGTGCTGGACAAGGCCGGGGCGAGTGTCGAGCTCAAAATGGCGGTGACGAAAGGCGATTGTGCGCCACTGCGGGTGAAGTTGGGTATTCAGGGGGTGCCGCAGACTCAGGCACCCAGCCACGGGGACGAAGAGGAAGAGGAGGCAGATCTCCCCTTGCCGGAGCGGCCCGAACCCGATCCTTCCCCTCGACGCCCCCCTGCCAAACGAGGCTCCACGCGCTGACGAGCGCTTGGTGTGACGGTATGTTCCGTTGGCCGAGCAGCCCATGGCGACACACAGCATGGATCGTCCTTGCCAGTTGCTTATGCTGGCAGGTTGGGTTTGCTGTGCCGTCGATCATCGACGCGGATGCCGCCCTCAAGCAGGTCGAGGTGCTGCAACTCACCGCACATTCGCGATCCTTGCAGCAACTGGTCCGGCTTAACCAAGAAGCTACTCGGTTGACGCCGGATCAGCAGTGGCATCTGCGTTACCTGAATGCGTGGGAGGCCATGTACGAAGGTGACTACGCCAAATCAGAAGCGCTGTTTCAGGAAATCATCCAACACTCTGGTAATCCGATCTGGGGCGACCGTGCTTCTGCGTTGCTGCTTAGCCAGTTCGGAGTTACTCGTCATTACACTGAAGCATTCGAACTGGCCAATCATCTTGCGGCACGTTTGCCGCAGATTTCAGATACGAAAACACGTTCCAGAGTGTTGCTGAACTTGGCACAGGCGTTGGGCCTGGCTGGGCAGACCGATTTGGCCGTGCACTATGCACGTATGGCGATGGGCGCTGTTCCTGATGGGGAGAGTCCGTGCTACTCGGCTTCCAGTTTGGTCGTAGCACTGTTCGGCGGCCATCGACTCAAACCTGACAGCCCGGAGTTGCAGCAGGCATTGGTGGCGTGTCCGCTGACCAATGAACCGATATACAACGCGGACCTGACGCTCACGCTCGCCCAGTTGTATATGCAGGAAGGACAGCCGCACAAGGCACTCGCCCTGCTCGATCGGGTCGCGGCTGTGGTCGATGCCAATGGCTATGCGCCCAACAAACTGACGGCCATGGTGACCCGGGCGCAGGCGCTGGCTGCCTTGGGAGATGATGGTGAAGCGAGGAAGATATCTCTGGCCATTATCGCCACGCGGTCATCGGGCGATTTCGGGACTTGGCTGAAAGATGCCTACGAGCTGCTTTACCGCATCGAGAAGAAGCAAGGCCATGCAGCCGCCGCGCTTGGCTACTACGAAAAATACGCCGAACTGGACAAGGCCTATCTCGACGACGTCAACGCCAGGACGATGGCGTACGAGACGGTGCAGCAGCATGTGCTGGCGCAGAAACTGGAAACCGAACAGCTGAGCCAGCAGAACGTGCTGCTGCGCATGCAGCAGACCCTGGATGCGAAGAAGTCGGAGGCCGCGCGCCTGTATGTCGCGCTGCTGCTGATGGTGCTGGGGTTCGTCCTGCTGTGGATGTTCCGGCTCAAGCGCTCGCAGCTGCGCTTCAAGAAACTGTCCCATCAGGACGGGCTGACCGCGATCTTCAATCGCCAGCATTTCATGGCCGAGACCGAGCGCAGCCTGCACCTGCTGGAGAAGCGGGCGGGCGCCGCCTGCCTGGTCTTCATCGATCTCGACCATTTCAAGCGGGTCAACGACACCCACGGCCACGCCATGGGCGACGACGTGCTGTGCCACGTCGTGGCGATCTGCCGGCAGCAGCTGCGCCCGGCCGACCTGTTCGGTCGCCTGGGTGGCGAGGAGTTCGGCATCCTGCTGGTCGAGTGCTCGCGCGAGCAGGGCATGGCGATCGCCGAGCGCATCCGCCAGGCGGTGGAGGACGCCCGGGTGCAGGGCGGTGGCCCCGCGGTGGAGATCTCCACCAGCGTCGGCGTGGCGTTCACCGGGGTCTTCGGCTACGACATGCGGCGACTGTGCCGGGAAGCCGACGCCGCGCTGTACCGGGCCAAGCGCGCCGGCCGCAACCGCGTGATGGCCAATGCCGAGGTGGGCGATCTTGTCGAGGCGTGACGCGCCGGGCCGGGCTCAATGCACCCCGACCAGTTCCACGTCGAATACCAGGCTGGCGTTCGGCGGCACGTCGGCACCGGCGCCGCGGCTGCCATAGGCCAGCCGGGCGGGGATGACCAGGGTGCGCTTGCCGCCCACGTGCATGCCGCGGATGCCCTGGTCCCAGCCGGCGATCACCTGGCCCGAGCCCAGCGTGAAGCTGATCGGTTCGCCGCTGTCCAGCGAGCTGTCGACTTCCTTGCCGTGGTGGTCCGCCGCGTTCGCGTCGTACAGCCACACGGTGTAGTTCACCTGCACCACGTCGCCGTCGCGCGCCACCGTGCCGGTGCCCGCCACCCGGTCGATCTTCTGCAGCTGGGTGACGTTGTCGGCGGCCCGTGCGGGCAGCGCGACGGCGGCGAGGGCGAGCGTGGCGGCGAGCAGCAGACGGCGCATGTGGCGGGTTCCCCTGTGGATGCTGCGCGCAGTCTAGCGTCCCGTCACGCCCGCGCCAGCTGTGCCTGCACTTCGTTGATCGAATCGCGGATGCGCTTGGAGAACACCGAGTCCAGATGATGGATCAGCAGCAGCCGCTCGGTGGCGCGGGTCATCGCCACGTAGAGCAGGCGCGCCTCGTCGATCTCGCGCTGCCCCTCGCGCGGCAGCGAGCCCAGCCCCGGCACGATCACGAACGGGAATTCCAGGCCCTTGCAGGAATGCATGGTGAGCAGTTTCACGCTGTCCCTGACCACGAACAGCGCCTGCTTGCCGCGTTCGTCGGCGAGGCTGGAGGGAATGCCGATGCGCTGCAGCACCTCGTGCAGCTTCTCGCCTTCCCAGCTCGCGCGGTAGATCACCGCCATCTCGTCCCACGGGCGGCCGTGGGCGTGTTCGTCGCGCAGTTGCGCGATCAGCACGTCGAGCTGGGCGGCGGCGGTGTCGGTGCGGATCAGCTCGGGCAGCGGGCCGCGCCGTCCCGCACTTTCCGGCGCCACCAGCGGCACGCCGTCGTCGTCCTCGACGCGGGCGGCCAGCAGCTCGCTGGCGAAGTTGCGCGCCACGGCGAGGATTTCCAGGGTGTTGCGGTAGTTGAGCTTGAGGATGGTGGTGCGGCCCTGCGCCTGCACGCCGAGGCTCTTCCAGCTCAGCTTGCGGCGGCTGGGCTGGCCGTAGATGTTCTGCGCGTCGTCGTACAGCACCAGCAGCGAATTGGTGGCGGGATCGATCATCTGCACGATCAGCTTGTACCAGTCGGGCTCGAAGTCGTGGCCTTCGTCGATCAGCACCGCGCCGTACTGGAAGCGCGGGATCTGTCCCTTGTCCACGCCTTCGATCACCCGCTCCACCATCGCCTCGAAGAAGCGCTCGCCCCGGGGCGGCAGCTCGACGTGGTAGCTGTCCAGCATGCGCCGGCACCAGCGGTGGAAGTTGTACACCTGCACCTTGTCGCCGAGGCCACGCTCGCCGATCAGCTGTTCCAGCCGCGCCGCCAGCGTCTTGTTGTAGCAGAGCACCAGGATCGGCCGGCTCATCGCGCGGGCCAGCTGCATGGCGCGGAAGCCCAGGATCATGGTCTTGCCGGAGCCGGCCACGCCGTGGATGACGCGGTGCTCGTCGCCCAGCGACCGCGCCAGCTGCTCCTGCTGGGCGTCCATCACCTTCACCAGCTCGGGGATCTCCAGCGCGCGCGCGTCCTTGCCTTCGGCGGCGAACAGGCCGAACTGGCCGCTGCCCGGTTCCACGCGGATCTCGGGGAACAGGTGCCAGCGCACGCGGTCGATCTGCGGCAGGGTGAGCGCCACCGGGAACACCTGCGGGAACATCGCCCACAGCCGCTCCTGGAACGCCTCGGCATCCACCGTCTCGTACAGCTCGTCGCGGCAGAGCACCAGGTGCGCGGGGATCACCGCACCCAGTTCGCCTTCGTCGAACTGCCTGCGGGTGATGTTGGCCAGCACCACGCCCCAGGCCCACGGCATCACCAGCTTGCCCGCGTGGCGGCTGCCCTCGGGCTGGCGCAGCGCCGGATCGCGCTCCAGCACCACGCCGATCTCCAGCGCATAGGCGCGCGCCTGCAGCAGCGGGTTCGTTTCCTTCGCCAGGCCGCGCTCGGTGACCAGGGTGAACTGGGTCTTGTCGGCCTGGCGGATGGTGTCGGCCTTCCAGTCCTTCACCTCCAGCACCAGCAGGCCGCGACGCGGGTGGAACACCACGAAATCCGGCTGGCGCTGCTTCAGGCCGATGGGCACGTCGTACCAGAGCAGGTAGTCGTCCTCCAGCTTCTGCTCCAGGCGCTCGGATACGCGCTTTTCGCCGCCGGTCATCCGCGGCAGGCAGCTGTTGCGTGTCGGAACGAGGGTGGCCATGGGCAATCCGGGCGGGGGCGTCAATGGAAAGTAGCGAAACGCGGGCGGCTGTCAACGTTCAAGTCCGGGTCGCGTTGATCGATACTTCCCGGCTGATCGTCCGGCTTGCCGCTGGCCCCCGCAGGGCCAAGGCGCCCGGGCCACGGGGGAAGCACGTCGATGTCCTTTGACATGGCCACGCTGGCCTTGATGGGTGCCGTCCAGGCTCTGGTGATGGCGGTGATACTGTGGGTCGCCACCGGCAGTTATGCCGGCGTGGCGCGGGCCAGCCTGCGGCTGCGCGCCGGGGCGCAGGCGGTGGAGGCGGTCGCCTGGGTGCTGCTGGGCCTGCGGGGACGCGTGGGCGACTGGCTGTCCATCCTGGTGGCGAACGCGGTGATGCTGTTGGCCTACGCCATGGCCGTGCAGGCCTTGCGCATGCTGCTCGGGGCGCCGTCGCGGCTGCGGGTGGTGGCCGTCGCCAGCGTGGCGGCCTGGCTGGGAATTGCCTGGTTCGCGCTGGTGACGCCGAATTTCCAGGCACGGGTGCTGTGCGCCTCGGCGGTCGTCCTGCTGGATCTCGCGTTGCTGATCGTGCCGTTGTGCGAAAGCCTGCGCCGGGACGGTTCGGCGGCGAAGGGGGTGTTGCTGGCGACGCTGCTCATCGCCGTCGCCATGGTGCTGTGGCGCGACGCCGACCTGCTGTTTTCGACCCGCCCGTCGACGGGGCTGCTCGCTCCCACGTCGGTCAATGCGGTCTACCTGATGTTCCTGGTGATGCAGCCGCTGTTCACCAGCATCGGCTTCCTGCTGCTCTACAACGAGACCATGCAGGCGGAGCTGAAGCTGCTGGCGCGGATCGACCCGCTGACCGGGGTGAACAACCGGCTGGCGCTGGTGGAGGCGATCGGGCGCCTGCTGGATGCCGCCGGGCGCAACGGCCGGCCGCTGGGCGTGCTGATGCTGGACGTCGACCATTTCAAGGCGGTGAACGACCGTTTCGGGCACGGCGGCGGCGACCGCGTGCTGCTGTCGCTGGTGGAGCGCATCCAGCGCGGATTGGGCGCGGGCGACGTGATCGGCAGGGTGGGTGGCGAGGAATTCGTGGTGCTGTCGCCCGGCAACGGCGTGGCCGCCACGCGGGCGCTGGGCGAGCGAATCCGCGCCGAGGTTGCCTGCATGCAGGTGGTGGTCGACGGGCATGCGCTGGGCATGACCGTCTCCGCGGGCGTCACCGAGGCCGTGCCCGGCGCCGACGATGCGGCGGCGTTGCTGCAACGTGCCGATGCGGCGCTGTACGCGGCCAAGCGGGCCGGTCGCAACCGCGTGGTGGCGGCGGAGGATGTTGCGCCGGCATGCCCGCTGCCGGCGTGAGTCCGGCGCGGGGTTTGATTTGGACGTCCATTGTGCTATCAATAGCTCCATGCACTCCGCCCACGCCCGCCAGTACTTTTGGTTTTATGGCTATCCGAAGCCGCTGGCGGAGGCATGGGTGCGATTGTCCTGAAGTCCTGAAACCCCATTCCGAAAGCCGCCAGCAGCACAGGCGGCTTTTTTCATGGCCGCCGCTGGCACCCCACCCGAGAAGAGAGCCGCCGCCATGCCCCAGTCAGCCACCGACGATCTGCGCATCCGCACGATCAACCCGCTCGCCACGCCCGCCGAGGTGATGGAGGAGTGTCCCGCCACGCCCGCCGCGCTCGCCACCGTGGGCCAGGCGCGCAGCGCCGTGCACCGCATCCTCGAGGGCGCGGACGACCGCCTCGCGGTGGTGATCGGCCCGTGCTCCATCCACGACACGCGCGCCGCGCTGGAGTACGCGCAGCGGCTGGCGGAACAGCGCGTGCGCCTGGGCGGCGAGCTGGAGATCGTGATGCGGGTGTATTTCGAGAAGCCGCGCACCACGGTGGGCTGGAAGGGCCTGATCAACGACCCGGACCTGGACGGCAGCTTCCGCATCAACCACGGCCTGCGCGTCGCGCGCAAGCTGCTGCGCGACATCAACGCGCTGGGCGTGCCGGCCGGCTGCGAGTTCCTGGACATCATCTCGCCGCAGTATCTCGCGGACCTGGTGGCCTGGGGCGCGATCGGCGCACGCACCACCGAGAGCCAGGTGCACCGCGAACTCGCCTCCGGCCTGTCCTGCCCGGTGGGCTTCAAGAACGGTACCGACGGCAACGTGAAGCTGGCGGTGGACGCGGTGCAGGCGGCCTCGCACCCGCACCATTTCCTCGCGGTGACCAAGCAGGGCCAGGCCGCCATCGCCGCCACCAGCGGCAACCGCGACTGCCATGTGATCCTGCGCGGCGGCAAGCAGCCGAACTACGACACGGCCAGCGTCGAGGCCGCCTGCGCCGCGATCGGCAAGGCCGGGCTGCCGGCGCGGGTGATGGTCGACGCCAGCCATGCGAACAGCGGCAAGAACCCGGACAACCAGCCGCGCGTGATCGCGGACATCGCCGCCCAGCTCGAGGCGGGCGAGTCGCGCATCGTCGGCGTGATGGTGGAAAGCCACCTCGTGGGTGGCCGCCAGGACCTGCTGCCGGATCGCCCGCTGACCTACGGCCAGAGCATCACCGACGGCTGCATAGGCTGGGACGATTCGGTGCGCGTGCTGGAACGGCTGGCCGCGGCGGTGCGCCGGCGCCGCGACGTGGCGCGGGACGAGATCGCCGCCTGACGCGTATGCTTGCGGCATCCTCCCGGGAGACCGCCATGACGTTGGACATCCAGCACAACCGCGCCGCGCAGCGTTTCGAGGTGGAAGTGGAAGGCACGCTGTGCGTGCTCGACTACACGCTGGCCGAGGGCGGCATGGCGATCACCCACACCCTGGTGCCGCCCGAGGCCGGCGGCCGTGGCGTGGCCGGCGAGCTGGTGCGCACGGCGCTGGATTACGCCCGCGCCAAAGGCTGGAAGGTGGCGCCGCTGTGCTCGTACGCCGACGCATGGATGACGCGGCATCCCGAGTACGCGGACCTGCGCGCTTGAGCGAACGCAACGCGAAGCGGCGGCGCTGGCGGCCGTTCCGCTACGTCACGGCACGGCCGCGCCTCAGCATCTCGTTCGCGATCTTCGTGATCGCCGGCGCGGCGCTGATGGCGCTGGGCCTGCGCGTCGCCACGTCGATCCTGCTGGGTTTCGACCTTGCCGCGGTGGTCTATCTGGTCGCGCTGGCGCGGATGTTCGGCAAATCCACGCCCGCACGCATGCGCGTGCAGGCGAAGGCGCAGGACACCGGCCGCTGGGGCATCCTGTGGAGCGCGGTAGTGCTCTCCGGCGTGGTGCTGGTGGCGCTGGGCACCGAGCTGCACGCCGCGAAGGGCGGCGGCCTGCCCGCGCTGGGCGTGGGCGCGCTCAGCGTGGTGCTGAGCTGGCTGTTCCTCAACGTCATGTTCGCGCTGCACTACGCGCACGGTTTCTACGGCGACTTCGGCGACAAGCACTCCGGGCTGGAGTTTCCCGACACGCCCGAACCCGACTACTGGGACTTCACCTATTTCGCCATCGTGATCGGCATGACCTTCCAGGTCTCCGACGTGCAGATCAGCAGCCGCTACCTGCGCCGCGTGGCCTTGCTGCACAGCGTGATCGCGTTCTTCTTCAACGTGTTCATCATCGCGATCACGGTGAACATCGTGGCGGGGATGGGCGGGTAGGGCACATCGAAGAGAACGTTCGATGCGCCCTGCGAGCCATGGAGGGCTCGCACGCCCACCAAGCGCCTGCGCTTGGTGGGCGGAGCCGGATCCGGCGCAGGCCGGATACGGCGAGTCTGGAAAGTGCAGGAAAGCACTTTCCAGACAATCGGCAACGCGCTTCTGCTCTATCGCGCAGGTCGTCGAAACAAGCGCAGGAAGGCGCTTTCCCGACAATCAGCAATGCGCTTTTGCTCTGTCGCCCAAGTCGTAGAAGCAAGGCAAGCGCGAGAAGGCGCCTCAATCCCGCAAATTGTCGAACTGCAACGGCAGTTCCACCTCCGCCTTGCGCAGCACCGCCATCGCAGCCTGGAGGTCGTCGCGCTTCTTGCCAGTGACGCGCAGCTTGTCGCCGTTGATCTGCGCCTCGACTTTGAGCTTGGCCTCCTTCAGCGTGGCCACCAGCTTCTTCGCGACCGGCTGCTCGATGCCCTGTTTCACGGTGATCTTCTGGCGCGCGCCGGCGAGGTTGGTCTCCACCTCGCCGATGTCCAGCGCGCGGACGTCGATCTTCCGCGAGATGAGCCGGGCGCGCAGGATGTCCAGCATCTGCTGCAGCTGGAAATCGCTGGGCGCGCTCTGCGTGATCACGAATTCGTCCAGTGCGAACTTCGCGTCCGTACCCTTGAAGTCGAAGCGGTTCGCCAGTTCGCGGTTGGCCTGGTCGACCGCATTGGTCAGTTCGTGCTTGTCGACTTCGGAGACTACATCGAAGGAGGGCATGGCGGCGGCTCGCGGATGGATGATGCGGGAAGTGTAAGCGATGGCGCTGCGCGATAATGCGCGCCTTCATGTTCGTCATCCCGGCGAAGGCCGGGATCCAGTGTCTTCGTGCACAGTGGTGCCGCTGGGTTCCGGCCTTCGCCGGAATGACGCTTTTGGCGAGGTACCGGCCGTGGTGGAATCTTGAAAACGGATGTGCTGATCATCGGTGCGGGCGCCGCGGGCCTGATGTGCGCGATCGCGGCGGGGCAGCGCGGCCGCAGCGTGCTGGTGGTCGATCACGCGAACCGGGTCGGCAAGAAGATCCTGATGTCGGGCGGCGGCCGCTGCAACTTCACCAACCTCGGCGCGACGCCGGCGAACTACCTCAGCGCGAATCCGCATTTCGCCAAGTCCGCGCTGGCGCGCTACACGCCCGCGGATTTCATCGCGCTGGTGGAGCAGTACCGCATCGCCTACCACGAGAAGGAGCTGGGCCAGCTGTTCTGCGACGACTCGTCGAAGCAGATCGTGCGCATGCTGCTGGACGAATGCGCCGCAGCCGGCGTGCGCATCGAGACCAGTTGCGGCGTCGAGCGCGTGCGCAGGACGGACGAAGGCTTCGCCGTGCTCACCGCACGCGGCGAAGTGCATGCCGAGTCGCTGGTGGTGGCCAGCGGCGGCCTGTCGATTCCCAGCATGGGCGCCAGCGGCTTCGGCTACGAGCTGGCGCGGCAGTTCGGCCACGCGGTGCTGCCAGTGCGCGCGGCGCTGGTGCCGCTGACCCTGAGCGGCAAGCATCAGGAGCATTACCAGGATCTGGCTGGCGTGGCTTTGCCGCTGGCCGAGGCGCGCGTGGGCAAGCGCGCGTTCCGTGCAAGCCTGCTGTTCACCCACCGCGGACTCAGCGGCCCCGCGATCCTGCAGATTTCCTCGTACTGGCAGCCGGGCGACGAACTGCGCCTCGATCTCGCGCCTGACGCCGGACTTGGCGACTGGCTGCTGGCGCAACGTGCCGCGCGCCCGGCCGCCGAGCTGAAGAACGTATTGGCCGATGCCTTGCCCAGGCGTCTTGCGCAGCGCCTGTGCGAGCTGTGGTTCCCGAGTCGGCCGATGCGCCAGTACCGCGATGCCGAGCTGCACGAGATCGGCCGCCAACTGCACGACTGGCCCATCGTCGCCAGCGGCACCGAGGGCTACCGCACCGCCGAGGTTACCCTGGGCGGCGTGGATACCGACGGCCTTTCCTCCAGCACGATGCAGTCGAAGCAGGTGCCCGGCCTGTACTTCATCGGCGAGGTGGTCGATGTCACCGGCTGGCTGGGCGGCTACAACTTCCAGTGGGCCTGGGCCTCGGGCCGTGCGGCGGGCGAGGTGGCGTAGGCATCACGGATGGCGGCGTTGCTGCAGCCAGCGATCGAGCTGGTTGGCGAAGGCCTGCTTGTCGCGCGGATGGAACGGCGCGTGGCCGCCGGTGTCGACCCCGGCGCCGCGCAGCTCTTCCATGAAATTGCGCATGCCCAGGCGCTGGGCGATGGTTTCGGCCGTGAACAGTTCGCCGCGCGGGTGCAACGCCAGTGCGCCCTTTTCGATCACCAATGAGGCCAGCGGTATGTCCTGCGTCACCACGAGGTCGCCGGCGGCCACGCGGCGCACGATCTCGTGGTCGGCCACGTCGAAGCCGCCTGGCACCTGCACCGCGCGCACGAAGCGCGTGGGCGGCGTGCGCAGGTACTGGTTCGCCACCAGGGTCACCGATACCTGCGCGCGTTCGGCGGCGCGGAACAGGATCTCCTTGATGGCGACCGGGCAGGCGTCGGCATCCACCAGGATTTGCGCGTCGCTGCTCACGCGTCGTTCCAGTCCAGCGTGCCGTCGATGATGGTGTGGGTGCGGCCGCCGATCCACACGGTGCCGTCCATGATGTGGGCGACGAGCTGGGCGTCGTGGCCGATCTCGCGACCCTGGCTCACGGTGTAGCCGCCTGCCAGCGGGCCGTGCGGTTCGGCCTGCGCGATGTATGCCGCGATCAGGCCGTTGGCGGCGCCCGAGGCGGGGTCCTCGATGATGCCCACGCCGGCCGGGAAGGCGCGCACCACCAGCTGGTAATCGGGGTGGCTGCTGCGCGCGAACGCGCACAGGCCCATGCTGTCGCTGGCGTGTGCCAGCGCGCCGATCGCGCTGTGGTCGGGCTGCCAAGCGCGCAGCGCCGCCTCGCTTTCGACTTCCGCCAGCCACCAGCAGCGACCGCCGTCGACCAGTGCGGGCGGCAGAGCGCCGGTGCCAATGCCGCCCAGGGCGGCGGCAAGCAGCGGATGCGCGTCGCGGCCGGTGTGCACCACCCGCTCGCCCGGGGATTTCAGGAGCAGGCGCCGATCCGCGCCGTTGCCTTCCACGCGGATCGGCAGCACGCCTGCGCCGCATTCCTGCCACAGCAAGCCGTCCACCGGCTGGGCCAGGCCGCAGGCCAGCGCGGCGTGCGCGCTGCCCACGCTGGGATGGCCCGCGAACGGGATTTCCTTGTGCGGCGTGAAGATGCGCACGCGGTAGCTCGCGCCGCTGGTGGAGGGCGGCAGCAGGAACGTGGTTTCGACGAGGTTGGTCCAGCGCGCGTAGCGCTGCATCGCCTCGCCGCTCCAGTGCTCCGCGCCGATCACCACGCCGAGGTGGTTGCCGCCGCCATGAGTGGCGGCAAAGACGTCCAAATGCAGATAGCGCAGCGCGGGCATGGCGGGCGGATTCGTGGCGGAGCGCGCATGATAGCCGCGTCGGCCGTGAACGGTACGGATTCGACAAGCGGCCGCGCTGCCGCCAAGATGCGCCACCACTCCGTCGCCGGGCCGGAACCGTCCATGCCGATCACCCTCATCATCCTCGCGATCACCTGCATCGTCTCGTTCATGGCGTTCAAGAACGGGCGGTTGATGAACGACCTGATCCTCTGGCCGCCCGCGATCAGCCGCCAGCGCGAATACCACCGGCTGGTGACCTACGGCCTGGTGCACGCGGATTTCGTCCACCTGCTGTTCAACATGGTCACCCTGTTCTTCTTCGGGCAGGTCATGGAGCGGTTCTACGCCAGCGCGCTGGGCACGTTCGGCTTCGCGCTGTTCTACCTCGGCGGCCTGGTGGTCTCGATCCTGCCCACCTATCTGAAGAACCGCGACAATCCGAATTACCGCAGCCTCGGCGCTTCGGGTGCGGTATCGGCGGTGCTGTTCAGCTACATCCTGCTGGCGCCGTGGCAGCGCATCATCGTGCTGGTGATACCGATGCCAGCGATCATCTACGCCGTGCTGTACACGGCGTATTCGATCTACATGGACCGCAACGGCCGCGACAACGTCAACCACAGCGCGCACCTGTGGGGTGCGGCCTACGGCGTGGCGTTCACGCTGCTGGTGAATCCGCGGGTGCTGTCGCATTTCCTGGACGCGTTGCAGCGGCCAAGTTTCTGAATTTCCGGCTGCGCGGGCCATCAGCGCCGGTTCAACCAGGCGGATGCAAGCTGGCGTCGTCGTCTCCCGTGGAGGCCCCGCCATGAAACGCCTGCTTGCCGGTTTTGTTCTCGTCGCGCTGACCGCGCTGCTCTCGGGTTGCTACTACGACCCGGGCTACAGCTACGTGCGCTCCAGCCCCTACGCCGGTCCCGCCTATTACGGCAACGGCGTGGTGTACGGCGACGCCTACTATGCCTCGCCCTCCTGGTACGGCGGCTGGTACGACGGCGGCTACGGCTATGGCTGCTGCTATGCGCCGGGCGTGACGATCGGTGGCGTGTGGTACGACCGCGGCGGCTACCGCCATTACCGCGGCCGCGGTGGCGAATGGCGCGGCGGCAACCGCGGCGACTGGCACGGCGGCAACCGCGGCGGTGGCCGGGGGCATGCGGGTGGCGGCTGGGGTGGCGGCCACGGCCACGGCGGCGATGGTCGCCGCGGCGGCGATCATCATCACTGAACCTTGATTGCCGGGCCGGGGGCTGCGGCATGATGGCGGCATGCCCCAGCTGCCGTCGAATGCGCGTCGCAACCTGTCCAGGCTCATCGTGCTCGCCGCGATGAGCCTGTTGTTGTGTGCCTGCGGCAGCATCCGCTACTACGCGCAGGCGGCGCACGGGCAGGGCGAGCTGGTGCTGAAGCGGCAGCCGGTGCGCAAGCTGCTGGGCGATCCGGCGACTGACCCGAAACTTGCCGCGCGGCTGTCGCTGGCGCTGGCCGCGCGCGAGTACGCCAGCAGCCATCTCGGCCTGCCCGACAACCGCAGCTACACCACCTACGTGGCCCTGCATCGGCCTTACGTGGTGTGGAACGTGTTCGCCACGCCGCGCTATTCGGTCGAGGCCGTTCGCCATTGCTTTCCCGTCGCCGGCTGCGTGGCCTATCGCGGCTGGTTCAGCGAAGCCGCGGCCGAGGCCGACGCCGCGCGCATGCAGCGCCAGGGCGACGACGTGTGGGTAGGCGGCGTGCCGGCGTATTCCACGCTGGGCTGGTTCGCCGATCCCATCCTGAGCAGCATGCTGCGCTGGGACGACGACGAACTGGCCGGCACGATCTTCCACGAACTGGCGCACCAGTTGATCTATGCGAAGGACGACACCGCATTCAACGAGTCCTTCGCCACCTTCGTGCAGACCGAAGGCTTGCGCGAGTGGCGTGCCTCGCGCGGACTGCCGTCCGGCGACGGCCACGCCCAGGCGATGGACGACGGCTTCACCAGGCTCGTACTGGCGCTGCGCGGTCGCCTGAAGATGCTGTACGCCAGCGGCGTGGACGCCGAGGCGATGGAGGCGGGCAAGCAGCGCGAGATCGCCGATTTCCGCGCGGAATACGCCGAGTGGCGCGATACGCACTGGCCGCAGGATCGCCGTTACGACGCCTGGGTGGCGAAGCCGATCAACAATGCGCGCTTGCTGCCGTTCGGCCTGTACGACCAGTGGACGCCGGCCTTCGGTGTGCTGTTTCGCAAGAGTGGCGGCCAATGGCCGGCGTTCTACACGCAGGTCCGGGCATTGGCGTGCGAACCGAAGGCGAAGCGCGACGCTGCGTTGCAGGCGCTGTCGCCCTGATCGTCAGGCGGGCAGTTCGCCACCGGTGATCGCGGTTTCAATGCGCCGCCTTGTGCTTCGCCATGTAGCGCAGATAGGCCAGCACCGCGTCGAGGTCGTCGTCGGACAGCGCCTCCTGCGTGGGAAAGCCCTGCATCTTCGCTTCCGGCCAGCGCCGCAGCGATTGCGGGTTGCGGATGAAGCCGCGCAGCAGGTCGGCACGCAGGTATTCGGTGGGGTTGTGCGGGATGTTGAGGTCCGGCCCCAGCTTCGCGTCGCCTGCGCCGTTCATCGTGTGGCAGGCGAAGCAGGTGCGTTTGAATACCGCGAAGCCTTTGCGCACGTCGGCGTTGGCGCCGGCTTGCGGAACGATGGCGGGGAAGCGCGCCTCCACGCCGGAGAGCAGGCGGATCGCGGCGAGCTGGTACGGCCATTGCTCCGGGCTGATGTGAGCAGCCTTCGGATCGGTCCACACCAGATAGAACGGGCCGGCGCCCTTGCTGTTTTCGGCCAGCGTGGGCCAGGGCTGTGCCGGGTCTTCGATCGCCAGCCACGCCTGCGCGCCCTGGTGGTTGAGGATCGCGTCGGCAGGAATCTCGGCGGCGAAGCCGTCGCCGGCCACGAACTGCAGATGCTGGTCGGGGCGCAACCCGGGCAGCAGCGCGCGCAAGGGAACGGCGCGGTAGCGCATCGGATGGCCGAACGCCACGTCGTCGGGAATCGCCACCGAGGACGCGTCGGCGCGGGCCAGCAGTTGCGCGGTGGTCCAGGTGGTCGCGCCGCGGCCGAGGTCGATGCGCAGCTCGGCCGCGTGGGCCAGCAGCGGCAGGCACAGCCAGAGCAGGCAGCAGCGCAGCAGCGTTTTCATGGTGACCTCCGTGGCGACGGGGCATTGTAGAGACGCCGGCCCGTCCCCATGTGGTTGAACGACGCAGCGTGTGGCTGGCTGGAAACTGAATCATTTCGTGCGGTCGCCTTGAACTTCCGCCGCAGCGGCTACACTAAGCACACGTATCGCCGTGAGGCGACAGGAGACGGGGCAATCCATCGCACCGTCGGGGGGTCGGCCCCTCTCTCCCCTCTTGACGCGCCGACCTGACGAGTCCCGGTAGCTACTCCCCTGGCTACCGGGATTTTTTATGCCCGCGATTCGCGTTGACGCACCGCCAGCGTGGATAATCGCGCCGTTGGCGCCCGTTGCGCCATCGCGCCGAACGGACGACGCATGATCATCGAATCGCTGCTGGACACCGACCTCTACAAGTTCTCGATGATGCAGGTGGTGCTGCATCACTACCCGGCCGCCCGGGTGGAGTACCGCTTCAAGTGCCGCAACCCGGGCATCGACCTGGTGCCGTACATCGCCGAGATCCGCGAAGAGCTGGCGGCGCTGTGCACCCTGCGCTTCAGCAGCGAGGAACTCGACTACCTGGCCGCGATGCGCTTCATCAAGAGCGACTTCGTGGATTTCCTTGGCCTGTTCCAGCTCAACGCGAAGTACGTGACCATCGCGCCGGCGGAAGCGGGCAACGGCGAGATCGAGATCCGCATCAAGGGGCCGTGGCTGCACACCATCCTGTTCGAGGTGCCGTTGCTGGCCATCGTCAACGAGGTGTACTTCCGCAACACGCAGCCGGGCCACGACCTTGCCGAGGGGCGGCGACGCCTGCAGGCCAAGATCGCGTTGCTGCACGGCACGCAGGGTTACGAGCAATGCCACATCGCCGACTACGGCACGCGCCGGCGTTACTCGCGGACCTGGCACGAGGAGGTGCTGATCGCCTTGCGCGACGGGCTGGGCAGCCAGCTCGCCGGCACCAGCAACGTGTGGTACGCGTGGAAGCTCGGCCTCGTTCCGCTCGGCACGCTGGCGCACGAATACCTGCAGGCGCACCAGGCGCTGGGTCCGCGCCTGCGCGACTCGCAGGTGGCGGCGCTGGAGACCTGGGCGAAGGAGTACCGCGGCGACCTCGGCATCGCGCTTTCCGACGTGTACGGCCTGAACGCGTTCCTGCGCGATTTCGACATGTATTTCTGCAAGCTGTTCGATGGCGCGCGCCACGATTCCGGCGATCCGTTCGACTGGGGCGAACGCATGCTGGCGCACTACAGGGCCAACCGCGTCGATCCGCGCAGCAAGGTGCTGGTGTTCAGCGACGGCCTGGACATCCCCAAGGTGATGCAGCTCTACGAGCACTTCCGCGGGCGCTGCCTGCTGGCGTTCGGCGTGGGCACCAACCTCAGCAACGACACCGGGCCGACGCCGCTCAACATCGTGATCAAGATGATCCGCTGCAACGACCAGCCGGTGGCCAAACTCAGCGACTCGCCGGGCAAGAACATGTGCGAGGACGAAGCCTACGTGACCTATCTGCGCCAGGTATTCGGGATACCCGCCACGCAGGGTTGAGGCTTCAGTCCGGTTGCCGCGCCAGCGCCCAGGCCACGTGCTCGCGCACGACGGGCGAGGGATGGTCTGCGCGTGCATGCAGCGCAGCGCGGATCGCCGCCGATTTCGGCGCGTTGCCCAGGGCCACCGCGATGTTGCGCAGCCAGCCTTCGTAGCCGGTGCGGCGAATCGCCATGCCTTCGGTGCGCTTGAGGAATTCCTCCTCGCTCCACGCGAACAGCTCGACCAGCTTCGCGCCGTCAAGGCTGTGGCGCGGCGCGAAATCCGGCTCCGCGGCGTCCTGCGCGAACTTGTTCCAGGGGCAGGCCAGCTGGCAGTCGTCGCAGCCGAAGATGCGGTTGCCCATCGGCGCGCGCAGCTCCTCGGGGATGGAGCCCTTGAGCTCGATCGTGAGGTAGGAGATGCAGCGGCGCGCGTCGAGCGTGTACGGCGCCAGGATCGCCTGCGTGGGGCAGATGTCGATGCAGCGGCGGCAGGAGCCGCAATGCGCGCTGGCCGGTTCGTCCACCGGCAGCGGCAGGTCGGTGTACAGCTCGCCGAGGAAGAAGTACGAGCCGGCGTGGCGGTTGATCAGCACGGTGTGCTTGCCGATCCAGCCCAGCCCCGCGTCGCGCGCCAGCGCCTTTTCCAGCACCGGCGCGGAATCGACGTAGGCGCGGTAGCCGAAGTCGCCGATCGCGTCGTGGATGCGTTCGGCCAGCTTCTGCAGGCGGTTGCGCATCAGCTTGTGGTAGTCGCGGCCCAGCGCGTAGCGCGCCACGTAGCCGGCCTCGCCGTCGCGGATCACGTCCCAGGCATTGCGCGTGCCGGGCGGCACGTAGTCCATGCGCACCGAGATCACGCGCCGCGTGCCCGGCTCCAGTTCGGCGGGACGCGCGCGCTTCGTGCCATGGCGCGCCATGTATTCCATCTCGCCGTGGTGGTCGTCGCCCAGCCAGCGTTCCAGGTGACGCTCGTCCTCGTCCAGCGCCACGCCGCTGATGCCGGTGTCGGCGAAGCCCAGCTCGCGCGCCCACTGCTTGATCTCGCGGGCGAGGGCGGCGTAGTCGATGGGGCTGCTGACGGACATGCGCACATTGTAGGCGGGTGGCGCAGGCGGCATGCCTATAATCCGTACATGTCGAATCACCGCCACGAGCTCTACACCGTCGCCCAGGTACGCGCGCTGGATCGTCGCGCGATCGACGTGCTCGGCGTGCCGGGTTTCGAGCTGATGCGCCGCGCGGCCTGGGCGGGCCTGTCCAGCCTGCGCCGGCACTGGCCGCAGGCGCAGCGCATCGCGGTGCATTGCGGGCCCGGCAACAACGGCGGCGACGGTTTCCTGCTGGCGGCGCTGGCGCGCGAGGCCGGTTTGCACGTGGTGGTGCTCGCGCTGAGTGACGCGTCCGCGGGCGACGCCGCGCTTGCGCGACAGGCATGGAACGAAACGGGCGGCGGCGTGCAGGTGTGGCGCGAGGACGATGGCTTGCCCGAGGCCGACGTCCACGTCGACGCGTTGTACGGCACCGGCCTGCGCCGGGCGCCCGAAGCGTTGGCGTCGACGCTGGTCGAGGCGATCAATGCCAGCGGCGTGCCGGTGCTGGCGCTGGACGTGCCCTCCGGGCTGGATGCCGACACCGGCCGCGTGCCGGGAGCGGCGATCCGCGCTGCCGTCACCGCGAGTTTCATCGCGGCCAAGCGTGGCCTGTACACCGGGCATGCCGCCGGCCACGTGGGTGTGCTGGAACTCGACGCACTGGGCTTGCCGGAGGCGCTGTGGCAGGGCGCGTCGCCCGATGCCCGGCTGCTGGTCTCGGCGCAGTTGCCGCCGCGCCCCCGCGACGCGCACAAGGGCACGAACGGCCACGTGCTGGCGATCGGCGGCGAGCACGGCATGGCCGGCGCGATCCGCCTGTGCGGCGAGGCCGCGCTGCGCGCCGGCGCGGGGCTGGTCAGCGTGGCGACGCGCGCGGAGCATCTGTTCGCGCTGAACGCGGCGCGGCCGGAATTGATGGCGCACGGCGTGGACGGTCCGCAGGCGCTGGAACCGTTGCTGGAACGCGCCAGCGTGC
This sequence comes from Rhodanobacter sp. PCA2, assembly GCF_013620825.1. Lineage (GTDB taxonomy): Bacteria > Pseudomonadota > Gammaproteobacteria > Xanthomonadales > Rhodanobacteraceae > Rhodanobacter_A. Next base: position 84,411 of record NZ_NJIC01000033.1, on the reverse strand, counting down.
TGGCCGTGGGGCCGGGGCTGGGGCAGGGCGCGTGGGGCCACGCGCTGTGGCTCACCGCGCTGGACAGCGGCAAGCCGCTGGTGCTGGACGCCGACGGACTCAACCTGCTGGCGCGCGAGTCGCGGCGCTTCACGCAGCCGGCCGTGCTGACGCCGCATCCGGGTGAGGCGGCACGGCTGCTGGAAAGCACGGTGGCCGAGGTGGAGGCCGACCGTTTCGCCGCCGCCCGCGCGTTGGCGATCCGCTACCACGCCACCGTGGTGCTGAAGGGAGCCGGCAGCCTGATCGCCTCGCCGGATGGACGTCTGGACGTCTGTCCGTGGGGCAATCCCGGCATGGCCGGCGGCGGCATGGGCGACCTGCTCACCGGCATCGTCGCCGCCTTGCTCGCGCAGGGCTGCGATGCCTGGGAAGCGGCTTGCCTTGGCGTGGGGCTGCATGCGCGTGCCGGCGACCGCGCGGCGCAGCAGGGCGAGCGCGGCCTGCTCGCCAGCGACCTGCTGGCGCCGCTGCGCGCGCTGGGCAACGGGCTGGACGCATGAGCGAGGCGCGCTGGACCCTGCCCGACGAGGCCGCCACGCTGGCCCTGGGCCGCCGGATCGCCGCGGCGCTGGATCGGGACGGCATGGTGATCCACCTGCACGGCGAGCTGGGGGCGGGCAAGACCACGTTCGCCCGCGCGCTGCTGGGCGCGCTGGGCGTGGGCGAGCGCATCAAGAGCCCCACCTACAGCCTGGTCGAACGCTACGACGCCGAAGGCCGGTCAGCTTGGCACCTGGACCTGTACCGCATCGCCGATCCGGGCGAACTCGAATGGCTGGGCCTGGACGCGCTGGCCGATCCGGCCGCGCTGGTGCTGGTGGAGTGGCCGGAGCGCGGCCGGGGCGCGCTGCCGGCGGCAGACCTGATCCTGCACCTGGACTATGCCGATGGCGGCCGTCAGGCGCGCCTGCAGGCCGAGACCGCGCGGGGCCGCGAGCTGCTCGCACGGCTGCACTGAGCCGCGAGCGCAAGCCGCTGTTTTTGATGGAAAAGCACGACTTGGCGTCGGGCTGGGCTTTCCGCGTGCAACGCCAGTGACATCGGCAACTTGCAGCCCCTACCTAGACAACGGCTGACGAACCAGTCGCAGGTTATGGAAATTCAAGGGAAAACTTCTTGCATTCCAAGTGCGCCTGAGATTCAATGCGCCTCATGCGCGCCTACCTGAACAACCTGGCCGGAGTCCTGATCGTTGCGCTGGCGTCTGTCTGGGCGCCAGGCAGCGCGCATGCGGCCGACGTGAAGGCGGTGCGGGTCTGGGCCGACGCCAGCCATACCCGGCTGGTGTTCGACCTGGCCGGGGCGCCGGACTACCGCATCGACCGCGGCAACGACCAGGTGACCGTGGACTTCGCCAGCAGCAAGCTGGCCGCCGGTTTCGCCAATCCGGCCGCGCAAGGCCTGTACCGTGGCATGAGCCCGAACCGCGACGGCAATCGCCTGCAGCTGGTCACGCGCATGGCGGCCGGCAGCAAGGTGCGCAGCTTCGTGCTCAAGCCCGGCGCGGGCGACCATTACCGGCTGGTGCTGGACCTGCTGCCGGGCAACGGCGACGCGGCGGACAATGCCCGCACCGTCGCCGCCGTGAAGCCCGCCAGCACGCCGGCGGCCGAACCGGCTGCCGCGCCGCGGCAGATAGCGGTCACCGTTCCCACGGTAAGCGGCCGCCATGGCGGCAGGGCCGTGGGCGCCAGCCGCCAGATCACCCAGCAGGCCGCGGCCCTGCTGGACGGCCAGCGCAAGGTGGTGGTGTGCATCGACGCCGGGCACGGCGGCAAGGACCCCGGCTCGCACGGCCCGGGCGGCACGCTGGAGAAGAACGTCACCCTGGCGGTGGCGCGCGACCTCGCGGCGCAGATCAACAAGCAGCCGGGCATGAAGGCCATCCTCACCCGCGACGGCGACTACTTCATCCCGCTGGCGCGCCGCTACCAGATCGCGCGCGAGCACGACGCCGACCTGTTCGTCTCCATCCACGCCGACGCGTTCACCAGCGGCGACGCGCGCGGTTCCTCGGTGTGGGTGCTGTCCTCGCGCGGCAAGAGCTCGGTGGCGGCGCGCGTGCTGGCCGACCGCGAAAACAGCGCCGACCTGATCGGCGGCGTCTCGCTGGACGACAAGAGCGACGGCCTCGCCAAGGTGCTGCTGGACATGCAGCAGGGTTGGGCGGTGCAGGCCAGCGACTCGGTGGCCGGCAACGTGCTGAAGGCACTGGGCCAGCTCGGTCCCACCCACCGCGGCTACGTGGAGCGCGCGAACTTCGTGGTGCTGCGCTCGCCCGACGTGCCCTCGATCCTGGTCGAGACCGCGTTCATCAGCAATCCGACCGAAGAGCGCAAGCTGCGCGATCCGGCGCACCAGAAGTCGCTGGCCGAGGCGGTGATGGGCGGCGTCAGGAACTATTTCGAATCCACGCCGCCGCCGGGCACCTGGTTCGCGGCCCAGGCCGCGCGCCGCAACGGCACCGAGCTGGCATCGGCCAAACCGGCAGCCACGGCGTCGGCCACCGTGGCGCTGGCCGACGCCGCCACGCCCGTTGCCGACGCGAACGTGCGCGACCTGCATCGCGTGGGCGACGGCGAAAGCCTGCGCAGCATCGCGCGGCAGTACGGCATCAGCGTAGGCGCGCTGAAGAGCGCGAACCACATCGACGGCAACGCGGTGCGCACCGGCACCGTGCTGGCGATTCCGGCGGGCTGAGCGGCGCCGTTTCCGCGGCGCATCCGGCACAGCTGATAAAGTGCGCGGATGCCCGTCATCCGCCCGCTGCCTCCCGAACTCATCAACCAGATCGCCGCCGGCGAGGTGATCGAGCGTCCCTCGTCCGTGGTCAAGGAACTGGTCGAGAACAGCCTCGACGCCGGCGCCAGCCGCATCGAGGTGGAGATCGAGGCCGGCGGCGCGCGACTGATCCGCGTGCGCGACGACGGCGGCGGCATCGCGCCGGACGAGCTGCCATTGGCCGTGGCCTCGCACGCCACCAGCAAGATCGGCAGCTTCGACGACCTGGAACACGTCGCCAGCATGGGTTTCCGCGGCGAGGCGCTGGCCTCGGTGTCCTCGGTGGCGCGCTTCGCGCTCACCTCGCGCCTGCGCGACGCCGAGGCCGCGTTCCGCATCGAGGTGGACGGCGGCAGGCTGCAGGCGGCGCGGCCCGCGCAACATCCGCCGGGCACCAGCGTGGAAGTGCGCGACCTGTTCCACAACGTGCCTGCGCGCAAGAAGTTCATGCGCGCGGAGCGCACGGAGTTCGCCCACATCGACGACCTGCTGAAGTCGCTGGCGCTGGCGCGCGGCGGCGTGGAATTCCGGCTGGTCCACAACGGCAAGCCGGTGCGCATCTGGAAGGCGGCGCGCGACGAGCAGGCGCAGCTGCGCCGCGTTGCCGAGGTGCTGGGCGAGGATTTCCCGGCGCAGAGCCTGCGCGTGGACCATGCCGCCGCGGGCATGCGCCTGTCCGGCTGGGTGGGCCTGCCCACCGCCTCGCGCAGCCAGGCCGACCAGCAGTACTTCTACGTCAACGGACGCCTGGTGCGCGACCGCGTGGTGGCCCATGCGGTGCGCCAGGCCTATGCCGACGTGCTGTTCCACGGGCGCCATCCGGCCTTCGTGCTGTACCTCGAACTCGATCCCGCCGGCGTGGACGTGAACGTGCACCCGGCCAAGCACGAGGTGCGCTTCCGCGAGCAGCGGCTGGTGCACGACTTCCTGTTCCGCACCCTGCACGAGGCCCTCGCACAGACCCGCGCGGGGCAGGTGGAGTCGCATGCGGAAGCCGAGGGCGGGCGCCTGCACATGAGCACCGCGCATGCGTCCGCGCCCGGCTTGCCGGCGGTCGCGCGCGCCGCCTCGTGGCCCGTGCACGCCGGCCAGAACCGGTTGGCGCTGGGCGTGCGCGACGAACCGCTGGCGGGCTATGCCGCGCTGCTGGGCGAAGCGCCGCGCGCGCCCGGTGCGCCGACGCCGATGCCGACCGTCGAAGCGGGCGACGCGCCGCCGCTGGGCTATGCCGTCGCCCAGCTCAAGGGCATCTACATCCTGGCCGAGAATGCGCAGGGCCTGGTGCTGGTGGACATGCATGCCGCGCACGAGCGCATCACCTACGAACAGCTCAAGGCCGGCCGCGCCTGCAGCAACCTGCGTTCGCAACTGCTGCTGGTGCCGCTCAACATCGCGGTCAGCGCGCGCGAGGCCGCCGCCGCCGAGGAGCATGCCGAGGCATTGTCCGACTGGGGCCTGGAGCTTTCGCGCAGCGGTCCCTCCGGCGTGGTGGTGCGCCGCATTCCCGCCTTGCTCGAAGGCGCCGACGTGAGCCAGCTCACCCGCGACGTGCTGGCGGAACTCGCCCAGCACGGCAGCTCGCGCCGACTGCAGGAGCTGGAGAACGAACTGCTCTCCACCATGGCCTGCCACGGCTCGGTGCGCGCCGGGCGGCGGCTGACGCTGCCGGAGATGAACGCGCTGCTGCGCGAGATGGAGGCCACCGAGCGTTCCGGCCAGTGCAACCACGGCCGCCCCACCTGGACGCAGTTGTCCCTGTCCGAACTGGACAAGCTGTTCATGCGCGGGCGCTAGTGGCGGATCGTTGCCGCGAGCGTGGGGCAACAGCCCCATGCTCATCGCCAACGCTTGCCGGCGCCGCGTTTGGACGTCCATACTCGGTTCTCCATCGTCGTGGATCGCCCCCATGTCGCGAGTCGTCGTTTTCCTGTTCGCCCTGATTGCCGGAGTTGCCACCGTGTCCGCTGCCGAAGCCCCGTCCACCCATGCCCACGAAATCGAGCAGTGGCGCGCCGCGCGCGTCGCGCGGCTCACCGCACCGGACGGCTGGCTCAGCCTGATCGGGCTGGAATGGCTGCACGAGGGCGCGAACCGGGTGGGCAGTGCGGCCGACAACGACATCGTGCTGAAGGCCGGCCCGGCGCATCTGGGCACGGTGACGCTGGCGGCGGATGGCGCCGCCAGCATCGCGCTGGCCAAGGACAGCGGCGCCACCGTCGACGGCAAGCCCGTCGCCGCCGCCCCGCTGGTCGACGACATGCACGTGCAGGGCGACGCCGCGCCCACCACGGTGCGTTTCGGCAACGCGAACTTCTACGTGATCGAACGCGACGGCCGCAAGGCGCTGCGCGTGAAAGACAGCGACGCCGAGGCGCGTCGCGATTTCGTCGGCATCGACTACTTCCCGATCGACCCGTCCTGGCGCATCGAGGCCGACTGGGTGCCGTTCGTGCCGCCGCACGATCTGCAGATCGGCTCGGTGATCGGCACCATCGACACCGTGAAGGTGCCCGGCAAGGCGGTGTTCCACCGCGACGGCCACACGTTCGAACTGCTCCCCTACCAGGAGGAGCCGGGCGGCGAGCTGTTCTTCGTGCTGGCCGATCGCACCTCCGGCAAGCAGACCTATGGCGCCGCGCGCTTCCTCTACGCGGCGCTGCCGGCCGGTGGCATCGACAAGCCGGGCAAGCTGGTGCTGGACTTCAACAAGGCCTACAACCCGCCTTGCGCCTTCACGCCGTTCGCCACCTGTCCGCTGGCGCCACCGGAGAACCGGCTGGATCTGGCGGTGACCGCAGGCGAGAAGAAGTACCGCGGCAGCGGTCACTGAAACCCGCCTCGCGCGACTTCCTCTCCCCTCTGGGGAGAGGATTGAGGTGAGGGGCCGGGGCTTGCTTGAACACCGCTGCGAAGCTCGCTTGCTCTTGCCAGCGTTTCGCAAGCGCGACCCCTCACCCCGACCCTCTCCCCGGAGGGGAGAGGGGGAACGGCAGCGTCACGCGTTCTTGAGCTGCGTCCCACACTTCTCCGGGAATGCGCCGGTGCGTTCGCGTCCGCCGCGTCCGCCACGACTTCCTCTCCCCTCCGGGGAGAGGATTGAGGTGAGGGGCCGGGGCTTGCCCGAACGCCGCTGCGAAGCGCGCTTGCGCTTGCCAGCGTTTCGCAAGCGCGACCCCTCACCCCGGCCCTCTCCCCGGAGGGGAGAGGGGGAACGGCGGCGTCACGCGTTCTTGAAATGCAACGCGCGCTTCTCCAGAAGCATGCCGCGCCTCGCATGGCTTCCTCTCCCCTCTGGGGAGAGGATTGAGGTGAGGGGCCGGGGCTTGCCCGAACACCGCTGCGAACCGCGCTTGCGCTTGCCAGTGTTTCGCAAGCACGCCCCTCACCCCGACCCTCTCTCCGGAGGGGAGAGGGGGAACGGCGGCGTCACGCGTTCTTGAGCCGCGTCGCACGCTTCTTCGGGAACGCGCCGGTGCGTTAGCGCACGCCGCGTCCGCCACGACTTCCTCTCCCCTCTGGGGAGAGGGGAAACGGCGGCGTCAAGCGCCCTTGAACTGCGCCTTGCGCTTTTCCAGGAACGCGCCGGTGCCTTCGCGCATGTCTTCGGTGGAGAACATCAGCGCGAAGCCCTGGGTCTCGAATTCCAGGCCCTGGTCCAGCGCCGCCTCGCCGCCTTGCAGCACCGCGTCAAGGATGCCGGCGGCGGCCAGTGGCGCGGCAGCGGCGAGCTGGTCGGCCAGTGCGTTCACCGTCTCGTCCAGCGCCTCGGGCGCCACCACGCGGTTGACGATGCCCAGCTCGTACGCGCGCTGGGCGTTGATGGCCGCGCCGGTGAGGCACAGTTCCAGCGCGGCGCTGCGGCCGGCGAGGCGCAGCAGGCGCTGGGTGCCGCCGAAGCCGGGGATCAGGCCCAGGTTGATCTCGGGCTGGCCGAACTTCGCCTTCTCGCTGGCCACGCGCAGGTGGCAGGCCATCGCCAGTTCCATGCCTCCGCCCAGCGCGAAGCCCTGGATGCGCGCCACCACCGGCTTGCCCAGCCGTTCGATGCTGGTCATCAGGCGCTGGCCCGCGCGCGAGAAGCCCTGCGCCTGTACCGGGCTGTAGCCGTTCATCTCGGCGATGTCGGCGCCGGCCACGAAGGCCTTGTCGCCGGCGCCGGCCAGCACCACCGCGCGCACGGCGTCGTCCTGCGCGGCCTGCGCGAATGCGATGCCGAGTTCGTTGAGCGTGTCGCGGTTCAGCGCGTTGAGCTTGTCGGGGCGATTCACCGTGATGGTGTGCACCGCGCCGCGGTTGCCGATCTCCAAGTTGCGGTAGGCCATGCTGGAAACTCCGGGGATGCCAAGCACGAATGGTAGCGCGGGAACCTTTGCCCGCAGCGGGGTTCTCATGCGAGGACGCTGCACGCATGGTGCGAAACCCTTACGATGTGGCATCCCGGAGCGGTCGCGACGTGCGGCCAGGCGAGATGGAGAACGGCATGACTCGACTGCGTTGGCTGCTGCCCTGCCTGCTGCTGGCCGGCGTGGCCCAGGCGCAGACCCGTCCGCAGCCGCCGGCTCCGGTGAAGCTGGACAAGGCCCAGCTCTCCTACGCGATCGGCTACCAGATCGGCAGCCAGTTCGCCGACAGCAAGGCCCAGCCGGGCATTCCCGAGATCGACATCGCCACCTTGCAGCGTGCGATCCAGGACGCCTACAGCAAGCGGCAGCCCACGGTGTCGATGCGGGCGATGCACCAGCAGCTGGGCGCGTTCAACCAGCAACTGCGCACCAATGCGCAGGCCGAGTTCGAGCAGGTCGCGCAGGCGAATGCGCGCAAGAGCACTGCGTTCATGGCGCGCAACGCGAAGCAGCCCGGGGTGATCCAGCTGCCGTCCGGCATCCAGTATTCCGTGCTGAAGCGCGGCGACGGCACGGTCAATCCCACGGTCACCAGCACGGTGGTGGTGAACTACCGCGGCATGCTGGTGGACGGCACCGAGTTCGACAGCACCTGGGCGCACGGTGCGCCGGTGAGCTTCGCGGTGGACCACGTGATCCCGGGCTGGCGCGACGTGATCCCGCGCATGCGCGTGGGCGATCGCTGGAAGGTGGTGATCCCGCCGCAGCTCGCCTACGGCAAGGAGGGTGCCTTGCCGCGCATCGGCCCGAACGAGGCGCTGGTGTTCGAGATCGAACTGCTGGCGATCAAGCCGCCCGCGCCGGATCAGGACTAGGCCGGATGCGCGCGGCCCTGCTGCTAAAATGGCCGGGCATGCCGAACGAAATTCCTCCCGCGCCACCCTCTCCGGCCACGCCTTGCACCGGCGTCTGCCGGCTGGATGACCGAGGCTATTGCATGGGCTGCCGGCGCACGATCGAGGAGATCGGTCGCTGGCGCAGCATGAGCGAGGCGGAGCGCCTGCATGTGATGCGTCACGTCCTGCCCGCACGCGGGCAGCCATGAGCCCCGAGGTGCTCATGGCCTTGCGGCCGCTGTCCTCGCCGCCCGGGCCGCCGGGCTGGAACCACGACGACATCACCGAGCTGCTGGGCGACACGCGGCGGCGCCCCGCAGCCGTGCTGCTGGGCCTGCGCGAGAGCGTGCAGCCGCGGCTGGTGCTCACCGTGCGTACCGACCATCTGCAATCGCACGCGGGGCAGGTGGCGTTTCCCGGCGGCGGCACCGATGCCGGCGACGCCGACGCGCTCGCCACAGCCTTGCGCGAGAGCGAGGAGGAGATCGGCCTGGACCGTGCGCTGGTGACGCCGCTGGGCTACCTCGACAGCTTCGAGACGGTCAGCGGCTACTGCATCACGCCGGTGGTGGCGCGGATCGCCCCGGACGCGCGGTTGCACGCGGCGCCGGCGGAAGTGGCGGAGGTGTTCGAGGTGCCGCTGGCGTTCTTCCTGGAACCGGCGAACCTGCGCCGCTACGTCATGGACTATCGCGGTCACCGGCGCGAGATGGTGGAGTTCGTGCACGGCGGCCACCGCATCTGGGGCGCCACCGCGGCGATCCTGCTGAACCTGCTGCAGAGGATGGGACGCGCATGAAGACCACGTTGATCTCGGTTGCCGAACTGGCTGCGTTGCCATCGGACGAGGTGTTGATCGTCGACTGCCGCAAGGATCTCGCCGATCCGGCGAAAGGGCGGCGGGAGTATCTTGCAGGCCACCTGCCTGGCGCGGTCTACGCCGAACTCGATGCCGACCTCTCCGACCTGTCGCGCCAGCGCGAGGGCCTGGGCCGCCACCCGCTGCCTTCCGCCGCGGCGTTCGCGGATGTGCTCGGTCGCTGGGGCTGGCGGCCGGGTCTGCAGGTGGTGGCCTACGACGCCGCCAACGGCGCACTGGCTGCCGCACGACTGTGGTGGCTGATGCGCCATGCCGGTGAACGCGCCGTGGCCGTGCTGGATGGCGGCTTTGCCGCCTGGCAGGCTGCAGGCCTTCCGCTGGAAACCGCCGAACCGCGGCGCGCGGCGACCACGGTGGCGGTGCAATTCGATCCGGCCATGGTGGTGCTCGACCACGGCACACTGCATGCCGCGCCGGCGCCGCTGCTGCTCGACGCCCGCGCCGCGCCGCGCTACCGCGGCGACACCGAGCCGCTCGATCCGGTCGCCGGCCACGTGCCCGGTGCGCTGAATCGCCCGTTCGCCGACAACCTCGCCGCTGACGGCCGCTTCAAGAGTGCTGCGGAACTCCGGCACGAGTTTCTCGCCTTGCTCGGCCCGCGCGTGCCGTCCGAAGTAGTGAACATGTGCGGCTCCGGCGTCACCGCCTGCCACAACCTGCTGGCGATGGAACACGCGGGCCTTGCCGGTTCGCGGCTGTATGCGCCATCGTGGAGCGGCTGGGTCAGCGACCGCTCGCGGCCGGCGGCGAGCGGCGACGAATGAGCGGCCGACGATGACCGTGGCCGCGCCGCCGGGCATCCGCGTGCTCGCTTTCGACCCGCGCTGGCGCGAGGCATTCGCCGCGCTCAACATCGAATGGCTGGAGCACTGGTTCGTGGTCGAGGATTACGACCGCGAAGTGCTGGGCCATCCCGAGAAATACATCCTCGCGCATGGCGGCCACATCCTGTTCGCCATCGACGGCGAGGAACGCGCGCTGGGTACGGTCGCGCTGAAGCACGAGGGCGACGGCGTCTACGAACTCACCAAGATGGCGGTGGCGCCTGCGGCGCGCGGCCTCGGCGTCGGCCGCCTGCTGATGGATGCGGCGCTGGAGCTGTACGGCACGCTGGGCGCGCGCGAACTGTTCCTGGAGTCGAGCAGCCGCCTCGGGCCCGCGTTGGCCTTGTATGAAAGCGTGGGCTTTCGCCACCACCCCGCACCGCGCGCGGGATCGCATTACGCGCGCGCTGACGTGCACATGATCTGGCAGCCTTGAGCCGGCTCAGCCCTTGCTCTTGAGCCGCGCCACCAGCGCCTGCAGCGTGGCCTGGGTCTGCGGGTGGAAGAACCCCGCCATGAAATCGTCCAGCGGCAGCGCGTCGACGTCGGCGAAGGTGGTGGCGAGGTCGGCGCGGGCGAGGCGACGGGTGGCGAGCATCGCGTGCGCGGGCAGGGCCAGCAGCTCGTCCATCCAGCGCAGCGCGCGCGTGGTCACTTGGTCGATGCCGGTGGTCTCGTCGACGAAGCCGCAGGCCAGCGCTTCCTGCGCGTCGATCATCGCGCCGGCGACCAGCAGGCGTTCGGCGCGGTACGCGCCCACCACGCGGCGCAGCGCGAGCTGGATGCAGTCGGGTACGGTGAGACCCACCTGCACCTCGTTGAGGCCGATCTTGTAGGGGCCTTGCGCCATCACGCGGTAGTCGCACATCAGCGCCAGCACCGCGCCGCCCGCGGGGCTGTGGCCGGTGACCGCGGCGGCCAGCGGCACCGGCGAGCAGGCCAGCGCGGCGGCGGTGGCGAAGAACTCGTGCCAGTAAGCACGCGCGCCGACGCGATCCATCTGCAGCACCGCAGGTACGTCCACGCCGGCGGAGAACATGCCGGGCGCGCCGGAAAGCACGATGCCGCGCGCGCCGCCGGCGATGGCGTCGGCCAGCGCCGAACGCAGTGCGTGCAGCAATTCCAGATTGAGCGCATTGACCGGCGGACGCGCCAGCCGGATCTCGGCGACGGCGTCGTGCTGGATGACTTCGAGCATGCGAGTTCCCTCGGGGATCGGTTACGGCTGGGGATGCTGATCCGCGCTCCAACTGTAGTGCACCGCGTAGTCCAGCACGGCCTTGCCGTTGGCGGGCACGTCCACGCGGAACTCCAGCGTGTCGGTGTTCTGCTTGTCGGGCTTCTGGCTGGACGAGGCCAGCTTCCACTCGCGCCAGCGGTTGGGGTGTTCGCGCACGGTGACGGTGCGCGCGCTGTCGCCGGCATTGCTGAGCGTGATGCGGAACGCCTCGTCCAGCGTGCGGCCGGCCTGGTCCACGCGGAAGGCGGTACGCTCGCGCGCGGCGTGCAGGTCGAAGGCGGTGCCCAGGGCGATGGCGGCGTCGCTGCCCTTGGGCGTGTCCTCGATGCGGCCTTCGCCGATGAATTGCGGCGTACCGTGGCTGTCCTGCGCCAGCACGCGCAGGTAGCCGGCGGGCAGGCTGTCGAAGGCGGCGAACCTGAGCGTGCTGACGATGCTGCCGGTGCTCGATCCGCCGTTGAAGTCGCGGCCCAGCATCGGCTGCGGCGGCAGCCAGGTGCCGCCGTTCTCGTAGAGGTTGGTGCGTTCGCAGCGCAGCTCGCGGGCGGCGTACAGCGGCACCTGGCTCACGCTGCCGTCCGGCAGGTTCACCGCGGCGGGCAGGGTGTAGCTGCGGTAGTTGTCCATCTGCGCCTGCTGCGGCGTGGCATCCCCGGCCGCCTTGCTGGCCATCATCATCATCGGACGCGGGGCGGAGGCGCGGGCGAAGTTCGGCTGGCCCGCGATCAGGGTGAGCTTCGCGTCGCGCCAGTCGCGACCGCTGCGGTTCGCGATGCTGGCGCGCGATTCGAACTGCATGCGGCAGGCCTCGCCCGGTTGCAGCGTGGCCACGTAGGCGGCGCGCCAGCCCAGCCCGCTGGTGGGGTAGCTGAGCACGGCCGTGCTGTGGCCGCCGCGGGCGGCATCGACGCGCAGGCGCAGGCTGGAGCCGGTGGGAAAGTCGCCGCTGCCCACGCGCACACCGGCGTACTGGCGGATCCAGCTGGTACCCGTGGCGGCGCCTATCATCAGGCCGTCGTTGCCGGCGCGCAGCAGGGTGCCGGTGGCCAGCGGCTGGCCGTTGTCGCCCAGCACGGTGACCTCGCGGCCGAGCAGCCCGGCCAGGGCCGACGTGGCGCCCTGGCCCAGCAGCAGGCGTTGCGACACCACTTTCGCGCCGCCGTCGGGAAAGCCCAGCGCCAGCGCCTCGGCATCGATATGGTCGGGCAGGTCGCCCAGGGTGACGTCCTGCAGGCCGGACGCGAGCGTGAGCGCGCGTTGCTCGCGGATCACCGCGTAGCCGTCGTCGACGTTGCCGTCGCCGCTGCTGGCGTACAGCGCGTTGCTGTCGCTGCGGTAGAGGGTGATCTCGGCGCCGGTGACGCCGGGCGTTGCCGCGGCGAGCGGCGCCGCGACGGCGGCGCAGGCCAGCGCGAGGGCGGGCAGGGCAGGCTGTTTCATGGTGGGGCTCCGGATCGGACAGGGGGCGACGGCATCCGCAACGATACCTGCTGTCGACCGGTCGGCGGCCCGGGAATTCCGACCGTGCCTGCCGAGGCCGCGCATCCATTCATTGTCGCTGCGTGACTGCACCGTATTGCAGGATGTCCGAAATCTCCGCCGTGGCCTTGCACAGCGCCTCGATGGTGCGCTCCGGCGTTTGCCCCGACGCGCGGTGCTCGATGAACGGCACGGTGACCGTGCATACGGCGCGACCGTGGTCCAGCACCGGGGCGGAGAGGTCGATGACCGCATCCACCACGTGGCTGCGCGCGCAGGCGTGGCCCTGGCTGCGCACCTGCGCCAGCTGCCGGCCCAGTTTCTTGCGGTCGAGGTCGGCCTCCTGGGCGGCGATGAGGTCCAGCCAGTGCTCGCGCACCTGTTCTTCCTGGAACGCCAGCAGGACGTGGCCGGAAGTGGACTGGGACATCGGGCGGCGGTGGCCGATGCGCACCACCAGGGCGATCTCGCCCGGCGGATCGGCGCGGGCGATCACCACGATCTGGTCGCGCGACGGCACGACCAGGTGGCAGGCCTGCTCGGTGGTCTCGGCCAGCCGGTGCATCACCGGCAGGGCGGCTTCGATGGCATTCCTCACCGGCGGTTGTTCCATCGCCAGTCGGAACAGTCGCGGGGTGATGCAGTAGCCGCCGTCGCCTTCGGCGCGTGCGATGTAGTCGCGTTCCTCCAGCACCTGCAGCATGCGGAAGATCTCGCCGCGCGAGCGGCCCACGCCGTCGGAGATCTCGACGATGCTGAGCGGCTTGTGGGCGCTGGCCAGCAACTCGAGTATGTCCAGTCCCTTGTCGAGCGCCGGCGCACGGTACTTGGAAGTCGGTTTCTCCACTACGTCCCCCTGACAGGCCCGGGTCGGTCCGGGCGGAAGCAGCATGATGCCCGGAAGGTTCGTAGATTGCCCCGGGGCGGGTCATGTGTCATGCGTAACGTTGACGCACATGTTGCAGTGCGTCTTGGTCATACAAGTAAATACGGGTTTCATATTTGAGCTAACGCGCGCCCACTCCCGGCCGCGCATATTCGAATACCCGCGCTACGCAATGGAGGGCATGGAAGGGTGGATGCGCAAGTGACGACCGAGGTCCCCGCGACGGCGGCAGCCAGCGTGCCGACAGGCGTGCGGCGGTGGGTGCCGCTGTTCCTGATCGTCAGCCTGTTCTTCCTGTGGGGCGGCGCGAACAACCTCAACGACGTGCTGATCGCCCAGTTCAAGAAGGCGTTCGTGCTGAACGATTTCCAGGCCGGCCTGGTGCAGAGCGCGTTCTACCTCGGCTACTTCCTGGTGGCGATGCCGGCGGCGATGTTCATGCGCCGCTTCGGCTACAGGCAGGCGGTGGTGCTGGGCCTGGTGCTGTATGGCGCGGGCGCGCTGCTGTTCTGGCCGGCCGCGGAGATGCGCACCTACGGCATGTTCCTGTTCGGCCTGTTCGTGATCGCAGCCGGGCTGGCCTTCCTGGAGACCTCGGCGAATCCGCTGATGACCATGCTGGGACCGCGCGAAAGCGCCGCGCGCCGGCTCAACTTCGCGCAGGCCTTCAACCCGCTGGGCTCGATCGCCGGCATCCTGATCGGCCAGCACTTCATCCTGTCGGGCGTGGAACACACGCCGCAGCGACTGGCGGCGATGGGCGCCGCGGAACGCGCCGCGTACTACGCGGAGGCGACGCACGCGGTGCAGTGGCCGTACCTGTGCATAGGTCTGGTGGTGCTGGGCTGGGCGGCGCTGGTGCTGCTGGCGCGCTTCCCCGCGGTGGCTGCGCCGCACGAACTGGCCACGCGGGTCACCGGGCGCGACGGCGCGCTGGCGCGGCTGCTGCGCGACCGGAATTTCACCAGCGCGATGGCGGCGCAGTTCTTCTACGTGGGCGCCCAGGTCGGCGTGTGGAGCTACACCATCCGCTACGTGCAGGCGAGCATGCCCGGCACCTCGGCGCAGGCGGCGGCGAACTTCCTCACTGCGGGACTGGTGTGCTTCATGGGCGGGCGTTTCGTGGGCACCGCGCTGATGAAATACCTGGCGCCGGTGCGGCTGCTGCTGGCGTTCGCCGCGATCAACATCGTGCTCACCCTGTGCGCGCTGCTGTACCCCGGCCGCGACGGCGCCTGCGCGCTGGTGGCCTGCAGCTTCTTCATGTCGGTGATGTACCCGACCATCTTCGCGCTGGGCGTGGAGGGTCGCGACGACGACGAGCGCAAGCTAGGCTCGGCCCTGCTGGTGATGACCATCATCGGCGGCGCGGTGCTGACCGCGGCGATGGGCGCGGTGTCGGACGTCGCCGGCATCGCGCGCGCGCTGGCGGTGCCGGCGCTGAGCTTCGCGGTGGTGCTGTGGTTCGCCTGGCGGCGCCTGCCGCACGCGCGCGGGGCGCGAACCTGATGCCGCGCCTCTACTACGCCCTGGACCTGCGCGACGACCCGGCGGCCATCGCCGAGTACGAGGACTGGCACCGGCCCGGCGTGGTCTGGCCCGAGGTCGTCGCCTCGATCCGCGCCGCGGGGATCGAGGACATGGAGATCTTCCGCACCGGCAACCGGCTGGTGATGGTGGTGCAGGTGCCCGACGGCTACGACGCCGGGAGCCGGCGGGCGACCGATGCGGACAATCCGCGCGTGCAGGCGTGGGAGGGGCTGATGGACCGCTACCAGCAGCGCCTGCCGTGGGCGCGGCCCGGCGAGAAGTGGGTGCCCATGCGCGGGATCTTCTCGCTCAAGGAAGCGCTGGCCGGCAGCAGCACGACACCACGGAGCGGTGGCGCCGACGGCTGAACGTCAGCGCGGGACCGGGTCCGCGGTCGTGATGACCAGCACGGTGTCGATGGGGTCCAGCGGCTTCGCCGGCAACTGCACGTCCAGCTGCGCGCCGTGTTGCGCGAACGCGAGCGGCGTGTGCCGCGGATCGGCGAGCAGGTAGGCACCGGTGGCGTGGAGCTTCGCGTCGGCGAGGTGGAACGCACCGGTGGGCCATTCGAACAGGTGGATGTAGACCTTGCCCGGCCGGCGCGTGGCGCGCCAATCCCAGGTCGGCACCCACGCGGGCTTGCCGCTGGCATCCTTCTGCGTGGCCGAATAGCGGCCATGCGGATCGGCGAACGGCGTGGGGCCGGTCCCGTAGATCGACTCGCCGTTGACCTTGAGCCACTGGCCGATGGCCTGCAGACGCTCCGCCTCGGGCGGCGGGATCACGCCCTGCGCATCGGGGCCCACGTTGAGCAGGTAGTTGCCGCCCTTGCTGGCGATGTCGACCAGGTTGTGCAGCAGCACGGTGGTGGACTTGAAGTCGGTGTCGTTCGACTTGTAGCCCCAGGTGCCGTTGATCGTCATGCAGGTTTCCCAGTCCTTGCCGGGAAAGCCCTGCGGCGGGATGTGCTGCTCGGGCGTCTCGGTGTCGCCCGGGTAGCCGCCGCCGAGCCGGTTGTTCCAGATCAGCTGCGGATAGCGGTCGAGCAGCTTCACGATCTCCGCCGCCAGTTGCGGGGTCATGTCGGGGGTGGGCGTGTCGAACCACAGTACGGCCGGGTGGTACTTCTCCAGCAGTTCCCTGATCTGCGGGATCGCCTTGGTGTGCAGGTAGGTGGCGAAGTCGCCGTCCTGCGCCTTGTCCCAGTGGCCGCCGAACGCGGCGCCGCCCGGCGCGGTCCAGTCCTGGTCCTGCGAGTAGTAGAGGCCGAACCTGATGCCCTGCCGCTGCGCCTCGTCGGCCAGCTCGCGCAGCGGATCGCGCTTGAACGGCGTGGCGTCGACGATGTTGAACGCGCTCGCCTTCGAGTCGAACATCGCGAAACCGTCGTGGTGCTTGGCGGTGATCACGATGTACTTCATGCCCGCGGCCTTGGCGAGCGACACCCAAGCGTGCGCGTCGAACCGCGTGGGGTCGAATTGCGCGGGGAGTTGCTGGTAGTCGGCCACCGGGATGCGCGCGTCGTGCATGATCCATTCGCCCGCGCCGTCGACCGGCTTGCCGTGCCAGACGCCGGCCGGGACCGCGTACACGCCCCAGTGGATGAACATGCCGTAGCGCGCCGCGCGCCACCAGGCCATGCGCGCGTCGCGCTGCGCCGGCGTTTCGGTGTCCTGTATGGACGCGACGGGATGCGCGCCGGTGCCCGTCGGCGTCGCAGCGTACGCCATGTGGCATGCCGCGACGAGCGCGCAGGCGAAGGCGGATTTCACGAATCGACGCGGCATCTTCATCGCCTTGCTCCGGTCTGTCAGGTTTGCCACGCCCGGCCGTGCGGGAATGCATAGTCGCGCAACGACGCGGGCTTCATCTGCGCGGAAAAGCCCGGCGCGAGCGGCGCGCGGTAGCGGCCATCGCGCACCACCACCGGATCGACGAAGTGCTCGTGCAGGTGGTCGACGAACTCGATGGCGCGGTCTTCCTTGCTGCCGCTGATCGCCACGAAGTCGGCCATCGCCAGGTGCTGCACCAGTTCGCACAGGCCCACGCCGCCGGCGTGGGGGAACACGCGTACGCCGAACTTGGCCGCCAGCAGCAGGATCGCCAGGTTCTCGTTGACGCCGCCCACGCGGGCCGCGTCGATCTGCACCAGGTCGACGGCGCCGGCCTGGAACAGCTGCTTGAACATCACCCGGTTCTGGGTGTGTTCGCCGGTGGAGACCGGCATCGGCGCGACCGCGCGCCGGATCGCCGCGTGGCCGAGGATGTCGTCGGGGCTGGTCGGCTCCTCGATCCAGGCGATGTCGAACGCGGCGAGCTGCTGCAGCCAGCCGATCGCGTCCGGCACGTCCCAGCGCTGGTTCGCGTCGATCGCGATCGCGATGTCGGGGCCGACCGCCTCGCGCGCCAGGCGGCAGCGCCGCACGTCGTCCGCCGCGTCCAGGCCCACCTTGAGCTTGATCGTGTGGAAGCCTTCGGCGACCGCCTCGCGGGCCAGCCGCTGCATTTTCTCGTCGCCGTAGCCCAGCCAGCCCGGCGAGGTGGTGTAGGCGGGGTAGCCTTCGGCCAGCAACTGCTCGATGCGCCGTTGCCGCTCCGGCGCGGCGGCGCGCAGCAGCTGCAGCGCCTCGTCCGGGGTGAGCGCGTCGCTGAGGTAGCGGAAGTCGACGGCGGCGACGATGTCCTCCGGCGGCAGCTCCGCGATGAAGCGCCACAGCGGCTTGCCGGCGTGGCGCGCGGCCAGGTCCCAGGCCGCGTTGACCACCGCGCCTATCGCCATGTGCATCACGCCCTTCTCGGGGCCCAGCCAGCGCAGCTGCGAGTCGCCGGCGAGGCGGCGGGCGAAGCCGCCGAGGTCGTGCACCAGCGCGTCGACGGACAGGCCCGCGACGTGCCCGGCCAGCGCGGCCAGCGCGGCCGTCTGCACCTCGTTGCCGCGGCCGATGGTGAACACGAAGCCGTAGCCGCACAGCGCCGGATCGTCGGTGCGCAGCGTGACGCAGGCGGCCGAGTAGTCCGGGTCGGGGTTCATCGCATCCGAGCCGTCCAGGTCGCGCGAGGTCGGAAAGCGCACGTCGAGCGTGTCCAGCGCCACGATGCGCGCGGGACGCGGGCCGGGGAACGAGGCGGGCTGGTTCATGCGGACGCCCCGGCGTCGAAGGCGACGGTGCGCTGGCGTTGCCGGCCGAGGCCGTCGATGCCCAGCTCCATGGTGTCGCCGGGACGCAGGTACAGCGGCGGCTTCTGGCCCAGACCCACGCCCGGCGGGGTGCCGGTGCTGATGATGTCGCCGGGCTGCAGGCTCATGTAGCGGCTGATGTAGCTCACCAGCTCGGCCACGCCGAAGATCATGTTGCGGGTGTTGCTGTGCTGGTGGCGATGGCCGTTGACCTCCAGCCACAGCCCAAGGTTCTGCGGGTCGGGCACCTCGTCGGCGGTGACCAGCCACGGGCCGACCGGGCCGAACGTGTCGCAGCACTTGCCCTTCATCCACTGGCCGCCGTGTTCGAGCTGGAACGCGCGCTCGGACAGGTCGTTCACCACCAGGTAGCCCGCGACGTGGGCCAGCGCATCCTCCACCGCCACGTTGCGCGCGGTGTCGCCGATCACCACGCCGAGCTCGACTTCCCAGTCGGTCTTCACCGAACCCTTCGGGATGATCACGTCGTCGTTCGGCCCCATGATGGCGCTGGTCGCCTTCATGAACAGGATGGGTTGCTCGGGCGGCTCCGCGCCGGTTTCGGCGGCGTGGTCGGAGTAGTTCAGGCCCACGCAGATCATCTTGCCGGTGTGCGCCACCGGCGCGCCGTGGCGGGGCGTGCCGGCGACCTGCGGGAGGCTGGCCGGATCGATCGCGGCGAGCCGTGCGCGACCGGTGCGGACCAGGGTTGCGGCGTCGATGTCGCCGACGTGGCCGGAGAGGTCGCGCAGCTTGCCCTGCGCGTCGATCAGGCCGGGCCGCTCGCGGCCGGCGGCTCCGTAACGAACCAGTTTCATGGCGGTGTTGTTTCCCCTGGCATCAATTGGACCAGCCGCCGTCCACCACGTGGACGGTGCCGGTGGTGAAGGAGGACTCGTCCGAGGCGAGGTAGACCGCCAGCCGATGGGGCGCCTGGGCACGCCCGAAGAGATCGCCGCGCTGGCGGTCGGCGAAGCTTCGCCACACCGCCTGCTCGTCGCCGCCCAGCGCGCGCACGCGCTCGCCCAGCGACGGCGTCTTCACCGTGCCGGGACAAATCGCATTGCAGCGCACGCCGCGTCCCACGAAATCCGCGGCGACGGAGCGGGTCAGGCCGATCACCGCCGCCTTGGTGGCGCCGTAGGCGAAGCGGTTCGGCACGCCCTTGATGCTGGACGCCACCGAGGACATGTTGATGATGCTGCCGCCGCCGCGTTCCAGCATGCCCGGCAGCACCGCGCGGCACAGCCAGTACATGCTGTCCACGTTGATGCGGAACGAGCGCTGCCAGCTCGCCTCGTCGGTGTCCAGGATGGTGCCGGCGTGCACGTAGCCGGCACAGTTGAACAGCGCGTCGATCACCGGGTGGGCTTCGATCACGGCACGGATGTCCTCGGCGCGGGTGACGTCCAGCCGCTGCGCGGCGATCGCCGGGTGTTCATGCGCGAGGCTGGCCAGCGCGGCGTCGTCGATGTCGGTGGCGATCACCTGCGCGCCTTCGCGTGCGAACGCCAGGGCGGTGGCGCGGCCGATGCCGGCGCCGGCTGCGGTGACGAGGGCGTGCTTGCCGTGGAGTCGTCCGTTCATGTGCGTGGTTCCGGTGTGGTCGGCGGGTTCATGGGTGGCTTCCGGCTGCCTCGCGTTGGGCATGGGTGCGGCGCGGCCGGTAGAACGCCAGCGCGTTGCGGCTGAACACGCGTTCCAGCGCATGTGGCGCATGCCGCTGCACCAGCGCGCGGGCCAGCTCCAGCCACTCCGCGTAGCTGCCGCGCAGCGTGAGCACCGGCCAGTCGCTGCCCCAGATCAATCGTGCGGGGCCGAAGCATGCGAACAGATGGGCGACCCAGCGATCGAGCGCATCGGGCGACATGCCGGGGGCGAGTTCGGTGAGCAGGCCGGAGAACTTGCAGCAGATCTTGGGCAACTCGGCCAGCTCGTGGATGCGGGCGGCCCAGTCGTCGAAACCGTCGTGCACGATGTCGGGCTTGCCGGCGTGGTCGAGCACGGCGCGCAGCTCCGGTTCGCGCTGCAGCCGTCGCCGCAATGCCGGCAATTGCGCCGGCCGGACCAGGGCGTCGAAGCCCAGCTCCAGTTCCTGCAGGCAGCCGAACGCCGCGTCCAGCGCCGGACGCGCCAGCCAGCCCGGATCGGGGTGGTCCTGCGCCATCGGCCGCAAGCCCAGCAGCAGGCCCTCGCCGTCGCGGGCCAGCGCGCGGATGCGCAGGGCGGCATCGGGCGCCTCGAAATCGACCCAGCCGACCACGCCCAGGATGCCGGGGTCGGCGCGCGCCAGCTCGAACAGGTAGCGCGTTTCCGCCTCGGTCGCCGCCGCCTGCACCAGCACGCTGCCGGTCACGCCCGCGGCCGCCTGCTGCGCCGCCAGGTCGGCGGGCAGGAAGTCGCGCTGCAGCGCGGGGTCCGCGTCGCGCAGCCATGCGTAGTCGCCGCGATCCGTGCGCCAGTAGTGCCGATGGGCGTCGATCAGGTGCATGGCGCGCACTTCACGGCGTGCTCGCGCTGGCATCGAGCAGATCGGACTGGCGCAGCTCGTCCCACAACGCCGGCGGCAAGGGCGCCTGCATGCGTCGCACGGCGCTGTCGACCTCGTCCGGCGAACGCAGGCCGCAGACCACGGTGGCGACCGCGGGATGCGCCAGCGGGAACTGCAGTGCGGCGGCGCCGACCGTGGTGCCCAGACGGCTGCACAGGTCGTAGTAGCGCTGCGCGCGGGCGCGGGTGGCGGCGTCGGCCGGGGCGTAGTTGTAGGTGGCGCCCGGTGCGTCGTCTGCGCCGAGCAGGCCGGAGTTGTAGGGGCCGGCCGCCATCACGGCGACGTTGCGCTGCACCGCCTCGGCCATCAGCGGCGCGCTGTGGCGCTGCTCGAACAAGGTGTAGCGGCCGGCCAGCATGATCACGTCCAGCGCGAATTCCGGCATCACCTGCAGGCACACGTCCTGCTCGTTGACGCCCAGGCCGATCGCCTTGCAGACGCCCTGGCTGCGCAGCTCGGCCATCGCCGGCAGCGCCTCGTCCAGGGCCTGGCGCAGGACGGCGGGATGGCGCACGCCATGGGTCAGCGCGCCGATGTCGTGCAGCAGCAGGATCTCGACGTGGTCGGTGCCGAGCCGGCGCAGGCTGGATTCCAGCGAGCGCATCACGCCGTCGCGGCTGTAGTCGAACACGGCCCGGCGCCCGCTTACCGCGAAGCCGTCGTCGGGCGCCGGCTGGCTGGCGTCGGCATCCAGCAGCAGGCGGCCGACCTTGGTCGACAGGCTGTAGTCGCTGCGTGGAGTGCCCGCCAGCGCCGCGCCTAGGCGGGTTTCGCTCAGGCCATAGCCGTAATACGGGGCCGTGTCGAAGTGGCGGACGCCCGATTGCAAGGCGTGCTGCACGGTCTCGATGGCGTCGCTTTCCGTCACGCCCGCATACAGGTTGCCGATCGGCGCGCCGCCGAAGGACAGCCGCGGCAACCGCCGGGTGGCCTCGCGTCGCGGCATTCCCGCGGAGCGATGCAATGCGGCGTTTGCGCTGGCATGCGTCATGTTTTCACTCTGAATTGCGGGGTGCTTGCCGGATGCCGTTGGTCTGGCGGGCGATGGGACCGTGGCCGCTTGCTCGCGCGCAGCATGGCGTATCAGACCTTGCACGTTAGTGTGCACATATGAAACGATAATTTACAAGTGATTATGCGGGCTGGTGCAAAGGGTTCACGCCCCGGCAAGCAACTGGCTGCCCTGATTCACGACCGCTGCCTGGCGCGTGGCATGTGCAAGGCGGCGGACTCCGTCCAGATGCGAGGGGATGCATTGATGTCGAAGGTCCTTGTGCGATGCCTGCTCGGCTTGTCCGCGCTACTCCCCGTGGCGGCCCTGGCGGCCGGCATCGCGATCATTCCCCAACCCCGGCACCTGCAACAAGAACAAGGCAGTTACACGCTGGACGCGCACACCCGCGTGGAGGCGCCGAAGGACGCCCGCAGCGGCGAGATCGCCGCCTTCCTGCGCGAGGCGATCCGCGCGCAGACTGGCATCGCAGTGCACGAGGGCGGCGCCGCGCACGGCATCGTGCTGAAGCTCGATCCCGCCGTGCAGGGCGATGAGGCGTACCGGCTCGCGGTGACGCCGCAGCAGGTCACGATCAGCGCATCCACCGACAAGGGCCTGTTCTGGGGCGTGCAGACGCTGCGCCAGCTGCTGCCGGTGGCGAAGGCCGCGCAGGTGGAGATTCCGGCCGTGCGCATCGAGGACGCGCCCGCCTATGCCTGGCGCGGCGTGATGCTGGACGTCAGCCGGCATTTCTACCCGGTGGACTTCATCGAGAAGCAGCTCGACCTGCTGAGCTACTACAAGATCAACACCTTCCACTGGCATCTCACCGACGACCAGGGCTGGCGCATCGAGATCAAGCGCTATCCCAAGCTCACCAGCGTGGGCGCGTGGCGCACCGAGATGGACGGCACGCGCTACGGCGGTTTCTACACGCAGGCGCAGATCCGCGACGTGGTGGACTACGCGCGCCGGCGCAACATCACAGTGATTCCCGAGATCGAGATGCCGGGGCACAGCGTGGCGGCGATCGCCGCCTACCCGGAGCTGTCCTGCAGCAAGAAGCAGGTGCCGGTGACGACTGCCTGGGGCGTGCACGGCAACATCGACTGCGTGGGCAACGAGGGCACCTTCACCTTCCTCGAGAACGTGCTGGGCGAGGTGCTGCCGCTGTTCCCGTCGCCCTACGTGCACATCGGCGGCGACGAGGTGCCGAAGGGCAACTGGCACGAATGCGCATCCTGCCAGGCGCTGATGCGCAAGCTCGGACTGAAGGACGAGGAAGGGCTGCAGAGCTACTTCATCAAGCGCATCCAGCATTATCTCGAAAGCAAGGGCAAGACCCTGGTCGGCTGGGACGAGATACTCGAAGGCGGCGCCGACACGCACGCGGTCGTCGAGGCCTGGCGTGGTGCGGACGAGCAGGCCAAGGCGCTGGCGAACGGCAACCGCGTGGTGGTCGCCGGCCCGTTCTACCTGGATCGCCTGCCCGACCGGTTGGGCGTGCAGCAGGTGTTCCGCACCGACATCGCAGGCGATGGCGGCGACGGTGCGAAGTCGCGCGAGGCGAACCGCGCGGTGTTCGCGGCGCACCGCGCGCAACTGCTGGGCGCCGAGGCGCCGTTGTGGAGCGAGCGCGCGAACCCGTACAACGCCGAGTCCAGGCTGTACCCGCGCGTGCTCGCGCTGGCCGAGAACCTGTGGCGCGGCGACGCGCACGACGACGCGGCCTGGGCGGATTTCCACCAGCGGTTGCAGGCGCAGTACCCGCGGCTGGATGCGTGGCGGGTGGCCTACGGTCCGGAAGACCGTCGCGTGGTGAAATACATGATCGCGCCGAACGCGCAGGGTGGCTGGCAGCTGCAGGCGCAACGCGGCTTCGACGACCTGGTGAACCACTACACGCTGGACGGCAGCACGCCCGGTGCAGACTCGCCATCGTTCACCGACACGGTCGCCGTGCCGCATGCCGGCACCCTGAAGGTGGTGCCGTTCCGCCGGGGGCTGCGCTACGACGATCCGTCCGGTTTCGCCTTGGTCGAAAACCTCGCCGCCGGCAAGCCGTTGAACCTCGCCCAGCCGCCTTCGCCAAGCTATGCCGCCGCCGACGCGCTGATCGACGGCGTGCTGGGCGGCAGCGATTTCCACGATGGGCGGTGGGCGGGCTGGAACGACCGCGACATCGACGCCACCGTCGACCTGCAGCAGCCCACCACGATCCATTCGATCAGCATGAACTTCCTGCGCGACACCGGATCGCGCATCCTCCCGCCGCGCCAGGTGAGCTTCCTCGCCTCCATCGACGGCCAACACTGGACCACGCTGCAGGTCGATAAGCCGCAAGCCGATTTTTCGGATGCGGCGCCGCTGGATTACCACCTCTCGTACAAGGCGACCAGGCCGCTGAGCGCGCGCTATGTTCGTGTCGTCGCGACTCGCTACCTTGCCGTGCCGGCCGATTTCCCCGGCGGAGCCGCCGACACCTGGCTGTTCGCGGACGAGATCCTGGTGAAGTAGGCGAAACCGGTTTGCGAGCCGGGGTCATCCACCCCGGCCCGCCTGACTGCCGCAGTGCGACGGTTCGCGGCCGCCTGCATCCACGATGCAATGAGCGACGGCCACGGAGGCGCTCGCCTCGACAGGGGCGCACGCTCGGCACCGGCTCGATCGTGGTCGCCCGCCCGGGTCACGATTGCCACGGCACTTTCCCCGAGATTTAGGCCTTGTCCGATATTCCGTCGACAAGTGGCCCGATAGCGTCATTCCATGAGTCGCACGCTCGAATCATGGGCCCCGTTTCTCTCCGAAAGGGAATGTGATTTTCATTCCGGAAGCCGGGTCGGCTTTTTTTCGTCGAAATAATGGGCGGTGGGAGCAACCGGGGCCGTTTCCCGTTTCATTGGGGCGCCTCATGCGTCGCCGGCGGTTGTCGATATTTTCCCGATCCATCGGGAGTTTGTACGCCGACGGTGCAGTGGCTGCATTCCCGGGAATATCTATTGCTGTCTGGTTTGCGTGGTTTGCGTTGTTTGCATGGTTTGCAGGTTTTCGATTGCAATGATCGTCATGGAGAAATGATTGATGAGGGGACGCGTTTTCATTGCAATCGTGTTTGGCCTGCTTGCCCTGGCGGTTTTCGGGCAGTCACCGGGTCCCGATGACGCCCGGAAACGAAAAGCGCTGCTGCCCGAAGCTTTTCCCGACCAGGAGATGAGCCTGTATGTCGAGGTTCCGGCGACCGACGACGCCCTCAGCGACACGCCGACGTGGACGTTCAGGGGCACGTCGCTGGCGACCCGCCAGATCGCCGACTTCATGGCACGGGGAGCGCGGTCGCCTACCTATCTGGTGGTAGGGGGCGAGAATGATTCCGTCACCTGTGCCGCGGTGGCCAAGGCACTGGATACCTTCAAGGGCCAGTTCCTGCCGCTGCTGCACCTGGCGTTGATCGGCAATATTCAACAAGCCGAACAGCTTCGTCTGGCGGTCGAGGGCCTGGGTGCGGAGTACCGTGTGTTGCCGTCGCCGCCGCACGGCAATTGAAACGCTGCCGCAGGCGTGAATCCGTCCTGGCCCGTAGAGCGGGCCGGTTTTGATCATGCGTCGACAGCCAACTGACCCGGTTCCGTTTTATTGCCTGGGCACGGATCGTCCAAAGTCCGTTGCGGAGCAGCCGGGCCGCATAGCGACCGAACAGGCCGCGATCCGGAACGAACAGACGAAGCTGCAGCCCTGTCAGATGATGGCTGACGCCCAAGACCAAATCCAGGCGCGGCGTCAGAACGAAATCGACGCAGGCATCTGGGCATCCAGCGACGACATCCGGGCCGAGCCGCCAACGTTCGGCAAGAGGCCGCCCGCACAGACGGCCGACAAGGAACAGGTCATGGCCGCGCCATTGGAGCTGTTTCAGCTTGTCGGCAAGACGATAGATGATGCGGCGGGTGCTTTCGTGTTGCCGGGACTCGGGCTCAGCCCACCGCGTCGCGGATCGCCTGCGGCAGCTGCACCGGTTTGCCGTTGGCCGGGTCCATCCACACCATCACCACGTTGCCGTCGCAGTACAGGCGCCCGGCGTCGCCGGCATCCACGATGCGGTGGGCGATGGTCATGGAGCTGTTGCCGATGCGTTCGCAGTAGAGCTGCACGTGCAGTTGCGCCGGCCACTCGATGGGGCGGCGGTAGTTGAGCTGGACGGCGGCCATCACCGGCATGCTGTGCTCGTCGAACCACGGGCCGGGCACCTGCGTCAGCCATTGCAGCCGCGCTTCCTCCAGGTAGGTGAGGTAGTTGGAGTTGTTGACGTGGTTGAAGGCGTCGAGGTCGCGCCAGCGCGCGGTGATGTCGGCGGTGAACAGCGGTTGCGGCGCGGTTTGCGCAGCATCGCTGGCTGCCGGCGCAGCGGCGGGTTCGGCCTTCCTGCTGCGGCGCGCGGGCTTGGGCGATTCGTTTTCGATCTTGCTCATGAGGCCTTTTTCTTTCCGCGCATCGGCTTGTGCTTGTCGGCCGAGGCGATGTGCTTGAGGGTGGTCTTGTCGCGCCTGGCGGCGGTCTTGGCGGGACGCGCCGGCTTGAGGTGCGGCGCGAGGAAATGCCCGGTGTGCGAGCCCGGAGTGGCGGCCACGGTTTCCGGCGTGCCGGCGACCAGGATGCGGCCGCCGCCGGCGCCGCCTTCGGGGCCGAGGTCGACGATCCAGTCGGCGGTCTTGATCACGTCGAGGTTGTGCTCGATCACCACCACGGTGTTGCCCTGGTCGACGAGCTGGTGCAGCACGTCCAGCAGTTGCTCGATGTCGTGGAAGTGCAGGCCGGTGGTGGGCTCGTCGAGGATGTACAGCGTGTTGCCGGTGTCGCGCTTGCTCAGTTCCTTGGAGAGCTTCACGCGCTGCGCCTCGCCGCCGGACAGCGTGGTCGCGCTCTGGCCGAGCTTGATGTAGTCCAGGCCCACGGCGCGCAGGGTGTCGAGCTTGCGTGCGATGGTGGGCACGTTCTCGAACAGTTTCAGCGCATCCTCCACCGTCATGTCGAGGACGTCGGCGATGGTGTGGCCCTTGTAGTGGATCTCCAGCGTCTCGCGGTTGTAGCGCTTGCCGTGGCAGACGTCGCAGGGCACGTAGACGTCCGGCAGGAAGTGCATCTCCACCTTCAGCATGCCGTCGCCCTCGCAGGCCTCGCAGCGGCCGCCGCGCACGTTGAAGCTGAAGCGGCCCGGCTCGTAGCCGCGCGCGCGCGCCTCGGGCACCTGGGCGAACAGTTCGCGCAGCGGCGTGAACAGGCCGGTGTAGGTGGCGGGGTTGGAGCGCGGCGTGCGGCCGATCGGCGACTGGTCGATGTCGACCACCTTGTCGAACAGGTTCAGGCCTTCCACCGACTTGAACGGCGCGGCCTGCGCGCTGGCGCCGTTGAGTTCGCTGGCGGCAAGGCGGAACAAGGTGTCGTTGACGAGCGTCGACTTGCCCGAGCCGGAGACGCCGGTGACGCAGGTGAACAGGCCGGCGGGAATGTCCAGGTCCACGTTCTTGAGGTTGTTGCCGCTGGCGCCGTGCAGGCGCAGCCAGTATGCGTCGTCGTTGGGCTGGCGGCGCTGCTTCGGCACTTCGATGGCGCGCTCGCCGGTGAGGAACTGGCCGGTGACGGAGCGCCTGGAGGCGAGGATGTCCTTCACCGTGCCCTGCGCCACCACCTCGCCGCCGTGCACGCCGGCGCCGGGGCCGATGTCGAGCACGTGGTCGGCCATGCGGATGGCGTCCTCGTCGTGCTCGACCACGATCACCGTGTTGCCGAGGTCGCGCAGGCGGGTGAGCGTGCCGAGCAGGCGCTCGTTGTCGCGCTGGTGCAGGCCGATGGAGGGTTCGTCCAGCACGTACATCACGCCGACCAGGCCGGCGCCGATCTGCGAGGCGAGACGGATGCGCTGCGCCTCGCCGCCGGACAGCGAGTCGGCCTGGCGGTCCAGCGTGAGGTAGTTGAGGCCCACGTCGTTGAGGAAGGTGAGGCGCTCGCGGATCTCCTTCACGATCTTCGCCGCGATCTCGCCGCGCCAGCCGGTGAGCGTGAGTTCCGCGAAGAACGCCAGCGCGTCGTCGATGGAGCGGTTGGTGAGCGCGGGCAGCGCGTGGTCGGCCACGAACACGTTGCGGGCCGAGCGGTTCAGGCGCTGGCCTCCGCACTCGGGGCAGGGATGGTCGCTGATGTACTTCGCCAGCTCCTCGCGCACCGCGGCGGATTCGGTTTCCTTGTAGCGCCGTTCCAGGTTCGGCAGGATGCCTTCGAAGGCGTGCTCGCGGGTCACCCGGCCGCCGCGCTCGGTGAGGTAGCGGAAGGCGATCTTCTCCTTGCCGCTGCCGTTGAGGATCGCCTGCTGGGTGGCCTTGGGCAGGCCGGTCCAGGGCGTGTCCACGTCGAAGCCGTAGTGCGCGGCCAGCGACTGCAGCATCTGGAAGTAGTGCGGATTGCGCCGGTCCCAGCCGCGGATCGCGCCGCCGGACAGCGGCAGTTCCGGATGGCCCACCACGCGCGCGGGGTCGAACACCTGGGTCACGCCGAGGCCGTCGCAGGAAGGGCAGGCGCCGATCGGCGAGTTGAACGAGAACAGCCGCGGCTCCAGCTCCGGCAGCGAGTAGTCGCACACCGGGCAGGAATAGCGCGAGGAGAACAGCTGTTCCTTCGCGGACGGATCGTCCATGTCGGCCAGGATCACCAGGCCGTCGCCCAGCCGCAGCGCGGTCTCGAAGGATTCGGCGAGGCGCTGCTTGATGTCGTCGCGCGGGCGGAAGCGGTCGATCACCGCCTCGATGGTGTGCTTGATGCGCAGGCCCAGCGGTGGCACCGCGTCGAGGTCGTACACGGCGCCATCCACGCGGGCGCGCACGAAGCCCTGCGCGCGCAATTGCTCGAACACCTGCACGTGTTCGCCCTTGCGCTCGCGCACCACCGGGGCCAGCAGCATCCAGCGCTTCTCGGGATCGAGCGCGAGCGTGGCGTCCACCATCTGGCTCACCGTCTGCGCCTCCAGCGGGATGCCGTGGTCGGGGCAGCGCGGCGTGCCCACGCGGGCGTAGAGCAGGCGCAGGTAGTCGTACACCTCGGTGATCGTGCCCACGGTGGAGCGCGGGTTGTGCGAGGTGGATTTCTGCTCGATGGAAATCGCCGGCGACAGACCCTCGATGTGGTCGACGTCCGGCTTTTCCATCATCGACAGGAATTGCCGCGCGTAGGCCGACAGCGATTCCACGTAGCGGCGCTGGCCCTCCGCATAGATCGTGTCGAAGGCCAGCGAGCTCTTGCCCGAGCCGGACAGGCCGGTGATCACGATCAACCG
Source organism: Rhodanobacter sp. PCA2 (assembly GCF_013620825.1). GTDB lineage: Bacteria > Pseudomonadota > Gammaproteobacteria > Xanthomonadales > Rhodanobacteraceae > Rhodanobacter_A. The sequence goes on along the minus strand of NZ_NJIC01000033.1, from coordinate 55,466 downwards.
GTCGCGCGGCAGGTCGAGATCGATGTTCTTGAGGTTGTGCGTACGTGCGCCGCGGATGCGGATGGTGTCCATGCGTGGGTCGCAACGGGGAAAAAGTGAACTATACCAAACTGGGCAGGTTAGTTATTGCCCGATGGAACCCGGATCTCGGCGCGCCGGGTTTCCGGCTGGTCAGGATTTGACCAGCGCGCCGCCGGCCGGCTACAATCCGCGGTTCGTCCGGCCCGAAAGGTCGTGACGGAACCCAAGAGAATAACGACAGAAGGGCCATTCCCATGAGTTACGCAGTCATCAAGACCGGCGGCAAGCAGTACCGCGTGCAGCAGGGCGACGTCCTGCGCGTGGAGCTGCTGGACGCCGAGGAAGGCGCCGCGGTCAGCTTCGACCAGGTGCTGCTGGTTGGCGAAGGCGGGTCGATCACCGTCGGTGCGCCGACCGTGTCTGGCGCCACCGTGTCCGCCACCGTGCGCAAGCACGGCCGCGCCGACAAGATCCGCATCGTCAAGTTCCGCCGCCGCAAGCACTTCAAGAAGCAGCAGGGCCATCGCCAGCACTTCACCGAAGTCGAGATCACGGGCATCAACGCCTGATACAGCCGGAGTAAACAGTCATGGCACACAAAAAAGGCGTAGGTTCGTCCCGCAACGGTCGCGACTCCAACCCGAAGTACCTGGGCGTGAAGGTGTACGGCGGCCAGGCCGTCGAGGCCGGCAACATCATCGTGCGTCAGCGCGGCACCCAGTTCCATGCCGGCACCGGCGTGGGCCTCGGCCGCGACCACACCTTGTTCGCCCTGGTGGACGGCAAGGTGGAGTTCAAGACCCGCGGCGAGCACAGCCGTCGTTTCGTCAGCGTCGTCAAGGGCTGAGCCCTTCCGAAGCTGCAGCGAAGGCCCCGCTTCGGCGGGGCTTTTGTTTTTCGAGGGCGGGGATTCGGGATTCGGGATTGGGGATTCGCAAAAGCTGCGTCCCGCCAGTCCGTTGCCGTATCGTTCCGAATGTTCCACAGCTCGCCTTTCCGTATCCCGTATCTCCGAATCCCGGCTCCCCACCCATGAAATTCGTCGACGAAGCAATCATCAAGGTCCAGGCCGGCGACGGCGGCAACGGCTGCGCGAGTTTCCGCCGCGAGAAGTTCATCCCGTTCGGCGGGCCGGACGGCGGCGACGGCGGCAGCGGCGGCTCGGTGTGGCTGGTGGCCGACGAGGGCCTGAACACCCTGGTCGATTTCCGCCACCAGCGCAGCTACAAGGCGCAGCGCGGCCAGAACGGCATGGGCAGCGACATGTACGGCAAGGGCGGCGAGGACGCCACGATCCGCGTGCCGGTGGGCACCATGGTCACCAACGTCGACACCGACGAAACCATCGGCGACCTCACCGCGCACGGCCAGCGCCTGCTGGTGGCGCAGGGCGGCAAGGGCGGCCTTGGCAACATCCACTTCAAGAGCTCGGTGAACCGCGCGCCGCGCCAGTTCACGAACGGTACGCCGGGCGAGTCGCGCGAGCTGAAACTGGAGCTGCGCCTGCTCGCCGACGTGGGCCTGCTCGGTTTTCCGAACGCGGGCAAGTCCACCTTCATCCGCGCGGTGTCGGCGGCCACGCCGCGCGTGGCGGATTACCCGTTCACCACCCTGCATCCGAACCTCGGCGTGGTGAGCCTGGGCACCGACCAGAGCTTCGTGATCGCCGACATCCCAGGCCTGATCGAGGGCGCGGCCGACGGCGCGGGCCTGGGCATCCAGTTCCTGCGCCACGTGGCGCGCACCAGCCTGCTGCTGCACCTGGTCGACATCGCGCCGATCGACGACACCGATCCGGTGGAACAGGTGCGCGCCATCGAGCACGAGCTGGCGAAGTTCAACCCGGAACTGCTGGAGCGGCCGCGCTGGCTGGTGCTGAACAAGTCCGACGCCTTGCCCGAAGACGAACGCCAGCGCGTGGCCGAGGACATCGTGCGCCGTCTCGACTGGAAGGAACCCTGGTTCCTCGTCTCGGCGCTGGCGCGCGAGAACACCATGGTCGTGTGCCAGCAGGTGCAGCGCTTCTTCGAGGAGCAGCACGTGGCGCATGCGGAAGAACGCGCCGAACTCGCGCCGGGCGACGTGCGTTTGCGCGGCGAGTGACACTCGGGCGTGCGGCCTGCGCGGAGATCCAGCCTCGTTCGCCCTGAGCGAAGACCCCACCGTTCGCCCTGAGCGTAGCGCCGAAGGTGCGCAGTCGAAGGGCTTGGGTCTCGGCCCGGTGACGTGTTTCGACTGCGCGGAACTTCGTTCCGCTACGCTCAACACGAACGGTTTTTGGGCTCGTTCGCCTCACGCGATGATCGAGCCTGTACATCCTGCGCGCTGACCCAGCCCCGTTCGCCCTGAGCGTAGCGCCGCAGGCGCGTAGTCGAAGGGAAGGGCTTGGCGATGCCAGGTGTTTCGACTGCGCGGAACTTCGTCCCACTGCGCTCAACCCGAACGGTTTGCGGGCTCTCACGCCGCGCGGTGCAGCACCAGCTCCAGCACCGCCTTGCTGCCGAAGAACGCCAGCAGCAGCACGGCCATGCCGATCAGGCACAGGTTCACCGCGCTGCGGCCGCGCCAGCCGTGCTTCCAGCGGCCCCACAGCAGCGTGCCGAAGATCAGCCACGCGACCACGCTGAGCACCGTGGTGTGGATCAGGTGCTGGGCGCGGATGTTCTGGATGAACAGCAGTCCGCTCAGCAGGGTGAGCGTGAGCAGGGCGAAGCCGGCGCCGATCAGGCGGAACAGCAGCGATTCGGTCTGGGTCAGCGGCGGCAGCGCGCGCACCAGCCGGATCGGGCGATGGGTGCGCAGGGCGCGTTCCTGCACCGCCAGCAGCACCGCCAGCACCGCGGCGATCGACAGCAGGCTGTAGCCCAGCAGCGCGATCGCCACGTGCAGGCTGATCTGCCAGTCCAGCGGATGCGGCGTGGTGGGCGGCGCGAAGAACACGTCCAGCGCCAGCAGCAGCGCGGCCAGCGGGAACACGATCACCCCAAGCCCGGCCACCGGCCGCGACAGGTTCACCAGCAGCGTCAGCGCGGCCACCACGCAGGCCACCAGCGACAGCGCGGCGAAGAAGTGCAGGTCCAACTGGCCGCCGTGCGCGCCCAGCAGCACCGCCGCGTGCAGCAGCACGGCCAGCGTGGCGGCGATCAGGCCCAGTCGCTGTGGCGTGCGCGGACAGCCGGTCAGCGGTGCGGCCAGCAGGCTGGCGCCGCCGAGATAGAACACGATGGCAAGTATGGATAGCAGCACGAGCGACATGATTCGCAGTGTCGCACAGCCGTTCGACAAACCGGAACGGTTCTCATCGCCGCATGGCACTTGCGATATTTAGAAAATTATCTAAATATCTAGACATGCACTGCGGACGATCCCGTCGATGAAGCAGCAGGAAGTATTCAAGGCCATGGCCGACCCGACCCGCCGCGCGATCCTCAAGCGACTGCAGGGCGGCCCGCTCACCGCCGGCGAAATCGGCGAGGCGTTCGACATCACGCCGGCCTCGCTGTCGCACCACTTCGCCGTGCTCAAGCACGCCGACCTGGTGCGCACCGAGCGGCGCGGCCAGTACATCGTCTATTCGCTCAACAGCACCGTGTTCGAGGACCTGGCGCGGATGCTGATGGACCTGTTCCCGACCAAGGGAAAAGCCGGAGGCAAGTGATGAAGCCCGCACGCACCCTGATCGTTTCCATCATCTTCGCAGCCATCGCCGTCGGCGTGGCGATCTGGCTCTGGCCGCACTTCCCGGCGCGCATGCCGACTCATTGGAACGCCAGCGGCCAGCCGAACGGCTACAGCACCCGCTTCTGGGCCGTGGCCATGTGGCCCCTGCTGATACTCGGGCTGGCCGCGCTGACCGTGGCGTTGCCGGCGATCTCGCCGCGCCGCTTCGAGATCACGCCCTTCGCCGACATCTACGGCGTGCTGATGCTGGCGATCCAGGGCGTGATGCTGGTGCTCGGCATCACGGCCATGCTGGCCGGCGCCGGCCACGCCGTGCCGATGACGACCATCGCGCCGCTCGCCATCGGCGTGCTGCTGATGGTGCTGGGCAATTACATGGGCAAGCTGCGCCGGAATTTCTTCGTCGGCATCCGCACGCCATGGACGCTGGCCAGCGAGGCGGTATGGGAGCGTACGCACCGGCTGGGCGGATGGATGTTCGTGCTGGCCGGGTTGGTGTTCGTGGCTGCCGGCATGGCCGGGGTCATGTCCCGCTGGCTGCTGGCCGTCATCGTGATCGTGCTGCTGCTTCCTGCCGGCTACTCGTATTTCATCTACCGGCGTCTCGAAGGGCGCCACCCGTCGTCGGGAGGAGATGCGCCATGAAACTGCGTTCGATGATGCCTGTCGCCATGGCCGTGGCGATCCTGTCCGCGCCTGCGGTCCACGCCGCGGAGGATGCGCCCTCGCAGGCGTGCATCGCCCATGCGGCCGCCTCGATCGATGCCTTGGCGCACGGCGACTATGCGGGCGCGCGCAAGGATTTCGGCGAGGTCATTGCGGGCAAGCTGGATGCCGCGAAGCTGGAGCAGGTGTGGAAGCAGGTGCAGGGCAGCGCGGGCGCCTACCAGTCGCACGATGCCGTGCAGCCGAAAGCCCTCGACGGCCATGCCGTTGCCGGCGCCATGTTGAGCTTCGCCAACATGCGGCTCGGTTTCGCCGCGGCCTGCGATGCGCAGGACCGGATCGCCACGTATCGCTTCGTGCCTGCCGGGGTATTCGCTACCGCCGTGGCGCAGAGTGTCGAAACCGATGGCGTGCGCGTGTCGCCCCTGGACGTGCCGACGCCGGTGGGCCCCTTGCACGGCGCGCTGACCTTGCCGCCGGGTGCCGGGCCATTCCCGGCGGTGGTGCTGGTAGCTGGTTCCGGCCCGCAGGACATGGACGAAACCATCGGCCCGAACAAGCCGTTCCGCGATATCGCCGAGGGCCTGGCCCGTGCCGGCATTGCCTCGCTGCGCTACGACAAGCGCACCTTCGATCACCCGGGGCACGGTGCCGATCTCACGATCGATGCCGAAGTGACCGACGATGCGGTGGCGGCGACCCGCCTGCTGGCGCAACAGCAAGGGATCGATCCGAAACGCGTGTTCGTGCTCGGCCACAGCCTGGGCGCGTCGATGGCGCCGCGCATCGGCCAGCGCGATCCGCAACTGGCCGGGCTGGTGCTGATGGCCGCGCCGGCGCGGAAGATCCTCGACGTGATCGAGCAGCAGGTGCGCGAGCAGCAGGCCAGGGCAGGGCGCCCGCCGGCGGCGATCAAGCAAGCGGTGCAGGCCGTTGCGCAGGAACGGAAGCTGCTGGCCGGCATCGCGCCGGGCCAGCCGGCGCCGGCCGGAACATACGGCGGCATGCCGCAAGCCTACTGGCTGGGCTGGTCGCGGGTCGATCCGTTGGCCGAGGCGAAGCAGTTGCCGTCGCTGCCCATGCTGATCCTGCAGGGCGGCAGCGATTTCCAGGTGTCGCCCACGCTGGATTTCGCCCATTGGCAGCAGGAGCTGGCCGGCCGGCCGCACACGGCCTTCCACCTGTATTCCGGACTCAGCCACCTGTTCATGCCGGCCGGTGCGACGGGGACGCTGGCCGATTACAAGACGCCCGGCCACGTGGATGCGCGCGTGATCGGCGACATCGCGGCCTGGGTGAAGGCGCAGCCGGCGCGTTGAGCCGGGCCGGTTCGAAGCCTGCGGGCGGCCTCGGTTATACTCGAACGTTCCGCATCCCGATGCCGCGCCCATGTTCGAATCGCTCAGCCAACGCCTTTCCACCACCGTCAACCGCCTGCGCGGCCGCGGCCGGCTGACCGAGGAAAACATCCGCGAGGCCTTGCGCGAGGTGCGCATCGCCCTGCTCGAGGCCGACGTGGCGCTGCCGGTGGTGCAGGCGCTGATCCAGCGCGTCAAGGTGCGCGCGGTGGGCCAGGACGTGCTGAAGAGCCTGTCGCCCGGCCAGGCGCTGGTGAAGGTGGTCAGCGACGAGCTGACCGCGGTGATGGGCACGGCGAACAGCGAGCTGAACCTCGCCGTCACGCCGCCCGCGGTGGTGCTGATGGCCGGCCTGCAGGGCGCGGGCAAGACCACCACGGTGGCCAAGCTGGCGCGCCTGCTCACCGAGCGCAAGAAGAAAAAGGTGATGGTGGTGAGCTGCGACGTCTACCGTCCGGCCGCCATCGAGCAGTTGCGCACGCTGGCCGGTCAAGTGGGCGTGAAGTTCTTCCCGTCCGAGGCGGGGCAGGACCCGGTGCAGATCGCGAAGGACGCGGTCGCCGCGGCCCGCCGCGAAGTGGTCGACGTGCTGCTGGTCGATACCGCCGGCCGCCTGCACGTGGACGAGGCGATGATGGCCGAGATCAAGGCGCTGCACGCCGCGATCACCCCGGTCGAAACCCTGTTCGTGGTCGACTCGATGACCGGCCAGGACGCCGCCACCACCGCCAAGGCCTTCGCCGACGCGCTGCCGCTCACCGGCGTGGTGCTCACCAAGACCGACGGCGACGCCCGCGGCGGTGCGGCGCTCTCGGTGCGCTACATCACCGGCCGGCCGATCAAGTTCCTCGGCGCCGGCGAGAAGACCGACGCGCTGGAGCCGTTCCACCCGGACCGCCTGGCGCAGCGCATCCTCGGCATGGGCGACGTGCTGTCGCTGGTCGAGGAAGTCGAGCGCAAGGTCGACCACGAGAAGGCGCAGAAGCTGGCCCAGAAGGTGATGAAGGGCAAGCGCTTCGACCTCGAGGACATGCGCGACCAGCTCGACCAGATGAGCAACATGGGCGGCCTGGCCGGCCTGATGGACAAGCTGCCCGGCGTCTCCGGCCTGCCCGACAGCGTGAAATCCAAGGTCAACGACGGCGAGATCAAGCGCATGGTGGCGATCATCGGCTCGATGACGCCGAAGGAACGCCGCCACCCCGACCTCCTGAACGGCTCGCGCCGCGCCCGCGTGGCGAAGGGCTCCGGCACCCAGCCCGCCGACGTCAACCGCCTGCTCAAGCAGTACATGCAGATGGAGAAGATGATGTCCAAGCTCTCCCGCGGCGGCGGCAAGGGCCTGCTGCGGCAGATGAGCGGCGCGCTGAAGGGCATGGGCGGAATGGGTGGCATGGGCGGCCTGCCGCCGCGTTGACGGGCGGGACCGGGCCCAGGACCGAGGCCAGAGTCAGGGGCACGGCCAGAGCCAGGATTCAAGCCGGAGCCAGTCAACGGGCCATGGATGGCCCGCGCGTCATCCCGGCGCAGCGCGACGGGATGACGGAGCTGAGTCCGGCGTCAGCCGGATTCGGCGAGCCATGAAAGGGCAGGAAAGCCCTTTCATGGCAATCAGGTAGCCGCTTTGGCCGTTGACAGAGCCGCACCGGTGCTTGCGGGAGCCGGTAACTGCGGCAAACCCTTCCATTTTTCCGCCCGTACCCCTAAAATGCCGCGTTTACCGCGCACGGCCTCGTGCGTGTGGCCGGCGATTCCGGCATCTCTGGAGCTTTCATCATGGTCAAGATTCGTCTTTCGCGCGGTGGCGCCAAGGGCCGCCCGTTCTACCACGTCGTGGTCACCGATCAGCGCAACAAGCGCGACGGCCGCAACATCGAGAACGTCGGTTTCTACAACCCGGTTGCCTCGGGCAAGGACAAGCGCCTCGAGCTGAACGTCGCGCGCGTGCAGGAGTGGGTGGGCAAGGGCGCCCAGCTGAGCGACAAGGTTGCCGCCCTGGTCAAGGAAGCCGGCAAGCAGCAGGCGGCCTGAGCGTGACGGCAGCCGGTCGGCGCGTCCTGGTCGGACGCATCGTCGGGCTGTATGGCGTGCAGGGCTGGGTCAAGATCGAATCCTGGACCGAGCCGCGCACGAAGATCTTCGATTACCACCCCTGGCTGCTGGCAACGGCGCCGGATGTGGTCACGGAGATCGCGGGAGCGAAAGGGCGCCCGCAGGGCAAGGGCCTGGTGGCCCATCTGCCCGGCGTGGACGACCGCGAAACGGCAGCCGCCCTCGTCGGCAGCGACATCCATGTCGCCCGCGAGCAGCTGCCGCCTCCCGGCAAGGACGAGTATTACTGGGTCGACCTCGAAGGCTTGGAGGTCGTCACCACCGAAGGCGCGGCGCTCGGGCGGGTCAGCCACCTGTTCGCCACCGGCGCCAACGACGTGGTGGTGGTGCGGGACGGCGAGCGCGAGCGGCTGGTCCCCTTCATCCAGGGCAGTTACGTGCGTTCGGTGGACCTGTCCGGCGGGCGCATGGTGGTGGACTGGGATCCCGAATTCTGAAGGCTGGAGTTTGAGATCCATGCGCATCGATGTCGTCACGCTGTTTCCCGACTTCATGCGCCAGTGCGCCGCCGTCGGTGTGGTGGGACGCGCGCAGCAGCGCGAGCTGTTGCAGGTGGAAACCTGGAACCCGCGCGACTACGCCACCGACAACTACCGTACCGTGGACGGCCGCACCTGCGGCGGCGGGCCCGGGATGGTGATGCTGATCGAGCCCTTGCGGGCGGCCCTGAAGGCCATGCGCGAGGCCGCGCCGGAACCGGCGCACGTGATTTACCTCAGCCCGCAGGGAGCGCGGCTGACGCAGGGCAGGGTGGAGGCGCTGGCCAGGTTGCCGCGCATCGCCTTGCTCTGCGGGCGTTACGAGGGAGTGGACGAGCGCCTGCTGGCGCATGAGGTCGACGAGGAGCTTTCCATCGGCGACTACGTGCTGTCCGGCGGCGAACTGGGTGCTGCCGTGGTGATCGACGCGGTGGGCAGGTTGCAGGAAGGCGCGTTGAACGACGCGCAGTCCGCCGAGCAGGATTCGTTCTCGAACGGCCTGCTGGACTGCCCGCACTACGCGAAGCCGGTGCGGGACGCCTACGGCGAGGTGCCGGCGGTGTTGCTCTCCGGCGACCACGCGGCGATCCGCCGCTGGCGCCTGAAGCAGGCGCTGGGCCGGACCTGGTTGCGGCGCCCGGAGCTGTTGGCGCAACGCGCGCTGGATGCGGAATCCCGCGCGTTGCTGGAAGAATTCCGTCGCGAATACCACGCGGCGGGTGGACAATAAACAACGCGGCCACGGAAAGCCGCCGCTAGAAACCAAGCGGTCACGGAACGCCGCAAACCACTGAGGTCGCCATGAACAAGATCATCCAGCAGTTCGAAGCCGAGCAGATCACCCGTCCCTTGCCGGAATTCGGCGCCGGCGACACCGTGGTGGTCAACGTCAAGGTGAAGGAAGGCAATCGCGAGCGCGTGCAGGCCTTCGAGGGCATCGTCATCGCCAAGCGCAGCCGCGGCCTGCATTCGGCCTTCACGGTGCGCAAGATTTCGCACGGCACCGGCGTGGAGCGCGTGTTCCAGGCGCACAGCCCGGCGATCGATTCGGTCGAGGTGAAGCGCAAGGGCAAGGTGCGCGGCGCCAAGCTGTATTATCTGCGTGGCCTGGAAGGCAAGGCCGCCCGCATCAAGGAAGACATCGCCGCCGCCGCCGCGATCAAGGCCGCGAACAAGGCCGCTGCCGCCAGCGCCGAGTAATCGCGCCCGCATCTTGATGCAAACGAAAACCCGCGGAGCGATCCGCGGGTTTTTCGTGTCTGCCGTCCGGAGCGGCCTGTCGCTGGGCGATCGCCGACGTGTCGCCCGGAGCCGTCCGCGCGACTCGCCGGCCGCGCCGGGTCATTCGAGCCGCTGCGGCATCTGCAGGAAGTTGCCCTGCACGAAGTCCACGCCGGCGGCGAACAGCAGCGAGGTGCTGGTGGCGTCCTCGACCCACTCGGCGATGGTCTGCTTTCCCAGTGCGTGCGCCTGCTGGCACAGCTCGCCCACCTTCTTCTGGTTCTCGGGGTGCTGCGGCAGGTCGGCCATGTAGCTGCGGTCGATCTTGAGGTAGTCCGCGTCGATGTGGTTGAGCAACTGGAACGAGTTCAGGCCGGAGCCGAACTGCTCCAGCGCGAAGCGGCCGCCCAGCCGCTTCCACGCGGTGACGAATTCCTGCGCCGGGCGCAGCAGCGTCATCACCTTGCTCTCGGTCATCTCCAGCACCAGCCGGCCGCGCCGCAGCCTGGCCTGCGCGAGGCGTTCGCCCAGCCACGACAGCAGCGTCTGGTCCCGCAGCGAGGCGGCGGTGAGCTTGACGAAGAACGTGGTCGGCTGGCCCAACCCCTCGCGTTGCCGCAGCGCCTGCAGGGCGTGTTCCAGCACCCAGCGGTCGATCGCGCCGGTGAGCGCGTGCTTCTCGGCGATCGGCATGAAGAAGCCCGGCAGCACCTCGCCCTGCGGGCCGTTCATGCGCAGCAGGATTTCCGAGTAGTCGCCCTCGGCGTCCTGCAAGCTGACGGTCTGCTGGTGGTAGAGCACCAGGCCTTCGCCTTCCAGCGCGTTGCGCAGCAGGTCCAGCCAGTAGCGCTCGCGTTCCTCGTCGGCCTTCTCGCGCGCGGCGGGATCGTGCAGCTCGATCTGGTTGTTGCCCAGGCTCTGGGCGGTGCGCAAGGCCTGGCTGGCCTGGTTGAGCAGCAGCTCGGCGTTCGCGTTCTTTTCGCCCAGCAGGCTGCCGCCCACGCTGGCGGTGACCGTGATGGAGCGCGCGCCGGCGTCGAAGATCTCGCTGCCGATGCGCTGCTGCAGCCTGGTGATCCACTCGCGGATCGCCTCGTCCGGACGGGAGTCCAGGACCACGCCCAGCGTGTGCTCGGCCAGCATGCCGGCGACGTCGCCGGCGCCCAGCAACATGCGCACGCGGGCGGAAAAGCCGGCCAGCAGTTCGTCGGCCTTGGCCAGGCCGATGCCGCCCACCAGCGCGGTCCAGTTGTCCGGCTCGACCAGCAGCAGCGACTGGCCCTTCCTGCCGTTCGCGGCGTCGGCCACGGCGCGGCCGATCTCCTCCAGCATGTGCGCGCGGTTGTACAGGCCGGTCACCGGGTCGCGCTGCAGCTGGTCCAGCATCGCCGGGTCGACCACCTGGCGGCGGAACACTATCTGCAGGCAGGGTTCGCCCTCGAACGTCGCCGGCGCGAATTCGACCGTTGCGTCGAACGGGCCGCCGTCGGCGCGGCGGGCGCGCAGGCTGACCTGGTTCGGCAGCTTTTCCTGGCGCGAATGGCCGCGCAGCAGGTTCTTGAATTCGTCCACGTTCGCGGCATCGATCATGTCCAGGATGGGCATGCCGAGCAGGTCGTCGAAGCTCTCGTGGCCGAAGGTTTCCAGGTAGGCCTGGTTCGCGCGCACGTGCACGCCTTCGTGCACGTAGGTGATGGCGTCGCGGGAGGAGTCGAGCAGCGCGTCGCAGCGGCGCTCCAGCTCGCGCTGCGTGGCTTCCAGCCGGCGCAGCTGGCGGCGGGTCTGCAAGGCGTCGAACTCGCGACGCAGCACCGCCAGCAACTGGCCCGGCATGTTGCGCGCGGCGATCCCCTGCACGCCGTACTCGTACAGCTCCGCCACCTGCTGGTTGTCCACCGTGCCGACCAGGCCGAGCAGCGCGTAGTCGCTGCCCAGGGCGTCGAGCATGCGCTTCACCTCGGGCAAGGCGATGGAGCCGTTCGCCGGGTCGAACATCACCAGGTCCGGTTCCAGTTCGGCCAGCGCCGCCTGCACCTGGTCCGCGGTGGTGGCGCGTGCCGGCCGCACCGCGATGCCGGTGTTGCGCAGCAGGCTGATGATCTGCTCCGCCTCTTCGACCGAGTGCTCGATGAAGAGGATCCTGATGACGAAGTCTTTTTTCATGGGTTGCCGGTGTCGCGGAGGGCGTAACGGGCGCCCGCCTTTCCCCGCGAGACGCTCCGGTGATTCGGTTGTAGCGGATTGCTGATGGAACTGCCAGCGAATGACCGAACGGACGTGACGCCTGCCAGTTTACAGCGGACGCTTCGACGGCTCGCCGCCGACTTCGCGCACCAGCTTCGGCACCAGGTAGCCGGGCAGGCGGGCGCGGACCGCATCCAGCAGCGCCAGTGCGCGGGCGTCGTCCACCGCGAAATGCGCGGCGCCCTGCACGCGGTCGAGCTGGTGCAGGTAATAGGGCAGCACGCCGGCGGCGAACAGGCGCTCGGACAGCGCGGCCAGCGCGTCCGCGTCGTCGTTGACGCCGCGCAGCAGCACCGACTGGTTCAGCAGCGTGGCGCTGGCCTGGCGCAGGCGCGCGCAGGCGGCGTCCACGCCGGCGTCGAATTCGTTCGCATGGTTCGCGTGCAGCACCACCACCTTCTGCAGCGGCAGCGCGGCCAGCCATGCGCCGAAGGCGTCGTCGACGCGCTCGGGCAGCACCACCGGCAGGCGGGTGTGGATGCGCAGGCGGGTGACGTGAGGGATGTCGGCGAGGCCGCGCGACAGCTCGTCCAGCTTGGAGGTGGACAGCGCCAGCGGATCGCCGCCGGACAGGATCAGCTCGCCGATGGTCGCATCCTGGCGCACGTGTTCCAGCGCCTGCCGCCACTGGCCGGCGGCGGCCATTTCCTCGCCGTAGGGGAAGTGCCGGCGGAAGCAGTAGCGGCAATTGACCGCACAACTGCCGCTGGCGATCAGCAGGGCGCGGCCGTGGTACTTGTGCAGCACGCCCTGCGCCTCGCGGGCGGCCATGTCGCCCACGGCGTCGGCGACGAAGCCGGGCACCTGGTCCAGCTCGGCCAGCTGCGGCAGCACCTGCAGCAGCAGGGGATCGCGCGGGTCGCCGTGGCGCATGCGGGCCGCGAAGCCGCGCGGCACGCGCAGGGCGAAACCGGCGTCCGCGGGCGGCAGTTGCGCGGCGAGTTCCGGCAGGCCCAGCAGGGCCAGCAGCTCGGCGCCATCGGTGATCGCCTCGCGCCACAGCTGCCGCCAGTCGCCGGCCGGCGCGCCGGGGGCGGGTGTAATGCGTGCGCCGGGGCTTGCGGTTATCATGTGTGGCCTTGTCCGGGCCATACCGGACCCTCGAGCCGTCCATTCTAGCCGCCCGGCGGCGCAGGGAGGCGTTCGGGCCCGACCATTCATCTCTGGAGTTCACCGCATGGCCACCGCCGGTCTCAACGACGTCAAGAAGGGCATGAAGATCCTTCACAACAACGATCCGTGGATCATCACCGAAGCCGAGTTCATCAAGCCCGGCAAGGGCCAGGCGTTCACCCGCATCTTCATCCGCAACCTCAAGACCGGCCGCACCACCGAGCAGACGATGAAGTCCAGCGACAGCTTCGAGGTCGCCGACGTCACCGACACCGACATGCAGTACCTGTACTCCGACGGCGAGTTCTGGCACTTCATGCACCAGGAGAGCTTCGAGCAGCATCAGGCCAGCAAGGCGGGCATCGGCGACACCTCGAAGTGGCTGAAGGGCGAGGAAGAGTGCGTGGTCACGCTGTTCAACGGCGAGATCATCGCGGTACAGGCGCCGAACTTCGTGGAGCTGAAGATCACCGAGACCGATCCCGGCGTGCGCGGCGACACCTCCGGCGGCGGCGGCAAGCCGGCCACGCTGGAAACCGGCGCCGTGGTGCGCGTGCCGCTGTTCGTGGGCCAGGACGAAGTGATCAAGGTCGACACCCGCACCGGCGAATACGTCAGCCGCGTCGGCAAGTGACGAACCGGCGCGCGGGCCGTGCCCGTGCCTTTGCCGGTTCGTCATCCCTGCGAAAGCAGGGATCCAGTAGGGTACTCGTGCGAAGCACACCGAATTCCTTCGCAGGACAAGCCGAAGTCACTGGATTCCAGCTTCCGCTGGAATGACGAACGAAGGGGCGGCACCGCAAGGTCAGCCGCCCTTCGCGCATCTGAACCACGGGAACCGATTGCCATGAGCGATATCCAGCCCCAGCCCGTCGACCTCCTGATCGAAGCCCGCTGGGTCGTTCCGGTGGAGCCGCACGGCGTGGTGCTGGAGGACCACGCGGTGGCGGTGCAGGGCGACCGCATCGTCGCGCTGCTGCCCATCGCCTCGGCACGCGCCGCCTACGCGCCGCGCGAAACCGTGTGCCTGCCCGAGCACGCGCTGATCCCCGGCCTGGTCAACGCGCACACGCACAACCCGATGACCCTGCTGCGTGGCCTGGCCGACGACCTGCCGTTGATGGTCTGGCTGCAGCAGCACATCTGGCCGGCCGAGGCGAAGGTGATCGGTCCCGAATTCGTGCGCGACGGCGTGGAGCTTGCCGTGGCCGAGATGCTGCGCGGCGGCACCACCTGCGCCAACGAGAACTACTTCTTCCCCGACGCCATCGGCGCCACCTACCGCAAGCTCGGCTTCCGCGCCGTGGTCGGCCTGCCGGTGATCGAATTTCCCACTGCGTGGGCGAAGTCGCAGGACGAATACTTCGAGCGCGCGAGCGCAGTCCACGACAGTTTCCTCGGCGACGCGCTGGTGTCCACCGCGTTCGCGCCGCATGCGCCGTACACCGTCTCCGACGAGAGTTTCGAGCGCATCCGCATGCTGGCCGACCAGCTCGACATTCCGGTGCACCTGCACCTGCACGAGACCGCGCACGAGGTCGAGGACGAGAAGCAGAAGAGCGGCCTGCGCCCGTTCCAGCGCCTGCAGAAGCTGGGCCTGGTCAACGACCGCCTGATCGCGGTGCACATGACCCAGCTCACCGACGGCGAGATCGCCGCCTGCGCGGAGGCCGGCGTGTCGGTGGTGCACTGCCCCGAATCCAACCTCAAGCTCGCCTCCGGTTTCTGCCCCGCGGAGAAGCTGCGCAAGGCCGGCGTGAACCTCGCCATCGGCACCGACGGCTGCGCCTCCAACAACGACCTGGACATGTTCGGCGAGCTGCGCACCGCTGCGCTGCTGGCCAAGGCGGTGGCGCAGGATGCGGCCGCGTTCGACGCCGCCAGCGCGCTGCACGCGGCCACGCTGGGCAGCGCGAAGGCGATGGGGCTGGACGCGAAGATCGGTTCGATCGAGGCGGGCAAGCAGGCCGACCTCGCCGCGGTGCGCCTGTCGGACCTGGAAACCCAGCCGCTGTACCACGTGGCCTCGCAACTGGCCTACGCCACCGGCCGCCACCAGGTCAGCGACGTATGGATCGCCGGCCGCCGCAAGCTCGCCGCGCGCGAGCTGGTGGACATGGACATCGACGCCATCCTTGCGCGCACGCGTGCCTGGCGCGAGCGCATCGCGAGCCATTGAGCGAGCGCCCATCCACGAACGTGCAGGTCAACGAAGCGGCCATCCCCGGCCGCGCTTTTCGCCAGGCTTCCCCGATGAACCGTTATCTCGTCATGCTGATGCGCCGCCCGCAGTGCGACCCGGCGGCCGTTCAGCTGCACCGCGATTTTCTCGAAGCCTTGCGTGCGCAGGGGCGCAACGAGATGTCCGGCCCGTTCGGCGACAAGAGCGGCGGCGCCTACCTGTTGCGTGCCGGGTCGCTGGACGAAGCGCTGGAGATCGTCCATCGCGATCCGGCCCATACGAGCGGCGGCTGGGACATCGCGGTGCACGAGTGGCTGGCGGTTTAGGGAAGGTCTGATCAATCGACTGCTTGCTCGTCATTCCTGCGAAGGCAGGAGGCGCTTCACAACGGCGAAGCCGGTCATCCAGTGCCTTGGTGTTCAGTGGCTTGCAGGCACTGGATGCCAACCTTCGCTGGGATGACACGCAAAATCAGGCCATCCTCAGCTTGTGCGTCCGTGATCGCGAAGATCAAGAAGCGGCCATCCCCGGCCGCACTTTTCAATAAACTGATGGGCCCATCGTGGATTCGAACATGACCACCGCCAACGTCAGCCCCGCCGAGATCGCCCGCTTCGACCAACTGGCCGCGCGCTGGTGGGACCCCGACGGCGAATCGCGCCCGCTGCACGACCTCAACCCCGTGCGCGCCGACTACGTGGCGAAGCACGTGAACCTGCGCGGCGCGAAGATCGCCGACGTGGGCTGCGGCGGCGGCCTGCTGAGCGAGGCGCTGGCGCGCGCGGGCGCCCAGGTCACCGGCATCGACATGGGCCTCAAGGTGATCGAGATCGCGCGCCTGCACCTGCACGAGTCCGGTCTCAAGGTGGATTACCGCAAACAGTCCTCGGCCGAGCTGGCCGCGGCCGAACCCGAGGCGTTCGACGCGGTGTGCTGCATGGAGCTGATCGAGCACGTGCCCGATCCCGCCGCCCTGGTGCAGGATCTCGCCGCCATGCTCAAGCCCGGCGGCCGGTTGTTCCTGTCCACGCTCAACCGCACGCCGGCCGCGTTCGGCGCGGCCATCCTCGGCGCGGAATACCTGATGCGCCTGCTGCCGCGCGGCACGCACCACTACGCGCAGTTCCTCAAGCCCTCCGAACTGGGGCGCCTGCTGCGGCACGCGGGCCTGGAACTGGAGGACGTCAGCGGCCTCGGCTACAACCCGCTCAACCGCAAGGCATGGATGAGCCGCGTCACCGCGGTGAACTACATCCTCTGCGCCCGGAAGCCGGCATGAAGCCGCTGCCCGCCCACATCGAAGGCGTGCTGTTCGATCTCGACGGCACCCTGCTCGACAGCGCGCCCGATCTCCACGCCGCGCTTGTGGCCTATTGCGCGGAAGCCGGCGCGGCCGCGCCGGGCTACGCCGCCGTGCGCGAGGTGGTTTCGCGCGGCAGCCGGGCGATCCTGCGTTGCGCCTTCGCCGAAAGCGACGAGGCGCTGGTGGCGCGCATGCCGCGCTACCTCGAGATCTACCAGGGCATGCTGGCGACGCACACGCGGCCGTTCGACGGCATCGTCCCGTTGCTGGACGCGATCGAGGCGCAGGAGTGGCGCTGGGGCATCGTCACCAACAAGCCCGGCTTCCTCACCGAGGAACTGATCCAGCGCATGGACTGGGACCTGCGCGCCAGCGCGGTGATCTGCGGCGACACCCTGCCGGTGAAGAAGCCCGACCCGGCGCCCGTGCTGCTGGCCTGCGAGCATGCGCGGATCGACCCCGCACGCGGCGTGTTCGTGGGCGACGACGCGCGCGATGTCGAGGCCGGCCGCGCCGCAGGCCTCTACACGGTGGCGGTGCGCTGGGGCTACCTCGACGGCGGCAACCCGGAAAGCTGGGGCGCCGACGCGGTGCTCGACCATCCGCGCCAGCTCGCCGGACTGCTGAAACTGCCGGTGACGGCGTGAGCGAACCGGCGAACCCGCACGGCGCGTTGCAGAGCTATGTCGACAAGTGGCTGTCGGTGCAGCCGGCCCAGCGCGTGGCGCTGGTCTTCGTCGATCCGGCGAAGTACCCCGGCCACGTCGCGCTCGCCGCGCTCGAACAGGAGCTGCTGTCCGCCGCCTACGGCATCCGCGAGCCGCATGTCGCGCTGGGCAAGCTCAACTGGTGGGCCGAGGAGCTGTCCGGCGCCGCCGCCAGCGGCGGCCGGCACCCCTTGACCCAGGTCTTGTTCGACGACGAACGCGCCCATGCCATTCCCGCCGAGCGTTGGCTGGCACCCGTGCTGGCCGCGATGGGGCAACTGGAAGAGGGCACGGCGGCGGATTTCCCCGCCCAGCTCGTCGCCGCCAGCCCGTTGCACGGCGCGTTGGTCGCGCTGGAAACCGCATGGTGGTACGGCGGCACAGCGGCGCCGGAACGCGCAGCGCGAGTGGCCGTGCTCAGCCACCTGCTGTACGCGCTGCGCCGGCTGGAGGACGATGCCGAACGCGATCGCCTGCCGCTGCCGATGGCGCGGCTGGCCCGTTTCAGCCTCGCCCGCACCGCCTTGCGCGAGCGCAGCTCGGCGCGCGACGAGGCGCTCAAGACGCAGCTGGCCGACCTGCAGTCGGCGTGGCGCGAGTCGGCGCGACTGCCCGGGCCGCTCAGCGTGTTCCGGGCGCTGGAATCGCGCGAGGCCGAGCGTCTGCTGCGCCGCGCCCGCAGCGCGGGCGATCCGCTGGCCGTGCTGCAGAAGGGCAGCCAGGGCGGCTTCGGCGCGACCTTCGGTGCCTGGCAGGCGGCTCGCCGCTGGCGCGCCAGTGGGGCAACCTGAGCACGACCGGACGCAGTGTTTCCCGCCGTCGACTGTTGCAATGCGGCAGGCTGGCCCAAAATACACGGTTTCGGCAGCAGCCACGCCGCCGCGCTTCACGAGAATCCCATGCACAGCCACGAAAACACCGCCCGCCTGATGCCCGATGTCGCCGCCCAGGCGCAGCCGCATCTGCGCGGCGCGCTGGACTGGGTGGGCATGGACGGCATCGAGGCGCCGGTGCGTTTCGACGCCGGCGACGGCGAGGTGCAGCGCGCGAACGCCCAGGTCGGCGCCTTCGTCAACCTGGTGCACCCGGACAGGCGCGGCATTCACATGTCGCGCCTGTACCTGCTGGTGGACCATCACCTCGGCGCCGCGCCGCTGAGTGCGGCGGTGCTGGAAAACCTGCTGCGTGCGTTCCTGGAATCGCATGCCGGCCTGTCCGACCATGCCCGCCTCAGCATCCGCTTCGACGTGCTGGTGCGCCGCAATGCGCTGCGCAGCGGCCACAGCGGCTGGCGCAGCTACCCGGTGTCGGTCGAGGCCAGCCTCGGCCCGGACGGCTTCCGGCTGGAGCTGGGCACCGAGGTGGTCTATTCGTCCACCTGTCCCGCGTCCGCCGCGCTGTCGCGCCAGCTGATCCAGGACCAGTTCGCCCGGGACTTCGACGCGGCGCAGCCGGTGGACCATGCGGCAGTGATGGCATGGCTGGGCAGCGAGCGCGGCATCGTCGCCACCCCGCACGCGCAGCGCAGCGTGGCGCGACTGCTGGTGCGGCTGAAGGACGGCGTGCCGTTCGACCTGATCGACACCCTGGACCGCGTGGAGCAGGCGCTGGGCACGCCGGTGCAGACCGCGGTGAAGCGCGAGGACGAACAGGCGTTCGCGCTCGCCAACGGCGGCAACCTGATGTTCTGCGAGGATGCGGCCCGGCGCATCCAGCTCGCGCTGGACGCCGACGAGCGCCTCGCCGATTTCCACGTGCGCGTGGAGCACCAGGAAAGCCTGCATCCGCACGACGCGGTGGCCTATGCCAGCAAGGGCGTGCCCGGCGGTTTCGGAGCCTGAATCCGCATGCGCGGACCTGGGCCGCGGTACCGCGCGGCCGTCAGTGGGCGTGCGTGTCGCCGTGCGTCCGGCAGCAGCGGAAGTGGAAGTGTTCCGGCACCGGGTCTTCGCCGCCCTCGCACAGCGGCTGGCAACGCAACAGGCGCCACGCGGCAAGCAGGCTGCCGCGCCAGGGTCCGAAGCGCGTGATCGCGACCCGTGCATAATCGGAGCAACTGGGATAAAAACGACAGCGTTGCCCCAGCAGGGGGCTGAGCCAGCGCTTGTACAGGCGCAGCAGGAGCAGCAGGAATCGGGTCAATACATTCACGTTGCCGGAACAATGGGCTGCAGATAGTGTTGGGAGTATCCCGGAAACCGGCTTGCCGGTGTAGGGTACATGGGCTATAACACCGGGCCGCCAAGGCCAAAAACTGGTGAAGGAATATGGCAAGAACCACGCGCAGTTCGACCGCCGCCAAGGCTTCGAAAGGGAAAGCGTCGGCGCGGCTGCGTGACGCAGGGTCTGCCAGGGCGAAGGCTGCCGGCGCGCGGGTATCGAAGGTCGCCGCCAAGGCGCCCGCGAAGAAGCCTGCGGCAAAGAAGGCGGCCAAGCCCGTCGTGAAGAAGCCGGTGGCGAAGAAGCCTGCCGCGAAGAAGCCCGCCGCGAAGAAGGTCGTGGCGAAGAAGGCCCCTGCCCGCAAGGCGGCGCCGGCGCGCAAGCCGGTGGCCAGGAAGGTGGCGAAGCCCGTCGCGACGAAAAAGACTGCGAAGCCCGTGGCCCGCAAGGCCGTCGCCAAGGCGGCGCCCAAGCCGGTCGCGAAGAAGACGGTGAAGCCGGCGGCCAAGCCCGTCGCCAAGCCCGCGGCGAAGAAAGCCGTCGCCAAGGCGGCTCCGGTCGCCGCACCGGTCAAGAGCCGGTCCGCTGCCGCCAGGCCGACGCCTGCGCCCGTCAAGGCAGCGCCGGTCGAGAAGCAACCCTCCCCGCCCGCCGCCTCGCCGTTCAAGGGCAAGGTGGCGAGCGCCACGGCCATGGTGCTGCCGCGTCCCGCGAGCGCCTCGGCTCACGCATCCTCCAAGCAATCGAAAAATGCATCCTCCCCAATGAACAAGCTGGCTGCCAAGACCCTGGACAACGGCGTTACCCGCGAAGACGGGCGCTACGCCTTGCCCTCCACCACCCAGATCGAACTACCCAAGGGTTACCGTCCCTCCGGCAAGGAGGAGTACATGAACCCCATGCATCTGGCCTATTTCCGCAACAAGCTGCGCGACTGGCGCGACCAGCTGGTCGAAGAGTCGCGCCAGACCATGGACAACCTGCGCGAAGAGGTGCGCGATGTCGGCGACGAAGCCGAGCGCGCCACCCGCGAGACCGAGAACTCGCTGGAACTGCGCACCCGCGACCGCTACCGCAAGTTGATCTCCAAGATCGACAAGGCGCTGCGCCGCATCGAGGACGGCAGCTACGGCTACTGCGAGGAGACCGACGAGGAGATCGGCGTCGACCGCCTGGACGCGCGCCCGATCGCCACGCTGTCGCTGGATGCACAGGAGCGTCGCGAGCATCTGCAGAAGCAGATGGGCGATTGATGGCGGTTCTTCTGCGCTCCTTCATGAGCGCAGGGACCAAGCCGGCATCCATGCCGGACCCTTCGACAAAAGCCCCGCTTCGAGCGGGGTTTTTTGTGCGCGCGGGCGAAAAGAGTACGCCCTTACTCGCCGCTGCCTGCGGCAGCGGCGGCATAGCCCTTGAGCTTGGCCAGCATCGCGGCCAGGCCGTTCGAGCGCGTGGGCGACAGGTGCTTGGCCAAGCCGATGGCCTGGATGAAGTCCGGTTCGGTGGCCACGATCTCGGCGGCGGGGCGGTCGGAGTACACGCGCAGCACCAGGGCGATCAGGCCGGAGACGATGGCCGAGTCGCTGGCCGCGTCGAAATGCATGCGCGAGGCGTCGCCGCTGGGCACCAGCCACACCATCGACTGGCAGCCGTGCACGCGCCAGGCCTCGGTGCGGCAGGCTTCGGGGAACGGCGGCAACTGCCTGCCGAGATCGATCAGGTACTGGTAACGCTCGCTCCACTCGGTGAAGTAGGCGAACTCCTCGGCGATTTCGCGCTGCGCCTCCGCGGCGCTGCCTGGGCTGGTGGCGGTTTCGTTCATGCGCGCATTATCGCGCGCCGGCGCCGCGGCGCGAAGTTCCCGCGGCCTCAGGTCTTGGCGACGCTCCAGCGCGTGCCCTGCGGGCCATCCTCGATTTCCACGCCCATCGCGGCAAGCTCGGCGCGGATCGTATCGGCGCGGGCGAAATCGCGGGCGGCGCGGGCCGCACGGCGTTCCTCCAGCATCGCCTCCACCGTGTCTGCATCGACCTCGCTGCCGCCAGCCTGCTTGAACCATGCCTCAGGGTCCTGCTGGAGCAGGCCGAGCAGGGCGCCGCCGCCGAGTAGGGCGGCCTTGGCGGCGGGCGTGCCCTGCACGCGCGCGGCATCCGCCAACACGGCCAGCTCGGCCAGCGCCTGCGGTGTGTTGAGGTCGTCGCACAAGGCGGCCTCGACCGTTTCCGGCACCGGCAGCGACGCGGTGTCCACCGCCACCCCGGCCAGGTCGCGCAGCACGCGGTACCAGCCGTCCAGCGTGCTCACCGACTGCGCGATCGCGGCGTCGGACCAGTCCAGCGGCTGGCGGTAGTGGCCGCTCATCAGGCGCAGGCGCAGCGCTTCGGCGGGGTGGCGCTTGAGCATCTCGTGCAGCTGCAGCACGTTGCCCAGCGACTTGGACATCTTGCGGCCGTCGAAGGTGAGCATGCCGTTGTGCATCCACCAGCGCGCGAAGGTCTTGCCGCCATGGGCGCAGGTGGACTGGGCGATCTCGTTCTCGTGGTGCGGGAACAGCAGGTCGTTGCCGCCGGCGTGGATGTCGATGGTCTCGCCCAGGTGTTTCTCGGCCATCGCGGAGCACTCGATGTGCCAGCCGGGCCGGCCGCGGCCCCAGGGGCTGTCCCAGCCCGGCAGCTCGGGCGTGGAGGGCTTCCACAGCACGAAGTCGCCGGGGGACTTCTTGTACGGGGCCACCTCCACGCGGGCGCCGGCGATCAGTTCTTCGGTGTCGCGGCCGGAGAGCTGGCCGTAGGCGGGGAACGAGCCCACGTCGAACAGCACGTGGCCTTCCGCCGCATAGGCGTGGCCGTCGGCGATCAGGCGCCCGATCATCGCGACGATCGGGGCGATATGCCCGGTGGCGCGGGGCTCCACGTCGGGCGGCGCGATGCCGAGCCGCGTCATGTCCTCGCGATAGGCGTCGGTGAACCGGCCCGTGATCGCCTCGATGTCCACGCCCTGTTCCAGCGCGGCGGCGTTGATCTTGTCGTCCACGTCGGTGATGTTGCGGGCGTACACCAGCTGCGGGTAATGCCGGCGCAGCAGCTTGGCCAGCACGTCGAACACCACCGGGCCGCGCGCGTTGCCGATATGCACGTAGTTGTAGACGGTGGGGCCGCATACGTACATCGTCACCCGCTGCGGATCCAGCGGAGCGAACGGTTCGGTGCGGCGGGTCAGGCTGTTGTAGAGCGAAATCGGCATCGTGGGTATCCGGACCGGGGCGGACGCAGGCTAGCCGCGCATCTTAACAAGGTGTAAGCGACGTGGAGGCCCGATGTCGCAGCAGGGGGATTCTAAGCCGCTATTCAGCCTCGATTTGCTGCAATCGGCCATGCGCCGAAGCTGCGCCCGAACACCGCACCGGAGTCCGTTTGATGTACAAGTTTTTCGCCGTCGCCCTGGTACTGGCCCTGGCCGCCACCGGCGCCCAAGCGCAGGACGCGCGCTATTCGAACCAGAATCCCGGTCAGGACGACAATGCCCACTATGGCTGGGCCGACGTGCTGCGCGTCGATCCCGTGTACGGCGTCACCCGCACCGAGGTGCCGCGCCAGGAATGCCGGGACCAGACCGTGGTCCAGCAGCGTCCGGGCAACACCACGGCCGGTTCCATCCTGGGCGCCGTCGTGGGCGGCGTGCTGGGCAGCACGGTGGGGCACGGCAACGGCCGCACGCTCAGCACCGCGGTGGGCGCCGTGGCCGGCGGTGCGGTGGGCGGCCAGGTGGCCGCGAACCGCGGCGGCAGCCAGGTCGAGCAGACGGTGACCAACTGCCGCCAGGTCAGCGCGGTCAGCGAGCAGCGCCAGATCGTGGGCTACGACGTGGAATACCGCTATCGCGGCGAGGTCTGGGAGGCCCGCCTGAGCTACGACCCTGGCGAGCGCCTGCGCGTGCGGGTGAGCGTGTCTCCCGCCGACTGAGGACGTGCCATCAGCCCTGACCGGGTCCGGGTTTCCGGGCCTCTGCAGGGCATGTTGCATGGCAGCGAAAATCCCGTCATGATGGCGCCTCGCCCGACCGGAACCCTCATGTCCACAGCCGTCTATACCGCCAATGTCCTGACCAGCGCCCGCATGGCCGCCGGCATGACTTCGCGTGCGCGTCGACCGCTGGACGGACATCCGGCCGGGTAGGCTGTCGCGCGCTGCTGCATACGTATCGACGAAAAACCCGGCCACCGCGCCGGGTTTTTGTTTTTTGTTTTCACCACAGGCGGATCCGTCCGCGAACGGCAAGACAAGCCGGTCATCCTTGGCCGGGCCATTCATCCAGAGCGATTTCATCGAGGGCGATCCAACTCATGACCATCCGCCACTTCCTCACCACCCAGGACTGGAGCCGCGCCGAGATCGACGCGCTGCTGGAACAGGCCGCCGCGTTCAAGCGCTCGCCCGCGGGCACGCAGCTGGCCGGCAAGTCGGTGGCGCTCATGTTCTTCAATCCCTCGATGCGCACCCGCACCAGCTTCGAGCTGGGCGCGTTCCAGCTGGGCGGCCACGCGGTGGTGCTGGCGCCGGGCAAGGACGCGTGGCCGATCGAATTCGAGCCGGGCACGGTGATGGACGGCGATACCGAGGAGCACATCGCCGAGGTGGCGCGCGTGCTCAGCCGCTACGCGGATCTGATCTGCGTGCGCGCCTTCCCGAAATTCCAGGACTGGTCGGTGGATCGCCAGGACAAGGTCGTCAAGGCCTTCGCGAAGTACGCCACGGTGCCGGTGATCAACATGGAGACGATCACCCATCCCTGTCAGGAGCTGGCGCACGCGCTGGCGCTGCGCGAGCACCTGGGCGACCTCACGAAGAAGAAGTACGTGCTCACCTGGACCTACCACCCCAAGCCGCTCAACACCGCGGTGGCCAACTCCGCGCTGCTGATCGCGACGAAGATGGGCATGGACGTGACCCTGCTGTGCCCCACGCCGGAGTACGTGCTGGACGAACGCTACATGGAGTTCGGCCGCCTGAACGCCGCGCAGAACGGTGGCTCGCTCAAGGTCAGCCACGACATCGAGGAAGCCTACAGCGGCGCCGACGTGGTCTACGCCAAGAGCTGGGGTGCGCTGCCGTACTTCGGCAAGTGGGAGCAGGAGAAGCCCATCCGCGACGCGCACAGGCACTTCATCGTGGACGAGGCCAAGATGGCGCTGACCAACCACGGCCTGTTCAGCCACTGCCTGCCGCTGCGCCGCAACGTCAAGGCCACCGACGCGGTGATGGACTCGCCGTACTGCATCGCCATCGACGAGGCCGAGAACCGCCTGCACGTGCAGAAGGCGGTGATGGCCGCGCTGGCGGGGCAGGGCTGAGCCGCCATGTACATACCGAAGCATTTCGCCGAAACACGCGTCGAGGTCCTGCATGGGCTGATCCGCGACTGCCCGTTCGCCACCTTGGTGGCGAACGGTCCGGATGGCCTGATCGCCAACCACCTGCCGTTCGAGCTGGTGGGCGACGCGCTGCATGGCCACGTGGCGCGCGGCAACGAACTCGTGCGACTGGATGGCGCCGAGGTGCTGGCGATCTTCCAGGGACCGGACGGCTACATCAGCCCGAACTGGTACCCGACCAAGCAGGAGACGCATCGCGAGGTGCCCACCTGGGACTACGCGGTGGTGCACGTGCACGGGCGGCTGAAGACCATCCAGGACACTGCCTGGCTGCGCAGCCTGCTCGAGCGTCTCACCGACCATCACGAGGCCACGGAACCGCAGCCCTGGCGCATCACCGACGCGCCGGCCGAGCACATCGAGAAATCGCTGCGCGCGATCGTGGGCATCGAGATCGCGATCGAGCGCATCGAGGGCAAGTTCAAGCTCAACCAGAACCACCCCGAGCGCAACCGCCTCGGCACGATCGCCGGGCTGCGCCGCCGCGATGGCGATGGCGACGCGGAACTGGCCGCGCTGATGGCCCTGCAGGAGGCGCCGAAGCCATGAGTCGCCCGCATCGCTACCGCGTCGACGTGGAATGGACCGGCAACCGCGGCAGCGGCACGGACGGCTATCGCAACTACAGCCGCAACCACGCGATCCGCATACCCGGCAAGCCGGATCTCGCCGGCTCGTCCGACCCCGCCTTCCGCGGCGATGCCACGAGGCACAACCCGGAAGACATGCTGGTGGCCGCGCTCTCCACCTGCCACATGCTGTCCTACCTGCACATGGCGACAGTGGCAGGCGTGGTGGTTGTTGCCTACGACGACAGCGCCGAAGGCACGATGCTCACCGAGGGCGATGGCGGCCGTTTCACCGAAGTCGTGCTGCGCCCGGTGGTCGTCATCCGCGCCGACAGCGATCCCGACCAGGCGCTGGCCGCGCACGACGATGCGCACCACGCCTGCTTCATCGCCAACTCCGTGAATTTCCCGGTGCGCTGCGAGCCGCGCATCGTCGTTTCCTCCGACTGACATCTTCCCCGATCAGGATTCGCAAGCCATGAGCAAAGACATCGTCCTCGCCTTCTCCGGCGGCCTCGACACCAGTTTCTGCGTGCCCTACCTCAAGGAGCGCGGTTGGGCCGTGCACACCGTGTTCGCCGACACCGGCGGCGTGGATGCCGAGGAGCGCGCCTTCATCGAGAACCGCGCGAAGGAGCTGGGCGTGGCCAGCCACGTCACGGTGGACGGCGGCCCGGCGATCTGGAACGGTTTCGTGAAACCCTTCGTGTGGGCGGGCGAGGGCTACCAAGGCCAGTACCCGCTGCTGGTGTCCGACCGCTACCTGATCGTGGAAGCCGCATTGAAGCGTGCCGCCGAGCTCGGCACGCGCGCCATCGCGCATGGCTGCACCGGCATGGGCAACGACCAGGTGCGCTTCGACCTCGCGGCGAAGTCGCTTGGCGACTACGAGATCGTGGCGCCGATCCGTGAGATCCAGAAAGAGCACACGCAGACGCGCGCCTACGAGCAGAAGTTCCTGGAAGAGCGCGGCTTCGGCGTGCGCGCCAAGCAGCAGGCCTACACCATCAACGAGAACCTGCTCGGCGTCACCATGTCCGGCGGCGAGATCGACAAGTGGCAGGCGCCGGGCGAGGGCGCGCGCGCGTGGTGCAAGCCGCGCGCCGAATGGCCGTCCGCGCCGCTGCAGGTGAAGATCGGTTTCGTGAACGGCGAGGCGGTGACGCTGGACGGCGAGAAGCTCGCCGGCCACAAGCTGCTGGCGAAGCTCAACACCCTGTTCGCGCCCTACGGCGTGGGCCGCGGCCTCTACACCGGCGACACCACCATCGGCCTCAAGGGCCGCATCATCTTCGAGGCGCCGGGCCTGATCTCGCTGCTGACGGCGCACCGCGCGCTGGAAGAAGCCGTGCTGACCAAGCAACAGAACCGCTTCAAGCCCGACGTGGCGCGCAAGTGGGTGGAAGTGGTGTACGAGGGCTTCTTCCACGATCCGCTGAAGACCGACCTGGAAGCCTTCCTCGCCTCCAGCCAGTCCACCGTCAACGGTGAAGTCACGCTGGAAACGAACGGCGGCACGGTGAATGCGGTGGCCATCGAGTCGAAGCACATCCTCAACGCCAAGGGCGCCACCTACGCGCAGTCGGCCGACTGGGGCGTGGCCGAGGCCGAGGGCTTCATCAAGTTGTTCGGCATGAGCAGCACGCTGTGGGCCGAGGTGAATCGGTGATGAGCCGGGATTCGGCCCCGTTGCTTGCGGCGACACTGGAACACCTGGAGGCGCTGGTCGGTTTCGACACGCGCAATCCGCCGCGGGCGATCACCACCGGCGGCATCTTCGACTACATCCGCGCACAGCTCCCCGGCTTCGACGTCACGGTGACCGATCACGGCGCCGGTGCGGTAAGCCTGCACGCGGTGCGTGGCCAGCCGAAGCTGCTGTTCAACGTGCACCTGGATACCGTGCCGGACTCGCCGGCATGGACGGCCAGCCCGCACGAATTGCGCGTGACGGAAGACCGCGCGATCGGCCTCGGCGCCTGCGACATCAAGGGCGCGGCGGCGGCGCTGCTCGCCGTGGCGAACGCCAGCGACGGCGACATGGCGCTGCTGTTTTCCAGCGACGAGGAAGCGAACGATCCGCGCTGCATCGCCGGGTTCCTGGCGAACAAGCCAGCCTACGATGCGGTGATCGTGGCCGAACCCACCAGGGGCGAGGCGGTGCTGGCCCATCGCGGCATCCAGTCGGTGCTGATGCGTTTCGCCGGCCATGCCGGTCATGCCTCGGGCGAGCAGCGGCCCAGCGACAGCGCGCTGCACCAGGCGGTGCGCTGGGGCGATGCGGCGCTGGATTTCGTGGCGGCGCAATCGCACGAACGCTTCGGCGGGCTCACCGGCCTGCGCTTCAACATCGGCCGCATCGAGGGCGGCATCAAGGCGAACATGATCGCGCCCAGCGCCGAAGTGCGCTTCGGCATGCGGCCCTTGCCGACGATGCATCCCGACGGCTTGCTCGAACGTTTCCGCACCCTGGTCGAGCCGATGCCGGCCGGGTTCGCCGAGACCTTCCGCGGCCCCTCGCTGCCGGCGGGCGACACCGCCACCGCCGAAGCGCGCCGGCTGGCCGCGCGCGACCTTGCCGACGAGCTGGAGATTCCGGTGGGCAACGCGGTGGACTTCTGGACCGAGGCCTCGCTGTTCTCCGCCGCCGGCTACATCGCCTTCGTCTACGGCCCCGGCGACATCGCCCAGGCGCACACCGCCGACGAGTGGGTGGCGCTGGACCAGTTGCGGCATTACGCCGAAGTGGTTTTTCGCCTCATTGGAAAGTGCGGCCAGGGAACGCCGCCTCACGACTCTTGCGTCCACGGATGAGCGCAAAGGAAAACTAGACAGTGGAAACCCACAAGCACACCCGCAAGACCATCGTGCGCCTGCTCTCGGCGATGGGCAGCGCGAAGGAAATCCAGCAATACCTCAAGCGCTTCTCCGAGCTGGACGCCAAGCGCTTCGCCGTGGTGAAGGTCGGCGGCGCGGTGCTGCGCGACGAGCTGCAGGACCTCGCTTCCTCGCTCACCTTCCTGCAGCAGGTGGGCCTCACGCCCATCGTGCTGCACGGCGCGGGTCCGCAGCTGGACGAGGAACTGTCCGCCGCCGGCATCGAGAAGAAGACGGTGAACGGCCTGCGCGTCACCTCGCCGAAGGCGCTGGGCATCGTGCGCCGCGTGTTCCAGCAGCAGAACCTCAAGCTGGTCGAGGCGCTGCAGGCGATGGACACGCGCGCCACCTCGGTGGCCTCCGGCGTGTTCATGGCCAGCTACCTCGACCGCGAGGCGCTGGGCATGGTCGGCAAGGTGGAGAGCATCAACCTTGCGCCGATCGAGGCGGGCCTGCGCGCGAACTCGATCCCGGTGATCGCCAGCCTGGGCGAGACCGACGAGGGGCAGATCCTCAACATCAACGCCGACGTCGCCGCGAACGAGCTGGTGCGCGTGCTGCAGCCGTACAAGATCGTGTTCCTCACCGGCACCGGCGGCCTGCTCGACGGCGAGGGCAAGGTGATCGACTCGATCAACCTCAGCACCGAATACGAGCACCTGATGGCGCAGCCGTGGATCAACGGCGGCATGCGGCTGAAGATCGAGCAGATCGCCGATCTCCTGGCCGGGCTGCCGCTTGCCTCGTCGGTGTCGATCACCCGTCCCGCCGAACTGGCGAAGGAGCTGTTCACCCACAAGGGTTCCGGCACGCTGGTGCGGCGCGGCGAGAAGGTGCTGCGCTTCGAGTCGTGGGAAGGCATCGACCGGTCGCGGATGCGCGACCTGATCGAATCCAGTTTCGGCCGCACCCTGGTGCCGGATTACTTCGAGCGCACCGAGCCGTACCGCATCTACGTGAGCGAGAACTATCGTGCGGCGATGATCCTCACGATGGAGGACGGCCTGCCGTACCTCGACAAGTTCGCCGTGCTCGACGACGCGCAGGGCGAAGGCCTGGGCCGTGCCGTCTGGCAGGTGATGCGCGAGGAGAATCCCCAGTTGTTCTGGCGCTCGCGCCACAACAACCAGGTCAACATCTTCTATTACGCCGAATCCGACGGCTGTCTCAAGCAGCCGAAGTGGAAGGTGTTCTGGTACGGCCTGGGCGACAACTTCGACACCATCGCCCGCTGCGTGGCGCATTGCGCGCAGCGCCAGCCGACGTTGATTGGATGAGAGCGACATGACGCAAGCGAAGAAAAACATCGGCATCGTCGGCGCCCGCGGCCACACCGGCGCGGAACTGATCCGCCTGATCACGGCGCATCCGGCGCTGGAACTGGCCTTTGTCTCCTCGCGCGAGCTGGACGGCCAGCGCGTGAGCGGACACAGCGATGCCTACAAGGGCGAGCTTCGCTACGAAAGCCTCGACCCCGCCGCGGTGGCGGCCAAGCATGCCGACGTGGTGATCCTGGCCCTGCCGAACGGCAAGGCCGCGCCCTATGTGGAAGCCATCGACCAGGCGGCGCCCGATACGCTGGTGGTCGACCTGTCCGCCGACTACCGCTTCGACCAGGCCTGGTATTACGGCCTGCCCGAACTCACGCGCGGCAAGTGGCGCGGCGGGAAGCGCATCAGCAATCCCGGCTGCTACGCCACCGCGATGGAACTCTCCATCGCGCCGCTGAAGGACCTGCTCGCCGCGCCGCCGGTGTGCTTCGGCGTCTCCGGCTATTCCGGCGCCGGCACCACGCCCTCGGACAAGAACGATCCGGAAAAGCTGCGCGACAACCTGATGCCGTACGCGCTAACCGGCCACACGCACGAGAAGGAAGCCAGCTTCCAGCTCGGCCTGCCGGTGGAGTTCATGCCGCACGTGGCGCCGCATTTCCGCGGCCTCACCGTCACCACCAACCTCTATCTCGCCAAGCCGCTGAAGCGCGAGGACGTGCTGGCGCGCTTCCACCACGCCTACGACGGCGAAAAGCTGGTGTCGGTGCTGGACGAGGCGCCGTGGGTCAGCCGCATCGCGCACCGGCACCATGCCGAGGTCGGCGGCTTCGCGCTGTCGGCCGACGGCAAGCGCGTGGTGGTGGTGGCGACGCTGGACAACCTGCTCAAGGGCGCGGCCACCCAGGCGATGCAGAACATCAACCGCGCGCTGGGTGTGGACGAGTACACCGCGATTCCGCTGGACTGAGCAAGGAATTCCCATGAGCCAACCCCTCTGGCAAAAATCCGGCATCCAGATCGACGCGAAGATCATGCGTTTCCTCGCCGGCGACGACGTGGTGCTCGACCGCGAGTTCTTCCTGCACGACGTCGCCGCCAGCAAGGCGCACGTCGAAGGCCTGGCGAACATCGGCGTGGTGAGCGCCGACGAGGCCGTCGCGCTTAAGCGCGAACTGGACGCGCTGGCCGTGGACTTCAGGAGCGGCGATTTCGTGCTGGACGAGCGCTACGAGGATTGCCACTCGGCGATCGAGGCGCGCCTCACCGAACGCCTGGGCGATGCCGGCCGCCGCGTGCACACCGGGCGTAGCCGCAACGACCAGATCCTGGTGGCCACGCGGCTGTGGCTGAAGGAAAAGCTCGAAGCGCTGGAAACGCACTGCCGCGCCATTGCCGGGGTGTGCCTGCAGCGCGCCGCGCAGCCGGCGATCCCGCTGCCGGGCTACACCCACCTGCAGCGTGCGGTGGTGTCGTCCACTGCGATGTGGTTCGCCGGCTTCGCCGAAGGCTTCATCGACAATGCGTTCCGCGCCCGCGGCACGCGCGAGCTGGTCGACGCCAATCCGCTCGGCACCGCCGCCGGCTACGGCGTGAACCTGAAGCTGGATCGCGAGCACACCACCGCGGCGCTGGGCTTCGGGCGCATGCAGGTGTCGCCGATCTACGCCCAGCTCTCGCGCGGCAAGTACGAGATGGCGGTGCTGGAGGCGATCGGCGCGGCGATGCTGGACCTGCGCCGCATGGCCTGGGACCTGTCGCTGTTCACCACCGCCGAGTTCGATTTCGTGAAGCTGCCGGCCGAGTACACCACCGGCAGTTCCATCATGCCGAACAAGCGCAACCCCGACGTGGTGGAACTGCTGCGCGCCAGCTACGCCAGCGTGGCCGCGGCGCGTACCGAGATCGAGCAGTTGCTGTCGCTGCCTTCCGGCTACCAGCGCGACCTGCAGTTCTCCAAGGGCTCGCTCTTCCACGGCGTGCGCCACGGCCTGATGGCGCTGGAACTGGTGCCCGACCTGCTGGCGCGCCTGCAGTGGAACGAGCCGGCGATGCGCGCGGCGATCGAGCCGGCGATGTACGCCACCGACGTGGCGATCGAACAGGCCGCGGCCGGCGTGCCGTTCCGCGACGCGTATCGCGCCGCCGCCGAGGCCGCGGCATCGGCGGGGCAGGGCCGCACGCCCGAGGGCAGCCTCGTGCAGCGGGTGTCGCCGGGCGCGGGCGACGACCTGCGCCTGCACGAATTGCATGCTAGGCTTGGCCGTCTAGACGGCTGAACGGGGTTGACATGGCGGCGGCTGCGCAACATGCGGGGCACTTGCGGGAGCAGCCGCTGCCGCCCTGGCGGCGTGCCGTGCTCAAGGTCGGCAGCAACCTGCTGGCGGCCGACGGCGGCGGCCTCACCGCCCACCATGCGTCGGCGCTGGCCGCGTTCGTGGTCGCCAGCCATGCCGCGGGTCGGCAGGTGGTGCTGGTGTCCTCGGGCGCGGTGGCGGCCGGTCGCGCGCTGCTGCGCGAGCACGCGCCGGCCGCGGGCGATCTCGCTGCGCGGCAGGCGCTGGCGGCGCTGGGCCAGGCGCCGATGATCGCGCTGTGGCAGTCGCTGTCCACGCGCCCGGTGGCGCAGGTGCTGCTCACCCACGACGACTTGCGCAACCGCCGCCGCTATCTCAACGCACGCGCCACGCTCAGCGGCCTGCTGGCGCTGGATGTGCTGCCGGTGGTGAACGAGAACGACACCGTGGCGGTGGACGAGCTGAAGCTGGGCGACAACGACAACCTCGCCGCCATCGTCGCCGCCCTGGTCGACGCCGACCTGCTGCTGATCGCCTCGGACATCGACGCGCTGTACAGCGCCGATCCGCGCCACGATCCCGCCGCCCAGCCGCTGCCGCACGTCGCCGCGCTCACGCCGGAGATCCTCGCCATGGCCGGCGGCAGCGGCAGCGCGGTGGGCACCGGCGGCATGCGCACCAAGCTGGAGGCCGCGGCCAAGGCCGGCGCCGCGGGCATTCCCACCGCGCTGTTCAGCGGGCGCGATGCGGCGACCGTGGCGGCGCTGGCGGAAGGGCGCCTGCGCGGCACGCTGATCGACGCCGCCGCCACGCGCCTGCAGGCGCGCAAGTACTGGCTGCGCCATGCGCCGGCCGCGCCCGGTTGCATCCAGGTGGACGCCGGCGCCGCCCGCGCGCTGGGTGGCGGACGCGCGTCGCTGCTGCCGGGCGGCATCGCCGCCGCGCAGGGCGAGTTCCAGCGCGGCGACCTGGTGGAAATCGTGGACGGCGCCGGCAAGCCGGTGGCGCGCGGCCTCAGCCAGTACGCCGCGGCCGAGGTGCGTCGGCTCGCCGGACGGCACAGCCGCGACATCGAGGCCGTGCTGGGCTACACCCATGGGCACGAGATCGTGCACCGCGACGACCTGGTCACCCTGGCCGGCGCCGAAACCCCCGGAGGCATCGAGGCATGAGCGAGGTCCGCACCCTGGCACTGGCCTGTCGCGACGCGGCGCCGGCGATCGCTGCGCTGGACAGTTCCGCCAAGGCCGCGCTGCTGCGCGACATGGCGGCCGCGCTGGAAGCGAGCCGCGCCGACGTGCTCGCGGCGAATGCGCGCGACGTGGCGCAGGCCGAAGCAAAAGGCGTGCAGGGCGCCATGCTGGATCGCCTGCGACTGGATGAGGCGCGCGTGGCAGGCATCGCCGCCGCCCTGCGCGAGGTGGCGGAGTTGCCCGACCCGGTCGGCCTGGTGACCCGGCGCGAGACGCGTCCGAACGGCTTGCTGATCGAACGCGTGCGCATACCGCTGGGCGTGGTGGCGATGATCTACGAGGCGCGCCCCAACGTCACCGCGGATGCCGCGGCGCTGTGCCTCAAGGCCGGCAACGCGGTGATCCTGCGCGGCGGTTCCGAGGCGATCCATTCCAACACCGCCATCGCCGCCGCATTGCACGACGCCTTGCGCGCGCACGGCCTGCCGGAAGCGGCGGTCGCGCTGCTGGAAGACCTGCGCCGCGAGACCATGGTCGAGCTGCTGCAGCTCAGCGACATCGTCGACCTCGCCATCCCACGCGGCGGCGAAGGGTTGATCCGCTTCGTGGCCGAGCATGCGCGCGTGCCGGTGATCAAGCACTACAAGGGCGTGTGCCATCTCTACGTGGATCGCGCCGCCGACCTGGACCTCGCGCTGCACCTGCTGATCGACGGCAAGACCTCGCGCCCCGGCGTGTGCAATGCGCTGGAGACGCTGCTGGTGCACCGCGACGTGGCCGCCGACTTCGTGCCGCGGGCGGCGCAGGCCTTGCGCGAACGCGGCGTGGAGCTGCGCGGCGACGCGGCCAGCCGCGTGCTGGTGCCGGACATGCACGCGGCCACCGACGCGGACTACGCCGCCGAATTCCTCGACCTGATCCTCGCCGTGCGCGTGGTGGACAGCCTGGACGAGGCCGTCGCCCACATCCGCCGCCACGGCTCCGACCACACCGAAGTCATCGCCACCCGCGACGAAGCCGCCGCGCAACGCTTCGTGCAGGCGATCCGCTCGGCGGTGGTGATGGTCAACGCGTCCTCGCGCTTCAGCGACGGCGGCGAGCTGGGCCTGGGCGCCGAGATCGGCATCTCCACCACGCGCCTGCACGCCTACGGCCCGATGGGCGCGGAGTCGCTCACGGTCGAGCGCTTCGTGGTGCACGGGGAGGGACAGGTGCGGCATCCGGCATCCCGGACCGGCAAGGCCTGAGTCCTTCACGCCCGCGTCACGGCGCGACCCGCTTCCGGCTCTTGCCGGTCATGATTTTCGCCTTGCCTGGTGCCAAGCTGGCGCAAAGACGGCAGGGAGCATGGCGATGGCGGAATCGATGAAGTGCGGCGGCCTGCGGGCACCCGCACGCGCGCTGTTGTGGGGCGGCGCGGCCTGCCTGTTGCTGGCGCCGTGGCTGGCCATGCATTTCACCGCCGAGGTGAACTGGACCGCACTGGACTTCGTCGTCTTCGGCAGCATGCTGGCCGTGGCCTGCGCAAGCTGCGAGCTGGCCGCGCGCGCGAACTCCGGCCTGGCCTACCGGGCCGGCGCCGGCGTGGCGGTGGTGGCGGCCTTCCTGCTGCTGTGGGCGAACCTCGCGGTCGGCGTGGTGGGCGAACCGAACCATCCAGCGAACCTGTTGCAGGATGGCGTGCTGGCGGTGCTGATCGTGGGCGCGGCGATCGTGCGGGGACGGCCGCTGGGCATGGCGGCCGCGCTGGCGGCGACTGCGCTGGCGCAGGTGCTGGCGGCGGCAGCCGCGATGGCGGTGTGGTCCGCCGCCCCCTGGCCGTTGGCGGCATTGACCGCCTTCTTCGTGTCGGCGTGGCTGCTCGCCGCGTGGCTGTTCCATCGGGCGGCGCGGAACCGCGCGGGCGCAGCACTGTAGCCGGAAGGATTCAGGCGGCCGGGCTCCATGCGCGCACGGCGTGCGCGAACGCGAGGCAATCGGCGAAACGGTTGTACAGCGGCGCGGGCGAGATGCGGATCACGTCGGGTTCGCGCCAGTCGCCGATCACGCCGTGGGCCATCAGGTGGTCGAACAGCGCGCGGCCGCGCTCGCGGCCGCCGAGCACGCGGATCGAGAGCTGGGCGCCGCGCCGCGCGGGATCGGCGGGCGTGACCACTTCCAGCACGTCGGCGAGCTGCGAGTTCACCAGCCACTCCAGGTAGCCGGTGAGCTTGAGCGACTTCTCGCGCAGCCGCGCCATGCCGGCGCGGTGGAAGATTTCCAGCGACACGCGCAGCGGCGCCAGCGCGAGGATGGGCGGGTTGCTGAGCTGCCAGCCATCCGCGCCGGGCGTGGGCACGAACTCGGGGCCCATACGGAAGCGGGTGGTCTTGTCGTGGCCCCACCAGCCGGCGAAACGCGGCAGCACGGCGCGCGCGTGGCGCTCGTGCACGAAGGCGCCGCCGACCGCGCCGGGGCCGCTGTTGAGGTACTTGTAGCTGCACCAGATAGTGAAGTCCGCGCCGCTGTCGTGGAGTTGCAGCGGCAGGTTGCCCACGGCATGGGCGAGGTCGAAGCCCACCGTGCAGCCGTGCCGGTGCGCCAGCGCGGTGATCGCCGCGAGGTCGAACGCCTGGCCGGTGCGGTACTGCACGCCAGGCAGCATCACCAGCGCGATGCGCGAACCGTGCTCGGCCAGCGCACGTTCGATGGCGGCCATCGACAGCGTGCCGTTCGGTTCGTCGGCCTGCAGTTCGATCAGCGCTTCCGCCGGATCGAAGCCGTGGAAGCGGATCTGCGATTCCAGCGCGTAGCGGTCGGTGGGGAAAGCGCCGGCTTCCATCAGGATCGCGGGCCGCTCGGGCGTCGGGCGGTAGAAGCTCACCATCATCAGGTGCAGGTTCACGCCCAGGGTGTTCATCGCCACCACTTCGGCGGGCCTGGCGCCCACGACTTCGGCGAGGTGGTCGCGCACGAACTCGTGGTAGTCCATCCACGGCAGGCGGCCCTTGAAATGGCCTTCCACGCCGAGTCCGGCCCAGTCGTCCAGTTCGGCGGCGAGCGCGGCGCGCACGGCGCGCGGCTGCAGGCCCAGCGAGTTGCCGCAGAAATAGCTGCTGTCGCGGCCTTCGTGCGGCGGGATCAGGAACTCGTCGCGGAACGCGCGCAGCGGGTCGGCGGCGTCGGCGGCCTCGGCCCAGGCGGCGGTGGCTTGGTGGCTGGAAGACATGGTGATTCCGTGGAAGCGGGCGGAACGCTTACTTCAGCCGCGCGGCAATCGCGTCACAGCCGCGGTCGAACGCGGCGATCCATGCGGCGCCGGCCTGGCTCTGCGCGGGGCGCACGCAGCGCAGCTGGATCGCGTGGCCGTCGCGGTACCAGTAGACCTCGCGGTAGCTGGACGCCACGCCGGCCTCGCGCGCGGTATAGCGGGAGCTGTTCGGCTCGCCGGCCCGGGCATCGGCCTGGTAGCCGGGCAGCGCCGCCGCCTTGGCGTTGGCCTGGGCGATGTAGTCGCGGAAGCCGCCGATGTCGGATTCCTGCTGCACCGTCACCGTGACGCGCGCCAGCGTGGCGTGGCCGGTGGGCGAGGGATCGGGCACCTGGAACACGCGCACCTCCGGGTCGCCCTCGGTCTGCATGATGTCCAGCCAACCGTCCGGCGTGCTGAAGTGCACGCTGCCGTTGGCCATGCTGACGTCGGCGGCCGGGGCAGGGGCGGTGACCAGCAGGCCGGCGACGAGCGCGACGGCGGTAACGGTGGAGCGCAGCAAGGCCATGCGGAATCCTCAGGCGGCGGTGTCGGGTGCGAAGCGGTGCTTGGGCAGGCCCAGCCATTCCAGCGCGGTGCCGTGGAACAGGCGCGCGCGGTCGCCCTCGTCCAGTCCCAGGGCCTCGATGCCGCTGCCGGGTTCCTGTTCCCCCAGCGGGAAAGGATAGTCGGTGCCCAGCATCACCTGCTCGACGCCCGTCACATCCAGCAACCATCGCAGCGCGCGGTCGTCGTGCACGCAGGAGTCGAAGTAGAAGCGCTTCAGGTACTCGCGCGGGTTGCGCGGGTTGTCGGTGGCCACCAGGTCGGGGCGCATCTTGAAGCCGTGCTCGATGCGGCCGATCGTCCACGGGAAGCTGCCGCCGCCGTGGGCCAGCATCACGCGCAGCTTCGGCAGCCGCTCCAGCACGCCGCCGAAGGCGAGGGAGCACGCCGCGCGCGCCTGCTCGGCGGGCATGCCCACCAGCCACGGCAGCCAGTACTTGGGCATGCTGGCCATGCCCATCATGTCCCAGGGATGCACCAGCACCGCGGCGCCGAGGTCCGCGGCGGCCTCGAAGAACGGGAACAGTTCCGGCGCATCGAGGTTCCAGTCGTTGCAGTGCGAACCGATCTGCACGCCCTGCAGGCCCAGTTCGTCGATGCAGCGCTCCAGCTCGCGCACGGCGAGGTTCGGCGCCTGCAGCGGCACCGTGCCGATGCCGGCGTAGTGGCGAGGGAAGTCGCGGCACAGGCCGGCCATGTGCTCGTTGAGGTGCCGGTGCAGTTCCAGCGCCTGGTGGCCCGGCGCCCAGTACGAGAACAGCACCGGCACGGTGGAGATCACCTGCACGTCCACGTCGAAGCGGGCGTAGTCGTCGATGCGGGTCTGCGGGTCGAAGGCGGAATCCCACACCTCGCGGAAGAACCTGCCGTCCTTGTAGATGCGGTGGCGGCCGTCGGTGTGGGTCATCACCGGAAAGCGCTCGTCGCCGTGCTTGGCCGCGAGGTTGGGCCAGTCGCGGGGCAGGATGTGTGCGTGCGTATCGATCTTGAGCATCGTGCAAGTCTAGAACGCCGGGATGGGTACAGTCGTGCCGCGGACGCACAATGCGCTGCGGGGCTGCCGCTCAGGCGTTGCCCGCCGCGGGCTGCGCCCGCCGCAGCACGTGGGCCAGGGTGTTGATGCTGTCGGTGAGCCGGTCGCTGATGCGCGCCAGCGGCTCGGCCTCGGCGAGGCCGCCGGTGTGCTGCAGCGGGACCAGCAGGGATTGCTGCATGGCGCGCAGGTCGGGCAGGGCGTCGGGCACGCGATGCTCGCGCAGGGCGGTGGCGATGGACTGCACCGAGTCGGCGCAGGTGGCGACGAAGCGGTTCATTTCCGGCGGCAGCGTCGAGCCCTCGCCGAGCGCTTCCAGCGCCATCGCGGTACGCGCCAGACGATTGCCGTTGGCGAACAGCGCGCGCGCCAGCTCCAGCAGGTTCTCCGGCGTGCCGGGCTCCGCCCGCATGCGGTCGAGCGAGGCCAGCGCATTGCTGCGCGCCGTGCGCACCAGGCTGCGCGTCTCGCGCTGCGCCTCGTATTGTCCGGGCAGCGCCAACGCGCGCAGATAACCGGCATAGGCGTCGAGCATTTCGGCAAATGCGCTGCGCGCCCGGCCGCGTTCCCAGGTGGGCCACACGAGATAGGCCGCCATTGCCATGCCGCAGCCGAGCACGGTGCTCACCAGACGGTCGGTCACGGCCACGCCGGAATTGACGCCATCGAAGGACAACAGGATCACCACGGTGCCGGTGAGCGCAGCCACGGCGATGCCGTAATGCGCATTGGCCAGCCAGCGGAACGCCATGCACAGCAGCGCCATCAGGGCGAGGTGGGCCCAGGGCGAATTCGGCGCGAGGTACAGCAGGGCGGTGGTCAGCACCAGGCCCAGCACCGTGCCCACCACGCGCAGCAGTCCGAAGTTGAAGGTGGCGGCGAAATCCGAGCGCAGCACGATCGCCGTGGTCATCGGCAGCCAGTAGCCATGCTGCAGATGGAACAGGCGCGAGACGAGCAACGCCGCGCTGAGGCAGGCCGCGGTGCGCACGGCATGCCGGAACGCCATCGAGCGCGGCGTGAGGTTGGCGCGCAGCATGGCGCGCACGGAGCCGCTTTGCAGCGTGCGCGGCAACTGCGTCTCCTCCGCCTCGGCACGCAGTTCGCCGCGGCTGCCGGCCCAGTTTGCGTTGCGCACCGCCGCGGCCAGCTGGCCATCCAGCGCACGGAGGTGCGTGGCCATGCCGCCAGGCATGCTGCGGGCGTCGTTGCGCAGCGTTTCGAGCAGGCGCTCCGCCTGCTGCGGCGGTTCGGCGGTTTCCAGTGCGTGCGCGATGGCCTCCAGCACCTGCGCGGCGCCTTCCCGGTAGCGCATCTGCAGGCTGTCCGCGGCATGCAGCGCCGACATTGCCGTCAGCTCCAGCCGGATGCGTTCGGCCAGTTCCAGCAGCACGGTGAACGCCTCCATCGCGCGGCCATGCGCGCGATAGCGGCCGAGCAAGGTGCGCTGCAGCGAGGTCATGGCATCCGTGAGCGCAGGCGTGGCGTTTTCGTCGTCGCCAGTCTGGCGCGCCAGCGCGGCGAGGCCCGTGTATACGCCGGCCAGCGCATGCCGTTCCGGCCGATAGCGTTGCAACGGCCATGCGGCCACGGCGAGCAGGGTCAGCAGCAGGCCGCCGCAACCGATCAGGAGGGCAGCCAGCAGGGCGTCGCTGGGCGGGATGGGCGTGGCGGCGGCGATCACCAGCAGGATCATGCTGGTCATGCCCACGCGCGCGGCATCCGTGCCGAACACCACCAGCATGCCGCCGAAGAAGCCGAACGCGGCCGTGGCCACCAGCATCGGCAGCAAATGGCCGCCGATGGTGAAACCCACCAGGGCGGCCAGCGCTGCCACCAGTGTCGCCACCAGCAGCCACTGCATGCGCTGGCGATAGGGGCCGGGCTGGTCGGAGAACATGGTGTCCAGCGCACCGGCGCTGATGCCCAGGCCGACCCCGGGATACCCCGTGGCCAGGCCCGCGCCCAGCGGCACGACCACGGCCAGGGTATTGCGCAGCACCACCCACAGCGGCACGTCGGGCCGCTTGATGTGCGTCAGGCTTTCGACGAGCTGGGCTCGCAGGGAATAGCCGCTGGCGGACATGGGTGGAGCCGGGTGAACAGGGTGGAGGGAGTATGGCAAAAGCGGCCGCGGTGTCTGCCCGCCGCCGGTCAGGCCCGCCCGGCGAACTCGCCGGTAAGCGTGTTCACCCACACCTTCTCGTCGTTGGTGATGTACTCGGGCACCTGGATTTCCACGCCGGTGTTGAGCTTGGCGGGCTTGGTGCGCTTGGTGGCGCTGGCGCCCTTCAGCTCCGGCGCGGTGTCGACCACGGTGAGCACCACGCTGGTGGGCACCTGCAGGCCCACCGGCGCATCGTCGATCACCTGCACGTAGTAGCCCTCCACGTCCTCGACGATGTAGCTGGCGTTGTCGCCCACCAGTTCGGGGCCGAGCAGGTACTGGGTGTAATCCTCCGCGTCCATGAACACGAAGGCTTCGCCGTCCTTGTAGGAGAAGTTCGCGGCGCGGCGCACCAGGTCCATCTCCTTCAGGTCGTCGTCGGCACGCAGGCTGAGGTCGTACTTGCGGCCGCCGGGGATGGAGTACAGCGTGAAGCGGAAGGTGACGTTGCCGCCGCGCGCGGTGGGCGAGCTGCGCTCGATGTCGCGCACCTGGTACACGGTGCCTTCGTGCTCGACCACGTTGCCTTTCTTGACGTCGGAAGCTTTCATTGGATGCTCGGGATTGGGGAGTCGGGATTTGGGATTCGGGAAAGCGGAATGTCGCGGGACTGGCGCCTTGGCGTATCCCGAATCCCGTCTCCCCAATCCCGGCTTACTTGGGCTGCAGGCGCACCGCGCCGTCGAGGCGGATGGTCTCGCCGTTGATGTAGCGGTTGCCGAGGATGAAGGCCACGGTCTGGGCGAACTCCTCCGGCTTGCCGAGGCGCGAGGGGAAGGGGATGGAAGCCGAGAGCGACTCCTGCACCTGGGGCGGCATGCCGTCCACCATCGGCGTCCAGAAGATGCCCGGCGCGATGGTCGCCACGCGGATGCCGAAGCGCGACAGCTCGCGCGCCATCGGCAGGGTCATGCCGACCACGCCGCCCTTGGACGCGGAGTAGGCGGCCTGGCCGATCTGGCCTTCGTAGGCGGCCACGCTGGCGGTGTTGACGATCACGCCGCGCTCGCCGTCCTCGCCGGCCTCGTTGCCCTGCATCAGCGCGGCGGCGGCCTTGGCCACGTTGAAGCTGCCGACCAGGTTCACCATCACCGTGGTGGCGAAGGTGGACAGCGGCATCGGGCCTTCCTTGCCCAGCACGCGGCCGGCGCCGAGGATGCCGGCGCAGTTCATCACCACGTTGAGCCCGCCCATGGCCTCGCGCGCGGCGGCCACGTTGGCGGCCACGCCGTCCTCGCTGGTGACGTCGGTCTTGTGGAAGCGCGCCGCGTCGCCCAGCGCCTGCGCGGCGGCGTGGCCCTTTTCCTCGTTGACGTCGAACAGCGTCACCTTGCCGCCGTGGGCGACGAGGTGCTGCGCCACCGCGTGGCCGAGACCGGAGGCGCCGCCGGTGATGATGGCCTTGACCTGATCGAGCTGCATGGGAGTCCCCGAAACGGAAGCGGAAAGTCGCTCATGTTAGCCGAGCGGCGGCGGTTGCTGCTGGCTGAACGCGAAACCTGCCGGGCGCCGACGGTTCATGCCGGGTTGGG
Source organism: Rhodanobacter sp. PCA2 (assembly GCF_013620825.1). GTDB lineage: Bacteria > Pseudomonadota > Gammaproteobacteria > Xanthomonadales > Rhodanobacteraceae > Rhodanobacter_A. Next base: position 14,053 of record NZ_NJIC01000033.1, on the reverse strand, counting down.
CCGCCGCGGACGAATTTTGTGCCGGGTCGCACGCGGGAGCCGGGTGGCGGCCGGTACGATGCGGACGGGTTCCATGGTCCATCAGGTGGAGATCGACATGAAGAAGCTGCAAGGTCTGGCAGTGGTGTGTGGCGCGATGCTGATGCTGGCCGGCGGCTCCGCGCTGGCGCAGGACCATGGTCGCGGACAGGATGGTGGATACGACCAGGGACAGGACCGGGGACACGATCGGGGTCGCGACCATCGGCAGGATGACGGCAATCGCGGCCGCGGGTACGACGACGGCGACCGTTACGCGCGCCATGGCGACGGCGACGGCCATGGCCGCGGACATGCCTACGGGCATTACAAGGACTGGCACGATCGCGGCCGCCACGAGGGCTGGTACAAGCGCGGCGGCTATCTGCCGGTGGAATACCGCAGCACCCGCTACGTGGTGTACGACTGGCGCGACGCCCATTTGCGCGAACCGCCGCGCGGCTACCGCTGGGTGCGCAGCGACAGCGGCGACTACCTGCTGGTGGCGATCGCCACGGGCGTGATCGTCGACCTGTTGCTCAACCACTAGGGAAGTCCGACCAATCGACTGCCTGCTCGTCGTTCCTGCGAAAGCTCGTCATTCCTGCGAAGGCAGGAATCCAGTGCCTCTGCACGCCGAGGCTTGCAGGCGCTGGATGACCAGCTTCGCTGTCGTGAAGCGCCTCCGGCTTTCGCCGGGATGACCGGCAAAATCGGGCCGTCGCTGGGACAAGCATGCACAGACGGCACGCCCGCACAGCGGGCGTGCCGTTTTCACGAATCGCGTTGCAGCAGGGCCTGCAGTGCCGGCGTCGAAGCGAGCGTTGCGAACGGCGTCACCGCCGGCGGCGAGGGCGTTGCCGCTTGCAACTCCTTCTGCCACACGCCCACATCCCACCAGGCGTCCAGCTTCCACCCGGCCTTGCGCCACACGCCGGCCGGCGCGAAACCCATCGCCTCATGCAGGGTCACGCTGGGCGTGCCCGGCAGGGTGATCACGCCAACCGCCTGGGTGAGGCCTTGCAGGCGCATGACGCCGAGCAGGGTGCCGTAGAGGCGACGCGCGATGCCGCGGCGCTGCGCGTCGGGATGCACGTAGATCGAGGTCTCGGCGATCCAGTCGTAGGCGGCGCGTTCGCGGAAGCGTCCTGCATAGGCGTAGGCCAGCACCGTGCCGCCTTCCTCCCACACGAGCCACGGGTAATGCGGCAGGCGCGCAAGCATGCGTTCGCGCATGCCGTCGACCCCGGGCAATACGTTCTCGAACGTGGCGACGCCGCTTTCGACATGCGGCGCATAGATCGCGTGGATGGCTTCGGCATCGCCTGCCCTGGCAATGCGGATCGTTGGATGTCGATCTAGCACTTCTCGTATTTCCAGTTGCGGCGCTTGCCTTCGGCCAGCCACTCCAGCGTGGTGGCGAGGCGTTTCTGGCGGGTGGCGTCGGTTTTCGCTTCGACGATCCAGTTGATGTATTCGCGCTGGCAACTGGGCGGGAAAGCTTCCCAGGTCTTGCGGGCGGCGGCGTGCTTGCGCTGGGCCAGCAAGGCGGCGAGGTCGTCCGGCAACACCGGCGGCGGTTTCGCGCCGGCCTTGGGGCGCGTTTGTTTCACGCCCGCTTCGTTCAAGGCCGCCGCCTTCCTGACGAGGTCGATGAGTACCTTTTTCGCGGGCAGGTCTTGCACCGAGGCGAGCTTGCCGAACTGGCCCATGCCTTCGCCCGCATTCTTCCCGGCGACCTGCCTGCCCAGCCAGAAGCCGAAGCTGCAGTGCTGCTTGAACGCGGCCATCATGCACAGCGAGGCATTGCGATGGACGAAGAACGGCATCCCCCACTTGATCGTTTCCGCGACATCCGGGCAGGCTGCATGCACCGCGGCACGCAGGTGTTCGAGGATGGGCCGGGCGAATTCGGCGGACTTGGCGATGTAGGCGTCGACGCGGGCATCGTGATTAGCCATGGGGTCACCTCACAGTTGGCGGATGAACCAGCGGTCGCAGCCGTGGTGGCCGGTGCCGCCCATCGGCGCGCAGATCGGCACGAAACCGTTGCGCCGGTACAGCGCCTGCGCCGCGTCCATGCCGGTGAGCGTTTCCAGGTAGCAGCGGCGGAAGCCATGGGCGCGCGCCGCGTCCAGGCAGCGCTGCATCATGGCCTGTCCGGCGCCGACGCCGCGCGCCGCGGGCAGGAAATACATCTTGCGCAGTTCGCATACGTCCGGCTCGCCGTTCACCAGCGGCGCCACCCCGCCGCCGCCGACCACGCGGCCGTCGCGTTCGACCACGAAGTAGCTGCAGCGCGGCTGGGCGTAGGCCGCATGCATCGCGTCCACCTCGGCGTCGTGGATCGCGAAGCCGGGGCCGTCGGCGCCGAACTCCGGCATCACCGTGCGGATGATCGCGGCGACCGCGGCGTCGTCGCGCGGCTCGATGGGGCGGATGGAGTAGTCCTGGATCATGGCGACTGGGGGGCGCTTGCGGTGTAGTGTCGGCAGATTCTCGCACCGGAGCCGCCCATGTTGGTCTATGACGCGATCAGCCCCGCGCCGCGCTGCCTGCGCATGTTCCTGCTGGAGAAGGGCCTGCACCTGCCGGCCGTGGCGGTGGACGTGATGCGCGGGGAAAACCGCGAGGCGGCCTATCTTGCCCTGAATCCCGCCGGGCAGACGCCCGCGCTGCGGCTCGACGACGGCGCGACCCTGGCCGAGGCGGTGGCGATCGCCGAATACCTGGAGGAGCTGCATCCCGCGCCAGCGCTGATCGGCAGCACCCCGGAAGAGCGCGCGCTGACCCGTCAATGGTGGCGGCGGGTGGAGCTCAACGTCACCGAGTTCATCCACAACGCCTTCCATTACGCCGAGGGTTTGCCGCGATTCGCGCCGCGCATCCCCGTCGCCCCCGAGGCGGCGGCCGGGCTGAAACGCATCGCGCAGGATCGCCTGGCCTGGCTGGACGGCCTGTTCGGCACGGGGCCGTGGCTGTGCGGCGAGCGCTTCAGCGCCGCGGACATCTGGCTCTACGTCTGGCTGGATTTCGGTGCGGGCGTCAACCAGCCCTTCGACCGTTCCCTGCCCAGGATCGGCCCGTGGTTCGCGCGCGTGGCGGCGCGGTCCAGCGCCGAGGCCAGCCGCAAGCTGCTGGTCGCGCCATGAATGCCGGGCGCGGCCTGCCGGTGCGCAGCACCATGGTGTCCGTGCTCGCGCTGCGCGGCGCGGGTGCGGGCACGCGCATGCTGCTGGCGCGCCGGGCGGATGCCTATCTCGACGGCGCGTGGAGCTACATCGCCGGCCACGTCGAGGTCGGCGAGACGGGCTGGCAGGCGGCGCTGCGCGAATTGCGCGAGGAAACGGCGCTGCAGCCGCAGAGCTTCTGGGCCACCAGCTACTGCGAAAGTTTCTACCTGGCGCAGTCCGACAGCATCGAACTGGTGCCCGCCTTCGTCGCGCGGATCGCCGACGATGCGCAGGTGCGTCTCAACGGCGAGCACTCGGCGTTCCGCTGGGTCGCGCTGGAGGAGGCCGCGGCGCTGCTGCCCTTTGGCAGCCAGCGCGACCTGCTGGCCCACGTGCGCCGCGAATTCGTGGAGCGCGAACCCTCGCCGTTCCTGCGGCTCGCGTGACATGGGCAGCCGGGCCATCGATGCGCCGCCCGGATTTTCTGCCGGGACGACGGACGGGGACGGGCGTTGCCGCCCCGGTCACCTTCGCCGGTTCAAGCGGACGCCGTGCGCGCACGGGTGACGCGGCTGGCGGTGTCCTTGTGCAGTTGGGCGGACAGCCACGCGCCGGTGGCGATCAGCAGGTCGAGGTCGATGCCGGTTTCCATGCCCATGCCGTGCAGCATGTAGGCCACGTCCTCGCTGGCCACGTTGCCGGTGGCGCCCTTGGCGTACGGGCAGCCGCCGGTGCCGGAGACGGCGCTGTCCACCACGCGCACGCCTTCCTCCAGGCAGGCGAGGATGTTCGCCAGCGCCTGGCCGTAGGTGTCGTGGAAATGCACCGCCAGCGCGTGCATGGGCACTTCCTGCGCCACCGCGTGCAGCATCGCGCGCGCCTTGGCCGGCGTGCCGACGCCGATGGTGTCGCCCAGCGATATCTCGTGGCAGCCGAGTTCGTGCAGGCGCCTGGCCACGCGCACCACGTCGCGCACCGGCACCTCGCCCTGGTAGGGGCAGCCGAGCACGGTGGAGACGTAGCCGCGCACCGCCACGCCGTCGGCCTTCGCGCGCTCCAGCACCGGCACGAAGCGCTCGATGGATTCGTCGATGGAAGCGTTGATGTTCTTGCGGTTGAACGCTTCGCTGGCCGCGGTGAACACGGCGATCTCTTCGGCGCCCACTTCGCGGGCACGCTCGTAGCCCTGCAGGTTCGGCACCAGCACCGGGTAGCTCACGCCCGGCACCTTGCGGATGCCGGTGAACACCTCGGCCGCGTCGGCGAGCTGCGGCACCCATTTCGGGCTCACGAAGCTGGTGGCCTCGATGGTCTTGAGCCCGGTGGAGGAGAGCCGGTCGATCAGGGCGATCTTCACTTCGGCCGGGAGCAGGGTCTTCTCGTTCTGCAAGCCGTCGCGGGCGCCGACTTCGACGATGCGGACATGGTTGGAAGCGGTCATGGCGGTTCCGGGTGAAGGAGAGGGCTTCGGGCGTCAGGCGTCGAAGCGCACGAGCACCGCGTCGGCCTCGACGAAGTCGCCTTGCGCGGCGGACACGCTCTCGATGGTGCCGGCGCGCGGTGCCTTCAAGGCCAGTTCCATCTTCATCGCCTCCATCACCAGCAGTTCCTGGCCTTCCTCGACGGTGTCGCCGGCCTTGGCCTTCACCAGCACGATGCGGCCCGGCATGGGCGCGATGATCTGGTTGCCGCCCGCGGCGTCCTTCGACGCCCAGGCGTAGGCAGCGGCACGGTCGAGGCGCCAGCGCTGGCCGGCGTCGTCGTGCAGCAGCACGCGATGCGCGTTCGCGCGCAGGCCGAAACGTTCGGCTTCGTCGTCGAAGCGGGCGCTGAGCGAGGTGTCGGCCAAACGTGCGCCGTGCACTTCGCAGCTGCTGTCGCCATGGCGCAGGCGGTAGTCGCCGGCATGGCCGTAGGCTTCGATCTCGAAGCGCGACTCGCCGCGCGTGAGCGCCAGCACGCGCTTGCCGGCGTGGCCCACGCGCCAGGCATCGGCGGCGGCCCAGGGCGAGTGCGGATCGGCGGGATTCGCCGCCAGCTGCGCCTCGTCGTGCAACAGCGCGGCGGTGGCGGCGGCGAACAGCGTGCGCGCCGCGGGTTCCGCCTGTCCGCTCACGAATTCGTCGAGGTGGCGATCCAGGTAACCGGTGTCGATGCGCGCCTCGACCACGGCGGGATGGCGCGCCAGCCGTTCGAGGAACGCGATATTGGATTTCGGCCCCTCGATCTCGCATTCGGCCAGCGCCTCGCGCAGGCGCTGCAGCGCCTGCGGGCGATCCTCGTCCCACACGATCAGCTTGGCGATCATCGGGTCGTAGAAGATCGTCACCGTGTCGCCCTGCACCACGCCGCCGTCGATGCGCACGTGGCGCGAAGGCGCGGGCAGGCGCAGCGTCTGCAGCTTGCCGGAGCCGGGCAGGAAGTTCTGCTCGGGATCTTCCGCGTACAGGCGCACCTCGATGGCGTGGCCGTGCGAGGTCACCTGTTCCTGCGTGAGCGGCAGCGCTTCGCCGTTGGCGATGCGCAGTTGCCACTCCACGAGATCCACGCCGTGGGTGAGTTCGGTGACCGGGTGCTCGACCTGCAGGCGGGTGTTCATTTCCATGAAGTGGAAATCGCCGGCGGGACCGACGATGAACTCCACCGTGCCCGCGCCCACGTAGTTCACCGCGCGCGCGGCGGCCACCGCGGCCGCGCCCATCGCGGCGCGCGTATCCGGGGTGAGGAAGGGCGAGGGGGTTTCCTCCAGCACCTTCTGGTAGCGGCGCTGCGCCGAGCACTCGCGCTCGTCGAGGTGGATCACGTGGCCGTGGCGGTCGCCGAAGATCTGGAACTCGATGTGGCGCGGATGTTCGACGTAGCGCTCCAGCAGCATGGTGGCATCGCCGAAGGCGGCCAGCGCCACGCGCTGCGCGGTGGCCAGCGCCTCGGGAAAGGCCGCGTCTTCGCGCACGATCTGCATGCCCTTGCCGCCGCCGCCCGCCGCGGGCTTGAGGATCAGTGGATAGCCGACCTCGCGCGCCTTGGCGGCGAGGAAGGCGCTGTCCTGGTTGTCGCCGTGGTAGCCGGGCACCAGCGGCACGTCGTGCTTCGACATCAGCGCCTTGGCGGCGGACTTGGAGCCCATCGCCTCGATGCTGGCCGGGTCGGGGCCGATGAAGGCGATGCCGGCCGCCACGCAGGCGCGGGCGAAGTCGGTGTTCTCGGAAAGGAAGCCATAGCCGGGATGGATCGCCTGCGCGCCGCTCTTCTTCGCCACCTCGACGATGGCGTCGCCGCGCAGGTAGGACTCGGCCGGACGCGGGCCGCCGATCGGCCATGCCTCGTCGGCGAGGCGCACGTGCTGGGCGTCGCGGTCCGCTTCCGAATACACCGCGATGCTGCGGATGCCCAGCCGGCGGCAGGTGCGGATCACGCGGCAGGCGATCTCGCCGCGGTTGGCGATCAGTACGCGTTCGAACATGCGGGTTCCTTGGCCGTACGTGCGGGGCAAAGCCCCGGAAAGCTAGCAGATGCGCGTCGTCGCGCCGATGCGCAGCGCAGCAAAAAACGCGGGGCGGGTCAGGGCGCGGTCCATGCCGGCGCACGCTTGTCGAGGAAGGCGGTGAGCCCTTCCTGGCCTTCCGGCGACACGCGCAGGCGGGCGATCAGCGCAGCGTTGTCCCGGTCGATGCGCTCGGCGGCGGCCTCGGCGAGGCCACCCATGCGGAAGGCCAATTGCTTGGCCTCGCGCTGCGCCTGGGGGCCGGCCTTGGCGAGCAGCTTCAGCGCGAAGGCCACAGCCTCGTCCAGCGCCTCGGGCGCGACGACCTGGTGCAGCAGGCCGATGCGCCGCGCCTCGGCGGCGTCGAAAATCTCGCCGGTGAGGAACAGCTTGCGCGCCTGGCGCAGGCCGATCGCGGCGACCACGCAGGGCGAGATCACCGCGGGCACCAGGCCCAGCTTCACCTCGGTGAGGCCGAACTTCGCGCCGTCCGCGGCGATCGCGATGTCGCAGCAGGCGACCAGGCCCACGCCGCCGCCGTAGGCCGCGCCGTTGACGCGGGCGACGGTGGGCTTGGGGCAGAACTGCAGGCTGCGCATCAAGCGCGCGAGGCGCAGCGAGTCGTCGCGGTTTTCCTGCTCGCTGGCGCCGGCCATGCCGCGCATCCAGTTGAGGTCCGCGCCGGCGGAGAAACTCGCGCCGCTGCCGGTGAGCACCACGACACGCACCGCAGGATCGCGGCCGGCATCCTCGACGGCGGCCGTGAGTTCCGCGATCAGCGCGTCGTCGAACGCGTTGTGCACCTCGGGGCGATGCATGGCGAGCGTGCGCACGCCGGCGCGGTCGGTGGTCAGTACGGCAGACGGCATGGACGGATTCCGCGCGGGGAAGCCGGCATTTTAAACCGCCGGCAACGCTTGCCGGGTGGCGCTGCACCAAACGCGAAATGTGGTTACAATGCGAACCATTCTTATTTGTAGCCGGTTCTGTCGTGCGCCTGTCCGATCTGTCGAAGGGTACTGCCGCCGTGGTGGATCGCGTGGACGATGCCCACGCGAACGATGCCATTGCGCAGCGTTTGCGCGACCTGGGCTTCGTCGACGGCGAAGCGGTGCGGGTGGTTGCGTGCGCGCCGCTGGGCGCCGATCCGCTGCTGGTGCAGATCGGCTTCACCCGCTTCGCCCTGCGACGGGCCGAGGCGGCCCGGGTCAGCGTGCGGGCCGAGGTGGCGGCATGAGCGCCGACGCGCTGCGCATCGCCCTGGTCGGCAACCCGAACTGCGGCAAGACCGCGCTGTTCAACCTGCTCACCGGCGGCCGGCAGAAGGTGGCGAACTACGCCGGCGTCACGGTGGAACGCAAGGAAGGGCGCTTCGTCGCGCCGTCCGGGCGCGTGCTGCAGATCCTCGACCTGCCGGGCGCCTACAGCTTCGACGCGGTCAGCCCGGACGAGCAGATCACCCGCGACGTGCTGGAGGGCAACTACCCCGGCGAGGCGCCGCCCGACCTGATCGTCTGCGTGGCCGACGCCACCAACCTGCGCCTGCACCTGCGCTTCCTGCTGGAAGTGCGGCGGCTGGGGCGGCCGGTGGTGCTGGCCCTGAACATGATGGACGCGGCGCGCCGACGCGACATCGCGATCGACGTACCGGAGCTGTCGCGCCGGCTGGGCCTGCCGGTGGTGGAAACCGTGGCGGTGAGGCGCGGCGGCGCGAAGGCGCTGGTGGCGCGCGTGGACGGCGAACTGCCGCTGCCGGCTCCGGTACAGGCCGACGACCCGGCCAGCCGGGTCGACCTGCACGCCGAGGTGCGCGAGCTGCTCGCCGCCACGGTGAGCATGCCGCGGCAGACCGCGGCGGTGGACGACGCGCTGGACCGCTGGGCGCTGCATCCGGTGTTCGGCCTGGCCATCCTCGCGGTGGTGATGTTCCTGGTGTTCCAGGCGGTGTATTCGCTGGGCAAGCCGATGACCGACCTGATCGGCGACGGCTTCGGCCAACTGGGCGAGTACCTGGCAGCGTCGCTGCCAGCCGGGCCGCTGCGCGGCCTGGTCACCGACGGCATCTTCACCGGCCTCGGCACGGTGCTGGGCTTCCTGCCGCAGATCCTGGTGCTGTTCTTCTTCATCCTCACGCTGGAGGAGTCGGGCTACCTGCCGCGCGCGGCCTTCCTGCTGGATCGCCTGATGGTGTCGGTGGGGTTGACCGGGCGTTCGTTCATCCCGCTGCTGTCCAGTTTCGCCTGCGCGATCCCCGGCATCATGGGCACGCGCTCGATCACCGATCCGCGCGACCGGCTCGCCACCATCCTGGTGGCGCCGCTGATGACGTGTTCGGCGCGGCTGCCGGTGTATGCGCTGCTGATCGGCGCCTTCATTCCCGCGCACGCGGTGCTCGGCGTGTTCAACCTGCAAGGCCTGGTGCTGTTCGCGCTGTACGTCGCGGGCATCCTCGGCGCGATGCTGGTGGGCTGGGTGATGAAGCGCATCCGCCGCGACCGCAGCGAGCACGCGCTGCTGATGGAGCTGCCGTCGTATCGCCTGCCCAAGGTGCGCGACGTGGCGATCGGCCTGTACGAGCGCGGCATGATCTTCCTGAAGCGGTTGACCGGCGTGATCCTCGCGCTCACCGTGCTGATGTGGGCGCTGTCCAGTTTCCCCGCGCCGCCGGCCGGCGCCACCGAGCCGGCGATCGACTACAGCTTCGCCGGCCAGTTGGGGCGCGGCCTCGCGCACCTGTTCGGGCCGATCGGCTTCAACTGGCAGATGAGCCTGGCGCTGATCCCGGCGTTCGCCGCGCGCGAGACCGCGGTGGCGGCGCTGGCCACGGTGTACGCGGTGGGCGGCGACGCGGGCGCGCTGGCGCCGGCGCTCGCCTCGCAGGTGTCGCTGGCCAGCGCGCTGTCGCTGCTGGTGTGGTTCGCCTATGCGCCGCAGTGCATGTCCACGCTGGCGGTGATCAAGCGCGAGACCGGCGCGTGGCGCGTGGTGGCGCTGTCGTTCGGCTACCAGTTCGTGATGGCGTACGCGGCGTCCTTCCTCGTCTACCAGATCGCGAGCGCGCTGACATGAGCAATGGGCTGCTGGTGCAATACATCGTGCTGGCCCTGATCGTGGCGGTCAGCGCGCTGGTGGTGTTCCGCAAGCTGGCGCCGCAGCTCACCAACCGCTGGCTGGCGGCGGCCTCGATCCGGTTGTCGCGGCACGAGTCGCGGCTGGCGCGCATGCTGGGGCGCCGGCTGCAGCCGAAGCAGGCTACCGGCAACTGCGCCGACGGCTGCGCCACCTGCGGCGCCTGCGGGCCGAAGAAGCCGGCTGCCGTCGCGCCGGCTTCCGCCACATCGCGTGGTCCCGACACATCCGGTCATGCCCGGATGGCCGTGGAGCCGATGCCGCTGCATTTCCGGCCGCGCTCGCACTGAGCGTTCGCGCCGCGACCTACATGCGGAACACGCCGTAGCGCTGCGGTTCGATCGGCGCGTTCATCGACGCGGAGATCGCCAGCCCCAGCACGCGACGGGTGTCGACCGGATCGATGATGCCGTCGTCCCACAGCCGCGCGCTGGCGTAGTACGGGTGGCCCTGGCGTTCGTACTGCTCGCGGATCGGCGTCTTGAAGGCATCTTCCTCTTCCGCGCTCCACGACTTGCCGCCGGCCTCGATGCCGTCGCGCTTCACCGTGGCGAGCACCGATGCGGCCTGTTCGCCGCCCATCACGCTGATGCGCGCGTTCGGCCACATCCACAGGAAGCGGGCGCCGTAGGCGCGACCGCACATGGCGTAGTTGCCGGCGCCGAAGCTGCCGCCGATCACCACGGTGAACTTCGGCACGTGCGAGCAGGCCACGGCGGTCACCATCTTGGCGCCGTCCTTCGCGATGCCGGCCTGCTCGTACTTCTTGCCGACCATGAAGCCGGTGATGTTCTGCAGGAACACCAGCGGCACATTGCGCTGGTTGCACAGCTCGATGAAATGCGCGCCCTTGAGCGCGCTCTCGGCGAACAGGATGCCGTTGTTGGCGACGATGCCCACCGGGTAGCCGTGGATGTGGGCGAAGCCGCAGACCAGGGTCTTGCCGTAGCGCGCCTTGAACTCGTGCAGCTCCGAGCCGTCGACGATGCGCGCGATTACTTCGCGGATGTCGAACGGGCGGCGGGTGTCCTCGGGGATCACGCCGTACAGTTCCTCGGCCGCGTACTTCGGCTCGGCCGGTTCGCGCAGCGCCAGCGGCATGGCCTTGCTGCGGTTGAGGCTGGCCACGATGTCGCGCGCGATGCTCAGCGCGTGCGCGTCGTTCTCGGCGTAGTGGTCGGCCACGCCCGAGATGGAGGTGTGGACGTCCGCGCCGCCCAGCGTCTCGGCGTCGACCACCTCGCCGGTGGCCGCCTTCACCAGCGGCGGGCCGCCCAGGAAGATCGTGCCCTGTTCGCGCACGATGATGGTCTCGTCGCTCATCGCCGGCACGTAGGCGCCGCCGGCGGTGCACGAGCCCATCACCACCGCGATCTGCGGGATGCCGAGGCCCGACATGCGCGCCTGGTTGTAGAAGATGCGGCCGAAGTGTTCCTTGTCCGGAAACACCTCGTCCTGCAGCGGCAGGAAGGCGCCGCCGGAGTCCACCAGGTAGACGCAGGGCAGGCGATTTTCCAGCGCCACCTCCTGCGCACGCAGGTGCTTCTTCACCGTCATCGGGAAATAGGTGCCGCCCTTCACCGTGGCGTCGTTGGCGACCACCACCACCTCGATGCCATTGACGCGGCCGATGCCGGTGATGATGCCGGCGGCGGGAGCGGCATCGTCGTACATGCCGTGCGCGGCCAGCGGCGACAGCTCCAGGAACGGCGAGCCGGGATCGAGCAGGGCGCGGATGCGTTCGCGCGGCAGCAGCTTGCCGCGGGCGACGTGCTTCTCGCGCGCCTTCGCGCCACCGCCCTCGGCGTTGCGCGCCAGCTCGCCGCGCAGCTCGTCGGCCAGCTTGCGCAGGCGTTCGCTGCCGGCCCGAAACTCGGGAGTACGCGGATCGATCTGCGAGACGATGGCACTCATGCACGGCGGCCCTGGTGATGGAACCGTGGATGATAGCGGCTGCGCCGCGTGTTTGATTCCGGCGTTCCCGGGCGAATGCAAAAAACCGGGCACGGCGGGAAGGATCGGCCGTTCATCCGATTTGCGCGCGCATCGCCAAATGCACGCACACGCCAAAAGAAACGGCCGCCCGATGGGCGGCCGTTTCTTCGGAACGCAAAGCCGAAGGGATCAGTGACCCTTCATCGCGTCCTTGGCCTTGTCGGCGGCGTCCTTCGCCTTGCCAGCAGCGTCCTTGGCGGAGTCGGCTGCATTCTTGGCGGCGTCGGCAGCATTGCTGGCGGCGTCCTTGGCAGCGTCGACAGCCGAGGAGGCGGCAGCGGCCGGAGCGGAGGCGGCGGTGGCAGCCTGCTGGGCCTGGTCGGCGGCCTGGTTGGCGGCCGAAGCAGCCGTGGCGGCCTGGTCGGCAGCCTGCTGGGTGGCGGTGCCCGGAGCCTGCTCGGCAGCCTTCTGCGCCTGGTCGGCGGACTGCTGAGCCTGGTCAGCGGACTGCTGGGCGCTCTGCGCGGAATCCTGCGCGCCGTTGCTGCAAGCCGCCAGCAGCGCGACGAGCGCGGAGGCGAGTAGGGTACGCGTGAACTTCATGTTGAATCTCCTATGCCGTGGAATGCCGTTTGGCCGTGTATTAATACCGCTTTCCCGTGACTTGCGCCATATCTTTCGTTGTGGCGCTTCAGATTCCGTTGAAAGGCGGTTCAATGCGCTTTCAGGGGAAAGTATCTGGACGCCATCGTCATGGCCGCGTGATTCAGTCCAGGCATTCCACCGCCAGGGCAGTGGCTTCGCCGCCGCCGATGCACAGGGTGGCGATGCCGCGCTTGAGGCCGCGGGTCTTCAACGCATTGAGCAGGGTCACCACCAGGCGGGCGCCGCTGGCGCCGATCGGATGCCCCAGCGCGCAGGCGCCGCCGTTGACGTTGAGCTTGTCGTGGGAGATGCCGAGTTCCTCGATCGGCGCCATGGCCACCACCGCGAACGCCTCGTTGACCTCGAACAGGTCGACGTCGCCGACCTTCCAGCCGGCTTTTTCAAGCACCTTCTGGATCGCGCCCACCGGGGCGGTGGTGAACCATTCCGGCTCCTGCGAGTGGGTGGCGTGCGCCACGATGCGGGCCAGCGGCTTGAGCCCGCGCGCCTTGGCGTCGTCGGCCGACAGCAGCACCACGGCGGCGGCGCCGTCGGAGATGCTGGAGGAGCTGGCCGCGGTGATGGTGCCGTTCTCCTTGCGGAAGGCGGGCTTCAGCGTGGGGATCTTGCTGACGTCGGAGCGGCTGGGCTGCTCGTCGGTATCCGCCACCACGTCGCCCTTGCGGCCGGCCACGGTGACCGGAACGATCTCGCCGGCGAACGCGCCGGATTGCTGTGCCGCCTTGGCGCGGTTGACCGACTCGGTGGCGAAGGCGTCCTGCGCCTCGCGGGTGAAGTGGTACTTGTCCGCGCAGGACTCGGCGAACACGCCCATCGCCTTGCCGTCGTAGGGGTTGGTGAGGCCGTCCCAGGCCATGTGGTCGACCAGCTTGCCGTCGCCGTAGCGGATGCCGGTGCGGGCCTGCACCATGTGCGGCGCGTTGGTCATCGACTCCATGCCGCCGGCCACCACCACCTTCGCCGAGCCGGCCTTGATCAGGTCGTGGCCCAGCATGATCGCCTTCATGCCCGAGCCGCACACCTTGTTGATGGTGGTGCAGCCGGCGGCGGGCGGAAGCCCGGCTTCCAGCGAGGCCTGGCGCGCCGGCGCCTGGCCCAGGTTGGCCGGGAGCACGCAGCCCATGATCACCTCGCCGACGTCCGCCGCGGCCACGCCGGACTGCTCCAGCGCGGCACGGATCGCGGCGGCGCCCAGTTTCGGGGTGGGTACGCCGGTGAACTGGCCGAGGAAGGAACCGATGGCGGTGCGCTTGGCACCTGCGATGACGATGCTGATGTCCGACATGGGGGAACTCCGCGGTGTGCGAATGGCGACTGGCGCCGGGGGGAAAGCGGTGGCCCGATTATCGCAGCGCTTGGCGCAGTGCGGCAAACCGGGAGCGTGCGTTGACATCTACCGTAACGGCATTGTGCGACACTGCGCTTCCACCGGGGCCATGCCGCCTTGTATTGCCGGGCGCCGGCTCCTCGAGGTGGTGAGCTTCGTCCAGGGACAAGGGGAGGGAGAACCGCATGAAACCGCATGAGGTTGGCAAGGCCGGACGCGGCCTGCGTTGGCACCAGTTGGCGTTTGCCGTCGGCGTGGCCCTGAGCCTGGCCGCCTGCGGTGGTGGCGGTGGCGGCGGCGTCAAGCCGACACCCGCCGCCC
>NZ_NJIC01000047.1:61243-161435 GCF_013620825.1 Rhodanobacter sp. PCA2 | reverse complement strand
CGCCCGCATCCTGGTGCTGGGCGCGGGCGGCGGCACCGGTGGCGTGGAGGCCAGGTAGGCGCTGGCGGTGCTGCCGGCGTCCGCCGGCTTCGCGGCGTCGGCCACCACGCGGTAGGGCAGCACGCCGGCCAGCGCGACCAGCGCGACCAGCAGCCAGCTGCGCACGCGTGGCATGGCGGTGGAGGTCTGTTGCAGCATGACGAGTCGCCTCTTGAGGTTGTGGAAGGTGGGGGAGGCGCCGGCGAGGCCGGCGTGCAGCGGGTGGGCCACGCCCAGTTGCAGCAGCAGGCGCCCGTAGTCCTGCGGTGCGGCGCGTCCCTGCGCCAGCGCCAGCGCGTCGCAGGCCGCCTCGCGGTGCAGCGCGTATTCGCGCATCGCCCAGCGCAGCGGCGGATGGAAGAACAGCAGCCGCGACGCCAGCGCGGGAATCCAGCCCAGCAGCAGGTCGCCGCGCTTGAGGTGCGCGAGTTCGTGCGCCAGCGCCAGCGCGGAGGCCTCGGCGTCCAGTGTGGAATGCGCCGGCCACAGCACGGCGGGGCGCCAGCCGCCGCCGACCTGGGGCGAGTCGATGTCCGGCGAGACCAGTACCGCGGGCGCGTGTTGCAGGCCCAGCTCGCGCGCCTGCCGTGCGCAACTGGCCTGGAGCGCGGCGTCCGTCGTCGGTACGGCCGAGCGGCGCAGCCGGCGGGCAAGCCGGTGCTGGCGGATGAGCGCAGGCAACTGGGCCAGCAGCAGGCACAGCCACAAGGCGATCAGGGCGGAACGCCAGTGGGTGGCCAGCCAGCCGGGCGCGGCTTCGGCCAGCGGCAGAACGGCTGGCGCCGTCGCCGAGGCCGCATCATCCGCGCGGGCGGCGACGCGGGCCGCGCCTGCCGATGCCATGACCGGCGTGGCCGCGACAATGCGCTGCGGGACGGTCGCCACCGCGGCATCCGGCGACGCCAGCAGCGGCAGCCGGATCGGCGCCTGCCAGCACAGCCCCAGCACGACCTGCAGCCCGACCAGCCACCACAGCGCGCAGCGCGCGGCGGCGGGCAGGCGCGGCAGCACGCGGATCAGCAGCGCCACGATGCCCACCAGCACGGCGGCCTGCAGCGAGGTCCAGGCCAGGCGTTCCAGCAATGGCGCGGTCAGATGAGCCAGTGTCGTCATCTCACTTCTCCTTGCGCGTGTTCTGCAGTTGTTTGACCAGCGCCTGCAGCTCGGCCAGCTCGTCGTCGCTGACCTTGCCGCGTTCCGCCATCCACGCCACGAAGGGCGACACGGAGCCGCTCAGCGTGCTTTCCACGAAGCGGCCCACCGCGCCGCGCATCGCCTCGCCGGGGCCGGTGGCGGTGCTGTAGCGGTACACGCCCTGCGCCTGGCGGCGCTTGAGGTAACCCTTGGCGCGCAGGCGCTCCATCATCGTCAGCACGGTGGAGCGGGCGAGGCCGTGCGCCTCGCCGAAACCCGCGGCCACTTCGCCCACGGAGACGGGCTCGTGCTCGGCCAGGTAATGCAGCAGGGCGAGTTCCTGGTCGCCGATGGAAGGTCTGGACATGCGGGCGCACCTGTTGTGACTACACGTGTCGGCACACTACGCCTGACGACACGTGTAGTCAACGGGTGCCGGAATGCACATGGGCGGCTTGCCTCCCGGCAAGCCGCCCATGCATGCAACACGATCGTGCGCCGGCCTCAGAACGCCATGTCGAACGCCACCTCGCCCTCCACGCCGACCTGGTAGGCCGAGACGCGGCGCTCGAAGAAGTTGGTCACTTCCTGCACGTCCTGCAGGTCCATGAAGTCGAACGGGTTCTTCGCGCCGTACTTCTTCGGCAGGTCGAGCTGGGCGAGGCGCTGGTCGGCGCAGTATTCCAGGTACTGGCGCACGTCCTTCACCGACAGGCCCACCACGCCGCCGGACAGCACGTCCTCGGCGAACTGCGTCTCGCAGGCGATCGCGTCCTCCAGCATTTCCTCCACCTGCGCGCGCATGGCTTCGTCGAACAGGTCGGGCTCTTCCGCGCGCACGGTGCGCACCACCTCGAAGGCGAACGCCATGTGGCAGCTCTCGTCGCGGAACACCCAGTTGGTGCCGGAGGCGAGGCCGTGCAGCAGGCCGCGCGAGCGGAAGTAGTACACGTAGGCGAACGCGGCGAAGAAGAACAGGCCCTCGATGCAGGCGGCGAAGCAGATCAGGTTGAGCAGGAACTGGCGGCGCTGCTCGCGCGTCTCCAGCCGCTGCACGTCCTGGATCGAGTCGATCCACTTGAAGCAGAACTCGCCCTTGGCGCGGATCGACGGGATGTTCTCGATCGCCGCGAAGGCCTTGGCGCGCTCGCCCGGGTCGGGGATATAGGTGTCGAGCAGGGTGAGGTAGAACTGCACGTGCAGCGCTTCCTCGTAGAGCTGGCGCGACAGGTACATGCGCGCCTCGGGCGCGTTGATGTGCTGGTACAGGTTCAGCACCAGGTTGTTCGACACGATGGTGTCGCCGGTGGCGAAGAACGCGATCAGGCGATGGATCAGGTGGCGGTCGGCCGCCGACATCTTGGTGTTGAGGTCGGTGGTGTCGAGCGAGAAATCCACCTCGTCCACCGTCCAGGTGTTCTTGATGGCGTTGCGGTACATCTCGTAGAACGCCGGGTAACGCATCGGGCGCAGGGTGAGCTCGAAACCGGGGTCGAGGATGTGCTGGGGGCGTTCGGGTTGGGCGGACATGTGTGGTTCCTTGGTTTTTTGCTCGTCGTCCCGGCGAAAGCCGGGATCCAGCGACTTTCGCCTATGCGATGACGTGGCGAGGGACTAAGGCACTGGATTCCAGCTTTCGCTGGAATGACGACTTGGGTGTGTTTGGAAGAATTCGGGATGCGTGAGCGGCAGCCTTGTGTCTACATGCTTGCGAGCCGTCGCAACGGCACGCTCTATACCGGTGTCACCTCCAAGCTTCCGGCGCGCGTCTGGCAACACCGCAACGAAGTGGTCGAAGGTTTCACGAGACGTCATCACGTGCATTCCCTTGTCTGGTTCGAGCTGCACGACGCGATGGAATCCGCCATCACCCGCGAGAAGGCGATCAAGACGTGGAGACGGGCCTGGAAGATCGAGTTCATCGAAAAGTCCAATCCGTATTGGCGTGACCTTTACGCAGAGGTTTGCCAGTGATCTTTACGTGGAGCTTTGCCAGTCAGGTCGACAACCCCTCACCGTCATTCCGGCGAAAGCCGGAATCCAGCGCCTTTGCACCTCGATAGCCAAAGGCACCGGGTCCCGGCTTTCGCCGGGACGACGGCAGGGCGTTACTGGCAGGCCTCGCAGTACTCCGGATTCTCCAGCGAGCAGAACACCGCGGCGTTCGCCTTCTCCTGCTCGATGGTGGGCGCGGGCGCCTCGGCCTTGCCGGCCGAGACCGTGGTCTTGGCGATCTTGGTGGCCGGGCGCGAGCGCAGGTAGTAGGTCGTCTTGATGCCGGACTTCCACGCGTACATGTACATGGAACTGAGCTGACCGATGTTCGGGTTTTCCATGAACAGGTTCAGCGACTGGCTCTGGTCGATGTACGCGCCGCGTGCGGCGCCCAGGTCGATCAGGGCCTTCTGCGGCAGTTCCCACACGGTGCGGTAGATCGTGCGCAGGCGCTCCGGGATCGCCGCTATGCCCTGGATCGAGCCTTCCGCCAGCTTGATCGCGTCGCGAATCTCGGACGTCCACAGGCCAAGCGTCTTCAGCTCCTCGACCAGGTAGCGGTTCACCACCAGGAAGTCGCCGGACAGCGTCTCGCGCTTGAACAGGTTCGACACCTGCGGCTCGATGCACTCGTAGCAGCCGGCGATGGAGGCGATGGTGGCGGTGGGCGCGATCGCGATCAGCAGCGAGTTGCGCAGGCCCTTCGCCTTGATCGACTCGCGCAGCGCGTCCCAGCGCGCCGTGTCGTTCGGCCGCGCGTGGGTCCAGTAGTCGAACTGCAGCTCGCCGCTGGCGGCGCGGCTTTCGGCGAAGCCCGGATGTGCGCCGTGCTCCATCGCCAGCTCGTTCGACTGCGACAGCGCGTGGTAGTAGACCTCCTCGGCGATGCGCGTGGACAGCGCCAGCGCCTCGGCCGAATCGAACGGCAGGCGCAGCTTGAAGAACACGTCCTGCAGGCCCATCACGCCCAGGCCCACCGGACGCCACTTGCGGTTGGCGGTGGCGGCGGTGTCGATGGGATAGAAGTTGAGGTCGATCACGCGGTCCAGCTGGCGCACCGCGGTGCGCACGGTGGCGGCGAGCTTGTCGAAGTCGAACGCGCCGCTGCCGTCGGCGTTCGGGGCGACGTGGCGCGACAGGTTGATCGAGCCGAGGTTGCACACGGCGGTCTCGCCGGCGTTGGTGACCTCGAGGATCTCGGTGCACAGGTTCGACAGGTGGATGACGTTCCCCGCCTTCGCCGTCTGGTTGCTGGTGGCGTTGCTGCGGTCCTTGAAGGTCATCCAGCCGTTGCCGGTCTGCGCCAGCGTGCGCAGCATGCGGGCGTACAGCTCGCGCGCCTTCACCTTCTTCACCGCCAGGCCGGCGGCCTCGGCTTCGCGATAGGCCTGCTCGAACGTCTCGCCCCAGCTGTCGACGAAGTGCGGCACGATCTTGGGATCGAACAGCGACCACTCGCCGTCGCTCTCCACCCGGCGCATGAATTCGTCGGGAATCCAGTTGGCGAGGTTGAGGTTGTGCGTGCGGCGCGCCTCGTCGCCGGTGTTGTCGCGCAGCTCCAGGAATTCCTCGATGTCGGCGTGCCACGGCTCCAGGTACACGCAGGCCGCGCCCTTGCGCTTGCCGCCCTGGTTCACCGCGGCGACGGAGGCGTCCAGCGTCTTCAGCCACGGCACCAGGCCGTTGGAGTGGCCGTTGGTGCCCTTGATCAGCGAGCCGCGCGAACGCACGCGCGAGTAGGCCAGGCCGATGCCGCCGGCGAACTTGCTGAGCTTCGCCACGTCGGCGTACTTGTCGTAGATCGACTCCAGCGAATCGACCGGCGAGTCGAGCAGGAAGCAGGAGCTGAGCTGCTCGTGCGCGGTGCCGGCGTTGAACAGGGTGGGCGAACTGGCGATGTATTCCAGCGCCGACAGCAGGCGATAGAGTTCCAGCGTTTCGCCGATCTCGCCGCCGCCCAGCGCGCAGGCGATGCGCATGAAGAAATACTGCGGCGTCTCGATCACGTGGCGCTTCTGCGGGTGGCGCAGCAGGTAGCGGTCGTACACCGTGCGCAGGCCGAAGTACTCGAAGCGGCGCGTGGCCAGCAGGTCGATCGCGTCGTTGAGCTTGCGCGCGTTCGCGGCCACGAAATCGCGCAGGCGCGCGTTGAGGATGCCGAGTTCCGCGCCGCGCGCGATCGACTGCGAGAAGCTCTGGATCTCCTGCCCGCTCACTTCCTTGTCGATGTAGGCGCCGAGCAGGCGCGCGGCGAGCTGGCCGTACTCGGGCTCCTCCGCGGTGAGCGCGGCGGCGGTGCGGATCGAGAGCTGGTCCAGCTCCTGCGTGGTGGCGCCGTCGTACAGGCCGCCGATGGTCTTCAGCGCCACGCGCATCGGATCGACCGCGTGCAGGCCTTCGGCGCAGCGCGTCACCGCGCGCACGATCTTGTTGACGTCCACCGCCTCCTGGCCGCCGTTGCGCTTGGTCACGCGCATCTGCGCCGGGTTGTGCGGCGGGGTGAGGGCGAAAGGCTCGCTCGGGGCGGCTTGTCGTTTTTCTTGCAGGGCGGGCATCGGGGTTTCACTGGCGGCGGCCGCGGCTTCGGCGGCCCCGGCGGAAAAGGCGGACGGCTCCGCGCGGGCGCCGGAACGCTCGCGGGTAGCGGTATCGAGAGGCTGCATGTCGGTGACTCCAGACCGTGGTGATCAACCGCCTGCTCCCGCGCGCAGGGCTGAAGTGGCGGTTGCTCGCGGACGGTCGTGCCATCGGGCGGCGGCCCGATGATCCGACGCGCCTCCCCGCGGAAGCCGTCACCACTCGGCATGGCGTTCCGGCCATGCCGTGTCGGCAGGTCTTCGGACTCGCGGACCCGGGTCTTGCGACCCACCTACTTGCCTTCGCTTCCCGGCCGCTGCGAGCCAGTGCTTGAGGGCCGGAGTCCGCCCGTTCGGGAGTGTCTGACGTGTCCCCGCCGCCGCTGGCGTCGTTGCCGCGCCTCGCCATGGCACCACCATGGCTCGTTGCTGCACCTGGCCAGCGACACCGATGACGGTGTCACCCATCTCCCGAACGGACGGACTCCGGCCCTTGGGCGTTCGTTTCCGCTTACCGCTGCGGGGCAGTTCCGGATTCGCACCGGATTCCCTTTTGAGCCCTGCCGACGATCGCGTCTGGCGGGGCACCGACAGACACAACATATCGGGATGTGCTGTGGGGGTCAACCACAACAAGTTGTGGAAAAGCCGTGGATAAGTGGCGCGGGCCGCGCCACGGCGCGCCCGCCGAGGCAGCGCCGCGCGGCAAGCGGTCCGGGGATGGCGTACGAGGTGCCCGGGGCTGCAGCCCGGCGACGCGGGAAGGACTTACAGCGCGTCCTGGTCCAGCTCGCCCGTGCGGATGCGGATCACCTGCTCCAGCGGGCTGACGAAGATCTTGCCGTCGCCGATCTTGCCGGTGCGCGCGGAGTTCTGGATCGCCTCCAGCACGCGGTCCAGCTGTTCGTCGGCCACCGCGGCCTCCAGCTTGATCTTCGGCAGGAAATCGACCACGTACTCGGCGCCGCGGTACAGCTCGGTGTGGCCCTTCTGGCGACCGAAGCCCTTCACCTCGGTCACCGTGATGCCCTGCACGCCGACGTCGGCCAGCGCTTCGCGCACGTCGTCGAGCTTGAACGGCTTGATGATCGCCACGACCAGCTTCATGGGATGTCCTCGGCAGGGGCGTCGAAGGCGACGCGGACGCCCATTTTGCCTTCACCGCCTGCTGCTGTCGCGTGGCCGATGGTGGCGGGTGTCACCAGGCGGCGCGGATGCCCCGTGCGGCATCGGGACAGGGCAGGCGACGGAGTCTGCGCGGATTCGATCCGGCCGGCTCGCGAACCCGGCTGGAAAGGGGCGGTTCATCGCAGGATGATGGGAACGGCGCGTGTCGGGGCGGGATGCGCAATCGTGCCTCGACGTTGGCTTGGCAAACGACGGGTCGACGACTTTTTCAAGCCTTGTGTAGGAAAATCCCTACATAAACTCACGGAGTCCACCGATGGTTCGTCTACCTGTTGTTCATCGATACTTTCATCCGACGAGTTCGAGGCGCCATCCATGACGGATAGGCTGGATATCGACCAGATAGCACGGCGCCTTGCATCGTTGGTTCCGCCCGGAGTGGCGCAGGCGCAGCAGGATTTGCGGGCCAATTTCCACGATGTCTTGGCGCAAGGATTGCGCCGCCTCGATCTAGTCACCCGCGAAGAGTTCGACGTCCAGAGCCAGGTACTCGCACGTACCCGGGCCAAGGTCGAAGAGCTTGAGCGGCGCGTGGCCGAACTGGAGGCCGTTGCCGCCGCCCGCGGGAGCTAGCACCACCAAGCCTCCTGGGAGCCGCCCCCGACTTGTCACCCTCACCCCGAGCTAACGGTCGGGGGCGGTTATTTATGTCCCGGTCCCGTGAATGGAGTCGCTTGATGCAGGTGTGTGACAGCGGCTTGCATGCGGGCCGGCAAGCGGTGGCCGCATGAGTCTCGCAGTCACCCTCAGCCGTGCCCAGGAAGGCATTGCCGCACCGCTGGTGATGGTCGAGGTGCACCTGTCCGGCGGCCTCCCGGCCACCAGCATCGTGGGCCTGCCCGAAGCCGCCGTGCGCGAGGCGCGCGATCGCGTGCGGGTGGCGATCCAGAACACCGCGTTCGAATATCCCGGCCGCAAGGTCACCGTGAACCTGGCGCCGGCCGAGCTGCCCAAGGACGGCGGCCGCTTCGACCTGCCGATCGCGCTGGGCATCCTCGCCGCCAGCGGCCAGGTGCCGCGGGACAAGCTGGACGATTGCGAATTCCTGGGCGAACTGGCGCTCAGCGGCTCGTTGCGCAGCGTGTCCGGCGTGTTGCCGGCGTTGCTGCGCGCGCGGGCGCGCGGGCGCCGCGTGGTGGTGCCGCGCGCGAACGCGGCGGAGGCCGCGCTGGTGTCGGAAGTGGACGTGCGCGTGGCCGATACCCTGGCCGAGGTCTGCGGCTGGCTGCGCGGGGCGCAGGAGTTGGCCGCTCCGACGGCGGTGGACGGCGAGGGCGGCGTCCGCGACGGCCCGGACCTGCGTGACGTGCGCGGCCAGCTGCAGGCGCGCCGCGCGCTGGAAATCGCCGCGGTGGGCGGTCACCACTTGTTGCTGGTCGGGCCGCCCGGCACGGGAAAGACCATGCTGGCCGAGCGCCTGCCGGGCATCCTGCCGCCGCTCAGCGAATCCGAGGCGCTGGAAACCTGCGCGGTGCTGTCGGTGACCGGCCAGGCCACCGATCCCGCGCGCTGGCGACGGCGGCCGTTCCGCGCGCCGCATCACACCGCGTCGGCGGTGGCGCTGGTGGGCGGCGGTTCGTATCCGCGTCCGGGCGAGATCTCGCTGGCGCACAACGGCGTGCTGTTCCTGGACGAGTTGCCGGAGTTCAGCCGGCACGTGCTGGAGGTGCTGCGCGAGCCGCTGGAATCCGGCCAGATCGTGGTCTCGCGGGCGGCGCGGCAGTGCACGTTTCCCGCCCAGTTCCAGCTGGTGGCGGCGATGAATCCCTGTCCCTGCGGCCACGCCGGCGATGCGCGGCGGCATTGCCAGTGCACCCCGGACCAGATCCAGCGCTATCGCGCGCGGGTCTCCGGGCCGCTGCTGGACCGCATCGATCTCGCGGTGGAAGTGCCTCCGCTGCCGTTGCACGAGATGGACGCGGCGCGCAGCGTGCACGACGAGGATTCCGCCACGGTGCGTGCCCGCGTGCTGCAGGCTCGGCACCAAGCCCTGGTGCGCGCGGGCCGGCCGAATGCGGAGGTCAGCCACCGCGAGCTGGAGCGCGATTGCGCGCTGGGTCCGGCCGAGCGGCGCTGGTACGAGCAGGCGCTGGAACGGCTGGCGCTGTCCGCGCGTGCCTACCATCGCGTGCTGCGGGTGGCGCGCACGATCGCCGACCTCGACGGCGGCGCGGCGCTGATCGAACGCGAGCACCTGGCCGAGGCTTTGCAATACCGCCGCTTTTGACCGGTCGGCTGGACGCGCCGCGTCGGCAGGCGTTCCGATGGTTTCCGTTTTGTTCCGAGGATGGCAATGAGTATTGAACCGGGTCTCGTGTTGACCGGCATGTTGGTGGTGGGCTTCCTGTGCCAGTGGCTGGCGTGGCGGGTGAAGCTGCCGGCGATCGTGTTCCTGCTGCTGGCCGGCCTGCTGCTGGGGCCGGTGAGCGGCCTGCTGCATCCGGACCAGTTGCTGGGCCCGCTGCTGTTTCCCATGGTGTCGCTGGCGGTGGCGCTGATCCTGTTCGAGGGCAGCCTCTCCCTGCGTTTCCACGAGTTGCCGGGCATCGGCAGCGCGGTGCGCGGGCTGGTGAGCTACGGCGCGCTGGTGGCGTTGCTGCTGCTGGCGCTGGCGGCTCATGTGGTGGCCGGCGCGGCGTGGCCGATCGCGCTGCTGTTCGGCGCGCTCACCTGCGTCACCGGGCCGACCGTGATCGCGCCGATGCTGCGCACGCTGCGGCCCAACGCGCGCATCGCGAACACCTTGCGCTGGGAAGGCATCGTGATCGATCCGCTGGGCGCGCTGTTCGCGGTGCTGATCTACGAGGCCGTGGTGTCGCGCCACGAAGGCAGCGCGCTGGGCGTGTTCGCCGCCACGGTGGGATGCGGCGTGCTGGTCGGCGCGCTGGCCGCGCTGCTGCTGGGCTTCCTGCTGCGCCGCCAGCTGATTCCAGAATACCTGCAGAATTACGGCGTGCTGGCCGCGGTGCTGTTCGCCTTTGTCGGTTCCAATGCGATCGCGCACGAGTCGGGCCTGCTCACGGTGACGATCATGGGCATCGCGCTGGGCAACATGCGCGGCGTGCACATCGACGACATCCTCGATTTCAAGGAACACCTCACCACGCTGCTGGTGTCGCTGCTGTTCATCCTGCTGGCGGCGCGGCTGCCGTGGCCATTGCCGGGGCATCTGCTGCTGGCGGGCCTGGCGATCTTCCTGTTCGCGCAGTTCGTGGTGCGCCCGGTCACCGTGCTGGTTTCCAGCTTCGGCAGCGCGCTGGACTGGCGCGAGCGCGCGCTGATCGGCTGGGTGGCGCCGCGCGGCATCGTGGCCGCCTCGGTATCCGCGCTGTTCGCGCTGCGCCTGCAGGAGCTGGAAGTGCCGGGCGCCGAGGTGCTGGTGCCGCTGGTGTTCATCCTGATCATCGGCACCGTGGTGCTGCAGAGCGCCACCGCGCGACCGCTGGCCTTGTGGCTGAAGGTGGCCGAGCCCGAGCCGAACGGCGTGCTGATCTTCGGCGCCGATGCGGTGGCGCGCGGCATCGGCGGAGCCTTGCACGAGGCGGGCTTCCGCGTGGTGCTGGCCGACGACGACTACGACGGCATCCGCCGTGCGCGCATGGAAGGGCTGGCGACGTTCTTCGGCAATCCGGCCTCGCCGCACGCGGAGCGCCAGCTCGATCTGGCCGGCATCGGACGGCTGCTGGCGATGTCCACCCATCGCGAGCGCAACAGCCTGGTCTGCGTGCACTATCGGGAGGAGTTCGGCCGCGAGAAGGTCCATCGCCTGCGCGTGCTGCCGCCGGAGGAGAGCGCCGGCCGCGCCGCGCTGGCCGAGAAGCTGCTGGCGCCGCCGCTGTTCGACGAGGCGATGACGCATGCGCGCTTCGCCGAGTTGCTGGCGCGCGGCTGGCGCATCAAGTCCACGCGGCTGAGCAGCACCTTCGACTGGCCGCACTTCATCGAGCAGTACGGTCCGGACAGCCTGCTGCTGTTCGGCGTGGAGGAACGCGGCGCCCTGCGGGTGGCTTCCGCCAGGCGCGAACCGGAACCCCGGCCGGGCTGGACGGTGATCGCGCTGGTGCCGCCCGAACGCAGCGAGTGAGCGGAAACGGGAAAGGCAGGCGCCTGGCGCCTGCCTTTCCCGCATTCCGCGACGCCTGCCGCGATCAGGCCACGGCGCTGCGCTGGAACTGCGCTTCCTCGGTCGAGCCCTTCAGCGCGGTGGTCGAGGACTGGCCCTGCTGGATCGCCTGGGTCACCGCGTCGAAGTAGCCGGTGCCCACCTCGCGCTGGTGCTTCACCGCGGTGAAGCCGCGGTCGGCAGCGGCGAATTCCTTCTCCTGCAGTTCCACGAACGCGCTCATCTGGCGGCGTGCGTAGCCGTGGGCCAGGTCGAACATGCCGTAGTTGAGGCTATGGAAGCCGGCCAGCGTGATGAACTGGAACTTGTAGCCCATGGCGCCCAGTTCCTGCTGGAACTTCGCGATGGTGGTGTCGTCCAGGTTCTTCTTCCAGTTGAAGCTGGGCGAGCAGTTGTAGGCCAGCAGCTTGCCCGGGAACTGCGCGTGGATGGCTTCGGCGAAGCGGCGCGCGTCCTCGATGTTCGGCTTGCTGGTCTCGCACCAGATCAGGTCCGCGTAGGGCGCATAGGCGAGGCCGCGGCTGATCGCCTGGTCGAGGCCGGCGCGGGTGCGGAAGAAGCCTTCCACGGTGCGTTCGCCATGGATGAACGGGCGGTCGTTCGGATCGATGTCCGAGGTGAGCAGGTCGGCCGCGTCGGCGTCGGTGCGCGCCACGATCAGGGTGGGCACGCCCAGCACGTCGGCGGCGAGGCGCGCGGCGTTCAACTTGTCGACCGCCTCGCGGGTGGGCACCAGCACCTTGCCGCCCATGTGGCCGCACTTCTTCACGCTGGCGAGCTGGTCCTCGAAGTGCACGCCGGCGGCGCCGGCCTCGATCATCGCCTTCATCAGCTCGAACGCGTTCAGCACGCCGCCGAAGCCGGCCTCGGCGTCGGCCACGATGGGCGCCAGCCAGTCGATGCCGTCGTCGCCTTCGGCGTGGTGCAGTTGGTCGGCGCGCAGCAGGGTGTTGTTGATGCGCTTGACCACCTGCGGCACCGAGTTCGCCGGGTACAGCGACTGGTCCGGGTACATCTCGCCGGCGCCGTTCGCGTCGGCGGCCACCTGCCAGCCGCTGAGGTAGATCGCCTGCAGGCCGGCCTTCACCTGCTGCATGGCCTGGTTGCCGGTGAGCGCGCCGAGGGCGTTGACGAAATCCTCGGTGTGCAGCGACTTCCACAGGCGCTCGGCGCCGCGGCGGGCCAGCGAGTGCTCGACGGGCACGGTGCCGCGCAGGCGGACCACGTCCTCGGCGGTGTAGTTGCGGCGGATGCCGGTCCAGCGCGGGTTGTTGTTCCAGTCCAGCGTGATCTGTTCGGCGGTGGGCAGCGAAATCTTCATGGCATTGCTCCGTAGCGGGCGTTCAGGCGAGTTGGTCGTAGGCGGGCAGGGTGAGGAAGTCGGCAAGCGTGTCGGCGTGGATCAGCTGGCGGATCAGCGCGGCGGCGTCGTCGGCGCGGGCGGCGCCGGGGTGGGCGCTGTCGCGCAGGCGGCTGGTGTGCACGGTCAGCGCGTGGTCGAACAGGGCGAAATCGATCGGCGCGTGGTCCGGGAATTCCAGGCCGCCGTGATGCAGCCACTGCCACAGCTGGGCGCGGGCGATCTCGGCGGTGGCGGCGTCCTCCATCAGGTTGTGGATGGGCACGCAGCCCAGGCCGTCCAGCCACGCCGCGGTGTAGCGCAGGCACACCTCGACGTTGTTGTCGAAACCGGCGCGGGTGACCGTGCCGGGGCAGGGCGCCAGCAGCTGCTCGCGGCCCACCCGCACGTCGAGGCGCTCCACGTCGCGCTGGTTCGGCTCGGGCATGTATTCGTCGAACACGGCCTGCGCCACCGCCACCAGCGCGGGGTGCGCCACCCAGGTGCCGTCGTGGCCGGCCTTCACCTCGCGCAGCTTGTCGGCGCGCACCTTGGCCAGCGCGGCCTCGTTCGCGGCGTCGTCGCCCTTGATCGGGATCTGTGCCGCCATGCCGCCCATCGCGAACGCGCCGCGGTGATGGCAGGTCTGGATCAGCAGCTCCGAGTAGGCCTTCAGGAACGGCACCGTCATCAGCACCTGGCCGCGCTCCGGCAGCAGGCGGTCGCGGTGGCCGCGGAGGGTCTTCAGGTAGGAGAAGATGTAGTCCCAGCGGCCGCAGTTGAGGCCCACCGCGCGGGACTGCAGCGCGTGCAGGATCTCGTGCATCTGGAACGCGGCGGGCAGGGTCTCGATCAGCACGGTGACCTTCATGCTGCCCGGCGGGATGTCCAGCTCGGTTTCCGCGTGCGCCATCACGTCGTCCCACAGCGCGGCTTCTTCCATGCTTTCCAGCTTGGGCAGGTAGAAGTACGGGCCGCGGTCGCGGCGGTGCAGGGCGCGGGCGTTGTGGAACGCGTACAGGCCGAAATCCACCAGCGCGCCGGCCATGGTCTCGCCGTCCACCGTGACGTGGCGCTCGGGCAGGTGCCAGCCGCGCGGACGCACCACCAGCACGGCGGGGTTCTCGTTCACGCGGTACTGCTTGCCCTCCGGCGAGGTGTAGTCGAGCGTGCCGGCCACCGCGTCGCGCAGGTTGACCTGGCCTTCCAGCTGGTTCGCCAGGCTGGGGGCGGAGGAATCCTCGAAGTCGGCCATGAACACCTTCGCGCCGGAGTTCAGCGCGTTGATGATCATCTTCCGCTCCACCGGCCCGGTGATCTCCACGCGGCGGTCGCGCAGCGCGGGCGGGATCGGGCCCACCGTCCACTCCGATTCGCGGATCGCGGCGGTGTCGGCGCGGAAGTCCGGCAGTTCGCCGGCGTCCCAGCGGGCCCGGCGTTCGCTGCGCGCCGCCAGCAGTTCGCGGCGGCGGGCGTCGAAGCGCCGGTGCAGGTCGGCCAGGAAGGCCAGGGCGCCCGGGCTGAGAATGGCCTGCTGGGCGGGGGTGGGCTGGCCGTGCAGCTGCACGGCTTCGGTATCGAGGCGTTCCCGGGGCAGGGCCATGGTCGGCTCCGTAGTCTGTTGGGGACTCGAAGCTAGGTCATGGATTTATAGTTTGACAAACCAAATGTTTCAATTTTTGATATTGTCAATGCCAATATCAAGTTCAAGTCACTGATATGACAGAACGAAAACAGACGCCTGACCGGGCAAAATCGGTGAAAAAAACACGTCGCAGTGCAGCAAAAAAGCGCGCCGGCGACGAGGCGACTGGTGCGGAGGCCGCCCGTTACTACTACAAGGGCAACCGCCACAAGCAGCTGCGCGCCTTCGTGGCCACGGTGAAACTGGGCACCTTGAGTCGTGCCGCCGAGTCGCTGTACCTGTCGCAGCCGTCCGTGAGCCTGCAACTCCAGGCGCTGGAGCGCGAGCTGGGCGTGGCCTTGCTGGAGCGCCGCCGCCGCCGCATCAACCTCACCGACGCGGGCGAGGCCTTGTACGAGCTGGCCCGCCCTCTGGTGGAAGGCTGGGAAAACCTGGACCGCGACTTCCAGGCCAAGGTGCAGGGGCTGCAGGCCGGCAAGCTCACCATCGCGGCCGGCACCTCCACCATCCAGTACCTGCTGCCGGACCTGGTGCGGCGTTACCGCGAGCACTATCCCGCGGTGCACCTGCAACTGGCCAACGTCACCGGCAAGGACGGCCTGGCGATGCTGCGCGAGGACAAGGCCGACTTCGCGGTGGGTTCCATGCTGGACGTGCCGCACGACATCGCCTGGGCGCCGGTGCGCCACTACGACCCGATGCTGATCCTGCCGCCCGGGCATCCGCTGGCGACCAAGGAGCCGCTGCAGCTGCAGGATCTCTCGCCCTACGGCCTGATCCTGCCGCCGCAGCGGCTGTCCACCTACCGGCTGGTGGACCTGGTGTTCCAGCAGAACCAGGTTCCCTACCAGGTGGCGATCGAGGTGGGCGGCTGGGACGTGATCAAGGAATACGTGGCGATGGGCCTTGGCATCTCCATCGTCACCGGCATCTGTATCACCGACGCCGACCGCGAGCGGCTGGTGGTGCGCAACATGCAGCGCTGGTTTCCCCAGCGCAGCTACGGCGTGGTGGTGCGCAAGGGCAAGTTCCTGAGCGCCGAGGCGCGCGCCTTCATCGACCTGGTGCGCCCGGGCCTGCTGACCTACCGCGACTACGACGAGTCGGGGCATTCGGAGCGGTAGGCGAGGGCAAGAGTGCGACACCTCGAGCCCTGATGCACCTCACGAGCGGGAATACGGAAGGACAGGTTTTGTGGCTCTTCGGATTTGATCGCGGCGACATGTGTTGCGACGCCGAGGTGGGGCGGATCGGAGACTCGATTGCGCGAAGCGTCGACGCGATCGCGCAGAGACCATTTCGGGCGGAGAAAGCGGAACGGCCCAGCGGCGCGGCTATTTCCCGCCGGATGGAGCAGGCGAATCCTTCGGCGATGCGACAGCCGGCGCCTGCTGCAAGTCGCCTACCGTGACGCGGCCGTAACGGTCCGTCCCCAGCCATTCGATGTCTTTCAGGCGTGCATAGTCCTGTGCCCGCCACAAGCCATCTTCGTACTGTTTCATCAGCTCGTACGGGTTGCTTTGGAGTGCGGCGAATTCGGAGTTGCCGGGCGTCAGCAACGTGCCGCCGGTGCCCACGAAGCCGGTGCGGCTGCCAAGCACCCCTTTCCGCCACGCGGTGACAAGAGCCCCGTCGAGCCGCTTCAACGCAACGGCATCACCGTATTCGGCATAAATTTCACGGCCCACCTCCAATGCCTCTGCGCGCTCGGTGGGCCCGAGTTCTTTCCAGTACAGCTCACGCTGAGCCACCATTTCCGGATAGCCGCGGCTGGCCGCCAGATCCATCCATGCGTACGCTCGCGGGCGATCCCGCTTCACTCCATCGCCGTTCCAGTACATGACCGCGATGATCGCTTGCGACGGCTTGTCCGCGAACCCCGCCGCACGCAGGAACAGCGGGAACGCCGTGACAGGGGCCTTGTTTTCGTAAGCCCGCTTTCCGAGTGAGCGATACCACAGGTCGGGATGGCTGATGAGGATGGGGCGGCTGGCCAACATCGCGCTCAGCACAACGTCGGCCCTGGAGCCCGCCCTGCCGCCGTCGTCATCGGCAGCATGCACCGGCGCGGCAATCATCATGCACAGCGTTGCGCATAGCTCAATGACAAGACCGATGGCGACCCGGCGCGGTGTCCTGTGCATCGGAGTCCCTCAGCGGGCGGGAAGGCCCGCCTTGCTCCGCAAGCATACGCCACGCCCTTGCCCTGGAGGCGACGCTTGTTCGAGCCGCGACAACCGACTGCCGTTGAAGGCCATGGCAGGCCTTCGCGGCCGCTGCGCGCGAGGATGTGGAGCATGTCCAGCCCGGGCGTGAGGTTCAGCGCGATGCAGGCGAGCAGGAAGGCTTGGCCAGACCTTCCCCGGGCGCCTCAACTGCGCCGCTGCAGTGCCAGCTTCAGGCCGAAGCCCAGCAGCACCGCGCCGCAGACGCGATCCATCCACTGGCCGACGGCGGGCTTGCGCTGCAGCAGGCGGTGGATGCGGCCGCCGGCCATGGCAAGCACCAGCGACCAGGCCAGTCCGGTGGCGATGAAGCTGGCGCCCAGCACCAGCAGGGCCAGCTGCGGATGCCCGGCCTGCAGCGACACGAACTGCGGCAGGAAGGCGAGGTAGAACAACGCCACCTTCGGGTTCAGCACGTTGGTGAGCATGCCCTGGCGGAACGCGGCGGCGAAGCCGGTGCCGCGCGTCTGCGTCGGCGCGCGGGCATGTTGCCGGCTGAGCAGCATGCGCAGGCCGATCCACACCAGGTAGGCCGCGCCGAGGTACTTCAGCACCGCGAAGGCCAGCGCCGACGTCATCAGCAGCGCCGACAGGCCCAGCACCGCGGCCAGCGTGTGCACCACGCAGCCGGCATTGATGCCCAGCGCGGCGCCCAGGCCCACCACGTGGCCTTCGCGGCCGCTGCGCGCGAGGACGTAGAACGTGTCCAGCCCGGGCGTGAGGTTCAGCGCGATGCAGGCGAGCAGGAAGGCGTCGTAGTGCTGGATGCCGAGCATGGGTTCACTCCGTGTTGCGGTACTTGCCGCGGTAGCCGCGGAACAGCGCGCGGATGCGCGCCATGTCGGCGTCGTCGTCGCCGGTGGCGTGTTGCGGAACGCCCAGCGTGAAGGTCCTGCTGGGGTAGTCGATGAACACCGGCAGGATCGGCACGTTCGCCTCGCGCGCGATGCGCAGGAAGCCGCTCTTCCACTGCTTCACCGGCTTGCGCGTGCCTTCCGGCGTGATGCCCAGCCACATCCGGTCGTGTGCCGCGAAGCGCCGCGCCATCTGGCCCACCACGTTCAGCGCCGCCTTGCGGTTGATCGGGATCAGCCCCAGCGGGCGCAGCACGACGCCCAGCGGGCTGTCCATCACCTCGCGCTTGATCATGATGTTGATGTCGAGGTCCAGCGCGATCTTCATCACCAGTCCCCACACGCCGTCCCAGTAGGAGGAGTGCGGGGCGCCGATCACCACCAGCCTGGGCAGGTCGGGCAGTTCGCCGGCCAGCCGCCAGCCGGACAGGCGCAGCACGCCGCGCATCAGCCACGACCAGAAGCGGCTGCCCCGGCGCGGCGCCTGCGGCGGCACCGGCGGCAGGATGGCGGCGCTCATTCGCGGTTCCAGTCGCGCGAACGCGTCTGCTTGAGCTTGCCGCGCTGCTGCTTGCCGACCAGGCGGCGTTCCTTCGATGCGCGCGTGGGCTTGGTCGCCACGCGCTTCTTCGGCGCGGTGAGCGCGCCGCGGACGATCTCGGCCAGCCGCTCGCGCGCATCGTCGCGGTTGCGGGCCTGGTCGCGGAAGCGGCGCGCCTGGATCACCAGCACGCCGTCGTCGGTGAGCCGGCGGTCGCGCCGCGCCAGCAGGCGTTCGCGCACGGCTTCCGGCAGGGTGGGCGAGCGCGCCACGTCGAAGCGCAATTCCACCGCGCTCTCGGTGCGGTTCACGTGCTGCCCGCCGGGGCCGTCGGCGCGCAGGAAGCGCTCGACCAGCTCGGTTTCGGGCAGGGAAAGGGTGCGGCTGATGGTCAGCATGCGGGAAGTTTAGGGGGAAGCGCGATAGGGGGCGAGAACCTGCGCCGACTCCGTCCGGGCTGAGCGTAGCCGCGCAGCGGCGGAGTCGAAGCCCTGTCGTGCGGCCTTCCTTCGACTTCGCGCCTGCGGCGCTACGCTCAGGACGAACGGGGCAGGGTGTTGTCTGGCGTGTTGCCGGGCAGCGCCCAGCCGAAGCGTTCCAGCAGTGCGCCGTACTCGCCGTCCAGCGGCGCCTCCAGCGTCATCGCCTCGCCGCTCGCCGGGTGCCGGAAATCCAGCCGCCACGCATGCAGCAGCATGCGGTGGCAGCCGAAGTGCTGCTTGTAGAGGCGGTTGTGGTCGCCGCGGCCGTGCTGGCAGTCGCCGATCACCGGATGGTGGATGTGGGCGAGGTGCTTGCGGATCTGGCGGAAGCGGCCGGTTTCCGGTTCGGCCAGCAGCAGGGCGTAGCGCTGCTGCGGATAGCGGCCCAGCGCGATCGGCACTTCCGTCGTGGCGAGCGTCCGGTAGCGCGTGCGTGCATCGCGGCGCGGGCCGGTCTCGCGCGAGCCGGGCAGCGGATAGTCGACCATGCCCTCGCCCGGCTCCGGCCAGCCGCGCACCACCACGAGGTATTGCTTGCGCACGTCGCGGCCCATGAACTGCTCGCCCAGCGCGGCGGCGACCTCGCTGCTGCGCGCCACCAGCAGCACGCCGCTGGTGGCGCGGTCGAGGCGGTGCGCGAGGTAGACGTTGCCGCCCACCTGCTCGCGCAGCACGTCCACCAGGTATTGCTCGGCGTCGTTCACCATCGCCGAGCGGTGCACGGGCAGGCCTGCGGGCTTGTTCACCGCGATCAGGGCGTCGTCCTGGTGGAGGATGTCGAGCATGCTGGGCGAGCCGGACTCAGTGCGAACGCATCCAGCCCCAGCCGAACGACAGCAGCCCCGCGACGCCCATGCCCAGCGGCAGCCACGGGCCGTGCTGGGGCGCCAGCGCCCACAGCAGGGTGGCGCACAGCAGCAGGCTGGCGCCGAACGCGCTGCCCGCGATCATGCGCAGCAGCCGGTGCAGCAGATGGCGCTGGTGGCTGAGCGTGTCCACGTCGGCAAGCAGGCGATGCTCGCCGTGTGCGACGCGTTCCAGCGAGTCGTGCACCAGTTCGGGCAGCTGCGGCGCGAGATGGAACCACTCGGGCAGGCGCTTGCGCACTTCGCGCAGCGTGCGCAGCGGGCTGTAGCGTTCGCGCAGGATGCGCTTCAGCACCGGATGCGCCACGGCCCAGATGTCGATCCCGGGATCGAGCATGCGGCCCACGCCCTCGATGTTGAGCAGGGTCTTCTGCAGCAGGATCAGCTGCGGCTGCAGGGTCAGCTCGAAGCGGCGCGCGGTCTGGAACAGCTTCACCACCAGCTCGGCCAGCGAGATCTGCGACAGCGGGCGGGTGAAGTAGGGCTCGCACACCGTGCGCACCGCCGCTTCCAGTTCATCCAGTCGCACCGTGGACGGCATCCAGCCGGCATCCACGTGGAGCTTGGCGATGCGCGCGTAGTCGCGCTCGAACAGCGCGATGAAGTTCTGCGCCAGCCAGTACTGGTCGGCCTCGGGCAGCGAGCCCATGATGCCGAAATCCAGCGCGATGAAGCGCGGCTCGGTGGGGCGCGTGGGGTCCA
Source organism: Rhodanobacter sp. PCA2 (assembly GCF_013620825.1). Taxonomy (GTDB): domain Bacteria; phylum Pseudomonadota; class Gammaproteobacteria; order Xanthomonadales; family Rhodanobacteraceae; genus Rhodanobacter_A. The sequence continues at coordinate 141,726 of NZ_NJIC01000047.1, read as the reverse complement.
CCCAGATGTTGCCGGGGTGGGCGTCGGCGTGGAAGAAGTTGTCGCGGAACACCTGCTCGTAGAACACCCGCACGCCCTTCGCGGCGAGCGCCTTGCGGTCGATGCCGGCGGCGTCGATCGCGGCGATGTCGTCACTGCTGATGCCGTGCACGCGTTCCAGCGTCAGCACGCGCTGCGCAGTCAGGTCCCAGTGCACCTCGGGCACGTAGAGGTCCACGCCGCTGGCGAAATTGCGCCGCAGCAGGCTGGCGCTGGCGCCTTCGCGCTGCAGGTCCAGCTCGTGCTCCAGCATCTTCTCGACTTCGGCGACCACGTCGAGCGGGCGGATCTTGTCGGCGCTCGGGTGCCAGCGCTGCGCGAGATGGCCCAGCGAATGCAGCAGGCGCACGTCGCGCGCGATCTTGGCGTCGATGCCGGGGCGCAGCACCTTCACCACCACGGCGCGGCCGTCGGGAAGTTCCGCGGCATGCACCTGGGCGATCGAGGCGGAGGCCAGCGGCGTCTCGTCGAAGCGGGCGTAGAGCCGGCCGACCGGCGCCTTCAGTTCGGCCTCGACGATGGCCTTCGCTTCCACGCCGGGAAAGGGCGGCACCTGGTCCTGCAGCAGGGACAGTTCGTCCGCGATGTCCTCCGGCACCAGGTCGCGGCGGGTGGAGAGCACCTGGCCGGCCTTGACGAAGATCGGGCCCAGCTCGGTGAGCGCGAGGCGCAGCCGCGCGCCGCGCGCCAGCGGGCGCACGTCGACAGGCGGACGACCGAGCAGCGGGCGCAGGAATTTCAGCGGGCGGAACAGGTGGGCGGCGTCGACCAGCTCGTCGAGCCGGTAGCGCAGCAGCACCACGGCGACGCGCAGCAGGCGCGGCACGACGGCCAGCGGGGTCACGCGCCCGCACCCTGGGCATGCGTTCCCTTCAGGCGCGCTTCGAGCCGGGCGAGGCGCGCTTCCAGCCGTTCGCCGCGTTCGCGCAGCGCATCCACGCCGTCGAGGAAGGCTTCCGCCTCGCCGGGCGCCAGCGCGAGGCGCGACTCGTCGCGCAGCCACGCGGCGCCGTCCTCGGTGAGGTGGCTGGCGGTTTCCTTCGCGTGCGTCAGCGCCTTGCGCACGGCGCGCGCCAGCGGCACGCCCAGCACGTCGCCGAAGCTGCGCGCGAAGGCTTCCTCGAAATCCGGCGCGAACTGCGTGGCGAGTTTTTCCAGCCGCCGCGCGAGATCGGCGTCGCCGGCAATCTCCACCTTGCCCGGCGCCACGCCATCGTCGCCGCGGCGCAGCGCCATCGCCAGCAGGCTGCCGGGCGTGGCGGCCACGCGCAGGGTGCTTGCGCCGGCCTCGTCCGCGTCCGGCGGGCCGACCTTGAGGCGGCCATCTTCCACGCTCACCGCCAGCGCGAGTTCGGGCCCGCGCAGGTGCAGCAGCACGCGGCGGCCATCCAGGGCGGCGAGCCTGGTTTGCGTGTCGGGGTCGAGCGACAGCGTGTGGTTCAGCGCGGTTTCCAGCGCGCGTCCGGCCAGCTTGCGCAGCGGCGACGGCAGCCAGGCGTTGGGTGTGGGATCGGTCATCCGGCGATTGTAGCCGGCGGATGCCGGGGGCCGCGTGCAGGGGCGCCGGCGTCAGGCCACCGCGCCGTCGAAGCCGAGCTGCCGCCAGGCTTCGTACACGGCCACGGCGACCGTGTTGGAGAGATTGAGGCTGCGGCTGTCCGGCTGCATCGGCAGGCGCAGGCGGTGTTCCTCGGGAATGGCGTCGAGCACGTCCGCGGGCAGGCCGGCGGTCTCGCAGCCGAACAGCAGCGCGTCGCCGTCGGCGTGGCGTGCGTCGACATGCCGCGTGCGACCGCGGGTAGTGAACGCGAACACGCGTGGCTGGCCGATCGCGGCGAGGCAGTCGTCGAGGCTGTCGTACACCTGCACGCGGGCGTATTCGTGGTAGTCCAGGCCGGCGCGGCGCAGGCGGGCGTCGTCCAGCGCGAAGCCGAGCGGGCGGATCAGGTGCAGCGCGGCGCCGGTGTTGGCGCACAGGCGGATGACGTTGCCGGTGTTCGGCGGAATCTCGGGGCGGAACAGGATGACGTGCAGCATCCGGTGATTATCGCGTGCATGGCGGCACGCGGGCGAATCGTGCCGGCGATCAGCCGCGCGGCAGCGGGCACGGCGCGTCCTGCGTCGCCACGCAGGGGCTGGACGAGGTGGCCAGCGCGTGCGTGGCGCGGGCGGACGCGGACGCCTGCAGCGAGGCCGGGGTGGCGGTCAGCATCGTGCCCAGCACCAGGGTGCAGGCCAGCAGGCAGGCGGCGAACAGGCCGTGCAGCATCAGGGTTTCGTGTTTCATGGGGATACTCCGGTCATCGTGCAAAGAGGTTGGGATCAACCCGGCTGGCGCGGGCAGATCACGCCATCGGCGGGCAGCGCGCATTGCGCGGGGGAGGCCAGCAGGATGCTGGCGGCGGTGCCGGTGGCGACGGAGCCGTGCGCGGCCAGCTGCACCGACGCCGGGGTGGCCGTCAGCATCGCGCCAAGCACCAGGGTGCAGACCAGCAGGCAAGCGACGAACAGGCCGCCCAGCATCGCGTTCTCGTATTTCATGGGTGTTCTCCGATTCGGGTGGATGTTTCCTGCACGAGAGGAAGTGCAATCCGCGTGCCAAACCGGAGAAACAACTCAAGTTATTGAATTGGAATAATTTTCCAAACGAGGCGTGCGGGGAGCGGCTTGTCCGCGGACAGCCGGACAAACCAGCCGGACAGCGAACCGCGCTCACATGGGGACGTGCCGTTCGTCACTATCAGGAACTTGCGGGCTCCTCTAGCCTCGCGGGGTACCCGAACCCGCATAAGGAGCGACACGATGGGAAGCAAGCCCTTGGCCCTGCTGATTGCAGGCCTGTTGAGCGTCACCGGCGGGGTCGCGCCCGAGCTGGCGCGGGCAGCGCAAAGCACCCCTGCCACGCATGGCATTCCGGAGATCGCCTATACCCGCTTCACCCTGCCGAACGGCCTCACCGTGGTCGTGCACGAGGACCACAAGGCGCCGGTGGTGGCGGTGAGCATCTGGTACCACATCGGTTCGGCCGACGAGCCGAAGGGCAAGACCGGGTTCGCGCACCTGTTCGAGCACCTGATGTTCTCGGGCTCGGAGCACCACAAGGGCACCTACTTCAAGCCGTTCGAGGTGGCCGGCGCCACCGACATGAACGGCACCACCTGGTTCGACCGCACCAACTATTTCGAGACCGTGCCCACCACTGCGCTGGACATGGCGCTGTGGATGGAATCGGACCGCATGGGCCACCTGCTCGGCGCCATCGGCCAGAAGGAGCTGGATACCCAGCGCGGCGTGGTGCAGAACGAGAAGCGCCAGGGCGAGAACCGCCCCTACGGCCGCGTCGACGAGAACATCCTCGCCAACACCTATCCCGCGAACCACCCCTACCAGCACGACACCATCGGCTCGATGGCCGACCTCGACGCGGCCTCGCTGGACGACGTGAAGAAGTGGTTCCACGACAACTACGGCGCCGCCAACACCACCCTGGTGCTGGCCGGCGACATCACCGTGGCCGAGGCGCGCGCGAAGGCGATGAAGTACTTCGGCGACATCCCCGCCGGCTCGCCCGTGGCGCACCAGCAGGCGTGGATCACCCCGCTGGCAGCCTCCACCCGCGGCGTGCAGCACGACCACGTGGCGCAGCCGCGCATCTACCGCACCTGGGTGGTGCCGCAGCTCGGCAGCGACGCCGCGATCCAGCTCGACCTCGCCAGCACCGTGCTGGGCGGCGGCAAGACCTCGCGGCTGTACCAGCGCCTCGTCTACCAGGACAAGCTGGTGGACAGCGTTTCCGCCGGCATCGCGCCGTTCGCGCTGGCCAGCCAGTTCCAGATCCAGGCCGACGTGAAGCAGGGCGTGGACCCGGCCAAGGTCGAGGCCGCGATCAACGACGAGCTGAAGAAATTCCTCGCCGCCGGCCCCACCGCCGACGAGCTCGACCGCGCCAAGATCGGCAACCGCGCCCAGTTCGTGCGCGGGCTGGAGAAGGTGGGCGGCTTCGGAGGCAAGGCGGTGATCCTCGCCGAGGGGCAGGTCTATCGCGGCAACCCCGGCGCCTACAAGCAGGACCTGGAGCGCGCCGACGCGGCCACGCCGGCCAGCGTCAAGGCCGCGGCCGACCAGTGGCTCAGCAAGGGCGACTACCTGCTCACCGTGCTGCCCGCCGGCAAGGGCTTCGATCCGGTGGCCGAGGACAAGGCGGTGAAGCCGCTGGGCGACGCCGCCGGCCGCCCGCAGCCGAAGGCGCCGGCCGCGCATGAGTACGCCGTCGGCAAGAGCGACGTGGACCGCAGCAAGGGCGTGCCGGAAGTGAACAGCTTCCCCGCGCTGAGCTTCCCGAAACTCGAGCGCGGCAAGCTCGCCAACGGCATCGAGGTGATCCTGGCCCAGCGCCACACCATCCCGGTGACCCAGGTGAAGCTGGTGTTCGACTCCGGCTATGCCGCCGACCAGGGCCACAAGCTCGGCACCGCGAACTTCGCCGCCACCCTGATGAACGAGAGCACCGGCAAGCTCGACTCGGTGGAGGTGGCCAAGACCAAGCAGCGGCTGGGCGCCCTCACCAGCGTCGGTTGCGCGCTGGACAGCTGCAGCGCCTCGCTCAACGCGCTGAACGACCAGCTCAAGCCCTCGCTGACGCTGTTCGCCGACATCGTGCGCGATCCCGCGTTCAAGGCGGCCGACATCGAGCGCGTGCGCGGCCAGTGGCTGGCCGACATCGCGCAGGAGAAGACCCAGCCCGTGGGCCTCGCGCTGCGCACGCTGCCGCCGCTGCTGTACGGCGCCGACCACGCCTATGGCATCCCGTTCACCGGCAGCGGCACCGAGGCCAGCATCAAGGCGCTCACCGCCGACGACCTGCGCACGTTCCAGCACGACTGGCTGCGTCCGGACAACGTGAAGATCCTGGTCGCCGGCGACACCACGCTGGACAGGATCATCCCCGAGCTCGACGCCGTGTTCGGCGACTGGAAGGCGCCCGCCGGCGCGATCCCGCACAAGAACGTCGCCACGGTGGCCGCCCAGGCCAAGCCGCGCGTGTTCCTGATCGGCCGCCCGGACGCGCCGCAGTCGCTGATCATGGCCGGCCTGCTCGCGCCGTCCACGCGGGCGCCGAACAACCTCGCGATCCAGGCGGCGAACGGCGCGTTCGGCGGCACCTTCACCTCGCGCCTCAACATGAACCTGCGCGAGGACAAGCGCTGGGCATACGGCGCGCAGAGCTTCCTGATGGATGCGCAGGGCCAGCGGCCGATGCTGTTCTACGCGCCGGTGCAGACCGACAAGACCGCGCCGTCCGCCGAGGAAGTGCTGAAGGAAGCGCGTGCGGTGATCGGCGACAAGCCGCTGACCGATGCCGAGATCGCCAAGATCAAGGAGCAGCGCATCCGCGCCTTGCCGGGCAGCTACGAGACCACCAGCGCGGTGCTGGGCGCGATGGACGGCATCATCGAGTACGGCCGCCCGGACGACTACGTGCAGACGCTGAAGCCGCGGCTGGAGGCGATCACCCAGGCCGAGGCCGAGGCGGCGATCAAGGAGATCGTGCGGCCCGAGGCCATGACCTGGGTGATCGTGGGCGACCTCAAGCAGATCGAGGCGCCGGTGCGCGCGCTGAAGCTGGGCGAGGTGCAGGTGATCGACGCCGACGGTAAGCCGGTGGCTGAGCCGGCGGCGAAGTAAGTCGCCGTACAGGACGCGGGCTTGCGCCACGCGTTAGCATGACGGCCGGGCAGTCCGCTGCCCGGCCGTCCTTCATCCCGATCCGGAGTTTTCCATGCGCAAGAGCGTCCTGCTGCTCGTCCCCGCCCTGCTGCTGGGCGGCTGCACGTGGGGCATCAATCCCACCCCGGCGTCGCAGAACGTGCGCACGGCGTGGAACGGCGACGTTTCCGGCTGCCGCGACCTGGGCAAGGTCACCGTGTCGGTGATGGACCATGTGGGCCCGGTGGACCGCAACGACATCAAGGTGCGCGACGAACTGCAGGTGATGGCGCGCAACCAGGCCGCCGAGATGCACGCCGACACCATCAAGCCGCTGGCCGAACCCAGCGGCGGCTCGCAGCCCTGGGGCGCCTACCAGTGCGGCTCGCGGACGATCCAGCCCGCGGGCACGCCGGCCGACCAGACGCAGCCGCCGCAGGGCGGCGGTACGCAGACCTTCCCGGTCAAGGGCGGCTGAGCCGGACCCATCGAGACACGCATGCGAAGGGCGCCGAACGGCGCCCTTCGCATTTTGCGCGACCGTACGCGCCGACGGGCGGGTGTACAACCGCGGCGGCCTTGCAGTCGAGGTTGCCGCCGATGACGCCACTGCCTCGACGCAGCGGTGTCGCGCGCCTGGATTGAGCCGACCCGCGTCCCGGCCCCATGGCCGGGCGGGCAGGGCCGGATGCGGCTTGCAGAACGTCCGCTTCAGGCATAAGATTCACATCCATATATTTCATATCTGAAATACAAACACAGACATCAATGTCTTCCTGCCGACCATGAGCAGCTTCGACCCCACCGAACAGCGCCTTGCCGTCACCTGCCGCCGGCAGCCGGCGTTTCCGCGCGAACCGGCCGTGCTGGTGCGCCTGATCAAGCACCTGTACAAGCGCGTGCACGACGACGCCAACGCGATGCTGAAGCCCTGGGGCATCAGCCATGCCGAGTACAACATCCTGATGATGCTGTACGGCACCGAGGGCTACACGCTCAACCCCTCGCAGCTGGCCGAGGCGGCCGGCGAGAAGTCGGCCAACATCACCCGGCTGGCGGACAACCTGTGCGACAAGGGGCTGATCGAGCGCACCGCGAGCGACGAGGACCGGCGCAAGGTCAGCCTCACCCTGAGCCGGGCCGGGCTGGCGATGATCGACGACTTCATGCCGGCCGTCTGCGCGTTGCTGGAGAGCCAGACCGCCGGCATGAAGCCCGCCGAGACGGCGCAGCTGGAGCGGCTGCTGAAGAAGTTCCTGGGCCAGCTGGAACGGGACTGAGGCGATGCCGGCACTGTCGATGAAGGCGGCACGCCGCTGGCCCGGGCTGGCCGAAGTCCTTGCCGGCGAAGGGCGTGCGTGGCTGTTCGTGGCCAAGACGCTGCTGGCGCTGTACCTGGCCGCGTGGCTGGCGATGTGGCTGCGGCTGGAACAGCCGGCCACCGCGATGATCACCGTGGGCATCGTGATGCATCCGCACAGCGGCATGGTGCTGGCGAAGAGCTTCTACCGCGCGCTGGGCACGTTGTGCGGCAGCGCGTTCGGGCTGGCGCTGATGTGCGTGTTCCCGCAGCAGCGCGAGCTGTTCCTGCTCAGCCTGTCGGTGTGGGTGGCGCTGTGCGCCGGCGGCGCCACGCTGTACCGCAACTTCATGTCCTACGGCTTCGTGCTGGCCGGCTACACGGCCGCGATCGTGGCGCTGCCCGCGATCAACGATCCGCTGGGCGTGTTCGACTCCGCGCTGATGCGGGTGTGCGAGGTGATGCTGGGCCTGGTGGTGGCCGGGGTGGTGAGCGACGTGCTGTTCCCCGAGCGCCTGCGTCCGCTGCTGCGGCAGCGGGCCCGCGAACACTTCGCGCACTTCATCGACTTCGTGCGCGGCAGCACCGGCGGCAGCATCCCGCGCGCGGAGATGGAGCAGGCGCACCTGCGCTTCGTGCGCGCCGCGGTGGAGCTGGAGAACCTGCGCGCCTCGGTGATCTTCGAGGACCCCGAGGTGCGCGCGCGCAGCACGCGCATGCGCCTGCTCAACCAGCACAACATGGCGGCGGCGACCAGCTTCCAGTCCCTGCACCACACCATCAACCGGCTGCAGCGCGAAGGCCGCACGGCCGAAGTGGATGCGCTGATCGCGCTGTACCGCCCGCTGGGCGCGGCGCTGGCCACGGCGCCCGGCGACCTGCACGAGCCCGCGGTGCTGGCGCCGCGCCTGCGTGCCTGCGCGCGGCAACTGCCCGCGCGGGAAGCGGAGCTGCGCGCGGGGCTGGCGCCGGGCCGCGCGCAACTGGCCTTCGACACCGGCGCCACCCTGCTGCGGCGTTTCCTCGACGAACTGTGCGCCTACGTCGAGGTGGAACTGGCGCTGCGCGGGCGGGTGCAGCGCGGCGGCGTGGAACGCGTGCATTTCCGCCGCGGCAACGACGCCACCGGCGCCGCCGTGGCGGTGCTGCGCACCTTCCTCACCATGACCGTGCTGAGCGCGTTCTGGATCGCCAGCGGCTGGCCGTTCGGCGCCAGCGCGATGCTGCTCGCCACCATCTTCAGCGGCCTGCTCGCGGCGGCGCCGAACCCGCTGACCTCCGCGTTCGTCACCCTGCTGGGCTTCGCCGGGGGCATCCTGGCCGCGCTCCACGTGGCCTACGGGCTGCTGCCGGGCAGCAGCGGCTTCGTGATGCTGGTCGCGGCCAGCCTGCCGTTCCTGGCGATCGGGCCGTGGCTGAACGCGCATGCCGAATTCGGCGGCATGGGCGGCGGCTTCTCCATCGGCATCGTCTACATCCTCGCGCTGAAGGACCCGATGGTGTACGACCTGGCGCATGCGTTGAACGACGCGATCGCGCAGCTCGCCGGCGTGGCGCTGGCGGCGGCATCGTTCGTGTTCGTGCCGCGCGTCACCGGCAGCGGCTGGCAGCGGCGGCGGCAGGTGCGGCGGCTGCGCGGGCAGGTGGTGCTGGCGGCTACCGCGCCGCTGCAGGGCCTGCCGTGGCGCTTCGAGAGCGTCAGCCGCGACCTGTTCCACCAGGTGATCGTGCACACCCGTCCGGGCAGCCGTCGGTCGCGCGAACTGCTGGCCTGGGCGTTGGCGGTGCAGGAAAGCGGGCGCGCGCTGATCGAGCTGCGGCAGCAGTTGCGCGCCAGCACGGCATCGCCCGAGGTGCGCGCGGCGGTGGACCGCGCGGTGCAGGCGGTGGCGCAGCTGTACCACCGTCCCGACGCAGGCCGTCGCCAGCAGGCCGAGGACGCCGTGCGCGCGGCGATCGACGCCTGCGCCGGCACGCCGACGCTGCGTCCGCGCCTGTACCAGTTGCTGGGCGCGCTGCGCGACGACGAATCGCCGCTGGCCGCCTGGACGTCCGCCGGGGAGCCCGCCGATGCCCCGTGAGATCGCCATCTGGGGCGTGCTGGTGCCCGGCCTGCTGCCGGTCTTCCTCGGCAGCCTGCTGCTGATGGTGCTGGTCGACCTGCTGATCGGGCGCTACGGATTGCACCGCTACGTGTGGCATCCGCCGCTGTTCCGGCTCGCCCTGTTCGCCTGCCTGTTCGGCGCCGCCGCGCTGCTGCTGCTGCATTGAGCGAGGGCCCGGCCATGATCTCCAGGCACTGCGCATCGTCATCGAATGGCCGCCCGCCGGGCCGGTTCGGTCGGCCCGCATTCCCGCGTCATCTTCCGGTCGTGGACGGACGTCCACTTCTTTCCGCTCCCCTGGTCTGCGCGCATGCGGCTTCCGGCGCAAGGCGGCTGCAGGCCACGATCAGGCTCTACCCATGAACAAGACTTCGCTGCTGCGCTTCCTGGTCACCGCCGTGGTGGTGGTGGCCGCCGTGCTCGGCCACCTGCTGTGGAAGCACTACCTGTATTCGCCCTGGACCCGCGACGGCCGCGTGCGCGCCGACGTGGTGAAGGTGGCGCCCGACGTGGCCGGCCTGGTCGCCGAGCTGCGCGTGCACGACAACCAGTTCGTGCATCGCGGCGACGTGTTGCTGGCGATCGATCCCTCGCGCTACCGGCTCGCGCTGGAGCAGGCCCGCGCCAACCTCGACGCGGCCGGCGCCAGCGTGCAGGCCGCGCAGGCGAACATCGCCGCGGCCACCGCCGCCGTGGCGGCGCGCAGGACCGACTACACGATGTACCGGGCACAGGCCACGCGGCGGTTGCAGGTGCCGGCGGGCAGCGTGGTGTCCAGCGAGACGCGCGACAACGCGGTCGCCACCGCGGAAGCCGCCGAGGCGGCGTGGCGCCAGTCCGGGGCTGCGTTGAAACAGGCGCAGGCGGCGCACGACCAGGCGCTGTCGGCGCAGGCGCAGGCGCAGGTGGCCGTGCGGAACGCCGAGCTGAACCTGTCGCGCACGCAGGTGCGCGCGCCGGTGGACGGCTACGCCACCAACGTGCAGGTGCGCGCCGGCGACTACGCGAATGCCGGCGTGCAGCAGCTCGCGCTGGTGGACAGCCACAGCTACTACATCTACGGCTACTTCGAGGAAACCAAGCTGCCGCAACTGCGCGTGGGCGACCCGGTGGACGTCCGCCTGATGGCGGGCGGCCTCGAGCTCCGGGGCCGCATCGACGGCATCGCCCGCGGCATCACCGACCGCGACAACGCCGGCGGCGCGGACCAGCTCGCGAACGTGAACCCCACGTTCAACTGGGTGCGCCTCGCGCAGCGCATACCGGTGCGCATCGGCATCGATCCGGAGCGGCTGCCCGCAGGCAGCGTGCTGGTTGCCGGCATGACCGCGACCATCACCGTGCATCCGCGCGCTGACGGCCTCGCCTCGCGGCAGGCGCGGCCATGAAGCGCCTGCGGCAGACGCTGGGCGCGGCTGCGCTGGCACTGGCGCTGGCGGGCTGTGCGTCCACCCACGGCCTGCATCCGGTCGGCCAGGAAATTTCGCCGGACCGCCTGCAGGCGGGACAAAGCCTTGCCGGCGCGCCGGTCAGCCCTGCCGCGTGGCCGCGGCAGGACTGGTGGCATGCGCTGGGCGATACGCAACTCGATGCGCTGATCGCCGAGGCGCTGCGCGACAACCCCGGTCTCGCGGTCGCCGATGCGCGCGCGCGGCTGGCGCAATCCGAAGCGCAGGCGCTGGACGCCGCCCGCGAACCCACCGTGGAGGCCGGCTACGCCGCCACTGGCGCGCGGCTTTCCGAGAAGGAAGTCGGGCTGGTGCTGCCGGAGGCGGTGGGCACGTTCGCGTGGATGCAGAGCGCCCACGTGGATTTCTCGTGGAACCTGGACCTGTGGGGCGGCCAGCGTGCCGCCTGGGAAGCCGCGCTGGGACGCAGCCGCGCCGCGGAAGTGGATCGCCGCGCAGCGCGCATCCAGTTGTCGGCGAACGTGGCGCTGGCGTGGATCCAGCTGCGCCAGGCCTTCGTGCTGCGCGATATCGCGCAGCGCGACGTGGAACGCTCGAACCGCATCGCCGCGCTGACCCGCACCCTGGTCGCCAGCGGCATGGGTCTGCCGGACAAGCTGCTGCTGGCGCGCGCCGAAGCCGGCATCGCGCAGCAACACCTGGCTGCCGCCGACGCAGCCATCGACAGCGCGCGCATCACTCTCGCCGTGCTGCTGGGCAAGGGGCCGGATCGCGGCCTGCAGATCGCGCCGCCGGCCGCGCCCCGGCCGGTGCCGATGGCGATCCCGCCCGACCTCACCGCCAACCTGCTCGGCCGCCGTCCCGACCTCGTTGCCGCGCGCTGGCGCGTGGAGGCCGCCGCGCAGGACATCAAGGCGGCGAAGGCGCGGTTCATGCCCAACGTCAGCCTCGGTGCGATGGCCGGATTCCTCGCGGTGGGCGACAACGTGCCGCTGTTCCAGCTGCCCGCACGCACCTACAGCGTGGGCCCCGCGCTGTCGCTGCCGCTGTTCGACGGCAAGCGCCTGCGCGCCGGCCTGGGCGCCCGCGATGCGCTGTACGACGAGTCGGTGGCCGGCTACAACCAGACCCTGGTGCACGCGGTGAACCAGGTGGCCGACCTGCTCAGCCTGTCGCGCGCGGTGCAGAGCCAGTTGCAGGCCCAGCAAGGCGTGCTGCAGAACGCCCGGCGCGCCTGCGAGAACGCGCAGATCGGCTACCGGGCCGGCCTGGGCACGGAGCTGGATACCCTGGTCGCCCGCCGCCTGCTGCTCACCGCCGAGCAGAACGATGCCGTGCTGCAGAGCCGGCAGGCCGAGCTGGCGGTGCGCATGGTGGAAGCGCTGGGCGGCGGTTTCCGGGACGATGCCGCGCGACAGGCAAGCCTCCGCCCCTGAGGCGCCGAAGCGGGGCAGGCTTTCCCGCTTTCGTTATCCTCTGGCGCATGAATACGCTGATCGACGCGCCACGGCGGATCGCCCGCCGCCTGGTTTCGCCCCTGCGCCGGCCGCGCGCCGCGGCATGGCTGGAGACGTTGCCGGGCTTCGTGCTGCCGGCCGCCGCGGTGACCGCGCTGTGCGGGCCGGACGCGTTCCGGCAGGCCTTGCTGGAACAGATCGCGCTGGCCACGCGGCGCATCGTGATCGTCGCGCTGTACCTGCAGGACGACGACGGCGGCCGCGAGGTGATGGATGCGCTGTACGCGGCGCAGGCGCGGAATCCGCAGCTCAGTATCGACGTGTACGTGGACTGGCACCGCGCCCGGCGCGGCCTGATCGGCAGGCAGCAGTGCGACGGCAACGCGGCGATGTACCGGGAGTACGCGCGCCGCGGCGGCGGCGTGCGCATATGGGGCGTGCCGGTGCGCACCCGCGAGCTGTTCGGCGTGCTGCACCTCAAGGGCTCGGTGTTCGACGACACGGTGCTGTACAGCGGCGCCAGCCTCAACGACGTGTACCTGGCGAAGCACGGTCGCTACCGGCTCGACCGCTACCACCGGCTGCGCGATCCCGCGCTGGCCGACGCCATGGCGGACTTCGTGCGCGAGCACTTCCGCGGCAACGGCGCGGTGCAGCGGCTGGACGCCGCCGGGCTGCCGTCCACGCGCGCGCTGCTGCCGGCGATCCACGCGTTCCGCCAGCACCTGCAGAAGGCGCGCTACGCCGCGCCGGCCGCGCCCGTGGCCGGCGCGGACGAGGTGGTGGTGACGCCGCTGCTGGGCCTGGGCCGCAACGACAACCAGCTCAACGAGACGGTGCTGGCGTTGCTGGGCGAGGCGCGCGAACGGGTGATCCTGCTCACGCCGTACTTCAACCTGCCGCGGCCGGTGCGGGCGGCGGTGGGCGTGGCGCTGCGGCGCGGCTGCCGCATCGACATCATGGTGGGCGACAAGACCGCCAACGATTTCTACATTCCCCCCGGGCAGCCGTTCACCACGATAGGGCTGCTGCCCTACCTGTACGAGAACAACCTGCGCCGCTTCGCCCGCGCGCATGCGGGCCAGCTCGCCAGCGGCCAGCTCAACCTGTGGTTGTGGCGCGACGGCGACAACAGCTATCACCTGAAGGGCTTGTTCGTCGACGGCGACGCGGCGCTGCTCACCGGCCACAACCTCAACCCGCGCGCCTGGGCGCTGGACCTGGAGAACGGCCTGCTGCTGCGCGACCGCGCGCAGCGCCTGCGTGCGATGCACGAGGCGGAATGGGCGGAGCTGCGCCGTCACGCCACGCGGCTGGCCGACTACCACGCGCTGGAAAGCCCGCGGCACTACCCGCCGGAAGTGCGGCGGCTGCTGCGCCGGCTGAGCCGGGTGCGGCTGGACCGGCTGGTCAACCGCCTGCTGTAGCGCGGTGCGTCAGGCGCCGAGCCGCTGCAGGCGCAGTTCCAGCCAGCGGCTGACGTCCGGCCATTCGCGGTCGAGGATGGAGTAGCACACGGTGTCGCGCAGGCTGCCGTCGGGGCGGCGCTTGTCGTTGCGCAGCACGCCGTCGCGGTGCGCGCCCAGGCGCTCGATCGCACGCTGCGAATCGAGGTTGCGGTGGTCGGTGTGGAACACCACCGCCGCGCAGCCCAGCGCATCGAACGCGTGCGCCAGCAGCAGGCGCTTGCAGGCGGTGTTGAGGTGGCTCTTCTGCCAGCGCCGCGCGTACCAGGTGTAGCCGATCGCCAGCCGCGGCAGCTCGGGCACCAGGTCGTAGTAGCGCGTGGTGCCGACGATTTCACCGCTGCCGAGTTCGCGCACCGCGAACGGCAGCATGCTGCCGGCGCGCTGGCCGGCCAGGGCATGTTCCACATAGTCGCGGGCCATGCCGGGTGCGGGTGCGCTGGTGAACCACAGTTTCCACAGTTCGCCGTCGGCGGCGGCCGCTTCCAGCGCGGGGGCGTGGTCGAGGGTGAGCGGTTCCAGCGCGACGTGCGTGTCGCGCAGCAGGACAGGGCGGGCAAAGGGCATGCGGCGGGGGCTCAGGCGTCGAGGTCGGGGATCAGCTTGCTTTCCAGCCGCGCGATGTGGTCCTTCAGCAGCAGCTTGCGTTTCTTGAGCCGGGTGAGCTGCAGCTCGTCGCGGCCGATCGCGCTGGCCAGCTGGGTGATGGCGGTGTCCAGGTCGCGATGCTCCAGCCGGAGTTCGGCAAGCAACTGGGCGGTTTCGGCGTGATCCTTTACCTGCATGGCGATGGGCGGCGGCGCGGATGTTGCCCGGTAGTGTAACGCCGCCGGAAGCGGGTGGAGCAGAGGGTACAATGCGCGTTCCGACCCCGCCGTTGCCGTCATGTCCGCGCTGCCCGAAACCGTTTCCACGCCCGCCGCCGAGACCGAGCGGCTCGCCACCCGGCTGCGCCACCAGGCCGGCAGGGCGATCACCGATTTCCGCATGATCGAGGGCGGCGACAAGGTGATGGTGTGCCTGTCCGGCGGCAAGGATTCCTACACCCTGCTGGACGTGCTGCTGCAACTGCAGGCGAAGGCGCCGGTGCGCTTCGAGCTGATCGCGGTGAACCTGGACCAGAAGCAGCCGGGCTTCCCGGAGCACGTATTGCCGCAATACCTGAAGTCGCGCGGCGTGCCGTTCCACATCATCGAGCAGGACACCTACAGCACGGTCGCCCGGGTGATCCCCGAAGGCAAGACCATGTGCAGCCTGTGCTCGCGGCTGCGCCGCGGCGCGCTGTACACCTGGGCGGCGGCGAACGGCGTCGGCAAGATCGCGCTGGGCCACCACCGCGACGACATCCTCGCCACGTTCTTCCTCAACCTGTTCCACCAGGCCAGCCTGAAGGCGATGCCGCCCAAGCTGCGCTCGGACGACGGCCGCCACGTGGTGATCCGCCCGCTGGCCTACTGCCGCGAGAGCGAGATCGCCGAATACGCGGCGTTGAAGGAATTCCCCATCATTCCGTGCAACCTGTGCGGCTCGCAGGAGAACCTGCAGCGCAAGCAGGTGCGGCGCATGCTGGACGAGTGGGAGCGCGAGCACCCCGGCCGCAGCGAGACGATGTTCCGCGCGCTGGGCAATGTGGCGCCCTCGCAGCTGGCCGACCGCAGGCTGTTCGATTTCGAGGGGCTGGCCGCAGGCGCCGGCGATTCGTGACATCATGGCCCGTTCGTCCGTATGGACGTCCATACTTACATCCGACCAGCAGCGAGAAATCACGTGTCCATCTTTGCATCCGTTGAAATGGCCCCGGGCGATCCCATCCTCGGCCTCACCGAGAAGTACGTCGCCGATCCGCGCAAGGAGAAGGTGAACCTGGGCGTGGGCATCTACGTGGACGACCAGGGCAAGGTGCCGGTGCTGGACGCGGTGCGCCAGGTGGAGCAGGCGCTGGCACGCGACAACCTGGCGCACAGCTACCTGCCGATCGACGGCCTGCCCGCGTACAACCGCGAGACGCAGCAGCTGCTGTTCGGCGCCGGCGCGCCCATCCTCGAGGCGGGCCGCGTCGCCACCGCGCAGACCATCGGCGGCAGCGGCGCGCTGCGCGTGGGCGCGGACCTGCTGAAGCAGGTGCTGGGCGCGAACGCGAAGCTGGCGATCAGCAACCCGAGCTGGGGCAACCACCACGTGGTGTTCCGCACCGCCGGCTTCCAGCTGGTCGACTACCGCTACTACGACGACGCCAGCCACGGCCTGGACTTCGCCGGCATGCTGGCCGATCTCGGCAAGCTGGAGCCGGGCACCGTGGTGCTGCTGCACGCCTGCTGCCACAACCCCACCGGCGTGGACCTGGACGCCGCGCAGTGGGCGCAGGTGGTGGCGCTGCTGAAGGACCGCGGCCTGCTGCCCTTCGTCGACATGGCCTACCAGGGCTTCGACAAGAGCGCGACCGAAGACGCCACCGCCGTGCGCCTGCTGGCCGACTCGGGCATTCCCGCGTTCGTGGTGGCGAATTCCTATTCCAAGTCGTTCTCGCTGTATGGCGAGCGCGTGGGCGCGCTGAGCTTCGTGGGCGCCGACCGCGACGAGGCCGCGCGCCTGCTGTCGAAGATCAAGACCACCATACGTGCGAACTACTCCAGCCCCGCCACCCACGGCGCCAGGCTGGTGGCGGGCGTGCTGGGCAGCGTCGAGCTGCGCGCCCTGTGGGAGCAGGAACTGGGCGCGATGCGCGACCGCATCCACACCATGCGCGGGGCGTTCGTCGACCAGCTCGCCGCGCTGGGCGCACCGGACTTCGGCTTCATCAACAAGCAGGCCGGCATGTTCTCCTACTCGGGCCTCGGCAAGGCCCAGGTGGACCGCCTGCGCGACGAGTTCGCGATCTACGCGCTCTCCAGCGGCCGCATTTGCGTGGCCGCGCTCAACACCGGCAATATCGACTACGTGACCAGGGCGGTCGCCGCCGTCTGCCGCTGATCGCCCTGCCTGGCACCCCAAGCCGTTCGCGTTGAGCGCAGCCCGCGCAGCGGGCGGAGTCGAAACGTCCCCATGTTTCGACTCCGGCCCTTCGGGCCCGTGCTCAGTGCGGACTGCGTTTTCGTCGCGTTTTCACTGGATGTCCCATGTTCTTCCGCAACCTCACCCTGTTCCGCTTTTCCCCCGCCGTCGCCGACGACCTCAAGCGCCTGGACGAGGTGCTGGGCGAACACCGCCTGCGCCCCTGCGGCCCGCTGGAGATGTTCACCAAGGGTTTCGTGCCGCCGGTCGGCCGCGGCGAGGATGCGCCGCTCACCCACGCGGTGAAGCACTGCACCTGGCTCACCGTGGGCGGCGAGGACAAGCTGCTGCCCGCCGCGGTGGTCAACGACGAACTGCAGCGCAAGGTGCGCAAGATCGCCGAGGAGGAAGGCCGCAAGGTGGGCGGGCGCGAGCGCAAGCGCATCAAGGAAGACCTGCTCACCGAGCTGCTGCCGCGCGCCTTCGTGCGCAGTTCGCGCATGTCCGCCTACGTCGATCAGAAACATGGCTGGCTGGTGCTGGACACCTCCAGCCGCAAGAGCGCGGAGAACGCGCTCAGCCAGATCCGCGAGGCGCTGGGCAGCTTTCCCGCCGTGCCGCTGGCGCCGGAGGAAGGCCCGCGCGTGCTGATGACCGACTGGCTCGCCACCGGCGGCCTGCCCGCCGGCCTCGCGCTGGGCGACGAGTGCGAGCTGCGCGATCCCGCCACCGCCACCGGCGCCATCGCGAAGTGCCGCCGGCAGGATCTGGATGCCGACGAGGTGAAGGAGCACCTGCGCAACGGCAAGCAGGTGTTCCAGCTCGGCCTGGTGTTCGACGACCGCATCAGCTTCGTGCTGGGCGAAGACCTGATCGTGCGCAAGCTGAAGTTCCTCGACGTGGTGATGGACGAGCTTGGCGACAGCTTCGAGGACGCGTCCGCCGAAGCCGACGCCGGCTTCGCCCTGCTCACCCTGGAACTGGAGCGCCTGCTGGCCAAACTGGAGGAATGGTTCGGCCTTCCTCGTCCCGCCGACGGCTGAGACTGGCGCCGGGCAAGGCCTGGCGGCCCTGCCATTCACGGCCCTTGCACAGGGGTAAGGGTCTCCCCGCATACTGTCCGTCCGGGCAGGCCGACCGACGGCCTGTCACCGGTTGGGCAGGCAGCAGGATCATGGCGCAGCATCTCGAAGGCGACTGGTTGGAACTGGCGACCGCAGGCGGCAACATCATCCGCGTGCTCAAGGCCGCCCACCCGCGTGCGCGCCGGCTGCGCCTCACCGTCACGCCCAAGGGCGCGCGCGTGACCTACCCCGACGGCACCCATCCGGCCCAGGTCAGCGCCTTCCTGCGCCACCACGCCGACTGGCTGGAACAGAAGCTCGACGAACTCAACCTGATCGTGAAGCCGCTGCCCCCGCTGCGCGTCGGCCACGCCACCACGCTGCCGCTGCGCGGCGAGCTGGCCACGCTGGACTGGGCCGAGGGCGCCTATCCGAAGATCGAGGCGCAACCCGACGGCCTCACCCTGGTGATCCCGCGCCCGCACACCCGCGCGCTGCCGGTGGCGCGCGGCCTGCTCGCCTCGCACCTGGAATCGCTGATCCGCCGCGACGTCTCGCGCTGGCTCGCGTTCTACGTGCCGCAGCTGGGCCTCGCGCCCACCGCGCTCAAGGTGCGCCCGATGAAAAGCCTGTGGGGCAGCCTCGACACCCGCGATCGCATCAACCTCGATCTCGCGCTCGCGCTCGCCCCGCCCGCCGCGCTGCGCTACGTGCTGGTGCACGAACTCTGCCACCTGCGCGTGCGCAGCCACGCGCCGCGCTTCTGGGCGCAGGTGAGCCAGCTGCTGCCCGAGTGGGGCGAACAGCGCGACTGGCTGCGCGTCAACGGCGCCACGCTGAAGGCGGAACTCGACCGGTTGGTGGCCGACGTCGCGGATTGAAACCGCGCCGGCTGAGCGGCGTGGCAGCACTGCCGTCCCACCCGCCTGCGCGTGTTGTTTCAAGGGCGTTGCAAGCCGGCCGCAGCACCGCGCGCCCAAGCGAGACGCAGCGCACAAACAGCCTTGCCACGTGCTTGCCGGGACGGGATCGCGCGTGGCTGAATGGCGGGGTCTGCAGGGGGACGCGCCATGTTGTTCCGAAGCATCGCTTCGCGGCTGTCGTTGTGGGTGCTTGCCGGCTCCCTGGTGGTGCTCGCGATCGCCGGCGGCCTGCTGTTCTACCTGGTGAGCGGAGAGATCCTGCGGCAGGCGCACGGCGAAGCCACGGCGCTGGCGGGCGAGGCGGGCGCGCGCATCGAACAGCGGCTGGCCCGCGTGGCCGACACCTCGCGGACGCTGGCCACCGCGATGGCGACGCGCTCGGGCGATGCCGAGGCCTTGTTGCGCGACGCGCTCGCGCGCAACACCGACCTGTCGGGGCTGGCGGCGGCCTTCGTGCCCGCGGCGGACAACCCGCCGGAGTCGCCCTTCGTCAATCGGCAGGACGACGGTTCGCTGGGCTGGCGCGACATGCGCAAGGACCCCAAGCCGTACTGGGAGGCGAACTGGTTCCGCGTGGGGCTGCACTGCGCGCAAGGTTGCTGGCAGCGGCACTTCCATTCGCTGTCGCGCAGGCGCGAGCTGGTCAATTACTCGGCCGTGATCCAGCGCGACGGCCAGGCCATCGGCCTGATCAACGCCGACGTCTCGCTGGACTGGCTCAACCTCATACTCGGGGAGTTGCGCAAACCTCCGGGCGCCTACGCGTTCGTGCTGGACGAGGGCGGCGCCTATCTCGCGCACGACAATCCCGCCATGGTCGGCCAGCGCGGCGATCCCGCGCTGCTGCGTGCGCTGGCGCAACCGGGCACCGCCCGCGTGCGGCTGGCGATCGCTCAGAATCCGCAGGCCGGCGGCAAGCCGGTGTGGATCTACCTGTTTCCCGTCGAAGGCACGCACTGGAGTTTTGGCCTGGCCATGCCGGAGGCCATGATCTACGCCGGGGTGCGCCAGGCGTTCATGCGCGTGCTGCTGCTGGGGCTGCTCGCGTTGCTGGCGGTGGCGGCGATCACGCTGCTGGCGACGCGCCGCACGCTCGCCCCGCTGGGCACGCTGGCCACGCGCGCCGAGCAGGTGGCGCGCGGCGCGCTTGCGTTCGAATTGCCGCGCGCGCGCTTCCCCGACGAAGTCGGCCGGCTGACGCACGCGTTCGACCGCATGCGCAGGGAGCTGGCGCTGCACATCGCGGAGCTGACGCGCAACGCGAAGGAACAGCAGCGCCTGGCCAGCGAGCTGGACATCGCGCACCAGATCCAGACCGCGCTGCTGCCGGGCGAGCACTACATCGACGCCCGCTGCGAGAATTTCGAGCTGCGCGCGCTGCTGCGGCCGGCGCGCGCGGTGGGCGGCGACCTCTACAGCTACTTCATGCTGGGCGAACGGCGCTTCTGCGTGATGGTGGGCGACGTGTCCGACAAGGGCATTCCCGCGGCGCTGTTCATGGCGCGCACGATCACGCTGGCGAAGGCGCTCGCGCCCCGCGCTCGCTCGCCGCAGCACCTGCTCGCCATGCTCAATCTCGAACTGTGCCGCCACAACGAGAACTGCATGTTCGTGAGCCTGTCCTGCGGCATGCTCGACACGTCCACCGGCGAGCTGGTGATGTCCAGCGCCGGCCACGAACCGCCCGTGCTGTGCGACGCGGACGGCGCGCGGCTGCTCGAGCTGGAGACCGGCGCCGCGCTGGGGCTGGACGAGGACGCGCGCTATCCCGCCCGCACGCTGTGGCTGCAGCCCGGCCAGACCCTGATGCTCTACACCGACGGCATCACCGAGGCGAGCGACACGGACGGGCAGATGTTCGGCGTCGAACGCCTGCTCGCCTGCCTGCGACAGGCTGCGTCATGCGCCTCCGCCGAACTGGCGGACGGGTTGCTGGCCGAGGTCGACCGCTTCGCCGCCGGCGCCGCACAGGCCGACGACATCACCGTCCTCGCGCTGAACTGGCATCATGCGCTGGCCGACGGGAACGCGCACATGCTGGACCTGACGATCGAGGCGTCGATGGACGAGGTATTCGCCACGCTGGAGCGTTGCGAGGCCTCGCTGCGCGCCCAGGGCGTGTTGCCCGCGGTGCGCGAGGACATCCGCCTGGTGCTGGAGGAACTCATGGTCAACATGGTGGAGCACGGCCGCGACGACGGTCTGCAGCACCGGATCGGCCTGCACCTGCGCCGGGTCGAGGATGCGGTGGTGGTCGAGCTGCACCACGACGGCCGCCCGTTCGATCCGTTGCAGGCGCCGGCGCCCAACCTCACCGGCGACCTGGCCGACGCCGACGTGGTCGGCGGCCTGGGCATCCACCTGGTACGCGCCATGGCCAGCGAACTCAGCTACAGCCACGACGAGCAGGGCAACCACCTGCTGCTGCGCTTCCTCCACCCTGCACCTGCGGAATCCGGCCATGACATTCAGCCTGAACACTGAAAGCGAATCCCCTGCGCGCACGACCCTGCACCTGCACGGCCGGCTCGACGCCCAGACCTTCAACGACTTCGACCGGGCCATGCTGGACGTGCTGCCGCGCGTGGCGGAAGGCGGCACCGTGGTGCTGGACCTGTCCGCGCTGGAGTACATCAGCAGCGCCGGCCTGCGCAGCATCGCGATGGTGCGCAAGAGCATGCGCGCCCGCGGCGGCAACACGCTGCTGCTCAACCCGCAGCCGCAGGTGCGCAAGGTGTTCGACATCGTGAAGGCGGTGCCGCTGCACGAGGTCTTCGCGAACGCGACGGAGCTGGACCAGTACCTCGACCACATGCAGCGCCAGATCACCGGTGCCGGTCCGGCCGGCCACGCCTGAGCCGCCGGTCGCTACGGCGCCGGCGCGGGACTCATGTGCAGCAGCCCCCAGCCGTGGCCGTCCGGGTCGATGAAGCTGTGCGTGTACATGAAGCCGAAATCCTCCGGCTCGTCGTAGGTCCAGCCGCCCGCGGCGATCGCCTTCGCGACCAGGCTGTCGACTTCTTCGCGGCTGGCGCAGCTGAGCGACAGCAGCACCTCCACCGCCTTGCTGGTGTCGCACACGGCCCTGGGCGTGAAGTCGCGGAAGCGGACGTGGGTGAGCAGCATCACCGAAATCGTGTCGCTGACCACGATGCACGCGCCGGCGTCGTCGCTGAACTGCGGATTCCGTGCGAAGCCGAGCGCGGCGAAGAACGCGACCGAGCGCGAAAGGTCGGCGACCGGAAGGTTGATGAATACCTGTCTGCTCACGGTTTTCTCCTCGATGGTGGCGATGCCGCGCCGGCACCTGGCCTTTGCGGTAACGACGAACGGGGCGGCGGCAAATCGACCGGCCTGC
The DNA here is from genome assembly GCF_013620825.1 of Rhodanobacter sp. PCA2. Taxonomy (GTDB): domain Bacteria; phylum Pseudomonadota; class Gammaproteobacteria; order Xanthomonadales; family Rhodanobacteraceae; genus Rhodanobacter_A. The sequence continues at coordinate 119,908 of NZ_NJIC01000047.1, read as the reverse complement.
GCGGATTCTTCCGGCGGCGGGCGGCGCCTAGCGTTCCGGCCAATACCAGGCCGGTTCGTCCAGCTCGCGCTGCCCCGCCACGCGGGTCTCGCTGAAGTCCTTCTCCAGCGTGATCGTGCGGCAGTCGGGAGCCGCCTCCAGCGCGGCGATCAGGCGCGACGCATGCGACACCACCCACACCTGGCTGCGCGTGGCGGCGTGGATGATGAGGCGTGCCAGCGCGGGCAGCAGGTCGGGATGCAGGCTGGTCTCGGGCTCGTTCAACACCATCAGCGGCGGCGGCCGTGGCGTGTGCAGCGCGGCGATCCACAGCAGGTAGCGCAGCGTTCCATCGGACAGCTCCATCGCGGAAAGCGGCCGCAGCAGGCCGTGCTGCGAAAACAGCAGGGTGAAGCGGCCGTCGTACGCGGCGATGTCCACCTTCGCCCCGGGAAACGCGTCCTCCACCGCGGCGTCCAGCGCCGCCGGGTCGCCGATCTCGCGTATCGTTTCCCAGGCCGCGGCGAGGTCGGCGCCATCGTGGCCCAGCACCACCGTGCGCGTGCCCCAGTGGGCTTGCCGCGCCGGCGCCTCGCGATCCGAGCGGAAATGGTCGTAGAAGCGCCATGCCCGGATCGACTCGCGCACGCGCAGCGCCTCCGGCGCACGCTCCGGATCGGCCACCTGGGTGAGCAGGCTCTCGAACGCATCGAGATGCTCGGACACCACCCGCCAGGCGCGCGCATCGCGCACGCGCGCCAGCGGACCGCGGCGGTCGACCAGCGTGTTGGACGCGCGCAGGAACGGGCCGCTCCAGATCGCCTCGCGCTTGAACTCCGGGTCCAGCGCGAACGCGGGCCGGTTCGGTGGCGGCGGAAAGCCGAGGTCCATGGCGTAGCCGAAGTCCTCGCCGGCGAAACCCAGCTTCAGGCCCACGGACTGTTGCCGGACCACGCCCTGGACCGGCACCTCGCCCCGGCGCATGCGCCCGGAGATGCGTTCGGGGCCGGCCCACAGCACGGAAGACAGGCCGCCTTCGCGGGCCAGCGCGCCCACCACGCCGCCGCCGGCCGATTCCGCCAGCAGCCGCAGCGCGCGGTAGAGGTTGGACTTCCCGCTGCCGTTCGCGCCGGTAACCAGGTTGAGCCGCCCCAGCGGCACGACCAGCGAGCGGATCGAACGATAGTTCGCGACCGCCAGAGTGTTCAGCATCGTGCGCTCCCCGAAGTCCGTCAGCGGAATATCGTGCGCATGCTAGCCGCGGGAAATCTCCGCCGCTGAGACAGGGATGGAACAGGCCGCTGGCCTGCCCGCCGCCCGCAGTCGCGCATCCATGCGCTCCGGCCTGCGCCCGCGTGGCGTTTCGCTGAACGGAGTAGGCGCCCGCACTCGATCATCGCGCGGCGACGTTGCATGCTGGCGGCATCGTCCGCGTGGAAACCGTCGCCGTGTCCTCTCCCTGGACCATCGCCGTCGCCGCGATCTGGCTGGCCTGGCTGCTGTACTGGTCGGTGGGCGCGCTGGGCAACAAGCGCGCCGCGCGGGTGGACAGCCTGGGCGGGATGCTGGTGTACCGGGTGCCGCTGGTGCTCGCCGTGATCCTGCTGTTCATGGGGCCGCCCGGCGCGGGCGTGGTGTGGTTGTGGCTGCGCTTCCTGCCGCCCTCGGCGGCGTGGCACTGGCTGGGCCTGGCGCTGCTGCTTCCGGGCCTGGGCTTCGCCTGCTGGGCGCGCGTCACGCTGGGGCGCAACTGGAGCGCCACGGTGCAGCTGAAGCAGGACCACGAGCTGGTGGTGGCCGGCCCGTATCGCTGGGTGCGGCATCCGATCTACACCGGCATCCTGCTTGGCCTGCTGGGCACCGCGCTGGTGTTCGGCCAGTGGCGCGGACTGCTGGTGCTGGCGCTGGCCGCGGTCGCGTTCTGGTTCAAGCTGCGCCACGAGGAAGCATGGATGCGCGAACGCTTCGGCAGTCGCTACGTGGATTACATGCGCACCACCCGGGCGTTGATTCCGGGCCTGCTTTGATCGTCTGAAGCGTCGCTTGCCGGCAGCGGGCCGAACCGGCACAACAATCCGAACAGCGCCAGGCGTCGGCTGCCGGGGCCTGGCTTCCGGGACGGCGCTGCGCTCAGTGCGACAGCGCGAACGCGGTGAGGATGCGCGCGGTTTCCTCGGGCTTCTCCAGCTCCGGCATGTGGCCGCAGCCATTGAGCGTGCTGGTGCTGATCGCCGGAGCGTGGGTGAGCCCGTTGCGCAGGCCGTCCAGCGCGGAGATGTCGATGACCTTGTCGTCGTGGCACCACAGGCCGAGCACCGGCATGGTGAGCTGGTCGAGACGGTTCTGCACGGCGAGGTATTGCGAGGGCTCGCGCAGTTCGGCCAGCACCTTCTCGATGAAGGCGTGGTCCTTCACGTTGCGCGCCACCAGCACGTCGACGAAGCGGCCTGGGATCGTCGGGCGTTTTTCGAAGACCATGTCCGCCGCATGCCAGAAACCGGCGCGGTCGGAGAACACGAACGGGTTCTTGCCCGCCAGCGTCTCGCGGGCGAAGTCGTTCTCGTCGAACTTCAATCCGAACGCGTCGAGCAGGGCCAGCTCGCCCACGTGCTCGGGGTGCTCGGCGGCGTAGGTGCCGGCGACCGCGCCGCCCATCGAGTGGCCCACCAGCAGGAAGCGGCCGAGGCCCAGCGTCTGCACGAAGCTCTGCAGCCGCGCGGCCTGCGCGTCGATGTTGTAGCTCGCGCGCATGTCGCGCGAGGACTCGCCCCAGCCCGGCAGGTCGGGGATGACGAGATGGAAGTGCGGAGTGAGTTCCTTGGCCAGCGGCAGCCACACATCCTTGCCGTCGGCGAAGCCGTGCAGCAGCACGATGGTGGGCCCCTGGCCGCCTTCGTAGTACGACCAGGTCGTGTCGCCGGCCTGCACCGTGTGCTTTTCCAGGTGCGCGGCCATCGCCTCGCGGGCGATGTTGGCGCGGAACAGCCACTGCGGCGCGAACAGGTAGCTGCCGCCCAGCAGCACGCCCAGCGCCACGACCACGATGGCGAGGAACTTCAGCCGGCGCAGCAGCATGCGCTGCCACAGCGGGCGGGTGGAGGTGTCGGTGGTGGGCATCGGGTCGGTTCCGGCAGGGTGGCTGCCCCGCTCCCTGCGCAAGGGAGCGGGGCAGGTTGCGTCAGTTTTTCGCGGCGGGCTGCTTCGCCTTCGCCCCGGCCTTGGCGAACAGCCGCTCCACCGCCTGCTGGGTCAGCGGGTGGTAGCCGTCCTTCGCCTTGGCGTAGACCTGCTGTGCGTAGGCGAGGCCGTCGGGCGTCTTCGCGAAGGCGCCGTACACCGGCATGGTGAGGTAGAGCCGGCCGATGCGCGTCATGTGCTCGGCGGCGGCCGGCCATGCGGCCTTGTCGCCGGCGGCGATCGCGTGCACGTACCAGCGCATGCCGATCTCGGCGTTGTGCGTGCCGGTGAGGTGCCAGGCGGCGTCGAGCTGCTGCATCTGCTCCAGCCTGGGCGCGTCGGGCAGGCGGTCGAGGAAGTACATCCACTCCTGGGTGTTCCAGTCCTTCGCGTCCAGCTTGGCGGCGGGCAGGGTGCCGGCGAGGAAGGCGCCGCGCTCCTTGTCGATCATGTCGAAGCGCGGCGAATCCGGCAGCGGCGCATCCTTGGGGATGCCGGTGCCGTAGACCCACTGCTGCACTTCGTCCCAGCTCATCTTGCCGGGGTACTTCTCGATCAGGTTCGGCTTCAGCCACGCCAGCATCTGCTCGGTGGTGATGCTGTGCCAGGCGAAGTGGTCGAAATAGCCCTTGAGGTAGGCGTCGAAATGCTCGCGGCCGAACTTCTGCTCCAGCGTGCGCAGGAACCAGGAGCCCTTGTCGTAGGCCACGTCGGACAGCGCATCGTCGGCACCCACGCCGCGCGGATCGGGCGCCAGCTTCTGCGAGTTCGCCGGCATATGGCCGATGGATTTCTCCAGTGCGCGCGCGGACAGCAGCGCCTCTTCGTCGGCCTGGCGCTTGCCGTACAGCGCCTCGGTGATGCGGCCCTGCACGTAGGTGGTGAAGCCCTCGTTGAGCCAGATGTCGCGCCACGAGGCGCTGGTCACCAGGTTGCCGGACCAGGAATGCGCCAGCTCGTGCGAGATCACGCTGACCAGGCTCTTGTCGCCCACGATGATCGTCGGCGTGGCGAAGGTCATGTTCGGATTTTCCATGCCGCCGTAAGGGAAGGAGGGCGGCAGCACCAGCAGGTCGTAGCGGCCCCAGCGGTACGGGCCGTACAGCGATTCCGCGGTGTCGATCATCTTCTCGGTGTCGGCGAACTCGCGCGCGGCGCCGTCGACGACGGAGGGTTCCGCATACACCGCCGAGCGCGGCCCGGTTTCCTTCACCGCGATGTCGCCGGCGGCGATCGCCAGCAGGTAGGAGGGAATCGGGTGCGGCTGGTCGAAGCGGAAGCTGCCGTCCAGCGGATGCTTCGCGTCGTTGAGCGCGCTCATCACCACGCGGATGTCCTTCGGCGCGCTGACGTGGGCGTCGTAGGTGAAGCGGATCGCCGGCGAATCCTGCAGCGGCACCCAGGAGCGCGCGTGGATGGACTCGGACTGCGAGAACATGAAGGGCGCCTTCTTGTCTGCCGTCTGCGCGGGCGGCAGCCACTGCAGGCCGGAGGCATCGGGCGAGGTGGCATAGGTGATGCGCACCTGCGCCGGATGCTTCGGCGTCTCGATGGTGAGCTTGCTGCCCAGCTCCTTGTCGGCGGGCGCCAGCGCGTACTTCAGCGCGCTGGTCTTGCCATTCGGCTCCACCGCAGCGATGGAGCCGATCTTCAGGTCGCGCGTGTCCAGCACCAGCGCCGACGCCTTCGGGTTCTTCCAGTCCAGCTTCAGCGTGGCCACGCCGTCCAGCTGCTTGTGCGGGAAGTCGATCTTCAGGTCCAAATTGAGATGCGTCACCACCACCTGGTCGGGCTGGGCATACGAGTTCGGGTCGTTGGCGCGGGCGGCCAGCGGCAGCATCAGGGCGCCGAGGGCGAGGAAGGGAAGCAGGCGCATGCGGCAGCTCCGGGAATGCTGGAAAGCCGCGAGTATGCCATCGGAGGCCCCCGCATGGCCCGTGGCGGAAGGCGGGGCGTCGGCGAACGGCCGCGCGGCCGGTTCGCGCTGCACGAGCGTTGCGGAGCGCCTTGCTGAACCGGTACGGCTTCCGGCTCGCAGATGGGGACGGTCGGGCGGTTGGGCCGTGTAAAATGGCCCATTTTCAGCTCCGGATTCATGGCGAAAGCTTCCCCCCGCACGCCCGCACCAGGCCCGGCGTTCATCCGCCTGCTGGCACGCTTCGGCGATGCCGACCTGCCGCGCACGCCGCCGGTGCTCACCGAGCGCCTGGCCGACTGGTTCGACTGGAACCGCGCCCTTGTGCTGTCGCGCGCGCTGGATGGCGGTGTTGCCGGCGTCGAGGACGATGCGGAGGGCGAGGACGGCCACGCCGCCGAATGCGCGCGCCTGCGCGGCGTGCTGCGGCAATCCATCGATGCCGACATCGATCCGGCCCCGCCCGCACGCAAGGATGCCCCGACCATCGACGACGACTACCAGCCCTATCGCCAGCACTGCATGGCCGCGCAGCGCGCGATGCAGGCGGCCACGGGCCAGCTGCGCGGCCGCCTGCGCGACGCGCTCGCGCGCCAGTCGCCCGCCAAGGCGCGGCTGGCCGAGGTGGACGCGGTGATGGAGGTCGTGCTCAGCCCGCGCGAGCAGATGCTGCTGGCGCGCGTGCCCGCTCTGCTTGGTCAGCACTACAGGCGCCTGCGCACAGCGGGCGCTCCCCATGCCACCGGCGCCGATGCGCCGGACGATGCCTCCGCCGCCGGCCCCTGGCTGGCGCGGTTCCGCCAGGACATGCGCATGGCGCTGCTGGCCGAGCTGGAGGTTCGCTTTCACCCCATCGACGGCCTGCTTGCAGCGCTGCGCACCCGGTAACCATGCACAGAAATTTCCTCGTCCCCGTCGTGTTCCTTGCCGGCCTGCTGGTCGTGTGCTGGATCGGCATCGGCTACCTCGGCAACCACACGCTGGCCGCCGCCGTCGCCGCCTTGATCGCCGCCTGCTATCTCGCCGGCACGTTCGAACTGCTGCGTTACCGCCAGGCCACCGCCACGCTGCTGCGCGCGCTGCCGTCCATCGGCGACGCGGCCGGCAACCTCGGCGGCTGGCTCTCGCAATTGCAGCCCGGCCTGCGCAACAGCGTGCGGCTGCGCGTCGAAGGCGAACGCGTGGGCCTGCCGGCGCCGGCGTTGACGCCCTACCTCGTGGGCCTGCTGGTGCTGCTGGGCATGCTCGGCACCCTGCTGGGCATGATGGCCACCTTGCGCGGCACCGGACTCGCGCTGGAAAGCGCCACCGATCTCGACGCCATCCGCAGCTCGCTGGCCGCGCCGGTGAAGGGCCTGGGCTTCGCCTTCGGCACGTCGATTGCCGGCGTGGCGACCTCGGCGGCGCTGGGCCTGTTGTCGGCGCTGCTGCGGCGCGAACGCGCGTTGGCCGTGCAGCAACTGGATGCCGGCATCGCCGCGCACCTCGCTCATCGTTCGCCATCGACGCAGCGCCGCGAGACCTTCCGCCTGCTGCAGGAACAGAACGCGCTGATGCCGGTGCTGGTGGATCGCCTGCAGACGCTGGCCGACACGCTGGAACGCCAGCAGCAGGCCGCGGGCGAACGCCTGCAGGCAGGCCAGCAGGCCTTCCACCAGCGCACCGAAGCGGCGTACACGCAACTGGCTTCCACGCTGCAGCAGGCCTTGCACGACGGCATCGCCCGGCAAGCCAACGCCGTCGGCGCCGCGTTGCAGCCGGTGGTGGACAGCACCATGGCTGGCCTGGCCACGCAGTCCGATCGTCTGCATGCCACCATCGAACAAGCCGTGCGCAAGCAGCTCGACGGCCTCGACAGCACCGTGCAAGGCGCGGCTGGTGCGGCCCGCGAAAGCTGGAGCGCCGCCGTCGCCGAGCAGCAGCGCGGCAATGCGGCGCTCTCCGACGATCTGCGGCAGGCCTTGCAGCAGTTCGCCGCCACCTTCGAGCAGCGCTCGACCGCGCTGGTGGACGGCGTGGCAGCGCGGCTGGAAGACAACACGGCCCGCACGGCCGAAGCGTGGAACGGCGCGCTCGCGCGCCAGCACGAGGCGCACGATGCGCTGGCGCGGCGCAACGAAGAAGCGTGGGCGTCAGCCTCGGCCGGTTTCGACCAGCGCTCCCGTGCCTTGATCGACAGCCTGCAGCAATCGCACGGCGATCTGCAGTCGGCCTTCGCCGGGCGCAGCGACGCGATGATCCAGTCGCTGCAACGTTCGCACGGCGAATTGCAGGCTGCGCTGGAAGCACGCGATGCTGAGCGCCTTGCCGAATGGCGCGATGCCTTCGCCGCGTTGACCGGCGAGTTCGGCCAGCGCTGGGAGCAGGGCAGCGAACAGGTGGCCGCGCACCAGCAGCAGGTTTGCGCCACGCTGGAGAAGACCGCGCAGGCGATGGGCGAACAGGCGCAGGCGCAGGCACGCGACACCCTGGCCGAGATTTCGCGGCTGGTCGCCACCGCCTCCGAGGCGCCGCGCGCCGCGGCCGAAGTGGTGGCCGAATTGCGGCAGAAGCTGTCCGACAGCATGGTGCGCGACACCGCCATGCTGGAGGAACGCGGCCGCCTGCTGGAAACCCTGCAGACCCTGCTCGACGCGGTCAATCACGCCTCCACCGAACAGCGCGGCGCCATCGACGCGCTGGTCGCCACCTCGGCCGATCTGCTGGAGCGCGTCGGTAGCCGCTTCAGCGCGCAGGTGGAAAGCGAAGCCGGCCGGCTCGACGCGGCCGCGGCCCACGTCACCGGCAGCGCAGTGGAAGTGGCCAGCCTCGGCGAGGCGTTCGGCGGCGCGGTGCAGTCGTTCGGCCAGTCCACCGCGGCATTGAACGAGCGCCTGCAAGGCATCGAGGCGGCGCTGGACAAGTCGCTGGCGCGCAGCGACGAGCAGCTCGCCTACTACGTGGCGCAGGCGCGCGAGGTGATCGAGCTGAGCATGCTCTCGCAGAAGCAGATCATCGGCGAGCTGCAGCAGCTCGCCGGCGCGCGCAACGACGCCGAGCCCGCCGGCGCATGAGCGACGAGATCGAGTTCGAGCCCGGCGCCGAATCCGGCGCCACCACCTGGGCCGCGTTCGGCGACCTGATGTCGGTGTTGCTGGGCGCCTTCGTGCTGATCCTGGCCAGCGTCATCGGCATCCAGCTGTTGCTGCACAACCGGCTGGACCAGGAAGTGAAGCAGCGCCAGGCCGATGCCGCCCGCCTCAAGACGCTGGAGCAGGCGCTGGCCGCGCCCTTGGCCGCCGGGCGCGTGACCCTGGTCGATGGACGCATCGGCATCAGCGGCAGCGTGCTGTTCGCGCTCAATTCCGACCAGTTGCAGCCGGAAGGCCGCGACCTGCTGCAAAGCCTCGCCGCGCCCTTGCGCGGATATCTTTCGGCGCGCGACGAGATCCTGATGGTCAGTGGCTTCACCGACAACCAGCCGGTGCGCGTGGCCAACGCGCGCTTCGCCGACAACCTGGAGCTGTCCGCCGCGCGCGCGCTCACCGTGACGCGCGCGCTGATCGCCGATGGCGTGCCGGCCCCGTCGGTGTTCGCCGCCGCGTTCGGCGCCGAGCAGCCGGTCAGTTCCAACGACAGCGCCGCCGGCCGTGCGAAGAACCGCCGCGTGGAAATCGCGCCGATCCCGCGCAGCAAGACCGGTGCGCACTGAGATGGACGTCCACGCGCGACTGGCGGCCTGGCGCGAGCAGGGCGCCGACCACATCGATCCGTTGCGCTTCGTGTTGATGGACGCGATGGCGCGGCGCGCACTGCGCCATGACGGACTGGTGCGCAAGCAACTGGATGCGCGCCTGCAGGAACTGGCCGATGCCTACGCCGGGTTGCTCGCCGATCAGTCTGAAGCCACGCTGCCGCGCCACGTCGACGAAAGCCCGATGCAGCAACTGCTGGCGCAATTCGCCAACGCCCCGCGGCTGGATGGCGTGCCGCAAGCCGTGTCGATGGTGCACGCGCGTGCCGAAACCATCGTCGCCGACATCGCGCCCATGCCGGCGCTGGACGAGTTCCAGCAACTGTGGAGCCGCATCCGCATCGACAGCCTGCTGCGGCAGTGCCTGGATTCGCTGCCCGAGGATGCCGGCCCGTTGCATTCCCGCGTGCTCGCCTACCGCGCCATGACGCTGATGCGCGATGTCTCGCCGGAATACCTGCAGCACTTCGTCGCGTATGCCGACGTGCTGACGTGGATGGAGCACGCCGCCGGCAAGGTCGTCGCCAGCGGCGATGCCGATGGCGCTGCGATGGCCCGCAAGCCGGCGCGCGCGGGCGGCAGTCGGCGGAAGAAGCCGGCGACTACGCCGCCCGCTCAGCCGTAGCGATCCGCCAGCTTGTCGGTGGCCTGCACCAGCGCATCGACGATGGCCGGGTCGGCCGCACTGTGGCCGGCCAGCACGATGCGCAGTTCCACCTCCGGCCACGCCGTGTGCAGGTCGATGGCGGTCTTCACCGGGCAGATGATGTCGTAGCGGCCATGCACGATGGTGGCGGGAATGCGCCGCAGCTTCGCCACGTCGCGCAGCAGCTGGTCCGGTTCGAGGAACATGCCGTGGCGGAAGTAGTGCGCCTCCAGTCGTGCAAGGCTCACCGCCTTGTGCGGCTCCGTGAAATCGCCGTCGGCGTCCGGATCGTGCAGCAGCGTGGTGCTGCCGCCCTCGTAGGCGCTCCAGGCCTGCGCGGCGGCGAGGCGCAGGGTTTCGTCGCTGCTGTCGAGGCGGCGCCAGTACGCCTCGATCATGTTGCCGCGCTCGACCTCGGGAATGAAATCGCGGAAGCGCGCCCAGCGTTCGGGGAAGATGTAGCGCGCGCCGCCGTCCACCTCGTTGAACCAGCGCAGCTCCTCGTCGCGGGCGAGGAAGATGCCGCGCAGCACCAGGCCCAGCACGCGCTCGGGATGCGCCTCGGCGTAGGCCAGCGCCAGCGTGGAGCCCCACGAGCCGCCGAACACCACCCAGCGCTCGATGCCGAGTTCCTCGCGCAGCGCCTCGATGTCGGCCACCAGGTGTGCGGTGGTGTTGTCGACGAGGTCGGCGAACGGCGTCGATTGCCCCGCGCCGCGCTGGTCGAACAGCACCACATGCCAGCGCGCGGGATCGAAGAAGCGGCGATGGTAGGGCGCGATGCCCGCGCCGGGGCCGCCGTGCAGGAACAGCACCGGCAGTGCGCCGGGCGTGCCGCATTCCTCCACGTGCAGGCTGTGCCGCGCATCGACGGCGAGGCGGCGGGTGCGGAAGGGTTCGATCTCGGGATACAGCTCGCGCATGGCGTTCAACCGAATTGCAGGGCGTTGGTGAGGTCGCCGGGCGGCGGTCCGCCGGCGTCGCGCATGGCCTTGTCGCGCAGCGCGATGCCGGGCAGCGGGTCCAGCCCGAAACGGCGGTTGATGAAGCGCTGCACCGAGCCGGTGTCGTAGACGGTGTGGTCGACGTGGCCGCGCTTCGCGTGCGGCGAGACCACCAGCGCGGGGATGCGCGTGCCCGGCCCCCAGCGGTCGCCCCTGGGCGGCGCCACGTGGTCCCACCAGCCGCCGTTTTCGTCCACGGTGATCACCACCATGGTGTGCGGCCACAGCGGGCTCTTCTGCAGCGCCTCGATGATCTGCACGATGTGCGCGTCGCCGGCGGAGACATCGGAATAGCCCGCGTGCATGTTGAGGTCGCCCTGGGGCTTGTAGAACGCCACCGCCGGCAGCGTGCCGCGTTCGATGTCGGCGATGAAGCGGCTGGTGGCCGCGGTGCTGCCGGTGCCGCCGTCGCGCAGGTGCTGCGCGCGCGCGCGGGTGCCGGGCGCGAACGCCTCGAAGTAGTTGAACGGCTGGTGGTGGATCTGGAAGTTCGGCGCGTACGGAAAGCTGTCGCGGGTGCCGCGCACGCCCTTGCCGTCCAGCGCCAGCTGCCAGCCGCCGGCGTACCACGCCCAGTCGATGCCCTTCGCGCTGAGCCGGTCGCCGATGGTGGCGTGCGACTGCGGCGGCAGCGTGCTGGGGTCGGCGGGGTCGGCCAGCAGCGGGTTCTTCGGATCGTCGGTGAAGGCCGGCGCATACGGCGGGCCCATGGTGTTCACCGCCCAGAAGTCGGGCGTGAGCGCCATGCGCGAGGCGAACTTCGGCCGGCCCTGCATCGCGCTGGCGGGCGAATCCTCGGCCAGCTTCGGGCGGATGCCGGTGGGGTCGTCGCCTTCCAGCTCGGTGATCTGGAACTTCGCCGGGCCCTGGTCGGCGTGCGGGAAGTACGGCGCCTGCGCGGCGATCAGGTAATGGTGGTTGAGGAAGGAGCCGCCGAACGCGCCCATGAAGAAGTTGTCGCACAGCGTGAACTGCTTCGCGAGTTGCCATAGCGCGAGCTTGTCCGCGCTGTCGCCGTAGCGCCCCATCACCAGCGCGCCGCTGTCGCCCCAGGCCACGAAGCCGTCGTTCCTGCCGCCGTTGATCTGCAGCTGGTTGTTGTAGAAGCTGTGGATGAGGTCGCGCGTGACCAGCGCCTGCGGCAGCGGTTCGCCCTCCGGCGTGACCAGCGCGAACGGCGCGTTGGTCAGCCCGTGTATCGCCTCCTCGCCGATCTGGTACTCGCGGCCGTACAGCACCTGCTTGTGCGGGATCAGGCCGTGCCAGATCGGCGGCAGGGTTTCGAGCACGCGGCCGTCGCGGTCGCGTTGCCGGTATTGCTCGGGCGCGAGCGCCGACAGCGGTTGCGCCAGCCCGGGGAAATCGCCGAACAGGTTGTTGAAGCTGCGGTTCTCGGCGTAGATCACCACCACGTGGCGGATGTGCTTGCGCAGCGCGGCGTCCAGCGCGCGGTCGCTGGCGCTGCGGGCATGGCCGCCATCGGCCGCGACCACCTGACCGCCGCCCACGGCCAGCGCGGCGCCGGCCAGCGCCATGCCGCCCAGCAGCTTGCGCCTGGCGGGATCGGCAGGCGCGTCGTCGGCATCGGCGGCGGTGGGGACGGGCGGCAGTTTGTCGGTCATGGCGGTTCGCTCTGCGGCAACAGGGGAGGAAGTATGCGCTGGGCGCGGATGGGGATTCCGGGATGAGTACCTTACTTGCATGACGCGGGCGTGGCTGCCGCGCGCGCATGCCGCGGGACGGTGAGGTTTTTCCGACGCGGCTCAGTCCAGCGGAAGTTTTCGCGCCGCCTCCCACATCGTGCGGGTGAGCGGGCGGTTCGCGTGCGGCGCCTGCAGCACCACCAGCGTCGTGGTGCTGACGCTGGCGTGGATCTTCAGCAGGCGGTCGAGCACGCTTTCCAGATGGCCGATCGACATCGCCACCACGCGCAGCAGCGCGGAGTCCTCGCCGGCGAGGCGACGGCAGTCCAGCACCTCGGGGATGTCGGCGACGATGGGGCCGATGCGCGCGCAGATGCCGCCGTCGCAGCGCAGTCGCACCATCGCCTCGATGCGGTAGCCCAGCCGCTTCGGTTCCACCACGGCGCGGTAGCCGGCGATCACGCCGGCTTCCTCCAGCCGCTTCACGCGCTCGGCCACGGCGGGTGCGGACAGGCGCACCTTGCGGCCCAGTTCGGCGTAGCCCAGGCGCGCGTCGCGCTGCAGGGCTTCCAGCAGTTGCCAGTCTTTGGCGTCCAATTCGGGTTTCGATTCCAAAGCCATGGGCTCCTGTTTCATTTCGATCGAAGGCGAAGCGTTGCGCAGGCCCGTCGATGCATTATTCCGCCATCTCGCCCGCAAGACTACGATGCGCTCTCCCCATGCCGGAATCCCCATCCATGAGCGCCACCGAGCGCCTCGACGCGCGTGCCCTCGTCTGCATCGCCGTCGCCCTGCTCACCTGGTCGTCGGCGTATGCGGCGATCGCCTACGCGCTGGCCTCGTTCACGCCGGGCGAAGTGGCGTTCGCGCGTCTCGCGATCGGCTCGCTGTGCTTCGCGGCGCTGCTGGCGGCGAAGCGCGTGCCGCTGCCGGCGCTGCGCGACTGGCCGCGGCTGTTCGTGCTGGGGTTGATCGGCCTCACCGCATACCACGTCTGCCTCAACTGGGCGGAAACGCGCATCGCCAGCGGCACCGCGGCGATCCTGATCTGCCTGGTGCCCGCGGCCACCGCGGCGGTGTCGGCGCTGTGGCTGCGCGAGCGGCTGAGCCTGCGCACCTGGGCCGGCCTCGCGGTGGCGCTGGCGGGCACGGTGCTGGTGGTGCTGGCGAGCGGGCAGAAGGTCGAGGCCGATCCGAAGGCGCTGCTGGTGCTGGTATGCGTGCTGGCCTCGGCGATCTATTTCGTGGGCCAGAAGCCGCTGTTCGCGCGTTCGGGCACGCTGGCGGTCACCGCCTTCACCTTCTTCGCCGGCACGCTGGGTTGCCTGCCGTTCGCGAGCGGCCTGTCGCAGGCGCTGGCGGCGGCGCCGTGGTCGCACATCGTCGCGCTGCTGTGGCTGGGCATCGCGCCGAGTTTCGTGGGCTATCTCGCGTGGAACGTCGCGGTGCATCGCGCCAGCGCGTCGCGCGTGTCCAGCTTCATCTACCTGTCGCCGCCGATCGCCATCGCGATCGGCTGGGTGTGGCTGCACGAGGTGCCGGGTGCGATGGTGCTGGCGGGCGGCGCCGTGGTGATAGCCGGCGTGGTGCTGGCGAATGCGCGACGCCGTCCTGCGCCTGCGGCGCCGGTGGCGCTGGCCGAGGCCTGCAAGCCGTCCTGAACGTTTCTCCCCCGTACAAGGAGTGCCGCGTGTACCAGCTCTGGATCGCCAACAAGAACTACTCGTCGTGGTCGCTGCGCCCGTGGGTGCTGCTGCGCGGGCTGGGCATTCCGTTCGACGAGAAGCTGGTGCCCTTCGTCGGCGGCGCCGGCGTGAACTGGGACGCGTTCCGCGCGTTCTCGCCCACCGGCAAGGTGCCGTGCCTGCGCGACGGCGACACCGTGGTGTGGGATTCGCTGGCGATCGCCGAATACGTGGCCGAGCGCCATCCCGGCGTGTGGCCGGCGGATGCCCAGGCCCGCGCGTGGGCGCGTTGCGCCGCCGCCGAGATGCATTCCGGCTTTTCCGCGCTGCGCAACGCCTGCACGATGAACTGCGGCGTCCGCGTGCGCATCGATGCACCCGCCGAGGCGCTGCGCAAGGACGTGGCGCGCATCGACGAATTGTGGAACGAGGGACTCGCGCGCTTCGGCGGGCCCTTCCTCGCCGGCAAGGCCTTCACCGCGGTGGATGCGTTCTACGCGCCGGTGGCCTTCCGCATCCAGAGCTACGGCCTGCAGCCGGGCGCTGCCGCGATGGCCTACGTGCAGCGCCTGCTCGACCTGCCCGCGATGCGCGAGTGGTACGCCGCGGCGCTGGCCGAGCCCTGGCGCGATCCGGAGCACGAGGAGGAGGCGCGTCGCGCGGGCGCCGTGCTGCAGGATCTGCGCGCGTCCTGAGCCGCCGGCCGCGGGGCGCGTCGCGGGCTCAGGCCAGCAGCCGCACGCGCACCACGGCGGGGTCGTCGGCGTGTTCCAGCAGCAGGCGGCGCACGCGTTCCTGCCACGCCGTGCCGAACGCGGCGCGCTGCGCGGCGGTGGCGTCCGGCTGCATCGCCGCGCCCATCAGCGCCAGCGTTTCCCGCGCGGGCGGCACGCTGGCCAGATCCAGTTCCACCGCGACCGCCGTGCCGTTGTCGCGGCGGTCGAAGCGTATGGGCTGGCCGTCCGGCGCATCCGCGAAGTGCATCAGGCCGTACCGCGCGTAGCGGCCGCGGATGCCGTGGAAGCCGTTGTCGGCCGCGGCGCCGGTGACCAGGGTGAGTACCTGCGCGATCACGCCGGTGACGCCCTCGCTGGCCGGCGCCGGCATGCGCACCGCAATGCCGCCGCGCTCGGCCGGTTCGTCGGGATACAGGGCGCGCAGCGCTGCGCGCGCCGTCAGCCACGCGCCGGCCACGGTGGGACAGGAGTGGCCGGCCAGCCGCACCGCGTCGATGTAGCGGTATTCGAGCAGGCCGCCCTCGGCGGCGCCCAGCAGCTCGGCCAGCGGGTCGCGCACCAGGATGCGTGGCGCGACGTCGAAGAACGCCGGGTGGTGCATCAGTCCTCCGGCAGGCCGACGATGCCGAAGTCGATCACCACCGCGTCGGCGTCGCGCTGGCGGTAGGTCACGGTGAGGTGGTCGCCGAGGCGCTCGCGCAGCTGGGCGATCAGCGGAATCGGGTCGTGGTCGTTGACGAAGCGCATCGTCTCGCCCGAGCGCAGCGCGCCGATCGCGCCGAAGATCGCCGAGTGGCGGAAGCGCCGCGCCACGCCGCGGGCGTCGAAAAGATGGGTGTGCTGCTCGAAGACCGTGTCGGAGGACATCGCTGCGTGCTCGCTGGAAAGGGAGCACCAACATAGGCCCGGCCCCGCGCCCGGCCACTGATCTGGATCAACCGTGCCGTCAGTCGGGCACGGCCGCGTTCATCCGCCGCAGGGCGCGGCGGCGGCCGACCGCGGCGTAGATGCGGGCGAGCAAGGGGATGGCCAGCAGCAGGATGTTGTTCTTGCCCGGGATGTGCGGCGCGGCCAGCAAGGCGGCGGTGGCCGCCGTGGGCAGCGCCAGCGTGCGCCAGCGCAGCGCGTTGACCTCTTCCGGCGGCGCGCCGTCGCGGATCCGCCCGGGCCGCAGCGCGAGCTGGAACAGGCACAGCTGCAGCAATCCGGCGGCCAGCAGGGTGGACGAGTAGAACACCTCCGGCACGCGCGCCAGCGGGTTGGAGCTCATCAGCGCGGTGGCGAACGGCATGAACGCGATCACCATCAGCAGCAGCATGTTCGGCCACATCAGCCTGGGCTCGTAGCCGGCCAGCACGCCGAACATCCGGTGGTGCGCGATCCACAGCGCGCCGATGGCGAGGAAGCTCAGGATGAAGCCCATGAAGCTGGGCAGCAGGTTCGCCAGCGCGGCGAGGTAGGCGCCGTCGTCGAGCGTGTCCAGCCGCGGCACATGCACCTCGATCACCAGCAGCGTGATCGCGATCGCGAACACGCCGTCGGAGAACGTCTTCAGCCGTTCGAGTTGTTGTGCGCCGTGGCTCATGCGTCGTCCCTCAGAACTTGTAGGCCCGGTGGATCGCCACGATGCCGTTGCTGAGGTTGCGCACCTCGACCCGGCCGAAGCCGGCGCGCTCCATCATGCCCTTCAGCGTTTCCTGGTCCGGGTGCTTGCGGATGGATTCGGCGAGGTACTGGTAGCTGTCGGCGTCGCCGGCGAACAGCCGGCCGAGCTTCGGCAGCACCTTGAACGAGTGGAAGTCGTAGAGCTTGTTGAACAGCTCGCTCTGCACGCGCGAGAACTCCAGCACCAGGGCGCGGCCGCCGGGCTTGAGCACGCGGCAGATGTCGGCCAGCGCCTTGTCCTTGTCGGTGACGTTGCGCAGGCCGAAGGCCATGGTCACCGCATCGAAGCTGTTGTCGGGAAAGGGCAGGCATTCGGCGTTGAGCTGCGCCCAGCGCAGGCCGCCGACCAGGCCGCGGTCGGTGAGGCGGTCGCGGCCCACGCCGAGCATCGCGGCGTTGATGTCGCCGACGACGACCTCGCCCTGCTCGCCCACCACCGGCTTCAGCAGGGCGGCGATGTCGCCGGTGCCGCCGGCGAGGTCCAGCACGCGGTCGCCCTTGCGCACGCCGCTGACGGCCACGAAGTGGCGCTTCCACAGCCGGTGGATGCCGAACGACATCAGGTCGTTCATCAGGTCGTAGTTGCGGGCGACCGAGGTGAACACCTGGCCGACCAGCTTCTGCTTGTCGGCGACGGGCACGTCGCGGTATCCGAAGTGGGTGGTGGGCTGCTCGTTCATGGCGTCATGCGGTCCGGTGAAGGGGTGGGAACAGGCGGCTACAGCGGCAGGTCGCGCTGCGTGCCTTCCTGTTCGCCGGTGGTGGCGTCGGCGTCGGCGGTCTCCGCGGGGGGCGGCGCGGCCTGGTGGCTGGCCTGCTCGGCCGCCACATGGCGCTGGTGCAGTTCCGCGCCGGCGTCGGCGGCCTGCACCGGCGGTTCGGGCGATGCGGCGGTCGCGGTCGCGGCTTCGGGAAGCGCCTCCTCGGCGGCGGCATCGCGTTCGCCGCCCGGCGTGATCTTGAGGATGGAGTGGCGCATCTCGCGCGACAGGATCACCCGCGCGTCGCGCACCATGTCTTCCAGCGAGCTGTCGTAGTCGAGCTTGCCGTTGTCGTCGTTCCAGACGATGCGGCGCTCGCGCAGTTTCTGGATGAAGCCGCGGAACAGCGCCTTGTCGAAGAACTCCGGCGCGCTGAGCTCGTTGAGCAGGGCCAGCCGCTGCGCGGTGAGCGTGCAGGTGGTTTCCAGCTCGCCGCTGGAGAGCGTGTGCGGGCCGTGCTTCACCAGCGCGGCGATCGCGATGTAGTAGCGCTCGAACGCCTGGATCAGGCTGCGGGCGATCACCTTGAGCTGGAACGCGCCGTCCTCCTGGCCGGGGCCGCGCTCCAGCATGCGGCCGTCGCCGGTGGCCTCGAGCAGGCCGCGGCGCACGAAGAAGTCGATGGTGGCCTGCAGCTGCGCGCCGAAACCCGCCTCGTCCCAGGGCAGGAACAGTTCGCCCTGCAGGAACGGATAGATGATGCGGCCCAGCCGCTGCACCGAGGCGCGCGACATGCGCCGGTTGTTGAGGAAGCAGCAGGCCACCCAGGCAGCGAGCGCCATCAGGTGCAGCACGTTGTTGCGGAAGTAGCTGAGCAGCACCGCCTGCTCGCCTTCCACGTCCAGCACGTCGCCCAGCGGATGCCGGATGCGGCGGATCCAGCCCATCTGCTCGCCGTAGGCGATGATGCCGGCCGGGTCCATCGGGGTCAGCGTGATGCGGTCGGAGTAGGGCAGCTCCTGCAGCAGCGACTTGGTGAGCTCCAGCTGCGCCAGCAGGTCGCCCTCGGCCATCGCGTGCTTGGGCGTGGCCAGCAGGGTCAGCGCGAGCAGGTTGATCGGGTTGACGTCGGCAGCGCGGTTGACGTTGACCTGGATCTTCTCGGCCAGCCGGTCGATCACGCCGCTCAGCCATTCGGGGCGGGTGTCGGGGTCGCCGCCGGCGCTGCGCCAGTCGGCGCTGGCCGCGTCCAGCAGCGGGGTCAGCTCGATCGGCTCGCCGAAGTTCAGCGCCACGTGGCCGTAGCGCTGGCGCAGCACCTTGAGGCCCTTGAGCAGGCCGATCAGGGATTCCTTCTCCTTGGGCTGGCCGCTGAGCTCGCCGGCGTAGCTCTTGCCCTCCATCAGCTTCTCGTAGCCGACGTACACCGGCTGGAACAGCACCGGCCGGCGCGGCGCGCGCAGGAACGCGCGGACCGTCATCACCAGCATGCCGGCGCGCGGCGCCAGCAGCCGGCCGGTGCGCGAGCGGCCGCCCTCGATGAAGTATTCCATCGGCACGCCGCGGTCGATCAGCTGCGCCATGTACTCGTTGAAGATCACCGAGTACATCGCGTTGCCCTTGAACGTGCGGCGCATGAAGAACGCGCCGCCGCGGCGCAGGATGGGGCCGATCAGCGGCAGGTTGAGGTTCACGCCCGCGGCGATGTGCGGCGGCACCACGCCGGACATGTGCAGCTGGTAGCTCAGCAGCAGGTAGTCGGTGTGGCTGCGGTGGCTGGGCACGTACACCACCTCGTAGCCCGGCGCGGCGGCGCGGGCCTTGTCGAAGTGGTGCATCGCGATGCCGTCGTACAGCTTGTTCCAGAAGTTGGACAGCAGGAACGACACTGAGCGCACCACCGGGTGCGAGTAGTCGGCGGCGATCTCCAGCATCATCTTCTGCGCCTGGCGCCAGGCCTTGGCCTTGCTGATCTTCTCCTTGGCCGCGGTGGCGGCGATCGCCGCGCGCACCGGCTCGGCGCGCAGCACGTCGTCCACCACGGTGCGGCGGTGCGAGAGGTCGGGGCCGATCACCGCGGCGCGGATGCGCCGGAAGTGGGTGCGCAGCACGCGCGCCAGCTTGCGCGCGAAGCGCGGCGGCGGCAGCTCGCCGGACTCGGCCAGCACCTCGCGCAGCGACACCGGCGTGGCGAAATGCACCACGGTGTCGCGGCCGTTCAGCAGCAGCGCCAGCAGGCGGCTGAAGCGGCCCACCATCACCCAGTTCTCGGAGAACAGCACGCTGAACCAGCCGGAGTCGCGGGTCGGCGCGCGGCCCACGTAGATCGACACCGGCACGATCTGGATGTCGCGGTCGGGCATGCCTTCCAGCGAATGCACCAGCTGCCCCAGCGGCTCGTTCGGCGAGCGGTGGCGCTTGCGCCCGAACAGCCAGCCGTCGCGGCGCATCAGCGCGAACACCGAGCGCTTGCGGCGCGTGCCGGCCAGCGGCTGCAACGGGCCGGGCAGGCCGGCCTCGCGGCAGGCGCGGTCGAGGATCAGCGCGTCGGAAAAGCCGTCGCGCTCGATCACGTAGCACACCGGCACGCCGGCCTTGAGCAAGGTGGTGGGTTCGGCCGGATCGCGGCGGATGCGCACCCAGGGTTGCAGCAGCTGCCCGGCCAGGTGGAACCACCAGGGGGTGCGGCGACGGGGGGTGTCCGCGGTGGAAATGTTCTGCATCCGCCTATTCTATCGGCTTGCCCGTTGAAACCATGCCCGGGCGTGTGGAGAACGCATCCTCGTCCCGGCGCCGTTCGCGGCGCCGGGGACGGCGAATCCTCAGGGGCTGGCGACGGAGCCGGCGCCGGCCGGCAGCACCGTGTCGCCGGCGGTGGCCGGCTGCTGCAGGCGCTCGTGCGCCTCGCGCACGTTGCGGATCATCGCCTCGCTGTACCAGCGGCCGTCCTGCTGCACCAGGGTCGATTCGGCGGAAAGCGGCTTGCCGAGCAGGGTGTAGTCCACCTTCACCACCGCGCGGCCGTCCTTGTTGGACAGCGTGCTGAGCCTGGCCGAGTTCAGCGCCTCGTCCACCGGCAGGCCGTAGATCGCCAGCACCTGCTTGAGGCCCGCGTAACCGGTGGTGTACTTCGCCATCGCGGTGTCGAAGTCCATCGTGCGCAGCTGCTCCGGGCTCTTGAGGTCCAGCTTGCGCGCGGCGGCCACCACCACGCCCACGGCCTGCTTCGCCTTGGCCTGGTCGAACCACGGCGCCTGCTGCGCCCACGGCACCACCACGTCCAGCAACTGGTTCGCCTGGGCCTTCTGCTCGGTGTCCAGGTTCTGGTTCTGCGCCACGCCGTTCTTCAGCAGGGCGTCGCCCACGCTGATCAGCACCGGCAGCTGGTCCTTGTACTGCTGTTCCATCTGCACCAGCTTGGGCTGCAGTTCGGCGTAGAGCTGGGTCTCGGCGTCCGGGGCGGTGAGCTTGTGCACGGCCTCGTCGAATTTCGCCTTGTCCGCGGCGTTGACCGACGGCTGCTCCGCGGAATGGCGGCTCCAGTCCGCGCGCAAGGTGGCGTAGTCGGCCGCCGGCACCGCGTGCTTCCACAGGCCGTTGAAGTCGCCGGCCTTGAGCAGGTCGATCGAGCCCTGCACGGCCGCTTCCGGCGTGCTGCCGCCGACCTGGGACGCTTCGTCCTTGTTGTGGCAGGCGGCGAGCGCCAGCACGGCGAGCAGGGGCAGCAGGGCGCGCAGGGGACGGAAATGCATGGGCAGGTCTCGCGATACGGGGAGGGCGGCGCCGACGGCGCGACGACGGGTCAGGGTACGGGGCGCGGCAGGGAGGGACAAGCGTCGGGCGCACAAATTTGCAGGCGCTGTCGTCGCGGATGGCGTGGCGATTGACGGGCCGGCCCGAAGGCGAACGCACCGCCCAAAGAAAACCCCGCGGGCGTTGGCCTCACGGGGTAATCCGGCTGGGCCGGAAGGGAAATGGCCTTGCCTGCGGGAACACGGTGGTCAGCAGCAGGTAGGCGCGACAAATATTACTTGGCCGTTAAATCTAAAGCAATACTTTGGTTTGTCGTTGTAACTCGATGTTTTTAATCAGTTATACCGGAGCGCTTCCAGCTTTTGACGGCGCTGCTCGGGCAGCGGCGCGCTCCAGTCGTTGTTGAACAGCGCCGGCTCCCACGAGCCGTAGGTGGCGTTGGGCAGCACGAACCAGCGCGTGCCGACCCAGTCCATGTAGTTCGCGACCGCCTGCTTGCGACCCGCCGCCGTGTTCGCGACGACGTCGACGAAATCGCCGATCTGGTCGCCGAACTGCATCAGCACGCGGTAGTTGCGGCTCACCAGCTGGCGGCGGCAGCCCTTCTCGGTGCCCACCTGCTCGCAGCCGGGCAGGATGGTGCCCAGGCCCAGGAAGGCCTCGGGGCCGGCCACCGGCAGGCCCAGCTTGCGCAGGTTCGCCACGGTGGCGGTGTCCAGGTCCTTGGCGCGGTTGGAGAGATAGATCACCGCGATGCCGTGCTTGGCGGCGAACTGGGTGAAGGCCACCACGCCCGGCAGGGCGCGGGCGGCTTCCTCCTTGCACCACTCGGCCCAGGTGGCCTCGTTGTACTGGCCGCCGCTCTTCACCAGCCGGGCCTGGTAGGGCGAGTTGTCCAGCACCGTTTCGTCGATGTCCAGCACCACGGCCGGCGGCAGGCCGGCGGCGGAGACCTGGCGGTCCTCCTTGGACAGCGCGTCCCACTTCGGGTCGCGCAGCGCCGGCAACAGGCGCGCCTCGGCATCGCGGAAGGTCTGGATGAAGATCAGGTCGTGCTCGATCGCGGTCTGCGTCCACGCCACGGCATTGAGATTGTCGTTGGCGGCGACGGCGGCCACCGGGGCCGGAGCCGGAGCCGTTTCCGGTGCAGGCGTGGGCGCGGGGCGCGACGGTGCGGCGGCGCAGCCGGCGAGCAGGGCGGACAGGGCCAGAACCAGCGGCAGGTGTGGGCGCATGAGGCAGGTGTCTCCGGAAAGGGTGCGCGAGTCTTGCAGGATTTTACGACAGTGACATGAAAGCGCCGGGCAGTCTCCGCCGGGCGGTTGCGACGGGCCGTACGGGTCATGCGCCGATCCGGAACAGGGCAGGCGGGCTTGGCTGCCGCCATGCCGGGCTGACAGACTGGCGGCCGTCCCCGTTATCGCCGGAACCCGCATGAACGATCCGACGCCCGTCGCGCCCCGCGCCGAGTCCACTGCCATCCGCACCGTCAGCTACGTGGTCGCGGGTGTCGGGCTGTGGCTGGTGCTGCACCTGCACCTGCTCGCCGCGCTGCTGGCCGGCCTGCTGGTCTACGAGCTGGTGCAGGCGGCGGTGCCGCTGCTGGGGCGGCGCATCCCCGGCGACCGCGCCCGGGTGGTGGTGGTGGCGGTGCTGGGCGCGGTGGTGGTGGGCCTGCTGATACTGCTGATACTCGGGGCGATCACTTTCTTCCGCAGCGAGCTGGGCAATCCCGAACTGCTGTGGCAGCAGCAGCTGATGCCACTGGTGGAAAAGGCCCGCCAGCAACTGCCGGTGATGCTGGTCGACCATCTGCCCGACAGCGTGGACGACTTGCGCGACGGCGTGGTCGACCTGGCGCGAAAGCATGCGGTGACCCTGCAGCTCGCGGGCAAGGAGGCGGCGCGCGCGTTCGTGCACATCCTGATCGGCCTGGTGCTCGGCGCGATCGTGGCGCTCAGCCGCACGCGGCCGGCGCACCAGCTGGGGCCGCTGTCCGCGGCGCTGGGCCAGCGCTGCCAGCGGCTGGCCGTGGCGTTCCACGACATCGTGTTCGCGCAGATCAAGATCTCGCTGGTCAACACCGCGCTCACCGCGATCTTCCTGCTCGGCGTCCTGCCGCTGCTGGGCATCCATGTGCCGCTGTCCAAGACGCTGGTGGCGGTCACCTTCATCGTCGGGCTGCTGCCGGTGGTCGGCAACCTGTTTTCCAACACCGCCATCACGATCGCCGCGCTGTCCATTTCGCTGGGCGTGGGCATCGCCGCGCTGGGCTTCCTGATCGTGATCCACAAGCTCGAATACTTCCTCAACGCCCGCATCGTGGGTGCGCAGATCCATGCGCGGGCCTGGGAACTGCTGATCGCGATGCTGCTGCTGGAAGCCGCCTTCGGCCTGGCCGGCGTGATCGCCGCGCCGATCTACTACGCCTACCTCAAGGGCGAGCTGGAAGCGCAGCGGATGATTTGATTACTCGCAAGAAAAGACACAACGCAATAAATAACGATTATATCTAACAAGATAATGCGATTAATGCAGCAAGATAATTCGATTATCGAGTTTTGCAGAAAAAAAGCCTGAAAAGTGTTGTTTCCCCGTTAAGGTGCGTGATAAGTATTGAATCCGCGGCGTTGAGTCGTGGCTTGAATCCGTCGAATCGTGCAGAGGACTTCCGCATCGGACAAGCCGATGCGGGAGCGCGATATTCGATCCAGGACGGGATTTCAATATTGGATATTAACGGGGAGCACCAAGATCATGATCAAGTCGAAACTCGCTATGGCCATCGTTGCGGCCATGGCGGTTGGTTCCGTTTCTGCGTACGCGCAGGACACCCACGGCGCGGCGCCGTCCAGCCAGCAGCGGAACCAGAAAGCCGAGCAAACGCCGGATACGGGCAACGCCAAGAATCTGCAAGCTGTCACGGTGACTGGTTCGCGCATCCGCGGCGTCGATGTGGAAACCGCGCAACCGGTGTTCACCATCACCCAGGCCGACATCCAGAAGACGGGCCTGACCACCGTCGGCGACATCCTGCAGAACATCACCATCGCCGGGGCGCCCACCTTCAGCAAGTCGTCCGTGCTGCTCGCCAACACCGAGCAGGGCGGCCAGTACATCAACCTCTACAACCTCGGCGAGAACCGCACCCTGGTGCTGGTCAACGGCAAGCGCTGGATGACCAGTCTGCAGGGCTTTACCGACCTGTCGACCATCCCGGCCTCGCTGATCGACCACATCGACGTGCTGAAGGACGGTGCTTCGGCCATCTACGGCTCTGACGCCATTGCCGGCGTGGTCAACATCATCCTGAAGGATCGTTACCAGGGTGCCGAGTTCAATGGTTCCATGGGT
The DNA here is from genome assembly GCF_013620825.1 of Rhodanobacter sp. PCA2. GTDB lineage: Bacteria > Pseudomonadota > Gammaproteobacteria > Xanthomonadales > Rhodanobacteraceae > Rhodanobacter_A. The sequence continues at coordinate 95,916 of NZ_NJIC01000047.1, read as the reverse complement.
CGCAACCAGCAGGTCGGCGACGGCAGCCAGCAAGCCTATTCGTTCACGATGGGCAACACCACGGACAAGTCGTCCCTCGTGTTTGCGGCCACGTTCAACAAGACCGAGCCGGTCTGGGCCTCGTCGCGCCGCCTCACCAGGTTCCAGTACGGCCCGGATTTCGGCATGCTCGGTCTGAGCGGCACCGGTCCGTGGGGTCGCTTCAGCAATGGCGGCAAGACGTACGTGCTCAATCACACGGGCAGTTGGGATGGTCAAGGCGTGGGTGCGGATTCGCGGAATCTGGCGAATTACCACGGTGGCGTGACCACGGACGACCGCTTCGACCCGACGCTGCAGATGATGGAGCAGTTGCCCTCGCAGCTGAAGTCGATCTTCACCAGGGGCACCTACAACATCACCGACAACATCACGTTCAGCGCGACGGGCATGTACGCCGAACGCAACTCCTCGACGCAGGTTGCGGGTTATCCGTTCAATTCGGCCGCACTGGTCGAGGGCCTCAATCCGATGGTCAAGTTGAGCGGCGACAGCTACTACAACCCGATTCCCGGCACGGATCTGAACGTCGTTCGGCGCACCATCGAACTGCCGCGCACCAGCAACGAGTCCAGCAAATCCCTGCACTTCGACGCGGGCTTCAATGGCGAGTTCATGGTTGGCCAGAACCCCTGGGACTGGGACGTGGGCTTCGATTACAACAAGTACGACGTCAACACCCGACTCTCGGGCAACCTGAACCTGCCGAACCTGCAAAGCGCTCTCGGCCCCTCCTTCCTGAACTCCGCAGGCGTCGTGCAGTGCGGCACGGCGGCTGCTCCGATCGCGCTGAGCTCCTGCGTGCCGTTCGATATCCTGGGCGGCCCGAGCGCCTCGACGGCGGCTGCATTGAAATACATCAATGCGCTCGAGCAGGAAACCATGCAGAGCATCAACAAGGAGTTCAGCGCCAACATCACCGGCGGCCTGTTCGATATGCCGTTCAATGCGGGCACCTTCAGCTTTGCGGCAGGCATCGACCATCGCGACATCAGTGGTTACAACACCCCAGACTCGATGGCGGCGCAGGGCTACACCACAGACCTGGTGTCCGGGCCGACCTCGGGCGGCTACAGCCTCAACGAAGCCTACGTCGAGTTCAGCGCCCCAGTGCTGAAGGATCTGCCGGGTGTGAAGGAGCTGTCGTTCGACGTGGCCAGCCGCTACTCGCACTACAGCAACTTCGGCAGCACCACCAACAACAAGTTTAGCCTGCAGTACGTACCGTTCGATGACCTGAAGGTGCGCGCTACCTTTGCCAAGGGCTTCCGTGCGCCGACGATCAGCGACCTGTACGGCGGCGGTTCGCAGTCGTTCGACCACTACACCGACCCGTGCGACGCGAATCCCAATATTGGTTTTCTGAGCAACACCACGGTGGCCAAGAACTGTGCCGCCGCCGGCCTGTCGCCGACCAGCTTCCACCAGCTCGATACGGCCGGTCAGCCGGTGACGATCCGCGATAGCCAGAGCACCACGCCATTCTGGATTAACACTGGCAATACCGCCCTGCAGCCCGAACACAGCATCACTCGCACGATGGGCTTGGTCTACAGCCCGCACTACGTCGAAGGCCTGAACTTCACGCTGGACTACTACGACATCCTGATCCGCAACGTGGTCACGGGCATTTCCGCGGACTACACGCTGACGCAGTGCTACCAGTACGCGGTGCAGGCGTTCTGCAACCAGTTCGGCCGCGATGCGCAGGGCCAGGTGGTGGGGTTGCACGAAGGTACCGCGAACCTGGGCTGGATGAAGACTTCGGGGTATACCTTCGGCATGAACTACCGCCTGCCGCAGTACTCCTTCGGCCAGTTCGTGGTGACGCTGGACGCCAACTACCTGCATGAATACACCACGGAGAGCGCTCCGGGTGCGCAGGCGATCAACTATGCGGGCCAGTGGAGCTACCCGCGCTGGCGCGCCAACCTTGGCGTGGACTGGAAGCTGGGCAATTGGGGCGCCACCTGGGGCCTGCGCTACTACGGTGCGTTCCTCGACCAGTGCTTCGATTCCACCGACCACTGCAACATGCCGAACTACAACAGCGTGAACTGGGGTTATGGCACGGGCGCCGACCGCATCGGTGCGGTGGTGATGAATGACATCCAGGGTCGCTACAGCCTGCCCTGGAATGCCAGCGTCGCCGTGGGCATGCGCGACATGTTCAACAAGCACCCGCCCATTACCTTCAACGTTTCCAACAACAGCTCGACCTACCTCGACCCCATGCTGGATCTGGGCCGTTACATCTACGTGCAGTACAACCAGAAGTTCTGATCTGTCCCCTTGCGGGAATTCGGCCCGGGCTCCACGAGGAGCCCGGGCTTTTTCGTTGCATTGGCTGATGATTCCGGCTGTTTCAGGCTGTCGTGCCCACGCCCACGCCCACGCCCGCGCTGGCCAGCAGCCAGCGCAGGTCGCGCAGTTGGGGTTCGTAGTGGCGCCAGTGGCCGATCGCGCGCTGGTAGATCGGCGTGCGCACCTGCCAGGCGTTCGGCGTGTTGACCGGCGCGGTGTTGGTTTCCGAGCGCAGGCAGGCGTCGTCCCAGGGGAGTTCGCAGAACGCCAGCACGTCGCGCGCGGCGGCTTCGGTGTTCTCCACCAGCGATTCGTACGGCAGTTCCAGGATGCGGCCGGGCAGCACCTTGCGCCAGTGCGCCATCAGGCGGTCGAACTGCAGGTAGTAGCGGCCGATGTCGTCGAGGTTGAAGGAGTAGTCGTAGAAGCCCGATTCGTTCTCGAACAGGTGGCGGAAGTTGCCGACGCAGGTGTCCAGCGGGTCGCGGCGCAGGCAGACGATCTTCGCGTTCGGCAGCGCGCGGGCGATGAAGCCGGCGTAGAGGAAGTTGTGCGGCATCTTGTCGATGAAGCGCGGCGTCCCGCCGCTGACCGGCCGCGTGCTGGCGAGATACGCCGCGCCCAGCTGCTGCCAGTCGATGTGGCGGGTGCGCGCGGCGAGGTCCGCTTCGCCCAGCAGGGCGGTGGCGCAGCCGGAGGCGCGCTGCATCTGGGCGGGGAAGTTCTGCAGCTCGCCGGCGGAGCGCACGTCGGGATGGCTGGACAGGATGCGGTCCAGCAAGGTGGTGCCGGTGCGCGGCATGCCGATGACGAAGATCGGTTCGTGCGTGGGATCGCCCGCGGGCGCTTCGGTGTCGACCGCGGGGAACGCGCGGATCAGCGCGTCGAACATCGCCTCGTCGCGCGCGGAGGCATAGGGGCGCATGCGCCGGCCGGCCGCGTTGCCGCGCGTGTAGTGCCCGAACGCGGCGGGGTAGTCGGCGAGGTCGTCGCATTCCTTGCCCAGGGCGATGTTGAGCAGCAGCTGCGCGCCGGGGTCCTCGCCGTGGGCCTGCAGCAGTTCGCGCATGCGCGCGATGTGGTTGTGCTCCCCTGTCTGCCGCTGCAGCTGGGCCAGCAGCAGGTGCGCGTACCAATGGCGCGGCTCGATCCGGATGCAGGCTTCCAGCTCGTGCTCCGCCCCTTCGGCGTCGCCCAATGCGTTCAGCGAATAGGCGAGGTTGAGGTGGGCGATCGCATGCCCGGGCGCCAGCGCCACGGCGCGGCGGAACGCATTCGCCGACTGCATCAGCGCGTTCGCCTGCCGGTAGACCATGCCCAGCGTGTCCAGTACCTGGGCGTCGTCGGGCGACAAGGTCATCGCGCGGTCGGCCACCAGGCGCGCCTCGCGGAACCGGCGGGTCAGCGCCAGCGCCCTGGCGTACTGCGCGACGTAGTCGGCGCGGCGCGGTTCGAGGTGGGTGGCTTTCAGCAGGTGTTCCAGCGCCTTCGGCATGCGCTGCACCTGCCGCGCCTCCATGCAGGCGACGCCGGCCATGAAGTGCACGCGGGCGTCGTCCGGTGCGGCGCTCAGCAGTTGGGCCGCGCGCTGCTGCACCCGCGGCCAGTCGTGCTGGTCGAAGGCGGCGACGAGCTTGGCGTAAGCCCGGGTCGAGTCGATCACGGAATGTCCCCTGGCGCCGGGATGGAGAGGCGGCCGGTCGCCGGCGACACAATGAAAGGCGACCGCCGGTCCGTCAACCAGGGGCGGCCAGCATGGCCTTGATCCGCGCCATGTGCGATTCGGCGGTCTCGCGCACCGCCTCCTTGTCCGCGTCCGGGTCCTTGCCCTGCCAGTGCAGGTCGGCCTGCGGAAGTTCCTGCAGGAAGCGGCTGGGCTGGTTCGCGTGCACCTCGCCGTAGCGCTTCGTCTTCGCCGACCAGGACAGGGTCAGCAGCTCCTTGGCGCGGGTGATGCCCACGTACATCAGGCGGCGTTCCTCGTCGATGCGACCCTCGTCGATGGCGCCGTCGTGCGGCAGCGTGCCGTCCTCGCAGCCCACGATGAAGACGAAGCGGAATTCCAGGCCCTTGGCCGCGTGCAGGGTCATCATGCGCACCGCGTTGCCGGGGTCGTCGCGGTCGGCGTGGCTGAGCAGGGCGAGCTGGGCGGCGAGGTCGCCGGCGCTGTCGCCTTTCTGCATGGCGCGGAACCATTCGGTGAGTTCGCGCAGGTTGCCGAGCTTGCGTTCGCGCACGGAAGCGTCCGGCGTGGCGGCGGCAAGCTGGGCCGCGTAGCCGGTGCGTTTCAGGATGCGCTCGACCAGGTCCGCCGCGCTCTCGTGCAGCGAGGCGCTGCGCAGTTCGTCCAGCAGGTCGGAGAACGCGGCCAGCGCGGCGGCCGGGCGCGGGGAAAGCTGGCGCAGCACGCCGTCGCTGCGCGTGGCTTCCAGCAGCGAGCAATGCTTCGACTGCGCGAACTGGCCGAGCTTTTCCAGCGTGGTGGCGCCGATCTCGCGCTTCGGCACGTTCACCACGCGGAGGAAGGCGGCGTCGTCGCTGGGGTTGGCGAGCAGGCGCAGGTAGCAGAGCAGATCCTTCACCTCCGCGCGGTCGAGGAAGGAAAGCGCGCCGGTGAGGTGATACGGGATGCGCGCGAGGCGCAGCGCCATTTCCAGCGGCCGCGCCTGGAAGTTGCCGCGGTAGAGGATGGCGATATCGTGCCAGCGCGCCTTGTGCCTCTCGGCCAGGGTGGTGGCGATCGAGGCCACCTTCTCGGCCTCGTGCCCGGCTTCCTTGCATTCCAGCACGCGGATCGGCGCGCCTTCCGGGTGCTCGCTCCACAGCTTCTTTTCGTGCGCATGCGGATTGTTGGCGATCAGCGCATTCGCCGCGCGCAGGATGCGCTTGCCGCAGCGGTAGTTCTGCTCCAGCTTGATCACGCGCAGGTTCGGCCAGTCGCGGCCGAGCTGGTCGATGTTCTCGGGGTTGGCGCCGCGCCATGCGTAGATGCTCTGGTCGTCGTCGCCCACGCAGGTGATGCCGCCGCGCTCGCCGACCAGCGCCTTGAGCAGGCGGTACTGCGCGTCGTTGGTGTCCTGGTATTCGTCCACCAGCAGGTAGCGCAGCCGCTCGCGCCACGCGTTGCGGCAGTCTTCGTCGGTTTCCAGGATGCGCAGCGGCAGCCGGATCAGGTCGTCGAAGTCCACCGCGTTGAAGGTGGCGAGGCGCTGCTGGTACATCTCGTAGATCGTCGCCGCCTCCAGCTCGCGCGGGCTGCGCGCGGCGGCCAGCGCCTCCCCCGGCGACAGCCCCGCGTTCTTGGCGCGACCCAGCAGGTTGCGCAGGCCGTGCAGCACGTCGGGCTTGGCGCCCTTGGGCGCCAGCTCCTTCACGATGCCCTCGCTGTCGTCCGCGTCGAGCACGGAGAAGCCGCGGCGCAGGCCGGCGCGCGCATGCTCGATCTGCAGGAACTTCAGCCCCAGCGCGTGGAAGGTGCAGACGGTGAGCGCGGCGGCGTCATCGGTCGACACCAGCTTGCCCACGCGCTCGCGCATCTCGCGCGCGGCCTTGTTGGTGAAGGTGATCGCGGCGATCTTCGACGCGGCGAGCTTCCGCCGCTGGATCAGGTACGCGACCTTCTGGGTGATCACGCTGGTCTTGCCCGAGCCGGCGCCGGCCAGCACCAGGAGCGGCGTGTCGCAGTGTTCGACGGCGGCCAGTTGTTGCGGATTGAGCATGGGTGCAGCGTGGCGTGAGGCGGCGGCCGATGGTAGCAGAGCGGCGCCGGCGGCCCGGACGCCGGCGGCAGCATGGACGGATGACAGCCGCGCTACCATGCACGTCCACGAACGCCGCGTACCGCCATGGCCAAGCTCTATTTCTATTATTCGGCGATGAACGCCGGCAAGACCACCACGCTGCTGCAGAGCGCGTACAACTACCACGAGCGCGGCATGCGGACCCTGATCCTCACGCCGGCGCTGGACAACCGCTTTGGCGAGGGCGTGGTGGCCTCGCGCATCGGCCTGAAGGCAAACGCGCGGCGCTTCGGCGGCGAGGAAAGCCTGCTCGCCCTGGTCGAGGCCGACGTCGCCGCGCACGGCACGCTGGACTGCGTGTTCGTGGACGAGGCGCAGTTCCTCACCCGGGCGCAGGCCTGGCAGCTCACCGACGTGGTGGACAATCTCCGCATTCCGGTGCTGGCCTATGGCCTGCGCACCGATTTTCGCGGCGAGCTGTTCGAGGGCAGCCGCTACCTGCTGGCCTGGGCCGACGAGCTGCAGGAGATCAAGACGATCTGCCACACCGGCAGCAAGGCCACCATGGTGGTGCGCGTGGACGAACAGGGTCGCGCGGTCACCGACGGCCCGCAGGTTGAGATCGGCGGCAACGACCGCTATGTCTCGGTAAGCCGCGCCGAGTTCAAGAAGATCACCGAGGGCCACGGCCGCATCGAACTGCAGCAGGCGGTGCTTCCCCTGGGCGAACTGGCTCCGCGCAGCCAGGACGGCTGATGGCCTCCGGCCCACTCCCTCACCGCGATATGGCTGGCGAGCAGCGATATCTCCCGACCAAGGCAGGCAAATGACCGACGCACCGCAAACCCCCGAATGGCCGCGCCCCTACTGGCAACCCGGCACCGACGAGGACGCGCTGCTGCAGTTCTTCGTGTTCGGCAAGTTCGACCCGCACGAGCTGGTGATCCCGGCGCGCCGCTACGGCAGCCCCGGCCTGCCCGCTGGCGTGGACCTCAAGCGTTTCCAGAACCTGGAATTGCGCAAGTGGGAGGGCTATCCGCTGTCCGGGACGCTGGGCGAAATCATGCGCGAAGATGCGCCCGAGGCATACGAGCAGGCGCGCACCGCGCCCGAGGTGCTGGTGGTGCGCGGCCAGCTGAAGGACGGCCCCAGCCTCGACTACCTGCGCGACACCCTGGGCGTGCTTGCCGCCTTGCTCGACATCGGCGGCCGGGCGATCCTCGACCCGCAGATCATGGGCCTGTTCGACGCCGACGCATGGCGCGCGCGTTACCTGGTGCCGGGCGGCGCGCCGCCGCGCAACCACGTGCTGATCCTGCGCAGCGACGAGCCGGGCGGCGACCGTTCCTGGGTGCACACCCGCGGCCTGCGCAAGTTCGGCCGCCCCGACCTCAGCTTCCGCCAGATCCCCGCGCACGAGCTGGATCGCGCCGGCGTGCTGTGCGAGAAGCTGGTGGAGATGCAGGCGCTGGGCACACGCTTCGCCGCCGGCCAGGCGCTGGAGGTGGAAGGCATGCAGCAGGCGCTGGTCGCGCAGCCGGGCGGCAGCCTCGACGACCCGGAGTTCAACAACCGGCACGTGGAGTTCCGCTGGCCGTTCTGACCTGGCCGCGGCCTGTCGCCGAAACAAAGAGGGCGGCCATGGGCCGCCCTCTTCGCAGGCATGACGCGAGAACTCAGCCGGCGACGATGAAGCGCTGGCCGTCGTCCATGAAGGCCTTCTCGCCGAAGCCGTTCTCGTGCGAGCCGAACGGCATCTGCGCACGCAGCTTCCACGAAGCCGGCACGTTCCAGGCCGCACGGGCGGAATCGTCCACCAGCGGGTTGTAATGCTGCAGGCTGGCGCCGATGCCGGCCTCGGTCAGCGCCAGCCACACGGCGAACTGCGCCATGCCGTCCGACTGCTCGGACCACACCGGGAAGTTGTCCGCATACAGCGCGAACTTCTCCTGCAGGCCCTTCACCACGTCCTGGTCCTCGTAGAACAGCACGGTGCCCGCGCCGGCGGCGAAGCTGTCGAGCTTGGCGGCGGTCTGCGCGAACGCATCGGCCGGCACGATCTTGGCGAGGGCTTCCTTGGCCAGCCCCCAGAACTTCACGCTCTGTTCGCCGAACAGGATCACCGCACGCGAACTCTGCGAGTTGAACGACGACGGCGTGTGCTTGATGGCCTCCTGGATGAGGCTGTTCAGGGCTTCCTTGGACATGCCAAGGTTGCGGCCCAGCGCGTACTGGGTGCGGCGCTTCTTGAGATGTTCGATCACGGCGTTGCTCATGGACGTTTCTCCGCAAAAAGAAAAGCCGAACCCGCGGAACGGCAGGGCGTCCCGGTCTTGTGCGTGTGTGTTCGGTATGGCGCTCATGTTGAGCGCCTTGCGCCGCGACGTGTAGCCGGCAATCCGTGGTTACACCGTTTCCTCTGGGAAACGCCGGCCGTTCAACGCTGACAGCGCGGGCACCAGAACGTGGAACGCTGGCCCAGCACGGTCTGCCGGATCGCCGTGCCGCAGACCTTGCACGGTTCGCCCGCGCGGCCGTAGACCATCAATTCGCGGAAGAAATAGCCGGGCGCGCCGTCGGGGGCGAGGAAGTCGCGCAGCGTGGTGCCGCCGCGTTCGATGGCGTGGGCGAGGATGCGCTTCACCTCGGCGGCCAGCCGTGCGTAGCGGGCACGCGACACGCTGCCGGCTTCGCGGCGCGGGTCGATGCCGGCGGCGAACAGCGCCTCGCTGGCGTAGATGTTGCCCACGCCCACCACCACGGCGTTGTCCATCAGGAACAGCTTCACCGCCGCCTTGCGGCCGCGCGACACGTGCCACAGCAGGTCGCCGTCGAAGGCGTCGGTGAGCGGCTCGGGGCCGAGCTTCGCGAGCAGTTCGTGGGTGGCGCCGGGCGGCTGCCAGAGCAGGCAGCCGAAGCGGCGCGGGTCGGTGAAACGCAGCACGCGCGGGCCTTCGTGCGCGCCGCGCGCCAGCGCGATGTCGACGTGGTCGTGCAGGCCCACCGGCACGTCGGGCGGCAGCACGCGCAGCATGCCGCTCATGCCCAGGTGCAGCAGCGCGCTGCCGGCTGGCGTGTGCAGCAGCAGGTATTTCGCGCGGCGTTCCACGATCTCGATGCGCTGCCCGGGCAGCAGTGCGGAGACCTCGGGCGGGATCGGCCAGCGCAGGTCCGGCCGGCGCAGGATCACCGCCGTCACGCGCCGGCCGGTGAGGTGCGGGGCGATGCCGCGGCGGGTGGTTTCGACTTCGGGCAGCTCGGGCATCAGTGCGCCCCGGACAGCTCGACGTGGTCCTGCTGCGGCGCCTTCGGCATGTAGCGCAGCGAGACCAGCGCCACGCGCGCGCCGGCCTGCACGTAGCACTGCGGCCCGGTGGCCGACATCGCGCCGAAGGCGAGGCGCTGGCCGTCGAGGCTCAGCACGGCGTGCGGCGGTTCGAGGCCGATCTTCGCGGCGTCGAAATCGGCGCCGGCGCGCCATTGCAGCACAGGCGCTGCCGCGGCGGCGGCGAGCGTTTCCACGTAGCGGTCGTCGGCGCGCTGGCCATCATCGCGCCACCAGTGGCCGTCGCGTTTCGCGTAGTGCGTGGCGGGCGCATCGCCCAGTTGCAACGTCACCTGCGTGATGGCGGCGGGATCGAGCGCGAGCAGGGTGCCCGGCGCGTCGCGCGCATCGCGCCGCCACTGCCACAGCGCCAGCGCGAACAGGGCGGCGACGCCCAGCAGCAGGTACAGCCGGCCGCGCGCCGTGCGCTTCATGCGCGGCGCCGGCGCCAGGCGATCAGCGCACCGATCGCGAGCAGCAGCAGCGGCAGCACCAGCATGAAGCCGATGCTCACGACGTTGAGTTCGCCCTGGCCGATGCACAGCACGCGGTCGGGCACGCCTTCGCGCGGCAGATCGATGAGGGCGTCGTCGCCGAGCAGCCAGTTGAAGATGCGCTCGCCCAGCGCGCGGTTGCCGCCTTCGCCGAGGTAGGCGTTGGACAGGAAGTCGCCGTCGCCGACCACCACCGCGCGCTGCTCGCGCTTGTCCGGGCTGGGCGAGAGCCGGCTCAGCGCGAAGCCGAAGTCCAGCGGCCCCTTCAGCTCGCCGGCCGCGGCGTCGTAGCGGATCGCCGAGGGATGGGTATTGTCGATGGGGTGGAACTCGGTCCAGCTCTGCGCGCCGGAGCGCAGCAGCGGCGTGGCCGTCCAGCCGCCCGTGCCGGTGCGCGCCAGCGCGGCCACCTGCGGGAAGCGCGTGGCGAGCCGGAAGCCCCGGGTGATCGGGTTGGGCGGATACATGCCCACCGCCAGCAGGCGCGGGTCGTCCAGGCCCAGCGCGGCACCGCCGCCGTCCACCAGCACGCCCGGCAGCACCTGGATGTCCAGCGCATCGGCCAGCGGCGTGAGGGCCAGGTCGCCGTTCGCCGGATCGCGCAGCCACAGCAGGTTGCCGCCGTCCCGCACGTAGGCGACCAGCGCCTGCGCCGCGCCGGCCGGCAGCGCGGCGGTGGGGCTGGCCAGCACCACCAGGTCGGTGCCCTGCGGCACGGCGGCGGCCTGGGTGAAGCTCAGCGGCACCGTGCGCAGGCCGCTCTGCGTGAGCAGGCCCATCAGGCTGCCCATGTCGGCATTGCCCTCACCGGCCGGCAGGCGTTCGCCGTCGCCGGTGACGAAGGCCACGATGCGGTCGTTGCCGCGGATCAGCCGCTCCAGCGCGTTCGTCACGCTGCGCTCGGAGAGTTCCGTGAGCCGCTGCTCGTGGCCGCGGTAGTGCAGGATCATCTCGCCGTCCACGGCGATGCCCAGCTCGCGCATCTTCGCCGGGTCCTGCTGCGGATCGACGAAGCGCAGGGCGAGGTCGGGCTTCGCCTGCTCGTAGCGCTGCAGGAAGCCGGCGACCTGGGCGCGCAGGTCGCCCTGCGGGTTCGCGTAGCTGACGATTTCCACCGGGCCATCCAGCTTCGCCAGCACGGCGCGGCTCTGCGGCGACAGGCTCAGGCGGCCGTTCGCGGTCCAGTCGGCCACGTGCGCGTAGCGCGTGCCGAGGTAGCCGATGGCGCCGGCGCCGGCCAGCAGCAGCAGCGCGAACAGCCAGCCGTCGAGGCGTTTCCACAGGCGCTGCATCAGCCACGCTCCTTGTCGGCCGCGAGCCGGCGCGTGGCGATGGCGAGGCAGACCGCGACCAGCAGCACGAACCACAGGATGTCGGCGGTGGAGACCAGCCCGCGCAGCAGGTTCTGCCCGTGCGTGCTCATCGCCAGCCAGTTGATGGCGCCGCCGTCGATGCCGGCCATCTGCGCGCCCAGGTTCACCGTCCACAGCGCCAGGCCAAGGAGCAGGGCCACCACGGCCGCGATCGCCGGGTGCGAGGTAAAGGCGGAAGCGGCGACGGCGAGTGCGGCGAGCGCGGCCAGCATCAGGGCAATGCCCAGCGTGGCGGCGGCCAGCTTGCCCCAGTCCGGCGTGGTGGCGTGCGCCAGCGCCAGCGGCATCGCCAGGGTCAGCAGCAGCCACGCCAGCAGCCATGGCAGCAAGGCGAGGTACTTGCCCAGCACGATGCGCGAGGCCGGCACGCCGGCTGCGAACAGCAGCGGCAGCGTGCCGTTGCGGCGTTCGCCGGCCAGCGTGGACATCGCCAGCAGCGGCACCACGAGGAAGGCGATCTGGGCGAGCTGGCCGAGCAGCGGCACGGCCACGAGATCCACGTAACCCGGGCCATCCGGCTGGGCCGCGCGCTGGATCTCGCCGGCCAGGAAATCGCCCAGCAGGCGCGTGAAACACCAGCCCAGCCAGGCCAGGCCCAGGGCCAGCAGCACCCAGGCCAGCGGCTGCACCAGCAGGCGGCGCAGTTCGAGACGGAACACCGCGAGCAGCGTCATGCGGCGCACGCCGCCGGGGTGGCGCCCTGCATCGCGATCCCGAAGAAGCGGCGCTCCAGCGCGGCATGGTCGTCGGCGCTCACCGGGCCGTCGTGGTGCAGGCGTCCCTCGTGCAGGATCGCCACGCGATCGCACACCGCGGTCACTTCGACCAGCACATGGGTGGACAGGATCACCGCCGTGCCCGCGGCGGCCTGTTCGCGGATCAGCTCGCGCAGCGCGCCGACCTGCACGGGATCGAGCGCGTTGGCCGGCTCGTCCAGCACCAGCAGGGCGGGGCGGTGCAGCAGCGCGCAGGCCAGTCCCAGGCGCTGGCGCTGGCCCTGCGACAATATGCCCGCCAGCCGCCGCGCCAGCGGCTGCAGCTCCAGCCGTTCGATGATGGCCCCGCGGGCTTCGCGCAGCGCCGCACCGTGCAGGCCGCGCAGGCGTCCATGGGCGTCCAGGTGCTCCGTCACGCTGAGCTCCGGCCACACCGGCGCGCGTTCGGGCAGCCAGCCGACCAGGCGCCGCGCCAGCTCGGGGCGCTCCAGAAAATCCTCGCCATTCAGGCGGATGGCGCCCGCGTCCGGGCGCAGCGCGCCGGCGATCATCGACAGCGTGGTGGACTTGCCCGCGCCGTTCACGCCGAGCAGGCCCAGCACCTGGCCGGGCGCCAGTTCCAGGTTCAGGTCCTGCACGGCGACCCGGCCGGCGCGGCGGCGGGTGACGCGGTCGAGTTGCAGCACGGGCGGTGCGGCGGAGAGGGCGGCAGTCATTGCGCGATTGTCGATGCGGCCCCACCTTCATACAACCGGTCGCCTTCACGGACCGGTTTAACGAAAGCACAAACCATCACGCCCTAACATGCTGGCGGGTATGGGAATCCCCTTCTAGACTGCCCTCACTTTCACCCGAGTCTTTTCACGATGTTCGATACCGTGCTGAACTTCCTGTCCAGCGGCCTGACGCACGCCAGCTGGATGGGCATGCTGGTCTACCTGCTGGTGGTGACCCAGCTCACCATCTTCACGGTGACGCTGTACCTGCATCGCAGCCAGACCCATCGCGGCGTGGATTTCCACCCCGTGCTTGCGCACTTCTTCCGCTTCTGGGGCTGGCTCAGCACCGGCATGGTCACCCGCGAGTGGGTGGCGGTGCACCGCAAGCACCACGCCAAGGTGGAGACCGAGGAAGATCCGCACAGCCCGGTGATCTACGGCATCAAGAAGGTGTTCTGGGACGGCGTCTCGCTGTACCGCGACGCCTGCGCCTCGAAGGAAGACATGCAGCAGTACGGCCGCGGCGCGCCGGACGACTGGGTGGAGCGCAAGGTCTACGGCGGGCATCCGTACTGGGGCCCGGCGCTGATGCTGGTGATCGACCTCGCGCTGTTCGGCGTGATCGGCGCGGCGATCTGGGCCGTGCAGATGATCTGGATCCCGTTCTGGGCCGCCGGCTTCGTCAACGGCATCGGCCACTGGGCCGGCTACCGCAACTTCGAGAGCGCCGACACCTCGCGCAACCTGCTGCCGTGGGGCTTCTGGATCGGCGGCGAGGAGCTGCACAACAACCACCATGCCTTCCCCAGCTCGGCGAAGTTCGCGCTGCGCAAGTGGGAGTTCGACATCGGCTGGGCGGCGATCTGCGGCCTGCGCGCCGTGGGCCTCGCCAAGGTGCTGCGCGTGGCGCCCACGCTCGACGTGCGCCCCAACGTGCCGCTGCCCGACGCCGAGACGCTGAAGGCCCTGCTCACCCATCGCTTCCAGGCGATGACCGACTACTACCGCAACGTGATCGTGCCCACCCTGCGCGACGAGGCGCAGCACGCCGGCGAAAGCATCAAGTCGGTGCCGCGCCGCCTGCGCCGCGCGCTGGCCGACGGCGGCCGCTGGCTCGACAGCGACGGCAGCAGCAAGCTGCAGGCCGTGCTGGCCAAGCGCCCGACCCTGCGCACCGTGTGCGACTTCCGCAGCCGCCTCGCCGCCCTGATGGAGCAGCGCGGCGCCGACCAGGCGCTGAAGGGCCTGCAGCAGTGGATCGTCGAGGCCGAGCAGAGCGGCATCCGTTCGCTGCAGGAATTCGCCGGCAGGCTCAGGAGCTACGCGGTTGCCGCCTGATCCGGCATCCATCGCCAGCACGAGAAAGGCCCGCCTTCAAGGCGGGCCTTTCGTTTGGGACGATCAGACTTCGACCACCGGCGCGTTCAGAGCTGGTCGGGACCCTTGCGCAGCCAGCGGTCGAGCAGGGCCTTCTCGTAGCGCAGGCTGTCGTTGCTCGAAGTCGCGCCGCCGCTGGACATGAAGCCCGGATCGCGCAGCTTGCGCTCGCCCTCGCGGATCACCTTGCCGCTGGCGTCGAGCAGGCGGAAATGCAGGTCGATGCGCGGCGGGTAGATGTCCTTGATGATGCGCACCTCCTGCATCGTGCCCCGGCGCCACGGCTCGAAACTGCCCGCGCGGTCGATGTCGGTCACCACGATGTCCAGCCGGTCGCCCGGCGGCAGCATCTTGCCGGCACGGGTCTCGATGTAGGTCTTGAGCGTCTTCAGGTAGCCGTCGTCCAGGCGCGTGGGCGCCAGCGAGCGCAGCTTGCGCGTCTCGGTGAACTTCTCGGGCTGGTCGTAGGTGACCGTGACGTTCGCGGCAGTCGCGGTATCCGCAGTGGCCGCGGGAGGCGTCGCGGCCGCGGCCATCGCGGGCATTCCGAGCAGCGTCATCGCGGCAAGCAGCAACTGCAGGGTGGTCCGGCATTTCATGGCGGCTTTCCTCGGCGTGGGCATGCAGCCCGGATACCCAACGATAACGTCCAGGCGCCGTTGCGGTGTACGGGCGTGCATGGGTGCGCGCTTCCGTCGCGGTTGCATGGGCGCCGCGGGTTCGAGCGACGGCTCAGGCCAACAAAGGCAACGTGCCGCGAATCTGCACCAGCAGTTCCGGGATCGCTTCGGGCTTGCCGCTGATGTGCTGCAGCAGGTGCTTCTGGAACAGGCCGTCCAGCATGGCGTAGGCGATGCCGGGCGAGACCTTGGGCGTCTGGCCGCCGAGTTCGGTGTAGCGCGTCACCACGCGCCAGATCATGTCCTGCAGCTTCTGGTCGATCACGGCGACGTCTTCGCGGAAGCCCGGCTCGAACAGCGCCTGCGAGCGCAGGTCGTACCAGAGGCAATGCAGTTGCGCCTCGTGGCGGATGGTGTCCTCGATCTTGTCGAGGAAGCCGGCCACCAGTTCCTCGCGGGTGCGTGCCTCGGCAACCACCTGGTCGTAGCGGGTGGCGCACTTGCTCTTGTACTGCCGGATGCTGCAGGTGATCAGGTCCAGCTTGTCCTGGAAGTAGTAGTGCAGCACGCCGTGCGAGAACACCGAGTTCTGCGCGATCTCGCGCAGGCTGGTGCGGGCGTAGCCCATTTCGGCCAGCGTCTGCAGCGCGGCATCGGCCAGTTCGGCGCGGCGCGAATCGTACTTGTCCACCGGCGGCCCGTGCTTGCGGCGGGCACGTGCGTGGCTCGGCCGGTTGGGGCTGGTGGCGGCGGGCATGGGGTCGGTTTCTTCGAGTCGGGGCCGCGCGGCGCAATGCCGGGCGGAACGGCCTGGACGTGGTTCGATGATGCCATTGCGCGTTGCGGCGTGACAACCGCCAGGCGGAGTCGTGACGCGCGCCGAAGCAGATCGTGAGAGACAACCAGATTCTCGATGCGGGATCGTCCGCGCAACGCAAAAGGGACTCGGCAGACGGCGTGGCCGCATGGGGCGGACGGGCGCTTGCTGAACGCGCGGCCCGGCGGACCCCACAAACGAAAACCCCGGCACAGGGCCGGGGTTTTCGCTCCACGCATGGACGGAACGGCGATGCGTTCCGCCCGGGGCGGGCTTACTTGATCTTGCCTTCCTTGTAGATCACGTGCTTGCGCACGACCGGATCGTACTTCTTGAACTCGAACTTTTCCGGCGTGTTCTTCTTGTTCTTCTGCGTGGTGTAGAAGTGGCCGGTACCGGCCGAAGAAATCAGGCGGATCTTGTCGTTTGCACCTTTGGCCATGACTGTTCTCCTCAGACCTTCTCACCGCGGGCACGCAGCTCGGCGATCACGGCCTCGATGCCCTTCTTGTCGATGGTGCGCAGCGCGTGGTTGGAAACGCGCAGCTTGACCCAGCGGTTCTCGCTGGCGACCCAGAAGCGGCGCTCGTGCAGGTTCGGCAACCAGCGGCGACGGGTCTTGTTGTTGGCGTGCGAGACGTTGTTGCCGGTCTGCACACCCTTTTGGGTGACTTGGCAAATGCGGGCCATGATGAGCTCCGTGATGTTCCGTAGACCGCCCGTTGGCCAGGGCGACATCGGCCCAGCGGCGCCATGCGCCACGCGATGCTGGAGGGTGTTGCGCCTGCTTCGCCGCAAGGTCCGCATCGCGTGGCGGACTCCCCGAATGGCTCGGGTCGGCAATGACAAGCCGTGCATTATCCCGCAAAAACAGGCCCGTGCGCAATCCGTCGGCCAAACCGCGTCATCGGCGCGTATCCATGGGGCCGGCAGGTATGAAACAATCGACCTCTTTAATTACGCCAGACCTACAGAGGAATCCCCATGGCAGAAGTCATCGCCAACGGCCAGGCCAGCGCGCAGGGCAACCAGCCGCAGCTGGTGCTGCAGAAGATCTACGTGAAGGACGTGTCCTTCGAGGTGCCCGGCGCGCCGCAGATCTTCCAGGAGTTCTCCGGCGAGAGCGACCAGACCGCGCCGCAGGTGCAGCTCAACCTGGGCCACAAGGCCATGGACCTGGGCAACGACCTGTACGAAGTGGTGCTCAGCGTCACCCTGACCTGCACCCTGGGCGAGCGCACCGCCTACCTGGCCGAGGTGGAGCAGGCCGGCCTGTTCGGCATCTCCGGCTTCGGCGAGAACGACCTCTCCGGCGTGATCGGCAGCTATTGCCCGAACCTGCTGTTCCCCTACGCGCGCCAGGTGATCTCGTCGATGGTGCTGGAGGGCGGCTTCCCGCCGTTCCTGCTGCAGCCGATCAACTTCGACGCCCTGTACGCCGAGCAGCAGCGCCGCATGGCCGGCGGCGGGGACGCCCCGGCCACGCTCAACAGCTGAGCCAGCCGCATGACGCAGCATCCGACCCTGGCGGTACTCGGTGCCGGTTCCTGGGGCACGGCGCTGGCCGCCCTGACGGCGCGCAACGGCGTGCCGACGCGGCTGTGGGGCCGCGATCCGGCCGCCCTGGCGGCAATGGCCGCGGCCCGCTGCAACCAGCGCTACCTGCCGGGCATCGAGTTGCCGGAAGCCTTGCGCTACGAGCCGGACCTGGCCACCGCGGTGCATGGCGCCGCCATCGTGCTGCTGGTGGTGCCCAGCCACGCCTTCGCCTCGATGCTGGAGGACGTCGCGCCGCTGCTCGACGCGGGCGCGGCGATCGCCTGGGCCACCAAGGGCTTCGAGCCCGGCACCGGGCGCTTCCTGCATGAGCTGGTGGCCAAGCGCCTGCCGGGCAGCCCGGCGGCCGTGATCACCGGGCCTTCGTTCGCCAGGGAAGTGGCGGCCGGTTTGCCCAGCGCGGTCACCGTGCATTCGGAGGATGCCGCCTGCGCGCAGCGCGTCGCCAACCTGCTGCACGCGCCCAACCTGCGCGCCTACACCGGCGGCGACATGCTGGGCGCCGAACTCGGCGGCGCGATGAAGAACGTGCTGGCGGTGGCCACCGGCATCGCCGACGGCATGAACCTGGGCCTCAACGCCCGCGCCGGCCTGATCACCCGCGGCATGAACGAGATGCTGCGCCTCGGCGTGGCGCTGGGCGCGCGGCCGGAAACCCTGATCGGCCTGTCCGGCCTCGGCGACCTGGTGCTCACCTGCACCGGCGACCTGTCGCGCAACCGCCGGCTGGGCCTCGCGCTCGGCAAGGGCATCGCCATCGACGAGGCGGTGCGCCAGATCGGCCAGGTGGTGGAAAGCGTGCTCACCGCGGACGAGGTCGCCCGTCTGGCCGACCAGCAC
The DNA here is from genome assembly GCF_013620825.1 of Rhodanobacter sp. PCA2. Classification (GTDB taxonomy): domain Bacteria; phylum Pseudomonadota; class Gammaproteobacteria; order Xanthomonadales; family Rhodanobacteraceae; genus Rhodanobacter_A. The sequence goes on along the minus strand of NZ_NJIC01000047.1, from coordinate 77,995 downwards.
GCGCTGGACCTGCCGATCAGCGCCGGCGTGCGCGCCGTGTTGCACGGCGAGGTCACCCCGGCCGAGGGGCTGAAGCTGCTGATGGCGCGCGAGCAGAAGCCGGAATATCCGCGCGGGCTGTTCGGCAACGCCTGAGCGTCAGGCGGCCCGCGTGTCGCGGCCGCCGGCCGGCCACGCGCGGGGATCGGACCGCCCCCCTGTCCATACCTGAACGCGCGTTTGTGCACGCGAACTCCCGCATGAGCCTGCTAAGCTCGGCGTTTTGGTCGTCGTCAAGAGGCGCATGCGCATGCCGCAGCCGGACGGGAAACAGCAGGCCACGCCATCGGGCGGCCGCGACGAACGCCTGCCGTCCGCCTGGCAGCGCCTGCTGGACGGCCCGCGTGCCAGCAGCGGCGACGAACCCGGCGTGCTGGGTTTCTTCCTGGAAGTGGTGCCGGAAGAGGGCGCCGCCTCGGCCCATCTCGAAGTGGCGCCCCTGCTGCTGGCGGTGATCGAGCACGGCCGCTACGCCCGCCCCGTGCCGCTGGACAGCCGGGTCCTGGTGCAGACGCCGCTGCCGCCGCACGAGCAGCGTCTCGCCGCCACCGTGCTCGGCCTGCCGCAGAGCGTGCGCAAGAGCCGCAGCTATGCGCGCCTGAGCGGCCACGTCGGCGACAGCCTGCTGATCGAGCTGCTGGATACCGCGCCGTGCTTCCTCGGCGGCCTCGCCGGCCTGCGGCTGTCGCGCGGCAAGGCGCACCCGCTCAACTGGCACTGGCAGCTTGAATCGGACGGCAGCCAGCGCCTGCTGCCCCTGCTGCCGCACAGCCAGCGCCTGCTGCGCATCGACGGGCTGTGGTACCTCGACGCCGAGCACGCCACGCTCGGCCATCTCGAAGCCGCGCCCGAGGAAACGGCCTGGCTCGACCTGCCCCCGCTGAAGCACGACTACGGCCGCCGTTTCGCCGAGACGCTGCCCGCGAGCCGGCTGGCCGCGCGCATCCCGCCGCCGCAGGTGTTCGACGCGCTGCACCGCGCCGAGCTGGCGCCCAAGCCCGTGCTGACCCTGCATGCGCTGACCCGCCACGCGCGCCTCGCCGCTGGCACCTCGCCGCTGGCCTGGGCGCGGCTCTCCTTCGACTACGCGGGCGAACGCCTGCCCGGCCGCGGCGGCGAGCCGCTGGTGCGCCGCGTGCGCAACGGCCAGCTGGTGGAGATCGCGCGCCGCCGCGCCGAAGAACTCGCCACCATGGAGCAGCTCGAACGCACCGGGCTCACGCCCGCGGTCGACACCGAAGGCCTGCCCTGGGACATGGCCGACACCCTGCCCGACGACGCCTGGCTGTTCCCCGGCACCGGCCACGCCGGCGCGCTGGAAGTGAACACGCCCGCGCGCTGGCTGGCGCTCCGCCCCAAGCTCGAAGCCGAGGGCTTCGCGCTGGAGTACGCGCCCAGCTTCCCGTTCGAGGTGCTGGAAGGCCCGGTGCGCTGGTACGGCCAGGCCGCCGAGGACGCCGACGACCACGCCTTCGACCTGGAGATCGGCATCGAGCTGGAAGGCAAGCGCCACAACCTGCTGCCCGCGGTGGCGCAGGCGCTGGCCGAGCACCAGTTGAACCTCAGCCCCGCGCCCAACGAACCCGAGGACGCGGTGTGGTACGCGCCGGTCGACGAGCGCCGCCGCGTGCCGGTGCGCCTCAAGGTGCTGCGCGGCCTGCTGGCGCCGCTTGCCGAATACCTGGAAAAGCCGCGCAAGAAACTCCACCTGCCGCGCGTGCAGGCGGGGCGGCTGGAAGAACTGGTCGAGGCCTTGCCGGGCGACGGCGCGCTGGAAGCGCCGGAAGCGCTGCGCGGCTTCACCGCGCGCCTGCGCGACGCCGCCGAGCGCGCCAGCGACGCGATCCCTGCCGGCCTCACCGTGGAACTGCGCCCCTATCAGCGCGAAGGCCTGCGCTGGCTCAACGCCCTGGCCGAGGCCGGCGTGGGCGGCGTGCTCGCCGACGACATGGGCCTGGGCAAGACGCTGCAGCTCATCACCCACCTGCTGGCGCTGAAGGAACACGGCGCGCTCAACCAGCCCGCGCTGATCGTGGTGCCGACCAGCCTGATCCCGAACTGGCAGGCCGAGATCGCGCGCTTCGCGCCCGCGCTCAAGGTGCTCACCCTGCACGGCTCGCAGCGCGCCGAGGCCTTCGCCCAGCTCGGCGCGCAGGACATCGTGCTCACCAGCTACGCGCTGCTGCCGCGCGACGTGGTGCCGCTGCGCAAGCAGCCGTTCGCGCTCACCGTGCTGGACGAGGCGCAGCAGGTGAAGAACCCGCGCACCCAGGCGCGCCGCGCCCTGCTCAGCCTGCGCACGCGCCGCCACGTCTGCCTCACCGGCACGCCGCTGGAAAACCACCTCGGCGAACTGTGGTCGCAGGTGGATCTCGCCGTGCCCGGCCTGCTCGGCGACGAGAGCGCGTTCCGCCGCTACTACCGCATCCCGATCGAGCGCCAGCACGACGAGGAATGCCAGGCCCGCCTCAACCGCCGGCTCGCGCCCTTCATCCTCCGCCGCACCAAGGCGCAGGTGGCTTCCGAGCTGCCGCCGAAGACCGAGATCACCCGCCGCGTGGTGCTCGAAGGCCGCCAGCGCGAACTGTACGAAGGCCTGCGCCTGTCGCTGGCCGAGGAACTGCGCGAGGTGATCGCCCAGCGCGGCATCCAGCATTCCGGCATCGTGGTGCTGGATGCGCTGCTCAAGCTGCGCCAGGTCTGCTGCGATCCGCGCCTGGTGAAGCTGGAGGCCGCACGCGGCGTGCACGGCTCGGCCAAGTTCGAACTGTTGATGGACATGCTGCCGCCGCTGCTCGACGAAGGCCGCAAGGTGCTGCTGTTCTCGCAGTTCACCGGCATGCTCAAGCTGATCGCACACGAGCTGGACCGTCGTCGCATCCCCTACGTCACCCTCACCGGCGAAACGCGCGACCGCGCCACGCCGGTGCAGCAGTTCCAGCAGGGCGAGGTGCCGCTGTTCCTGCTCTCGCTGAAGGCCGGCGGCGTGGGCCTCAACCTCACCGCCGCCGACACCGTGATCCACTACGACCCGTGGTGGAACCCCGCCGCCGAGGCGCAGGCCAGCGACCGCGCGCACCGCATCGGCCAGGACAAGCCGGTGTTCGTGTTCCGCCTGATCACCGCGGGCACGGTGGAGGAACGCATCGAGGAACTGAAGGCGCGCAAGGCCGAACTCGCCGAAGCCGTGCTCGAGGGCGGCGGCAGCCGCGAACGGCTCAGCTTCGACCAGGACGATCTGGACGCGTTGCTGGCGCCGGGCTAGTCGGCCGCTTCCGCGCTGCGGGCCTCTGCAGCGTCCGGCGCGAACTTGCCGTCCTCGGCCAGCCGCGCGAACAGGCCGCCCTGGCGGATCAGTTCGTCGAAGCGCCCTTGTTCCACCAGCCGCCCGTTTTCCAGCACCAGGATCAGGTCCGCGTTGCGCACCGTGGACAGGCGGTGCGCGATCACGAAGGTGGTGCGGCCGCGGGTGAGCGTGTCGAGCGCGCGCTGGATGCGCACCTCGGTGGCGTTGTCCAGCGCGCTGGTGGCTTCGTCCAGCACCAGTATCGGCGCGTCCTTGAGCATCGCGCGGGCAATCGCGAGACGCTGGCGCTCGCCGCCGGAAAGCGAGCGGCCGCGCTCGGCGACCAGGGTTTCCAGTCCTTCCGGCTTGCGCGCGATGAAGGCGGCGGCCTCGGCCGCGGCGACCGCCCTCTCGATCTCGGCAAGGTCGGCGTCCGGCTTGCCCACGCGCAGGTTGTCGAGGATGGAGCGGTAGAACATGCCCGGGTCCTGGAACACCACGCCGATGTTCTGCCGCAGCGAATCGAGCGTGACGCCGCGGATGTCGTGGCCGTCGATGGCGACCGTGCCGCCGGACGGGTCGTAGGCGCGATACAGCAGGCTCAGCACGGTGCTCTTGCCCGCGCCGGTGGGGCCGACCAGGGCGATGGTGTCGCCCGGCGCCGCGCGGAAACTGAGGTCGTGCAGCGCCGGCTGCACCGGGTCGTAGCCGAAGCTCACCTTGTCGAACACCACCTCGCCGCGCACGCGCGGCAGCGCGGTCGCGCCGGGCGCGTCGACGATCGTCGGGCGCGCGTCCAGCACGGCGAAGAAGTCCTGCAGCGACTGCGTCTGGAAGAACAGGCTGGAGAGGAAGCTGGCGAACTGTTCGAGCCGGCCGATCAGCATGATCGCGAAGCCGACGAAGCTGACGATGCCGCCCACCGTGATCTCGCCGCGCGCGTGCAGCGAGGCGCCGAGCGCGAAGATCGCCACGATGGTCAGCGTGCTGGCCGCGCGGTTCAGCACCGAAAGGATCGCCCAGCCGCGCAGCACGGGATACTGCGCGGCCAGCACGCGCGCCATCATGGCCTTCATCGCGGCGGCTTCGTTGCGCAGCCGGGTGAAGCTCTGCACCACGGTGACGTTGCCGAACACGTCGCCGGCGCGCGTGGCGATCTCGTTGTGCAGCTCCTCGACTTCGCCTTGCGCCTTGTGCGTGCGCCGCACGGTGACCGCGTTGGAGATCGCGAAGCTGAGCATCAGCGCGATCATCAGCAGCGCCAGCTTCCAGTTCATCGACAGCGCCAGCGGCACCATCACGATGATCGACAGCAAGGTGGCCAGGTGCTCGCGGAAGAAGCTCAGCCACAGGTTGAACAGGTTGCTGACGCCGTTGTTCATGATGCGCGCGAGGCGGCCGGTGTGGTACTCGCCGTGGAAGGCCAGCGGCAGCGCGGCGGCGTGCTCGAAGAACGCCGCGATGGCGGCCAGCCGGCGCCGGTGCGCGAGGCGATCGGCATGCAGCGAGGTCCACACGGCCGCCGTCACGCCGCCGAAGCCGGCCAGCGCCCACAGCGCGATCAGTCGCGGCGCGGCGCCGGCCTGCGGCGACGAGAGCGCATCCACCACCTTGCCGAACAGCAGCGGTTCGAGGAAGTACACGCCGGCCAGCGCAAGGTTGGCGATGGCCAGCGCGATCGCCAGCCTGCGTTCCGGGGCGAGCATGGCGAGCACGCGCACGTACAGCCGCAGAATGGGCACGGGCCGGTTCTCCTTGAAGCCTGTTCAGCGTCCCCGGATGGCGCGCAGCGGACTCAGCCGCGCGCCGCCACCTCGTCGATGCGCCTCAGCATGTCCGCCGGATCCTCGTACACGCGGAACGCGCCGGCGCGGGCGAGTTCGTCCTCGCCATAGCCGCCGGAGAGCACGCCGATGCCGAGCGCGCGGGCGCGCTGCGCGGCGAGCATGTCCCACACGCTGTCGCCCACCACCATGGCGCGGGTGATGTCCACGCCCAGCCGTTCGGCGGCGGCGAGGAACAGGTCGGGATCGGGCTTGGCGTGGCGCACCTGGTCGCGGGTCACCACCGGCACCCTGGACGGGTCGACGCCGAGCGCCTCGAGGTTGTGGATCGCGGTGCGCAGCTGGCCGCTGGTGGCGATCGCCCAGGGAATGTCCTCGGCGGTGAGGTAGTCCAGCAGTTCGCGCGCGCCGGGCAGCGGCTTCACCGCACCCTGCGCGTGCAGGCGGTTGAAGGCCTCGGCATGGGCGTCGTACAGCCGGATGCGGCGCTCCTCGCCGATGTCCTGGCCGGTCTCGCGCAGCAGCATGCGGGTGAACAGGCCGCCGCTCATGCCGATGCGGCGATGGATGCGCCACACGGAGAGGTCGATGCCTTCGGCATCCAGCGCTTCCTTCCACGCCAGCACGTGCTGGTAGACGCTGTCGACGAGGGTGCCGTCGAGGTCGAACAGGAAGGCGTGGTCGCGGCGGGACATGGGGATTCCTTGCAACGGACGGGGCAGGGCGTGCGGTCGCGCGCGATGCGAGCGGGAAGTTTCAGTGCGGCAGTTGCAGGCTCTGGCCGGCGGCGCTCAAGGCGATCGCCGCCGCGCCCAGCAGGCCCGGCTCGGGATGCACGATGGCCAGCGTGGGCACGCGCTCCATCGTTTCGCGGAAGCGGCCCTTGGCCTCGAAGCGTTCGCGGAAACCGCCGCGGTGCAGCCACGGCAGCAGGAAGGGCAGCACGCCGCCGGTGAGGTAGACGCCGTCCCAGCCGCCCAGGCTCAGCACCAGGTCGCCGGCCACGCTGCCGAAGATGCCGGCCAGCGTTTCCACCGTGCGCACGCACAGCGGGTCGCTGCCGTCCTCGGCGCGCGCGGTGATGTCTTCGGGCGTGTATTCCTCGGCCGGCTGGCCGGCGATGTCGGCCAGCGCGAGGTAGAGGTTGACCAGGCCGTTGCCGCAGATCATGCGCTCGTTGGAGACGCGGCCGAAGCGCGCGTTGAGCCGGTGCAGGATCTCCACGTCCTCGGTGGTGTGCGCGGCGAAGCCGGCGTGGCCGCCTTCGCTTTCCAGCACGATCCACTTCTGGTCGCGCCACAGCAGGCCGGCCACGCCCAGGCCGGTGCCCGGGCCCATCACCACGAAGGTCTGCGGCTGCGTGCCGTCCAGTTTCGGCGCGGACAGCGCGCCCACCGGCAGCAGGCTGTCGGCGGCCAGCAGCGGCACCGCCATGCTTTGCGCGGCGAAGTCGTTCACCAGGTGCACCGCGCGCATGCCCAGTTCGGCCTGCAGCGCATGCGCCACGATCGCCCACGGGTTGTTGGTGACCTTCACCGTCTCGCCGCCGGCGATGCGGCCCGCCGCGGCGATCACCGCCTGCGACGCGCTGCGGCCGGTGTCGGCGAAGTACTGCCGCGCGGCATCGGCCAGCGAGGGAAATTCCTTCACCCGGTAACGCCGGATGCTGTCCATGACCAGGGGCGAGGTGGCATCCGGGCCGGCCAGTGCGAAGCGCACATTGGTGCCGCCCAGATCGGCAAGCAGGGTGGAGGCGTTTCCGTGGGGCATCGGGGGAGGAACCCTGTGACGTGGCACAAAGGACAAGCGTGCCTTGTCAGGCCGGTGCGCGTCCACTATCTGCATACGTATGGTGCGGAAACATCCGCTCAGCCGTGCTTGTGCTTGCGGTGATGCCTGCCCGGTTTGGGCGGTGGCGCGGGTGCAGGCGCCGGAGCGGGCGTCGGGGCAGGCGCGGGCGTCGGAGCGGGCGAGCCCGTGACGGGCGGGTTCTGCGCGGTGAGCGCGGTCAGCAGCATCTGGCCGTCTGGACTGCCAAGCCCGGTGCAGGCATCCCAGCCCGTGCTTGCGTTGTAGGCGCCGTTGTTGCCCTGGGTGATGTCGCGGAACGCCGTCGTGCCGACCTGGTACAGCGCGGCATGCACGTCGCCCACGGCGCGGCCCAGCGCCTGGTTGCAGCGCGCCAGCAGCGCGGCCCACAGCGGCGCCACCGCGCTGGTGCCGCCGATCACCTCGTCCTGGCCGTCCACGCGCACCTGGTAGCCGGTGAGCGGATCGGCGTTGCCAGCCACGTCGGGCACGCCACGCCCCGCGTAGCCGCCGGGCGCCTGCGGCACCTTGCTGCCCTGCTGCCAGGTGGGCAGCGCGTAGTCGATGCTGACGCCGCCGCCGGTGGCGCCGTTGTTGCTGGCGGTGTCGTTCCACACCACTTCGCTGCTGATCGTGCCGGCGCTGGCGGTCAGCGTGGTGCCGCCGCAACCCAGCGCATAGGGGCTGGAGGCGGGGAAGTCCACGTGCGGCTGGCCGTCGGTTTCGCCGTCGCCGGAGCCGCTGTCGCCGGACGCGGCGGTCACCGTGACGCCCATCGCGGCGGCGTCCGCCAGCGCGCTCTGCATCGCGGCGAGCGAGGACGCGCTCCAGCTGTCCTCCGGGCCGCCCCAGCTGATCGAGATCACCGAGGGCTTGAGCTGCGCATCGTGCGCGGCCTGCGAGATCGCCTCGTAGAAGCCCTGGTCGGTATTCGGCGCGAAGTACACCGCGATTGCCGCCCCGGGCGCGAGGCCGCCCACCATCTCGATGTCCAGCATCACCTCCGCGTCGGCTGCGCCGCCGGGCGCGTTCTTGCCGCCGGCCACCGACACCGCCGTCACCGTGGGCGGCGTGGCGATGCCCAGCCCGTTGAAGTACGTGGTGAGGTCGGCCTGGCTGAAGCCGCCGCCCAGCTCGATCAGCGCCACGCACTGGCCGCTGCCGTCGGTGTTGGCGGGGAAGTTGTAAAGCTGTCCGATCCCGGGCGGGGTATAGGTCTGGTGCGGTGCCGCCAGCGCCTTGCGGAAGTGCGGCTTCGCCACCGGGCGGCGATCCAGCCCCAGCACGGCGAGCACCGACGGCGCCACGTCCGCCGGCAGCGCGGGGGCGTGTTCGCAACCCACCACGTAGCTGCGCTGGCCGGGCAGCCGGTAGCGCCCCAGCTGCACGCCGAATGCGCGCTGCAGCGCGTCCACGGACCCCTTGAAGTGCAGCACGCGCCGATGCGGTTCGCAGCCGGTTTCCACCAGACCGTGCGAGGTGGCGTAGTTGCGCACGCAGTCGATGTCTGCCGGATCGGCGCCGCAGTGCGCGCCGAACTCGCCGCGCGGCCAGCGCGGGGGATGCGGCCAGGCCGCCGGCGCGGGTGGCGGCTGCGCGCCCATGCGGCGCAGCACCACGGTGACGCCGATCGGGCTGCGGCTGGTGTGCGGGCCCAGGTAGCGTGCCCCGGCCGGAAGCGGGTGGCCGGCATGGAGGACGCGATTCGCAAGAGTTTTCATGGCGGAGCCTCGCGGGGGTGTCGCGAGCCTGTACTGAACGCCGTATGCGTGGCGTGTGTTCCATGTAGCGGTTTCGTTGCGGCATGCGGCGCTGCGGCAAACCGCCCGCGCCGGCCGTGCCGGGCCGTGCGCGGCGCTAAGATGCGCGTCTGTACCTGCGAGACCACCCCATGAACTTCCCCGCCGTCCGTCCGCGCCGCATGCGTCGCGACGCCTTCTCCCGCGCGCTGATGCGCGAGCACACCCTGCTGCCGTCCGACCTCATCATGGTGGCCTTCGTGATCGAGGGCGAAGGGCAGCGCGAGCCGGTGCCGTCGATGCCGGGCGTGGACCGGCTCTCGATCGACGAGCTGCTGAAGCTGGCCGGCGAATGCATGCGCCTGGGCATCCCCGCGCTGGCGCTGTTCCCCTCGCCGGGGCAGGGCGTGAAGAGCGAGGACGCGCGCGAGGCGTGGAACCCCGACAACCTGATGCATCGCGCCACGCGGGCGCTGAAGGCGGCCCATCCGGAGCTGGGCCTGATCGGCGACGTGGCGCTCGATCCCTACACCACGCACGGCCAGGACGGCCTGATCGACGCCGACGGCTACGTGATGAACGAGCCCACCGTGGCGGCGCTGGTGAAGATGTCGCTGGCGCAGGCTGCGGCCGGCATGGATTTCGTCGCGCCCTCGGACATGATGGACGGCCGCATCGGCGCGATCCGCGACGCGCTGGAGGAAGCCGGCCACATCCACACCCGCATCCTCGCCTACTCGGCGAAATACGCGTCCAGCTTCTACGGCCCGTTCCGCGACGCGGTGGGCTCCGCGGCGAACCTCGGCAAGGGCAACAAGCACACCTACCAGATGGACGTGGGCAACTCCGACGAGGCGCTGCGCGAAGTGGAGCTGGACATCGCCGAAGGCGCCGACGCCGTGATGGTGAAGCCCGGCCTGCCCTACCTCGACGTGCTGCGCCGGGTGAAGGACGCCTTCGGCATGCCCACCTTCGTGTACCAGGTGTCCGGCGAGTACGCGATGCTCAAGGCCGCTGCGCAGAACGGCTGGCTGGACGAGAAGGCGGTGGTGCTGGAAACGCTCACTGCGTTCAAGCGCGCGGGCGCGGACGCGATCCTCACCTACTACGCGGTGGATGCGGCGCGCTGGCTGCGCGGGGAATAGCCGGCGCGGCCTGCCCGGAAAAATCCATGCCGGCGGCCGCCCCGCGTCCGCAATGCGCTGCATGATGGTGGCGGCATTCGTCCGAATGCCGCCACTACCATCCAGCCCCGGCCCGGCGCCGCGGCGAGGGAGCAGCATGAAAACCTGGCTGATGCCGCTGTGCCTGTTGTTCGCCTGCGCCAGCCTGCCGGCCGGGGCCGAGGTCTGGCAGCCCGCCGCCGGCCACGCGCAGATCCCGCTGTGGCCAGGCACGCCGCCCGACATGCGGGCGATGCCGGGGCCGGAGACGGTGAAGACCAGCCCCGACCTGCTCGCCGGCAAGCACGTGACCGCGATCAGCAACGTGTCGCGGCCCACCATGACGGTGTATCCGCCGCAGGGGAAGAACACCGGTGCCGCGGTGGTGGTGATTCCTGGCGGCGGCTTCGAGATCCTGGCCATCGACCTCGAAGGCACCGAGATCTGCGACTGGCTGACTTCGCGCGGCATCACCTGCGTGCTGCTGAAGTACCGCGTGCCGGGTGCGCCCTACGACTGGCGTACCAACAGCCGCCCGCACAACTACCAGGTGCCGACGATGGCGCTGGAAGACGTGCAGCGCACGATGGGGCTGGTACGTTCCCGCGCCGCCGAATGGCATGTCGATCCGCACAAGGTCGGCGTGGTCGGCTTCTCCGCCGGCGGTTTCCTCGTGGCGGAGATCAGCACGCACTTCAAGCGCCTGTACAAGCCGGTGGACGCGGCCGACAAGGAAAGCGTGCGCCCGGATTTCGCCATGGCGATCTACCCGGGGCATCTCGCGCTGGAGAACGGCAAGCTGAATCCCAACGTGCCGGTCACCAGCGACACGCCGCCCACCTTCATCGTGCAGGCCGAGGACGACGACGTGGACGGCGTGCAGCAGGCGCTGGTCTATTTCGCCGGATTGAAGCAGGCCGGCGTGCCCACGGAGATGCACCTCTATGCGCACGGCGGCCATGCGTTCGGCGTGCGCCGCACCGACAAGCCCATCACCCGCTGGACCGACCTGGCCGACGAGTGGATGCGCGGCCTGGGCGTGCTGCCCCACTGAGCCGGCGCCGCGCCACGTTCACGCGTACTGCGCGATGCCGTTGCCGAACGACCAGTTCTGCTTCGCCGTTTCCAGCAGGTTGATGAACACGTCTTCGGGCCGCAGGCCGGGATCGGCTGCAAGATTCTCGACGACGCGCTGGTAGAGCGCCTGCTTCTGCTCCAGCGTGCGCGTGTCGTTGCAGGCGATCTGCACGATCACCAGGTCGCTGCTGCGCGCGATGCCCAGATAGTCCGGATCGCAGTCGAACTCCTCCGCCTCGTGCTGGTGGATGAGGATGAAGCGGTCGCGCTCCGGCACGTCGAACGTGTCGCGCATGGCGGCGTAGATGCCGTTGCGCAGGGCGGCGAGGTGGGCGGCGGACTTGCCGCGGCGCAGGGAGATGCGGACGAGTGGCATGGGATGCTCCTTTGAATGCGGATCGCGCTGCGGCCGGTGGCCGCTTCCGTTCCGGCCAGGCGCCGAACGGGTTAACCTGTCGCCCCGCGCCAGCGCGATGCGGCGCATCCGCGCCGGCTGATCACCGCCGCCGCGCGGACCTAGTGCTGGGCGCGGTGAGCTTGATCTCGTACAGCCGCGGCCAGCACTTGCCGGTGACGAACAGGCGGTCGTGCTTCGCGTCCCAGGCGATGCCGTTCAGCACGTCGTTGGTCGGATCGGCCAGCTGCTCCGGCTTCGGCCCCAGCCCGGCCAGCTCGATCCAGCCGACCACCTTGCCGCTGGCCGGGTCGATGCGCGCGATGCGCGTGGTGAGCCATACGTTGGCGAAGATTTCGCCCTTCACCCATTCCAGCTCGTTGATGTTCTGCAGCGGCTGGCCGTCTGCCGTCACGTCGATCCGGCCGGTCTGCTTGAGCGTGTCGGGATCGAGGATGCGGATCACCGGCGTGCCGTCGCTCATGTAGAGCCGCTCGCCGTCGCTGGTGAGCGCCCAGCCTTCGCCGGGATAGGCGAAGCGCGCCTGCGGCTTCAGCGTGGCGAGGTCGTAGACGAAACCCACGTGGTCCTGCCAGCTGAGCTGGATCAGCCGGTCCTTCCACACCGCGATGCCTTCGCCGTAGGCCGGCCAGGGCGTGGGCGACTGCTGCAGCACCTTGCCGGTCGCGAGGTCCACCTTGCGCACGCTGGAGCTGCCGACCTGGCCGGTGCTCTCGTAGAGGCGGCCGTCCAGATAGAGCAGGCCTTCGGTATAGGCCCTGGGATCGTGCGGGTAGCTGTGCACCACGCGGTAGCCGTAGACCGGGATGCCGTCCTGCGCATGCAGCGGGGCGACCAGCGCGAGGGCGAGCGCGGCGAGGGCGACGAAAATCTTCATGCCGGCATGATCCCATGCGGCGGCGCCGGGCGGCACCACCTCTCCTGAACATGGCCGCGTGGAATAATCGGGCCTCGCGATCGAACCGGAGTGCGCGTGGACAGCCATCATTTCCTGCAGGTCGCCGTGGTGTTCCTGCTGGCCACGGTGATCGCGGTGCCTCTGACCAAGCGGTTCCGGCTCGGTTCGGTACTCGGGTATCTCCTGGCCGGCATGGCGATAGGGCCGCAGGCGCTGCGCCTGGTGAGCGACACCGGGGGCATCGCCACGATCTCCGAGTTCGGCGTGGTGCTGATGCTGTTCGTGATCGGCCTGGAGCTGTCGCCGCAGCGCCTGTGGGTGATGCGGCGACAGGTGTTCGGCACCGGCCTGCTGCAGGTGCTCGCCACCAGTGCGGTGATCGGCGTGATCGCGTGGCAGCTGCTGGGCATGCTGCCCGGCGCGGCGATGATCGTGGGCGGCAGCCTGGCGCTGTCCTCCACCGCGTTCGGCCTGCAGATACTGGGCGAGCGCAAGGAGGCCGGGACCGCCTACGGACGGCAGGCGTTCGCGATCCTGCTGTTCCAGGACCTGGCGGCGATTCCGCTGATCGCCGCGGTGCCGCTGCTGGCCAGCGGCGCGGACACCCACGGCTTCGATCTCGTCGGCGCGCTGCGCACGGTGGGCGTGATCGTGGCCGTGATCGTGGGCGGCCGCTACCTGTTGCGGCCGGTGTTCCGCTTCGTGGCGAAGGCGGACGCGGTCGAGGTGTCCACCGCCACCGCGCTGCTGGTGGTGATGGGCGTGGCGCTGCTGATGGAAGTGGCCGGCGTGTCGGTGACGCTGGGCGCCTTCCTCGCCGGCGTGCTGCTGGCCGATTCGGAATACCGCCACGAGCTGGAATCCAACATCGAACCGTTCAAGGGCCTGCTGCTGGGCCTGTTCTTCATCAGCGTGGGCATGTCGATGGACATCTCGCTGCTGCTGCACCAACCCCTGCTGGTGTTCGGGATCGTGGCCGCGCTGCTGCTGCTGAAAGGCGCGCTGCTGTGGCCGCTGGGGCGCATCGTGGGCGCGCTGGAGCCCGGCGACGCGCTGCGCCTCGCGGTGCTGCTGGCCTGCGGCGGCGAGTTCGCGTTCGTGGTGCTCAAGCTCGCCGACGAGCGCAAGCTGATCAGCGCGGAGCAGCACAACCTGCTGGTGCTGGCGATCACGCTGTCGATGGCGCTGACCCCGCTGCTGGTGTCCGCGCTGGCGAAGCTGCTGGGCGCGCACAAGGTGCGCAAGCCGGCGCGGGACTTCGACACCATCGTGGCGCATTCGCCGCGGGTGATCATCGCCGGCTACGGCCGCATGGGGCAGATCGTGTCGCGCATCCTGCGCGCCGAAGGCGTGCCGTTCGTGGCGCTGGACCATTCGGTCGAGCAGGTGGACCTGGTGCGCCGCTTCGGCCGCTGGAGCGACATCTTCTACGGCGATCCGGCGCGGCCGGAGCTGCTGCGCGCGGCGCAGGCGGACAAGGCCGAGGTGTTCGTGCTGGCCAGCGACGATCCGGAATCCAGCCTGCACGTGGCGCGCGTGGTGCGGCGCATGTATCCGCACCTGAAGATCGTGGCGCGCGCGCGCAACCGCCAGCACGTGTGGCGCCTGATGGACCTGGGCATCGAGGAGCCGATCCGCGAGACGCTGTACTCCAGCCTGAAGATGAGCAAGCAGGCGCTGATCGCGCTGGGCATGACGCCGGAGCGCGCGATGGATCGCGTGGAGCGTTTCCGTCGCCAGGACTCCGAATTGATCAAGACGCAATACCTCGTCTACGACGACGAGGCCAAGCTGGTGCAGACCACCCGCGAGGCGGTGGCGGAGCTGGAAAAACTGTTCGAGGCGGATGCCGAACCCGCCGCGCGGCAGGCGCGCGAACGCGATCCGGACACGCCGCTGACCAGCACCGATTGAGCGCGGCGCGGCGGCTGATTTTACGTTTCGATACAAGCTCTTGCGCCGCAAGTTCCTGCCGTCAACGGAGGCCCGGCATGCGGCGTTCGACCGGGCATGCCTGCCTCTCCGTGCCCGCTCGTCATCCGCTACGGCCGCCTCGGCGATACCGTGCTGCTGCAACCCCTGCTGCACAAGTTGCAGCAGCGCTACGGCCAGCCCTGCGACCTGCTGGCAATAGGCGCGTGGCCCACCGGGCTTTATGCGGACCAGCCCGAGGTGGCCGACGTGTTCGCGCTGCGGGCGCCGCGCCGTCCGCTGCTGGTCAGCCGCGAGCACTGGCGCGCGATCGGCTGGCTGCACGAGCGCCGCAACGCACCGGTGTACATCTGCGAACCGCAGCCGCGTGCGCTGCTGCGGATACGGCGCGCGCTGGGCCTGGCCGGCGTGCCGGCGGCGCATCGCGCCTGGCTGCTGGACACGCCGCTGCGCGAACGCGAGCACTGGGTCGACCACCTGCTGCGTTTCGGCGATTGCACGCCGCCCGCGTTCCGCGGGCGCTGCGATGCGCTGGCCGTCGATCCCGGCGCAGCTCCGCAGTTGCAGGTCGATGTGGTGGCGCGGGCGGAATGCGCGCGCTGGCTGCAGGCGCGCGGGCTGCACGACCGGCCGCTGGTGCTGCTGCAGCCCGCGAACAAGCGCACGCTGCGCTGGAACGGCGTGCGCGCGATCGCGGACGACGACAAGGCGTGGCCGCTGCAGCATTGGGCGGCGCTGGCGTGGACGATCCTGGAGACGCTGCCCTCGGCGCGCGTGCTGTTGTGCGGCAGCCCGCGCGAGGCCGACTACCTGGAAGGCATCCGCGCCATCGCGGCGAGTGAGTCCGTGGTATCGGTGGCCGATGACCTGCCGCTGGGACGGCTCAAGGCGCTGCTGGCCTGCGCGCACAGCATGGTCTCGGTGGACACCGGGCCGGCCCACCTCGCCGCCGCGATGGGCTGTCCGCTGGTGGTGATGTTCGGCGCGGCATCGCCCGCGCACTGGGCGCCGCGCGCCGCGCCGGGTGGCTGGGTGACGGTGCTCGGCGGTCCGCCGCACGCTGCGCGCGTGGACGAACTCGGCGTGGAGCAGGTCGCCGATGCCTGGCGCGGCCTGCCGTCGCTGCGGCATGCGCACCGGCAGGCCGAGGTGGCCTGAGGGACGGCCCGGGCCGCGCGGGCCCGGACGCTCATTCCGCCGGCTGGGCCGGCTGGCGCAGCGTCTGCCGCACGCTGGGGATCGCGCTGCTGCGCACGGCCAGTTCGTGGGCGATGTCCACGTAGCCCAGCTGGCGCGCCACGTCGGCCGCCGTGCGGCCGAACGCATCGACGGCGGCCCGATCCGCGCCGCGCGACAGCAGCACCCGGGCCGGCGACAGCAGGGCGTGCATCGCGCAGGCGTGCAAGGCGGTGACGCCGCGCTGGTCCGCGTGCGCCACGTCGGCGCCGGCTTCCAGCAGCACCGGGGCGAGCGCGCCCAGATGGGTGGCGTCGCAGGCGCTGCCGGGGCGCGCCTGGGCGCCCAGCAGCAACAGCAGGGCGGTCTTGCCCTCGCTGTCGGCGTGGTTGACGGTGGCGCCGTGCTTCAGCAGCACGTCGAGCAGGCGCCGCGCGCGCAGGCTGTCGGTGTGCTCGAAGCCGTATTGCGCGGCGGCATGCAGCGCGCTGTGGCCGCGCGTGTCCACGGCGTTGACGTCCGCGCCGGCGGCGAGCAGCGCCTCGGCCAGTTCGGGGCGCCCGGTCGCGGCGGCCACCATCAGCGCGGTGCTCTGGTTCGGCAGGCGCTGGTCGACCTCGGCCTTGCGCTCCAGCAGCAGCGCCGCCGTGCCCTCGCGGCCGCCGGCCACCGCCGCGGCCAGCGGGGTGATGCCGTTCGCCGCGGCCAGCGCGGGATCGGCGCCGGCGTCCAGCAGGCTGGCGGCGATCTCGCCGTGGCCCGCGCCGCCGGCGTGCAGCAGCGCGCTGGCGCCGTGGCTGTCCACGGTGTCGACCGGAAAGCCCAGTTCCAGCAGCCGCTGCACCGCGACCAGCGCGCCGGCCTGCGCCGCGGCGGGCAGGTCGCCCGCGCGCAAGGGGCGCAGCGGGCGCGGCCAATGGCCCCAGTCCAGCCAGCGTTCGATCGCCGGGTGTTCCAGCGCCAGGCCCAGCGGCGTCTCGCCGTTGGCGTCGGTCGCTTCCGCGTCGGCGCCGTGGGCGATCAGCGCGCGCACCAGCGGCAGCGCGGCTTCGCCGTGCTCCAGCGCGTTGAACAGCGGCGTGCGGCCCTCGCGGTCCCGGCTGTTGGGATCGCAGCCGCGCGCCAGCAGGGCTTGCAGCAATGCGCCGTGGCCGTTCACCGCGGCCAGTTGCAACGGCGTGCGCGCGCGCGCGTCTGGGCCGAACGGATCGGCGCCACGCCGGCGAGCAGCAGGTCTTCCACCGCCTCGGTGGAGGCGGGCAGCTGCAGCAGCAGCGCGTCGAACAGGCGCCGCCCCAGCGGCGGCAGCGCGGGTGCGGCGGCCGGTTCGTCCGCGGCCGCGTCGGCCAGCTCCGCGCCGTGCTCGTCGTCCGGCTGTTGCGCGGCGAGGCGCGCCTCGGCGTCCAGGCCGTGATCAAGCAGCCAGCGTCGCGC
>NZ_NJIC01000047.1:33319-61233 GCF_013620825.1 Rhodanobacter sp. PCA2 | reverse complement strand
CGTCGCGCCTGGCTCTGGCCGGGCTGGGCGAGATCGAGGTAGAGCTGGGCGAGCTGCGACTGCGGCCACTCGCGCACGCGCGCGGCGAAGCCGGAAACGATCGCCCAGTGGCCGAAGCGCAGCGCGTCGAGCAGGTGGGCCGGCGTGTCGGCGCCGGAAGAAATCGCCGCGTCGCCGAGGCTGGCCGGCAGCGGCGTCTCGGGATCGAGCAGCGCCACCAGGTCCCAGCGCCCGGTGGCGGCGGCATGGTCCAGCGCGCTGCGGCCGTCGCTGCCGGGCGTCTTCGGCTCGGCGCCCAGCGCGAGCAGCGCGCGCACCGTGTCCGCGTGCGCGCGCGGCGACTGGCAGGCCAGCGTTAGCGCGTCGCGGCCGTGGCTGTCGCGCACCCGCGCGTCGGGCTGCACTTCGGCGAGCCGCTGCACGATGCCCACGGCGCCGGCGCGCGCGGCCTCCATCAGCGCGGTGCTGCCGTGGCGGTCGGCCAGGGAGGCGTCCGCGCCCGCCGCGCACAGCGCGCGGGCGATCTGTTCGTGGCCTTCGGCGGCAGCGGCGATCAGCGCGCTGCGGTGGCGCGCGTCCACCGCGTTCACGGCGGCGCGGTGCTTGAGCAGCAGCTTCACGCCGGTGGGGTCGTCGTCGGCGATGCCGGCGGCGGCGATCAGGGCGGGTTCGCCGTTCGCCGGCGCGGGCTTCGCGCCGCGCTCCAGCAGGAACTTCGCCAGCGGCCAGTTCGCGGCCCGGCAGGCCACCGCGAGCGGGCTGGCGCCGCCCTGGTCCAGCGCGTTGATCGGCGCGCCGGCGTCCAGCAGCATCGCCGCCACCATCGGTTCCTCGCTGAGTACCGCGCCGTGCAGCGCGGTGCGGCCTTCGGCATCCGCCGCCAGCGGGTTCGCGCCGTTCGCCAGCAGCGTCATCACCGCCTCGGCGCGGCCATGCCAGCTGTCGCGGGTGGCGGCCAGCAACGGGGTGAGCCCGCCGCTGGCGCGGTTGACGTCGGCGCCCTTGGCGATCAGCGCGCGCAGCAGGCGGGTGTCCGGCAGCAGCGCGGCGAGCATCAGCGCCGGGCGCTGGTCGCGGTCGCCGGCTGGCGGTGCGGTGGCCGGATCGGCGCCGGCCTCGACCAGCGCCAGCGCGCGCTCGATGTCGCCGTCGCGGGTGGCCGCGAGCAGCGCGGCCGCCTGTTCCGGCGTGCCCGCGGTGCGTTCCTGTTCGCTCAGCGTCGCGCTCGGCGCGGGCGCCGCGACCCTGGCGCTGGCCGGCGCGGCGGCGCTGCGCTGGCGATGGCGGTCGTGCTGCGCGCACAGCAAGGTGCGCAGCGTGCGGTTGGCCACGACCAGGCAGCCCAGCGGCAGCAGCAGCACGCCGTACAGCGCCAGCGCGGCGATGCGCAGCTCGGACGGCAGCATGCCGTACAGGCCGCTGAGCGCGATGGCGCCCCAGGCCAGCACCAGCAGGGACAGCGCGGCCGGCAGGAAATGCGTGAAGAACCGCTCCTCGCGCGCGAGGTGGCGCCCGAACATCAGGCTGCGCAAGGTGGCGGTGAAGATCCACGAACCGTCGTGCTGCTCCGGATAGGCGTCGTCCCACACGAACACCAGGCCGAACGCGGGCCACGGCCGCCACAGCACGGCCAGCGCCAGCACCAGGGTGGCGGCCAGCGCCAGCGTGGCGGCGAGGCTGTGCGACTGGCTCAGCGCCAGCATCGGCCACGCCACCAGCACGAACACGATCACCGCGTAGGCGGTGAACATCACCAGGTGCGCCGCGCCCCGGCGCAGCACGGTGCGCGTGAAGCTGGGCTCGGGATCGAAACCGATCGCGTGGCACACCGCGGCCATGGTCAGCGCGTTCGCCAGCAGCAGCGGGATCAGCGTCAGCGGGTGGGCGACCAGGCCGGCGAGCGCCACGGCGATCAGTCCGGGAACGAACCAGGCGAGGGCCTGCAGGAGCGGAGGGCGTCGGCGCGATTTGGGTTGGGTCATCCCGACAGTATAGGAATCGGCATGCACCCAGACGGTAACCTCGCGTTAACGCGACGGCCATCGTGCTGCACCGTGCGGCGCAACATCGATCAGCGATCCTGCGAAGCCTGGCGCGGGGCTTCGCCGTAGGCGGGATGGTTGGCGCCGGCGAGCGCGGCGTCGGGCGGCAGTTGCAGATGCCAGCCGCGCTCGCGCAGGTGTCCGAGCACGTGCCTGGCGTCCTCGCGCGGCAGTCGTCGCTGTTCGTCCAGCTGCAGTTCCAGCGCGAAACGGAGTTCGCCCAGCATGCCGCGCAGCGGTTCGGGCAGCACGGCGAAATCGTCGCGCTCGGCCAGCCACAGATAGGTGTCGGGTTTGCGGCGGCTGGCATATACGAAGCACTGCATGGTCTTTCCTCCATTCGCGGGCGCGGGCCCGGATCGCCGCGACGGCGCGCCGCGGATTGCTGCGCCAGCACTTGCAACCACCGACACTAGCAGGCACAGTGCCGCGGAACGATGTTAAACGCTCGTATGAATTTCGTGTGGAACCCGTCAGGCACGCGACATACCCACCCGTATCGATGATCCGCAGGAGCACATGATGCACAAGTCTTTCCGGTCCCTCTCGCGCGCCTCCCGTCCGTTGGCGCTTGCCGCCCTGAGCGTGGCTGTCGCGGGCGCCCTGGTCGCGCCCGGCATGGCCCACGCCAGCGCCTTCCAGCTGAAGGAGAACAGCGCCAAGGGTCTGGGCCGCGCCTATGCGGGTTCCGCCACGGCCGGCGGCGACGTGTCGGTGGTGGCGAACAACCCGGCGGCGATGAGCGACCTCGACGGCACCTACATGCAGGCCGACATCACCGCGATCAATTTCAGCGCCAAGTTCAGCGGCAGCGCGCACGACGTGCTGGGCCGCCCGATCAGCGGCGGCAACGGCGGCGACGCCGGCACCACGCTGCCGGTGCCCGCGCTGGCGATCTCCACCAAGGTCAGCGACCGGGTCAACCTGGGCCTCGCGCTGGACGTGCCGTTCGGCTTCCAGACCGAGTACGACCGCAACTGGATGGGCCGCTACGACGCGATCAAGACCAAGCTGCAGTCGTTCGACGCCACCCTGTCGGCCTCGTTCAAGATCAACGACCAGTGGAGCGTGGGCGCCAGCGCGATCGCCGAGCGCACCAATGCCGACCTCACCAACGCGATCAACTTCAACGCGGTGGGCCTGAGCGTGCAGCAGGGCATCGCGGCGAAGACGCAGGCGGCGGTGGCGCAGATCCAGGCGGCGATCGCCGCCGGCCAGATCCCGCCCTCGGTGGGCGCCGGGATGATCCAGGCGGCCATAGCGCAGGGCCAGGCCGCTGCGGGTGGCGTGGCCGCGGCCACGCCGCAGGGCAGCGACGGCTTCGCCCAGGTCAAGGGCAACAGCTGGGCCTGGGGCTGGCAGCTGGGCGCGTACTGGAAGCCGACCGCCAAGGATCGCGTGGGCCTGGACTACCGTTCGCGCATCACGCACGACATCGACGGCACCGCGAATTTCACCACCACGCAGGGCTATGACCTGCTGCTGGCCAATCCGGCGCTGGCGGGCAGCATCCCGCCGTTCCAGCGCACCCCCGGCAAGGCCCGCCTGACCAACCCGGCGGTGGCCACGCTGAGCTACTGGCACCAGGAAGACAAGTTCGGCCTGGGCTTCGACCTGGCCTGGACGCAGTGGAGCGTGATGCGCCAGCTCACCCTGAACTACGCGAACCCGGGGCAGCCGAACACCACGTTGCCGTTCAACTGGCGCGACACGTGGTACGCCTCGGTGGGCGGCGAGTACTACGCCACCGACAAGCTGACGCTGCGCGCCGGCGTGTCGATCGACCAGGCGCCGATGAAGGCCGGCAACCGCGATCCGCGGGTGCCCGACGCGGCGCGCCACATGGCCACGTTCGGCATCGGCTACAAGGCCAGCGAGCACTTCGAGATCAACGCCTCGTACGCGCACATCTTCGTCAGCCACGCGGGCATGAACGGCGCCCACAGTGCGACCGGCGACGTGCTGAGCGGCAGCTTCGACGACTACGGCAACCTGCTGAGCCTGTCCGCGCAGTACAAGTTCTGATCGTCGCCGCGAGCGGAACCTTCCGGAGCCTCCCTGCTTGCAGGGAGGCTTTTTCGTGGTGTGGCTCCCGGCGGCCGGCGCGCCTCAGCCGCGCCTGAGCAGCAGGTCCAGCACGCGGCGGAAGCGCGGGCCGTGGGGCGGGTTGAGCAGGCCGGCGCCGTTCCAGCGCGCCTGGCGGAACACCGGCTTGAAGTGCGAGAAGGTGCGGAAGCCAGCCTCGCCGTGGTAGCCGCCCATGCCGGAGGCGCCCACGCCGCCGATCGGCAGGCCGTGCTGGGCGAAGTGGAACAGGGTGTCGTTGACGCTGACGCCGCCCGCCACGGTACGCGCCAGCAGCCCGTCGATCCGCGCCTGGTCCTGCTCGAACACGTACAGCGCCAGCGGGTGCGGATGCGCGGCCACGTAGGCGATCGCCTGGTCCAGCGTGTCGTAGGGCAGCAGCGGCAGCAGCGGGCCGAAGATCTCTTCCTGCATCACCGCCATGCCGTCGTCGACTTCGGTGAGCAACTGCGGGGCGAAGCGGCGCGAGGCCGGGTCGTCGCCGGCGTCGCCCAGCGCATGCGTGCGCGCGCCGCGGGCCACGGCGTCGTCGCGCAGCGCGGCCAGTCGCCGGTAATGGCGGTCGGAGGCAATGCTGGTGCATTGCGCGTCCTGCACCGCAGGCGGGTACATGCGTGCGGCCACGCGGCGGGCGGTCGCGATGAAATCCGCGATGCGCGCGCGCGGCAGCAGCACGTAGTCGGGGGCGACGCAGGTCTGCCCGGCATTCACCAGCTTGCCGAACAGGATGCGTTCCACCGCGTGTTCGAAGCGCGCGCCGGGGCCGATGATCGCCGGCGACTTGCCGCCCAGCTCCAGCGTCACCGGCGTCAGGTTCGCGGCGGCGGCGCGCATGACTTGCCGGCCCACGGCGGTGGAGCCGGTGAACAGCAGGTGGTCGAACGGCAGCGTCGAGAATTCCCGCGCCACCTCGGCGTCTCCGGTCACCACCACGACCTCGTCCGGCCGGAAGTGGCGCGCCACCTGCTCGGCGAACAGCGCAGAGAAGCGCGGCGTGAACTCGCTCATCTTGATCATGGCGCGGTTGCCCGCGGCCAGCGCGTCGACCAGCGGGCCCACCGCGAGGTAGAGCGGGTAGTTCCACGGCACGATGATGCCGATCACGCCCAGCGGCTGCGGCAGCAGCTCGTTGCGCGCGGGCAGGAAGGCGAGGCCGGCGAGCGAGCGGCGCGGACGCATCCACCGGCGGCCGTGGCGCAGCGTGTGGCGCAGCCCGGACAGGCTGGCGAAGAACTCCAGCAGGTCGGTCTCATCCACCGGGCGATTGCCGAAATCGGCGTGGATCGCCGCGGCGAACGCGTCGTGCTGTTCGCGCAGCATGGTTTCCAGCGCGCGCAGCCGCTGCGCGCGCACGGGCCACGCGGGCATGGGGTCGGCCGCCTGCGCGGCGCGCAGGCGTTGCAGCTGATCGTCGAGGTTCGGAGCGCCGGTGCCCATCATGCGTTCGCCAGTGGGGCGTCGCCCATTCTTAGCACGCTGCGTCGATGGACGGTATAGCCGTCAGCACACGTTGCCCGTGCGGCCGGCATTGCGGAACGGCAGCCGACGCGATGCTCGGCTGCCGTTCCGGTGGGGCACCTACTCGCCGATCGTCAGCAGCGAGGCGTTGCCGCCGGCGGCGGTGGTGTTGACGGTGAGCGTGCGCTCGCCGGCGAAGCGCAGCAGGTAGTGCGGGCCGCCGGCCTTGGGGCCGGTGCCGGACAGGCTTTCGCCGCCGAACGGCTGCACGCCGACCACCGCACCGATCTGGTTGCGGTTGACGTAGCAGTTGCCGACGCGGGCGTGGCTGCGGATGTATTCCACGGTGTCGTCGATGCGGCTGTGCACGCCCAGGGTGAGGCCGTAGCCGGTGGCGTTGATCTGCTCGACCACCTGCGGCAGCTCGCTGCCCTTCCAGCGCAGCACGTGCAGCACCGGGCCGAACACTTCGCGCGTCAGCGTGGACAGCGCGGGGATCTCGTAGGCGCGCGGCGCGAAGAACGTGCCGTTCGCGGTGGCGGCCGGGTCCAGCGGCACCTCGGCGATCTTCTTCGCCTCCTTGTCCATGCGCGCGGCGTGGTCGACCAGGATCTGCTTCGCGTCCTCGTCGATCACCGGGCCCACGTCGGTGGAAAGCTGGCCGGGGTCGCCCACCTTCAGCTCGGCCATCGCGCCGGCGAGCATGCCGACCACCTTGTCGGCGATGTCCTCCTGCACGAACAGCACGCGCGCGGCCGAGCAGCGCTGGCCGGCGGACTGGAAGGCCGAGGCGATCACGTCCTTGACGATCTGCTCGGGCAGGGCGGAGGAGTCGGCGATCATCGCGTTCTGGCCGCCGGTCTCGGCGACCAGCGCGGCGATCGGCGCGTTGCGCGCGGCGAGCGCGCGGTTGATCGCCCAGGCGGTCTCGGTGGAGCCGGTGAAGGCCACGCCGGCCACGCGCGGGTCGCGGGTGAGCGCCGCGCCGACCACGGCGCCGTCGCCGGGCAGGAACTGCAGCACGGCCTCGGGCACGCCGGCTTCGTGCAGCAGTTTCACGGCGGCATGGCCGATCAGGCTGGTCTGCTCGGCCGGCTTCGCGATCACGCTGTTGCCGGCGGCGAGCGCGGCGGAGACCTGGCCCAGGAAGATCGCCAGCGGGAAGTTCCACGGGCTGATGCAGACGAACACGCCGCGGCCGTTGAGGAACAGCTGGTTGCTCTCGCCGGTGGGACCGGGCAGCTGCTCGGGCTGGCCGAACAGGCGGCGCGCCATGGTTGCGTAGTAGCGCAGGAAGTCGGCGGCCTCGCGAACCTCGGCGATGGCGTCGGGCAGGCTCTTGCCGGCTTCGCGCACGCACAGCGCGATGAATTCGGCGCGGCGCGCCTCGAGCTGCTCGGCGGCGTGCTCGAGGATCGCGGCGCGGCTGGCGGCGGGCAGGCGGTCCCAGTCGGGCTGGGCGGCGACGGCGTTCGCCAGCGCGCGGTCCACCAGCGCGGCGTCGGCGCTGACGTAGCTGCCCACGGCCTGGCGGCGGTCGGCGGGGTTGGTCACCGTGACCGTCGGGCCGTTGCCCTTGCCGCCGGGCACCAGCGGCTCGGCGTTCCAGGGGCCGGCCTTGGCGTTGACGGCTTCAGCGGTGGCCTTCAGTTCGTTGTCGTTGGAGAAGTTGATGCCCATGGAATTCTTCCGAGTTACCAGATTTGAATTCTGCGCAAGCGCAGAATTGTCACCGAAAAGGTTGACCGGCAGCGGGATGCGCGGATGGGGGATGGAGGCGAAGCGGCGCACCGTCTCGCAGGGGTCGGCCACCAGCTCGCGCACCGGCAGGCTTTCGTCCACCACGCGGTTGACGAAGCTGGTGTTGGCGCCGTTTTCCAGCAGGCGGCGCACCAGATAGGGCAGCAGGTCCTCGTGCGTGCCCACCGGCGCGTACACGCGGCAGGGCACGTTGAGGTTCTCTGGGCCGATCACCTCGGCGTAGAGGTCGGTGCCCATGCCGTGCAGGCGCTGGAACTCGAACGGGCGGCCGCGCGCGATGTGGTGCACGGCGGCGATGCTGTGCGCGTTGTGGGTGGCGAACTGCGGGTAGATCAGCTCGCTGCCGGCGTCGAACAGCTTGCGCGCGCAGGCGAGGTAGGAGACGTCGGTGTTCGGCTTGCGCGTGTACAGCGGGTAGCCGGCCAGGCCCTGTTCCTGCGCGCGCTTGATCTCGGCGTCCCAGTAGGCGCCCTTCACCAGGCGCACGTACCAGCGACGATTTGCCGCACGTGCCGTCTCGATCAGCCAGTCGATCACGAACGGGGTGCGCTTGGAGTAGGCCTGCACCACGATGCCGAGGCCGTTCCAGCCCGCCAGCGAGGGGTGGGCGAACACGTCGCCGATGATGTCCAGCGAGAGTTCGAGGCGGTCGGCCTCCTCGGCGTCGACGGACAGCGCGATGCCCTGCTTCATCGCCAGCTGCGACAGCTCCAGCAGCTTGGCGGTGAGCATGCGGCGCGCGTCCTCGCGCCTGGCCACCTCGTAGCGCGGGTGCAGCGCGGACAGCTTCACCGAGATCGACGGCGCATCCGTGTGGTTGGCGAACGGGCCGCGCGCGCCGATGCGGCCGATGGCGCGGCGGTAGTCTTCCTGGTAGCGCTCGGCGGTCTCGGCGGTGAGTGCGGATTCGCCCAGCATGTCGTAGGAATAGCGGTACACCGCGTATTCCTTCTTCGCGCAGCGGTCCAGCGCCTCGTCGATGGTCTGCCCCATCACGAACTGGTGGCCCATGATGCGCATGGCCTGGCGCACCGCGAGACGGATCGCCGGCTCGCCCGCGCGGCCCGCGAGGCGCTTCAGCGCGCCGGTGAAGTCGCGGCGGGTCTCCTCGGCCAGGTTCACCAGGCGGCCAGTGAGCATCAGGCCCCAGGTGCTGGCGTTGACGAACAGCGATTCGCTCTGGCCCAGGTGCTTCTTCCAGTCCGCATCGCCCAGCTTGTCGCGGATCAGCTTGTCGGCGGTGGCCTTGTCCGGAATGCGCAGCAGCGCCTCGGCCACGCACATCAGCAGCACGCCCTCCTCGGAGGACAGGTCGTACTGGCGCATGAAGGATTCGACCGCGCTCTGGTCCCCGGCGCGGGCCCGCACGCGGGTCACCAGGCCGGCGGCGAGGTCGATCACCTGCTCGCGCTCGGCGGGCGGCAGGGTGGCCTGGGCGAGCAGGTCGTTGACCGCTTCGGTCTCGTCGCGCAGCCATGCGGCGGTGATGCGTGCGCGGGCCGGTTCGGCGCCGGCGGGGAGTTCGGGGCTGAGAATGGGCAGGGTCACGATGCAGCCGATGTGGTGGGATGGACGTACGAAACGCGGGATTGTACGCCGTGTGCCGCGCTGTTTCGCGCCGTCGTCGGGTAGGTGCGGGGTGCGGCCGGAAGGGCTGACCCTGCTCAAGCCCCTGCGACATTCTTGCCCCTTGCGCCCGCGCGACCTATCATCGATCCGCTCTTGGCACGCCGGATCTCCATGATCGTGCTACGACCAGCCGCCGCCGGCTTGCCCCGCGTGACGATATGGCTCAGGCCCAATCGCACGCTAAGCCGGCGCGGGCTGCGTCGGCTCATCATGGTTCTGGTGGCGCTGGCGCTGACGACGGCCGTCTTGGGCGCGTGGCAGGGGAATGTGTTCGCTCCGCTGTTCGCCCTGGTCGAGTCGACCGCCGTGGCTGTCGCCCTGGGCGTGGCTTGGCGGGCCGGCGACCGCAGCGAGCGCATCACCCTCGACGAAACGTCGCTGGAGGTGCATTCGCTGCCAGGCCGGCGTCGCGCGCGTTTCCAGTCCCACTGGGTGCGCGTGCGGCTGGACGAAGGGGGAAATGGATGTCGCCGCCTGCTGCTGTCTTCGCACGGGCGCGAGCTGGAAATCGGCGGGTTCCTGGCCGAACAGGAACGGGTCGAGCTGTTGCGGAAACTCAAGGTGCTGCTGGAACAGGTCAACGACCGGCGGCGCGGATAGGTTCAACAAAGGGCGCAAGCATGACATCTGGCAGCATCAGGACGAACCGGGCAGGGCCTCACGGAGATCGCATCCGCCCCGGCCACCGCAGGACGACCGGCATCAGGCGTGCGGTCGCGGCGTCGTCGGCCCTCGTGCTGGCGCTGGCCGCCGGGCTTGCGCAGGCCGCCCCCAAGCCGTGGCAGCTCAACATGGAGCGCGGCGTGACCACCTGGTCCGGCGAGCCGTACTTCCTGAACAACGTCGCGCTGGGCGTGTGCGTGGTGATCGGGTTGCTGGTGTTCGGCGCGATGTTCATCGCCATGTTCCGCTTCCGCAAGTCGCGCGGCGCGGTGGCGGAGAAGTGGGCGCACAACACCACGGTCGAGATCATCTGGACCGCGATCCCGGTGGTGATCCTGGTGGTGCTGGCGTGGATGTCCACCGGCGGCCTGGTCTCGTTCGCGAACACCACCGGCTCGCAGATGACGGTGAAGGTCACCGGCTACCAGTGGAAGTGGCGCTACGACTACGTGGACTACCAGGGCAAGGCGGTCAGCAAGGTCGGCTACATGTCCAAGCTGGACGCGCTGAGCGACAAGACCCGCCAGCTCGATTCGGGCATGGACCCGTACGCGGTGAAGACCGGCGACGAGAACACCTACCTGCTGGACGTGGACAAGCCGCTGGTGCTGCCCATCCACACCAAGATCCGTTTCGTGATCACCAGCGACGACGTGATCCACTCGTGGTGGGTGCCGGCGTTCGGCTGGAAGATGGATGCGATTCCCGGCCTCGTCAACACCGCGTGGACCAACATCAACGAGGCCGGCACCTACCGCGGCCAGTGCGCCGAGCTGTGCGGCCAGGACCACGGCTTCATGCCCATCGTGGTGAAGGCGGTCTCGCAGGAGGACTTCGCGAAGTGGCTGGCCGCGCAGGAGCAGGCGTCCGCGGCGCCGGCCGCCGCGGACGGTCCCGCGACCGCGCAGGTGGCGCCGCCCGCGCCCGGCGGCAAGGGTTGAACCGCCGCTGCGCGAATGCAGCCATGATGCGTTGCGGCCCGTGCGGCCGCTGAATTCCGGAGAGCAGCCGCCCGCGGTTGCGCCATCGACAGACTGAGGCAGAGGTGCAAGGCCATGGCCCACGAAGCCACCCACGATCTCCACGACGACCATCACGAACCGCAGGGTTTCTTCCAGCGCTGGGTGATGTCCACCAACCACAAGGACATCGGCACGCTCTACCTGATCTTCTCGCTGACGATGTTCTTCATCGGCGGCAGCTTCGCGATGGTGATACGCGCCGAGCTGTTCAAGCCGGGCCTGCAGCTGGTGCAGCCCTACTTCTTCAACGAGATGACCACCATGCATGCGCTGGTGATGATCTTCGGCGCGATCATGCCGGCCTTCGTCGGCCTCGGCAACTGGATGATCCCGCTGATGATCGGCGCGCCGGACATGGCGCTGCCGCGCATGAACAACCTCTCGTTCTGGATCCTGCCGTTCGCGTTCGCGCTGCTGCTGTCCACGCTGTTCCTGCCCGGCGGCGGGCCGGCCGGCGGCTGGACGATGTACGGCGGGTACATCGTCCAGCCGCCGGCCGGCCCGCCGCTGTCGCTGCAGACCGGCTCGCTGGCCTATGCGGTGTTCGCGATCCACCTGATGGGCATCAGCTCGATCATGGGCGCGATCAACATCATCGCCACGATCCTCAACATGCGCGCGCCCGGCATGGACCTGCTGAAGATGCCGGTGTTCGTGTGGAGCTGGCTGATCACCGCGTTCCTGCTGATCGCGGTGATGCCGGTGCTGGCCGGCGCGGTGACCATGCTGCTCACCGACAAGTACTTCGGCACCAGCTTCTTCAACCCGCACGGCGGCGGCGACCCCGTCCTGTACCAGCACGTGTTCTGGTTCTTCGGCCACCCCGAGGTGTACATCATGATCCTGCCCGCGTTCGGGATCGTCTCGGAAGTGATCCCGACGTTCGCGCGCAAGCCGATCTTCGGCTACCGCGCGATGGTGTACGCGATCGCCTGCATCGCCTTCCTGTCGTTCATCGTGTGGGCGCACCACATGTTCGCGGTGGGCCTGCCGCTGGGCGCGGACATCTTCTTCATGTACGCGACGATGCTGATCGCGGTGCCCACGGGCGTGAAGGTGTTCAACTGGGTGGCCACGATGTGGGGCGGCTCGATGACGTTCGAGACGCCGATGCTGTTCGCGATCGCGTTCGTGATCCTGTTCACCATCGGCGGCTTCTCCGGCCTGATGCTGGCGCTGGTGCCGGCCGACTTCCAGTACCACGACACCTACTTCGTGGTGGCGCACTTCCACTACGTGCTGGTGACCGGCGCGGCGTTCGCGATCATGGCGGCCACCTACTACTGGCTGCCGAAGTGGACCGGCCACATGTACAACGAGTTCTGGGGCAAGGTGCACTTCTGGTGCAGCGTGGTGTTCGTGAACGTGCTGTTCTTCCCGCAGCACTTCCTGGGCCTGGCCGGCATGCCGCGCCGCATCCCGGACTACAACGTGGCGTTCGCCGACTTCAACATGATGAGCTCGATCGGCGGCTTCCTGTTCGGCGCCTCGCAGCTGATCTTCCTGGGCGTGATCGTGCACTGCGCGTTCTTCTCGAAGAAGAAGGCCACCGACCGCGTGTGGGAAGGCGCGCGCGGGCTGGAGTGGACGCTGTCCTCGCCGCCGCCGCACCACAGCTTCACGGTGCCGCCGGTGGTGCGCGACGAGGAACTGGCGCACGGCCACGCGGACGATTGAGCGGAGCAGGAACACATGACCAGTCGCGTCGCCTGCGGGCAACAGTCGCAGCAACGCCGCACCGGGGTGCGGCGCACCGTGACGGTGCTGGCCATCGTGGTCGGCGTGTTCTACCTGCTTTCGTTCGCGCAGATCCTGTTGATGAAGTAATCGTGGCGGTTCGTCGCCATCGTCGGTGAAGTGGTCGCGGCGTTTGCCGCTCACGGGGAAACTCCACGGAGTCTCAGGCATGTCCCAGCAGCAAGACATCTACTACGTACCGAGCAAGAGCCAGTGGCCCATCGTGGCCGCCGTGGTCATGTTCCTCACCGTGTTCGGCGCGGCGCACTGGCTGAACGCCGAGCCCGGCGAGGCCGGCTTCGGCAAGACGGTGATCACGATCGGCGCGATCGGCGTCATCGGCATGTTCTTCGGCTGGTTCCACTCGGTGATCAAGGAGTCGCTGGCCGGCCACTACAACGCCCAGGTGGACACCTCGTTCCGCATGGGCATGATGTGGTTCATCTTCTCCGAGGTGATGTTCTTCGGCGCGTTCTTCGGCGCGCTGTTCTACATCCGCAACTTCTCGATTCCGTGGCTGGGCGGCGAAGGCCATGGCGTGCTCACCCACCAGTTTCTCTACGACCACTACAGCGCCGCGTGGGGCGCGGCGGGCGGCAACGGCCCGATGCGCATCGGCGGCGCCTTCAGCACGGTGGAGGCGTGGGGCCTGCCGCTGCTGAACACGCTGATCCTGCTCACTTCCAGCGTCACCGTGACGATCGCGCACCACGCGCTGCGCGCGGGCCACCGCGGCAAGATCCTGCTGTTCCTGGGCCTCACCGTGCTGCTGGGCGCCACCTTCCTGTACTTCCAGGCGCACGAGTACATGGAGGCGTACAAGGAGCTGAACCTGACCCTGCACAGCGGCGTCTACGGTTCCACCTTCTTCATGCTCACCGGTTTCCACGGCCTGCACGTGACGCTGGGCACCATCATGCTGGCGGTGATCTGGCTGCGCGTGCTGAAGGGGCATTTCAGCAAGGAGCACCACTTCGGCTTCGAGGCGGTGGCCTGGTACTGGCACTTCGTCGACGTGGTCTGGCTGGGCCTGTTCCTGTTCGTCTACATCCTGTAGTCGCGTGGTGGCACGCGGCCCGGTTCCCGGGCTGCGCCGTTCTGTCCGGTGTCGCGCCGGTTCCAGGCACGGCCGTTCATGGCGGAGGCACGATGGCACGGAATGCGTCATGGCGGATCTGGCTGGGCGCCTGCGCACTGCTTGCCTGCGCGGGCGTCGCGCGGGCCGACGGTTGCAAGCTCGCCAGGTACGGCACGCTGCCGGTGGAGATGGTCGGCGAGCGGGCCACCACCCGGATCAAGGTCAACGGCACCGACGCGCGCTTCATCCTCGACACCGGCGCCTCGTTCAACTTCATGTCGCGCGCGACCGCGCAGACGCTGGGCCTGCGGCCCTATCCCGCGCCGTTCGGCCTGCGCATGGGCGGCATCGGCGGCAGCGCCGATGTCCAGGTCGCGAAGATCCGGGACTTCGGCGTGCTCGGCACCGAGTTGCACGACGTGCTGTTCCTGGTTGGCGGATCGGACATCGGCGAGGGCCTGCTTGGCGCCAACCTGCTGGATCTCGCGGATCTGGAAGTCGACCTGGCGCAGGGCAAGGCGACGCTGTTCAGGCCGGACGGCTGCAGCAAGTCCGCGCTGGCGTACTGGGCCACCGGGCGCGACTACAACGTCGCCGACCTGCACCCCGCCGGTTCCAGCGACCGGCGCAGCTACGTCGACGTCGTCATCAACGGCAAGAAGCTGCGCGCCCTGCTGGACAGCGGCGCCACCGCCACCATGCTGGGCCGGCGCGCCGCCGAGCGCGTGGGCATCGATCTGAACGGGCCGGCGGTGAAGGAGGGCCGGCGCATCGGCGGCATCGGCAGGAAGCTCTACCAGAGCTGGATCGTGCCGATCGAATCGTTCTCGGTGGGCACCGAAACGATACAGCACAGCCAGATGCTGGTGGTGGACGACGACATCGGCGGCGGCGCCACCGACATGCTGCTGGGCGTCGATTTCATGCTGGCCCACCACATGTACATCGCGAACAGCCAGGGGAAGCTGTACTTCACCTACAACGGCGGCCGCGTGTTCGCGCTGGACACCGCGTCGATCGGCGCGAACGAGGACGCGGCGGCGGGCGCGGAGGACGGCGCCCCGAAGACCGCCGCCGATTACGCGCTGCGCGGCCAGGCGCGGCTGGCGCGCGGCGAACTGGCGAGCGCGCGTGCCGACCTGGATGCGGCGCTGCGGCTGGCGCCGGACAACCCGGGCAACCACCTGATACGCGCCCGCATCCTGGTCGCCGACCAGCACGCCGATGCGGCGCTGGCCGATCTGGACGCCGCGTTGCGGCTGGACCCGAAAAACCTGGAGGCGCTGCTGCTGCGTGCGCAGCTGCGCCACGACCGCAAGGACACCGCCGGGGTCGCGGCGGACATCGCGGCGGCGCGCCAGCTCGCGCCGCCCGGTTCGATGCAGTCGTATTCCGTCGCGTCGTTCTATATCGCTACCGACCAGCCGGCCGCGGCGCTGCCTCTGCTGAACGATTGGATCCGCGCGCATGGCGCCGATGCCGCCCTGGGCAACGCGCTGAACGAACGCTGCTGGGCGCTGGCGCTGGCGAACCAGTCGCTGGACGACGCGCTGCGCGATTGCCGCAAGGCGATCAGGCGCGACGGCGAACGGCCGCCGTATCTGGACAGTCTGGGCCTGGTCTACCTGCGCATGGGCAACGACGCCGAGGCGATCAAGGCGTACCGGCAGGCGCTGGCGCAGGCGCCCCGTGCGGTGTGGTCGCATTACGGCCTGGGCCTGGCCGAGTCGCGCAGCGGCCAGGTCGACGCCGGCAAGGCCGAGCTGGCCGCGGCGCGGGCGATCGACAAGACCATAGACGCGCGCGCCGCGAAGTTCGGCCTGGTGGCGCCCGCCGCGCCGCCGGCGCAGACGCCGGTCGCCGGCCAGCCTTCCGGCTAGCGTTCTCGTACCGGTGCAAGGGTCCTGGAAAAACGAGGGTTGCGGCGATCGTCGGTGGCGGCAGGGGCGCCGTGCGCGCACTCGTGACCATGCCCGCGCGATCCGGCCGGATCGAAGCGCGATCTGCCGCGCAGCAGCGAGCCGGTTCGCGCCGCGGCCGCTACAATCAACCGTTGCCGCCGACGTCGTGCGGTTGCAGCCAGCCCATCCAGATGCCGAACACGACCATGCCGATGAGCAGCAGCGACAGCGCGATGCGGCGGGTCAGCGCCCAGGCCATGCGCCTGTCGTCGTCCTTGTCGGTCATCATGTAGTACAGCGCCTGGCCGAGGCTGAAGATCACCACCAGCAACAGCACCACCACCGCATATTTGTAGATGGGGCCCATGTGACTGATCCGGTCGTTTTTGTTGCAGGCAGTATAGCGACCGGGGATGGCCTGCCGTGCTAGGCGGGTTCCGCCGCCCGCCGTGGTGGGCGATCCTGCTGACGGTCGCCGCAGCCCTGCTTTTCGTGCGCCTGGGCTTCTGGCAG
The DNA here is from genome assembly GCF_013620825.1 of Rhodanobacter sp. PCA2. Classification (GTDB taxonomy): domain Bacteria; phylum Pseudomonadota; class Gammaproteobacteria; order Xanthomonadales; family Rhodanobacteraceae; genus Rhodanobacter_A. Next base: position 45,344 of record NZ_NJIC01000047.1, on the reverse strand, counting down.
CTGCATCGTGCCGACTACAAGGACGAACTTCTGCGACGCTATGCCACGGCGGCGGTCGCGCCCGCGCAGGACTTCGCCGAGGTGGCCCGGCGGCCGCCTTCGGACGCCTATCCGCGGGTGCGGGTGCAGGGTCGCTACCTCGCCGATCGCGTCTATCTGCTCGACAATCCGAAGCACGACGACCGCGGCGGCGTGGAGGTCTACGTGCCGCTGCGCGTGCCGGACAGCGACCGCCTGCTGCTGGCGGACCTGGGCTTCCTGCCCGGCAACGGCAGCGGCGAGACTCCGCAGCTGCCGCCGCTGCCGGAAGGCGTGCAGAGCCTGCACGGTCTGTACCTGCCGCCGCCGGGGCACGGCTTCGAGATGGGCGGCGACGCGCTGCCGCGGCAGACGCGCTGGCCCAAGACCACGATCTACTTCGACCTGGACCAGATCGCCGCCGACCTCGGCGCGAAGCTGTATCCGCGCGTGCTCGGCGTGGATGCGGACCCGGCCTCGATCTACGTGCGCGTGCACGCGCTGGACTTCGGCAACATGCCGCCGGCGCGGCATCGCGCCTACGCGTTCCAGTGGTTCTCCTTCGCCATCGCCGTGGTGGTGATCCTGTTCGTGCTGAACCGCAAACGCGGTTCGCGCCCCTCCCGACCGACGGACTCCCGATGAACGCCACCGACCCCGCCGCCATCCGCAAGGGCCGCCTGAAGCTGTTGCTGGTCGCCTCGATCTTCGCCGCGCCGCTGCTGGTGGCGTTCGCGCTCACGCTGGCCGACTGGCAGCCGGGCGCGAAGGGCAACGGCCTGCCGGTGCTGCCGCAGCGCAACTTCGCCCAGGAACAGCTGCCGGTGCGTCTGGCCGATGGCAGCGACTGGGCATGGCGCGACAGCGAGCCGCGACTGACCCTGGTGGCGCTGCCCGGGCCAGGCTGCGCCGCGCGCTGCTATGCCACGCTGACCGCGATCGCCAAGGCGCGCGTGATGCTCAGCCGCAACCAGTCGCGGCTGCGGCTGCTGTACGTGGGCACGCCGCCCGCCGACGCGCAGCACGACGGCATGGACAACTACTGGCAGATCGGCCAGGACGTGGACGGCAAGCTCGCGTCGTGGCGCCCGCAGCAGCCGGACAGCGTGGGCGCGCTGCTGGTGGAATCCAACGGCACGGCGCTGGCGAGTTATCCTGCGGGATTCGATCCCTCGGGCCTGCTCCGGGATCTGCGCAAGGTCATCAAGTAATGTCGTTCCGCGTCGTGAAAATCCTGCGCTGGCTGTCCCTGCTGGCGACCTTGTTCGCGTTCGGACTGGTGATGTTCGGCGCCTTCGTGCGCCTGTCCAACGCCGGCCTGTCCTGCCCCGACTGGCCCACCTGCTACGGCGAGGCGAGCTGGCCGCAGCACGAGCAGGCGGTGGCCAGGGCCGACGCGGCTTTTCCGGATCGCCCCTACGAGGCGCACAAGGCCTGGCGCGAGCAGGTGCACCGCATGCTGGCCGGCACGCTGGGCGTGCTGGTGCTGGCGCTGGCGTTCGCGGCGGCGTGGCGGCGGCGCGGGGTGATGCTCGCGCTGGGCGGCAGCGCCGTACTCGCCGCGCTGGGCGTGGCGATGTACATGCGCGGCGAACACCACTGGTCGTCGCTGCTGGCGGTGTGCGCGATCGCGCTGCCGCTGGCGGCCGCGCTGGCGTTGCGGCGGCCCGCGGCATGGCGGGTCTGCCTGGTCGCGCTGGGCGTGATCATCTTCCAGGCGATGCTGGGCATGTGGACGGTGACCTTGCTGCTGAAGCCCATCGTGGTGACCGGGCACCTGCTGGGCGGCATGGCGACGTTCGCGCTGCTGGGCTACGCGGCGGTGCGCTTCGCCGGCGTGGGCGCGACGGACGACGCACTGGCGGGGCTGCGCCGGCTGGTGGTGCTGGGCATCGTGCTGCTGGCCTGCCAGATCGCGCTGGGCGGCTGGACCTCGTCGAACTACGCGGCGCTGGCCTGCGGCTTCGGCGATGCGGCGTTCCCGAAGTGCCTGGGCCAGTGGTGGCCGCCGGGCGACTACCACCAGGGCTTCATCCTGTGGCGCGGCATCGGCGTGGATTTCGAGGGCGGCGTGCTCGACCAGAGCGCGCGCACCGCGATCCAGATGGCGCACCGGATCGGCGCGCTGGTGGTGTTCTGCTACCTCGGCTGGCTGTCGCACCGCCTCGCGCGGCGCGGGCTGCGCTGGTGCGGCATCGCGGTGGCTGCGGCGCTGGTCTGCCAGGTGCTGCTGGGCATCAGCAACGTGCACTTCGGCCTGCCGCTGCCGGTGGCGACCGCGCACAACGGCATGGCCGCGCTGCTGCTGTTCGCGCTGCTGGCGACGCTGGCGCGCACCCAGCGGCATGCTGCCGGCGCGATGCGCTGAAGACGGGGAGGGTGCGGATGAATCGATCTTTTCGGCAACGCGGCATGATCCACGACGGTGGCATGATGCATTCCGCTTCCAACATTCCGACATCGGGGAGCCGATCCATGACGAGCTTGGCGGGCAGGTCGCTCGGTTGCATGCTGGCGTTCGCGGCGTATCCGGCGGCAGATGCCGCGGTGGCCCAGGAGCGTCCGCAGAAAGGGGTGAGCGCCGGGGCCATCGAGCGGCAAAACCAGATGCGCAGCGGCGGCGAGGATGTCGTGTCGACGCAGGACCGGCTGAATCGTCGCGACTCCGTCCGCGCCGCGTTGTCGCCAGAACAGCTGACCCGCCTGTTCAAGGGCCTGGACCGCAACGGCGACCTGCGCCTCAGCCGCTCCGAGCTGGCCAGCCTGCCCGGGCTGCGTGCGCGTTTCGCCGAATACGACCTGGACCACGATCACCGGCTGGACTACTCGGAGTTCGGCCATTACGCCGATACCCTTCCAGACGACATCCAGCGCTACCTCGACCGCGAAGCGTCCCCGTGACCCGGGCGCTCGGTCAGTACTTCCAGCTCACCAAGCCGCGCGTGGTCGCGCTGCTGGTGTTCTGCGCGGTGATCGGCATGTTCCTCGCCGTGCCCGGCATCCCGCCGTGGCGGGCGCTGGTGTTCGGCACGCTGGGCATCTGGCTGGCCTCGGGCTCGGCGGCCGCGTTCAACCACCTGATCGACGAGCGCATCGACAAGCTGATGGTGCGCACCGCCCGCCGACCGCTGGCCACCGGAAACCTCAAGCCGCGGCAGGTGCTGGTGTTCGCGATCGTGCTGGGCATCGTCTCGATGCTGGTGCTGGCGCTGCTGGTGAACGGCCTCACCGCATGGCTCACGTTCGCGGGCCTGATCGGTTACGCGCTGGTGTACACGGCCTACCTCAAGCGGGCCACGCCGCAGAACATCGTGATCGGCGGCCTCGCCGGCGCGATCCCGCCGGTACTGGGCTGGACCGCGGTGACCGGCGCGCTGCATCCGTTCGCGCTGCAGCTGTGCCTGATCATCTTCGTGTGGACGCCGCCGCATTTCTGGGCGCTGGCGATCTTCCGCCGCGACGACTACGCGCGCGCCGGCGTGCCCATGCTGCCGGTGACCCACGGCGTGGCCTACACCCGCTGGCAGGTGCTGTTCTACACCGTGCTGCTGGTGCTGGTGACCCTGCTGCCCGCGCTGACCGGCATGAGCGGCTGGCTCTATCTCGGCGGCGCCGTGGGGCTGGGCGCGGGCTTCCTGTACTACGCGATCCGCCTGCTGAATCCGCCGGACGATTTCTTCGCGATGCGCGTGTTCAAGTACTCGGTGATCTACCTGATGGCGCTGTTCGCCTTCCTGCTGGCCGACCACTGGCTGGCCCAGCCGCTGGTCGGGCAGGGGCTGGCGTTCCAGCGGCTGGGCTAGGGAAACTTTCGACGCGGATTCATCTTCCATGCGTTGACTCGCCCGCTGCGGCGCCGCAAAATAGGCGGGTCGCGCGAGCGTGTCATCGTCGCCGGCATCCTGTCCTGACTAACCAAGGCATATGGACGTTTACCCTAGTCGCAACGTCGACATCCGCTCGCATCGGGTGCCGGCAATGCATAACAAGCTGAACGCCTGCGGCAGCCGCCAGCGGTCGGCCGGTGCTTTCCTAGACTAGGGAACGCCGGCTCATCTCCGACGGCGCCGCGCGCGCCGTAACCGAGGAGATGGGCCCATGAAGCTCCTTCGCGATTTTCTCCGCCTGCGTGCTCCCCGCCGCAGCCTGTTCGCTGTCCGCCGCGATGCGCGCCGGCAAGACTACGTCGTGACCGTGCCGGCACCGCTGGCCGCCCCGTCCGCCGAGCCGCAACGCCAGGCCGAGGCGCGCGTGGTCGTGCCGCTGTCTTCGCCCCGTCATCTGCAACTGGCTCACTGACGCGCATGCGCGTGCTCCGCAAATGCTGGCCTCCGCCAATGCGGTGGAGATATCCGCGTGCCGCGGCGGGTCCTGCCGCTGCGACACCGCCCTGTTAGCCGGCGGCGCCGATGCGCTGCCGCGGCGTGGATATTGACCAGATACGGTAGCGAACCATGAGCAACACCTCCCCCCGCTCGACCGTCAAGGCTGCGGCGCCGGCTCCCGCGCAGGTGCTCGCGGCGCAGGAAGCGTTCCGCGACAACGATGCGCTGCTGGCCGCGCTCGGGACCTCCGTCAAGGGTCTCGACGAGGAGCGCATCACCGAGCGGCTGCATCGCGACGGCGCCAACGAGGTCTCGCACGAGAAGCCGCCGCACTGGTCGGTGCAGCTGCTGCGCGCATTCAAGAACCCGTTCATCATCGTGCTGCTGGTGCTGGCCGGCGTGCAGTTGTTCACCGACGGCAGCGACCTCACCGGGCCGATCATCATCGCGGTGATGGTGGGCATCAGCGTGCTGCTGAGCTTCACCCAGGAATACCGTTCCTCGCGCGCGGCCGAGAAGCTGAAGGCGATGGTGCGCAACACCACGGCGGTGACCCGGCAGGCGTCCGACGGCCACAGCGAGCAGATCGAGGTGCCGGTGGGCGAGCTGGTGGTGGGCGACATCGTGCACCTGGCCGCGGGCGACATGGTGCCCGCCGACCTGCGCCTGCTCACCGCGAAGGACCTGTTCATCAGCCAGGCCATCCTCACCGGCGAATCGCTGCCGGTGGAGAAGGTGGCGCCCGCGCAGGCCCACGGCGAGGCGACGACGAACCCGCTGGACCTGCCCACGATCTGCTACATGGGCACCAACGTGATTTCCGGCACCGCCAGCGCGGTGGTGGTGGCCACCGGCCCGCGCAGCTACCTGGGCTCGCTGGCGCACAGCATGACCGGCCAGCGCGTGCAGACCAGCTTCGACCGCGGCGTGAACTCGGTGAGCTGGCTGCTGATCCGCTTCATGGCGGTGATGGTGCCGATCGTCTTCCTGATCAACGGGCTGGACAAGCACAACTGGACCGAGGCGTTCCTGTTCGCGCTGTCGGTGGCGGTGGGCCTCACCCCGGAGATGCTGCCGCTGATCGTCACCGCGAACCTCGCCAAGGGCGCGCTGGCGATGTCCAAGCGCAAGGTGGTGGTGAAGCAGCTCAACGCGATCCAGAACTTCGGCGCGATGGACGTGCTGTGCACCGACAAGACCGGCACGCTGACGCTGGACAAGATCGTGCTGGAGCGCCACCTCGACCTCGACGGCGAGGAGTCCGACGAGGCGCTGGAATACGGCTACCTCAACAGCCGCTTCCAGACCGGCCTGAAGAACCTGATGGACAAGGCGGTGCTGGAGCACCGCGACCTGGAGCCGACCGCGGCGCGCTACCGCGTGGTGGACGAGATCCCGTTCGACTTCCAGCGCCGGCGCATGTCGGTGGTGGTGGCGAACGGCGCCAACGAGCACCTGCTGATCTGCAAGGGCGCGGTGGAGGAGATGCTGTCGATCTGCGCCTACGCCCAGGTCGGCGGCGAGGTCGAGCCGATGACCGACGAGCGCCGCCGCGAGATCAAGGCGATGACGCGCCGGCTCAACGAGGACGGCCTGCGCGTGCTGGTGGTGGCCGTGCGCCGCGAGCCGGCCGCCGAGCGCGCCTGGAGCGTGGCCGACGAGAACGAGCTCACCGCGGTGGGCTGCCTCGCCTTCCTCGATCCGCCGAAGGACTCGGCCGCCACCGCCATCGCCGCCCTGCACCAGCACGGCGTCGAGGTGAAGGTGATCACCGGCGACAACGAGGCGGTGACGCGCAAGATCTGCCGCGAGGTGGGGCTGGACGTGACCCACTCGGTGCAGGGCCGCGACATCGAGCCGCTGGACGAGGACGCGCTGGACGCGCTGGTGAAGCGCACCACGGTGTTCGCCAAGATGTCGCCGCTGCAGAAGGCGCGCGTGGTGAAGTCGCTGCAGCGCCAGGGCCACACCGTGGGCTTCCTCGGCGACGGCATCAACGACGCGCCGGCGCTGCACGACGCCGACGTGGGCATCTCGGTGGACACCGCCACCGACATCGCCAAGGAGTCGGCCGACATCATCCTGCTGGAGAAGAACCTGATGGTGCTGGAGGAGGGCGTGCTGGAAGGCCGCGTCACCTTCGGCAACATCATCAAGTACATCAAGATGACCGCCAGCTCGAACTTCGGCAACATGTTCAGCGTGCTGGTGGCGAGCGCGTTCCTGCCGTTCCTGCCGATGCTGCCGCTGCAGATCCTGGTGCTGAACCTGCTGTACGACATCTCGCAGCTGTCAATCCCGTTCGACCGCATGGACGACGAATACCTGCGCAAGCCGCGCAAGTGGGACGCCAGCGACATCGGCCGCTTCATGGTGTGGATCGGCCCGGTCAGCTCGATCTTCGACATGACCACGTTCTGGCTGATGTGGCACGTGTTCGGCGCGAACTCGCCGGCGCACCAGGCGCTGTTCCAGTCCGGCTGGTTCATCGAGAGCCTGCTCACGCAGACCCTGATCGTGCACATGATCCGCACGCGGCGCATCCCGTTCCTGCAGAGCGCGGCGGCCGCGCCGGTGCTGGGGCTCACCACGGCGATCATCATCATCGGCATGGCAATCCCGTACACCGGCCTGGGCGCGAAGATCGGCATGCTGCCCTTGCCGCCGGCGTACTTCGGCTGGGTGGCGGCCACCGTGCTGACCTACTGCGCGCTGACCCAGCTGGTGAAGCTGATCTACATCCGCCGCTACGGGCGCTGGCTGTAGGCCCTGCCCGCAAACCTGCTGCGCTCGGAATCCTGCGCGCGGTCGGTGCCCGGAATCCTCATGTACCGCTCGTACACTCCGGTTCCTGCGCGCCGCCCGCACGCAAGCTTCCTTCGCTCGCTACGGTTTTCGGGCAGGCCCTGAACTCCGAGCAGATAAAGCCAGAGGAGAAGCATCATGAAAGGAACCCTGGTCCTGCTCGACATCGCAGGCTACGTGGCCCTGCTGCTGTGGGGCACGCACATGGTCACCAGCGGCGTGCTGCGCGGCTACGGCAGCGCGCTGCGCCGCTGGCTGGGCCGTTACCTCAGCCATCGCGTCGCCGCGTTCTGCTTCGGCCTGGGCATGACCGCCCTGCTGCAGAGCAGTACCGCCACCGGCATGATGGCGACCTCGTTCGCGGCGAACGGCTTCCTCGGCCTGGCGCCCGGGCTGGTGGTGATGCTGGGCGCGAACGTGGGCACCACCCTGGTGGTGCAGCTGCTGTCGTTCGACATCGCGCTGGTGGCGCCGGTGCTGGTGCTGGTCGGCTTCGTGGTCTATCGGCGCAGCGACGACGCGCGCTACGAGAACCTGGGCCGCTGCGCGATCGGCCTGGGCCTGATGCTGCTGGCGCTGCACATGCTGGTGCTGTCGATGGCGCCGGTGGAGGACACCGTGCTGCTGCGCACCGCGCTGCACAGCCTCGCCAGCGAGCCGGTGCTGGCGCTGCTGGTGGCGGCCCTGCTCACCTGGGCCTGCCATTCCAGCGTGGCGGTGGTGCTGCTGATCGCCTCGCTGGCCACCGCGCACGTGATCGACGCGGAAGGCGCGCTGGCGCTGGTGCTGGGCGCGAACCTGGGCGGCACCTTGCCGGCGCTGTTCGACGCCAGCACGCCGGTGGCGCGCCGCCTGCCGCTGGGCAACCTGCTGGTGCGCGTGTTCGGCTGCGTGGTCTGCCTGCCGCTGCTGCATCCGCTGGCCGGCTGGTTGGCGCATCTCGGCGATTCGCCGGCGCGCATGGCGGTGAACTTCCACACCGCGTTCAACCTCGGGCTGGCGCTGCTGTTCATCCTGCCGGTGCAGCGGCTGGCGCAGCTGCTGGTGCGCCTGCTGCCCGACCCGCCGAAACCGGCCGACGCGGGCCTGCCGCAATACCTGGACGAGGATGCGCTGGACGCCGCGAACGTGGCGCTGGCGAATGCCGCGCGCGAATCCATGCGCATGGGCGACATGGTGGAGAACATGCTCAAGGGCCTGGTCGAGGTGTTCGGCAAGGACGACCGCGTGCGCGCCACCGCGATCGGCCGGATGGACTCGGTGCTGGACCGCCTCGGCGGGGCGATCCGCGAATACCTCGCCGAGCTGGGCAACGAGTCGCTGAATGACGAGGACGGCGAGCGCAGCCAGGAGATCCTCGGCTTCGTGATCAACATCGAGCACGTCGGCGACATCACCGCGAACAACCTGATGGAGTTCGCCGCGAAGAAGGCCGCGCGCGGCCAGGACTTCAGCGCCGACGACATCCAGGACCTGGCGCGCATGCACGCGCAGGTGATGGAGAGCCTGCAGCTGGCCTGGGCGGTGTTCCTGCGCAGCGACGTGCGCGCGGCGCAGCAGCTGGTGGGGCGCAAGGAGGTGTTGTGGCGGCTGGAGAACGAGATTTCCGAGCGGCACATCCGCGCGCTGCGCGAGCGCAGCGACGACGGCGGCGCGGGCGACGTCTACCTGCGCATCCTGCGCGACCTCAAGCGCATCCACTCGCACCTGGCGGCGCTGGCCTATCCGGTGCTGGAGCGCGCCGGCTTGCTGCAGGACCGCCTGCGCGCGCCCGTCGCGGCGCACTGATCCCCGCGCAGGTCGCGCTTCCGGGGTTCAGTCGTCGCAGCTGATGCGCCGGCGCCGGTAGCGCCACCACAGCCACACGCCGCACAGCAGCAACAGGCCGACCAGCATCCACAGGCTGTTCTGGCCGCGGCGCATCCAGGTCATCAGCCACACGTGGTTGTTGGCGCCGAAGTAGCCCAGGTACACCCATACCGGCACGCTGATCAGCGCGGCGGCGGTATCGATCATCAGGAAGCGCAGCAGCGAGACCTGGCGCGTGGTGCCGGCGGTGAGGTAGACGGTGGTGCGCATGCCGGGCAGGAAGCGCGCCGCGAACAGCACGCGGTTGCCGTAGCGCGCGAACTTGTGCCGCACCACCTCGTAGCGCTCCGGCGTGAGCACGCGGGCGATCCAGCGCCATTTCAGCATGGTCGCGCCGTAGCGGCGGCCGAGCAGGAAGATTGCCGTGTCGCCCATCAGCACGCCGACCATGCACAGCGCGAACATCGCGTGCACGTTCGCGTAGCCCAGCCCGGCGATCACGCCGCCGGCGACCAGGGTGACGTCCTCCGGCAGCGGCAGGCCGGCGCCGCAGATCATCAGCGCGATCCACACCGCGACATAGCCGTTCTCGGCGAAGATCGTGATCAGACGTTCAAGCAGATCCATCGACATCCCAGCGGTGCACGTCCCTGCATGATCCCATATCGGGCCCTCGCGCCGCCGCCGTCGCAACGGGCCGGCGCGGGCCCGGTTGTCGTGCGCATGTCACAAACCCTTGTGCCGCGTACATGTTGCGGTGTCTTGATGGATGCGTGTCCGTCCGGAGAAGCATGCGGCGTCAGTCGGCTGCGACGCCGGGCCGCACGCGGGCGGCCAGCAGCTCGCGCAGTTCGGCCTTCTCGCCGTCGTCCAGCGGGCCGCCGCGCATCTTCGCCAGCAAGGTCTCGCGGCGCAGCGCCACGGCCTGCTCGTCCATGCGCGCCAGCGCATCCATGAACTCGATGCGCTGCGCCTCCGGTTCGCCCACCACGGCGGCGGCCATCAGCTTCTGCAGCGCGGCGTATTCCGGGCGCTCGGCGAAATGCTCCACCAGCATCGCCGGGTTGATGCCGGGGCGGCTGCGCGCCAGGTCCAGCAACTCGGCCAGCAGCTCCACGCCGGGGCGGTCCAGGCGCAGGAAGCGGTAGGGCTTCTCCACCCGATCGGCGATGCCCGGCTGGGTCAGCAGCAGCGCGATCGCGCTGCGCACCAGCGAGCGCTGCGCTGTCGGCGGCCGTTCCACGGCACGCTGCGTGGCGGGGTTGCCCTGCAGCCGTGCGCTGGCGCCGGTGCGCCGCTCCAGTTCCTGCGCCATCAGGTCGCGGAACGCGCCGTCGGGAAGCCGGGCGATCAGCGGGCGCGCGCGTTCGGCGAGGCGCGCACGGCCGTCGAGGCTGGCGACGTCCACGTCGCGCGCCAGCTCGTCGAAGAAGTAGTCGGACAGCGGCGTGGCGTTTTTCAGCCGCTGCTCGAAGCCATCCCGGCCCTCCTTGCGCACCAGGGTGTCCGGGTCTTCGCCTTCGGGCAGGAACAGGAAGTACGCCTGCCGCCCGTCGCGCAGGCGCGGCAGCGCGGCATCCAGCGCCTTCCACGCGGCGGCGCGGCCGGCGCGGTCGCCGTCGAAGCAGAACACCACGTCGGGCGCGGCGCGGAACAGCAACTCGGTGTGCTCGGGCGTGGTGGCGGTGCCCAGCGTGGCCACCGCGATCGGCAGGCCGGCCTGGTGCAGCGCGATCACGTCCATGTAGCCCTCCACCACCACGATGCGCTGCAGGTTCGCGTTGGCCTGCTTCACCTGCCACAGCGCGAACAGTTCGCGGCCCTTGTGGAACAGGGGGGTTTCGGGGGAGTTGAGGTACTTCGGAGATTGCTCCGAACTCAATACGCGGCCGCCGAAGGCGATCACGCGGCCGCGGCGGTCGAGGATGGGGAACATCAGCCGCTCGCGGAAGCGGTCGTACTTGCCGCCGCGTTCGCCGCTGGACACCATGCCGGCCTCGGCCAGCAGCTCCATCCGCCGCGGGCTGTTGCCCAGCGCCTTGATCACGCCGTCGTAGCCGGCCGGGGCCCAGCCGAGGCGGAAGCGCGCGATGGTGTCGGCGTCCAGTCCGCGCTTCCTGCAGTACGCCTGCGCCTCGGGGCTCTTCGGCAACTGGGCCTGGTACCAGCCCGCGCTGGCGTCGAGCAGGGCGTAGAGGTCGGTCTTGTCCTCGCGCGGGCGCTCGTCGCGGCCGCCTTCGCGCGGCACGGTGAGGCCGACCGACTGCGCCAGTTCCTCCACCGCATCGGGGAACTCCAGCCGCTCGTAGTCCATCAGGAACTTGATCGCGCTGCCGTGCGCGCCGCAGCCGAAGCAGTGGAAGAACTGCTTGGCGGGGCTGACGTAGAACGAGGGCGTGCGCTCGTCGTGGAACGGGCAGCAGGCGGTCCACTCGCGCCCGGCCTTCTTCAGCGGCACGCGCCGCTCGATCACGTCGACGATGTCGACGCGGGCGAGCAGTTCGTCGATGAAGCTGTCGGGGATCAGGCCGCGCATAAGCCCCGTAGTTTAGAGGCTAGGTCCCCGGTGGGGGGGGGGCGGCCTGCCGGGGCGGCAAGGCGGCCCGGCGTCCGGCTGGGGATGAAGCCGCCGTCGCCGCTGGGTGGCCTGCACGGGGTTTTCAGGGGGCACGGGGGGTACGGTTCGGCCGCGAGCTTTCGTGACGCCATCGCGGGCGATACCGCGGCGAGCGCCGCTGCGCGCTGGCGAACGCGCGGGGCGCGGGGCCGGATCGCCGGCGGATGGAGTACGTGCCCGGCCGGTCCGCCCTGTTTCGCCGTGGTCCCTCCCGTGTCGCCGGGAAGGACCACGGTGAGCTCAGACGATGTGGAATATCCCGAAGACGGCCAGCAGCGCGAGCAGGAACAGGATCAGGAAGACCGCGAACAGGAATTTCGCGATGGTGCCGGCCACGCCGGAAATGCCCCGGAAACCGAGCAAGCCGGTGATCAGCGAGATGATGGCGAAGATGATGGCCCACTTGAGCATCTTTATCTCCTGCGGCCGGCGCCGCGCCGCGTGCAAAGAG
>NZ_NJIC01000047.1:0-33309 GCF_013620825.1 Rhodanobacter sp. PCA2 | reverse complement strand
AGAGGGGCGCCACAGGCGGTGGCGGCTTGCGGCGGCCCCGAGTTGTAGCGGTGCCGCCGTGAATGCGGCGCATGCGCTTGCGCGCGGCGTGCGCCATCGGCAAGCTGCCGCGGCGGCGGATGCGGGGAGCAGGCGATGTTGTTGATGGCGATGCGGGTGCGCAGGCAGCGGGCGATCGTGCGCGCGTTCGAGCAGGCGGGCGCGGTCGTCCCGGAGCATGCGCGCAGTGCGGAACAGCTTGGCGTGCCCGTGGGCGCCGCGTGGCAGCAACTGGCCAGCCTCGCCGTACTGCGCAGTCCTGCGTCGAGGCGCTGGTTCCTGGACCGGGCCAACTGGCAGCGCCTGTGCCGGCGCCGGCTGGCGCTGGCGGCGGCCGGCGTGACCGGCCTGCTGCTGGTGCTGCTGTTCGCGTATTCGATGCGCTGGCGCTGAACCGCGCGCTCAGCCGGCCAGCTTCGCCTTGATGCGCACCGAGACTTGCGCCATGTCGGCGCGGCCGGCGGCCTTTTCCTTCACCGCGGCCATGACCTTGCCCATGTCGCGCGGCGAGCTGGCGCCGGTGTCGGCGATGGCGGAGGCAATCAGCGCGTCCAGCTCGGCCTCGTCCAGCTGGGCGGGCAGGTAGGTCTCGATGATGGCCATTTCGGCGCGCTCGACGTCGGCCAGGTCCTCGCGGCCGGCGCTGGCGTACTGGCTCACCGAGTCGCGGCGCTGCTTGAGCATCTTCTCCAGCACGGCCAGGGTCTGGGCGTCGTCCAGCTCGATGCGCTCGTCCACCTCGCGCTGCTTGATCGCCGCCAGCACCAGCCGGATCACGCCGAGGCGATGCTTGTCGCCGCCGCGCATGGCGGTCTTCATGTCCTCGGTGAGCTGCTGCTTGAGCGTCATGGCAAGGGTTCCGGGTGGGAGGAAGGCGATTTTACGGAAACGACAAGGCCGGCGTTGCCTCGGGGCAACACCGGCCAGTCGAATCCCGATGCGAGCGGCGGCTGCGAGCGACCGCGCCGACCGCGTTTCCAGGCATGCGCGGCGCAAGGGCGCCGCTGTCCGCCGACAAGCGGCGGAACCGGGAAACTCAGTACAGGCGGGTCTTGCGCGAGACGTCGCGCGACAGACGGCGCAGGTGACGCTTCACCGCGGCGGCACGCTTGCGCTTGCGCTCCTGGGTCGGCTTTTCGTAGAACTCGCGCTTGCGGGTCTCGGCCAGGATTCCGGCCTTTTCGCAGGTACGCTTGAAACGACGCAGTGCGATCTCGAACGGCTCGTTCTCGCGGACTTTGACGTTGGGCATGGATACTCCGAGTGTTAATCTGTCCCGCTTCCGGGACTGTTGAATACGCCGAGCCGCGAAGTATACCGTGTCCGACGACAGATTTTCAAAGGCGCAATCCGCGGCCGACGACCGCCTGCCCGCGACGGGCAAGCCCGTGCTGGGTATCGAGTCGTCCTGCGACGAGACCGGCGTGGCGATCCTGCGCTGGGAGCCGGCGGCGCCGGGGCGCGGGCTGCTGGCCCACACCCTTTATAGCCAGATCAAGCTGCACGCCGATTACGGCGGCGTGGTGCCCGAGCTGGCCAGCCGCGACCACGTGCGCAAGCTGCTGCCGCTGGTGCGCGAGGCGCTGGCCGAGGCTGGCCTGAAGCCCGCCGACCTGGGCGGCGTGGCCTATACCGCCGGCCCCGGCCTGGTCGGCGCCCTGCTGGTGGGGGCGGCGGCCGGCCGGGCGCTGGCCTGGGCGCTGGGCGTGCCGGCGGTCGGCGTGCACCACATGGAGGGCCACCTGCTGGCGCCCCTGCTGGAGGACGACCCGCCCCAGCCGCCGTTCGTGGCCCTGCTGGTGTCCGGGGGCCATTCGCTGCTGATCGAGGTGAGGGCGATCGGCGAGTACCGCATCCTCGGCGACACCCTGGACGATGCGGCCGGCGAGGCCTTCGACAAGACCGCCAAGCTGATGGGCCTGCCGTACCCCGGCGGCCCCGCGCTGGCCAGGCTGGCCGAGCAGGGCCGGCCCGGCGTGTTCCGCTTCTCGCGACCGATGACCGACCGCCCCGGGCTGGATTTCAGCTTCTCCGGGCTCAAGACCCAGGTGCTGCTGGCCTGGCAGCATTCGGACCAGGGCGAGCAGACCCGCGCCGACATCGCCCGCGCGTTCGAGGAGGCGATCGTCGACACCTTGCTGATCAAGTGCCGCCGCGCACTGGCAGCCACCGGCGCCCGCAGCCTGGTGATCGCCGGCGGCGTGGGCGCCAACCGCCGCCTGCGCGCGGAACTGGCCGCGGCGGGCGAAAAGGACGGCTTCCGCACCTATTTCCCGCGCCTGGAATTCTGCACCGACAACGGCGCGATGATCGCCCTGGCCGGCGCGATCCGCCTCGCCAGCGGCCAGCACCAGGGCGAGGCGGTCGAGGTGCGGCCGCGCTGGAACCTGGAAGACCTGCCGGCGGCTTGAGGCTCGCCGATGTCCGCGCCCTTCCCTGAACACGGGGAGGGCTGGAGTGGGGTGCCTTGGTCTTGCACGCCAGCTACGAAAGCGCCCCCTCCCAACCTCCCCCTGCATGCTGGGGGAGGAGAAAAATCACCACTGCGTGCGGTCGGGCAGCAGGCCCTTCAGTTCCGCGTCGGTGAGGTTGCGCCACTGGCCGGGTTTCAGGTGGCCGAGTTTCACGTTGACGACGCGCACGCGGCGCAGCTGGGTGACGCGGTAGCCGAACGCGGCCGCCATCAGGCGGATCTGCCGGTTCAGGCCTTGCGTGAGCACGATCGCGAAGCCGAACTTCGCGATGCGGCGCGTGCGGCAGGGTTGGGTCATCTGGCCGTGCACGCGCACGCCGCGCGCCATGCCGGCGAGGAATTCGTCGGTGACCGGCTTGTTCACCCCCACCAGGTATTCCTTCTCGTGGTGGTTCTCCGCGCGCAGGATCTCGTTGACGATGTCGCCGTTGCTGGTGAGCAGGATCAGCCCTTCCGAATCCTTGTCCAGCCGGCCGATCGGGAAGATGCGCTGCGCGTGGTCGACGAAATCCACGATGTTGCCGTCCACGGCGTGGTCGGTGGTGCAGGTGATGCCCACCGGCTTGTTCAGCGCGATGTAGACCGCCTTCTTCGCCGCCGGCGTGGCGGCGAGGATGCGCGCCTTGACGATGTCCCCGTCCACGCGCACCTCGTCGCCCTCCAGCGCCTTGGCGCCGGTGCCGACGACTTCGCCGTTGATCGTGACGCGCCCGGCCAGCAGCAGCTCGTCCGCCTCGCGGCGCGAGCACAGGCCGGCTTCGCTGATGTATTTGTTGACGCGCATGGGGTCAGGGCCGGGATTCGGGATTGGGGATACGGGATTGGGGCAGGCGCGTTCCCGCGAGCTTGCGGCTCGCGCGAATCCCGAATCCCGTATCCCGAATCCCGGCCCTCAAGACCGTAGCCCGACGCCGCGCTTCAGCAGTTGCAGGCCGAACGCGCTGAGCGCGACCACGAAGACCAGCATCACCACGAACGCCCAGCCCACGTGCACGTCGCTGACGCCCAGCACGCCGTAGCGGAACGCGTTGACCATGTACAGGATGGGGTTGATGCGCGAGATCGTCTGCCACGGCTCGCCCAGCATCTCGATCGAGTAGAACACGCCGCCGAGGTAGGTGAGCGGGGTGAGGATGAAGGTGGGCACCAGCGCGATGTCGTCGAACTTCTTCGCGTACACCGCGTTCACGAAGCCGGCCAGCGAGAAGATCACCGAGCCCAGCAGCACCGCGGCCAGGGTGATCAGCGGGTGCGCGATGTGCAGCGAGGTGAAGAACAGCGCGATCCCCAGCACCAGCATGCCCACCACGACGCCGCGCGCCACTGCGCCGGCCACGTAGCCGGTGAGGATCACCCAGTCCGGCATCGGCGACACCAGCATCTCCTCCACCGCGCGGCTGAATTTCGCGCCGAAGAACGAGCTGGAGATGTTGCCGTAGCTGTTCGTGATGATGCTCATCATCACCAGCCCCGGCGCC
This sequence comes from Rhodanobacter sp. PCA2, assembly GCF_013620825.1. GTDB lineage: Bacteria > Pseudomonadota > Gammaproteobacteria > Xanthomonadales > Rhodanobacteraceae > Rhodanobacter_A. Next base: position 29,319 of record NZ_NJIC01000047.1, on the reverse strand, counting down.
AGGTATTGCATGTAGCTGAAGCCGCCGTGCATGACGCCGATGCGGCTGCCGATCAGCTTGCCGAAGATCACGAAGTACAGCGTCATGGTGATCGCGGGCGGGATCAGCGTCTGCGTCCAGATGCGCAGGATGCGCACGATCTCCCGGCGCACCAGGGTGTTGAGGGCGACCAGGTTCGCGGCGGCGTTGCTCATGCGGCCTGCTCCTGCCCGTGGCGACCCTGTTCCACCAGCCGCACGAACAGCTCCTCCAGCCGGTTGGTCTTGTTGCGCATCGAGGTGACGGTGACGCCGTGCGCGGTCAGCGCCGCGAACAGCGAGTTGAGGTCGTGGGTGCGCGCCATCTCCGCTTCCAGCGTGCGCTCGTCCAGCCGGCGCAGCGCCACGCCGGGCAGCTGCGGCAGGCCGTCCGGCACCTGCGCCACGTCCAGCACGAAGGTCTCCACGTCGAGCTTGGCCAGCAGCTGCTTCATCGAGGTGTTCTCCACGATGGTGCCGTGGTCGATGATCGCGATGTTGCGGCACAGCTGCTCGGCTTCCTCCAGGTAGTGCGTGGTGAGGATCACCGTGGTGCCGGCCGCGTTGATGCCGCTGACGAACTGCCACATCGAGCGGCGGATCTCGATGTCCACGCCCGCGGTGGGCTCGTCGAGGATCAGCAGCCTGGGCTCGTTCATCATCGCGCGGGCGATCATCAGGCGCCGCTTCATGCCGCCGGAAAGCATGCGCGCCTGGTGCTGCGCCTTGTCCCACAGGCGCAGCTCCTTCAGGTATTTCTCCGCGCGCTCGGCGGCGATGCGCCGCGGGATGCCGTAGAAGCCGGCCTCGTTGACGCAGATGTCGAACGGCTTCTCGAACTGGTTGAAGTTGATCTCCTGCGGCACCAGGCCGATCAGCCGCATCGCCTCGTTGCGCTGCCGGTTCACCGAGACGCCGAACACCTGCGCATCGCCGCCGCTGGCGTTCACCAGCGAGGACAGGATGCCGATCAGGGTGGATTTGCCGGCGCCGTTGGGACCGAGCAGGGCGAAGAAGTCGCCGGGCTGCACGGTCAGCGAGACGCCCTTGAGGGCCTGCACGCCGTTGCCGTAGGTCTTGCGCAGATTGTCGACGACGAGCGCTGGAACGGAACTCATGGGCTGCACTGGAGGGGGCGAGCCTCTTATTATAGCGGGTCACCCCTCGCCGCCCGGTGTTCCCGGGCGCACGCACCGTTTCCCGGAACCCGTCCATGGCCGACCACTTCCAGCTCCGCCTCGTCGACAGCCGCATGCTGGCGCCCAGCGTGCGCCACCTCGCGTTCGAGCGCGTCGACGGCCAGCCGCTGGCCTTCGTGCCGGGGCAGTTCCTGCAGATCCACTTCCACTACGACGACGGCACGCCGACCAAGCGCAGCTATTCGGTGGCGACCGTGGGGGACGGCAATTCGCCGGTCACGCGGATCGAGCTGGCGGTGAGCTACGTGGACGGCGGCGCGGCCACCGGGCTGTTGGGCGGGCTGCCGATCGGCGGCGTGGTCGACGCCAGCGGCCCCTACGGCCGCTTCTGCCTGCAGGCCGGCGACGTGCACCCCCGCTACCTGCTGCTGGCCACCGGCACCGGCGTCACGCCGTACCGTGCGATGTTGCCGCAGATCGAGCAGGTACTGGCCAAAGGCGACCGCGAAGTGGTGCTGCTGTACGGCGCACGCAGCGAGACCGAGCTGCTCTACGGCGAGGAATTCGAGGCGTTCGCGCAAGCCCATTCCGGCTTCAGCTTCCACGGCTGCCTCAGCCGCCAGCCGCGCGTCGTGCCGCGCGCCAGCGACCGCAGCGGCCACGTGCAGACCGTGCTGGCCGAACTCACCCCCCACGCGGGCCGCGACATCGCCTACCTCTGCGGCAACCCCAACATGGTCGACGCGGCCTTCAATGCATTGAAGGAATTCGGGCTGCCGGTACCGCAGATCAGGCGCGAGAAGTACATCAGCTCGCGCTGAAATCGCTGCCTGAAGCGCGCCGCGGGGTCAATCGACCCGTTCCGCGATACGAAATCGAAGACCGCCGCACCTGTGATGCGCATCACATCCCGGCGGCCTGCAAACGCGCATCGTACCACCTGTCGACGCACGATGCGGCGGGTCCCCCAGCGGCCGCATCCTTCGTGGACGGTACGGGGGGCTTATGCGGGACTGGTATCGCAAGATGGCCGTTTTGTCCGTTGCGCTGGCGGTGTCCAGCGCATGGGCCGGCGAAGGAAGGATCGACATCGGCGGCGCCATCCTGGTGCCTACCTGTGCCGTGTCGCCTGCTGCTGCCCCGCTCACGGCGGACAGCGCTCCCTCTGCCCATGTTTTTGCCTGCGATGGCGCGCGTGCGCAGCGTGCGGTGGAGACCTCGGTCTACCGGCTCTCGGTGGTGCGCCTGGATGGCACGGCGATCGCCGGGTCTTCCTTGCTGAAGTACTTCGCCGGCTATCGCGCCGCCGCGCATGCCGCCGATGTGCCTTTGGTGACGCGGGTCTACGAATAGGCGTCCATGCGCCTGATCGCCCTTGCCCGGATGCGGCGCTTGAACCGACCTGCCAACGGCGCTTCCGCGCAGGGGCGGTGCCGCGCTACTGGTAATTGATCGTGTAGGTGGCGGTGCCCTGCACCGGGCCGGCGCCTGCGGTCGTTCCCGTCTGGTAGTAGCGGGCATACAGGTTGATGGCGTAGTTGCTGGCCGAGGTGGTGCCGGTGTTGATGGCGGTGCCGAAAGCGACCGGCGTGTTGCCGTCGGCCTTTAGGACCTGCACGCCGATGCCGGCGGCATTGCCTGCCGTGGGCGCGATCACGCCGGTGGCGCCGGCTTGCGGATTGGCGGTGTCGAGGGTGATGAAGACGCCGAGCCTGGCCGGGCAGTTGGTCAATTGCAGGCTGAACGGGGTCGTGCCCGCCGTCGTGCCCTGCCCGGAAAGCTGGCTGGTCGTGATGGACGGCAGGGTGACGGTCTTGTTCACCGAACCCGGGTCGATGGTGCAGGTGGGAACCTGGATGACGATGTTGGCGCTGATGTTGAAGGTTTCCACGGGCTGCGGCGACACGCTGCCGTTGCACCCGTAGTACGTGTATCCGAAATACGGGTCGCCGTAGATGATCGGGTTGTTGCAGATGTTGATCTTCCACTGCGACAGCTGCCCGGCCAGGACGCTGTTGTTCGGCGGCAGGTACGGCCCGGTATAGACCAGCTGCAGGTTGGACGCGACGCTGAAGGAGCCGGTGCCGGTGGGAAAGTTGGGGTACAAGGCCAGCAGCGAGCTGGTATTGGGGTGCAGCAGGCGATAGGAAATGCCCGGGATGCCGGTGGGGATCAGCGTGTTGTCGCCGTTGACCGGGGTCGATGCGGCGATCGTGTTGACGATGCCGCCAGGGGTGTTGCCGTTGCATGCCAGTACTGGCGGATTCGCGGGGCTGGCCGCATTCGACGTCCACAGCACGGTGTTGACCTGCGTGCCGGGCGTCAGCGTGATGGTGCCGGCATTGAAGGTGACCGTGGTTGCGGCGCCGCTGGCGTACCCGCAATCCGCCCGGGCGATGCGCGGTGCGATCGCCATGCCAGCAAGCAGCAGGCATCCGCAGACCATGCCGAACAGGCGTGATGCCCGGCGCGTGGCCGGAGCGGTGCGGGTCGATGCCGATGGGATGCTCAGGCGCATGTCATGCCTCGTGGATCGTGGCGCAGGCAAGGGGAGTCGTCACGGTGCGTCCCCGCCATGCGTCGTGATGGCCTGCCCGTCTGCGATGCAGGTCAGGTCGATGGCGGTCAGGTCCTGTCCGGACCGCTTGGCGGCGGGAACCGCGTACGCGAACGAACACGACTGCCCGGCGCCCTGCGGATCCTGCCACTGCGCGCCGAGCTTGCCCGATTGGCTGGTCACCCGCAGCAGGGTCAGTCCGCCCTGGCCCACGACACCGACCCCCTGGCTCTTGGCATCCAGCACCTCGGTGCCGAAGGGCAGCGGTTCGCCGTTCGCCGTGTGGATGCGGGCGACCAGCGCGCGGCCGTAATGGCTCTGGAAATTCACCCGCACCACCGCGCCGGCGTAGGGCGCGACGTTGGCGCTGGTGGCATCCAGCTGCACGCCCAGCGGCATGCCCTGCGGGTCGATCTGGACGGTGTCCAGCTGGTAGGGCATGAGGTAGGGCATCAGCGCGTAACCGGCGTGATCCACGCGGATGCCCGGCGTGCCGAGGATGCGCGCACCGGCCGCACCGGGTGCGTGCACGATGGCGATGGTGTCGCCGGTCGGCTGGCCGAACGTGATGCCGCCGGCATGGGCGACCACCGCGCCGCTGGCGCCGACCGATGCCTGCGAATAGCCGCTGCCGCTGCCGATGCTGGCGTTGAATACGGCGTACGGGCTGTTGTAGCCGCCGTTCACGCTGTAGGCGCTGCCGGTGCCGGCGTCGCTGTGCGAGGCGGTGGCGCCGTAGGTGAACTCGTTCGACTGGCCCAGCGAGCCGGCGAGCATGGCCTGCTCCTGCGTGCCGTTGCCGTTGCCGCTGCCGTGGTTGAGATTGAACGAGAGGCTGGGCGCGTGCGGGGTATCGCCCAGCGGCAGGCTGGCATTGAAGGTGACCTGGTTGTCGTAGCCGCCCAGCTCGGTGCGCCCGCGGCTGACGGATACGCCATAGGCAAGGCGCTTGAAGTGGTTGTTGTAACCCACCTGGAACTGCGTGTCGCTGCCGCTGCGGTTCCAGTAGTTGTTGATCGATGCATTGGCGTACAGCGAGCCGCCGCGCCCCAGTTGCTGGCTGAGCGTCAGGGTGAAACGGTTGCGCTGCTGCAGCAGGCCGGTGGCGCTGTACAGGTTGTGGCCGTTGTAGGCGGTGCCGCCCAGCGCCGCGAGCTGGGCCGGCGTGAGCAGGTTGTGCGCCGCCACGCCGTCGATGGTCAGTGGATTGGACAGCTGGTACTGCAGGGCATTCATGCCGCGGCTGGCGTAGCTGCGCGCCGCTTCGGCATCGGTCAGGCTGAGGAAGCCGCTGGTGGAATAGCGGTCGGCGGCCACGCTGAGCGAGGTGTTGGTTTCCGGAATGATCTTGCTGTAGGTGATGCGGAAGCTCTGGCCGTTGTAGTTGCCGTAGCGCGGGATGCTGGCATGCGCCTGGGTCACGTCCAGCGCCAGCGCGCCGAAGCGCGTGTTGAATGCGCCGCCGACCAGCACCGCGGCATAGCCTTCCGAACCCTGCACGCCGGCGTAGCCGGTGAGACGGTTGTTGAAGCCGTGCTGCACCGCGCCCTGGATCACGTTGGGCCGATCCTGCAGGTTGGCATTGCGCAACTGGCCGGCGGCGATGTCGAAACGGGTGACGCCGGGCCGCATCAGTTGCGCCACCGAGGCATAGGGCACGGTGAAGCTGTGCTGGCGGCCGTCGGCTTCCGTCACGTTCACCACCAGGTTGCCGCCGTAGCCGGTGGGGTAGAGATCGTTGATCACGAACGGGCCGGGCGCGACGGTGGTCTGGTAGATCTGCACGCCGTTCTGGGTCACGGTGACCTTGGCGTTGGTGTAGGCCACGCCGTGCACCACGGGCGCGTAACCCTGCATGGACTGCGGCAGCATGCGGTTGTCGGTGGCCAGCTGCACGCCGCGCAGGCCGTAGCTGTCGAACACGGCGCCGTCGGTGTAGCTGTCGCCCAGGCTCAGTTCGGCGCCCAGGCCGGGCAGCGCGCGCTGCACGTAGGCATCGATGTTGTGCCAGTGGCGCTGGGTCGGCTGGCGGCTGCCGGACTGCAGCGTGAAGGTGCTGTCCTGCCGGAATTGCCAGAGGCCGATGTTGAGGCCCGAGCGCAGGCCCAGGTAGGTGCTGGTCTGGTCCCGGCCGCCGCTGCTGGCGCGGTAGCTGTTGAAGTTGTAGTTGAGCAGGAAGGCCGGCACGCCCGCGTCCCACGACGCCGGGTTCACCCAGCCGCGCGGCTGCTGGTTCATGTAGGCCTGCGGCACGCTGGCGTCCAGGCGCAGGTCGGACATGTCGAAGGACATCGTCGCGCCGGGAATCAGGTCGCCCAGGCCCACGCAATCCGGCGACGCCAGTTTCGCCGCCGCCGCGGCATCGGCCTTGGCCGGCGCCAAGCCCATGCGGTCGAGCATCGCGGCGCTGACGCAGGGCACGGCATTGGCATCCTGGGACGGCGAGACAAAGCGCACGTCCATGCGGCCGACCCAGTTCCGGTTGAGGTAGACGTCGAGGTTGTAGGCGCCGGGCAGCACGAGGTTGCCGCGCTCGAAGCGCGAGAGGTCGGCGGTGTCGTGCCCGGCGCCGGCCAGCATGCTGCGATCGAAATTCGCCAGGCCGCCCTCGGGGGCATTGGCGGGCGCGGCAGCGGCGGCCAGCGCCAGTTGCGGCCAGCCCGCGGCAACGGCCAGCGCCATGCCGCAGGCCATCGCGAGCGCCGAAGGGCGCCCGAGCGGATGGCAAAACATGGCGCGCCGGGATATCACGGTGCCACGACGCCCTTGTGGGTGTCGGCCGCGCCGTAGTCGTTGATGGTGACGAAGGTGATGGCCGCGCCGGCAGCCGGCGCCTTCGCCAGGCCCTTCAGCGGCAGGTGCAGCTCGCCGAGCGGCGCCACCATGCCGTCGACGCCGTCGAGCGGCTTGCCGTCGGCGGCGAACGAGATCGAGCCGATCGTGACGTAGTACGGCGTGGGGTTGCGTACATCCAGCGTCGTGCCGTGCAGCGCGAAGACCAGGTGGTCGGGCGCCTTCGTCGGGTCGCCCGGCAGGTTGGCCGGACGATAGAACAGCTTCAGCCGCGACCGTATCGCGAACTGCAGGTAATTGCGGCCGGCGGACTGCGGGTCGTTGGGCTTGGGCGGAACCTCCAGCACGTTCAGCCAGAACACCGACTCGCGGTCGGTCGGCAGCGGCTGGGAGCCTGCGGTGTAGATGATCCGCAGGTTCTGGTCCTTGAGCGGTTCCATGCGGAACAGCGGGGGCGTGATCAGGAACGGCGCGCTGGCATTGTCCGGCGTCGACTCGGGGTTGCCCCTGTCGATCCACGCCTCGACCAGCGCAGGGTGGTCGCCCTTGTTGGACAGGCGCACGGTGACTTCGCCCGGCTGGGCGGGAAACACCACGCGGGTGTTGCCGATGACGACATTGGCATGGGCAGCCGCCGTGCACAGGCACAGGGTGGCCATCACTGCGCAGGCAGTGCCTATCAGACGTCTCATGGGGTGCTCCGGCGCGAAGGGGGATGCGGCCCCGCCGCGCGCCGATCGCGCGCGGCGGGCCGCAGGGGGACTTACTGGTAGTTGATGACGTAGTTCACGTTCGTCGACACGAGACCCGCACCCACCGTTGCGGAGGTCGAGTAGTACTGCGCCGTATAGCTCAGCGTCGCGGTGCTGCCGGTCAGCGGGGCCGAATCGGTAGCGGTCGCGTTGTCGCCAAGCTGGGGAGCGGCGGTGGTGATCGTCACCGGGTTGCCGGTGCTGTCCAGCAGCTGCACGTCCACGCCCGTGGCGTAGGTCGCGCCGGTGGCGTTCAGCAGCGTGCCAAAGTTCGTGGTCGTGTCGGCGTTGGTGGCGGAGTAGAACTGCGCGCCGACCTTGACGCTGGCCGGGGTCGTCGGGCAGCCGCTCAGGCTCAGGGTGAAGGGCGTTGCGCCTGCCTTGCTGCCGATGGCCGTGAAGGCGGACGCCGCAACGTCCGGCAGGGTGACGCTACCGGAGTTGGAGCCGCTGCCGTTGACGTTGATGCTGCAGGTGCTGTTCAGCACCTTGCCGCTGAAGAGGATCTGGTTGGTGGCCGCGCTGGCGGCCTGCGGGGCGAGAGCTGCAATGCCGAAGCCGGCGATCAGCGCAGCGGGGAGCAAGATCTTGTGCATGGGTGTTTCCTGTTCAAGTGTCGGTTTGCGAACTGTTTCGACGCGCTGGTGGACAAAGGTGGTTTCCTGGCGCCTGCCACCCTGACGACAGCCGCGCGTGGCTGGTCGCCGGGTCAAAAGCAAAAGCGGTGCCAAAGCGTGATCACGGTCACGATTCACGCCATTTGCCATTGGCCGGGCCCTTCACGGCCAATGCGGTGGATGTCATTTCCGTGCCAAGTCCGCGACTGACGGATTACGGCACTCGAAAATGAGGTTTGCGTCACACAAGAGCAACGATTCGGGCGCCCATGCGTGCCCAAACGAGGCCGCTTCCAGGCCATGAGCTCCCTTTTGTAAAGCACGCTTGACATCCTGCCGGAGCGAAACTAGGCTGCACCTGTAAAGCTTGCTTTACATGCATTGAAGGGTGTCATGCGCAAGATTTCACGATCCCGTCGGCTTGCCGGTCGTTCGCCACAGGCGTGGGCAGCGCTCGCCGTTGCGGCATTTCGCGATGCGTGGCCAGCCCGGGAAATTCCGGGCGGCGCCGACCGGTTTCCGCGACCCGCCTCGAGGCCGCTGCCATGCCGCGGATGAACAACAGGCGCTACGAGCAACAGGTGATGCTGGCGATGGCGACCTACATGGTCGTGCTGTTCGCGGTGGATCCGCTGCTGCACGCCACCCGCAGCCTGCCGTTGAAGACCCTGCTGGCGCTGGTGCCGGTGGCGCCGGTGCTCTACGCGATCGCGCTGATGTGGCGGCGCATCCGCGACAGCGACGAGCTGGAGCAGCGCACGAACCTGGTGGCGCTGGGCGTGGCGACGGCGCTGGTGTCCGCGCTCAGCCTGGTGGGCGGTTTCCTGTCCGCCGGGGGCGTGCTGCGGCTGGGCGGCGAGGTGCTGATCTGGGTGTTTCCGGTGCTGATGCTGGGTTACGGCGTCGCATACCGGGTGGTGGCCCGCCGCTACGGCGTGGATTCGGTATGCGCCGAGGACGGCAGCCCGTGGCTGCCGTGGTACTTCGCGGGCACCGGCGCGGCGATGCTGGCGTTCGCGCTGTACCTGTGGGGGCGTCACGGCGTGGGTGCGGCGGCGACGCTGGGCGCCGCGGCGGTCTTCTTCGTGGCGTTGGCGGTATGGGTGTCGCGGCGGCGCGCGCGGGCGCGTCGCCAGACGCTGGACGAGCGGCGATGAGCGGCTGGCACGCATGGCAGGAGCGCGCGGCCGACGCATTGCGCCGGGTGGCGCTGCACGGACAACTGCAGGCAGGCGCCGGCGCCGGCGCTGGCGCGCGGCTGAGCGACCCCGGACTGGTCTGGTCGCTGCTGTGGTACTTCGCCGCGCTGCTGGCCTCCGCGGTGTCGATGGGCCAGGTGGCGTCGCCGCTGGGGCGGGTGCTGCTGGCGCTGCTGCCGCTGCCGCCGCTGCTGCTGATCGTGGGGCTCTCCGTGCGGCGCGTGCTGGGCATGGACGAACTGCAGCGGCGCATCGAACTGGTGGCGCTGGCGATCGTGGCGGCGATCACCTGGCTGGGCTTCGGCGTCGGCTGGATGCTGCGGCACGCGGGCGTTTCCGGGGCGACGCCGCTGCTGGGCTTCTGGGGCATGCCGTTGCTGTACCTGTTCGCGCGGCGCTGGGCGAGCCGGCGTTACGCATGAACAACCACGTGCGCGAACTGCGCGGCGAACAGGGCTGGTCGCAGGCGGATCTCGCCGAGCGGCTGGACGTGTCGCGGCAGACGATCAACGCGATCGAGACCGGCAAGTACGACCCCAGCCTGCCGCTGGCTTTCAAGATCGCAAAACTGTTTGCACGTCCGATCGAGGCGATCTTCGAGCCGGGCGAATGACTGCTAGGGAGAGGACATGAAATCGAGTGGACGCAATGCCTTGCGCATCGTCGTCGTGGCGGCCGGGCTGGGCTTCCTGGCGTGGCACCAGTGGCGCCCGCAGCACGCGCCGGCAGGGGCGGAGGCGCCTGCCGCCGCCAGCGCCGACGCCGGGAAGCGGGTCGCTCCCGAGGTGAAGCCCGCGCCGCCGCGCACCTGGAAGCTGGGCTCGCTCACGCTGACCGCCTGCAACCTGGGCCAGCCGAACAGCGGCCTGAGCACGGCGGCGTGGTGCGGCGCGCTGGCGGTGCCGGAGAACCGCGCCGATCCCGCGGGCCGGAAGATCACGCTGAAGCTTGCGGTGCTGCGTTCCAGCGCCCAGGTCGCGAACCGCGACATGCTGGTCTACCTCGCCGGCGGCCCGGGCCAGGCGGCCACCGATTACGCCGGGCCGATCGCCGCGATGCTGGAGCCGCTGCGCGCGCACCGGGACATCCTGCTGCTGGACCAGCGCGGCACCGGCGGCTCCAACGCGCTGGCATGCAAGAACGACGACCAGGGCGACGCGGCCGACGACAGCGGCTACGACCCCGCCAAGCTGCGCGCCGCGGCCGCGGCCTGCCTGAAGCAGGTGGCCACGCATGCCGATCCGCGCTACTACACCACCACCGACGCGGTGCAGGACCTGGAAGACGTGCGCCGCGCGCTGGACGTGCCCGAGTTCGACCTGGTCGGCGTCTCCTACGGCACGCGGGTGGCGCAGCAATACCTCGGCCGCCATCCCGATGCGGTGCGCAGCGTGGTGCTGGACAGCGCGGTGCCGAACAGCGCGGTGCTGGGCGAGGACTTCGCGCAGAACCTGGACGATGCGCTGAAGGCGCAGTTCGCGCGCTGCGACGCCGACGCCGCCTGCCGGCAGCGCTTCGGCCATCCGTTCCAGACCCTGGTGCAACTGCGCGACGCGCTGCGGGCGAATCCGCATCCGGTGAGCTTCCGCGATCCGGAGAGCTACCAGACCGTGCAGCGCGTGCTGAACGAGGACTCGCTGGTCGGCGTGGTGCGCATGTTCGCCTACACGCCGCCCACCGCCGCGCTGCTGCCGCTGTCGATCGACGCCGCCGCGCACGGCGACGTGGGCCCGCTGCTCGGCCAGGCCAAGCTGCTCACCGTGGACATGGCCGACCTTGCCGGCAGCGGCATGTCGTACTCGGTGATCTGCAGCGAGGACGCCGACCTGCTCACCGCCCGCCCGCAGGACGCGGACACCTTGCTCGGCACCCACATGATCGATGCCTACAAGGCGATCTGCGCGGCGTGGCCCAGGGGCGCGCGGCCGGCGGATTTCCACCAGCCGCTGCAGTCCGCCAAGCCCGTGTTGCTGCTGGCCGGCCAGTACGACCCGGTGACGCCGCCGCGCTACGCGGAGGAGATCGCCGGCCATCTGCCGAACGCGCGCGTGCTGCTGTTCAAGGGCCAGGGCCACAGCGTGCTCGCCACCGGCTGCGGCCCGCGCCTGGTGCAGCGTTTCGTCGAGCACCTGGACCCCAAGGCGCTGGATGCCAGCTGCCTGGACCGGCTGCAACCCACGCCGTTCTTCATCGACTTCAACGGAGCCACGCCATGAAAAAGTTCTCCGTGCCGGCCAGCGCCGTGCTGCTGGCCGCGGCCTTCGTCGCCGCCGCCGTGCTGGATGCGCCGCAGGTCGTCAGCCAGGTGCTGCTGCCCCTGCTGGTGGTGTTTTCCGTGACCGGCCGCAGGCGCTTCAACTGTTTCCAGCGGGGTGGCCAGCCGTGATCGAAGTCAGGGATCTGCACAAGGCATTCGGCGCGGTGAAGGCCGTGGACGGCGTCGGCTTCACCGCCCGCGACGGCGAGATCACCGGCCTGCTCGGCCCCAACGGCGCCGGCAAGACCACCACGCTGCGCATGCTCTACACGCTGATGACGCCGGACCGCGGCCAGGTGCTGGTGGACGGCATCGACGCGGTCGCCGATCCGCTGGCGGTGCGCCGCCGGCTGGGCGTGCTGCCGGATGCGCGCGGCCTGTACAAGCGGCTCACCGCACGCGAGAACATCGAGTACTTCGCGCGCCTCCAGGGCCTGGACGAAGCCACGCTGCGCACGCGGCACGAGGCGCTGGTCGACGCGCTGGAGATGCGCGACATCCTCGACCGCCGCACCGAAGGCTTCTCGCAAGGCCAGCGGGTGAAGACCGCGATCGCCCGCGCGCTGATCCACGATCCGCGCAACGTGATCCTGGACGAACCCACCAATGGCCTGGACGTGATGGCCACGCGCGGCCTGCGCCGCTTCATGCAGCAGTTGAAGGGCGAGGGCCGCTGCGTGCTGTTCTCCAGCCACATCATGCAGGAGGTGGCGGCGCTGTGCGATCGCATCGTGGTGATCGCGCACGGCCGCGTGGTGGCCGACGAGACGCCGGACGCGCTGCGTGCGCAGACCGGGGAAACCAACCTTGAGGACGCCTTCGTGAAGATCATCGGAACCGACGAGGGCCTGGCCGCATGAACGCCACCGTTTCCAGGGTGCGCCATGCCGGCGCCGTGCTCACCGTATTCCTCAAGGAGGTGCGCGAGAACCTGCGCGACCGCCGCACGCTGATGAGCGCCTTCCTCACCGGCCCGCTGCTGGGGCCGGTGCTGTTCGTGATGCTGGTGAACGTGCAGGTGAACCGCGAGCTGGACAAGGCCGACAAGCCGCTGCACGTGCCGGTGATCGGGGCGCAGTACGCGCCCAACCTCGTCGATGCGCTGAAGCAGGGCGGCATCGTGCCGGACGCGGCGGTGGCCGATCCCGGCGCCGCCGTGCACAAGCAGGATGCCGACGTGGTGCTGCGCATCGCCGCCGACTACGCCAAGGCCTGGCGCCGCGGCGAGCCGGTGCAGGTGGAGCTGTTCTACGACTCCTCGCGCCAGGACACGCGCAGCGCGGTGGAACGGGTGAGCCAGCTGGTGGAAACCTATGCCCGCCAGCAGGGCGCGATGCGGCTGGTGGCGCGCGGCCTGTCGCCCGGCACGGCGTGGCCGGTGCAGGTGGCCCGGCGCGACCAGGCCACGCCGCAGTCGCGCGCGGTGCTGCTGTTCGCGATGCTGCCGTACTTCTTCGTGATCACGCTGTTCCTGGGCGGCATGTACCTGGCGATCGACCTCACCGCGGGCGAGCGCGAGCGGCAGTCGCTGGAGCCGCTGTTCGCGAACCCGGTGGCGCGCTGGAAGATCCTGCTCGGCAAGCTCGCGGCGATCTGCACGTTCTCGCTGGCCAGCCTCGCGATCACCCTGCTGGCGTTCGCGGTGGTGGGGCGGCTGATTCCCGCCGCGAAGCTGGGCATGGAGCTCGACCTCGGCTGGCATTTCGCCGGCACCGTGCTGCTGCTGATGCTGCCGCTGGTGATGCTGCTGGCGGTGCTGCAGACCATGGTGGCCGCGTTCGCCAAGAGCTACCGCGAGGCGCAGACCTACATCTCGCTGCTGATGATGGTGCCGCTGATCCCCAGCGCGCTGCTGGCCTTCCTGCCGATCAAGGCGCAGGCGTGGATGTACGCGGTGCCGCTGCTGGGCCAGAACCTCGGCATCATGCAGCAGTTGCGCGGCGACGGCGTGAGCGGCGAACAGCTGCTGCTGTGCCTGGGCGGCACGCTGGCGGCGGCGCTGGTCGCGGCGCTCGTCACCGCGCAGCTGTACCGCTCGGAGAAGCTGGCGATCTCGGGCTGAGCGCGCTTCGGCGCGGGATGCTCAATCCGCGGCGTGGCGCAGCAGCCACGCCGCCACCGCCTGCGGATGTTCCAGTTGCAGGTGGTGGCCGCCGGCCAGGTGCTCGACCGCGATGCGCGGCACGCGGGCGGCGCGCGCCTGCATCGTCGCCGCGGGCAGGTAGGGCGTGGCCGGCTGCGCCAGCAGCAGGGCCGTCGGCGCCTCGATGCCGGCGAGCAGGGCGTGGATCTGCGTCTCGGCCAGCCGGATCGCGCTGGGACGCACCAGGCGCGGATCGCTGCGCCATTGCCAGCCGCCGTCGGCCTCGCGCAGGCCGCGCGTCACGATGGGTCGCGCCAGCTCCGCGCGCAGGCCGCTGGCGATGGTGCGGGCGCTGATCGCCTGCTCCACGTCGCGGAACACGCGCAGCGTCTTGCCATCGGCGGGCGGCTTGGCCAGCGCGTCGCGATAGCGCTGCAGCGTGTGCGTGCCGTCGTCGCCCAGCGGGCCGAGCCCCTCGATCAGCCACAGCCGTTCGATGCGCCCCAGTGCGGCGGCGGCCACCAGCGAGGCGATGCCGGCGCCCAGCGAATGGCCCAGCAGGCAGCAGCGCGGCAGTTCCAGCGCATCCAGCGCCGCCAGCACGGCGCGCACGTATTCCACGTAGTGGTAGTCGGCGCCCGCGGGCAGGTGGTCGGAATGGCCGTGGCCGGGCAGCTCCAGCGCGATCACCCGGTAGTGCGGCGCGAGCAGCGGCGCCAGCGCGGAAAAGCTGGCCGCGTTGTCCAGCCAGCCGTGCAGCGCCAGCAGCGGCGGCGCGGCGGGATCGCCCCATTCCAGCGCGGCCAGCGTGAGCCGGGGCAGGGCGATGCGCCGTTCGCGTGCTGCGGTCATTCGCGTATCTCGTTCATGAGGGAGCCCCCTGCGGAATCGGCGCCGTTCGGGTTGAGCGTGGCGGGCGAAGTTTCGCGCAGCGAAACCCGCGACATCCCGCCGCTACGGCCAGCCCTGCAGATGCCGGCGCAGCAGCGCCGCCAGGCTGTGCACCTGTTCCGCGCCGTCGTTGAGCGCGGGGATGTAGCGCAGCGACTCGCCGCCGGCCGCGGCGAAGAAGTCGCGGTTCTGCATCGCGATCTCCTCCAGCGTCTCCAGGCAGTCCACCGCGAAGCCGGGACAGGCCACGTCGAGCCGCTTCACGCCTTCGCTGGCGAGGCGGCGCACGGTGGCGTCGGTATACGGCGAGAGCCAGGACTCGCGACCCACCCGCGACTGGAAGCTCAGCAGCAGCTGCGATTCGTCCAGGCGCAGCCGATCGCGCAGCAGCCGCGCGGTGGCGCGGCATTGCTCCGCGTAGGGATCGCCCAGGCGCACGTAGCGCTCGGGGATGCCGTGGAAGGACAGCAGCAGCTTGTCGCCGCGGCCGTGTTCGGCCCACCAGCGCTCGATGCTCGCGGCCAGCGCCTCGACGTGGCCGGGATCGTCGTGGTAGTCGTTGACGAAGCGCAGTTCGGGCGGCCAGCGCAGCGCCTTCATCGCGTCCGCCACCGCGTCGATCACCGAGCCGGTGGAGGTGGCCGAGTATTGCGGATACAGCGGCAGCACCAGCAGGCGGCGCACGCCTTCGCGGGCGAGCTGCGCGATCGTGGACGCCACCGCCGGTTCGCCGTAGCGCATCGCCAGCGCCACGCGCACCTCCGCGCCCAGTTCCGCCTGCAGCGCGCGCGCCAGCGCCTCGCTGCGCCAGCGCAATGGGGAACCTTGGGCGTCCCAGATGCGTCCATAGGCATGGGCGGAGCGCCGCGGGCGCAGGCGCAGGATCACCCCGTGCAGGATCGGCCACCATTGCCAGCGCGGCAGGTCGATCACCCGGCGGTCGGACAGGAACTCGGCCAGGTACGGCCGCAGCGCGCCCGCGGTGGGCGCGACGGGCGTGCCCAGGTTGACCAGCAGCACGGCTGTCTGAACGGATGTCGCAGGCGTGTCGCGGGAATGTTCGGCGGGGCCGGTATAGTGGCTGCGGTCAGGCATCGTGGTGCGGGCGATGAAGCTGGCCGTGCAGTCTGCCACAAGCACGGACGCCGCAGTCCGCATGTTTTCCACCCATGTGAGGGTTACCCATGTTGAAGATCCGTCTGCACCATCTGCTGTTCGGCGCGGCCCTGCTGCTGCCGGCGCTCGCGGCGCACGCCGACGACGACACCCCGCAGGCGCGCGCGCAGACCGCGGTGCGCGTGCTCAACGAGATCGAGCAGGCGCCGGACAAGGCCATCCCCAGCGACCTGCTCAAGGACGCGAAGGCGATCGCGGTGATCCCCGATGTGCTGAAGGTCGGCTTCGTGTTCGGCGGCCGCCGCGGCGAGGGGCTGATCTCGGTGAAGCGGCCGGACGGCACCTGGTCCAATCCCAGCTTCATCTCCTTCGGCGGCGGCAGCGTGGGCTTCCAGATCGGCGTCTCGTCCACCGACGTGATCCTGGTGTTCCGTAGCCAGCGCGGCGTGGATTCCATCGTCAACGGCAAGTTCACCATCGGCGCGGACGCCAGCGCCGCGGCCGGCCCGGTGGGCCGCACCGCCTCGGCCGCCACCGACCAGCAGCTCAAGGCGGAGATCTACTCGTACTCGCGGGCGCGCGGCCTGTTCGCCGGCGTGGCGCTGGACGGCTCGGTGCTGAAGATCGACCAGGACGCGAATGCCGCGGTCTACGGCCCCGGCATCACCCCGCGGCGGATTTTCGAGGGTGGCGTGGGCAATGTGCCGCAGGCGGTGGTGAAATTCCGCGATGCGCTGGAGGAGTACACTGCAAAGTGACCGCCGTGTGCGAATATCGGCGGACCGCAGGCGGAGCCATTTCCGCCCCGGCTCGCCACGAGGAACATCATGGGTTTTGACAGCATCTGGCATTGGCTACTCCTTCTGGTCATCGTGCTGCTGGTCTTCGGTACCCGGAAGATCGGCAACATCGGCTCCGACCTCGGCAACGCCGTGCGCGGCTTCAAGAAGGCCATGCACGGCGAGGACGACGAGAAGTCCAAGGACGCGCAGCAGGGCAAGGAGCAGCTGCGCGCCGATCCGCCGGCCGCCTCGTCGGCGAACGCCAGCACGCAGGACCAGCGCGACTCGCACGAGTCGAAGTAACAGCCTGCCCGGAGTCGGAGTTTCGGCGCGATGATCGAGATCAGCTTCGGCAAGCTGGTGCTGCTCGCGCTTGTCGCGCTGATCGTGCTCGGCCCCGAGAAACTGCCCGGTGCGGCACGCACCGCCGGCGCGCTGCTGCGTCGCGTGCGCAGCGGCTGGGACAGCGTGCGCTCCGAAGTGGAGCGCGAACTGGAAGTGGAAGAGATCAAGCGTGCGGCCCGCGAAGCGGCCGCGCGGGCCGAGGCCGTGCAGGAGGAATTCCGCAGCGCCGCCCGCAGCACCGCCGACGACGTGCGGCAGCCGCTGGACGAGGCGGTGTCCACGCTGAAGTCCGCCGCCGCGCCGCCGCCGACTGAACCGGAAAGCGCGCCTGAACCACGCCAGGAACTGCCGCCGGCCGAGCCGCCCGCGGCGCCGGCAGCGAAGGAGACCGCAGATGGCGGCCGTTGATCCCGAAGGCTCCGGCGACGACCTGCAGCAAGGCCTGTTCTCGCACCTGATCGAACTGCGCTCGCGCCTGCTCAAGGCGGTGGCCTGCGTGCTGCTGGTGCTGCTGGCGCTGGTGCCGTTCGCGAACCGGCTGTATTCGGAACTGGCCGCGCCGCTGGTGGCGCGCCTGCCGCAGGGCGCGCACCTGATCGCCACCGAGGTGGCGAGCCCGTTCATCACGCCGCTGAAGCTGGCGTTCTACACCGCGCTGTTCATCAGCATGCCGGTGATCCTGTACCAGCTGTGGGCCTTCGTGAGCCCGGGCCTGTACAAGCACGAGAAGCGCCTCGCGCGCCCGCTGCTGGTCGCCGCGATGTTCCTGTTCTACTGCGGCTGCGCGTTCGCGTACTTCCTGGTGCTGCCGGCGGCGTTCCGCTTCCTCACCGCGGTGACCCCCGCGGGCGTGGAGATGATGACCGACATCACGCATTACCTGGATTTCGTGATGCTGATGTTCTTCGCGTTCGGCCTGTGTTTCGAGGTGCCGGTGGCGGTGGTGATACTCGCCGCGGTGGGCGTGGTGGACGTCGCCAAGCTGCGCAACGCGCGGCGCTACGCGATCGTGGGCGCGTTCGCGGTGGCCGCGGTGATCACGCCGCCGGACATCACCTCGATGATCATGCTGGCGATCCCGATGTGCCTGCTCTACGAGCTGGGCATCGTGGCGGTGCGCTGGCTGCTGCCGCAGCGGGCGGCCAGCACGGACTGATCTTCGCCGCCGCCGGGTCGCCGGCGGCTTGCGGGCGCCTGTCGGCGCCCGCGACGTATCCCGATCAAGGCGCCGTGGCGGCTCCGGCGGCCGACGTCGCGCCGGCCGGCGCGGGCGTCGAAGCCGCTGGCGCCGGAGCCGAGGCGGCCGGGGCCGGCAGCGGCTCCACTTTGGTCGCGTCGGCGGGGCGGCGGGCCATGCCGCCGTGCTTGTACAGGTCGCTGGCCACCTGGTAGTAGGCGACCGCGGTGTCCACCAGCGCCTGCCTCACCGGCACCACCGGAGTGGCGTCGCCGGTGGCGAAGTCGGGCTTGAGCTGTTCCAGCCGCTTGCGCGGTTCCAGGATGGTGAGCGTGTCGCCGTGCACGTAGCCCAGCTTCTCGTAGGTGCCGGGGAAGGCGTGGCCGCGGTCGGCCGGCAGCTGGAACACGTCCTGGCCGAAGAAGCGCGAGCGGTAGCTGAAGTCCAGCAGGCCCAGCAGGGTGGGCGGGATGTCGAGCTGGCCGGTCAGCTGCTCCACGCGCCGGGGCTGGAACTGCTTCGGCGCGTAGATCCACAACGGAATGTGGTAGCGGTTGATCGGGATGCTGGTCTTGCCCGCGCTGGAGGCGCAGTGGTCGGCGGTGATCACGAACACGGTGTCGGCGAAGTAGGGCTTGGCCTGGGCGCGCCGGATGAAGTCGCCGATCGACCAGTCGGTATAGGCCACCGCGCCCGGACGCGACGGCGCCTGGAACTTCACCCGGTCGGCCGGGTAGGTGTAGGGCCGGTGGTTCGAGGTGGTCATGATGTGCAGGAAGAACGGCTTGCCGGCGGCGTGGATCTGGTCCATCTGGTTCAGCGCCAGCGTGTACAGGTCCTCGTCGGCCACGCCCCACACGTTCTGGCTGTGGATCGGCATGTCCTTCGGGATCGCGCTGCGGTCCACCGTCTTGTAGCCGTTGTGGCCGAAGAAGTAGTTCATGTTGTCGAAGTAGCCGTAGCCGCCGTAGACGAACTCCGACTCGTAGCCGCGGTCGTTGAACACGCTGGCCAGCGAGAACAGGTTCTCGTTGTCGTGTTCGCGCACCAGCGAATCGCCCGGCGTCGGCGGCACCGACAGCGACAGCGCCTCCAGCCCGCGCACCGTGCGGGTGCCGTTCGCGTAGAGGTTGTCGAAGAAGATGCTCTTGTCCACCAGCGAGTCCAGGAACGGCGTCAGGCCTTCCTTGTTGCCGAAGGTGCCTAGGTAGTCGCCGGACAGGCTCTCCACGCTGATCAGCACCACGTTGAGGCGCTTCTCCGGACCGTTCGCGCGGATCTCGCGGGTCAGGTCGCGCGGGTCGTCGCTGACGAAGCTGGCGTTCGGCGCCTTCAGGTCCTCGCGCACCAGCCGGAACGCCTGGTCGTCGGGCAGGCTGCGGTAGAACTTCTTGTAGTCGAGGTGGCTGGAGCGGAACGCGGCGAAGAACTGGTAGATGCCGTTGCCGGCCAGCTCGTTGACGTAGTTGTTCGCGGTGCGGTCCTTCATCTCGCCGTTGACCGCGGCCACCGAGACCACCGTGAGCAGCAGCCACACCAGCGGCACCCGCGCGCGCTGCAGCAGCGTGCTGCCGTCGTCGCGCGCGCGCAGGCCGCGGCGGCTCAGCAGGAACACCACCAGCGCCAGCACCACCAGCAGCGCCAGCCAGCTGCCGATCGGATAGGACTCGCGGATGTTGCCGATCACCTCGGTGGTGTAGACGAGGTAGTCCACCGCGATGAAGTTGAAGCGCGAGCTGAATTCGTTCCAGAACACCAGCTCCGACGCTGCCACGAACAGCAGGCCGTACAGCAGCACCAGACCCAGGATGTACAGGCCCCACTGCCCGCTGGCGCGGTTGTACGCCAGCGCGGGCATCGGCAGGAAGAACAGGAACACGGCGAGCAGCGGCCACGATTCCTTGAGATGCACGTGCCACAGCAGGAACAGCGCGCCCAGCGTGGCCGCATACAGCGCCGCCATCCCGACGAGGTACAGCAGCCAGCGGCCGACGCCCGCCACCGGCGCGCGCCGGGTGGGCACCAGCCACAGGAACAGCACCATGGGCCATGCCAGGTACAGGAAGGTGATCAGGTCGTAGCCGAAGCCCACGCCGAACGCATACAGCCAGTGCAGCGGATGCGGCGCCACGTTGTTGCCCGACATCACCAGCAGGACGATGCGTGTGACGAAGCTGATCGCGACATAGGCGATGCCCAGCCACCACAGGGGCCGGAACCGCTGGCGCAGCGGGGAGGAAGTGAACAGGGCGCGCGACAAGGGTAGCTCCAGGCGATCGGGTGACAACGGAAGGATGGCGGCAGCGCCGGCATCCGGGCGGGCGGCGTGCCCGCGGCGTTCAGATGCTACCTTGTTTCATTTCCGTGATGGCATGCACGCGCGCCCGCTCCATCGCTGCGCCGACCGCCGGGCCCTCCAGGCCCTGCGCCAGGAACGGCGCCGCGGTTACTGCCGCGGCCGTGGCGCGGGCACGGCGCAGGTAGTCGGCCTCGGGATAGTCGTCGTGCCCGTGGCCCAGCCGGCCGCGCTTGTCGGCCAGGCAGGCGGCGAGGAAAGTCTCCAGCCGCTCCGGCCGGCGCAGCGCGTCCAGCGCGACCAGCAGCTTCAGCACGGTGGCCGGCTTGAGCTCCAGCGCGCGATGCGCATTGAGGTGCTCGCGGCAGACCAGTTCGGCCAGCGCGGCGTGCTCGGCCGGCACCTTCAATCGGGCCGCCAGCACGCGCAGTGGCGCCACGCCGCGTTGTTCGTGCATCACGTGCCGCGGCAGTTCGTCGGCCGGCGTCAGCGCCTTGCCGAGATCGTGGCCGAGCGCGCAGAAACCCACCAGGTCGTCGCCCGGCGCGATCGCGGCGGCCGCATCCAGCACCATTTCCATGTGCACGCCGGTGTCGATCTCGGGGTGGAACTCGGCGCGCTGCGGCACGCCGTACAGCGCGTCGACTTCCGGAAACAGCACGCGCAACGCGCCGCAGGCCCGCAGCACCTGCAGGAAGGCGGACGGCCGCGGCTCGGCCAGCGCCTTGCGCGTCTCCGCCCACACGCGTTCCGGCACCAGGTGATCCACCTCGCCGGCGTCCACCATGTGCCGCAGCAGCGCCATGGTCTCGTCCGCCACGCGGAAACCCAGCGGCGCGAAGCGTGCGGCGAAGCGCGCCACCCGCAGCAGGCGCACCGGGTCTTCCACGAAGGCCGGCGCGACGTGGCGCAGCAGGCGCGCCTCCAGGTCGCGCACGCCGCCCCAGGGGTCGATCAGCGTGCCGTCGGCATCCTCGGCGATCGCGTTGATGGTGAGGTCGCGCCGCGCCAGGTCCTCTTCCAGCGTCACCGCGGGATCGGTGCGGAACTCGAAGCCGTGGTAGCCGCGGCCGCTCTTGCGCTCGGTGCGCGCCAGCGCGTACTCCTCGCCGCTTTCCGGGTGCAGGAACACCGGGAAATCCTTGCCTACCGGCCGGTAGCCCAGCGCCAGCAGGTCGTCCGGGCTGGCGCCCGTCACCACATGGTCGCGGTCGCCCGCAGGCCTTTCCAGCAACTTGTCGCGGACCGCGCCGCCGACCAGGTAAATGCGCATGGGGCGATTGTGGCATGGCGTCTGCCCGGCACATCCCTCGGTGCAGGGATCCGGGGTCGCGCCGCGAACGGCTCCCGGCTCAGCGCCGATGGCTGGCGGCCGGGCCCGACGGAGCGCTGCCCGCGGCAGCCGGCGCCGTGCCCTCGCTGCCCGCCGCGGATGCCGCGCTGGCCGGCACTTCCGCCGAACCGGCGGGAGCGGGCGGCGGTGCAGGGCAGTCCACGGCCTTGCGCGGAGTGAGGCTGTTCGGCAGGGCGTAGGGCTGGCCGAACGGCGTGAGGCGGTCGGACATCGGCTGCGCCGTGCCGTGCAGGCGCCAGTCGTAGATCACGCTGAACGCCATCACGCGCGCCACGTATTCGCGGGTTTCCTTGAACGGCATGGTGGCGATGAACAGGTCCGGCGCGAGCGCGTTGCGCGCGTCCACCCACTGGTCGACCCGGTTGGGGCCGGCGTTGTAGGCGGCGCTGGTGAGCCAGGGCATGCCGTTGTAGCGCAGGGACAACTGCGCCAGGTAGCGCGTGCCCAGCGCGATGTTCGTCGCCGGGTCGTACAGGCTGTCGCCGCCGGCCCAGGGCAGGCCGTTGCGCTTCGCCACCAGCGCGGCGGTGCCGGGCACCAGCTGCATCAGGCCGCGCGCGTCGGCGCCGGAACGGGCGTCGCTGACCCAGGCGCTTTCCGAGCGCAGGATGCCGTAGGCCCAGGCGGGATCGATGCCGGCCTGCTCGGCCTGCGCCACCACGCCGTCCTCGCTGGCCAGCGGGAAGCGCAGCGCGTAGTAGCGCAGCGCCTCGCCGGAGCTGAAGGTGAACACCGCGCGGTCGAACCAGCCGCGGCTGTTGGCGAGCTGGGCGGCGAGCCGCAGCGTGGCGGCATCGGCGCCATCGAGCGCGCGCGCCCATTCGCGCCGCGCCAGTTTCGGCAGGTCCACCGCGTACAGCTCGAAGGCGCGCAGCAGGCCGGGCTGTTGCAGCAGCGCCTGTTCCTTCTGCGGGTCGCTGGCCGGCGTCAGCGGGCAGATCGCGTAGGACTGCTTGAGCTGGTCGGCGGCGAGGAAGCCGTAGAACGTGGCCTCGCCGGCCAGGTTCGTGTAGATGCCGCGCGCCTGTTCGGGGTGGCCGGTGGCGTCCAGCGCGCGGGCGCGGAACCAGCGCCATTCGCCGTCCTGCTGTTGCGTGGCCGGCATCGCGGCAATCGCCGCCAGCACGGCGGGCCAGTCCTGCTTGGCCAGCGCCACGCGGGCGCGCCATTCGCGGGTGGCGGGGGTTTGCGCGGCGGCGGGCAGGGCGATCAGCCGGTCGAGCGCGTTGGTGTCGAAATCGGTGGCGTGGAACAGCGCCAGCGCGCGCATGACCGCGCCGCGTTGCGTGGCGTTGAAGGCGAGGCTCGCCTGCAGGCGTTGCCACGCCGCGTCGGCGGCGCCGGTGTCGCGACGCGCCTGGCGTTCCAGCGCCAGCGTGGCGGCCTGGCGCGAACGGGCGGTGTCGGGCCAGTTCGTGGCGGCGGCGAGCGCGGCGGCGGGATCGCGCAGGGCCTGCGCCAGCCGCTGCGCCTCTTCGTCCTGCGGCGACGGCAGCCACGGGGCGAGCGCGGCGATGGTGCCGCCCTTGCCGGCGTCCGCGGCGCGGTCGATGCGCGCCCACAGGCGCGGCGTGGTCAGCAGGCCCTGGTCGCGCGCGGCCTGCAGCACGGGGTCGCAGGCACCGGGCAGCTCGGGACGGTTCCACAGGCTGGCGAGGTCCGCATCGAAATCGAGTTTCGCGCCGCCGGCCATGCGTGCCTGCAGGGCGTCGCAGGCCAGCGCGTCGCCCATGCCGGGCTGGTACAGCGCCATGAAGCCGTTCCAGTCCTTGCGTCGCGCGAGTTCGAGCAGGAAGTCGCGGCGCAGGTCCTGCGCGGGGATCAGGTCGGGGTATTGCTGCAGATATGCCTGCACGGCAGCCAGGTCGGTCTGGCGGATGTCGTGTTCCAGCGCGGCCGCAGGCAGGTAGGGGTAGAGCGGGTAGCTGCGCAGTTGCGCGTCCCAGGTGCGCCAGCCGTCGCCGCCCTGCTGGGCCGCGGCCCAGGCCTGCTTGAACGCGGCGCGCTGCGCCTCGGTCGGCGTGGCCGCGTGCGCGCCGAGCGCAGCGAGCAGGGCGCCGCAGGCCAGCAGCAGGGCCGGCAGGCGGATGAGGGAATGGCGCCGGGGCGCGACCTTGGCAAACATGCGTACTCCTTGCTGATTCCCCGCCGTGGATTGTAGTGGAAGCACGCCGGCAAGCCGGCGCGTGCGTGCCCTGCGCTCCCGCGTGCGCCTGATAAGCTTGCGCACCTCGCTTTGTCCGCACAGGCCCGGCATGTCGTTTTCCCCTACCTCCCGCGGCCGTCGCGCGGTCGCCTGGCTGGCGCTGGCGCTGGCCGCAGTCGCCGCTGCGGCGTGGTGGTGGATCGCGGGGCGGCCGGTGGAGCTGCCCGATGCGCCATCGGCGCGGATTGCCTGCGTGTCTTACGCGCCGTTCCGCGAGCCCGGCGAGACGCCGCTGGACCTGCACGCGTTCGTGAGCCCCGCGCGCATCGACGCGGACCTGCGCACGCTGTCCCGGCGCTTCGATTGCGTGCGCACGTATTCGCAGGGCCAGGGCCTTTCCGCGGTGCCCGCCATCGCCGCGCGCTATCGCATGAAAGTGCTGATGGGCATCTGGCTGGGCAGCGATCCCAAGGCGAACGCGGCGCAGGTCGCGCTGGGCATCGCCACGGCGCGCCAGCATCCGGACGTGTTGCGCGGCGTGATCGTGGGCAACGAGGCGCTGCTGCGCGGCGACCTGTCCAGCGCGCAGATCGCCGGCTATCTCGCCGAGGTGCGCGCGGCCTTGCCGGCCAGCATCCCGGTGAGCTACGCCGACGTGTGGGAGTTCTGGCTGCGCCATCCCGAGCTGGCGAAGTCGGTGGACTTCGTCACCATCCACATCCTGCCGTACTGGGAAGACCAGCCGGTGCCGCCGGAGCGCGCGATCCAGCATGTGGAGGACGTCTACGCCCGGGTGCGGCAGGCGTTTCCCGGCAAGCCCGTGATGATCGGCGAGACCGGCTGGCCCAGCGAAGGCCGCTCGCGCCGCGGCGCCAGCGCCAGCGTGGTGAACGAGGCGCGCTACCTGCGCGAGTTCCTCCGCTACGCCGCCAGCGTGGACATGCCGTACAACGTGATCGAGACCTTCGACCAGCCGTGGAAGCGGGTGCAGGAAGGCACCGTGGGCGGCTACTGGGGCATCTACGACGCCCAGGCGCGGCCGAAGTTCGCGATGCAGGGACCGGTGGTGGAAGTGCCGCGCTGGTGGCTGGGCTGGCTGGCCGGCGCTGCGGGCGCGGCGCTGTTCGTGCTGGTCGGCCTGCGCCGTCGCCGCTGGCAGCGCGTGCGCGGCTGGCTGGCGCTGGGCGTGGCGGGTTTCGCCAGCGGCGCCGCGCTGGCCTGGCAGGGGCGGCAGATGATCTACGCCTGCCGCGACGCCTGGGAGTGGACGCTGTCGCTGGCCGCCTGCCTGGTCGCGCTGCTCACCGCGCTGCGACTGGCGATCTGGCTGGCCGGGCGGCTGGCGGGCGCGCCGTACAAGCGGGCGCCGGCGGGGCGGCTGCGTTTCATGTGGCTGTTCGTGCTGGCGCTGTACGGTCTGCTGATGGTGTTCGACGGCCGCTACCGCGACTTCCCGCTGGGCCTGTTCGGGCTGCCCTGCGTGGGCTACGCGCTGGTGGCGTGGCTGGACGAACGCATGCGTGCGCCGTCGCGCGAAGCGCTGTTCCTCGCCGCGTGGCTGCCGGTGCTGGCGGCCGTGGTGGTGGCGCTGGAACTGGGCGAAAACCCGGTGACCTGGGTATGGCTGCTGCTCAACCTGCTGATCGCGGCGCCGGTGATCGCCGCGTGGCGGCGCACGCATTTCGCGCGCGCCGACGCAGGCACTATGCTCGACGATTCCCGTTGAAAGGATGGAGACCATGCGCCTCGACAAGCAACGCATCGTGGTGACCGGCGCCTTCGGCACGCTGGGTACGGCAGTGGTGCGCGCCGCGCTGGACGCGGGCGCCGCAGTGGCGGCGATCGACCGCGCGCCGGTGCCGGCGAACCTGGGCGCCGCCCACGGCTTCGGCGGCGTGGACCTGGCCGACGCCGCGGCGGCGAAGCATGCCATCGACGGCGCGGCGGATGCGCTGGGCGGGCTGGATGCGCTGGTGAACATCGCCGGCGCGTTCCGCTGGGAAACCCTGGCCGACGGCGATCCGGAAACCTGGGACCTGCTCTACCGGATCAACCTGCGCACCGCCGTGGCCGCGAGCAAGGCCGCGCTGGCGCACCTGCCCGACGGGCGCGGGCGCATCGTCAACATCGGCGCGAACTCGGCGCTGAAGGCCGGCGCCGGCGTGGCGGCGTACACCGCCTCCAAGTCGGGCGTGATGCGCCTCACCGAATCGCTGGCCGAGGAACTGAAGCCGCGCGGCATCACCGTCAACGCGCTGCTGCCCAGCATCATCGACACGCCGCCGAACCGTGCCGACATGCCGGACGCGGATTTCGACCGCTGGGTGAAGCCCGAGCAACTGGCCGGGGTGATCGTGTTCCTGCTTTCCGATGCGGCCAGCGCGATCACCGGCGCGCTGATCCCGGTCACCGGGCGGGTGTAGCGACCGCCGGCGGATTCGCTGCGCCCTGCAGGTGCAGCAGGCGCAGGCAGCCCAGCAGCAGCGCCAGCGCGCCCGGCTCGTAGTTGTAGAGCTGCAGCGCGA
The DNA here is from genome assembly GCF_013620825.1 of Rhodanobacter sp. PCA2. Lineage (GTDB taxonomy): Bacteria > Pseudomonadota > Gammaproteobacteria > Xanthomonadales > Rhodanobacteraceae > Rhodanobacter_A. Next base: position 3,273 of record NZ_NJIC01000047.1, on the reverse strand, counting down.
GCGCGCCCAGCGCGGCGGCCAGCCACGCCAGCGCGCGCGAGCGGCGCAGCAGGGCCAGCGCCGTGACGGCCAGCGCGGCGATGCCGTAGACCTTGTGCAGGAAGCCCAGCACCAGCGCCTGCCGCAGCGGGCACCAGCCGGGCGCCTGCGTCGTCGCGCACAGTTCCGCCAGCCCGCGCGGCTCGATCAGGCCGTAGCGCAGCCAGGCCGCGCCCAGTCCGGCCAGCGCCAGCAGCAGCCAGGGCAGAAGCGTGCGCAGCCAGCGGATGCTCATTCGGGTGCTCCTTTTGCGGGCGCGCGATCCGGCGGCAGGCGGATCTCCGCGGCCAGCGCGAGATGATCGGAAAACGCCTGCGGCAGCGTCCACACCTTTTCCAGCGTGACCGTGGGCGAGGCGATGATGTGGTCCAGCGCGCGCCGCGGCCGCCAGCTCGGAAACGTGGGCGTGGGTTGCATGGGCGGCTGCAGCTGCGTGCGGGCGAACAGCTGGCGCATCTCGGCGCTGTCGATCTCGGTGTTGAGGTCGCCCATCAGCACCGCGTGCGGGTGGTCCTGCAGGATCTCGGCGATGAAGCCCAGCTGGCGCGCGCGGGTGATCGCGCGCAGCGACAGGTGGGCGATCACCAGCGCCAGCGCCTGCGCGCCGTCGCCGAAGCGCACCAGCAGCGCGCCGCGGCCGTGGCCGGGCAGCGGGTAGTCGAACACCGCGCTGGGCTCGATGCGGCTGATCAGCCCGTTCGCGGTGTGCGACAGCTTCGCCACCGGCCGGTTCGGCTGGTGGCTCCAGTACGGCATGCCGGCGGCTTCGGCCAGGTAGCGGGTCTGGTTGAGGAAGCCCGAGCGCAGGCTGCCGGCGTCCACTTCCTGCAGGCCGATCACGTCGAACTGCGGCAGCAGCGCGGCGAGGCGGTCGAGGTTGTCGATCTTGCTGCGCCCCGGCAGCACCGCGTTGAGGCTGCGGGTGACGTATTCGCTGTAGCGCTGCACGCTGGCGCCAGCAAGGACGTTGCAGCTCAGCAGGCGCAGGCGGCGTTCGACTGCAGGGGCGGGCACGGTACGGGTCATGGGGCTGTGTACGGTACTCGCGACTGCCCACAGCGGACGTGAACGCCCGCGCCGGCGGTGTCAGGCGCTCACTTGCCGTCCTTGTCCGCCTCGTCCAGCGCGCGCTTGGCCAGCCACTGCGCCACGGCGGACAGTTCGTCCAGCGTCTGCACCTGGGTGATGCGGTACTTGCCGTCGACCACGATGCCGGGGGTGCCGTCCACGCCCCACTTCTGCGCCAGCGCCAGGTCCGCCTTCAGCTTGGTGGTGGCCTCGTCGGAGGTGGCGATGCGCATGAACTCGGCGCGGTCCACGCCTTCGCGGGCGTAGAAGTCGGCCAGTTCGTCCATCGTGTTGATCGGGTAGTGTTCGGCGAACTTCGCCTTGAACAGCGCCATGTGGGTGCGGTCCACCACGCCGAGCTTGTCCGCCGCGTAGTAGGCGCGCGCGAACGGCAGCCATTCCGCGCTGAACGGCGCCGGCATCAGCTTGAACACCACGCCCTTGGGCAGCTGCGCCTTCAGCTTCTCGGCGACCGGCGCGAATTCGGCGCAGTGGATGCAGCCGTAGGAGAACACCTCGACCACTTCCACCTTGCCCTCGCTGCTGTAGCGCTGGTGCGGGCCGGGCAGGGTCACGTACTGCTGGCCCTCGGTGTAGGGCGTCGGCGCTCCGGCGCTGGATTGCGCGGTGCAGGCGGCCGTCAGCAGCAGTCCGGCGAACAGGGTCAGGGCGCGCAGGCGGGCGAGATGCTTCATCACTGGGTGCTCGACAAGATGGGACCGAAAATGGGTGCGCCGCCGGCTTACTTGCCGGCCGCTTCCTTGGCTACCAGCCACTGGGTCAGCTCGATGGCGCGCTGCACGGTGCCCACGTCGGAGGGCGAGAAGCGGTACTTGCCGTCCACCACGATGCTGGGCGTGCCGGGCACGCCGTAGGCCTTGATGAGGTCGTCGGCCTGTTTCATCTTGGTGTTGACCGAGAAGGAGTTCGCCACCGCGATGAACTCCTTGGGGTCCACGCCGTGCTTGGCATAGAACTTCGCGAGGTCCTCGATCGTGGGCCACGCGCCCTTGGGCTTGGGTCGACCGGTGTTGAGGTCGTAGGTGGCGGTTTCGCCGGTCTTCCAGGTGGCGTCGAATATCGCGTCCTGGGTCTTGGCGCGCACCCCCAGCGCCTCGGCGGCGTAGAACGCGCGCTGGTACACCGGCCAGTTCTCGTCCGGGCGGAACGCGGCCGGCAGGTAGTGCACCACCGCATTCGCGGGCAGGCTCTTCTCGATCTGGTCCATCGCGCCGTGGAAGGAGTTGCAGGCCGGGCAGGCGTAGGAGAACACCTCCACCACCTCGATCTTGTCGGTGGCGATCGCCTTGGGCTGGGCCGGATCGATGCGGAAGTAGTCCTTGCCCTCGACCCACTTGCCGTCGTCGACGAACGGCTGGGCAGGCGCGGCGGTGCCGTTGTCGCCGGAGTGGCCGCAGGCGGCCAGGGCCAGCAGGGCGGCACACAGGATCGGCAGGCGCTTCAACATGGGATTACCTCGGTGGCGCGTGGTGCGGCTGCGCCGGCATGCCGCCGGTGCAGCCGCAGGGGTCAGGGCGTGACGGCGGCCGGTTTCGCCGCGTTGGCGTCGGTGGCCGGGTGCAGGCCCTCGATGTAGCTGGCGAGCGCGGCTATGTCGTTCGCATCCAGCTTCTGCGCGATCGTCGGCATGATCTGCGAATGCGCGTCGGCGCCCCAGACGGTGCCGTCGTGCCAGGCCTTCAGGGTGGCCTGGACGTATTGCGCGTGCTGGCTCTCCAGCTGCGGATACATCGCGCCGGGATTGCCGCGGCCGTCGATGCTGTGGCAGGCCATGCAGGCGGGGATGCCGCGCTTGACGTCGCCCTCGCGGTACAACAGCTGGCCGTGCTCCACCAGCGCCTGGTCGGCCACGCCGGGCAGCGCGGCCTTGCTGGAGAAGTAGGCGCCGACGTCGTGCATGTCCTGCTCGGACAGCGGGGTGGCCATGCCCAGCATGATCGGGTTCTGGCGCTTGCCGCTCTTGAAGTTCTCGAGCTGGCGGGCGATGTACTGCTCGCTCTGGCCTGCCAGCTTGGGGTACTGCGGATCGGTGGAGTTGCCGTCCATGCCATGGCAGGCGCCGCAGGCGGCGGCCTTGCCCTGGCCCGCGGTGGCGTCGCCGGGCTTCGCCGCCGCTTCGGCGGTGGCCGGGGCGGCCGCCGCGCC
>NZ_NJIC01000012.1:158099-163836 GCF_013620825.1 Rhodanobacter sp. PCA2 | reverse complement strand
GCTGGAGTGGGGGGCCAAGCTTGCCGCAAGCCCAACCCCTCACCTCGATCCTCTCCCCTCCGGGGAGAGGGCTGGGGCGAGGGGCCAAGCTCGCCGCAAGCCCCGCCCTCGCCTCGATCCTCTCCCCAGAGGGGAGATGAGGCAGAAAAGCTCGCGCGGACCGCTCCCTCTCCCCTCCGGGGAGAGGGCTGGAGTGGGGGGCCAAGCTTGCCGCAAGCCCAACCCCTCACCTCGATCCTCTCCCCTCCGGGGAGAGGGCTGGGGCGAGGGGCCAAGCTCGCCGCAAGCCCCGCCCTCGCCTCGATCCTCTCCCCAGAGGGGAGATGAGGCAGAAAAGCTCGCGCGGACCGCTCCCTCTCCCCTCCGGGGAGAGGGCTGGAGTGGGGGGCCAAGCTTGCCGCAAGCCCAACCCCTCACCTCGATCCTCTCCCCTCCGGGGAGAGGGCTGGGGTGAGGGGCCAAGCTCGCCGCAAGCCCCCTCACATCCACCCTCTCCACGCAGGGCTGGGGAAGAGCGAAGCAGCAACGCGTCCCGGAACGAAAGAAGCTCAGCCGCCCCGCGGCAGGATCAGCATCGCGTCGCCATACGAGAAAAACCGGTAGCGCTGCTGCACCGCGTGCCGGTAGGCGTCCAGCATGAACTCGCGCCCGGCCAGCGCGGACACCAGCATCAGCAGGGTCGATTGCGGCAGATGGAAGTTGGTGACGAGGCCGTCGATGCTGGTGATCCTGTAGCCGGGGAAGATGAAGATCCGCGTCTCTCCCGCGAACGGGTGCAGCTGGCCGTCCACCGTGGCGCTCTCCAGTGCGCGCACCACCGTGGTGCCCACCGCGATCACCCGGCCGCCGGAGGCGCGGGTGCGGTGGATCTGCTCGATCAGGCCGGCGCCCACGTTCAGCCACTCGCTGTGCATGTGGTGGCCGCTGATGTCATCCACCCGCACCGGCTGGAACGTGCCTGCGCCCACATGCAGCGTCACGTAGCCGAAATTCACCCCGCGCTCGCGCAAGGCGGCCAGCAGCGATTCGTCGAAATGCAGCCCCGCCGTGGGCGCGGCCACCGCGCCCGGTTCGCGCGCGTAGACGGTCTGGTAGCGCTCCGCGTCCGCGGCGTCGGCATGGCGCTCGATATACGGCGGCAGCGGCATCTCGCCCAGCTTGAGCAGCAATTTCTCCAGCGGCTCGTGCGCCTCGAAACGCAGCCGGAAGAAACCCTCGTCGCGCCCCAGCACCAGCGCATGGCTGCCGTCGGCCAGCTCGATGCGCGCGCCCTCCTTCGGCTTCTTGCTCACGCCCAGTTGCACGGTGGCTTCGTGCGCGCCGGTGACGCGCTCGATCAGAATCTCCACCGCACCGCCGCTCTCCTTGCGCCCGTACAGGCGCGCCGGCAACACGCGGGTGTCGTTGAACACCAGCAGGTCGCCCGGCCGCAGGAAATGGGGCAGCTCGCGGAACAACCGGTCCTCGCGGGTGGCAGCGGCTACGTCCAGCAGCAGCAGGCGGCTGGCCGAACGCTCGGGCAGCGGCGCCTGGGCGATCAACTCGTGCGGCAGGTCGAAATCGAAATCGGACTTCTTCAAGTAGGGGCTCGGCAACGGAACGGATGCATTCGGCAACGCGGCATTATCGCGCAAGCCCGGATGCCCCGGCGTCGACCTTGTCGCCACCGTCGGTGGCGGCCATTATCCGGCCATGACCCCATTCCACCCCGCCGCACCCTGGAGCGGCTTTCTCAAGGGCATCTCGTTCGCGGTCGGCCTGCTGTTGCCGGGAGTGTCGCTGCTGGTGGCGACCACCGTTCCGGCCGATGCGCTGCCAACGCCGCTGCGCGTGGCGGCGATCGCGTTGCCGCTGGCGATACTGCTGGCCGCGGTGCCGTTCGTGGTGCGCGAGTACGGCGTGCGCGACGGCGTGCTGTTCGTGCGCCGCCTGTTCTGGACCACGCGGGTGCCGCTAGGCGCACTGCGCGAGGCCGATGTCGATCCCCTGGCCGGGGCGAGTTCGATCCGGCTGTGGGGCAACGGCGGCCTGTTCTCGTTCACCGGCTGGTTCCGCAACGCGAAGCTGGGGCGCTACCGCGCCTTCGTCACCGACTGGCAGCGTGCGGTGGTGTTGCGTGCGAGCGGCTGCACCGTGGTGGTGTCGCCCGCCGATCCAGTTGCGTTCGTGCGCGGGCTGCAGGCTGCGGCCGCGCCGCGCAAGCCGACAGCGCCGCGGCCGCGTTGGCGGCAGAGCCGCTAATCGCGCAGGCACGGTCGACAGGCAGGGCTCGATCGCGGGGCTCAAACGGGCGGTTCATGCAGGTTCACCCGGGGCTCCCGGGACGGGTTGGCTTCGCAGCCCCCCGTCTTCCAGCGATGCCCCGGATGAACAACCCACCGGAAGATCAAACATGGGCGGCATTGAAGGCACGACACGCCGCAATGCCTCGGGTTCGACACTGACGAGAATGATCAGACCACGCCCGGTTCAGCTGGCGCCGGGTACCAGTGCCTTCCAGGCCGCGTGGGAATCCATATAGTCCCTCCAATGCACGATCTTCCGGTTCTCGATCTTGATGATGGAGCAGAATCGATTGTCGTATTTCGCGCCCGTCGCGAGAATGGTTCCATGAACCTCGTATTCGATGACGCAGCCGTCATCCGTCCTGTGGACCACCAGGTTGTCGGCCGATTGCAGCGCAATGCTCTCCACATAGCCTCTGAACGAAGCCATCAGATCGGCTCGTCCGTGGATGACGCGAGGCCAACCGAGGTCGTAGAGAACTTCGTAGACGACGTCGTTGGCAACAATGTCGAAGAAGTGTTCTCCGTCCACAAGATTGCCCAGCGCGCCTCGAACCAGATCGAAGTAGGGTTTGGCGGGTTGGAAGACTGAGTATTTCTGGTTTGGCATTCCTGTTCTCCTTGGTTCCAGTCCGGGGGAAGTCTTCACAAGCGCCATGCGGCGGCAGTCTCCGCGGCGAACTGTTCGAAGCGGGTAGGTGCAGTGCCGGTTGCCGCAAGCACGTCGTTGTTCGGACGTGAACCGCGTCCGCTTGCGATCGTCTCGGTCAAGCTGCGAAGCACGTCGCCATACTCGGCGGGCACGCCGGCCTGGATCATTGCGTCGATCCATACCTCGCGATCCATGTCGCGGTACGAAATTTTACGACCCACGACGTTTGAGATGTGCGCGGCGGCTTCGTCGAATGTCAGCGCTTCGGGGCCAGTGGGGGAATACGCGCGACCAGCATGCCCCGCAGGATCGGCCAGCGTCGCTGCCGCGACGGCCGCGATGTCCTCTGCGCCGACGAACGCCTCCGCGCCGGTCCCGCCCGGCACGACGATTTCATCGTTCACGGGCTTGAGGAACGTCTCGCTGAAGTTCTGCATGAACCAGGCGGGACGCACGATGGAGTGGGAGAACGAGGTACGCGAGGCCAGATCAAGTTCCACTGCGCGCAGCGCAACTTTCTCCGAGGCGTGCTCCATGCCGTAGGCGCTGAGGTAGGTGACATGGCGTACGCCGGCGCGCTCTGCCTCGTCGAGAAACCGGCCAACAATGCCGGCAAAGTCGACACGCATCACAGGCGACACGAGATAGACGCCCGAGATCCCGGCCAGTGCATGTGCGAAGGTCGACGGATCGTTCCAGTCGAACCGGACGTTCGCCCTGCTGCGAGCAGCCGTGCGGACGGGTATTCGTTGATCGATGAGCTTCTTGGCGACGCGGGCCCCGGTCTTGCCTGTCGCGCCGAGCACAAGGGTGTAGTTGCCGGTGACTTCACTCACGGGGGTGGCTCCTGGGTAATTGCTCAATGGTGTAACTTTATGAAAAGGATTTGATCTTATAAACAATCAAATCACTCAAAAATTTGTGTGATACGCTCAAGCTATGGATATTCTGCAAGAGCATCTAGTGCGCGCCCGCTCCTCTGGAGGGGTGTTCGCGCGATCCACCGCCGTTGCGCCTTGGGGGCTTCGGTTGCCCGGCACGATTCAACTTGCCGTTCACGCAATGATTCAGGGGCAAGCGTGGTTGTGGCTCGACAATGAGAGCGAGCCCACCGAACTCAGGCCGGGAGACCTGGCGCTCGTGCGTGGGGGAGCCGACCACTTCATCGCCCACGAACCACGGGCGCACTGTGTCTTGCCGGAGGATTTCCGGAATCGGCATTCTTCGGAAGAAGCCGAGAATGATCCGCGGGCGGCGGCGTTCCTCTGCGGGGCTTATCGCTTTGCCGGGGACATCGGCGCGGGACTGGTCAATGCGCTTCCGCCCGTGTTCCTGATTCCCTCGCGCATGGACAATCCCATCCATGGGGTGGTCGCGCTGCTGTCAAAAGAGCTGTCGCATGCCGAGCCGGGTCGCCAGACGGTGCTTGACCGGCTACTGGATGTTCTTGTCGTGCTTGGGCTCCGGACTGGATTGGCATCGAGCCCGAATGCACCCGCATGGGTTCGCGGCGCATCGGACAAGCGCCTGTCGCGAGCGCTTCAGGCCATGCACGGGGACACCAGCAAGCCGTGGACGGTGGACGAACTGGCCCGTATGAGCAATATGTCCAGGGCCACGTTCGCCCGGGTGTTCCAGGAGGTTCTTGGCGATACGCCGATGCGGTATCTCACCGACTGGCGGATGACGGTGGCGCGCGATCTCTTGCGAACGCAGGACGTTCCACTGATCGAAGTGGCAGAGCGGGTCGGGTACTCATCCCTCTACGCTTTCTCCACGGCATTCCGCCGACATCACGGGCAGCCCCCGGGGCGGTGGCGCCAGGGTGGGCGAGAATTGCCGGAATCCACGCTGGATCACGGCTAGCACTCAGAGCCAGCCCTTCTGCCGGGCGAGCCGGTAGGCCTCGATGCGGTTCGCCACGCCCAGCTTGCCGATGGCCTCGGACAGGTAGTTGCGCACGGTGCCGTGCGAGAGGCTGAGCTGGATGGCGATGTCGCCGGCGGAGTGGCCCTCGCCGGCAAGGCGCAGCACCTGGCGCTCGCGGTCGTTCAGCGGGTCGGCTTCCGACCATGCCTCCAGCGCGAGCTGCGGATCGATCGCGCGGCCGCCGCGATGCACGGTGCGCAGCGCCTCGGCCAGGTTCTCCGCCGGCGCGTCCTTCAGCAGATAGCCGGACACGCCCGCGTCCAGCGCACGGCGCAGGAAACCGGGGCGCGCGAAGGTGGTGACGATGATCACCTTCATCGGCAGCTCGTGCCGCTGGATGCGCTGCGCCAGTTCCAGGCCGGTGAGGCCGGGCATCTCGATGTCGGTGACCAGCACGTCGGGCTTGAGCCGCTGCAGCTCGCGCCAGGCAGCCTCGCCGTCGCAGGCGGAGCCCAGCACCTCGATGTCGGATTCCAGGTTCAGCAGCGCCGACAGCGCGCCGCGCACCATCGCCTGGTCCTCGGCCAGCATCACGCGGATCATGCGCTGCGCTCCTTCCTCGCCAGCGCCGGCGCCGGGCGCGCGTCCGCAGCGACGGCGTTCGTGGCCCGGCGCAGGGGCACTTCCGCGTCCAGCGTGGTGCCGCGCCGGGCGGGCGAGTCGATCGCGAAGCTGCCGCCCAGGGCACGCACGCGTTCGCGCATGCCGCTGACGCCGTTGCCGTGGGCGGCCAGGCCGCCGCGTCCGTTGTCGCTGATGCACATGTGGAACCTTTCCGCTTCGCAGGAGAACACCACGCTCGCCGCGGTGGCGTGGGCGTGGCGATGGATGTTGGTGACCGCCTCGCGCAGGACCAGCGCCAGCGACGCCT
>NZ_NJIC01000012.1:110614-158089 GCF_013620825.1 Rhodanobacter sp. PCA2 | reverse complement strand
TGCTCGACCTGCCGGCGGAGACCGAGGCGTCGCTGGCAGGTCGAGCACGGCCGGCGTACCGGCCTCGAAGACGATGTTTGCGGATTCCAGCATCAGCCGCGCGGAGATCAGCTCCGCGGCAAGGTCGCTGCGCCGCATCCCGGTGACGGCAGCCCGCACCTCGGCCAGCGCGTGGCGCGAGACGCGCTCCACCTCCTCCATCTCGCGCTGCGCGCGCGGCGGGTCGGCCAGCGCCAGCTTGCGCGCCAGTTCGGACTTCAACGTCACCAGCGACAGCGTGTGGCCCAGCAGGTCGTGCAGGTCGCGGCCGATGCGCTCGCGCTCGGCCAGCACCGCCAGCCGGCGTATCTCGTCCTGCGACAGGCGCAGCGCGGCGCCCTTTTCCTTGTTGATGCGCTCGACCATCACGATCACGCTGATCACCAGGACCGACGCCGGCATGATCACCATGATGCTGACCGGATAACCGATCCACCATGTCAGCCCCACCAGCACGACGTTGAACAGCAGCAGCTGGACCAACTGGCTGCGCAGGGGCATCCGGCAGTGATTCAACATCACGCAGGCGTAGACGAAATAGCTGAGGCCGCTGGGATACCAGGGCAGCAGCACGAAACACAGTGCCGCCATCGCCCAGGCGTAGCGATGGGCAGTGCGCCGCGGCGCCAGCTGGATCTTGGCGACCAGCAGCAGGAACAGCGGGAAGGACCCCAGCGTGAACAGCAGCCAGGCGACGGTGTAACCCTTCACGCCGCCTTCGAACAGCGGCGTGATGAAGATCCACACCGACCACAGCAGGTGCACGCTGTCCGCCCAAGGCGACTTGCCGCTGCGGATGTCGTCGGCCACGCCGGAGTCCGGCGCAGGCGTGAACCAGCGGGCGAGGAAGGCGGGCATCATGCGACGCGACCCGGCTGCGGCAACCAGTCGATTGGCGTCGCGGGCATGGGTTCCGTCACGCCGCCCGGTTCCCGTGGAAGCTGCGGCGGCAGCGGCACCTCGATGCACAGGCGCGTGCCTTCCCGCGGGGGCGAATCGATGTGCATCGTGCCGCCCATGGCCTGCACCCGCTCGCGCATCCCGGCCAGGCCGTTGCCGCACGCGCCGACGCCGCCGCGGCCGTTGTCCTCCACCTGCAGCCGCAGGCGTTCGCCCTCCACCGTCAGCGCCAGCCTCGCCTGCGTGGCCTGCGCATGCCGGGCGATGTTGGTGACCGCCTCGCGCAGCACCAGCGCCAGGCCATGCTCGATCTCCGCCGGCAGCGCCGACGGCAGCGGCGCGCATTCCAGCCGCACCAGGGAGGATTCCAGCAGCAGGCGCGCCGAGGCCAGCTCCTCCGCCAGGTCGGTGGCGCGGATGCCGCTGACCGCGCTGCGCACCTCGGCCAGGGCATGGCGCGCCACGCGCTCGGCCTCCTCCAATTCGCGTCGCGCGGCGTCGTGATCGCGGTCGAACAGCTTGCGCGACAACTCCAGCTTCAGCGTGATCAACGACAGCGTGTGTCCCAGCAGGTCGTGCAGGTCGCGGCCGATGCGCTCGCGTTCGGCGGTGGCGGCCAGGCGCCGCACCTCCTCGTGCGAAAGGCGCAATTCGATGTCCTTGCGGCTGCTGACGCGCCCCGCCAGCGAACCGAGGCCCACGCTGGAACACACGCAGACCACCATCAGCAGCACGTACCACGGCCAGTGCAGCAAGCGCACTTCCAGCAGCAGCGAAGTCTGGATCAGCACGATCCAGCAGACGCTGGCGACCACCGAGCGCTCGTACGGCACGATCGCGCAGGCAAAGACGCCATAGGTCCAGGCGCCCGGATTCCACGGCACGGACAAGCCGGCCAGCACGGCCATGGCGCCGGCCCAGGCGCCCGCTTCGCGCGCCGGCCGCACGAACGACAGCAGGAACAGCAGCAGGAACACCGGGTAGCTCAGCCCCAGCGACCACCAGAAGCCGGCGTCGACCCCGGAGAATGCCGGCGTGATGAACACCCAGAACGACCACAGCAGGTTGAGCGCCTGCAACCGCGGTGCACGCCCGGCCGCGCGCAGCCTGGCCACCGCCGAATCCGGCGCCGGCCGCAACCAGGCGGGGTAGCGCAGGCGCTGGAGGCTCGCATCGCTCATGCCGGCATGCTACCGCCAGTTCAGCCGTACCGCCGCAGGCGCCGGGCCGCCAGCAGCAGGAACACCACGGCAAACGCCAGCAGCGCCAGCACGTGGGGCAGCAGCGGACCGGAACGCAGGCCCACCGCCGATTGGGTGAGCTGGTTCAGGTGGTAGCTGGGCCACACCGGCGCGATCTGCTGCAGGACCCTCGGCAGCATGCCCAGCGGCAGCCACAGCCCGGACAGGAAGGCCATCGGCAGATAGACCAGGTTGAGCAGGCCGGGCGCGCCCTGCCCCTTGATCAGCGTGCCGACGAACATGCCCAGCGCGCAGAACGGCAGCACGCCCAGCACGCCGATCGCCAGCATCGCCAGCACGCGCGGCGGACTCAGCGACACGCCGCCCACGGTGAGGCCCAGCGCCAGCAGCAGCACCACCACCAGCGCGGCGACGACCATCGCCATCGCCATCTTGCCGATCAGGTAGGCGCCCGGCGGCATCGGCAGACTGCGCTTCAGGGTGAGCAGGCCGCCCTCGCGTTCGATCGCCAGCGACGCGCCGAAACCGAACAGGCCCGGCCCCATCACGCCGAACGCGGTGTAGCTGGCCAGCAGGTAGTGCGAGGCGTCGCTGCCGGGATGGTTCAGCAGCACGCCGAACATCAGGTAGAACACGGTGGAGAACAGCGTCATCGGCAGGACGAACGACGGCGCCCGCAAATAGCGCAGGCATTCGCTGCGCGCCTCGGCGAGGTAGGCGCCCAGCACCCGGCCGGGCGACATGGCGGAAGCGGCGGCGTTGGCCGGCACGGCGGCAACGGTATTCATCAGGCGGCCTCCTGCGTGGCGGCGGGATCGCGGGTGAGTTCGGTGAATGCCTCGGCCAGGCCGGCGCGTTGCACCTCCAGCTCGGCCAGCGCGGGATCGGCGTCCAGCAGCCGGCGCACCACGGTTTCGGCCCTGGCGGTGGCGATCTGCAGGCGCCCGCCCTGGCGCGTGGCGGACGCCACCTCCGCCCACGCGGCGACCGCGTCGGCGTCGAGGTCGCACAAGCAGCGGATGCGGGTGAGCGCGACGCGCTTGCGCAGCTCGTCCACGCTGCCCTCGCTGAGCACGCGGCCCTGGCCCAGCACCACCACGCGCTGCGCCAGCGCCTCGGCCTCCTCCAGATAATGCGTGGTGAGCACCACCGCGCAGCCTTCGTCGACCAGGCGGCGCATCGCCGCCCACAGCTTCTGCCGCGCGTCGATGTCCATGCCCACGGTGGGTTCGTCCAGGAACAGCAGCTCGGGCCGCCCGCACAAGGCCAGCGCGAACTGCACGCGCCGCTGCTGGCCGCCGGAAAGCTTGCCGTAGGGCCGCAGCAGCAGGTCGGCGACGCCGGCCAGCGCGGTAGTCTCGTCGAAGCCGCGCGGGTTCGGGTAATAGCTCATGGTGAGGCGCAGCAGCTCGCCCACGCGCAGCGTGGCGGGCAGGTTGGCCGACTGCAGCATCACGCCGATGCGGCGGCGCGCCTCGATGCGCTGCGGGTCCAGCCCGAACAGTTCGGCGCGGCCCGCGTCGGGCCGGATCAGCCCCAGCAGCAGGCCGATGCTGCTGCTCTTGCCGGCGCCGTTGGGGCCCAGCACGGCCAGCAATTCGCCAGGCCGCACGGCCAGATCCACGGCGTCCAGCGCCGTGAGGGAACCGTAGCGCTTCACGGCGGCGACAAGTCGGGCGACAGCGGTGTCGTTCATGGTGCTCTCCTCCTGCCCTGCAGCCTAGGCACGGGGCCGGCGTGGCCCCAGTCGCCGCCGTCAGCCATCGCGGATGACAGGCGTCATCTCCACCCCAAAAGCGCGCCCGGCTGCGCGCTCCGGCCGGTGCAGCCGTCACCCGCACCGGTCCCGCCGGAAGCGCCCGGGGGTACCGGGCACTGCGCCCGCGCGTTATCCTCGGCGTTCGTGGACGCGCAGCCTGCCCCCGTCGAACCGGGTCATGCGCCGCGGGAGCCCGCCTCCCCCACGCATTACACGTCGGCCTGCTTCGCGCTGGGTGCGAGGCGTCGGCGGATTTCGAGGAGAAAACCATGGGTCTGATCGAACAGCTGCGCGAACTGCGCGAATTCGGCGGCAAGCCGCGCACCACCGGCCTGGACGACGCCAGCATCGAGCGCATGGCCGCAGCCGATCCCATGCTGGGTGAAGCGGTGGCCGCAGCGCTGGCGCGCCATCGCGAACTGCGCGCGGAACTGGGCGACTTCCTGAAGCTGGACGAGGCCGAGCAACTGGCGCAGGCGCTGGCCGGTTTCGTCAACTTCTACCCCGACGACGCGATCAACCCCTACCTGCCGGCCGCGGCGCGCGGCCCGTGGATCGTCACGCTGAAGGGCGCCGTGGTGCACGACAACGGCGGCTACGGCATGCTGGGCTTCGGCCACAACCATCCGGCCATCGACGCCGCACTGGCGCGCCCGCAGGTGATGGCGAACGTGATGACGCCCAGCGTCTCGCAGCTGCGCTTCGCCGAGGCGCTGAACCGCGAGCTGGGGCGCAATCGCGGCGGCAACCCGTACGTGCGCAGCCTGTGCCTGAACTCGGGCTCCGAAGCGGTGGGCCTGGCCTGCCGCATTGCCGACGTCAACGCCAAGCTGATGACCGACGCCGGCGGCCGCTACGCCGGACGCACGATCAAGCGCGTGGTGGTGAAGGGCGCCTTCCACGGCCGCACCGACAAGCCGGCGCTGTACTCCGATTCATCGCGCAAGACCTACGTGCAATACCTCGCCAGCTACCGCCACGAGGACAGCGTGCTGGTGGTCGAGCCGTACAACGTGGCCCAGCTGGAAGCCGCGTTCGCCGACGCCGACCGCCACGGCTGGTTCATCGAGGCGATGTTCCTGGAGCCGGTGATGGGCGAAGGCGACCCCGGCCGCGCCGTGACGCCGGAGTTCTACGCCGCCGCGCGCCGGCTCACCGAGGCGCACGACAGCCTGCTGCTGGTCGACTCGATCCAGGCCGGCCTGCGCGCGCACGGCGTGCTCTCGCTCACCGACTACCCCGGCTTCGACAAGCTGCCCGCGCCGGACATGGAAACCTTCTCCAAGGCGCTCAACGCCGGCCAGTACCCGCTGTCCGTGCTGGCGGTGAACGAACGCACCGCCGGCCTGTACCGCAAGGGCATCTACGGCAACACCATGACCGCGAACCCGCGCGCGCTCGACGTGGCCCTGGCCACGCTGGGCGAACTCACCGATGCCGTGCGCGCGAATATCCGCGCCCGCGGCAAGGAGTTCGTGGACAAGCTCAACACGCTGAAGGACGAGCTGGGCGGCCTGATCACCAAGGTGCAGGGCACCGGCCTGCTGTTCTCCTGCGAACTGGCGCCGCAGTTCAAGTGCTACGGCAGCGGCTCGATCGAGGAATACCTGCGCGAGCGCGGCATCGGCGTGATCCACGGCGGCGCGAATTCGCTGCGCTTCACCCCGCACTTCAACGTCACCAGCGCGGAGGTGGACCTGGTGGTCGCACACGTGCGCCACGCCCTGCTGGAAGGCCCGCGCAAGAGCGAAAGCAAGGCCGCCTGACCCCGCTCGCGCTGCCTGCCGAAGCTGAGCCAATGCTTTGGCGGGCAGCCGCCCCGGCTGGCGCAGTCAGACGGCGTTGACCTAGATGAATGCGGATTGCACCGGACTTTTTTGCGACGCCCACGGCGCGCCCCGACCGGCTATAGACTGCGCACGCCGGCAGCTGCCGGTCACCATGGGAGGTCACATCATGTCTTTGTCGATACGCACGCTTGCCGTCAGCGCCGCCATCGCCCTCGCGGGCACCGCCTTCGCGGCCACCGCCGCTCCGGCAGCCCAGGCCGCGGCAACGGCCCCGGCAGCCAAGAAGGAAATGACCGCGCAGCAGCAGCGCATGACGGACTGCAACAAGGAAGCCACCGGCAAGAAGGGCGCCGAGCGCAAGGCCTTCATGAGCTCCTGCCTGAAGGGCGAGTCTGCCGCCGCTGCCGCACCCTCCGCCAAGGAGACGCAGCAGGAACGCATGAAGTCCTGCAACGCCGAAGCCAAGACCAAGGCTCCGAAGGGCGCCGCCCACAAGGCCTTCATGAGCAATTGTCTGAAGGGCGACGGCGCCGCTGCCGCCGCTCACTGATCCGCTTCGACCCGACGCCGATCCACCGACGTCATCGCCCCTGCCCGACGGCATCGCCGGGCAGGGGTTTTTCGTTTGCGACGTGCGCAGGCTCTATGCTTCGGCCCCATCGCCCACCGCAGGCAGGGGAACCGCATGAAACTCGTCGAAGTCCGCCACCCGCTGATCCAGCACAAGCTCGGCCTGATGCGCCGCGCCGGTATCAGCACCAAGGAATTCCGCGAGCTGGCCGGCGAGGTGGCCGCGCTGCTCACCTACGAGGCCACCAAGGACCTGGAGACCGTCGAGGAATCCATCGACGGCTGGGCCGGCCCGCTGGTGGTGCAGCGGATCAAGGGCGCCAAGATCACCATCGTGCCGATCCTGCGCGCCGGCCTCGGCATGCTGCCGGGCGTGCTCGACCTGATCCCCGCGGCCAAGGTCAGCGTGGTCGGGCTGCAGCGCGACGAGCAGACGCTCAAGCCCATCGCCTACTACGAGAAACTCACCGGCCGCATGGACGAACGCATCGCCCTGATCGTCGACCCCATGCTCGCCACCGCCGGCACCCTGGTCGCCACCGTGGACATGCTCAAGGCCGCCGGCTGCACCCGCATCAAGGGCCTGTTCCTGGTCGCCGCGCCGGAAGGCCTGAAGCGCATCGAGGCCGCGCATCCCGACATCGAGATCTACACCGCCGCCATCGACGAACGGCTCAACGAACACGGCTACATCCTGCCCGGCCTCGGCGACGCGGGCGACAAGATCTTCGGCACCAAGATGCCGTGAACGCAAAGAGCCCGGCCATGCCGGGCTCTTTGCCGATGCACATGCCGCTTCCAGCCCTATCGCGCGAAGCGGTCCGTGGCCTCGATCAGTTCGTGGATATTGCCCGGCTCGAACGCCGAGTGGCCGGCATCCGGCACGATGCGCAGATCCGCCTCCGGCCACGCGCGGTGCAGGTCCCACGCGCTGCGGATCGGGCAGACCACGTCGTAGCGCCCCTGCACGATCACCGCGGGAATCCTGCGGATGCGCTCCACGTTGCGCAGCAGCTGATCGTCGTGCGCGAAGAAGCCGCCGTTGACGAAGTAGTGGCACTCGATGCGCGCGAAGGCCAGCGCGAACGCGTCCTGGTCGTGCGAACCGATGCTGGCCGGGTCCTGCAACAGGTAGCTGGTGGAACCCTCCCACACCGACCAGGCGCGCGCCGCGGCCAGCCGGGTGGCCGCGTCGTCGCTGGTGAGGCGGCGGTGGTAGGCGCTCATCAGGTCGCCGCGCTCGACCTCGGGGATCGCCGCGAGATAGGTTTCCCAGGCATCCGGGTACAGCGCGTCGCAGCCCTTCTGGTAGAACCACTCCAGCTCCCAGCGGCGCAGCATGAAGATGCCGCGCAGCACCAGTTCGGTCACCTTGTCCGGATGCGTCTGCGCATAGGCCAGCGCCAGCGTGGAACCCCACGAGCCGCCGAACACCTGCCAGCGGTCGATGCCGAGATGCTCACGCACGCGCTCGATGTCGGCCACCAGATCCCACGTGGTGTTCCCGCGCAACTCCGCGTGCGGCGTGGACTGCCCGCAGCCGCGCTGGTCGAACAGCACGATGCGGTACACCGCCGGATCGAAGAAGCGCCGGCACTTCGGGTTCGTGCCGCCGCCCGGGCCGCCATGCAGGAACACCACCGGCTTGCCGTCCGGGTTGCCGCACTGCTCGTAATACAGCGTGTGCAACTCCGAGACCTTCAGCATCCCGCGCTCGTAGGGCTCGATCTCGGGATACAGCGTGCGGCGTTCCTGCGTCATGGCGACCTCGCGGCAAAGACAATGGCCGCGAGGTTAGCATGCGTGTCCATATCAGAAGTGCGGCCATGGATGGCCGCCCGTTTGACTCTCGCGATCAGGGACGACCGCAAAAGCAACGGCAAGTGCTGCCATGGATGACCACCTGTTTCATTCCCGCAATCGGGAAAGCATGCAAGGACCAAGGAAGGCCTGATCAATCGACTGCCAGCTCGTCATTCCTGCAAAGGCAGGAGGCGCTTCACGACAGCGAAGCCGGTCGTCCAGTGCGTTTGCGTTCCCTGGCTTGCAGGCACTGGAGACTCGCTGCGCTCGCCCCTTCGGGGCCGCCCCGCGGGCGTTCTGCGCGCTTTGCGCTAGTCCGGCCTTCGCCGGGATGACAAGCAAAATCGGACCATCCCTGATGATGGCAAGTGCGGCCATGAGTTACCGCCCGTTTGCTTTCGCCATCAGGGATGCCGCTACGGCATGAACAGCTTGCCCGGATTGAGGATGCCGTTCGGGTCGAACACCTGGCGCACGCCGCGCATCAGCGCGATCTCCGCCGCGCTGCGCGTGCTGTCCAGATAGGGGCGCTTGACCAGGCCGATGCCGTGTTCGGCGGAGATGCTGCCGCCATGTTCCTTCAGCGTGTCGGCGAGCAGCTTGGTGACGTGCTCGCACTGCGCGATGAAGTCCGCGTCGGTCATGCCGGCGGGCTTCAGCACGTTGATGTGCAGGTTGCCGTCGCCGATGTGGCCGAACCACACCACTTCGATCTGCGGGTACTCGCGCGCCAGCAGCGCCTGCATCGCGTGCAGAAAGGCCGGCACCGCACCGATGCGCACCGACACGTCGTTCTTGTACGGCTTGTGCGGCGCCAGGCTCTCGGTGATGCCTTCGCGCAGCCGCCACAGCGCCGCGGCCTGGGCCTCGCTCTGCGCGAGCGTGCCGTCGACGATCCAGCCCTGCTCCATGCCCTCGCCCAGCACCGCCAGCGCCGCGTCCTGCGCAGCCTCGTCCGGCGCGTCGAACTCGGTGACCACGTAGTACGGATGCTCGCCGTCCAGCGCGCGTTGGGCGCCGTGCGCGAGCACGTGCCTCAGCGCCACGTCGGTGAAGAACTCGAAGGCCTGCAGCGCGAGCTTCGCGCGGAACAGGCCGAACACCGCCAGCACGGCGTCCATGTCCGGCAGCGCCAGCAGCATGGTCTGCGCTGGCGGCGGCGGATCGGTGAGGCGCAGCGTGGCTTCCACCACGATGCCCAGCGTGCCTTCCGAACCGACCATCAACTGGCGGAAGTCGTAGCCGCTGGAGTTCTTCACCAGCGCGCGATTGAGGTCGAGCAGCTCGCCGTTGCCGGCCACCACCTTCAGGCCCGCGATCCACTCGCGGGTGTTGCCGTAGCGGATCACTCGGATGCCGCCGGCGTTGGTGGCGATGTTGCCGCCGATGGAACAGGAGCCGCGCGCGGCGAAATCCACCGGGTAGATCAGCCCGTGCTCGCGCGCTGCCGCGTGCACGGCTTCGAGCGGCATGCCGGGCTGCACGGTGAGCGTGCGATCGGCGGCGTCGAAGCCCAGCACGCGGTTCATCCGCTCCAGGCTCAGCACCAGCTCGCCGTTCGCCGCCACGGCGCCGCCGGACAGCCCGGTGCGGCCGCCCGAAGGCACGATGGCCACGCGCTGTTCGTTCGCCCAGCGCACGATGGCCTGCACTTCCTCCGCCGTGGCCGGCAGCGCGACCGCCAGCGGCGCCGGCGTCCAGCGGCGGGTCCAGTCGCGGCCGTAATGCTCCAGGTCGCCCGGCTCGGTGAGCAGGCGCAAGCCGGGCAGGCGGCGGGCGAGATCATCCAGGGCGGCGCTCATGCGGTCTCCGGAGGCGTTATGCCGACAAGGGGCGTTCGGACGTCCAAACATTCTGTGCTGCGTTGCCGCAATTCTGTCATAGTAGCAGCTCCTTTCAAGCCGGAGCCGCCACGCCATGAAGACCTCGTTTCCACGGCAAGACATCAAGGTGCTGCTGCTGGAGGGCGTCAGTCGCACGGCGGTGGAAACGTTCGAGCGCGCCGGCTACAGCAACATCGAGTACCACGAGAAATCGCTGCCGGAAGAAAAGCTGATCGAGCGCATCGCCGACGCCCACATCGTGGGCCTGCGGTCGCGCACCCAGCTCAACGCCGGCGTGATCCGCCACGCCAAGCGGCTGATCGCGGCGGGCTGCTTCTGCATCGGCACCAACCAGGTCGACCTGCGGGAAGCCGAGCGGCTGGGCATCCCGGTATTCAACGCGCCCTACTCCAACACGCGCAGCGTGGCCGAGCTGGTGGTCGCCGAGGCGATCATGCTGTTGCGCGGCATCCCGCAGAAGAACGCGCAATGCCACCGCGGCGGCTGGAGCAAGTCCGCCGCGGGCAGCTTCGAGGCGCGCGGCAAGGTGCTGGGCGTGATCGGCTACGGCCACATCGGCACCCAGGTCGGCGTGCTCGCCGAAAGCCTGGGCATGCGGGTGATCTTCCACGACGTGGAGACCAAGCTCTCGCTGGGCAACGCCCAGGCGGCCGCCGGCCTGCACGACCTGCTGCAGCGCTCCGACGTGGTGACCCTGCACGTGCCCGAGACGCCGTCCACGAAGCTGATGTTCGGCGCGAAGGAGATCGCCGCGATGCGCAGGGGCGCGGTGCTGATCAACGCCTCGCGCGGCAGCGTGGTCGACATCGACGCGCTGGCGGCGGCGCTGGGCGACGGCCATGTCGGCGGTGCCGCGGTGGACGTGTTCCCGGTCGAGCCCAAGGGCAACGACGATCCCTTCGTCTCGCCGCTGGTGGGCCAGGACAACGTGATCCTCACCCCGCACATCGGCGGCAGCACGCTGGAGGCGCAGGACAACATCGGCATCGAGGTGGCGAGCAAGCTGGTGCGCTACAGCGACAACGGCTCCACGCTATCCGCGGTGAACTTCCCCGAGGTGTCGCTGCCGGAGCACCCGCGCAGCCGCCGCCTGCTGCACATCCACAAGAACGTGCCGGGCGTGCTGTCGCGCATCAACGAACTGTTCTCCGCGGGCAACATCAACATCGACGCGCAGTTCCTGCAGACCGACGCGGAAGTGGGCTACGTGGTGATCGACGTGGCCGCCGACGAGGCCCAGGCGAACGCGCTCAAGGATCGGCTCGCCGCGATCCCGGGCACCTTGCGCAGCCGCGTGCTGTACTGACGCAAGCCGCGGCGGCGCGCCGGGAGGCGCGTCGCCGCGCGGTGTCCGCTCAGCGGGCCTTGCGCCGCGCAGCCTTCGCCACGGACGTGCGTGCAGTCTTTTTCGCCGCGGGCTTTTTCTTCGCAGCCGGCGCCTTCGCTGCACGCTTGCGCGCAGCGGCGTCACGCGTCGCGTGACGGTGTTCCAGCTCATGCTGTTCGCGGAACGCGGCGGCGTAGGATTTCAGCTCGCCCGCCAGCTTCGCGCCCAGGCCGGGCATGCGCTGGATGTGCTGCTCCATGCGCTGCAGCAGGTCGTAGTCGTGGTAGTCGCGGTAGGGCTTCAGGTCGAGATCGGCCGGCACCTTCTGCAGGCGTTCGTCGCCGATGGACTTCACGTACTTCTGCATGAAGCGGTCGTAGGCCTTCCAGGTGACGCGCTGCGCGTTCACCGCGGCCTCTTCGGCGCGGGTGGCGATCTGGTGCGCGTGCAGGTAGTGCAGGCCAAGCTGGTCGATCAGCGTCTTCTCGACTTCCTCGTGCAGGATCAGGAAGCGATCCACCTCGACCGTGCGGCCGCGGAACGTGAAGCTCTTCGGCAGGTGGCGATCGATGTAGATCGTCTTGCCGTCCTGGCTGTAGCCGGCGAGGTAGGGAATGTCGTGCGCGCGGTCGAGTTTCTTCACCCGACGCAGGATCGCGTCCAGCGCGCGGTCCATCATCAGCGCGGAGACGTACCAGTCGGGCGCCTTGAGCTTTTCGTGCGGCGCGTTCGGGTGACAGCTGTTCGACGGCATGCGGCCTCTCCTGCGTGGACGTTCGCGCGGCGTCAGCCTAGCGCGCGTCCCGCCAGGCCGCATCTGCCGCCGGACTGGAGATCCGGGGCCGGGGCCCGCCAGCGACGAGGCGAAAAAAAATGCGCGGTCCGCCGGGCGGACTGCGCATGACGATGTCCAGATTGGTCGGGGCGGCCGGATTCGAACCGACGACCCTTTGCCCCCCAGGCAAATGCGCTACCAGGCTGCGCTACGCCCCGACTTGGACCTGAAAGGCATCCGCGAGGGACGCGCCTTCCATGCTTCGCGACCGCGTGATCGCAAAGCGCGAACTATAGCAGACGAATGCGCTCAGCGGCGCAGCAGGGCGAGAACTTCTTCCAGCTCCAGCCGCACCTGGTGCACGATCTGGTGCGACATGCTGGCCTCGACGCGCGCCTGCGGGCCTTCCAGCCGCGCGCGCGCGCCGGTGATGGTGAAACCCTCGTCGTAGAGCAGCGCGCGGATCTGGCGGATCATCAGCACGTCGTGGCGCTGGTAGTAGCGGCGGTTGCCGCGGCGCTTCACCGGGTTCAGGGCGGGGAATTCCTGTTCCCAGTAGCGCAGCACGTGCGGCTTCACCCCGCACAGCTCGCCCACCTCGCCGATGGTGAAGTAGCGCTTGGCCGGGATGGGCGGCAGTTCGGTGTTATTCCCTTGGTCCAGCATAGCCCTCGACTCGCACCTTGAGTTTCTGCCCTGGCCGGAACGTCACCACCCGGCGCGCGGAGATCGGAATCTCCTCGCCGGTCTTGGGGTTGCGCCCTGGCCGCTGGTTTTTCTCGCGCAGGTCGAAATTGCCGAAACCCGACAGTTTCACCTGCTCGCCCCTTTCCAGCGCCTCACGGACGACCTCGAAACAGGCGTCCACGAATTCCTTGGCTTCACGCTTGTTGAGGCCCACGTCAAGGAAAAGCCGCTCGGCCATATCCGCCTTGGTCAGCGCCATCTCATCCTCGCAACTTTGCCCTGCATGCTTGTTCCAGTGCGGCAATGGCCTGCCGCACACAACGGTCTGCGTCTTCATCGGTAAGGGTGCGTGAAGCATCCTGCAAAATCAAGCCCATAGCGAGACTTTTTCGGCCGGCTTCGACCCCCTTGCCGCTGTAGCGGTCGAACAGGCGCAGCTCTTTCAGCACGTCGCCCAGGCTGTCACGGACAACTTCGCCGATCCGTGACCAGGCCACGTCTTCCGGCACCTCCATCGCGATGTCGCGGCGCACCGAGGGAAAGCGGGCCACCGGCTGCCCCTTGGGCAGGCGGCGCGCCAGCAGCGGCTCCAGCGCCAGTTCCAGCACGTGCACGTCCGGGCCCAGGTCCAGCGCCTTGGCCAGTTGCGGGTGCAAGGCGCCCAGCCAGCCAACCGTCTCACCGTCGCGCGAGAGGCGCGCGCCACGCCCCGGGTGCAGCCACGCCGGCAGGCCGTCGGCATGCACCGCCCAGCGCTGCGGTTCACCGCCCCAGGCCAGCAAGGCGTCCAGGTCGCCCTTGAGATCGAAGAAGTCCAGCGCGCGGGACGGCTCGCCCCACTGCTCCGCCCGGGCGCTGCCGCTGGCGACGATGGCCAGGCTGGGCGTCTCCACCGGCGGATCACCCGCCGCGAACACGCGTGCGACTTCGAACAGCCGCACCCGCTCCTGCTGGCGCGCCCGGTTGTGGCGCAGCGCCTCGACCAGGCCGGGCAGCAGCAGCGGGCGCATCACCGCGAGATCGGCCGACAGCGGGTTCGCCAGCGGCACGCCCTGCCCGGCCAGGCCCCAGCGCGCCAGCAGCTCGGCCGGGACGAAGGACAGGTTCACCGCCTCGAAGTAGCCGCGCGCGGCGAGCTGTTCGCGCAGCGCCAGTTCGCCTATGCGCGCTTCCGGCTCGGCCGCCAGCGCCAGCGCGCCGGCGGGCGAAGCGGTGGGAATGCGGTCGTAGCCGAAGATGCGCGCCACTTCCTCGATCAGGTCTTCCTCGCGCTCGATGTCGAAGCGGCTGCTGGGCGCGGTGATGCGCCAGCCCTCGGCCTGCGGCTCCACCCGCATGCCCAGCGCGGTGAAGATGCGCGCCACCTCGGCGTCGGCCACTTCCACGCCCAGCACGCGGCGCAGGCGCGCGCGGCGCAGCGTCACGGGCGCGGGCTGCGGCAGGTCGGCCAGGTTCTCCGCCACCAGCACCGGCCCGGCCTTGCCGCCGGCGATCGCCAGCAGCAGTTCGGTGGCGCGCTCCAGCGCGCGGCGCGGCAGCTCGGGATCGACGCCGCGCTCGAAGCGGTGCGAGGCGTCGGTGTGCAGGCCCAGCTTGCGCGCACGCCCCATGATCGCGGCCGGCGCGAAATGCGCGGCCTCGAAGAAGATGTTGCGCGTGGCGTCGGTGACGCGCGAATCGAAACCGCCCATCACGCCGCCCGCGGCGAGCGCCTTGCGCCCGTCGGCGATCAGCACGAAGCCCTCGTCCAGCGTCGCGTCGTTGCCGTCCAGCAGCTTCAGCGTCTCGCCCGGGCGGGCGTGGCGCACCACGATGTCGCCGTCCAGCGTGTCGTTGTCGAACGCGTGCATGGGCTGGCCCAGCTCCAGCATCACGTAGTTCGTGATGTCCACCACGGCGCTGATCGGACGCAGGCCCGCGCGGCGCAGCCGCTCGGCCAGCCACAACGGCGTGCGCGCGGCGGGATCGATGCCTTCGACGACGCGGCCGAGGTAGCGCGGCGCGTCCTTGCCGGCCTCCAGGCGGATGCCGCGGCGCGCGGCGGAGGTCACCGGCGCGGCCGCCTGCTCGCCGGTCTTCACGCGGCTGCCGAACAGCGCGGCCACGTCGTGCGCGAGGCCGAACAGGCCCAGGCAGTCGGGGCGGTTCGGGGTGAGCTTCAGCTCGATGCTGGCGTCGGGCAGGCCCAGATACGTCGCCAGCGACTGGCCCACCGGCGCGTCGGACGGCAGTTCCAGCAGGCCGGAGGCATCGGTGTCGAGGCCCAGCTCCTTCGCCGAGCACAGCATGCCGAACGATTCCACGCCGCGCAGCTTGGCCGCCTTGATCGTGATGCCGCCGGGCAGCTTGGCGCCCACCGTCGCCAGCGGCACCTTGATGCCCACGCGCGCGTTCGGCGCGCCGCAGACGATCTGCAGCGGCTCGCCCTGCCCCGCGGCCACCTTGCACACCTGCAGGCGGTCCGCCTCGGGATGTTTTTCGGCGCCGACGATCTCGGCCACCACCACGCCGTCCAGACCGTCGCCCAGCGGCGTCAGCTCTTCCACTTCCAGCCCGGCCATGGTCAGCGCATGAGCCAGGGTGGCGCGGTCGGCCTGGATGTCGACCAGCTCGCGCAGCCAGTTCTCGGAGAATTTCATGGTTGGAGTCCGGAATTCGTGGGTCGGAATGGGGGGGCGGGAAAAGTGGGCGGTCGCGGCTCTTTCGAATCCCGAATCCCCACTCCCGAATCCCCGCTCTCAGGCAAACTGCTTGAGGAAGCGCAGGTCGTTCTCGAAGAACGCGCGCAGGTCGGCCACGCCGTAGCGCAGCATCGCGAAGCGCTCCACGCCCAGGCCGAACGCGAAGCCGGTGTAGCGTTCCGGGTCGATGCCGCAGTTCGCCAGCACGTTCGGGTGCACCATGCCGCAGCCCAGCACCTCCAGCCAGCGCGACTGGCCGTCCGCGGTTTCCCAGCGGATGTCCACCTCGGCCGAGGGCTCGGTGAAGGGGAAGTAGCTGGGGCGGAAACGCATCTCGAAATCGCGCTCGAAGAACGCGCGGACGAACTCCGCCAGCGTGCCCTTGAGGTCGGCGAAGCTGGAGGTCTCGTCGACCAGCAGGCCCTCGATCTGGTGGAACATCGGCGAGTGGGTCTGGTCCGAGTCGCTGCGGTAGACCTTGCCCGGCGCGATGATGCGGATCGGCGGCTGGCGCCCCTTCATCGAACGGATCTGCACCGGCGAGGTATGCGTGCGCAGCAGGCGCCCGTCGCCGAAGTAGAAGGTGTCGTGCATGGCGCGCGCCGGATGGTGCGGCGGGAAGTTCAGCGCCTCGAAGTTGTGCCAGTCGTCCTCGATCTCGGGACCGTCGGCGCGCTGGTAGCCCAGCCGCGCGAAGATCGACGCGATGCGCTCCAGCGCGCGGGTGATCGGATGGATGCCGCCGCGCTCGCCGTCGCGGCCGGGCAGCGAGATGTCGATGGTTTCGGAAGCGAGCCGGCGATCCAGCTCGGCCTGCTCCAGCGTCGCCTTGCGCGCGGCCAGCGCATCGGCCAGGCGTTCCTTGACGCGGTTGACCTCGGCGCCGCGCGCCTTGCGCTCGTCCGGCGCCAGCGCGCCCAGCGCCTTCAGCGCGGCGGTGACGATGCCGCTCTTGCCCAGCAGGCCCACGCGCAGCGCGTCCAGCGCGTCCAGCGTGTCGGCCTTGCCGATGTCGGCCAGCGCCTGCGCGGCGCGACTGTCGAGATCATCCATCGCTGTATTTCCCGCCTTGAATCCAGCCCCCTCTCCCCGCCGGGGAGAGGGTTGGGGTGAGGGGCCGCTCCTGCGTCGATGCCGGCTCGAAGCGTGCTTCGAGGAAGTTCAGGGCAAGCCTTGCCCCCTCACCTCAATCCTCTCCCCGGCGGGGAGAGGAGGCCAACGCGAAAAGCGGCGGCGTCAAACAAAAACGGGGAGAAGGCACCGGCCTTCTCCCCGCAGACGTCACGCGCATCCTTTTGAGAGTGCGGCCACGGATGGCCGCGTCCTGATCTTCGCGATCAAGGATGAGCGCAGATTACGCCGCCAGACTGGCCTTTGCCTTTTCCGCGATCGCGCCGAACGCCTTGATGTCGTGCACGGCGATGTCCGCCAGCACCTTGCGGTCGACCGTGATGCCGGCCTTGGCCAGGCCGTTGATCAGGCGGCTGTAGGACAGGCCGAACTGACGGGCGGCGGCATTGATGCGCACGATCCACAGGGCGCGGAACTGGCGCTTCTTCTGCTTGCGGCCGATATAGGCGTACTGGCCGGCCTTGATGACGGCCTGGTTCGCTACGCGGAAGACCTTGCGACGGGCGTTGTAGTAGCCCTTCGCGCGGCCGATGATCTTCTTGTGACGACGACGGGCGGTAACGCCACGCTTTACACGAGCCATGGTCTAGTCCTCCCGCTTCAGAGATACGGCAACATGCGAGCCACACCCTTGGTGTCGCACGCCTTGACGTGGTTGGTGGCGCGCAGGTTGCGCTTACGCTTGGTCGACTTCTTGGTCAGGATGTGCGACTTGAAGGCGTGACCGGCCTTGAACTTGCCGGAAGCGGTCTTGCGAAAACGCTTCGCCGCCGCCCGGTTGGTCTTGATCTTGGGCATGGTGATGCTCCTTGATGGGGTCGAGGCCCCGGTTTCTGACTGATTCGGCGGCGACCGCGAGGCCGCGCTTTCCATCCTGCCGACATCGGTGCACGACCCTTCCTGGCGGGTCGAACGGGCGATTATACGGGGATAACGCGCCCGGCGCCACACCCGGCGGAGTGGCGGATGCGCCCTGCGGCGCGGATTCGGTCCCTGGGGCGAAACGGCGGCCTCCAGGCCGCCGTCCAATGGATCACTGCTTCTTGCGGGGGCCGATCATCATGACCATCTGGCGGCCTTCCAGGCGCGGAAACGACTCCACCTGGCCGATCTCGCCGATGTCGGCCTGGATGCGCTTGGCCATTTCCTGGCCGAGGTCCTGGTGGGACATCTCGCGGCCGCGGAAGCGGATGGTGACCTTGACCTTGTCGCCTTCCTCGAGGAAGCGAAGCATGTTGCGCAGCTTGATCTCGTAGTCGCCCACGTCCGTAACCGGACGGAACTTCACTTCCTTGATCTCGACTTGCTTCTGCTTCTTCTTGGCGGCCTGGGCCTTCTTCTGGGCTTCGAACTTGAACTTGCCGTAGTCCATGATGCGGCAGCCCGGCGGGTCGCCGTTCGGCTGGATCTCGACCAGGTCCATGCCCGCCTCTTCGGCGGCGCGCAGCGCCTCGTCGCGGGTGAGAATGCCCAGCTGTTCCGAATCCGGCCCGATCACGCGTACGCGCGGCACGCGGATTTCAAGATTGCGGCGGTTGCCCTTGTTGTCGGTGGTAGCGATACCACGGTCCTCCAGAAGATTGAACGATGTCGGCCGGGCGGCGGTCAGCGCCGCGTCTCGGCCCCCAGACGCTCGGCGAAGGCGGCCAGCGGCATGCTGCCCAGATCCTCGCCCGAACGGGTACGCACGGAAACCGCCCCGGACTCCTTCTCGCGATCACCAACGACAAGCAGGTAGGGAACTTTCTGCAACGTATGTTCGCGGATTTTATAGCCGACCTTTTCGTTGCGCAAATCGGCCTCGACCCGGAAACCTTTGTCGACAAGGGCTTGCGTCACCTCGCGGACGTAATCGGCCTGGGCGTCGGTGATGCTGAACACCACCGCCTGCACCGGGGCCAGCCAGGGCGGCAGCAAGCCGGCATGGTGCTCGATCAGGATGCCGATGAAGCGCTCCATCGAGCCCACGATGGCCCGGTGCAGCATCACCGGGTGCCGGCGCTGGCTGTGCTCGTCCACGTACTCGGCGCCCAGGCGCTCGGGCATCATGAAGTCCACCTGCATGGTGCCGACCTGCCAGGCGCGGCCGATCGAATCCTTCATGTGGTACTCGATCTTGGGACCGTAGAAGGCGCCCTCGCCCGGCAGCTCCTCCCACGCCACGCCGGCCGCGCGCAAGGCGGCGCGCAGCGCCTCCTCGGCCTTGTCCCACACTTCGTCCGAACCGATGCGCTTGTCCGGGCGCAGCGCGATCTTCAGCGCGATGTTGTCGAAGCCGAAGTCGCCGTAGACCTGCATCGCCTGCCGATGGAAGGCGGTGACCTCGGGCTCGATCTGCTCCGGCGTGCAGAAGACGTGGCCGTCGTCCTGGGTGAACGCGCGCACGCGCATGATGCCGTGCAGCGCGCCGGAGGGCTCGTTGCGATGGCAGCCGCCGAACTCGCCGTAGCGGATCGGCAGGTCGCGGTAGCTGTGCAGGCCGGCGTTGAAGATCTGCACGTGGCCGGGGCAGTTCATCGGCTTCAGCGCGTAGGTGTGCTTCTCCGACTCGGTGAAGAACATGTTCTCGGCGTAGTTGTCCCAGTGGCCGGACTTCTTCCACAGCGACACGTCGAGCACCTGCGGGCAACGCACTTCCTGGTAGCCGCTCTTGCGGTACACGCCGCGCATGTACTGCTCCACCTGCTGCCAGATCGCCCAGCCGCGCGGGTGCCAGAACACCATGCCGGGGCCTTCCTCCTGCTGGTGGAACAGGTCGAGCGCCTTGCCGATCTTGCGGTGGTCGCGCTTCTCGGCCTCCTCCAACTGGTGCAGGTAGGCCTTGAGGTCCTTGTCGCTGAGCCAGGCCGTGCCGTAGATGCGCGTGAGCATCGCGTTGTTGCTGTCGCCGCGCCAGTAGGCGCCCGCCACCTTCATCAGCTTGAACGCGCGCAGCTTGCCCGTGTTGGGCACGTGCGGGCCGCGGCACAGGTCGGTGAATTCGCCCTGCGAGTAAAGCGACAGCTCCTCGTTGGCCGGGATGGACGCGATGATCTCGGCCTTGTAGCTCTCGCCGATGCCGCGGAAGAACGCCACCGCGTCGTCGCGCGACTTCACGCTGCGCGTCACCGGCAGCGCCTCCTTGACGATCTTCTCCATCTCCGCCTGGATCTTCTCCAGGTCCTCGGGCGTGAACGGGCGCTCGTAGGCGAAGTCGTAGTAGAAGCCGTTGTCGATCACCGGACCGATCGTGACCTGCGCACCCGGGTACAGCCGCTGCACGGCCTGCGCCAGCAGGTGCGCGGTGGAATGACGCAGGATCTCCAGCGCCTCGGGGCTCTTCTCGGTGACGATCTCGAGGCTGACGTCGTGCTCGATCGGGAAGCTGGCGTCCACCAGCCGGCCATCCACCTTGCCGGCCAGGGTGGCCTTGGCCAGGCCGGCGCCGATGGAGGCAGCCACGTCCTGCACGGAAACGGGGTGGTCGAACGGGCGCTTGCTGCCGTCGGGTAGCGTGATCTCGATCATGTTCATTCCTGCCGCGTCGTCGCAACGGACGTCGCCTGTTGAGAAGTGCGGCCGTGGATGGCCGGTTTGCGCTTGCCTGCCCGGATGGCGGACAAAACAAAGGCGCCGAAGCGCCTGCGTGGAGCACAAGGCGTCGGGGTCGTCAGCGGTGGTTGCGGGTAGTTGCCATGTCGCACGCTCGGCCGGCGCTTTGACGCAGGCCACCTTGTCTCTGATACCGATGGCGGAACGCTAGTCTAGCCCATCGCGCGCTGTCAATTCAGCGCCTTGCCGCCGACAATAGCCCTGCCCCGCCGCCACAAGAGCCTCGCCCATGCGCATCCTCGTCACCGGTACCGCCGGTTTCATCGGCGCCGCCCTGGCCGAACGCCTGCTGGCGCGCGGCGACGAAGTGCTGGGCATCGACAACCACAACGACTACTACGACCCGCGGCTGAAGGAAGCGCGCCTCGCCCGCTTCGCCGGCCACCCCGGCTATACCCACCGCCGCGCCGACCTGGCCGACGCCACGGCGATCAACGAAGCCTTCGCCGGTTTCAAGCCGCAGCGCGTGGCGAACCTGGCCGCGCAGGCCGGCGTGCGTTATTCGCTGAAGAACCCGCAGGCCTACGTGCAGAGCAACCTGGTCGGCTTCGGCAACGTCCTCGAAGCCTGCCGCCATGGCGGGGTCGAACACCTGGTCTATGCCTCGTCCAGCTCGGTCTACGGCGCCAACCGCAAGCTGCCGTTCGCGGTGGAGGATGCAGTCGACCACCCAGTCAGTCTCTACGCCGCCACCAAGAAGGCCAACGAGCTGATGGCGCACAGCTACAGCCACCTGTATGGCCTGCCCACCACCGGGCTGCGCTTCTTCACCGTGTATGGCCCGTGGGGCCGGCCGGACATGTCGCCCATGCTGTTCGCCGACCGCATCAGCCGCGGCGAGCCGGTCGACGTGTTCAACTTCGGCAACCACAGCCGCGACTTCACCTATGTCGACGACATCGTGGAGGGCGTGATCCGCACGCTCGACCACCCGGCCGCGCCCGATCCCGCGTACGACGCCGAGGCGCCGAATGCCGGCAGCTCGAATGCGCCGTACCGCGTCTACAACATCGGCAACGACCAGCCGGTGCAGTTGCCGCGCTTCATCGAACTGCTGGAGCAGCACCTGGGCCGCACGGTGGAAAAGAACCTGCTGCCGATGCAACCGGGCGACGTGCCCGACACCTGGGCCGACGTGTCGGCGCTGCGGCGCGACGTGGGCTACGCGCCGAATACCTCCATCGAGGATGGCGTGGCGCGCTTCGTGGCGTGGTATCGCGACTATTTCAAGCGATAGCGAACAGCGCTCAGAACGGCTTGGCCAGCACCAGGAAGACCACGCCCAGCAGCAGCAATACCGGCAGCTCGTTGAGCCAGCGCAGCGCCTTCGACGACGGCAGCGCCCCGCCCTGCTCGCAACGCTTGATCATCCGCCCCGCCCACACGAAATAGACCAGCAGCACCGCCACCAGGGTCAGCTTGGCGTCGATCCAGTGCGTGCCCGCGGTGACGTTCGGCAGCTTCGACGGGAACACCCGCCAGCCCTGCCACAGCACGAGGCCGAACAGGAAGGCCATGCCGAACATGTTGTGGCCGAACTTGTACAGCCGCCGCCCCATCAGCAGCAGCCGCGCCTTCACCACAGGCTCGTCGCCCGCCTCGGCCAGGTTCACCAGGATGCGCGGCAGGTAGAACACCGTGGCCATCCAGGCGATCACGAACAGC
Source organism: Rhodanobacter sp. PCA2 (assembly GCF_013620825.1). Classification (GTDB taxonomy): domain Bacteria; phylum Pseudomonadota; class Gammaproteobacteria; order Xanthomonadales; family Rhodanobacteraceae; genus Rhodanobacter_A. The sequence goes on along the minus strand of NZ_NJIC01000012.1, from coordinate 136,325 downwards.
ACGTGGAAGCTCTTCACCCACAGATAGACCATTGCGCCGCTCCAGCCGGAAAAAGAAACGGCGCGAACCGAAGTTCGCGCCGTCGCATGGTATCTGGTGGGCGGTACAAGGATCGAACTTGTGACCCCTACCATGTCAAGGTAGTGCTCTACCGCTGAGCTAACCGCCCGAAACCGCGCGGCAAGCCGCACGGGCCGCGCAGTATAGGCGACTTGCCGCAGCGCCACAACTGCGCCCCACGGGGCTGGCCCGGCAATTCAGCGCAGCGCCTGCTCGCGCAGCTTGTGGATCTGGTCGCGCAGCTTCGCCGCGTCCTCGAATTCCAGGTTCTGGGCGTGCTTGTACATCTGCGCTTCCAGCTTCTTGATCGTGGCGGCGGCCTTGGCCGGGTCCATCGCCTCGTAGCTGGCCGCCGGCTCGGCCACGGCGCGTTGCCGGCCCTTGCTGCCTCGGCCTCGCGACGGCGCTTCGCTGCGCGCGCCCTCCATGATGTCGGCGATGCGCCGCTGCACGGTCTTCGGGATGATGCCGTGCGCTTCGTTGTAGAGAAGCTGCTTCTCGCGGCGGCGGCCGGTCTCGTCCATCGCCGCCCGCATCGAGCGGGTGACCTCGTCGGCGTAGAGGATGGCCTTGCCGCGCACGTTGCGGGCCGCGCGACCGATGGTCTGGATCAGCGAGCCGGTGGAACGCAGGAAGCCTTCCTTGTCGGCGTCGAGCACGGCCACCAGCGACACCTCGGGCATGTCCAGGCCCTCGCGCAGCAGGTTGATGCCCACCAGCACGTCGAACTCGCCGAGGCGCAGGTCGCGGATGATCTCGCTGCGCTCCACCGTCTCGATGTCCGAGTGCAGGTAGCGCACCTTCACGCCGTGCTCGGAGAGGTATTCGGTGAGGTTCTCGGCCATGCGCTTGGTCAGCGTGGTGACCAGCACGCGGTCGCCCATCGCGATGCGCTTGTTGGCCTCGCCCAGCAGGTCGTCGACCTGGGTGCGCACCGGGCGCACCTCCACTTCCGGATCGACCAGACCGGTGGGGCGCACCACCAGTTCGACGATGGCATCGCCGGATTTCTGCAGCTCGTAGTCGCGCGGCGTGGCGGAGACGTAGATCGCACGCGGCACCCGCGCTTCCCATTCCTCGAAGCGCAGCGGGCGGTTGTCCAGCGCGGACGGCAGGCGGAAGCCGAATTCCACCAGGGTCTCCTTGCGCGAGCGGTCGCCCTTGTACATGGCACCAAGCTGCGGCACGGTGACGTGCGACTCGTCCACCACCAGCAGGCCGTCGGCCGGCAGGTAATCGAACAGCGTGGGCGGCGGCTCGCCGGGCGCGCGCCGCGTGAGATGGCGCGAGTAGTTCTCTATGCCCTGGCAGTAGCCCACCTCGGCCATCATCTCCACGTCGTAGCGGGTGCGCTGGTCCAACCGCTGCGCCTCGACCAGCTTGTTGTCGCGGTACAGCACCTCCAGCCGGTCCTTCAACTCGTCCTTGATGGTGTCGATGGCGTTCAGCACGCTCTCGCGCGTCGACGCGTAGTGCGTGCGCGGATAGACCGTGTAGCGCGGCAGCTTGCGGATGGTCTCGCCGGTGAGCGGGTCGAACAGCGAGAGTCCTTCCACCTCGCCGTCGAACAGCTCGATGCGCAGCGCCTCGGTTTCCGATTCGGCGGGAAACACGTCGATGATCTCGCCGCGCACGCGGTAGGTACCGCGCCGCAGCTCGGTCTCGTTGCGCGTGTACTGCAGCTCGGTGAGCTGGCGGATCAGCTGGCGCTGCTCGATGCGCTCGCCCTTGGCGAGGATCAGGCGCAACGACAGGTAATCCTCGGGATTGCCCAGGCCGTAGATCGCCGACACCGTGGCCACGATGATCGCGTCGCGCCGCGACAGCAGCGCCTTGGTCGCCGCCAGCCGCATCTGCTCGATGTGTTCGTTGATCGAGGCATCCTTCTCGATGTAGGTATCGGACGCCGCCACATAGGCTTCGGGCTGGTAGTAGTCGTAGTAGCTGACGAAGTACTCCACCGCGTTGTTCGGGAAGAACTCGCGAAACTCGCCGTACAACTGCGCCGCCAGCGTCTTGTTCGGCGCCATCACGATGGTGGGCCGCTGCACCTGCTGGATCACGTTGGCGATGGTGTAGGTCTTGCCCGAACCGGTGACGCCAAGCAGGGTCTGCGCGGCCAGGCCGGCCTCGAAGCCATCGCTGAGGCGGCGGATCGCCTCCGGCTGGTCGCCGGAGGGCTGGTAGGGCGCGACGAGTTCGAATCGATCGGTCATGGCGGACGATATGCGGGCGGCAGCTTGCATATTAAATCGTCGCTGCTGACAACCCCTGTCAGCAGCGACCCACGTTGCGGCCATCTGCCTGCTGGCTGGCCGGCTGAAGCGGCCTTCCTAGCATGATCCTCCCGCCCGTGCAGGAGCACGCATCATGGCGATGCGGCAGGCTTGCGGATTCCACCAACGACAGGCCGGCGTCACGCTGATCGAACAGATCATGGTGGTTGCGTTGCTGGGCGTGCTGGCCGCGATCGCCGCGCCGCCGCTGACGCAACTGCTGCGGCGCAACCAGGTGCGATTGGCGCAGACGGAGTTCATCGCCGCCCTGCAGCACGCACGCGGCACGGCGGCCTTCAGCGGCAAACGCACCCTGCTGTGCCCCAGCCGTGACGGCGTGCGCTGCAGCGGCGAGACGCGCTGGGAATCCGGCTGGCTGGTCGGCCACGATCCGGCCCGCAAGGGCCAGCCAGCCGGGGCGCCGCTGCGTGTCGGGGCAGCCTACGCAGGTATCACCATCCTGGGCGACAGCGGACGCCGGCTGGTGCGTTTCCAGAACGACGGCAGCGCCGCTGGCATGACCAACACCTTGCGCTTCTGCCACCGCGGTCAGCCGAACGAGGCCCTGGTGGTGGTGATCTCGAATTCCGGCCGCGTCCGTGGTGCCAAGGCCACTCCTCAGCAGGCCGCCAGTTGTGCCGCGGCGCAGTGATCACAAACCTGAATGTCGCGCACGCAAAAAGGCCGGCATCGCTGCCGGCCTTTTCATTCATCTGGCGCCCGAAGTTGGACTCGAACCAACGACCCCCTGATTAACAGTCAAGTGCTCTAACCGGCTGAGCTATTCGGGCGGGAGCTGCGTAGTTTGTAGGGCGGGCGACGGGCTGTCAAGCTGAGCGCCGCGCCCGGCCTTTCAGCCCGTGATCACGCGATAGCACGGCACGTAGGCCGCGCCGCCGGGCAGTTTCATGCGCTGCTGTTCCACGAAGGCCTGCAGCAGCTTGTCCAGCGCCTGCATGATGTCGCGGTCGCCGTCGATGTCGAACGGCCCGTTCTTCTCGATCGCCTCCACGCCCTCCTCCTTGACGTTGCCGGCCACGATGCCGGAGAACGCGCGGCGCAGGTCCGCCGCCAGTTCGTGCAGCGGCCTGCCGTGGTGCAGCTGCAGCGCGCGCATGGCCTCGTGGGTGGGGCGAAACGGGGTCTGGAATTCCAGCGGAATGTGCAGCGCCCAGTTGAAGAAGAACGCGTCCTTGGTGTCCAGGCGGTTGTTGCGCACCTTGTCGATGCCCTTCGCCATCGCCTTGGCCACGGCGGCGGGATCGTCCACGATGATCTGGTAGCGCTGCGCCACCGCGTCGCCCAGCGCCAGGCGCAGGAAGCGGTCGATCTGCTCGAAGTACGCCGCCGACTGCTTCGGGCCGGTGAGTATGAGCGGGAACGGCGCGCCGGCGTTGTCCGGGTGCAGCAGGATGCCGAGCAGGTAGAGGATCTCCTCGGCCGTGCCCACGCCGCCGGGGAACACGATGATGCCGTGGCCGATGCGCACGAAGGCTTCGAGGCGCTTCTCGATGTCCGGCATGATGACGAGGTGGTTGACGATCGGATTCGGCGATTCGGCCGCGATGATGCCCGGCTCGGTGATGCCGATGTAGCGGTTGTGCCGGCGGCGCTGCTTGGCGTGGGCGATCGTCGCGCCCTTCATCGGCCCCTTCATCGCACCCGGACCGCAACCGGTGCAGATGTCCAGCCCGCGCAGGCCGAGCTGGTAGCCCACCGCCTTGGTGTAGTCGTACTCCTCGCGCGAGATCGAGTGGCCGCCCCAGCACACCGCCAGGTTCGGGTCGATGTTCGGCTTGAGGATGCGCGCGTTGCGCAGGATTTCGAACACTGCCTGGGTGAGTGCGTCCGAGGGGTCCAGGTCGCTGCCGATCAGCTCCATCTGGGTGGACACGTAGACGATGTCGCGCACCACCGCCACCAGCAGTTCGTTGATGCCGCGGATGATCTGGCCATCCACGAAGGCCTGCGCCGGCGCCCTGGTCAGTTCGATCTTGATGCCGCGGTCCTGCTGCAGCACCTGGATGTCGAAATCGGGATATTGCTCGAGGATCGCCCGCGGGTCGTCGCTGATCGTGCCCGAGGTCAGCACCGCCAGCGCGCAGCGGCGCAGCAGGCCGTGCAGGCCCGAGTCGCTGGCGCCGCGCAGGCGCGCCACCTCGTGGCGGGAAAGTATGTCCAGGCCGCCGGCGGGCGAGATGCGCGCGCTCACGGTGGCGTTGCGGCCGGCGACGCCGGCACCTGCATCATTCATCCGTATCTCCATGCCACTGTCCCGCGGGCACACGCCCGCGCGGATGCGGCGACCCGGAAGCTTCCCGCCTCGACCGTGTCGCGGTCAAGACGACGGGCTGCCTGGAAGGGGGTTACGACGCGTGTACGGCACGCACAAAAAAACCGGCACCCTCGCGGGTGCCGGTCCTGGTGTTGCCGCAACAGGAACCTGCGTCAGAACGTGTAACGCAGGGTCAGCATCGCCGACCAGCGCGAAACCACGTTGGTCTTGATGTCGCGACCGGCGTCGTAATACACCTTGGTGCCGGGCTGGTAGTTCTTGTTCGCGTCCAGCGGCAGGCTGTAGATGTACTTGCCGGTGGCCGGATCCACGCCGGCGAAGCTGGCGAGGCTGCGGGTGTAGGGGAACGGCACATACAGCTGCTGGCCCCAGTCGTTGTTGAGCATGTTCAGGAAGTTGTAGACGTCCAGGCGGATCTCGCCCTTGTTGCCCTTGAACAGGCCCGGCACTTCCTGGCTGACGCTCAGGTCGAGCTGGTTCGTCCAGGCCGCGCGGGTGCCGTTGCGGCGGGCGATCTGGCCCTGATGGTCCTTCAGGTAGCTGTCCTGCTGGATGAAGGAGTAGAACTGGTCGATCGCCTGCTGCGGCGTGCCGCTCTGGAAGACCACGTCGCCCGGACGCGGGATGTACGCCAGGTCGCGGCTGTAGCTGTCGCCGTTGGCGTCGTTGGAGAACGTCCAGCTGTACGGCTGGCCGGTCTGGCCGTTGTAGAACGCGCTGACGGTGGTCGCGTAGTCGCCGAAGAACGCATGCGACCAGCTCACCGACGCGGTGACGCGCTGCTTCACCGCATAGTTGGCGGTGCTGGCAACGTCCTCGTTCGGGTTGATCCACACGTTGTTGCTGTAGTTGGACGAAGCCTGGCTGGAGGTGCCGGGGTTCACTTCCTTCGCGTTCGCGAACGTCACGCCCAGGCTCGCGGCCCACTCGTTGGCGAACGGCTTCTTCAACGACAGGGTCAGCGCGTCGGAGTGGCCCTTGCGGGTGTTGTCCAGTTCGGTCGTGTTCGCCGAGAACTGCTTGTTGGCGTTCGCGCGGTTGGTATTGCCGGTCGGACCGGCCAGCGGGTTCTTGTAGTAGGTGAAGCGGCCATCCGGCAGCGTGCCGGTCGGGGCGCCGATGTTGAGGTTCTTGTACCAGATCGCGTTGCGGACCTGGATGTGCTCGTACTCGGCGGTGGCGACCAGGCCCAGCCACGGCAGCTCGTGGTCGATCGCCAGGCTGGACTTCCACACGGAAGGCAGCTTGAAGTTCGGCGCCACTGTGTCGACGGCCATCTGCGTGGCGGACGGCGGCGGCACGTTCTGGCCGTGCGGATCCGAACTGAAGGCGGGGAAGTTGGTGCCCGGGCCCACCGGCGCGTTGGCGCTGTTGCGGATCGAGTAGGTGGCCACCGTCATGCCGTTGTTCTGGTACGGGTTGGTCATCCACACGGTCGGCGGGTTGGACTGGAACAGGCCCACGCCGCCGCGCAGCTGGGTCGGACGCTCGGTGTCGAACGAGTAGTTGAACGACAGGCGCGGCTCGACCAGGGTCGATCCATCAATGGTCTGGTCGTTGCGGAAGCCGTAGGCCTGCTCGAACGTCGGGTTGTAGATCGGCTTGTCGCTGGTCGAGTAGCGGTTCACGCGGAAGCCGTACAGCAACGACAGGCGGTCGGTGACCTGCCAGCTGTCCTGCAGGAAGAAGCTGTAGCGGCGCAGCGTCCAGGCACCGGCCACGTCGTCCAGCGTGTAGCCCTTGGCCGGCTGATACAGGTCGAACTGGTTGTAGATGCCCTTCTCGAAGTTGTCGATGCCCCAGAACGTGTAGGCGCCGAACTGCGTGCGGCCGAACAGGTTGTAGATCTTGTCCTGCTGGAAGTCGATGCCGCCCTTCACGGTGTGGTCGCCCAGGTACAGCGTGCCGGCCGTGAACAGGGTCCAGGTCTTGGTCTTGATCTGGTTGTAGTCGCTGTACTGGTCTTCGCCCAGGTCGATGTACGGCGAGGAACCGTTGAGCTTGCCGTTGTTGTCCTTGCCGAGATTCACGAAGACCTGCGGCTGCTGCCACGGCACGGTGCGCACCTGGGTGAAGTTCTTGTAGCCGACCTTCGTTTCGGTGGAGAACACGTCGTTCCAGTCGTCGAAGAACTGCAGCGAATAGTTCTTGGTGTCGCTGTTCTTCGTGTACCAGTAGCTGGTGAGGCCGATGGCATTGTTGCTGTTGCCCTGGATCACCGGCTGCGTTTCCTTGGTGCGCTGGAACGCAAGGCTGGCACGATGGTTGTTGGTGATGTTCCAGTCCAGCTTGACGAGCGAGCGCTTGCTGTCCAGATCGACGCCGCCGCCGCGGAAGTCGCCCGGGTGCAGGCCAAGCGCATTCGCCGCGTTGATCACGCGCTGCAGGTCGCTGGGCGAGATCTTGTTGCTGGTCGAGGCGCCGGTCAGCGAGCTGTCCAGGCCGTTCGCCGAGTCGTTGCCCAGGCCGACGGTCTTCTGCTTCTCGTAGCTGGCGAAGAAGAACAGCTTGTCCTGGATGATCGGGCCGCCCACGGTCAGGCCGCCGGTCCAGTCGCGGTTGTAGCCCTTGTAGCCGGCGTCCCCGTTGTGGATCCAGCCGGCGTCGCCGACCATGTCGCCCGCGTTGCGGTAGGCGTAGTACAGCGAACCGTGGAACTGGTTGGTGCCGCTCTTGGTCACTGCGTTGATGTCCGCACCGACGGTGTCCGACGTGGTGTCGAAGTTGGCGGTCGACAGGTTGTATTCGGCGATGGTGTCGACCGAGACCGGCGAGCCGAGGTACGGCATGCCGTTGGAGTTCAGGCCGAAGGGATCGCCCACGCCGACGCCGTCGACGCTGATCTTGTTGTAGCGGCTGTTCATGCCCATCGCGGACATCGAGCCGTCGCCGCGGTCGGTGATGGCGATGCGGGGGTCGAGGCGGGCAATGTCCTGGATCGAGCGGCCCGGCGACGGCACGAACTTGAGGTCGCGGCCGGAAACGTTGGTGGACAGCCCCTTGTTGTCCGGGTTGAAGGTCTGCGCAGTCGCCAGGCCGGTGACCGTGACGCCGCCGAGTTCCTTCACCTGCTTCGCCTGCTCGGCGCCCATGGTCAGGTTGACCGCGGTGTCCTGCGCCAGCTGCAGGTAGACGCCCTTCTGCTCGGTCTGCGTCATGCCGGCCTTGGACACGGTGACGTCGAACGGGCCGCCCACGCGCAGGCCCTGCGCGGCGTAGCGGCCGCTGGCGTCGGTGGTGGTGACCTTGGTGGTGCCCGACGGCTCGTGCACGATCTGCACGGTGGCGCCGCTGACCGGCTGATTGTTGGCGTCCAGCACGCGGCCGCTGATCGAGGACGAGGTGTCCTGGGCCAGCACGGGCGCGGCGGCCAGCAGCGAGGCGATCGCCACCGGCAGGAGTTTGGTACGAAGACTGTTGTTCATCGAGATTTGACCCCTAGAAAATTCGCAGGAAAAACACGGGACCAGCGTAGAGGGGCCACCCCTCTTTCCGTTCTAATAGACTGATTCCACTGGAATAACTTGATGTTCCGAAAAGCGCGGCACGACGGCCGCCCCTGACCCATCGCGACGAATGTAGCCGCACCATATTACAGAATCGTAACTTTTAGCGTAAATATCACACTTACCTGCCAGCCCACGGCCGGTCGCAAGAAGATGCCCGGGCCTCTTGCGCGCACAAAAAAGCCGGCACCCGCTGGGTGCCGGCTGGCTGTCCGGGCTGCCCGGCCGCAGGCGGCCGACCCGGCTGCTAGTGGAAGGAAACGCCGAAGGTGACCATGTAGGTGCGGTCCTGCAGCAGCGAGTAGTACGGCGCCGAGGTGTACAGCGGCTTGCCGGTGGACGGGTCCGTGTACATGCCGCCCGGGTTGCTCGCCAGGAACGCTCCGATGTTGTTCGCGTTGGTCAGCGCGCGGCGGTCGCCCAGGTTGAACACGTTGAGCTTGACGTACGGGTGGTGCAGCCAGCTCGAGAGGTCGGGCAGGTTCACGCCGGCGTTGAGGTTGAACACCGTGTAGCCGCCAACCTTGTCGGTGTTCATCCAGTCGCCGTAGACCGCGCCGCGGTACTTGGCGTCCAGGCTGGCCCAGAGCGGGCCGTGACTGTAGGCCACGCGCAGGTAGCCGGAGTTCTTCGGCGTGTTGAGGAAGCTCTTGCCGTGCGTCGGATAGATGCCGTCGCCCAGCGTGTCGACGTCGCCTTGCAAGGTGGCCCGCTGCAGCGAGTAGTTCGCGTACACGGTCCAGTTCGCCGTCATCTTGTAGCTGGCCTCGGCGGTGAGGCCGCGCATGCGCATCTTCGGCAGGCTCAGGTAGACCGTGCCGCCGGTGGCGTTGTCGTAGCCCGAAATCTGCTTGTTCTTCAGGTGCGACTCGTAGGCGTCGATGTTGGCCGAGAACCGGTCGGCGTAGAAGCGCCAGCCCAGGTCCACCGTGGTGGCGGTCTCGGGCTGGTTGACGTAGGCGCCGGCCGCCGCGTTGGCCGTGTTCTTCGAATTGGCCGCGGCCGCGAAGTTCTGCAGCAGCGCGCCGTTGATCGGTGCACGGAACGTGCGGCCGGCACCGAGGTAGAACTGGTTCTCGTCGTCCAGCTGGTACTTCACGCCCGCGGTGGGGCTGAGCTTGCGATAGGTGGCGCTGGCGGCGCCGCCGAACTGGGCGTACTTGGGGTTGCTGCTCTGGCTGCCCCAGTTCTGGTAGTCGTAGCCGCTGCGCTGTTCCCACAGATAGGCCGCGCCCACGGTCACGGTCCACTGGTCGTTCGGCGTCCAGGTATTGGTGGCAAACACCTTGCGGGTGTCCGAGGTGGTGTATTCGCGGTACGCCCGCTGGACCACGCCGTTGGAGTAGCGGATCAGGTCGGTGGTGGCCCAGAAATCCGCCGGCTCGCCGTTCGCGGCCGGGGTGAAGAACTCGTTCTGCTGCTGGCGCGGTCGCTCGTACCAGAAGCCGTATTCCAGGCTGTCGTCCATGCCGAAGTCCTGGTTCAGCTTGGCGATGATGCCGGGGCGATAGGTATAAGTGGCATTGAACGCGTAGGCCACGGCGTTGCCGCCGATCCTACCGTCGCCGTTGATGTCCTGGTTCGCATAGCCGATGGTGTTCTGCGTCACCGTCGACTCGGTGAACTTGTAGCCGCCGCCGCCGCCGCCGTTGCCGTACCAGAAATACGGCACCACCGAGAGGCGCAGGCTGTCGCTGAGCCGGAACTCGCCGTCCATGCTCGCCAGCCAGCTCTGGAACGGATTGGTATGGAGCTTCCAGTAGTAGGTGTCGGTCGGGCTGTAGGCGGTGTCGTAGCTCTGGAAATAACCGCCCTGGGCGATCTGCGCCTTGGTCAGGCTGTTGTAGCCGTAATTGCGTTCGCGGTTGTACTGGAACGAGGCGGAGACGTAATCGTTGCCGTCGATGGTCCACAGCGCCTTGCCGTCCACCTTGGTGACGTTCATGTCGCCCGGGCCACGCCACTGGTTGACCGAATTGTTCGAATAGGAAAGCCATGCCCGCACCGGTCCGAGGTCGCCGGTATTGAGCCGCAGGAAGGTGCGCCGATAATCGTGGTCGCCGAAACTCTGGGTCATGTCCAGACCGGCCTGGTGCGAGGGGTCTATCGTCACCCAGGAAATCGAGCCGCCGGCCGCGCCGGAAACCGGCATGTCCACGTCCGGATAACCCTGCAGCACGGTAATGTCGCCGTAATTCTCGGCGTCGCCGTATTCGGTCGAGTAAATCTTGTAGTTGCCGCTGTCGTTGATCGGCGCGCCGTTCACCGTGCCGGCGATCTCGTCGCTGGTGAAACCGCGGATCTGGTAATTGCCGTTGGCCAGGCCGCTGACGTCGTCCGTCGAAGCGTTGACGCCAGGGATGCTGTCGATCATCTGCACGAAGGTGGCACCCGGCGCCGCCTGCACGATCGCGTCGCGGCTGATGGTGGAGACCGCCTTCGGAGCGGTCTGCACCGACATCAGGCCGCCGCCCAGCGCCAGCGACTGCGCCGTCACCTGCACCGCGCTCAACTGCTGCACGCCGCGCCGGGTGTCGTTCGACGTCGTGGTGTTCGAGGTGCTGGATACGCTGCTGCGCTGCTCCTGCGGAGGCGGGGTGGCCGAATCCGTGGCGGCTTGGCTGGCCGCCGTCTGCGCCAGCAAAAGACCGGGCGCCATGCAACAGGCAAGCGCAATCGCCAGGGAAAGATGGTTTTGCTTCATGGTGTCGGAACCTCTTGGTTGGATTTTCATTCGAATGCGGCCGCGGCTCGAAAAAAAGGAAAACACGCGGCAATGCAAAACCTGCATGCTGGCCGTCGCGCGTTGCCGATACCGCCAGGCACGAGGCCGCACAATCCATCCGGATCGCGCGAGCCCGCTCCATGGCAAACCGGGCCGCACCGCAAGCCCGCCCGCCCATGCATTTCTTGCGGCCATTGCAAGAAAAAACGATTTCTTCGGGCGCAAAAAAACCCGACCGCAAGGTCAGGTGGGTGAGTGCAGCCATTGCGTTGTGGCCCGGGATCGAAAATCGCGCCCCGAGCAGCCGATCTCTGGATTCGCCCGTGGAATCCTTACGCCGATGTTAGCATTTTGGCGAGCTCCGCTGACAGCATCTTTACAATTGCCACGACGCGCAGGCAAGTGCCCCGGTTCAAGCCCGGAGACACTGCGCATTCATTCGGGTTGTCGCCAGATTGAATATCCCCTTGGCGACGACGCTGACGACCGGGGCGATCAGAGCCGCAGATGCAGGTACGCCGCCACGCCGCCCAGGAACATCTGCACGGAAAGGGCGATCAGCAGCATGCCCATCACGCGTTCCAGCGCGGTCAGCACGCTCTCGCCCAGCCAGCGGAACAGGTAGGTGGAGCACAGCAGGATCACCGCCGTGGCCAGCCATGCGCCGATCAGGGCGATCGCCCAGTCCGCGGTGCGCCCCGGCTGGGTGTTGGTGAGCAACAGCAGCGCCGCCATCGCCGAGGGACCGGCCACGCCGGGTATCGCCATCGGCACGATGAAGGGCTCGCCGCCGCCGGACTTGCCGAAGATGCCGCCGCCGTCCGCCGGCGGAAACACCATGCGGATGCCGATCAGGAACAGCACGATGCCGCCGGCGATGCTGATGGAATCGGGTTTCAGCTGCAGCAGGTTCAGCAGCACCTGCCCGCCCAGCAGGAAGCCCAGCAGCACGCCGAGCGCGATCAGCAGCTCGCGCACCATCACGCGACGGCGGCGCTTGGGCGGCACGTCCTTCAGCAGGCTGAGGAAGATCGGGATATTGCCCAGCGGGTCCATGATCAGGAACAGCATGATTCCCGCCGCCAGGGTGGTCATCTGCGTTTCCATCAGCGTGCCCCGGACTGGCGATGGACGCAGCTCATGCCGCGTCCCGCAGATCGAGCACGCGACCGCGCGCCGCGGCGCCCTGCGCGGCCAGCAGCCAGACCAGCGCCTCGGCAGCGGCATCCGGCGGTGGGTGCTGCATGGTGTCCTCGCCGAAATACGCCTGCCGGCGCAGCCTGGTGCGCATCGGCCCGGGCAGCAACGCGTGCACGCGCAGCGGGCTCTCGTCGGTCTCCTCGTGCAGGATCGAGGCGAAGCGCTCCAGCGCCGCCTTGGAGACGCCATACGCACCCCAGTGCGCGCGCGCCAGCCGCGCGGGATCGTCCAGCACGAACACCACCGCGCTGTCGGCCGCCTCCTGCAGCAGCGGCAGGCAGGCCTGGGTCAGCGCGAACGGCGCATTGAGGTTGACGTGCATCGCGCGCAGCCAGTCGTCCGGCTTGTGCATGCCGATCGGGGTGAGCCCGGCGAAGCTGGCGGCGCAGTGCGCAATGCCGTCCAGCCGGCCGAAATCGTGGCGCAGGCCGTCGGCCAGCGCGGCGTACTCGCGCGGGGTGGCGGTTTCCATGTCCAGCGGATGGATCACCGGCTCGGCCAGGCCTTCGGCCAGCATCGCGTCGTACAGCTGTTCCAGCTGGCGCTTGCGCTTGCCGCTGACCACGACGGTGGCGCCGGCGCGCGTGGCCGCGCGCGCCACCGCGCCGCCCAGGCCGCCGTAGGCGCCGGTGACCAGCACCACGCGACCGGCCAGCGTGTCGCCGCCGGCGGGCGCCCAGCCCGCGGGAAGACCCATCGACGGCAGCGTCATTCCTGCGACGCCCCGGTCACGTCGCCGGCCATGCGCGCCAGCTCGCCGGAAGCCTGCAGGTCCACCACGATGTCGCAGCCGCCGATCAGTTCGCCCTCGATGAAGAGCTGCGGGAACGTCGGCCAGTTCGCGTAGTGCGGCAACGCCGCGCGGATTTCCGGATCGGCCAGCACGTTCACTGCGTGGAACGGCGCGCCGGCCTGCTGCAGCGCCTGTGCGGCGCGGCTGGAAAAGCCGCACATGGGAAATTCCGGCGTGCCCTTCATGAAGAGCACGATCGGATGCGCGGCGAGCAGCGACTTGATTCGCTCGTTTACGTCCATGGCTGGTGGTTCATCTTTACAATGCAGGCAGATCGGTATTGTATCAGCCGACACGCAGCGGCCGCCGGTCGTCGCGACCTTTTCTCCCAGCCACCGTCAAGGAGCCAGCCATGGCGATCGAACTTCCCCCGTTGCCCTACGAAAAGAACGCGCTCGAGCCCCACATCTCCGCCGAGACGCTGGAGTACCACTACGGCAAGCACCACCAGGCCTACGTGACCAACCTCAACAACCTGGTCAAGGGCACCGAGTTCGAAGGCGCCGCGCTGGAAGACATCATCCGCAAGTCCTCCGGCGGCGTGTTCAACAACGCCGCGCAGATCTGGAACCACACGTTCTACTGGAACTCGCTGAGCCCCAAGGGCGGCAAGGAACCCACCGGCAAGCTGGCCGACGCGATCAACAAGGCGTTCGGTTCGTTCGAGAAGTTCAAGGAAGAGTTCACCAAGTCCGCCGCCGGCAACTTCGGCTCGGGCTGGACCTGGCTGGTGCAGCGCCCGGATGGCGCGCTGGGCATCGTCAACACCTCCAACGCCGCCACGCCGGTCACCGGCAGCGACAAGCCGCTGCTCACCGTGGACGTGTGGGAACACGCCTACTACATCGACTACCGCAACGCCCGCCCGAAGTACCTGGAAGCGTTCTGGAACCTGGTCAACTGGGACTTCGCGGCGAAGAACCTCGCCTGATCACGCAGCAGCGCCACGGACAAGCGGAGCCCTCGCGGCTCCGCTTTTTTCGTGCCTGGCGTGCGACTCGCGCACCCGCGGAACGCACGTGCGCCCGGCCGGCAATGACGCGAATCGCTCGCCGCGCGTGGGCGCAATCGCTACAATGCGCCGGTTTGCGCCACCACAATCCGGAGACCCCATGAGCGACCAGCCCAAGTACCGCCGCATCCTGCTCAAGCTCTCCGGTGAAGCGCTGATGGGCGAGGCCGATTACGGCATCGATCCGAAGGTGATCGGCGAACTGGCGGACGAGATCATCGCCGTGAGCAGGAGCGGCGTGGAAGTCGGCGTGGTGATCGGCGGCGGCAACATCTTCCGCGGCGAGGGCCTGGCCGCATCCGGCATGGACCGCGTCACCGGCGACCACATGGGCATGCTGGCCACGGTGATGAACGCGCTGGCGATGGCCGACGCGATCGAGAAGCGCGGCGCCTACGCCCGCGTGATGAGCGCGATCCAGATCCACGACGTGGCCGAGGACTACATCCGCCGCCGCGCGATCCGCCACATCGAGAAGGGCCGCATCGCGCTGTTCGCGGCCGGCACCGGCAACCCGTTCTTCACCACCGACTCGGCCGCCGCCCTGCGCGCGGTGGAGATCGGCGCGGACCTGCTGCTCAAGGCCACCAAGGTCGACGGCGTCTACACCGCCGACCCGGCCCGCGATCCCGACGCCCGGCGCTACGACGAACTCACCTACAACGAGGTGATCCAGCGCAACCTCAAGGTGATGGACACCGCCGCGATCGCCCTGTGCCGCGACCACGGCATGCCGCTGCGCATCTACGACATGACCGTGCCCGGCAACCTCACCCGCATCATGCACGGCGAAGCGGTGGGCACCCTGGTCCACAACTGACCCCGTGCAGCGCCGGCGGCCGCCGTCCGGCCGCGACGACCGGCGCTGCTATACTCGCCGGCTGACCAGATCCACCGGGAAACGCCTCCATGATCAACGACATCAAGAACGATGCCCAGACCCGCATGGGCAAGAGCATCGACGCGCTCCGGCACGAACTCACCCGCCTGCGCACCGGCCGCGCCAGCACCGCGCTGGTGGACGGCATCAAGGTGCCCGCCTACGGTTCGGAGATGCCGCTGAACCAGGTGGCCTCGGTGGCCCTGGGCGACGCGCGCTCCATCATCATCACGCCGTTCGACAAGAGCCTGGTCGGCCCGGTCGAAAAGGCCCTGCTGGCTTCGGACATCGGCATCACGCCCACCACCGCGGGCACCGTGATCCGCCTCAACATGCCGCCGCTCACCGAGGAGCGCCGCCGCGAGCTGGCCAAGCACGTGTCGCACGAGGGCGAGAACGCGAAGATCGCGATCCGCAACGTGCGCCGCGACGCCTTGCAGAAGCTGAAGGACCTGCTCAAGGACAAGCAGATCAGCGAGGACGAGGAACGCCGCGCCGACGACGAGATCCAGAAGCTCACCGACCGCTTCGTCAAGGACGTCGACGGCGTGGTGAAGGCCAAGGAAGACGAGCTGATGTCCATGTGACGCATGCCGGACCGCGGGGCCCGGAACATCCGGCGCCGCGGTTTCGGGCAACGGCGCGCCCTCTCCCCCGCCATGGAGAAGGCGACAGGGGCACACTGGCACCCACTCCATCCATCCGCCCCTTCGGGGCAGCATTTCCCTGACCGGGGAGGGACCGGCCCAAGCCGCACCATGACCTCCACACCCGCCATCCCCCGCCACATCGCCATCGTGATGGACGGCAACGGCCGCTGGGCGAAGGCGCGCCACCGGCCGCGCAGCTTCGGCCACAACGCCGGCCGCAAGGCGGTGCGCGAGGTGGTGGAAGGCTGTCTGCGCGAAGGGGTCGAGGCGCTTACCCTGTTCGCGTTCTCCAGCGAGAACTGGCAGCGGCCGGAAGAGGAAGTCGGCGCGCTGATGACGCTGTTCCTGCGCGCGCTGGACAAGGAAACCGACGAACTGCACGCCCAGGGCGTGCGGCTGCGATTCGTGGGCGACCTGGCCGCCTTCGACGCCCCGCTGCGCGAGCGCATGCAGGCCGCGATGGCGCGCACCGGCGGCAACGTCAAACTGCACCTCAACGTGGCGGTGAACTACGGCGGCCGCTGGGACATCGCCCAGGCCGCGCGCCAGGCCGCCGCGGCAGTGGCCCGCGGCGAACTGCAGGCCGAGGCGATCGACGAGGCCACGCTGGCCGCGCGGATGTGCCTGGCCGACCTGCCCCCGCTGGACCTGTTCATCCGCACCGGCGGCGAATGCCGGCTCAGCAACTTCCTGCTGTGGCAGGCGGCCTATGCCGAACTGCATTTCACCGATACCCTGTGGCCGGACTTCGATCAGGCCTGCCTGCATCGGGCCATCGAGGACTACGGCCGGCGCGACCGCCGCTACGGTCGCACCGGCGAACAGCTCGCCGCCACCAGGACCCAGGGGTAAGCATGCTGTTCCAGCGCGTCGTCACCGCCTTGCTGCTTGCGCCGCTGGCGATACTGATCATCCTGCTGTTGCCGACCCCGTGGCTGGCCGTGGTCGGCGCCGTGGTGTTCCTGGGTGCGCTGGAGGAATGGGCCCGCCTCGCCGGCGTACGCCAGCCCGCCGCGCGCATCGCGTTGCTGGCGGTCGCCGCGCTGCTGTTCGTGCTGCTGTGGCTGGCGCATGCCGGCCCGCTGACGCCGCTGCTGCTGGCGCTGGGCGTGGCGTGGTGGCTGACCGCCTGCCTGTGGCTGCGCCACTTCGCCTACGGCGCGGCGCCCACGAAGGAGAACCGCGCCGTCAAGCTGGCGGCCGGCGCCTTCGTGGTCTTCCCCGCCTGGATCGCCGCGCTCGCGCTGCACGGCCGCGAGCCGCACGGCCACTGGTGGATGCTGCTGGCCCTGCTGGTGGTGTGGGCCGCGGACATCGGCGCATACTTCAGCGGACGCGCGTTCGGCAAGCGCAAGCTGGCACCGCAGATCAGCCCCGGCAAGACCTGGGCAGGCGCCTACGGGGCGCTGGCCGCCGGCGCGGCGGTCGCCCTGATCGGGGGCTGGCTGCTGGGCCTGCGCGGCGCGGCGCTGCCCGGCCTGGCGGTGCTGGCCCTGCTCACCGTGGCCGCCTCCATCGTGGGCGACCTGCTCGAAAGCCTGATGAAGCGCCATGCCCAGGTGAAGGACTCGGGCGACCTGTTCCCCGGCCACGGCGGCCTGCTGGACCGGCTGGACAGCGTGTTCGCCGCCCTGCCGGTGTTCACCCTGGGCCTGCAGCTGCTCCGGATGTAAAGGGAAAGTGGCAATGAACAAGGTTGCGGTACTGGGTGCCACCGGTTCGATCGGCGCCAGCACGCTGGATGTCATCGCGCGGCATCCGGACCGCTTCCGCGCGAACATCCTGAGTGCGCACCGCAACGTGGCGGCCCTGGCCGCACTGTGCGCCACGCACCGCCCCGAACTGGCGGTGATCGCCGACCCCGCGCTGGAAGGCGAGCTGGCGCGCCGCCTCGCCGCCGACGGCGTGCGCTGCGAAGTGGCCAGCGGCCAGGCCGCGCTCGCCGCCGCCGCGGCCGGCACGCAGTGCGATACCGTGGTGGCCGCGATCGTGGGCGCGGCGGGACTGGACTCCACCCTCGCCGCCGCGCGCGCCGGCAAGCGCCTGCTGCTGGCGAACAAGGAATCCATCGTGCTGGCCGGCCCGCTGCTGCTGGAGGCGCTGCGCACCGGGGGCGGCGAACTGATCCCGGTGGACTCCGAGCACAACGCGATCTTCCAGTGCCTGCCCGGCGGCCGCCCGAACCTGCGCGCCAGCGGCGTGCGCAAGCTCGTGCTCACCGCCTCGGGCGGCCCGTTCCGGGGTCGCAGCCGCGCCGAACTGGCGGCGGTGACCCCCGACCAGGCCTGCAAGCACCCCAAATGGTCGATGGGCCGCAAGATCTCGGTGGATTCAGCCACCCTGATGAACAAGGGCCTGGAAGTGATCGAGGCCCACCACCTGTTCGGCGCGCCGGCCGCGGCGATCGAAGTGGCGGTGCATCCGCAGAGCCTGGTGCATTCGCTGGTGGAATACGTGGACGGCTCGGTGCTGGCCCAGCTCGGCAACCCCGACATGCGCACCGCGATCGCCCACGCGCTGGCGTGGCCCGACCGCGTGGAATCGGGGGTGACGCCGCTGAACCTCGCCACCTGCGGCGCGCTGGAGTTCGGGGCGCCGGACCTGGACACCTTCCGCTGCCTCGCGCTGGCCTTCCAGGCGCTGCGTGCCGGCGGCGACGCGCCGGCCATCCTGAACGCCGCGAACGAGGTGGCGGTGGAAGCCTTCCTGGCCGGCGCCCTGCCCTTCCTGGCCATCGCCGAAGTGGTCGAGGGGGTACTTGCGGAACTGCCGCCGCAAGCCGTGGTCGATGTGGAGTCTCTTGTTGCGCGCGACGGCGAGGCCCGGGCCGCGGCCCGGCGCCTGTTGCTACGCAGCTGTTCATGATCCCCCGGGCAGCTTGCTGCACCCGGGAACATGAACAGGTTCCCGGGGCTTGCTGATATCCTGTCACCGATAGATTTCCCTCACGGCGTTTGATGACTTCCTTTTTCGGCTCGGTATTCTGGTTGCTGGTCACGCTGGGCGTGCTGGTGACCTTCCATGAGTTCGGCCATTACTGGGTCGCGCGCCGTTGCGGGGTGAAGGTGCTGCGCTTCTCGGTGGGCTTCGGCAACGCGGTGTGGAAGCGCATCGGCCGCGACGGCACCGAGTACCAGATCGCCGCGATCCCGCTGGGCGGCTACGTGAAGATGCTGGACGCACGCGAAGGCGTGGTGCCGCCGCAGCTGCAAGGCCAGGAGTTCACCGGCCAGCCGGTGTGGAAGCGCATCCTGATCGTGCTGGCGGGGCCGGGCTTCAACCTGCTGTTCACCGTGGCGGCGCTGTGGCTGATGTTCATGGTGGGCCTGCCCGACAGCGCGCCCATCGTCACCGCCAAGCCGCAGAGCATGGCCGCCCAGGCAGGCATCCAGCCGGGCGACCGCATCCTCAGCATCGCCGGCCGCGACGTCGATACCTGGGGCGATTCGCTGGACGTGGTGGCGAATGCCCTGCTGGGCCGCACGCCGCTGCCGCTCACCGTGCGCGATCCCGACGGCACGCAGCGGCGCCTGCTGCTGCCGCTGGACAAGCTGCCGCCCGGCCAGACCGTCGACCAGTACTTCACCACCCTGGGCCTGCTGCCGATGCCGGCGCCCGCGGTGGCCGCCACCGTGCTGCCCGACCAGCCCGCCGCGCTGGCCGGCATGCTGGCCGGCGACCGCATCGTCAGCGTGAACGGCAAGCCCGCCACCGATTTCCTGGGGATGGGCAAGCTGGTGCAGCAGGACGCCGTGGTGTCCCCGAAGCTGGCGATCGTGGTCGAGCGCAACGGCAAGACCATCCCGCTGCAGGTCGTCGCACGGCGCGAATCGCTGCAGGGCCAGCCCTCCGACTGGATGATAGGCATAGGCTCGCAACCGCCCGAAGCCGCCACGCTGCGCTACGGCCCGCTGCGCGCCCTGAACGAGGCGCTGGCCGCCACCTGGCGCAACACCGCGCAGACCTTCGGCATGATAGGCAAGATGCTGGACGGCGAGGCCTCGCCGCGCAACCTGTCCAGCGTGATCGGCATCGCGCAGGTGGCGAATGCCAGCGCCCAGCTGGGCTTCGCCCGGTTCCTGCAGTTCCTCGCCATGGTGTCGCTGAGCCTGGCGGTGCTGAACCTGCTGCCCATCCCCGTCTTGGATGGCGGCCACCTGCTGTATTACCTTATCGAGTTGGTCAAGGGCAGCCCGCTCAGCGAACAGGCCATGGCGATCGGCCAGTACGTGGGGCTGGTGCTGCTGTTCAGCCTGATGGGCCTGGTGTTCTACAACGACATCCATCGCCTGCTGCTGTCGTGACGTCGATGATCCGCGCCACCGGTTCGTCGACGCCGCAAACGTTCGTGCCGGCCGCGCTCACGCGCGCCGGTCTGTTGCATCCGGTGCCTCTTGCGGGCACCTGTTCTTTCTCGCGGCGGGGTTCTGCCCTGCCGCGCACCTTGATCGGGCCGGCGGCCTGATCGAAACCATCCACCGGAATCGACGATGAAGCGTATCGCCGCCCTGCTCCTGCTTGCCTCCCTCTCCGCCAACGCGCTCGCCTTCGATCCGTTCGTGATCTCGGACATCCGCATCGACGGTCTCAGCCGCATCTCCGCCGGCACGGTGTTCAACTACCTGCCGATGAGCCGCGGCGACCGCATGACCGACGCCACGGCGCAGCGGGCGATCCGCGCGCTGTACCAGACCAAGTTCTTCAGCGACGTGGAACTGGAGCGTGACGGCAACATCCTGGTGATCAAGGTGGTGGAGCGGCCGTCGATCGCCAAGCTCACCATCCGCGGCAACAAGGACATCAAGACCGACGACCTGAAGAAGGGCCTGAAGTCGATCGGCCTGGCCGAGGGCGAGACGTTCGACCGCCTCGCGCTGGACAACGTGCAGCAGGAACTGATCCACCAGTACTACAACCGCGGCAAGTACAGCGTGTCGGTGATCCCCCACGTGGTGCGGCTGGAACGCAACCGCGTGGCGATCGACATCGAGGTCCGCGAGGGCCAGGTGGCGAAGATCAAGGAGATCAACATCCTCGGCAACCACGCGTTCACCGACAAGGCGATCCGCGACGATTTCGAGCTGGGCACGCCGAACTGGATGTCGTGGTACTCGAAGAACGACCAGTATTCGCGCGAGAAGCTCTCCGGCGACCTGGAGAAGCTGCAGTCCTACTACATGAACCGCGGCTACGCCGACTTCGGCGTCGATTCCACCCAGGTCACGATCGCCCCGGACAAGCAGTCGATGTACATCGCCGCCGACGTCAAGGAAGGCGAGATCTACAAGATCCAGGACGTGAAGCTGCTGGGCACGCTGGTGCTGCCCGAAGCCACGCTGCGGCAACTGGTGTTTGTCAAGCCGGGCGAGGTGTTCAACCGCGCCGCGATCGAGAACAGCACCAAGGCGCTCAAGGCGCTGCTGGCGAACATCGGCTACGCCTACGCCAAGGTCACGCCGTATCCCAAGCTGGACAAGGACAAGCGCACCGTCGACCTCACGCTGTACATCGAACCGGGCCAGCGCGTCTACGTGCGGCGCGTGATCTTCGAGGGCAACACGCTCACCGAGGACAACGTGCTGCGCCGCGAGATGCGCCAGCTCGAAGGGTCCTGGTACTCGCAAGGGATGATCGACCGTTCCAAGATCCGCCTGCAGCAGCTGGGCTACTTCAAGAAGGTCGACATCGACAAGAAGAAGGTGGCCGGCTCCGACGACCAGGTGGATGTCACCGTCAAGGTCGAGGAACAGTCCGCCGGCAGCCTGCAGTTCGGCGTGGGCTACTCGCAGTATTCCGGCATCATCCTGTCCGCCTCGGTGTCGCAGCGCAACCTGTTCGGCACCGGCGACAGCGTGTCGGTGAGCGGCGAGCGCAGCAGCTACTACACCCGCTTCAACGTCAACTACTACAACCCCTACCTCACCGACAACAACGTCGGCATCGGCTACAACGCCACCTATTCGAAGACCGACTTCGGCAACGTCGACAACAGCGAGTTCGCGAACTACTCCACCAGCCAGAAGGCGTTCTCCACCTACCTCGGCTTCCCGATCACCGACTTCCAGAGTATCCGCGCGGGCCTCGGCGTCAGCAGCAACAAGATCAACTCGATCGCCGGCTACACGCCGCAGCAGCTGGTCGACTACCAGAACGAGATCGGCAACTACACCGTGCACTCGCTGGTCGGCACGCTGGGCTGGAACATGGACAGCCGCAACGGCTACTGGGCGCCCACCCGCGGCGGCGTGCTGTCGCTGAGTTCCGAAGTGGCGCTGCCCACCTCCACCGTGAAGTACTGGAAGGTGACGGGCGAGGCGAACCACTACTGGCCGATCGGCCACGGCTTCGTGCTCTACCTCGACGGCCAGGTCGGCTACGGCAAGACCTACGGCAAGAACGGCATCAGCGACACGGCGTTCGACCAGCTCAAGGCCGCCTATGCCGCGGCGGGAATGCCCGAGCCGCTCGACATGCGCAACGACTTCCCGTTCTGGGAGAACTTCTACTCCGGCGGCGTGCGCGACGTGCGCGGCTTCCAGGACAACACGCTGGGCCCGCGCATCTGCTCGGGCACGGGCCAGCCCGACGCCAGCGGCAACTGCAGCGGCAGCTATTACTCCTACGCACAGCCCATCGGCGGCGCGTTCAAGGTGCTGGGCACGGCCGAGCTGTACCTGCCGCTGCCCTTCCTCAAGGACGTCAACACCGCCCGCGTGTCCTGGTTCGTGGACGTGGGCAACGCGTACAAGAACTGGCAGAGCTTCGACGCCAGCACGCTGCGCGCCTCCACCGGCCTGTCGCTGCACTGGCAGGCGCCGATCGGCCCGATGATCATCAACTTCGCGCTGCCGTTCCGCACCCAGCGCGACGACGGCCACTACGAGGAGCGCATCCAGTTCACGTTCGGCTCCACGTTCTGAGGCCGGACGAACGCACCACCCCGGCGAAAAGCGCGGCCTGCCGCGCTTTTCGCCTTCCGGACCACGGCCGCGGCACTGCCGATACAATGGGCGGCCCCTCGCGGAGAAGCCCTTGAGCACCCATCCCGGCCCCACCCTCGCCGACCTGGCCGAACGCTTCGGCTTGCGCCTGCACGGCGACGGCGGGCGCTCCATCGACGGCGTCGCCACGCTCGCGAACGCCGGCGCCCGCCAGCTGGCCTTCCTCTCCAACGGCAAGTACGCCGCGCAACTGGCCGCCACCGGCGCCGGTGCGGTGATCCTGCGCGAGGAACACCTCGCGGACTGTCCGGTCGACGCCCTGGTCGCCGCCGACCCCTACGTGGCCTACGCGAAGATCGCCGCGCTGTTCGAGCGCCTGCCGGCAGCCGCGCCCGGGATCCACCCCACCGCGGTGGTGGACGCGGGCGCGACCGTCGCCCCGGGCGCCAGCGTCGGCCCCTGCTGCGTGGTCGCCGCCGGCGCGGTGATCGCCGAGGGCGCCGTGCTCGGCCCGCATTGCATCGTGGGCGAGGACTGCACGGTGGGCGCCCAGTCGCGCCTGGTGGCGCGGGTCACCCTGGTGACGCGGGTGCGCCTGGGCCGGCGCGTGCTGGTGCACCCCGGCGCGGTGATCGGTTCCGACGGCTTCGGACTCGCCTTCGAACGCGACCACTGGGTGAAGATCCCCCAGCTCGGCGGCGTGCGCATCGGCGACGATTGCGAGATCGGCGCGAACACCACCATCGACCGCGGCGCGCTGGACGATACCGTGCTGGAAGAGGACGTGCGGCTGGACAACCAGATCCAGATCGCCCACAACGTGCACGTGGGCGCGCACACCGCGATGGCGGGCTGCGCGGCGGTGGCCGGCAGCGCGAGGATCGGCCGCTGGTGCATGATCGGCGGCAACGCCGGCGTGCTGGGCCATCTGGAACTGGCCGACCGCGTTACCATTACCGCCAAGAGCCTGGTTACGCACTCGATACGCGAGCCGGGCGAGTATTCCTCCGGCACGCCGCTGCAGGACAACCGCCAGTGGCGCAAGAACGCCGCCCGCTTCAAGCACCTGGACGATTTCGCGCGCCGCCTCACGGCGCTGGAGAAGGACGAGAACGATGAGTGACAAAGCCGCAACCGTGACCCTGCCGGTGAGCGTGGAACAGATCCAGCAGCTGCTGCCGCACCGCTATCCGTTCCTGCTGGTCGACCGGGTGGTCGAGATGGTTCCCGACCAGAGCGTGGTGGCGCTGAAGAACGTCACCATCAACGAGCCGTTCTTCAACGGCCACTTCCCCGGCCACCCGGTGATGCCGGGCGTGCTGATCGTGGAGGCGATGGCGCAGGCGGCGGGCCTGCTCACCCAGCTCAGCAACCGCATGAAGGGCAACACCGACAGCCCGCTGTTCTACCTCGTCAAGGTGGACAACGCGCGCTTCAGCGCGCCGGTGGTGCCGGGCGACCAGTTGCGACTGGAAGTGTCGGTGAAGCGCGTGATGCGCGGCATGGGCCTGTTCGCCGCACGCACCGTGGTGGACGGCAAGGAAGTGGCAAGCTGCGAACTGATGTGCGCGGCGAGGTCGGACAAATGATCCACCCCACCGCGCAGATCGACCCCACTGCCAGGATCGGCGCCAACGTCAGCATCGGCGCCTACAGCGTGATCGGCGCCGAGGTGGAGATCGGCGAGGGCACCGTGATCGGCCCGCACGTGGTGATCGACGGGCCGACCCGCATCGGCCGCGACAATCGCATCACGCAATTCGCCTCGCTGGGCGGCAATCCCCAGGACATGAAGTTCAAGGGCGAGCGCACCGAGCTGGTGATCGGCGACCGCAACCTGATCCGCGAGTTCGTCACCATCAACCGCGGCACCGGCGAAGGCGGCGGAATCACCCGCATCGGCGACGACAACTGGCTGCTCGCCTACGTGCACATCGCGCACGACTGCCAGGTGGGCAACCACGTGGTGTTCTCCAACTACTCGGCGCTGGCCGGGCACGTGGAGATCGGCGACTGGGTGATCATCTCCGGCTACGCCGGCGTGCACCAGTTCTGCAAGGTCGGCGCGCACGCGTTCATCGCGATGGGCTGCCTGGTCGGTTCCGACGTGCCGCCGTTCCTGATGATGGCGAACGAGCAGCATGGCCGTCCGCGCGGCATCAACAGCGAGGGCCTGAAGCGCCGCGGCTTCGAGAGCCCGCGCATCGCCGCGATCAAGCGCGCCTACCGCACCTTGTACATGGCCGGCCTGTCGCTGCCCGAGGCCCGCGAACAGCTCGCCCAGCAGGCGCAGGACAGCACGGACGTGCGCGCGATGCTGGACTTCATCGACCGCAGCAACCGGGCACTCGCCAGATAAGCGTCGCGGATATGCGTCCCGCATATCCGCAAATCAAACACGCGCTCTGCTTTATGCTGTCGGCATGAACGACGCTCCACAAGCAGGCACAGCCCCGTTGATCGCCCTCCTCGCCGGCGAAGACTCCGGCGACCAGCTCGGCGCCGACCTGATCGCCGCGCTGCGCGCCCGCTACCCCGCCGCCCGCTTCGTCGGCATCGGCGGCAGCCGCATGCAGGCCGAGGGCTTCGAGTCCTGGTACGACATCCGCGAGCTGTCGCTGTTCGGGCTGGCCGAAGTGCTGTCGCACCTGCCGCGCCTGCTCAGGCTGCGCAAGGAACTCGTCGCGCGCCTGCTCGCCGCGAAACCGGCCGTGGTGGTCGGCATCGATGCGCCGGATTTCAACCTGGGCGTGGAGCAGCGGCTGAAGCAGGCCGGCCTGCGCACCGTGCACTACGTCAGCCCCTCGGTATGGGCCTGGCGCGAACATCGCGCGGAAAAGATCGGCCGCTCGGCCGACCGCGTGCTGTGCCTGTTCCCGATGGAACCGGCGATCTACGCCCGGCACGGCGTCGATGCCCGCTTCACCGGCCATCCGCTGGCCGACCGCTTCCCGCTGGTGTCCGACCGCGCCGCCGCGCGCGAGGCGCTGCAGCTGCCGCAGGACGCGCCGGTGCTGGCCGTGTTGCCGGGCAGCCGCGGCAGCGAGCTGGCCCGGTTGGGCGGCCCGTTCCTCGACGCCGCACGGCGCGTGGCCGCCGCGCTGCCCGGCCTGCGCGTGGTGATCCCCGCCGCGAACCCGCGCATGCTGGAACAGCTGCGCGCCCTGCTCGCCAGGGTGCCGCAGGACGCCACCGCGCCGCTGCTGCTGGACGGCCAGGCCCATCTCGCCATGCAGGCCGCCGACGTGGTGCTGCTGGCCTCCGGCACCGCCACGCTGGAGGCGCTGCTGGCGAAGCGGCCGATGGTGGTGGGCTACCGCGTCGCGCCCGCCAGCTACCGCGTCGCGAAATTGCTGCGCATGCTCAAGACCG
>NZ_NJIC01000012.1:0-110604 GCF_013620825.1 Rhodanobacter sp. PCA2 | reverse complement strand
ATGTCTACGCGCTGCCCAACATCCTCGCCCGCGCCTCCGGCATGGGCGACCGCGTGGTGCTGGCGCCCGAGCTGATGCAGGACGACTGCACCGCGGCGAAGCTTGCCGACGCCGTGCTCGCGCTGTTCAACGACCGCGAACGCCGCGGCGCCATCGTCGCCGCGTTCGAGCATTTGCACCACGCGTTGCGGGCGGAGCTGGATGGGAGTGCGGCGGATGCGGCGGCGGCGGCGATTGCGGAATTGGTTGAGCGTGGGTGAGTGGTTTGTTCTCTTCTTGTACGAGGGGACGCGCACGTGATGAGGCAGCGTCGGAACAAGCCTTAGTCCTGCTGCCGTGCGAGCCCCGGCCCCTCACCTCAATCCTCTCCCCGGAGGGGAGAGGAGGCGAACGTGCCGGGTGGGTTCGCACTCTTCAGCCAACTGGCAAACGTGGCGACCATGACTTCGATTGACGAGAGTTTTTTAAGAGCAGGGGTGGACGAGGCCGGACGGGGGCCGCTGGCCGGCCCCGTGGTGGTGGCCGCGGTGATCCTCGACCCCGCGTGCCCCATTGACGGCCTGGACGACTCGAAGAAGCTCAGCGAGCGGCGGCGCGAGGCGCTGTACCCGTTGATCGTCGAGCGCGCGCTGGCGCATTGCGTGGTGGTGGTGGAGGCGGAGGAGATCGACCGGCTCAACATCTTCCAGGCCACCATGGCCGGGATGAGCCGCGCGGTGGCCGGGCTGGCGCCCGCCGCGCAGGAGGCGCTGGTGGACGGCAACAAGCTGCCCAGGGACCTGCCCTGCCCCGGCCGCGCCATCGTGGGCGGCGACGCGCTGGAGCCGGCGATCAGCGCCGCCTCCATCCTGGCCAAGGTGACCCGCGACCGGCTGATGGTGGCGCTGGACGCCGCCCACCCCGGCTACGGCTTCGCGCTGCACAAGGGCTACCCCACGCCCGCCCACCTGGCCGCGCTGCAACGGCTGGGGCCTTGCGTGCAGCACAGGCGCAGCTACGCGCCGGTACGCGAGCGGCTGGCCCGGGACAGCTTGTTCTGACGGTTCCGCGGATGTCGCCGCAGCGCGGAACGGCCGCTCCGGCACGTCGGGATGTGCCGATCATCACATGCAACCCTGGCGCGATCGGGCGCATCATGTTCACCGGGACCACCGCCCGCATGGACGCACCGGCCATGCCGGCGGCAGGCATCGCCACCGCATGGCCATCCGCGTCAACGAAACGCAGGAGTCGTGCCATGATGCCCACGATCCATCGTTCGCCCATCAACCTGCCGCCGCCCGCCGCCCCGTTGCCCGACGGCCAGGCCACCGCCGCGCCCGCCGCCGGCGCCCCGCGGAATCCGCCGCATTTCGACTACAACCACCAGCCCCTGCTGGTGAGCGGCCTCGACCACTACGTGAAGCCCGAGGAGGGCGAGCGCTTCCACGTG
Organism: Rhodanobacter sp. PCA2; assembly: GCF_013620825.1. Taxonomy (GTDB): domain Bacteria; phylum Pseudomonadota; class Gammaproteobacteria; order Xanthomonadales; family Rhodanobacteraceae; genus Rhodanobacter_A. The sequence continues at coordinate 109,172 of NZ_NJIC01000012.1, read as the reverse complement.
AGCTGAGTCCGACGGCGCGCGGGCGCCGCAGGGCGGCCCGCGCGCCTGACGGCCGCGCTGTCAAGCTTGTGAGCGGACCCGGCCACGGTTAGCCTTCCAAGACTCACCCGGTGAGTCTGCATGTCCGCACGCTTCGTCCACACCCACCTGCACAGCGAGTACTCGCTGGTCGACTCGACCATCCGCATCAAGGCGCTGGTCGCCGCCTGCGTGCAGGCGGGCATGCCGGCGGTGGCGCTCACCGACGAATGCAACATGTTCGCGCTGGTGAAGTTCTACAAGGCCTGCAGCGCGGCGGGCATCAAGCCGATCTGCGGCAGCGACCTGTGGATCGCCGCGCCGGACGATCCGCGCCCGTGGCGGCTGACCCTGCTGTGCCAGCACCGCGAGGGTTACCTCAACCTGTCGCGCCTGGTCTCGCGCGCGTGGCAGGAAGGCCAGCATGGCGGCCGCGCGCTGGTCGAGGCGGGCTGGCTCACCGCCGACGCGACGGACGGCCTGATCGCCCTGCTCGGCCGCGAGAGCGAAACCGCGCGCATCGCGCTGTCGCAAGGCCACGACTCCGCGCTGGCGAAGCTGCGCCCGCTGGCGCAACTGTTCCCGGACCGCCTGTACCTTCAACTCACCCGCTGCGGCCGCGAGGGCGAGGAAACCTGGAACTCGGCGGCGCTGGCGCTGGCCGCCGAACTGGGCCTTCCCGTCGTCGCCGGCAACGACGTGCGTTTCCTCAAGCGCGAGGACTTCGAGGCGCACGAGGCGCGTGTCTGCATCCACCAGGGCCGCGTGCTGGCCGACCCCAAGCGGCCGCGCGACTACAGCGCAGAGCAGTACCTGAAATCCCCCGGGGAAATGGCCGAGCTGTTCGCGGACCTCCCCGAGGCGCTGGAAAACACCGTCGAACTGGCGAAGCGCTGCAACCTGGAACTGAAGTTCGGCACCTACTACCTGCCCGACTTCCCGGTGCCCGAGGGCCACGACCTCGACAGCCACATCCGCGAACTGTCGCGCCAGGGCCTCAGGGAACGCCTGGCCGCCGCACCGCTGGCCGCTGGCCACACCCTCGCCGACTACGAGGCGCGGCTGGAGCGCGAGCTGGACGTCATCATCAAGATGGGCTTCCCCGGCTACTTCCTGATCGTGGCGGACTTCATCAACTGGGGCAAACAGAATGGCATCCCGGTGGGCCCGGGCCGCGGTTCCGGCGCCGGCTCGCTGGTGGCGTGGGTGCTGAAGATCACCGACCTCGACCCGCTGCAGTTCAACCTGCTGTTCGAGCGCTTCCTCAACCCCGAACGCGTGTCGATGCCGGACTTCGACATCGACTTCTGCATGGACCGCCGCGACGAGGTGATCGACTACGTGGCGCGCAAGTACGGCCGCGACCACGTCAGCCAGATCATCACCTACGGCTCGATGGCGGCGAAGGCGGTGCTGCGCGATTCCGGCCGCGTGCTCGGCATGGGCTACGGCGCGGTGGACAAGATCGCCAAGCTGATCCCGCCGCGCCCGCTGGACCTCACGCTGTCCGACGCGCTGGGCCGCACGGAAAAATCGAGGAAGGAGCCCGAGCGCGTCGTCAAGGAATTCTGCGAGCTGTACGCGCAGGACGAGGACGAGGCACGCCCGCTGATCGAGCTCGCGCTGAAGCTGGAAAGCCTCACCCGCAACGTGGGCAAGCACGCCGGCGGCGTGGTGATCGGCCCGCAGCCGCTCACCGAGTTCGCGCCGCTGTACTGCGAAGCGGGCGGCGGCGGCGTGGTGACCCAGTACGACAAGGACGACGTGGAAGCCGTCGGCCTGGTGAAGTTCGACTTCCTGGGCCTGCGCACGCTCACCATCATCGACTGGGCGGTGAAGGCGATCAACGCGCGCCGCGCGCAGGCCGGCGAGGAAGCGCTGGACATCGCCAAGCTGCCGCTGGACGACGCCGCCACCTACGCCGAGATCTTCGCCAAGGCGAAGACGGTCGCGATCTTCCAGTTCGAATCATCCGGCATGCAGCGCATGCTGAAGGACGCGCGCCCCGACCGCTTCGACGACCTCATCGCGCTGGGCGCGCTGTACCGCCCCGGCCCGATGGACCTGATCCCCAACTTCGTGGCGCGCAAGCACGGCCGCGAGGACGTGGTCTATCCCGACCCGCGCGTCGAGCCTGTCCTGAAAGAGACCTACGGCATCATGGTCTACCAGGAGCAGGTGATGCAGATGGCGCAGATCGTGGGCGGCTACACGCTCGGCGGCGCCGACCTGCTGCGCCGTGCGATGGGCAAGAAGAAAGTCGAGGAGATGGCGAAGGAGCGCGCCAAGTTCCGCGAGGGCGCGGCGAAGGACGGCGTGGGCAGCGACAAGGCCGACGAGATCTTCGACGTGATGGAGAAGTTCGCCGGCTACGGCTTCAACAAGTCGCACGCCGCGGCCTACGCGCTGGTCTCCTACCAGACCGCGTGGCTGAAGGCGCACTACCCCGCCGAATTCATGGCCGCGACGATCTCGTCGGACATGGACAACACCGACAAGGCGGTGACCTTCATCGAGGAATCCAAAGCGATCGGCCTCGAGGTATTGCCGCCCGACGTGAACGCCTCGGACTACATGTTCGTGGCCGTCGAACCGAAGGTCATCCGTTACGGTCTGGGCGCGATCAAGGGCGTGGGCCAGGGCGCCTGCGAGTCCATCGTGGCGGAACGGCTGCGCGGCGGCGTCTACCAGGATCTCGCCGGCTTCTGCCGCCGCGTCGATCCCGCCAAGCTCAACCGGCGCGTGCTGGAGGCGCTGATCCTCTCCGGCGCGCTGGACGCGCTGGCGCCGAACCGCGCCAGCCTGATGCTGCAGTTGCCCGACGCGATCAAGGCCGCCGAGCAGCACCTGCGCGACCGCCAGTCCGGCCAGAACGACATGTTCGGCGCCGCCATGGGCGCGGCCACGCCGGTGCTGCAGATCGACCTGCCCACCGCCCCCGAGTGGCCGCTGGAGCAGCGCCTGCAAGGCGAACGGGACACGCTGGGCCACTATCTCTCCGGCCACCCCGTCGATCCCTGGCGCGAGGAACTCGCCCAGCTCGCCACCTGCCCGCTGGGCGAGATCGTCGACCGCTACCAGCCGCCGCGGCCGCGCAAGAGCGACGGCGACGACGGCAACCGCTTCCGTCGCGGCCCCGACACGCCGTGGACGGCCGCCGGCATGGTGGTGGCAGTGCGCAAGCGCGGCGACAGCGACGCCTTCGTGCGGCTGGAAGACGGCACCGGCGCGATCGAGGTGAGCTTCTTCGGCGAGTTGTACCAGCAGGTGGCCCCGCTGCTGCTGCGCGACGAGATGCTTATCGTCGAGGGCGGCCTGCGCATCGACGAATTCTCCGGCGGCGGCTTCCAGATCCGCGCCCGCAGCGCCACCACCCTGGCCGACGCCTGCCGCAGGCAGGCGCGCCTGCTGCAGGTGAAGTTGAACGGCATCGGCCCCGACTTCTCCGCCCAACTGCGCCAGGCCCTGGCCGGCTTCCGCGGCGGTCGCGCCAGCGTCACCCTGCACGGCTACCACAACGCCGATGCCCAGGCCGACCTGGAACTGGGCGAGGACTGGCGGGTGGAGGCCATACCCGACCTGCTGCGCGCGGTCAGGGCCTTGCCGGGGGTGCAGGCGGCGCGGTTGCGGATGGTCAGGGGGGAGTGAGGTTTTTCCACGGCGCGCAGCACCAGAGCAGGAGCCTTGCCTGAACTCGAAAGCCGCCTTCCTGGCGGCTTTCGAGTTGGCCGGGCCGGCGCAGCCGACCCGGCCTCCGCTGTGCAGGCGCATCGCGCCTGCACACGGGCGGCACATCCATGTGCCGCGCTGGCGCCGCTCGCGGCGCCAGCCATACGCCCCCGTTCCCCCGCTTTTTGCGCGCCCGGTATACTGGCCCGCTACCGTCCACGAATCCTGGCGAATGAATCCCAACTTCCTCGATTTCGAACAACCCATTGCCGAGCTGGAGGCGAAGATCGAGGAACTGCGCCACACCAGCAACGGGCAGGCGCTCGACATCGACGAGGAAGTCGGCCGGCTGCGCGAGAAGCTCAAGCTCAAGACCAACGACATCTTCAAGAACCTCACCTCGTGGCAGATCGCCCAGCTGTCGCGCCATCCGGCGCGCCCGTACACGCTGGACTACATCGGCGTGATCTGCGAGGAATTCCACGAGCTGGCCGGCGACCGCATGTACGCGGACGACGGCGCCATCGTGGGCGGCCTGGGCCGCATCAACGGCCGGCAGGTGATGATCGTGGGCCACCAGAAGGCGCGCGACACCAAGGGCAAGCTCAGGCGCAACTTCGGCATGCCGCGCCCCGAGGGTTACCGCAAGGCGCTGCGCCTGATGAAGATGGCCGAGCGCTTCGGCCTGCCTGTGCTCACGCTCATCGACACCATGGGCGCCTACCCCGGCATCGGCGCCGAGGAACGCGGCCAGAGCGAAGCCATCGCCCGCAACCTGCTGGAAATGGCCGACCTCAGGACGCCGATCATCTGCACCGTGATCGGCGAGGGCGGCTCCGGCGGCGCGCTGGCGATCGGCGTGGGCGACCGCACCAACATGCTGCAGTACTCGACCTATTCCGTGATCACCCCGGAAGGTTGCGCCACCATCCTGTGGCGCAGCGCCGAACGCGCCAAGGACGCCGCCGAGGCGCTCGGCCTCACCGCGCCGCGCCTGCTGGAACTGGGCCTGATCGACAAGGTGATCCGCGAACCGCTGGGCGGCGCCCACCGCAACCCGCACTCCATGGCCGTGCGCCTCAAGGCCGTGCTGATGAACCAGCTCGACGAACTGCAGGCCATGCCCCTGCCCGACCTGCGGGAACAGCGCTACGAGCGCCTGCGCAGCTACGGCGCGTTCCAGGAATAACGGCGCGCCGGCGCACCTGGCGCTACCATCGGCAGCATCCTCACGCTGCCGGGAAGCGCCATGGCCCACGACAAGCTCGCCGTACTGATCGACGCGGACAACGCACGCCCGGCCATCGTCGAAGGCCTGCTCGCCGAGATCGCCAAATTCGGCACCGCGCATGTCAAGCGCATCTACGGCGACTGGACCAAGCCCGACCTCAACAGCTGGAAGGACGCGCTGCTGCGCCATTCGATCCAGCCGATCCAGCAGTTCCGCTACACCGTGGGCAAGAACGCCACCGACTCGGCGATGATCATCGACGCGATGGACCTGCTCTACTCCGAGCGCTTCGACGGCTTCTGCATCGTCTCCAGCGACAGCGACTTCACGCGGCTCGCCTCGCGCATCCGCGAGTCCGGGCTCACCGTGTACGGCTTCGGCGAGAAGAAGACGCCCGAGCCGTTCCGCACCGCCTGCGACAAGTTCATCTACACCGAGGTGCTGGTCCGCGCCGACGAAAGCGAGGCGGAAACCGCGCCCAAGCCCCGCTCGGTCAAGGAACTGCGCGGCGACACGCGCCTGATGAACCTGCTGCGCGGCGCGATAGAGGCCGCCTCCGACGATTCCGGCTGGGCCGGCCTCGGCGCCGTCGGCAGCATCGTCAGCAAGCAGTCGCCCGACTTCGACTCGCGCAACTACGGTTACGCCAAGCTCAGCGGCCTGATCAAGGACATCGGCCTGTTCGAGACCGAGGAGCGGCACATCGGCAACGGCAAGCACATCTACGTGCGACCCAAAAGCGGCAAGAAGTGAAGTCATCGCTGCCCGACCACCTCGATGCCGCGCTGGTTGGGATGCCCGAAGCCGCGCTCTGCGTGGCGTTCAGCGGCGGCCCCGACTCCACGGCCCTGCTGCACGCGCTGGCGCAACGGCCGGCAGCGCGTGCGCGCGGCCTGCGGGCGCTGCACATCGATCACGGCCTGCATGCGGACAGCGCCGCATGGGCCGAACATTGCCGGCAATTCTGCGCCGGTCTCGGCCTGAAGTGCGAAGTGCTGCGCGTGCAGGTCGAAACGCAGCGCGGCGAAGGCGTGGAGGCCGCCGCGCGCCATGCCCGCTACGCCGCGTTCGCGACGCACCTGCGCGCAGGTGAAATCCTGCTGCTGGCCCACCACCGCGACGACCAGGCCGAGACCGTGCTGCTGAAGCTGCTGCGCGGCGCCGGGCCGGAAGGGCTGGGCGGCATGCGCGAACGCCGGCCGCTGGGCCGCGGCGAACTGTGGCGGCCGCTGCTGCACGACATCACGCGCGAACAACTGCGCGATTACGTCGCCACGCACCGCCTGCCCTGCATCGACGATCCGTCGAACGCCGACACGCGCCTCGCACGCAACCGCCTGCGCCACGACATCCTGCCGCGCCTTGCCGCGTACTGGCCGCAAGCGGTGGATTCGATCCTGCACAGCGCCGCGCTCAGCCGCGCCGCCGCCGATGCCTTGCGCGTGCAATGGCTGGACGCCTTCGCGTCGCTGCACGACGAAGACACCGGCAGCCTCGACGCCGGCGGCTGGCTGGCGCTCGCCCCCGCGCTGCGCGAACCCCTGCTCGACCACTGGCTGCACACGCGCGGCCTGTCGGCGCCCACCACGGCCCAGCGCGCGCAGATCGAGCGCCAATGCGCCGCGGCAGCGGGCCAGTCGCCGTGCATCCGCTGGGGCGGCACGGAACTGCACATCTGGAAGGGCCGCCTGTGGGCACGCGCCTTGCCCCCGCCCATCGATCCGGACTGGGAGACAACAGGCTGGCGAGGCGAGCCGCTGGCCTTGCCCGATGGCGGCCACCTCGCCCTGCACGATGCGGCCGCCCGCCTGCCCGTGCCGCTGACGGTGCGGCTGCGGCGGGGCGGCGAACGCATCCGCCCGGCCGGCGACGCGCATACCCGCGAGCTGCGCGACCTGTTCCAGCAGGCGGCGCTGCCGCCGTGGCAACGCATTGCCTGCCCCCTGCTCTACGAAGGCGAGGAACTGGTGGCCGTGGCCGACCGCTGGGCCAGCGCGCGCGGCCGGCAACTGTTCGATGACGCAGGCCGCCTGCCGTGCTGGCAACCCGGTTCGTGACACCTGCCAACCAGACTCCAAAACCGCGTTTTTGCAGGGTCGGCCACGGCCTTTCGCATTGATTCCCGCGCCCCGCTGCGCTAGCGTTGCGGGCCATGGCCAAGACCGCTTCCACCGCCGCCAAGACGCCCCCTGCCGTCGACTTCGAACACTCGCTGGACGAGCTCGAACAGCTGGTGGCGAAGATGGAAGGCGGCGAACAGAGCCTGGACGAATCGCTGGCCTCGTTCGAGCGCGGCATCGGCCTGTACCGTCACTGCCAGCAGGCACTGGAGCAGGCCGAACTGCGCGTGCGCCTGCTGCTCGACCCCGAAGCCCCTGACACTGCCGAACCGTTTGAACCCGAACTCTGAACTGGGGCCGCAACTCCAAGCACTGATCCACCGCGCCGAACAGGCGCTGGACACCTGCCTGCCCGACGCCGCGCAGTCCCCCGCCGAACTGCATCGCGCCATGCGCTACGCCGTGCTCGGCGGCGGCAAGCGCCTGCGCCCGCTGCTGGTCTACGCCGCGGCCCACGCGCTGGGCCGCGACGACACCGCGCTCGACGCCTCCGCCTGCGCCGTGGAGCTGATCCACGCCTATTCGCTGGTGCACGACGACCTGCCCGCCATGGACGACGACGCGCTCCGCCGCGGCCGCCCCACCTGCCACATCGTGTTCGGCGAGGCGATGGCGATACTCGCCGGCGACGCGCTGCAGGCATTGGCCTTCGAACTGCTGGCCGCTCCCGGCGCCGCACCTGGCGCCGCCACCGGCATGCGCATGCTGCACGCGCTGGGCCGCGCCTGCGGCGCCGAAGGCATGGCCGGCGGCCAGGCGCTGGACCTTGCCGCGGTGGGCCGCAAGCTCACGCTGGCGGAACTGGAACACATGCACGCCTGCAAGACCGGCGCGCTGATCCGCGCCGCGGTGCAACTGGGCGCGCTGGCCGCCGGTGCCGACGAGGGTACGCTGGCGGCGCTGGATCGCTACGCCGCCGCCGTGGGCCTGGCCTTCCAGGTGCGCGACGACATCCTCGACGTGGAAGGCGAATCCGCCGTGATCGGCAAGACCGCCGGCAAGGACGCCGCCGCCGACAAACCCACCTTCCCCTCGATCATCGGCCTCGACGCCTCGCGCGCCCGGTTGGCCGAACTCACCACGAATGCGCTCGACGCCATCGCGCCGCTGGGCCCCCGCGGCGAACTGCTGGCCGAGCTGGCCCGCTACTCCGCACAGCGGCACCACTGAAAAGCCTCCGCGGCTTTCTTCACATCGCGTTGACGTCGTCCCGCATGCGGACTGCCGCCGCTGGCGACCGCCATACGGAAAAAGCCCGCATGGCGGGCTTTTTCCGTTCGGCCGAACTTCGGCTCAGTTCACCAGGCGCAGGGCGAACGGATAGCGATACGTGCCGTCCGAGCTGACCTTGACCGCGGCGATGATGCAGAACACCAGGTTCAGCAGCCACAGCAGCGGCGTGAGCAGCGCGCCGATCAGGATGAAGGTGAGCACCCAGCAGACCACGTAGCCGATCAGCACGGTGATCTGGAAGTTCAGCGCCTCCTTGGCTTCCTTCACGAGATAGGCCTTGTCGGCGCGATCCTTGTGGATCAGCCACACGATCAACGGCACGATCACGTTGAGGATGAAGCCCGACAGGTGGGTGAGCATGGCGACGTTGCGGTCGTCGCTGCTGGCTTCGGTGGTGGCGGGCGGCGAGGGTGGCGAGGGTGGCATCTGGTCCGACGGTGTACTCATGAGCAATCCTCCCGGTGAGTGGAATGCGCGCATCGCGCATGGATCAAACGCGTACCCAGCATGCCGCAGGAATCATTCACCCGCCACTGTCATCCGGCCTACCAGAACCGAGCCGCACAGGATATGCGAGCGCGGATCGACGTCCCTGCCGGTGGCGAGGATGCCGGCGTACATGTCGCGCAGGTTCGCGGCGATGGTGACTTCCTGGACCGGGTGGACCACCACCCCGTCCTCCACCCAGAAACCGGCCGCGCCGCGCGAGTAATCCCCGGTGATGGTGTTCACGCCCTGCCCCATCACCTCGGTGACCAGCAGGCCGGTGCCCAGCCGGCGCAGCATGCCGGCGAAGTCGCTGGCCTCGCCGTCGGCGGCACCGGGCGCCACGCGCAGGTTGTGGATGCCGCCGGCGTTGCCGGTGGAAGCCAGGCCCAGCTTGCGCGCGGAATAGCTGCCCAGCACGTAGCGCGCCAGCACGCCGCCTTCCACCAGCGCGCTGTCCACGGTGGCCACGCCTTCCGCGTCGAAGTTGCCCGAGCCGTGGCCGCGCCTGAGGTGCGGCTGCTCCTCGATGCGCAACCACGCCGGCATGATCGCCTTGCCCGCATGGTCGAGCAGGAAGCTGGCGCGGCGGTACAGCGCGCCGCCGCTCACCGCGCCCAGCAGGTGGCCGATCAGGCCGCGGGCGATCTCCGGCGCGAACAGCACCGGGCAGTCGCGGGTGGACAGGCTGCGCGCATCCAGCCGCGCCAGCGTGCGTTCCGCCGCCTTGTCGCCCAGCGCCGCCGCGCCGATGAAATCGCCGGCGCTGCGCACGCTGTCGTACCAGTAGTCGCGCTGCATGCGCTCGCCCTCGCCCGCGATCAGCGACAGCGACAGCGAATGCCGGGTGCCGCGCTCGCGCCCCACGAAACCGTGCGAATTCGCGTACACCGACAGGCTCTCGCCCTTCTGCACGCCGGCGCCGTCGGAGTTGCTGATGCCGGCATGCGCGCGGCCGGCGTCCTCGATCTGCCGGCCCAGTTCGATCGCACCCGCGGTGTCGATGGCCCAGGGGTGCCACAGGTCGAGGTCCGGGAAGGCCGTCGCCATGCGCGCGGCGTCGGCCAGGCCGGCGGCCGGGTCTTCCTCGGTGAACCTCGCGATGGCGCAGGCCTGGTCCAGCGTGGCCTGGATCGAGTCGGGGTGCAGGTCGGCGGTGCTGGCCGAACCCTTGCGCTGGCCGAAGTACACGGTGAGGCCGAAGCCGCGGTCGCGGGTGTGTTCGACCGTCTCCACCTCGCCCAGCCGCACGTTGACGCTGAGGCCGGTGTCGATGCTGGCGGCCACCTCGGCGGCGCTGGCGCCGGCGGCGCGGGCGCGGCGGATCACGTCTTCGGCCAGTTCGGCGAGGTGGTCCAGGTCCGCGGGGCTGCGGTCGGCGGAGGGTGCGATTTCGCTCACGTAGGGATTTCCGGACGGGTCAACGGGCTGAATTCAAACAGGTAGAATGCACGATCCGCGCCGTGCCGTCTCCACATGGGGATGCCGCGGCACTACTGCAACGCTACGCGGAGCCACCCATGTCGGTCGTCCCCGGCCTATATCGCCACTACAAGGGCCAGCACTACCGCGTCCTCGGCACCGCCCGCCACAGCGAGACGCTGGAACCGCTGGTGGTGTACCAGGCGCTGTACGGCGAGCACGGCCTGTGGGTGCGCCCCGCGGCGATGTTCGCCGAAAGCGTGACCGTGGACGGCACGCGCATGCCCCGCTTCGCGCTGGAACGGGCCGAACCGGGTCCGCTGGAAAACCCATGAACCGCAACTACACCGACGACCCCGAGCACGACTACGGCCCCACCCGCACCCAGCAGCGCCGCGATGCGCTGGCCGTGCTGGAGCTGGCCGGCCAGCTGGTCGAACTGCCGCCGGCGAAACTGGCGAAGCTGGAGCTGCCGGACGACGTGCGCGACGAGATCGCCAACGTGCGCCGCATCCCTTCGCACATCGCGCGCAAGCGCCAGCTGGCTTTCCTCGCCAAGCTGATGCGCCGCCACGACAGCTCCGCATTCGACGCGGTACGCGCCGCGCTGGGCGAGAACCGCGACCGCCAGCGCCAGGAAACCGCCGCGATGCACCGGCTGGAAGCGCTGCGCGAGCGCCTGCTGGGCGAAGACGGCGACGACGCGACCTCCGAGTTGATCGAAAGCCATCCCGGCATCGACCGCCAGCACCTGCGCGCACTGATCCGCCAGGCGCGCGTGGAGAAGGCGGCGCCGAACAAGCCGCCGCGCGCCTACCGCGAGCTGTTCCAGTTGCTGAAGTCGCTGCAGGACGACGCTGCGGACTGAATCAGGCGGCCGGCCAGAAGCCGCGTATCCCCGCCACGCCCTGCGCACCGGCTGCCCGCGCCTGCGCCAGGAGCGCCGGCGCCATGCCGCCCAGCGCGTACACCGGCATCGCCGCCGCCTCGGCCAGCGCCTGGAAACTCGGCCATCCCAGCGGCTGCGCCTGCGGATGGCTGGCGGTAGCCATCACCGGCGACAGCGTGGCGAAATCCGCCTCCAGCCGCAGCGCCTGCGCCAGTTGCGCGGCATCGTGGCAACTGGCACCGACGACTTGTAGCAGCGGTAGCGGCCGCTCATCGAGCGCGGCCAATTGCGCGCCGGTCAGGTGCACACCGATGCCCAGCATCTGCGCGCCCTCGATATCCGCGTTGAGCAAAAGCTGCGCGCCGTATTTGCGCGCCACGGGCAACAACGATGCGGCGAACGCGCGCACTTCCTCACGCGACCACTGCGGCAGGCGCAACTGCAGCAGCCGCTCGCCCGCTTCGATGGCGCGACCGACCCGCTCGAACCACTGCCCACGCTCGCCCGGCAGCACCTCGGCTGGCGTGACGAGGTAATGCGGCGGCAGGCGCAAGGCTTGCAGGATCGCGCGGTCCGCCGGCGCCAGCATTCCCGGATCGGCTTGCATCGGCGGGCACCATTGCAGGCCCTGCCCTTCCAGCGAACGCGGCTCGCCGCGCCAGCGCGTCACGCACCAGGCATCCAGCAGCAGCTCGCGCTCGTGGTAATGCCAGGGCACGCGGATCAGCGGCGCGGCCTCGACCAGCGCGATGCCCAGTTCCTCGTCCAGCTCGCGCGCCAACGCCGCCAGCGGCGTCTCGCCGGGTTCGCGCTTGCCGCCGGGAAACTCCCACAGGCCCGCCAGATGCTTGCCGGCGGGTCGCTCGGCCAGCAGCACGCGCCCTTCGCAGTCGCACAGCGCGCCGGCCAGCACGTGCAGCGGCGCAGTTCCCACGCTCAGCTGCCGCGGACGTACTCGACCATGTCGAAATCGTAGGCGTGTTCGGCGTCGTGCTTGTGATGCACCCGCGAGACCTCGGTCCATTCGCTGAAGTGCACGCCGGGGAAGAAAGTATCCGCGCCGTCCACCGCCGCGCTCACCCAGGTGAGGTACAGGCGGCGCGCCGCCGGCAACGCCTCGCGGAACACCTGGCCGCCGCCGATCACCATCAGGCCGGTGTGGTCGCAGCGGGCCTGCGCTTCCTCGATGGAACGCACGGTGACCTGGCCGGGGAACGGCGCGTCGTGGCGCTTGGACAACACCAGGTTGGTGCGGTCGGGCAACGCCCGGCCGATCGACACGGCGGTGTTGTAGCCCATCAACACGTGCTTGCCCACGGTGAGCTGCTTGAACCAGCGCAGGTCGTCGGGCAGGTGCCAGGGCAGATGCCCCTTGCGGCCGATGGCGAAGTTCTCGTCGAGGGCGGCGATCAGCGAAATGGCCATCTTGGCTCCTGGCAGGAAGTCATAAGTACAAGCGGCATATGCGGCAGCACGACCGCCTGCCCATGATCCCGCCCATTGTAGCCATTCGACGGAGCGCCGAGCATGGTCATATTCACGGGTTTTCCGGGGACCGCGCTGGCGTCGGCTGCCACGGGTGCCACGCCCACCAAGGCCGGGCGCAGCCCACCGTGCAAGAGGCGGGCCGTTTCCATGCAGTGCCGGAGACGGTGACCGGGCAGAAGCTGAAACTGCTGGTGGATACGGGCGGTGGCGGAGCCGGCCTCTACTGGGGCAACTGGTCGGCCACAAATCGGCTGCGGCTGCGAACCGGCAACTGCACGGTGGTGGCTACACCGCCACCGGCGCCTTGATCGCCGGATACGGGTTGTAGCCCTCGATGGCGATGTCCCCGTAGCGGAAATCCTCCAGCGCGCGCACCTCGGGGTTCAGCACCAGCGTCGGCAAGGGGCGCGGCTCGCGCGTCAGTTGCAGCCGCGCCTGCTCGACGTGGTTGCTGTACAGGTGCGCGTCGCCCAGCGTGTGCACGAAATCGCCCACGCCCAAGCCGCACACCTGCGCCACCATGTGGGTGAGCAGCGCATAGCTGGCGATGTTGAACGGCACGCCGAGGAAGATGTCGCCGGAGCGCTGGTAGAGCTGGCAGCTAAGCTTGCCGTCCGCCACATAGAACTGGAACAGCGAGTGGCAAGGCATCAGCGCCATCTTCGGCAGCTCGCCCACGTTCCACGCGCTGACGATCAGGCGACGCGAGTCGGGATTGCGGCGGATCTCGTCCACCACCCAGCGGATCTGGTCCACCGCGCCGCCGTCGGCCGTGGGCCAGGCGCGCCACTGCCTGCCGTAGACGGGACCCAGTTCGCCATGCTCGTCGGCCCACTCGTCCCAGATGCTGACGCCGTTTTCCTTGAGGTAGGCGATGTTGGTGTCGCCCTGCAGGAACCAGATCAGCTCGTGGACGATGGATTTCAGGTGCAGCTTCTTGGTGGTGACCAGCGGGAAGCCGTCGGCAAGATCGAAGCGCATCTGCCAGCCGAACACGCTGCGCGTGCCGGTGCCGGTACGGTCGGCCTTGATCGTGCCGTGCTCCAGCACGTGGCGCAGCAGGTCGAGGTAGGCCTTCATGCCTTGTCCCTGGGCGGCATCGCCACCTCGTACAGGCGCAACGTGGGCGCGCGCCGCGACAGCCACAGCAGCCACAGGCCCACGGCGATCAGCGGCAGCGACAGGATCTGCCCCATCGTCAGCCAGCCGAACGCGAGGTAACCCAGTTGGGCGTCGGGCAGGCGCACGAACTCCACCGCGAAACGGAAGCAGCCGTACATCAGCGCGAACAGGCCGGAGATCAGATAGCGCGGGCGTGGCTTCATCGACACCAGCCACAGCACGGCGAACATCACCACGCCCTCCAGCGCCATCTCGTACAGTTGCGAAGGATGGCGGACCAGGCCGCCGAGTTGCTGCAGCTGCGCCAGCCATTGCGGATGTGTCGCCGCATAGGCCACGTCCTCGACATGCGCGTGCGGAAAGATCATGCCCCACGGCAGTTGCGTGGGCTTGCCCCACAGTTCGCCGTTGATGAAGTTGCCCAGCCGTCCCAGCCCCAGCCCGATCGGCACCAGCGGCGCCACGAAATCCACGGTGTCGAAAAAGTGCAGCTGGCGCCGGCGCGACCACCACCAGCCCGCCGCCAGCACGCCGAGCAGGCCGCCGTGGAAGCTCATGCCGCCGTCCCACACGCGGAACAGCGCCAGCGGTTCGGTCCAGATCCAGCGCAGGCCGCCGGCGTAATAGAACAGCATGTAGCCGACCCGGCCGCCCACGATCACGCCCATCATCCCGTAGAAGAACAGGTCGCTCAGCGCGTCGCGCGTCACCGGCAGGCGCCCCTGTCGGCGGCGGTATTCCCCCAGCAGCGCGGCGCTGAAGAAGCCCACCAGGTACATCAATCCGTACCAGTGCACCTGCACCGGTCCGAGGTGGAAGGCGACGGATTCGATATTGACGACCAGGGGCTGCGTCATGCGGTGCGGGATCAGGCCGGACAAGGCCGCCAGTGTAGCGGGACAGGCCCTCACCCGGTGGCTACACTGCCGGACACCCGGTCAGTCCTGGTGCAGGGGAGCACTCGCCACGGCCGGGCCACAACGTCTCTACAGGGGAGAACAGGGGATGATGCCTTTGCGCAAACTGCGCGTCGCGCTGGTCGCGGCGTGGTTGCTGCCGTCCGTCGCCGTCGCGGCGGACCTGATTCCGGTGGAAAGCTTCGCCCGCCACGCCAGCGTGTCCATGCCCCGGCTGTCGCCGGACGGCAAACACGTCGCGCTGCGCATGGACGATGACGGCAACCATGCGCTGGTGATCTTCGATGTCGCCGACATGAGCCACCCGGTCAGCATGCTGCGCATGCCCAGGTTCGAGGTACCGGTGAACGTGGCCTGGGTCAGCTCGACCCGACTGGTGGTGGAGAAAGGCAAGCAGTTCGGCTCCATCGACCAGCCGCGTGGAACGGGCGAAATCCTTGCCACCAATGTCGACGGCACCCATCAGGACTATCTGTTCGGCTATCGGTCCGGTTACGGCAGCCGCGGCGACACCCGCCAGGCCGACAACGGCTGGGGTTCGGTGGACGGGCTGCCCGAGAAGGCCAATGGCCACTTCTATCTCGGCGCGCAACCCTGGAACGAGGACAACCAGAGCAGGCTGTACGACGTCGATGCCGTGAAGAACGTACGCCACCTGATCGGCGACATCGGCGTGGGCCAGCTCAGCTTCATGGTGAACCCGGACGGCAAGGTGGAATTCGCGTTCGGCACCAATCCCGATTTCGAGTACGTGGCCTACCAGCGCATCGGCGATCGCTGGGCCCAGTTGGGCAAGGCGCAGGCCGGCAGGTATTTCGCGCCGTTCGCCACCGCCCCGGACAAGGAGCACATCTACGCCTGGTACAGCGCGGAAGGCGGTCCCTCGCAGCTGATCGAGCAGCGGTTGTACGGCGCCGACCGCAAGGTGCTGGCCAAGGACGACTTCGGCAGCGTCGGCAACGTCCAGTGGACCGCGCCGCCGCGACAGCCGTTCGCGGTGATCCCGTCGACCGGCACGCCGCAACCGGTCTACGTCGACCCGTCCCTGCCGGCAGCCAGGCTGTACATGGCGATCAGCCAGAAGTTTCCCGGCGAGTTCGTCGATTTCATCGACTTCAGCGAGGACGGCCGGGAGCTGCTGTTCACCGTCAGCAGCGACCGCGACCCGGGCACCTACTACCTGATCGACACCGAGCACTACAAGGTGCGCAAGCTGTTCGAGCTGGCGCCGTGGATAGAGCCGGCGAAAATGGCCGAACGCATCCCGATGCGCTTCAAGGCCAGCGACGGCATGGAACTGGAGGCCATCCTCACCGTGCCCGCTGGTGCGCCGATGAACCAGCTGCCGATGGTGCTGCTGCCCCACGGCGGCCCGCACGGCGTCGACGACAACTGGTTCTTCGACGCCGACGCGCAATTCCTCGCCAGCCGCGGCTACCTCGTGCTGCAGGTGAACTACCGCGGGTCCGGCGGCCGCGGCGCGGACTTCCGGGAGGCCGGCTATCTGAAGTGGGGCACCCGCATTCAGCAGGACCTGATCGACGGCGTGAAGTGGGCCGAGCAGCAGCACTACGCCGACCCGGACCGGGTGTGCGTGTACGGCGGCAGCTTCGGCGGCTACTCGGCGCTGATGTCGGTGATCCGCGCCCCCGGCCTGTTCAAGTGCGCGATCGGCTACGCCGGCATCTACGACCTGGCGATGATGTACAAGAAAGGCGACATCCGCCTGGCCGCCTCCGGCCGGAACTACCTCACCAACGTGATCGGCAAGGACGATGCGGCGCTGGCCGACAACTCGCCCGACAAGCTCGCCGACCGGATCGACGTGCCGGTGCTTCTGATCCACGGCGAGGACGACCAGCGCGCGCCGTTCGCCCAGGCCAAGGCCATGCGGGCCGCCCTGGACGCCGCGCACAAACCGTACGAATGGATGAGCAAGCCCAACGAAGGCCATGGCTTCTATACGGAAGCCAACAACGTGGAACGCCTGAACCGCATGCAGGAGTTCCTGGCCAGATACATAGGCAAGGGCAAGCCTTCGCCCTGACCCGGCAGCAGCGCTTGCCGCGCCCGGGCGGTCGCGGCAAGCGGCTCTACGCCTCGGCAACAGGCGCGGAATGAAGTCTCAATCACCGCCTCCTGCGCCCCATCGCCGCGGAAGCAAGGCATGCCCGTCGGCAATGCCCAGTATCGGCGATCCGCGCTTCCGGTCCCTCAGGTGCGCGATCAGCTGCGCCGGCATCCATGGCTTGGCGATGACGTGCAACAAGCGGATATCCACTTGGCCGCCGCGAGCCGCAGCCCCCTTCCCCGTGAGGGCAGGACGAGGCGATCCCGGACCGGGGGCACGTCCCCACCTGGTTCACCGCGGAAGGCAGTCCCGCCCAACCGATGAAACAGCAGTTGAATGGCGCCGCCCACGCGGCGCTGGCCAGTAGCGACTCCCGCAGTGTCGGCGATGTCCCATGGACGCACCGCCGCGCTGGCTGTTCGCAGCGATCCCCGCGACCGGCACGCCGCAACCGACCCCCATCGACCCGGTCGTGCCGGCGACCAGGCCATGCATGGCAACCCGCTTGGGGTTTTTCCCATCGATTTCATCGCTTTCGTCCACTTCGGCGAAGGCGATCGGAGCGGCTGTTTCGCCGCCAGCAGCGACCACCCGGGGCATCCGCTGCCCGATCGGCACGGGACGCCGAGGGGTGCGCCATCTGTTCGTGCCGGCACCGTTGGCCCGGCAACGGAAACCGTTGGGCGCACCTCGTGACCGCTCGCTTGCCAGCAACGTCGGCAAGGACGCCCCATCCTCGCCCCTCGACTCCATTCGCAGGAACCTACACCGCATCTCGAAGCGTGCCGTTTTCACGCGGCGAGGATGTTATGGAATCGTTGACCGTCGTATATTCTTGCTATAGGTTCGTAGCTTCTTGCCATGTCAGCGTTGCCGGACAGCATCTGTCGGAAACAGATCAGGAGCCCATGGTTGCAAGAACAGCGGGGGGATCACAGTTAGTTACATAAATTCCTGTTTTTCAAGGAAATCTACGTCTCGTCGTTTTTTTGCACAACTTTGGATTCGGGAGATCAACGATGACCACCAATCTCAGTCGACGCGGTATCACCTGTCGTCGAACCGCCCTCGCCTTGGCGCTGGGCATGGGTTTCACCAGCTTGGCCTCCGGCCAAGCCACGACGGGCAGCATCTTTGGCCAGACGCGTTCGGGTAGCGCGGACACGGTCGTCGTCCAGAACGCAACCGGCCTCACCCGCGAGGCCACCGTTGACGCATCCGGCCGCTACAACGTGGGCTCGCTGCCGCTGGGTACGTATACCGTCACGCTGAAGCGTGGCGGCGAGACCGTCGATTCACGCTCGAACGTGGTGCTGCGCGTGGGTTCGGGCACGGACGTTTCCTTCGGAGCCTCGGAAGCGAATGCCCGCGAGCTGTCTTCCGTGACCGTCACCGCGAACGCCCTCCCGTCCATCGACGTCACCAGCGTCGATTCGCGCACCGTGATCACCTCCCAGCAGTTGGCCACGCTGCCGCTGGCGCGCAGCGCCGAAGCGATCGCCTTGCTGGCTCCCGGCGTCGTGCAGGGCAGCTCCTACTTCGTCGGCCCCATGGGCGGCTCCCTGGTTTCCTTCGGCGGCTCCTCCGTCACCGAGAACGCCTACTATCTCAACGGCTTCAACACCACCGATCCGCTCAGCGGCTTCGGTGGCATTTCCCTGCCCTACGGCTCGATCGACCAGCAGGAAATCCTCAGCGGCGGCTATGGCGCGGCTTACGGTCGCTCCGACGGCGGCGTGATCAGCCAGGTCGGCAAGCGCGGCACCAACGACTGGCATTTCGGCGGCATGGTCGAGTGGACGCCGACCGATCTCCAGAGCGACCCGAAGAACTATTACTACGTCAAGAAGGACGGCTCGCGTGGCGCGATGCGCCAGTATCGCAAAGACAACAAGGGCTGGACCACCACGATCGACGCCTACCTCGGCGGCCCGCTGATCAAGGACAAGCTGTTCCTGTTCACTTCGATCGAGGCGGAACGCAGGCAGGGCCAGCTCGTCGGTTCGAATGCCGCCCCGTACGACACCCATTACCGCTACGACAATCCGAAGTGGTACGCGAAGCTGGACTGGAACATCAACGACAGCAACATCCTGGAAGTGACCGGTGCCTCGACCAAGTCGTCCTACCGGGGCACGATGAACGCGTTCGATTACGGCACGCTGCAGGAAGGCGGCTTCAACAGCTACGACACCCACACCAAGAATGCCGCGCAGCTGTTCTCGAGCAAGTTCACCAGCTACATCACCGATGACCTCACCGTGTCGGTCATGTACGGCAAGATGAAGAGCACGTACTACAGCGACACCCCCGGGTACGACCCCACCTACCCGTACATCTACACCCCGACCGGCGAAAACCCGGATATCACCGGTGGCCAGGTCATAACCAACAACCAGACCGTCAGCACGATCAACCTGCCGGGGCACCGTTCCGTCAGCACCAACCTGCGCGTGGACCTCAGTTACCACCTTGGCGATCACACGCTCACGGCGGGTATCGACAACATGGACCTGAAGAACATCGAAGGCGGCACGATGTTCCCCTCCCAAGGCCTGGGCTACGGCTGGGAATACAACGAGCCGGTCACCGACGCCAATGGCGATCCGGACCCCAGCCTGTACATCCTCGGCGGCCCCGGCTCGGCGCTGCCGGGCGCCGACTGGCACAACTCGCCCTGGGTGGCTCCCACCGCCGGTTATGCGGGCGGCGAAACCGGCTACTACGTGGCGAAGTACGAGTACCACGACAACGCCTCGGTACGCGTGGCGCAACGCGCGCAGTACATCCAGGACGATTGGCAGGTGAACGACCGCCTGCTGCTGAAGCTCGGCCTGCGCAACGACCAGTTCACCAACTTCAACGCCGTCGGCCAGCCTTACCTGCGCCTTACCAAGCCGCAATGGGCGCCGCGCCTGGGCTTCAGCTGGGACGTCAGCGGCGACAGCAGCTTCAAGGTCTACGGCAACGTGGGGCGTTACTATCTGGCGCTGCCGACCAGCGTGGCGCTGCGCTCCGCAGGCAGCTCGCTGTACACCCGCACCTACTACACCTATACCGGCATCGACGCGAACGGCATCCCGACCGGCCTGAGCCCGATCGACACCAGCCGCGGCCCGGATATGCCGCTGTCCGCCAACGGCGAATACGGCCAGCCGCGCGATCCCAGGGTGGCCGCGGCCAAGGGTCTGAAGTCGGAATACCAGGACGAATACATCCTGGGCTTCGACAAGAAGCTGGGCGACTCGTGGATGTACGGCGCCAAGGCCACCTATCGCAACCTGCGCAATGCGATCGACGACATCGGCGACAAGAACTCGATCATCAACAAGATGAACAACATGGGCATCGACCCGGCGACCTACGACGCCAGCGTCATGCCGGGCAGCTACCTGATGAATCCGGGCAAGAACGCGACGTACTACGTCGCCAAGCTCGGGGGCGGCTACTACGAAGTCCCGATGGATTGGAGAAAGGACTTCGGCTTCAACACCACCATGAAGCGCCACTACTACGGCCTGAACACGTACCTGGAACACCCGTTCGACGGCAAGTGGTTCGCCCGCTTCGACTACCTGTTCTCGCGCAACTACGGCAACAGCGAAGGCCAGGTGCGTACCGACATCGGCCAGGAAGACGTGTCGGCCACGGTGGACTGGGATTACGCCCAGGTCATGGACTTTGCCAACGGCTACCTGGCGAACAACCACAAGCACCAGTTCAAGGCCTATGGTTCGTACCAGATCACGCCGGAATGGCTGGTCTCGGGCAATGTTGCGGTCCTGTCCGGCGCGCCGCAGACCTGCCTGGGCTTCTACCCCGGCGCCCAGCCCAACCCTGGCCTGGGTTATGGCCCCTACTACCACTTCTGCAACGGCAAGCCGTGGCCGCCGGGCACCAAGGACAATCCGTGGACGTATCGCCTGGACCTCAGCGCCCAGTACCGTCCGGAGTGGGCCGGGAAGAAGCTGGCCTTCAACGTGATGGTCTACAACGTGTTCAATACGCAGAAGACCACGCAGGTCTACGCGATCTCGGCCTCCAGCAGCTATCTGCGTCCGATCAGTTCGCAGGCGCCGCGTTACGTGCGGTTCGGGGTGACCTACGATTACTGATGCGATCCGTCTTGAGCGGGCGCTGCGCCCTCTCCTGACCAGTCAGTTCAAGCCGCCGGGATATCCCGGCGGCTTTTTTGATGGGCAAGTCCGGGGAAGCTGGGGCGAATCTTGAGAAAAAAGTCGGCGTCATCCACGAAGCGGCAGGCCCTACGTTTGATGGGCATACCGAACGCGAAGCCCGGTGGCTGTCGCTACTCCTGCGCGCCGCTTCCAGACGCCAAGCCAACAGGCAAACGATTCGTCGCCCTGCTGGCTTCCCTTCCTGCTTCGCGTCGAGAAAACATACTCAGGCGTATCGCAAGATCATGTTGAATGTTCGTTACGCTCGCGTTATGTTCCAGCGAAGGCGCAAGGATGTGCATGATGAAATTACGCTTGCCGCCGATGTTTCGCTGGCCGTTCTCTGAGCCGGCCAGCAGTTGGGCAACGTCAGGCGCCTCAAGCGCATGAAGCTGCGCCATCGTTCGTAGGGGAACCATCCGGCTTATCCGGAACTACTGGGGAGTATGCATTTCATGAGTAATCGCACTGCTTTTTCGACGCAGCCGCTGCGCCGTACGGCCTTGGCGCTGAGCCTCGGCCTTGGTCTTGGCCTTGTCGCCACCGGCGCAATGGCGCAGTCAAACACCTCGGGAGCCATCTTCGGTCAGGCGCCCGCCACGCAGGGCTCCACTGTTCACATCGTGAACACAAACACTGGCCTGGCCCGCGACGTGGTTGTCGACAGCAATGGCCGCTATCGCGCCAGCTCGTTGCCGGTGGGCATCTACACGGTCACCCTTCAGCAAAATGGCCAGACAGTAAGCACCCGCGAGAATGTCAGCGTCAGTATCGCTGGCAGCTCCGAGGTGTCTTTCGCCGGTGCAAACAACGTCAAGAATCTCGAGAGCGTCTCGGTAATTGCATCCGCCCTGCCCAGCATCGACGTGTCCTCGGTGGATACGCGCACAGTCCTGACGGCTGAGCAACTTTCCAAGATTCCGGTGGCTCGCAACGTGGTTTCGGCTGCACTGTTGGCGCCCGGCGTGGTCCGTGGCGACAGCCGTTTCGGCACAGGCGTGCTGGCGATGGGTGGATCGGGTATCTCCGAAAACGGATACAACATCAACGGCTACAACGTCACCAACCCGCAGACCAACGAAACCTTCTTCGAGCTGCCGTTCTCCGCAATCGACCAGGCGCAGGTGCTCACCGGCGGCCTTGGCGCCGAATTCGGTCACTCCACTGGCGGCGTGGTCAATCTTGTGGGCAAGCGCGGCACCAACACCTGGCAGGGCACGGCAGCCGTGTACTGGACGCCGGCAAGCCTCCGTTCTTCGCCCAGCAATTACTTGTACCCGAGCCATCCGGAAGGCGGCTATCCACAGGCCTACAAGTCGGACGGCAAGCTCCGCCAGTATCGTGAAAAGAACTTGTCGACGCAGACCACCGTCTCCATCGGCGTTGGTGGCCCGCTGATCAAGGATACGCTGTTCATCTACGGCGCTGCAGACTTCACCCGCACCACTCTCCAAGGCACCACGTCCACGGTGGGCTACAACCAAACCACCGGCAACATGCTGTCGTCGGCCAACAACCCGACCAGCGGCTGGCAGACGTCCACCGACAAGCCGGTGAAGTGGTACGGCAAGATTGACTGGAACATCAACGACAGCAACCTGGTTGAATTGACCGGCATGGCCGACAACGATCGGCAGTCCAACAACAATTTCGGCTACGACTACACCACGCTGACACATCGCGCTGGCACGCCGGCCACCGTCAGTGCGACGAAAAACAACAACTCCCTGTACGTGGGCAAGTACACCGGGTACCTCACGGACGACCTGACGGTCACGGCGCTCTATGGTCAGACCAAGGGCTACAACCCCAACATGACCATCGCGCCGGACTTCCCGTTGGTGCGCGCCAACGCCGCCAGCCCGGTGGCAAACCAGATGCACAACTACCAGCCGTACGGAAACCTCTCCACCGGCAAGTCGGACAAGACGGATGGTTACCGCCTCGACGTCGAATACCGCCTGGGTTCGCATGACCTGCGTGCGGGCATCGACAACCAGACGCTGAAGTCGGTCACGGGCGAGATGTACGCCAACGAGGACAAGTACGGCGGTTACTGGCGCTACGAGCCGGCTGGCGCGCTGCCGCCGGGTGCCACCCAGGGTACCTACCCGAACGGCGTGGTCCGCCTGATCACCCACAAGTTGGGCGGCAACTACAAGACCGAGCTGAGTGCGTACTACCTCGAAGACCACTGGCAGATCACGGATCGCTGGCTGGGCTACATCGGCCTGCGCAACGAGTCGTTCAAGAACTACAACAGCGCCGGCAAGGTGTTCATGGAGCAGAAGAACCAGTGGGCACCGCGCCTGGGCGCCAGCTGGGACGTGCATGGCGATTCGTCGCTGAAGATCTACGCCAACCTCGGCCGTTATTACCTCGCGCTGCCGAATGGCGTGGCCGTGCGTGGCGCCGGCGGCTCCCTGAATACCACCCAGTGGTACTCGTTCACCGGCATCGACCCGAGTACCGACCTGCCCACCGGCTTGACCGCGCTGACCGGCGTTCTCTCGCCGAATGCCGAGTTTGGCCAGCCCCGCGATCCGCGTACCGCGCGCATCAACAACCTGAAGTCGCATACCCAGGATGAGTTGATCATCGGCGCAGACCAACAGTTGTCCGCCAACTGGACGGCGGGCGTGAGGGGAATCCTGCGCCGCCTGGAATCGCAGGTGGACGACACCTCCGATCCTCGCCCCGTCTGCAAGTTCATGGCGGACCACAACCTGTTCGACGGCGAATACAGCGATGTCGACGATTGCGCAGACGGCATCCCCTATCCCGGCGTGATCTTCAATCCAGGCAAGAGTGCGGACTTTTACACGGCCCCGTATCACAACGCCGACGGCAGCGTGAACACCACTCGTCTGATCCACGTGCAGCTCAGCGCCGCCGACCTGGGCATGCCCAAGGCGAAGCGCAAGTACACCCAGATCAATGCCTATCTTGAGCACCCGTTTGACGGCACCTGGTACGGCCGCTTCGACTACACCTGGTCGCACAGCTACGGCAACACCGAAGGCCAGATCAAGTCCGATCTCGCACAGGCCGACGTCGCCAGCTCGCAGGACTGGGACTTCCCGGAGTTCATGCAATTCGCCAACGGCAACCTGCCGAACGACCGCCGCCACCAGCTGCGTGCATTCGGCTACTGGCAGGTCACGCCGGAATGGATGCTCAGCGGCACGCTGACCGCCAACTCCGGCCGTCCGAAGAACTGCCTCGGTGCGTGGTGGCCCAACGCCAATGGCAAGGACACCGATCCGAGCGGCTACATGACCTCCAATGGCATCGGCGCCTACCACGTCTGCTACGGCAAGGTTTCGCCGCGCGGCGCCGTCGGCACACTCCCGTGGACCTATCAGCTCGATCTGGGCGTTTCCTACCGCCCGGCATTCGCTGACCACAAGCTGGCCTTCGAACTGAACGTGTTCAACGTGACTAACAGCCAGAAGACCACCACGATCAACGAAAGCTCAACGGATGGCCTGAACACCGCCAACACGATCTACGGTGGCACCTTGGGCTATACGCCGCCGCGTTACGTCCGACTGGGGGTCAAGTACGACTTCTCGTTCTAAGCCACAGAACCGGCGGCGCTCACGCGCCGCCGGTATGTGCGACGGGTACCTGACAACGTTTCGACGAGGATCACTTCAACTGCCAGGAGGAAACAATGAAAGCTGCGCTACCTTTCGTGGCTCTAGTCGTTCTGACCGGTGTATCGGTGACCTATGCACCAAAAGCCCTCGCACACCTCGATTGTGCGTCGCTCTATCAAGCTTGCATTGAAAGTGGTGGAGACTTCTTCGACTGCGGGAACAGGCAGGCCATTTGCGAAATAACCAACAAATGGCCGGATGGTCTCAAGTTGATAGCCGCAAAATCGAACGACTGAGCTATGCACTATCGAACCCATAGGCGCCTGGAATCAGGCGCCTTTTCATTTACAAAGCACGGGCTTCCAGAAGCTCTTCGTTAAAGCAACACCGGCCGATCCGGCAATTCGTCTGGTCGACTGTTGCCGTCGCCGGGGAAATGCCGTCGCAGCAGGGCGTGCACGTCGGCGATGCCTTGCAGGCTGCCTTCGCGCCACTGGCCGCGCGCGTAGGCGTCGCGCATGTGGGTGCAGGTCGCCGCCCATTCTTCCGGCGTGACATGGCGGGCGATGCCGCGGTCGGCGACGATCTCGATGCGGTGTTCGGCCAGCAGCACGTACACCAGCACGCCGTTGTTGTGCTCGGTATCCCAGATGCCGAGCTGGCCGAACACCTGGCGGGCGCGCGTGGCCGCATCCAGGCCTTCCAGCACGGCCAGCGGCGCCAGCCGCGATTCCACGGCCACGCGCACTTCGCCGAGATGCGTGCGTTCGCCCTCGGCTACCGCTGCGGCCATCTCGTCCAGCAGGGTGGGCGGGAAGCGTCGATGCAGTTGGAACCAGCTTTCGCACAGATTCGCAAACACGCGTTGCAGGAGGGCCACGTCACCACCTCCCCGAGGCGCCGCCGCCGTTGAAGCTGCCGCCGCCTCCACTGAAACCGCCACCGCCGCCGAAACTGCCGCCTCCACCGAAGCCGCCACCGCCCCAGCCGCCGAATCCGCCCCAGCCGCCGCCGCCGATCGAACGGCCGGCGCCGGCGGGCAGCAGCATCAGCAGGCCGCCCACGATGCCGCCGAAGATGCCCATGCCCGCGGACGCGATCAGCCAGAACAGGCCGCCGATGACCAGCCCGCCCACCGGTGCGCGCACGAGGGCGTGCGTGCGCCCCAGGATGCCGCGCAGGAAGATCCAGGCAAAGAAGCCGATGCCCAGCAGGCTGTTGAGATCCAGGCCGCGCTGTTCGCGTGGCGCGCCCTGCACCGGCGGCGGCAGGGGTTCGCCGTCGATCAGCTGGGTGAGTGCGCCGACCGCGTCCTGGATGCCGCCGTAGTAGTCGCCGGTGCGGAACTTCGGCGTGATGTATTCGCGGATGATGCGTGCCGTGGCCGCGTCGGGAATCGCCCCTTCCAACCCCGCGCCCACCTCGATGCGCACGGCGCGGTCGTCCTTGGCGACGAGCAGCAGCACGCCGTCGTCGGTGCCCTTGCGGCCGACCTTGTTCGCCATCGCCACGTCCAGCGAATAGCCCTCGAGGTCCTGCGGCGCGGTGCTGCCTACCATCAGCACCACCAGTTGCGCGCCCTTGGCCTTCTCCAGCGCCACCAGTTGCGCATCCAGCTGGTCCACCTGCTGCGCGCTCAGGGTGCCGGTGAGATCGGTGACGTGGCGCGCGAGCTTGGGCACCGCGGCATCGGCATGCAGCAGCGACGGCAGCAGCAGCGCCACCAGCAGCCACGCCCACCAGGTCCGCGGGCGGCGCAGGCTCATTTCAATGCGCCGAGGCGGCGGGTGCCGGAGCGGAGCCGCCGAAGTCGACCTTGGGCGCGGTGGAGATCGCCTGCTCGTTCTGCACGCTGAAGTTCGGCTTCACGGTGTAGCCGAACATCTTGGCGGTGAGGTTGTTCGGGAAGGTGCGGATCATCGAGTTGTAGTCCTGCACCGTCTGCACGTAGCGCTGGCGCGCCACGGTGATGCGGTTCTCGGTGCCTTCCAGCTGCGCCTGCAGGTTCTGGAACAGGCCGTCCGCCTTCAGCGTGGGGTAGTTCTCGCTCACCGCCATCAGGCGCGACAACGCATTGCCCAGCTCGCCCTGCGCCGCCTGGAACTTCGCCAGCGCCTGCGGATCGTTCGCCAGCTCCGGCGTCACCTGGATGCTGCCCACCTTGGCGCGCGCGTCGGCCACCTCGGTGAACACCTTCTCCTCGTGCTGCGCGTAGCCCTTCACCGTGGCCACCAGGTTCGGCACCAGGTCGGCGCGGCGCTGGTACTGGTTGAGCACTTCCGACCATGCCGCCTTGACCGCCTCGTCCTGCCGCTGCATGGCGTTGTAGCCGCAGCCGGCGAGGCCGAAGGCCAGCAGCAACAGCACGAGATTGCGCAGAAGTTTCATGGCGGGGCTCCTTTGCGGGGAAGGCCATTGCAACATCCCCGGGCGGACGGCGCAATCGACCTCAGCGCAGCCCCAGCACCAGCCCCCAGCTCAACACCATCAGCACCAGCAGCAGGAACACGGCGGCCGAACCCATGTCCTTGGCGCGACCGGCCAGTTCGTGGAATTCGGGACTGACCTTGTCCACCACGGCCTCGACCGCGGAATTGAGCAGCTCGGCCGAGAGCACCAGGAAGGCGGGTCCCACCAGCGCGAGTTTTTCCAGCGCGCCCTCGCCCAGCCACAGCCCCAGCGGGATCAACACCACCGCCAGCATCGCCTCCAGCCGGAACGAGGCCTCGTGCCGCCAGCCTGCGCGCAGGCCCAGCATCGACCAGCGGAACGCCCTCCAGAGTTGACGCGGGTCGCCGCGGAATCCTTGGCCTGGCATGGGAAACGGGTCTCCGGTGAGGGATGCCCGGCAACGCGGGCCAAACGGGCATGATGCCACAGACCGGCGCCGCGCCCTCCGGAACGGGGCACGGGATATTGCGGCGCAACGAAGCGGGAATGACGGATGGGTTACCCTTCGCCGGTTGTGGTTGCGTTCAGCGCCGCGACTCGCCGGTCGCGCCTGCGCGGCCGTTGTACCCATCAGCACGGAATCGATGCATGGCAATCCAGAATCCCCCCGTTTCGCAAACACGGTCGTTCAGTACCGTCTTCCTGATCGAGATGTGGGAGCGCTTCGGCTTCTACGGCATGCAGGTGCTGATGGTCACCTACATGATGAAGAAGCTGGGTTTCGTCGACACCAAGGCGAACCTGGTGTGGGGCGCCGCCGCGGCGCTGATCTACGTGACGCCGGCGATCGGCGGCTGGGTGGGCGACAAGCTGATCGGCACACGCCGCACCATGCGCATCGGCGCGATGGTGCTGATGCTGGGCTACGCGCTGCTGTGGTTTCCCACCGAGAACGCGTCGTTCCTGTACATCGCGCTGGGCGTGATCATCGTCGGCAACGGCATGTTCAAGCCGAACGCCGGCAACCTGGTGCGCAAGATCTACGAGGGCGACGACACCAAGATCGACAGCGCATTCACGATCTACTACATGGCGGTGAACATCGGCTCGACGATCTCGATGCTGCTGACGCCGTGGATCCGCGACTACGTGGGCACCCACTTCGGCGACGAGTGGGGCTGGCATACCGCGTTCGGCGCGTGCGCGGTGGGCCTGCTGCTGGGCCTGGCGAACTATGCGCTGATGAGCCGCACGCTGCGGCACATCGGCTCGCCGGCCGACAATGCCCCCGTCGACCTCAAGAAGCTGGTCGGCGTGCTGGCCGGCGCCCTGGCGATGGTGTTCGTCTCGGCGTTCATCCTGCAGAGCGAGCTGATTGCGCGCATCTGCGTGTACCTGGCCGGCGTGGTGGTGCTCGGCATCTTCGCGCACCTGATCCGCTCCAGCCATCGCGACGAGCGCGCCGGGCTGATCGCCGCGCTGGTGCTGACGGTGCAGACGATCTTCTTCTTCATCTTCTACCAGCAGATGTCCACCTCGCTGAACCTGTTCGCGCAGAAGAACGTGAACCTGGATTTCAGCCTGTTCGGCTGGCATGTGCTGACCTGGATTCCCGAGCAGTTCCAGTCGCTCAATGCGATCTGGATCGTGCTGCTGAGCCCGGTGCTGGTGTTCATCTACAACGCGCTGGGCCGCATGGGCAAGGATATTTCCGTCGCCGCCAAGTTCGCCTGGGGCTTCGCGGCAGTGGCCGGGGGCTTCTTCATCTACGGCGTGGGCGCGCACTGGGCGGTGAACGGCCAGGTATCGTCGTGGATCATGGTGTGGGGCTACGGCCTGTACTCGCTGGGCGAACTGCTGGTGTCCGGCCTGGGCCTGGCGATGATCGCCCGCTACGTGCCCGCGCGCATGGGCGGCTTCATGATGGGCGCCTACTTCGTCGCCTCCGGCATCTCGCAGTACCTGGGCAGCGTGGTGGCCAACTTCGCGCACATCCCCGCAGGCCTCAACGATCCTGTGCAGTCGCTGGCCATCTACACCAACCTGTTCAACAAGCTGGGCATGGTCGGCGTGGGCTGCACCGTGATCGCGCTGGCGGTGTTGCCGCTGATGCGGAAGCTGTCGGCCAGCCACGCCAGCGCGGCGGCACGCGAACCCCTGCCCGCCGTGCGCAGCGAGGAATTCGACACGCCCTGATCGGACGGCCCGTCGCGGTACCATGGCGGGCCCCCACGGCAACGGAATGGACCGCATGCCGCATCGCCCGATCAAGAACCGCATAGGCCCGCTGGCGCTGGCGCGCACGCTGGCGTGGCTGCGCCTGTGCGCGATCGGCGGCCAGAGCGTGGCGGTGCTGGTGTCCGCGTTCTGGCTGCACCTGGCCATCCCGCTGCTGCCGCTGCTGGCCTGCATCGGGCTGCTCGCGGTGTTCTCGGTGCTGGCCGCGTGGCGGCTCGCCCGCTCGTGGCCGGTGAGCGAGGGGGAAACGATCGCCCACATCGTGATGGATACCCTGGTGCTGGGCGTGCTGCTGTACTTCACCGGCGGCGCCAGCAATCCCTTCGTCACCCTGCTGCTGGTGCCGATCGCGCTCACCGCGGCCGCGCTGTCGATCCGCGCGATCTTCGCGGTGGCGGTCATCGCCGCCACCGCCTACCTGCTGCTGATGTACTGGTACGTGCCGTTGCCGATGCAGGACGGCATGCACAACGGTTTCCCGCTGCACGTGGCGGGCATGGGCGTGAACTTCGTCATCACCGCGGTGCTGCTGGGCTTCTTCATCAACCGGCTGGCGCGCGCCCTGCGCATGCAGCAGATCGCAACGCAGCGCGTGCACGAACGCGCGCTGCGCGACGAGGGCATCCTCGCCATGGCGACGCAGGCGGCGGGCGCCGCGCACGAACTCAACACGCCGCTGTCCACCATGCGCACGCTGCTGCCCGAGTTGCGCCGCGAACACGCCGGCGACGTGGAGCTGGCGGAGGATCTCTCCCTGCTTGAGGGGCAGGTGGACCGCTGCCGCGACATCCTGCGCGAAATGGTGGCGTTCGGCCGCGCCCAGCTCTCGCAGGAACCCGAACGCATGGACGTGACGCAGTTCCTGCGCAGTTGCACCGAGCGCTTCCAGTTGCTGCGCCCCGAGGCCGAGCTGGAGCTGCAGTTGGACGAGGACGTCGCGCAGCTGCCGCTGCGCGTCCCGCCCGGCCTGCGGCACGGGCTGCTGAACCTGCTGAACAACGCCGCCGACGCATCCGCGCTGCGCGACTCCCGCGAGGTGCGGCTGCAGGCGGGGCGCGAGGAAGGCTGGCTGCAGTTCCGGGTGATCGATCGCGGCCCCGGCTTCTCCAGCACCGAAGGCAATGCCGGGCTGGGCCATTCGCAGAAGCAGACCGGCCTGGGCATAGGACTCACCCTCGCGGCCGCCACCGCCGAGCGCCTCAACGGCGAACTGGTGGCCTCCAACACCGCCGAAGGCGCGGTAGTCTGCCTGCGCCTGCCGCTGGCGGTCATCTCGCGGCATTGAGCGCCGCCAGCACCATGCACGTGCAAGTTCCTTCGCGAGCGGCAAGAATGGTACGAATCAGCCTGTCCGGAACACTCCAATGAGCGAGCAAGCCACCCCTGCCTCCAACCGTCCCCTGCTGCTGGTGGACGACGACGCCACCTTCGTGCGCGTGCTGACCCGCGCGCTGACCTCGCGCGGCTTCGAGGTGATCTCGGCCACCAACCTGGGCGACGCGCGCATGCTGGCGCGCCGCCAGCAGCCGCGCTACTGCGTGCTCGACCTCAAGCTGGGCGACGAGAACGGCCTGCGGCTGATTCCCGAGCTGCACTCGCTGGTGCCGGACATGCGCATCCTGCTGCTCACCGGCTACGCCTCGATCGCCACCGCGGTGGAGGCGATCAAGCGCGGCGCCCACGACTACCTCGCCAAGCCGGTGGACGCCGATGCCGTGGTGCGCGCCCTGCTCGACGGCGACAACGGCGAAGGCGACGAGGAAGACCTGCCCGACGCCCCGGAAGCGCCGCTGGCCCTGCGCCGCCTGGAGTGGGAGCACATCCAGCGCGTGCTCACGGAATGCAGCGGCAACATCTCGGAGACCGCCCGCCGGCTGGGCATGCACCGGCGCACCTTGCAGCGCAAGCTGGGCAAGCACCCGGTGCGCGAACGCCCCCAGGACGAGCACTGAGCGCCACGCAACCGCTGCCGGAAGCGGCGCGGCCACGCGCGGTCCGGCGTCGCAAGCGGCGTCGGCCCCCGGGCGCATGACTCCGCCGGCCGCGGGTCCACCGGCATCCGGCGTAGCAGGCGACTGCGACAACCCGTCATTTCCCGCTGCCGCGAAACGCGACTAAGCTTGAAACCTTGGACCATGGTCAAGGCTTTCCGCTTGGACACCCGTTTCCCTGCCGCCCTGCTGCTGGCTGCCGCCGGCGGACTGGCTTTCGCCGCCGAACCGCCGCAATCCACCACGCTGGCCCCCATCCACGTGCACGCCAGCGACACCGCGGTGCTGAACACGCCCAGCGTGACCGTGCGCATATCGCAGCAGCGCCTGCAGCAGCAGAACCTGACCACCAGCGCCGACGCGCTGCGCTACGCGCCGAACCTGCAGGTGCGCCAGCGCTACATCGGCGACCCCAACGCCACGATCAGCGGCCGCAACAGCGGCACGCTGCAGAACGCGCGCAGCCTGCTCTATGCCGACGGCCTGCTGCTCTCCAACCTGATGAGCAACAGCTGGGACGGCGCGCCGCGCTGGGGCATGGTGGCGCCCACGGAAATCGGCGCGGTGGACGTGCTGTACGGCCCCTACTCGGCGCTGTATCCCGGCAACTCCATCGGAACCACGGTGCTGATCCACACCCGCCTGCCCGACCGGCTGACCGCCAGCGCCGACGTCCAGTACTTCAGCCAGGACTACGGCGACCGCTACGGCGCCGGCGGCCACTACGACGGCCACCGCCTCGCCGCCCAGCTCGGCGACCGGCAGGGCCGCTGGCGCTGGCTGCTCTCGCTCAACCAGCTCGACAACCACGGCCAGCCCATGCAGTACGCCACCGCCAAGGCGGGCGGCAACGCGGCCAACGCGGTGCCGGTCGAAGGCGCCACGCTGGACCGCAATCCCAACGGCACGCCGCGCCTGGTCTACGGCGCGAACAGCATCGAGCACACCCGGCAGACCCAGGCCGCGTTGCAGGTCGGCGTGGACCTCGGCAGCCAGGTCGGCGCGCTGTTCACCCTGGGCTGGTGGCACAACAACGCCTTCGACAGCACCCGCAGCCTGATCCGCGACGCCGCCGGGCAGCCGGTGTACGGCGGAACCATCCTCGCCGGCGGCAAGGTCTGGACGCTGCCGGCCAGCGGCCTGGCGCCCAGCAGCACCGACCAGACCCACGTGCTCTACGGCGCCGAACTGCACGGCCGTTTCGACAACGACTGGCGCTGGGATGCGGTGGCCAGCCATTACGACTACGCGCGCAACCTCGAACACGACGCCGCCGGCTCGTCAGCCGGCAGCGCATGGAGCGGCCCCGGCACGGTGGCCGACATGGGCGGTTCCGGCTGGAGCACGCTCGACCTGCGCAGCTCCGG
The DNA here is from genome assembly GCF_013620825.1 of Rhodanobacter sp. PCA2. Lineage (GTDB taxonomy): Bacteria > Pseudomonadota > Gammaproteobacteria > Xanthomonadales > Rhodanobacteraceae > Rhodanobacter_A. The sequence continues at coordinate 76,739 of NZ_NJIC01000012.1, read as the reverse complement.
CCCGCTGGGCGACGCGAACATGCTGTACGCCGGCGCGCACGTGGACCGCTACCGGCTGGATTCGCGCGTGCGCGCCGCCAGCAACTGGCGCGGCCCCGCCGACGGCCCGCAGGTCAGCGCCTATGGCGGCCGCACGCAGACCCGCGCGCTGTACCTGCAGGACGTGTGGAGCTTCGCCGAGGCCTGGGCGCTGACCGCGGGCGGGCGCTGGGAGCAATGGCGCGCCTACGGCGGCCTGCGGGCCTCGGCCGGCGCCGCGCTGGGCTATCCCTCGCGCCAGCGCAGCGATTTCTCGCCCAAGGCCGCGCTGAACTGGGATTTCGCCAGCGACTGGCAGTTGCGCCTGTCCTGGGGCAAGGCGGTGCGCTACCCCTCCGTCGAGGAACTGTTCCAGGGCTCCATCTCGGGCGGCTCCATCGTCAACAACGATCCGAACCTGCAGCCCGAGCGCGACTGGTCCACCGACCTCAGCCTGACCCGCACGCTGCAGCACGGCCACTGGCGCGTGTCGCTGTACCAGGACCGCGTGGCCGACACGCTGTATTCGCAGACCGACATCACCCTGCCCGTGCCGGTCACCAGCGTGCAGAACATCGACAAGGTGCGCACGCGCGGCGTCGAGGGCGAACTGGTGCTGACCGACCTGGGCGGCGCTCCCGTGGACCTCACCGCCAGCGTCGCCTGGAACCAGGCCACCACCTTGCGCGACCGGCAGTTCCCGAAGGCGGATGGCAAGACCTTCCCGCGCATCCCGCGCCTGCGCGCAACGCTGTTTGCCGACTGGCGCTTCGCACCCGGCTGGGACGCCTCGCTGGGGCTGCGCCGCTCCGGCCGCCAATACGGCACGCTGGACAACAGCGACCTCGTGGATACCTATGGCGCGGTGAGCAGCTTCACCGTGGCCGACGCCAAGCTGCGCTGGCGCTTCGCGCCGCAGTGGACCGCGTCGCTGGGCGTGGACAACCTCACCAACGAACATTACTGGGTCTACCATCCCTATGCCGGACGCACCTGGTTCGGCGAATTGCACTGGGAACTCTGACCCGGCGCCCCGGAACCCTTCATGCGCACGCTGACCTTCCTCTTCTGCTGCCTGCTCGCCTCCACCGCCGCGGCCCACGACATGGCCGGCATGAAGATGTCCCACGGGCCCGAGCTGGGCGCCAGCGCCGCCTTCGACGCGCAGGGCCGGCTGTGGGTGGTGGATACGGCGGGCGGCCACGTGCGCCTGCGCCATTCCGACGACCTCGGCAAGACGCTGAGCGCCCCGGCGGACGTCAACGCCGTGGCCGAACCGATCTACGCCGAGGGCGAGAACCGGCCGAAGATCGCGTTCGGCTCCCACGACGAGATCTACGTGAGCTGGTCGCAGCCGCGGGCGAAACCCTGGACCGGCTTCGTGCGCTTCGCCCGCTCGACGGACGGCGGTGCGCACTTCACTACGCCGGTCACCGTGCACCACGACCGCGCCGAGATCACCCACCGTTTCGACGCCCTGGCGGTGGACGGCCAGGGCCGCGTGGTGATCGCCTGGATCGACAAGCGCGACATGCTGGCGGCGCAGTCGCACGGCCGGCCCTACCTGGGCGCCGCGGTGTACTACAGCTGGTCGGACGATGCCGGCAAGAGCTTCGCGCCCGAGCGCAAGCTGATGGACAACTCCTGCGAATGCTGCCGCATCGCGCTGGCACGCACGCCGCAAGGCGAGGTGGCCGCATTCTTCCGCGGCGTCTACGGCGACAACATCCGCGACCACGCGTACGCCCTGCTGCCCACGAACGGCGAGCAGCCGCACGCCGAGCGCGCCACCTTCGACGACTGGCAGATCGCCGCCTGCCCGCATCACGGCCCCGGGCTGGCGATCGCTGCCGACGGCGTGCGCCACGCGGTGTGGTACGAGGCGAAGCACGGCCCAGCGATCTGGTACGGCCAGCTCGATCCCGGCCATCCGCCACGGCACGCGCTGAAGATCGGCGGCCCCGGCGCCAGCCACGCCGACGTGGCGGCGCAGGGCAAGACCGTGTGGCTGGCGTGGAACCAGGTGGACGCGCAGGGCTACACGCTGATGCTGCGCCGCTCCGACGATGGCGGCCTGCATTTCGGCGCGGCGCACGGCATTGCCGCATCGACCGCCGCGGTAGGCTCGCCGCAACTGCTGCTGCGGCAGGGCCGGGCGTTCGTGGCGTGGAACACCGCCGCCGGTTTCCGCCTGATTCCTGCCGGGGCCCCGTGATGCGCCACCTGTTGCTGGCCACCCTGCTCGCCCTGGCGCTGCCGCTTTCCGCCCATGCCGGCACGCTCGCGCCGCTGGCAGCGGACCAGGTACCGGCCCTGCTCAAGCCGCCCGCCCGCGGCGTGCGCATCCTCGCCGTGTGGGCGCTGGACTGCGCGTATTGCGAGGCGAACATGCAGGCGCTGGCGAAGCTGCAGCGCGCGCACCCGCGCGAGATCGAGCTGGTCACCGTGGCCACCGACAGCATCGCCCGGCGCGCGGAGATCGCCGCACGCCTCGACGCCATGCACATGGACGGCTATCCCGCGCGCGCTTATGCCGAAGCCGCGCCGGAGCGGCTGGATTACCTGCTCGACCCGAACTGGGGCGGCGAGACGCCGCGCACCCTGCTGATCCGCGCCGACGGCAGCCGCCACGGCATCAGCGGCGAGCTTTCCGCGACGCAGTTGCAGAAGCTTCCGTAGCGGCACACCGTGCGCCCATCGTTTTCGAACGAGTCCGGCAACACGCTTCGCGCCCGCGCGCGCTATTGCGCCTGCCCGCCGGCGTCGCCCGTGCTGTCGGCCGGCGCGGGCGCGGGCGGCGCGGAGCTGCCGTCGTCCTCGTCGCCGTGGATCGCCACGTGCGGCACGCCGCTGGCGTCGATCCAGCCGCGGTACATGCCGTCGGTGTTGAACGGGATCGCGATATTGCCGTGCGCATCCAGCGCGATCGCGCCGCCGTTGCCGCCCAGCGCGGGTATCTCCTGGTTGATCACCACCGCCGCGGCGCGCTTCAGCGGCACGCGCATCTGGCTCACCTGCATGCAGATCGCGTGCGCCGCCACCGTGCGGATGTAGTACTCGCCCCAGCCGGTGGCGGACACCGCGCAGTCGCTGTTCGCGTAGGTGCCGGCGCCGATGATCGGCGAATCGCCGATGCGCCCCCAGCGCTTGTCGTTGATGCCGCCGGTGGAGGTGCCGGCGGCGAGATGGCCATCCGTGTCCAGCGCCACCGCGCCCACGGTGCCGAAGTGTTTCGTGGTCTCGTCGTCCGCGTGCGGCTTGCCGGCGCTGTCTTCCTTGAGCGCCTTCTGCAGTTGCTGCCAGCGCTCCTCGGTGCGGAAGTACGAGGGATCGACCAGCGGCATGCCGATGCTCTGCGCGAACGCCTCCGCGCCCCGGCCGGAGAGCATCACGTAGGGAGTCTTCTCCATCACCGCGCGCGCCAGCAGGATCGGGTTCCCGATCCGCTGCACGCCGGCCACCGCGCCGGCGCGGCGCGTGTCGCCGTCCATGATCGCCGCGTCCAGTTCGTTCTTCCCGTCGTGGGTGAACACCGCACCCTTGCCGGCGTTGAAGTTCGGATCGTCCTCCAGCACCACGATCGCCGCGCTCACCACGGCCACCGCGCTCTTGCCGGCCTTCAGCGCCGCGTAGCCGTTCTCCAGCGCCTTCGCCAGCGCGGCACGTATCGCCTTCTCCTTCGCCGGAGTGAGATCGTGCGTGATGACCCCGGAACCGCCATGGATCACCAGCACGGGCGGCACGGCGGCATGGCTCATCGCGGCGACTCCGGACGCGGCAAGGGCAAGCAACAGGCGGCGCGGCTTCACGAGATTCTTCCCTGGGGACAACATGGGCAGTATAGCGAGCCGCGCTAGCCATACTTCGTGCGTTGGCTCAACAGCCGGAGGTCGGCGTCACCTCCAGCTTGATGCTTCTTTCCTTGTCGGTATCCGACGCATCGCCCTGCTTGCCGGTGGCGATGTGTTCGCCGACCTGGATCGTGGCCCGCTGCCCCGGCAAGGTGCGCACGATGGGATGCACCGCCTTGTCGATGCCGCCCCCGCTCACGTCGCCGCGCACCTCGATCTGCCCCTGCGGCGCCGGCAGCACGGTAATGCGCCCTTCCCACGGCGGCACGCCCGTGCTGACTCCGTTCACGTGGGCGTATTCGCCGGGTTTCAGGCAAAGCTTGAAATGCTGCGAGGGGGCCTTGCCGTCGAACGACACGTCCAGCTTCAGCGTGTATCGATCCGGCGCCGCAGCCTGGTTTGCCTGCGCTGTCGCGGCTGGCGCCGTGGCGGCATACGCCGCACCTGCGCCCATGGCGATCATCAGCGCGAGGGCGGCGGCGCCGGAACGCCGACGCAGGAGGGAAACCGGTTGCTGCTTCAACATGGCGATACGCTCCGTAAGTGGATGACGGGGGGACCACGCGCAACCCACCGGCAGCGCGAGCGCGACCGACCGGGTTTTCAACATCGCGTTCGCATAGCTGCGGCGGTGCGTGCCGTGTTCGCGCAGGACCACGGCATCGCAGGCCAGCTCCTGGTCGTGGCGCAGCGCGGCGAGCGCCCACCAGGCCAGCGGGTGGAACCACAGCAAAGCGGCAAGCATCTGGGCGAGCAGGGACCACCAGCCGTCGCCGCGGCGCGCATGGGCGGCCTCGTGGGCGAGGATCAGCGCCTGCTCCGTCGCGTCGTAGCGTTGCCGGAAGTCGGCCGGCAACACGATGCGGCTGCGCCATGCGCCGACCAGGGCCGGGCCCACGTCGGCGCTCGCGGCACGCAGCACCGGCCGCGGCGCCGACGCATCGGCCATGGGCGTCGCCCCGTGCAGGCGCCTGCGGTAACGACGCTGCGCCAGGACGGCGAACCCGAGCGCGGCGACGACGCCCGCCAGCCACAGCAGCAAGGCGACGCCGTGCCAGCCGACATGGCCGGCGACGGCTGCATGCGGTGCCGGCGCGCCGACCGCCGAAGTGATGGCATACACCAGCGGCGGCAGCGGCGCCGGCGACGTGGCGGCGTGCGGCAACTGGCTGGCCAGCACGGCCAGCGGCGGCAACAGCCACGACTGGAACGCACGCTCGGCGCCGAACCAGCGACGGATCGGCTTGCGCAGCGCGGCGACGATCAGCACCGCCGCGGTGAAGGCCAGCAAGGCCAGCCAGCCGCGCGTGGCCCACGCCGCCGCCAGCGACCCGAGATCCGGCATCTGCACGTCATTCATCGTCAAGCTCCTTCAGCAGCTTGCGCAGTTCGGCGACGTCCTTGCGGCTGAGCTTGCGCTGCTCGGAGAAGTGCGCCACCAGCGGCGCCACGCGGCCGTCGAACAGGCGGTCGAGCAGGCCCTTGCTCTCCTGCGACACGTACTTCTCGCGGCTCAGCAGCGGCGTGTAGAGGTAGCGGCGCCCGTCCTTCTCGGCCTTCACCGCCTTCTTCTTCAGCAGGCGGTTGAGCAGGGACTTCACCGTGCCCTCCTGCCAGTCCTGCGCCGGCCCCACTTCCGCGAGGATCTCCTCGGCGCTGCGCGGCGCCGCGCGCCACAGCACTTCCATCACCACCGCTTCGGCTTCGCTGATTGCCATGGCGTACCGTTTACGTCTGTAAGTGGAGTTATGTTTACACGCGTAAATGTTTGTCGTCAAGCACATCCACAACCGTCGCGCAAGGGCCTGATACCTTCGTACAACACGGGCGGGTGGCAATCCGTCGTATCCTTGGCAGCTGGTTCTCCCCACAAAGGCAAGGCAATGGACAAGGTCTACGCGACGGCCGTGGAAGCGCTCGACGGCCTGCTGGTCGACAACATGACGATCGCGGCCGGCGGTTTCGGCCTGTGCGGCATTCCCGAGAACCTGATCGGCGCGCTGCTCGAAGCCGGCACCAAGGGGCTGACCATCGTGGGCAACAACGCCGGCGTGGACGATTTCGGCATGGGCCCGCTGCTGAAGACCCACCAGGTGAAGCGCGTGTACGCCTCCTACGTGGGCGAGAACAAGGAATTCGAGCGCCAGGTGCTGGCGGGCGAACTGGAGCTCCACCTCACCCCGCAGGGCACGCTGGCCGAGAAGCTGCGCGCCGGCGGCGCCGGCATCCCCGGTTTCTACACGCGCACCGCGTTTGGCACCAAGCTGGCCGAGGGCAAGGAAACCAAGGTGTTCGACGGCAAGGAATACGTGCTGGAGGAGGCGATCACCGCCGACCTCTCCATCGTGAAGGCGTGGAAGGGTGACCGCCTCGGCAACCTGGTGTTCCGCGAAACCGCGCGCAACTTCAACCCGATGATCGCCACCTGCGGCAGGATCTGCGTGGCCGAGGTGGAACACCTGGTCGAGGTGGGCGAGCTGGACCCGAACAACATCCACGTGCCGGGCATCTACGTGGACCGCATCATCCAGGGCGCGAAGTACGAGAAGCGCATCGAGATCCGCACCCTCGCCGGCGCGAACACCGGCAAGGAAAACCCCACGCGCACCGCGATGGCGCAGCGCGCCGCGAAGGAATTGCGCGACGGTTTCTACGTGAACCTGGGCATCGGCATCCCCACCCTGGTGGCGAACTACATCCCGGAAGGCATGGACGTGGTGCTGCAGTCGGAGAACGGCCTGCTCGGCATCGGCCCGTTCCCCAGCGAGGAGCAGGTCGATCCCGACCTGATCAACGCGGGCAAGCAGACCATCACCACCCTGCCCGGCTCCAGCTTCTTCTCCAGCGCCGATTCGTTCGCGATGATCCGCGGCGGCCACATCAACCTGTCGATCCTGGGCGGCATGGAAGTCTCCGCCACCGGCGACCTCGCCAACTGGATGGTGCCCGGCAAGATGGTGAAGGGCCCCGGCGGCGCGATGGACCTGGTGAGCGGCGTGCGCCGCGTGGTGGTGCTGATGGAGCACTGCGCGAAGGACGGCTCGCCGAAGATCAAGGACGCGTGCGAGCTGCCGATCACCGGCAAGGAATGCGTGGACCTGATCATCACCGACCTGTGCGTGTTCGCGGTCGAGAAAGGCAAGGGCCTCACCCTGATCGAGCTGAACCCCGGCGTGACGCTGGACGAGGTGAAGGCCAGGACCGGCTGCGCGTTCGCGGTGAGTCCCGCGCTGAAGCAGTAACGGCCGCCTGCGTCCCGCCGGGCCCGCGCCCTGCGGGACGCCTCAGGCCGCCACCGGCAGGGGGTCCGGGAAATGCACCCGGGCGGCCACGCCGGCCTTGCCCGCCGCGTGCAGCTCCAGCGGCCACGCAAAGCGGTCGCTGATGCGCTTGGCGATCGCCAGTTCGAAGCTGAGCTGTTCGCCGCCGGGGCGAACCGCCAGCGCGGCCTCCGCCGCATGGCTCACGGTGATCGCGCCGGGCAGCACGGTCACCACGATGCGGCCCGCGGCCACGTTCTGGCAGGCGTCGCGGATCAGCTGCCAGCACAGCACGGAAAACGCGCGCGTGGAACCGCGCAGCGCGAAGCGCGCCGGCTCCTCCAGTTGCAGTTCCACCGGCGTGCCGGCGATCAGCTCGCGTGCGGTTTCCAGCTCGCGGCGCAGCACGTCGTTCACCACGAACTGCTCCACGCTGCCGCCCGGGTCGGACTCGCGGGCGAGTATCAGCAGCACCTCCACCAGCGCCTCCAGTTCGCGCGTGGCGCGGTGGATGCGCCGCACGGAACGCAGGCCGGCATCGCTGAGGCCGTCCTCGTCGGCCAGCATGTCCACCGACATGCGTATCACCGTGAGCGGCGTGCGCAGCTCATGGCTGGCGTCGCGGGTGAAGTTGCGCTCGCGCTGGCCGTAATCGGCCAGGCGCGAGGCGAAGCCGTGCAGCGCGTGCGCCAGCACGGCGAGATCGGCGTCGGTGCTGTACGGCAGTTGCGCCAGCTGCAGCGCGGACGGGTCGGACTGGCCCTCGCGCCAGTCGCGGATCACGCGCGCCAGCGTGCTGACGGGCTGCCACTCCCGGTAGATGGCCAGCCAGCCCAGGCCGGTGATCGCGATCAGCAACGCGATCACCGCCCCGAGCGGGGCTTCGTCGTATGCGCCCATCACGCACACGACCGCCGCCGCCACGCATTGCAGGACGAACACCCACGCAATGCGCCGGCGGAACGCCCCTGCAGGAAACACCGTCATCCCCTGCACATGTTTCGCGTTCATTGTGGTTCGGACATCACGCCATATGGACGTTCGAGGTCGCTTCCGCGTCCAGATCCGCGAGCCGGTAACCAGCCGAATGGATGGTGTGCAGCAGCGGATGCGGGAAGGGTTTGTCGATGATGCGCCGCAAATTGTAAAGATGCGAGCGCAGGGTGTCGGAATCCGGCAACATGTCGCCCCAGATCTCGCGCTCGATGTCGCGTCGGCTCACCACGCGCGGAGATTCGCGCATCAGTATCGCCAGCAGCTTCAGCCCGATCGGCGACACCGTGAGTTCCTGGCCCGCGCGGGTCAGCCGCAGCGTCGCGGTATCCAGCGTCATGTCGCCCACGTTGAACACCTCGGCGGAAACCTGGCGGCGGTCGCGGCGGATCAGCGCGCGCAGCCGCGCCTCCAGCTCGCGCACCTCGAACGGTTTCACCAGGTAGTCGTCGGCGCCGGCCTCCAGGCCGGTCAGCTTGTCTTCGAGCGTGTCGCGCGCGGTGAGCATCAGCACGGGAGTGGCTTTCTTCGCCTCGCGGCGCAGCTTGCGGCACACCTCCAGGCCGTCCAGGCCGGGGAGCATCAGGTCCAGCACGATCACGTCGTAGCTGCCGGTCACCGCCAGATGCAGGCCGCTGGGGCCGTCGGCCGCATAGTCCACCGAATAGCCGCAGCGTTCCAGGAATTCGCCCACCGTCTCGGCGATCTGGCGATTGTCTTCCACCAACAGGATCAGGCCGGCCTGCTCATCGTGTCCACTCATAAAAGTGCTCTCCAGCTCGATCCGTGTGAAAACACGATGAGCTAACCGGGCACCGGGTGATGGAAGCGTGAAATATCTATTTACTGGTGCAACAGGGGCTGAAGCACGGTCCAGACGTTCTCCAGCACCTTCGGTTCGCCGGCGGCGAGCGGGTGCAGGCCATCCGCCTGCATCAAGGCCGGATCCAGCGCCACGCCGTCGAGCAGGAACGGCAGCAGCGCCGCATGCTTGCGCTTCGCGAGGTCGGCGTAGACCGCGCGCAGGCCGTCGCGATACTGCGGGCCGTAGTTCACCGGCAGCTCGATGCCCAGCAGCAGCACCCGCGCATGCGCGGCCTGGGCCGCATCGATCATCGCGGCGAGGTTGTCGCGCAACTGCTCCAGCGGCAGGCCGCGCAGGCCGTCGTTCGCGCCCAGCTCGATCACCACCACGCCGGGCCTGTGGGCGGCCAGCAGCGCCGGCAGGCGCTTGCGCCCGGACAGCGAGGTCTCGCCGCTGATGCTGGCATTGACCACGGTCCAGGGCGGCACCATCTTGCCAAGACGGACTTCCAGAAGATGCACCCAGCCCTGCTCCGTCGCAATGTTGTGCGCGGCGGACAGCGAATCGCCCAGCACCAGCACGCTGCGCGCAGGCGCGGCCTGCACCGCGACGACGGCGCCGGCCAGCCACAACAGCAAGCACAGGAAACGACGCATGAGCGACACGCCTCACCAGGTCCTGGAAGCGCACGATGTTAGCAAGTCGGTGGACGGCCCAGAGGGAAGGCTGCAGATCCTCGACCGCGTCGGCCTGCGCGTCGCCGCCGGCGAGAGCTTCGCCATCGTGGGCGCCTCCGGCTCCGGCAAGACCACCTTGCTGGGCCTGCTCGCGGGACTGGACACGCCCAGCAGCGGCACGATCCGCCTCGCCGGCCACGCGCTGGACACGCTGGGCGAGGAAGCCCGCGCCGACCTGCGCCGGCGCCTGGTGGGCTTCGTGTTCCAGTCCTTCCACCTGCTCCCGGCGCTGAGCGCCGAGGAAAACGTGATGCTGCCGCTGGAACTGGAAGGCGACGCGCAGGCGCGCGCAAAGGCACGCGAAGCACTGGACGCCGTGGGCCTCGCCGCACGGCGCCGGCACTATCCCGCGCAACTCTCCGGCGGCGAGCAGCAGCGCGTGGCGATCGCCCGCGCCTTCGTGCACGGCCCGCGCCTGCTGTTCGCCGACGAACCCACCGGCAACCTCGACCAGCGCACCGGCCACCACATCGCCGACCTGCTGTTCGCGCTGAACCGCGACCACCGCACCACCCTGGTGCTGGTGACCCACGATGCGCAGCTGGCGGCGCGGTGCCAGCGGCGCATCGAGTTGGAGGAAGGGCGCGTGGCGACGGGGTTGGGCGCATGACTGCGCGGGTCTCTTTGTTTCCTGCCGGAACGGCGGCTTGCCTCTCGTACTTTGTTGCATTCGACAAAGCGGTTTCGAGCGCCTGCCGGCGCCCGAGTCACTTTCTCTCGCGTGCCCGAGAGAAAGTAACCAAAGAGAGGGGCACCCCGATGGCGCGCCCTCCAGGCATCCTGCCTTCCGGGTGCGCGGGCGGGTTACGGGGTTTTCCGACGGCACCTCCGTGTGCCGGCGGAAAACTGGCCCGCATCCATGCGGGCCATCCTGCGGACTTTCCTCCACCCGCCCGCCGCGCCATAGGGGCCCCGGGTAAAGCAGCGCGCTCCCGGCGCGCAGAAGCAACAACAAAGGCCAGAACAGAAGCCATAGCAAAGCGAAGCACCGCGATCTCGCAGCGCTTCGCTTTTGCCGTTGCCGTTGCTTCTGGCGCGCACGATGCGCGCCTGCTCTTCCGGGCCCCCTCGGCGGCGGTGAGGCGTGGACGATCAGGCCGCGCAGCGGGCGAGGCCACGGATGGCCTCGCCTTTTCGCGCGGACAGGAGTCCGCTCGAAAAGCCCGGCCGCGGCTCACGCACTTGCCGGGCATGAATGCCCGGCAAGCGCCGCCGCGGGGTGTCGTTTTCTCTTGGCTACTTCTCTTTTGGACAAGCAAAAGAGAAGTAGCTCGCGCGCCGGCAGGCGCACGAAACCGCTCTGAAACCCACGCCTGCGCGACAGAAAAAACCAACCCCGCTCCAACCATCGAGCACGAAGAAAACGGAGCGTGCACCCAACCCGCGCCAAACGTCGCGCATACGTCCCCCGGAGCGCAGCGATGAAACTCCTGCGTATTGCGCTCCGCAACCTGCGCCGCGAATGGCGCCTCCCCGAACTGCGCACGCTGGCCGGCTCGCTGCTGCTGGCGGTGCTGGCGCTGGGCGTGGTGGCGACGCTGGCGACGCGGGTGGAGCGCGGCATCCTCGCCAGCGCCGCAGAGCTGATCGGCGGCGACATCGGCGTCTCGGCACCGCAGGCGGTGCCGGCCGCGTTTGCCGATCAGGCGCGGCGGGACGGTTTGGCGCTCAGCCATGACGCCGGCTTTCCCAGCGTGGCGTTCGCCCACGACCGCAGCCAGTTGCTGGACGTGCAGGCCACCGACGGCGCATACCCGCTACGCGGCAAGCTGGTGCTGGCGGATGCGCAAGGGCGGCAGCGCAACGGCCACGGTCCGGCCGCCGGCACGGCGTACCTGGACCACCGCGCGCTGGTGTCGCTCTCGCTCAAGGTGGGCGACACGCTGCAACTGGGCGGCAAGGAACTGCGCATCGCGGCGGAACTGGTGCAGCAGCCCGACGGCGGCGCGCTGGTGGCGCTGGCGCCGCGCGCGTTGATGAGCCTTGCCGACGCCGAACAGGCCGGCCTGCTGGGCGTGGGCAGCCGGGCGCGGTATCGCCTGCTGCTGGCAGGCGCGCCGGAGGCCGTGCAGCGCTGGCGCAGCTGGGCGCAGCAGCAGACCCTGCCGCAGGGCGTGGAACTGCTCACGCCGGAACAGACCCAGGAGCGCATGCGCACGGCGTTCGACCGCGCGGGCGCCTTCCTGCATCTCACTGCGCTGCTGGCCGCGCTGCTGGCCGGCGTGGCGATCGCGCTTTCCGCGCAGCGCTATGCGCGACGCAAGACGCCCGAGGTGGCCTTGCTGCGCGCGCTGGGCACGCCGCGCCGACGCGTGCTGGGCCTGCTGCTGCTCACGCTGGCCGCGCTGGCGCTGCCGGTGGCGCTGGCCGGCGCCCTGCTCGCGCTGGGTGCGGCGCAACTCGCGTGGCAGTTCGCCAGCACGCTGTTCGGCGGCGTGCCCACTGTATTGCCGCTGCTGCCCGCGCTGATTGCCGCGGCGATGGGCGTGGCGGTGCTGGCCGGCTTCGCGCTGCCGCCGCTGTTGCGACTGGCCGAGGTCGCCCCGGTGGCGGTGTTCCGCGAGAGCCTGGCGCGCAAGCCGCGCCGCTTCGACGGCTTGTACCTGCTGCCCGCGCTGGTGGCGCTGGCGCTGATCTGGAGCCAGAGCGGCTCGCTGAAGCTCGCCGGCATCCTCGCCGCCAGCCTCGCGGGCGTGGCGCTGGTGGCAGCGCTGCTCGCCACGCTGCTGCTGTGGCTGGCGCGGCGCGTGGCGCCGGGCGCGCATCCCGCGCTGCGGCTGGGCCTGGCCGCGCTGGCGCGGCGGCGCGGACTCAGCGTGGTGCAGGCCACCGCATTGAGCCTGGGCCTCGCCGCCCTGCTGCTGTTGTCGGTGGTGGCGCCTGCGTTGCTGGACGGCTGGCGCCGCGAGCTGCCGGTCGATACGCCGAACTGGTTCGCGCTGAACCTGCAGGACGACCAGCAACCCGCGTTCGCGCAGGCGCTCGCCCGCATCGGCGCCGACCAGCTCAACATGATGCCGCTGGCGGTGGGCAAGCTCACCGCGATCAACGGCCAGCCCATCGACAGCCGGCACTTCGCCGATCCGCGGGCGAAGGAATGGGCCGACCGCCAGTTGCGCCTGTCCTGGGCGGACGCGCTGCCGCCCGCGAACCGGGTGATCGACGGCCGCTGGTTCGATGCGCATCCGGCGCAGGCCGAGGTATCCGTGGATCGCATGTGGCGCGACATGTTCGCGCTGAAGCTGGGCGACACGATGAGCTTCGACGTGGGCGAAGGGCGCGTGGCCGCGACGGTGACCAGTTTCCGCCAGGTCGACTGGACCTCGTTCCGGGTCAACTTCTTCCTGCTGCTCGATCCCGCGCATGCCGACGCGCTGCCGCACACCTGGCTGGCCAGTTTCCACCTGCCGCGCGGCCACGCCCGGGCCATGGCGCAACTGTCGCGCGACTACCCCAACCTCAGCCTGGTGGACGTGGACGACCTGCTCGACCGCATCCGCCAGATCGTCGACCGCGTGGGCGGCGCGGTGCGCTGGATCCTGGGCTTCAGCCTGCTCGCCGGCGCGCTGGTGCTGGCCGCCTCGCTGGCTGCCAGCGCCGCCGAACGCCGCCATGAGGCGGCGCTGCTTCGCACGCTGGGCGCGCGCCGCGCGCAGTTGCGCGTGGCCGCCGCCTGCGAGTTCGCCCTGCTGGGCCTGATCGCCGGCCTCACCGCCGCCTTCGGCGCGGCGGTCGCCGGCCTGTGGCTGGGGCGTACCGTGTTTCATATCGAGGGCTTCCTGCCGCCCTCGTGGCCGTTGGCGCTGGGCGCGCTGGGTTGCGCCTTCGTGGTGATGCTGCTGGGGCTGGCAGGCACGCGCAAGGTGACGCGCACCTCGCCGATGCGGCTGTTGCGGGAAGGGTGAGCGAACCCTCACCATCGCCGAAACCCATTCCCCCGCGGAGGTCGCATGTACACGCTCTACTACTCGCCCGGCAGCGCCAGCATGGTGGTGCATCTTGCGCTGCTGGAAATCGGCGCGCCGCACGAGCTGCGTCTGGTCGATTTCGACCGGGACGAACAGCACGGCCCCGAATACCTCAAGCTCAATCCTCGCGGCGTGGTGCCCACGCTGGTGATCGACGGCCGCCCGCGGATGGAATCGGTCGCGCTGCTGCAGATGCTGGCCGAACGCCACCCCGAGGCGAAGCTGATCCCGCCGCCCGGCACGCCCGAACGCGAGGCGTGGCTGCAATGGGCGGTGTTCCTCAGCAACACGCTGATGTCCAGCTACCGGCTGTGGTTCTATCCGGCCGACCTCGGCGCGGAGGAACACGATTCCGCGGTCAAGCACGCCGTGCAGCGGAAGATCGAGGGCGTCTGGGACCTGCTGGACGCGCAGCTCGCGGCGCACGGTCCCTGGCTGCTGGGCCAGGAGTTCTCGGGCGTGGACCTGCTGCTGACCATGCTGATGCGCTGGTCGCGCAACATGCCGCGCCCAGCCACCGAATGGCCCGCGCTGAAACGGCTGGCCGACCGGGTGCGCGCACGGCCCAGCTGGAAGAAGCTGTACGAGGTGGAAGGCCTCACGGAGTGGTGAATCGTCCGCCTTGCGCCAGGCGTGCATCGTGGCGGGACGCCCGCCGGTGAGCGAAGCCGCTCCTCCACGCAGCGGCTGGCAGGAACGGCTGAAGAGCGAATGGCTGTTGCTGCTGTTCGCGATGCTCGCCATCGCGCTGGCGCTGCTCGATCCGCAACCGGCGACGAGCTACCGGCGCTGGCTGCAACTGCCCACGCTGGCCGGCCTGCTCGGCCTGCTGGTGGCGATCCAGGGCATCCGCGACAGCGGGCTGGTGCAGCACGCGGCCGGCGTACTGGTGGCGCGCACGCACACGCTGCGTGGGCTGGGCCTGCTGCTGGTGACGTGCACCGCCTTGCTGGCGATGGTGCTGACCAACGACGTGAGCCTGTTCCTGATCGTGCCGCTGACGCTGGGGATCGGCGGCATCTCCAACCTGCCGGTGGCGCGCATGGCGGTGCTGGAAGCGCTGGCGGTGAATGCCGGCAGCACGCTGAGCCCGATCGGCAATCCGCAGAACCTGCTGCTGTGGCAGCACGCGCAACTGCCGTTCGCGCGCTTCGTGCTGGCGATGCTACCGGCGGCGGCGGTGATGTTCGCGCTGGTGGCCGCGCTCACGCTGGCGTGGCTGCCGAAAGGCCCGGTGAGCCTGCGCGCCGCGCAGGTGGACGGCCACCGCGTGGCCACACCGCTGGCCACCGGCTCGATCATCGCGCTGGCGGCGATGGTACTGGCGATGGAATACGGCCATGCCGTGCCCGGCGCCCTGCTGCTGGTGCTGGCGTTCGCGCTGCTGGCGCGGCGCAGCCTGGCGCGCATCGACTGGCTGCTGCTCGCCACCTTCGCCGCGATCTTCCTGGGCCTGGGGCACTTCGCCGAACTGCCGCCGATCCGGCACGGACTCGACCGGCTGGCGCTGGACCGTCCGCTGACGCTGTACGCCAGCGGCATCGTGGCCTCGCAATTGATCAGCAACGTGCCGGCCACCGTGCTGCTGCTGGACCGCGCGCACGACGCCATCGCACTGGCGGTGGCGGTGAACGTGGGCGGCTTCGGGCTGGCGACCGGTTCGCTGGCGAACCTGATCGCGCTGCGGCTGGCGAAACAGCCGCAAGGCCTGCGGCTGTTCCATCGCGTGTCGCTGCCGTTCCTGCTGGTGTGCGCGCCGCTGGCGTACCTGGCGTGGCGGTGGCTGGGGTAGCTGCCGCCCAAGCTTGCGTTCGCGCGAAATCGGGGCTCAGTCGTCGTCGCGCGGCACGCTGACCTTGCCCTTCACGTCGCTGCGGCTGACGTCGCCGCTGCCCTTGGCGCCCAGGCTGAAATCGCCGCCCACGCCGTGCACGCCCAGATCGCCCGAGCCCAGCGTGTCCACGTGCACGTTGCCGCCGACGTTGCGCAGGGTCACGTCGCCGGAGCCGATGCTGCCGACCTTCGCGTCGCCCTTCACGCCGCTCACCTTGAGGTCGCCCGAACCCACCGAGCCGGCCTGCAGGCTGCCGACATCGCTGGCGTCCACGTCGCCCGAGCCGACGCTGGTGCTGAACGCGCCGGCGATCCTGCCCACGTGCAGGTCGCCCGAGCCCACCATGCTGCGCAATTGCTGCAGGCCGGACACGGTGGCGTCGCCGGAACCCACGCGCACGGTCACCGGCACGTCCGGCGGCAACTGCACGTTCGCTTCGAGGCTCGCGTGGGAGTTGCCGAACTGGATGAACGAGTAGGTTTTCTGTCCGCCCAGCTCGATGATGAGCTGGTCGCCGTCGCGGCGCTGGGTGATCTGCAGCTTGTCCAGCGCCGCCGCGTCCGAGGCGCAGGCGCGGCCGTTCACCACCAGCTGCGTCGCGCCGGGCGTGCCGTCGAGGTGCAGGTCGAAGCTGTTGACGTCGATCTGCACGCCGCGCACGCCGTTGAGGTCCAGCCGCAGGTTGCGCGGGGACTCGTGGGCGCACTGGCTGGCGGCAAAGGCGGACAGCGGGGCGAGCAGCAGCAGGGCAAACGCGGTACGGCGCATGGCGGAACTCCTTCGAGGTGTGTCAACCAGCTCTGATGCGGGCCGCGGGCAAAAGGTTGCAAGCCCGTCGCCTGTTTGATCCCCGCAATCAGCGGCGGCCGCGCGGATTCAGCGCTCGTCCTGCTTGACGCGCCGCCACAGGCGCTCCTGCGCGGGCAGGTCGTGTTCCGCCAGCGTGCCGCCCGCCTCGGCGGCGAACTGTTCCATGCGGCGGAAGCGTCGTTCGAACTTCGCGTTGGCATGGCGCAGCGCGCGCGAGAAATCCACGCCGGCGTGCCGGGCGAGATTCGCCACCACGAACAGCACGTCGCCGATCTCGTCCTCCAGCCGCGCCGGATCGGCGCCCGCGTCGAACTCGGCGCGCACCTCGTCGATCTCCTCGGCCAGCTTGTCCAGCACTGGGCGGTGATCCGGCCAGTCGAAGCCCACGGTGGCGGCGCGCTGCTGCAGCTTGGCGGCGCGCTTCCACTCCGGCAGGCCGCGCGAGATGCCGGCCAGCGCGCTGGCATCCGGCGCCTCGCCCCTGGCGGCGCGCTCGGCGGCCTTCAATTCCTCCCAGGCCTGCTTCTGCGCGTCCAGGTCGGCGTAGCGCACGTCGCCGAACACGTGCGGGTGGCGGCGGACCATCTTGGCGCTGATCGCCTGCGCCACGTCGGCGAAGTCGAAGCGGCCCTGCTCGGCCGCCATCTGCGCGTGGAACACCACCTGCAGCAGCAGGTCGCCGAGTTCGTCGCGCAAGTCGTCGAAGTCGCCGCGGTCGATCGCGTCGGCCACCTCGTAGGCTTCCTCGATGGTGTACGGCGCGATGCTGGCGAAGTCCTGCTGCACGTCCCACGGACAGCCGCGTTCGGGGTCGCGCAGACGCGCCATGATCGCCAGCAGCTGGTCGAGGCCGTGGTGCGCGGCGTCGCTCATGGCAGGCCGGCGTCGCGCAGCTTGGCCGGCCAGTCCAGGCTGGCGTCGCCCACCGCGACGAACTCGGGGTTGAGCAGCGATTCGCCGCGGTCGTAGCGCAGCGGCTGGCCGTGCAGGTCCAGCACGGCGCCGCCCGCTTCCTCCAGCACGCATTGCGCGGCGGCGGTGTCCCATTCGCTGGTGGGGCCACGACGCAGGTAGATGTCGGCGGCGCCGCGCGCGAGCAGGCAGAACTTCAGCGAGGAACCCAGCGGCTGCAGGCTGTAGTCGGCGCCGACCAGGCGGCGCAGGGTTTCTGCCTGCGCGCCGCCGTGCGAGCGGCTGCCGGCCACGATCGCCGGCTGCGCCAGCGTGCGCGTGCCGATGCGCTCCCAGTCGCCGCCTTCCTGCGCCTGCCACCACGCGCCGGTGCCGCGCGCGGCGACGTAGAGGTCGCCGGTGACCGGGGCCAGCACCACGCCCAGCACCGGTTCGTGCCGTTCCACCAACGCGATGTTGACGGTGAACTCGCCGTTGCGCTTCACGAACTCGCGCGTGCCGTCCAGCGGATCGACCAGCCAGTGCCGCGCCCACGTGCGGCGCTGTTCCCACGGCTGCTGGCTGGCCTCCTCGGACACCAGCGGCAGCGCGGGTTCGATCCCCGCCA
Organism: Rhodanobacter sp. PCA2; assembly: GCF_013620825.1. Taxonomy (GTDB): domain Bacteria; phylum Pseudomonadota; class Gammaproteobacteria; order Xanthomonadales; family Rhodanobacteraceae; genus Rhodanobacter_A. The sequence goes on along the minus strand of NZ_NJIC01000012.1, from coordinate 58,944 downwards.
GGCCTTCGGCAATCACGTTCTGCGCGGCAAGGTCGGCGGCGGTGAGCGGGGAGCGGTCGTCCTTCAGCTCGACGTCGAAGTCCTGGCGGTAGACCTCCAGGATCGCGTCGCCCGCGCGTCGCGCCAGCGCGCCGATCCGCCACAGCAGTGGATGTTCGAACGGCGTGCTCACGACAGTTTCATCCGCCCGGCGAGGTATTCGCGCGCCATGAACAGCGCGGCGATCGAGCGGCCCTCGGTGACGTCGTCGCGCGCGACCAGCGTGTGCAGGTCGGCCAGCTTCCACGGCACCACGTCCAGCGGTTCCGGCTCGTCGCCGGGCAGGCGTTCGGGGTAGAGATCCTGCGCCAGCACCACGTGCGCCATGTGGGTCATGTAGGACGGCGACAACGACAGGTTGTGCAGGATCTTGAGCTTGCGCGCGCCGTAGCCGACCTCTTCCTTCAGCTCGCGGTTGGCGCCCTGCTCGGCGGTCTCGTCCTGGTCCAGCCGGCCCTTGGGCAGGCCCAGCTCGTAGCGTTCCAGGCCCACGCCGTACTCGCGCACCAGCAGCACGGTTTCGTCGTCCAGCATCGGCACGATGACCACCGCGCCGAGGCCGCCGGGTTTCATGCGCTCGTAGGTGCGGCGCTCGCCGTTGGAGAATTCCAGATCGACCTGTTCCAGCCGCAGGAAGCGGCTGTGCTCGACGTCGCGCGTGGCGTGGATGATGGGCGGCTTGGGCATCGGGTGATTGTAGCGTGGCGAGGAAAGCGGCCGGTGCCCCGGGCCAGGGGCGGCGCAGCGGCCGTCAGCGGACGGCGAACCGCCGCAACGCTTCCGCATGGATCGCCGGCGTGCCGGCCAGCACGCTGCGCGTTTCCAGCGTGGGCGCGCGGCCGTCTAGGTCGGTGAACACGCCGCCGGCCTCGCGCACGATCACCGCCAGCGCGGCGATGTCGAGGATGTTCACGTCCGACTCGACCACCAGGTCCAGCGAGCCGCGCGCCAGCAGGTGGTAGTGGCAGAAGTCGCCGTAGCCGCGGATGCGGTTGCTGTCGCGGATCAGCGCGCCCAGCGCGGCCCAGCGCGCATCGCCGGTGAGCGTCTTCACGTTGCCGGTGGAGATCGATGCCTGCGCCATGTCGGCGGTATCGGCCACCTGCACGCGCTCGCCCTCGAACCAGGCGCCCTGGCCGGCGCCGGCCCACATCGTCTCGCCGTAGACCGGCGCGCTGGACACGCCGAGCACCAGCTCGCCGCGGTCCATCAGCGCGATCTGGGTGGAGAAGAACGGCGTGCGCCGCACGAAGCTCTTGGTGCCGTCCAGCGGATCGACCAGCCACAGCAGGCCGTCGCGCGCGCCGTCGAGGCCGTATTCCTCGCCGTAGATCGAGGCCTCGGGCAGCGCGGCGCGCAACACTTTGCGGATCGCCTGCTCGGCCTCGCGGTCGGCCACCGTCACCGGCGTGGCGTCGCCCTTGATCTCCACGTCCACGCCGCGCTTCCAGTAATGCAGGATCACCTCGGCGGCGGCGGCGGCGGCTTCGCGGGCGGCGGCCAGGGCCGAGTCGAGGATTGCGGCTTTCATCGTGCGTTCTTTCCCATGATGGAGCTGGCGGCCAGTCCGCCCTTGCGTTCAACGTGCACCGTGCCGCCGGCATCGGGCTTGCCCAGCATGGCCAGCCAGCGCGACAGCGCGGGATCGTCCTGTCGCGCCTGCAGTTCGGCACCGAGGCGCCAGCCCAGCGGACTCAGCTGCAGGTCGCCCGTGGTGCGCAGCGGGCCCTGGCCGTCGTCCTGCCATTGTGCATGGATCACCCCGCCTTGTGCGGCAAGCGTGCCATGCAGATTGCCGAGGGCTGCATCACCGCTTTTCATATGCATCGCGGCCTGCCGCCATTGCCAGTCGGCCTGCAGCGCCAGCGGCCAGCCGGCCTGCAGCACGGCGTGCCGCGCATCCAGCGCCAGCTCGCCGCGCGGCTGGCCCCACGGCAGGCGGATGCGCGGATCGGCCAGCGCCGTCAGGTCCGCATGCGCCTGCAGGTCGTTCCATTCCACCTGGTTCGCGGGCAACTTCCGCATGTGCCCGCGCAAGCCGAACGACGGTCCGTCGAAATCGACCTGCAGGTCGACCTGCCCGAACAGGGCGCGGCGCGACAACTGCCATTGCAGCCGGCCCAGCGCGCGGCCGGCCGGTGTCTGCACCTGTTCCGCGCGACCGTCCCACAGCGTGCCGCCCACCTGCTGCAGGCGCAAGCCGTGCAGCGAAGGCTGTAGCAGCGGCAAGGCCCAGCGCGCGGGCAACCACCACAGCAGGGCCGCGGCGAGCAGCAGCAACACGGCCACGGCAGGCAGGATTTTTCTCGGGACTTTCAAGCGGGCTTTCCGGGGGAGTTCCGCATGCGCTCTTGAGCGCACGCCGGCGCACGTCGATCATAACCGGATGACGAACCCCACTGACCGCAACGCCGCGCTCGCCGCGCGCGACCTGAAGCACATCTGGCATCCCTGCACCCAGATGCACGACCACGAGACCATTCCCCTGCTGCCGATCGTGCGCGGCGAGGGAGCCTGGCTGATCGACGCCGAAGGCCGCCGCTACCTCGACGGCATCAGTTCGTGGTGGACCAACCTGTTCGGCCACGCCAACCCGCGCATCGCCGCGGCGCTCGCGGCGCAGGCGCAGACGCTGGAACACGTGATCTTCGCCGGCTTCACCCATCCGCCCGCGATCGAGCTGGCCGAGGAGCTGGTGCGCATCACGCCGCCGGGGCTGGACAAGGTGTTCTTCGCCGACAACGGTTCGGCGGCGATCGAGGTCGCGCTGAAGATGAGCTTCCACTACTGGCTGAACCAGGGCCACGGCGGGAAGACCCGCTTCATCGCGCTCACCGGCAGCTACCACGGCGAGACGCTGGGCGCGCTGTCGGTGAGCGACGTGGCGCTGTACCGCAAGACCTACGCGCCGCTGCTGCTCACGCCGTTCCTGGCGCCCTCGCCCGATGCCTGGGAGGGCGAGCCCGGCGAAACGCCTGCACAGGTGGCAACGCGCCGGCTGGAAGAACTGCGCGCACTGCTGGAACGCCACGCGCACGAAACCTGCGCCGTGATCGTGGAGCCCCTGGTGCAATGCGCGGGCGGCATGCGCATGTACCACCCCGACTATCTCGCGGGCCTGCGCCGCCTCTGCGACGAATACGCCGTGCACTTCATCGCCGACGAGATCGCCGTGGGTTTCGGCCGCACCGGGACGATGTTCGCGTGCGAGCAGGCCGGTGTCTCGCCGGATTTCATGTGCCTCTCCAAGGGCCTCACCGGCGGCACGCTGCCGCTGTCGGCGGTGCTCACCACGCAGCACGTGTACGAGGCGTTCTACGCCGAATACGCCGCGGGCAAGGCTTTCCTGCATTCGCACAGCTACACCGGCAATCCGCTGGCCTGCAGCGCCGCGCTGGCCACGCTGGCGATCTTCCGCGACGAGCCGGTGCTGGAACGCAACCGCGCGCTGGCTGCCCACCTCGCACGACGACTTGAGCCGCTGCGCGAGCACCCGCACGTGGCCGAGGTGCGCCAGACCGGCATGATCGCCGCGGTGGAACTGGTCGCCGACAAGGCCACGCGACGCCCCTTCGCCGCCGAGGATCGCCGCGGCCTGCGCGTGTATCTCCACGGCCTGCAGCACGGCGCGCTGCTGCGCCCGCTGGGCAACGTGGTCTACTTCATGCCGCCCTACGTGGCGAGCGCGTCCGAACTCGACCTGCTGGTCGAGGTGGCGACGGCAGGCATCGAGCGCGCCGTGGCGGATTGACCCGCCGCGGCGTCTTGAAGGCGATGTTCAGTGGACCGACGGGTCCAGCATGCGCAAGGCGTCGGCCACGTTCTGCTGGCCGGTGTTGCGTATGTCCTGCGCGTCGTAACTGCGGCCGACGGCGCCCTGCAGGCACTGTCCCTTCTTCGCCCGGATCAGGCTGCCGGTCTCGCGGATGCAGTTGCGGTCGCCCGGCTTGATCACCTGGTGCTGCCGGGTGTCCGGCTGGGTCGAAGCGCTGGCGTCGGCCTGCGACGCGGCTTGCGCCGTCTGCGCACTCGCCAACGTGCCGATACCGAGGCCACATGCCGCTGTCAGCGAAAGGATGGCGATCTTGAGCATGGCGGTTACCTCCTGCCTTGTGGCCTGATCATGCTGCGCCCGCCGCTTGCCGCAGGCAAGGAAGGCCGGCTTTTCATCGCGCCACCATTCAGCTTGCGAAACGGCTCGATTATGCTGGCGCTTTGCCGCGAAGCCCCGCATGCGCACCATCCGCATCCATGTCGACCAGCCGCTCGCCAGCGGCGCCGAACTGGCCCTGCCCGCACAGGCCGGCGAACACGTGGCGCGCGTGCTGCGTCTCGTGACGGGCGATCCGCTGGTCCTGTTCAACGGCGACGGCGCCGACTACGCCGCCACGATACGCAGCGTGGGCAAGCGCGAGGTGCTGGTGCAGGTGCTGGAGCGCCAGCCGGTGCAGCGCGAGTCCCCGCTGCGGCTGACCCTGGCGCAGGGCGTGGCGCGCGGCGAGAAGATGGACCTGATCGTGCAGAAGGCCACCGAACTGGGCGTGGCGCGCATCGTGCCGCTGCTCACCGAGCGCTCGGAAGTGCGGCTGGACGCCGCCCGCGCCGAGAAGCGCCTGGCGCACTGGCGCGCGGTGGCGGCCAGCGCCTGCGAGCAATCCGGCCGCGCCTGCCTGCCCGAGATCCTTCCTGCGTTGCCGCTGCCGGCATGGCTGGCTGCACTGGCGGACGACGGCGCCTTGCGGCTGGCCCTGCTGCCCGAGGCGGATTCGTCGGCGCGCGAACTGCGTCCCGGCGATGCGGGCGCCCTGCTGGTGGTGGGCCCGGAAGGCGGCCTAGGCGAACGCGACGTCGCCGCGCTGCACGAGGCCGGTTTCCACGGGTTACGGCTGGGGCCGCGCATCCTGCGCACGGAAACGGCCGGGCTGGCGGCGCTGGCCGCGCTGCAGGCGCTGCACGGGGATTTCTGAGCGGCGAAAGATCAGCGCCGCTTTCGTATCCGTGACCAGAGCACGGCGGCGACGGCGATGGACACCACGGACGCCACGTAAAAAGCAGGGCGGCCACCCAGCAGCGCGGCAGCGACGAACAGCGCACCGCCCAGCATGAACAACCGGCTGCACAGCGTGGCCAGATGGCGACCCATCAGGCCGTACCGTTCGACTCCGCTTCCTCGTCCAGACCCAGCAGGCGCACGAGTTCGTCCTCGATGCCTTCCAGGTCCGGGATCACCGCCACGTCGTCGCGCACCAGCACTTGGGCGCGCACGCCGGGCGGCAGGTCGCTGCCGTCGTGGGTGGGGATGATCAGCTCGGCGTTCAGCGTGGTCAGGCGCGGGAAGCCCTGCGTGAGCACGGCGATGAAGGGCAGCTTCGGATGGCCTCCCAGCGCCTTCAGCACGGCCACGCGCACGGTCAGTTCGGCATCGCCTTCGCCGGCGCCGGCCAGGCGCGAGAACGACACCAGCGGCACGCGCCAGCCGCGCCAGGTGATGCGGCCGACCAGCCACTCAGGCGCGCCGTCCACGCCCTCGTGCGCGGGCTGGGTGATCACTTCGGCCACGGTGGCATTGGGCAGCAGCAGGCGCAGGCTGCCGGCCGGCACCAGCACGCAGCGGATTTCGCGGGGCAACACGTCGCTCATGGATGGACCTCGATCAGGTGCGCCGCCAGTTCGTGCAGCGTTCCGGAATAACTCACCAGCCGCTCGGCGAAGATGCCGCTGACCATGTCGGCGAAATGCTCGCCATCGGTCGTCTCCACCCAGACCTGGCCGCCGCGGTCGTGGATCGCCTGCGCGCCGGCCACCGCATCGGTGGAACGGCCGGCGAACACGATGCCAAGCGCGTCGCGGCCGAACACGTTTGCCGCCATGGTGAAGCTGGCGTCGATCGACGACTCCTGCGCGGCATCGGTGCTGCGCAGCTCGACGCTGCCGTCGCGGCGCAGCTGCACCTGGCTCTCGGCCGGCACCAGCAGCACCTCGCCGCTGCGGGCACGGCTGCCATGCGCCGCCAGCCGCACCGGCAGGCCGGAATGCGCGGACAGGCGTTGCAGCACGGCGTCGGCCGGCTGGCTGCCGAAGTGCTGGGCCAGCAGGATGGTGTGCCGCGCCGCCGCGGGCAGCGCGCCCAGGAACGTGCAGACCGACGCCAGGCCGTCGACGGCGGCGCCCAGCAGCACCACGCGGCTGGGCACGCTGCCGAGATCGTCCAGCAGCATCTCGGTCGGCTCCCAGGCCTGCGGCGCCACGGCCTCCTCCATGGACACCAGCTCCAGGCTCATGGTCGGCTCGAAACCGGGTTCCGCCGCCGCCACGTCCGGCGCGAGGAAATCGGCGGCGCTGAGTTTCTCGACGCCGAAATCCGCGGTGTGCGCCGGCGCCGTGTCCGCCTGGGCGGGCACGTCGTCGTCGACCAGGGCCCAGCTTTCGTGGGCCGCCGGCCCCTTCGGCGCGGTCGCCGGCTCGGGCGCCGCCACCGGCGGCGCCGGGGGCAGTTCGTCCGCGAACGCCGCCAGGCTGAAGTCGCCGTCGTGCAGCGGCAGCTCCTGCCGCGGCGCCACCGGCGCCACGGGTTCCTCCGGCAGCGGCTCGTCGGCCGCGAGCAGCGCGGCCAGCTCCATCTCCAGATCGTCGGACGCCGCGCGACTCTGCGCCACGTGTTCGCCCTCGCCGGCATCGAAGCCGACCGGTTCCGCTTCGTCCAGGGCTGCCAGGCCGGCCGCGACGGGCTCGACCGGCTGCGCCTCGACCGCGGGCGGCGCGGCGACCTCGGAAAGTTCCAGCGCCACCGGTTCGGCGTCGACGGGCGCAGCCGCATCCGCCGGGCGCGGCGGGTCCACGTCGCCGCTGGCCAGTACTTTCACGGCGAGATGGCGGGCCCAGCGGGCGCGGTCCCAGCCGATCAGCGCGCGGCTGGCGCGGGCGTCGTTGAACACCAGGCGCGGGCGCTCGCCCTCGATCATCGCGTAGAGGCGGTCGAACGCTTCCTCGTCCTCGTCGTCGAGGTTCACCACCATCACGTCCGGGTCCAGCTGCTGCAGCGACGCAGCGCCGAAACCCGCGAGCGTGCCTTCGTGCACGATACGCGCGCCGTGTTCCTGCAGCACCTGGCGCAGATGGCCACCCAGCTCGGCGTCGTCGAACAGCAGCGCCACCGAGGGCCGTGCTTCATCCATGGTGCGGCTCCGTGGTCAGCTGGGCCATGGCGCGCTGCTCCAGCACTTCGCCGATCTGGCCCAGCAGCTCGGCCTCCTGGTAGGGCTTGCCGAGGTAGCGGTCCACGCCGATGTCGAACGCGCGCTGGCGATGCTTCTCGCCGGTGCGCGAGGTGATCATGATGATCGGCACCTCGCACAGACGCGGGTCGGCCTTCATCTGGGTGGCCAGCTCGTAGCCGTCCATGCGCGGCATCTCGATGTCCAGCAGCATCAGGTCGGGCACGCGTTCGTGCAGTTTTTCCAGCGCGTCGACGCCGTCCTTCGCGGTGCTCACCTCGTACTCGTGGCGCTCCAGCACGCGGCCGGTGATCTTGCGCATGGTGATGGAATCGTCCACCACCATCACCAGCGGCTTCGTGCGCTGCTCCTCGACCACCGGCAGGCTGACGGCGCCGAGGCCTTCGGCCAGCCGCGCCTCGCGACGCACCACGCCGTGGCGGACCAGCGGCGCCAGGTCGAGAATCATCAGCACCGAACCGTCGCCCATGATGGTGGCGCCGAGCACGCCCGGCACCGAACTCACCTGCGGGCCGACCGACTTCACCACGATCTCGCGCGAACCGAGCACCGCATCGATGCGGATCGCCGCGCGCAGGTCGCCGGCGCGGGTCAGCAGCAACGGCGGCTGTTCGCCTTCCGGCACCGCGCCCGGCGGCAGGCCGAGCAGCTCGGCAAGGTCGTGGATGCCGTACTGCTCGCCGCTGTAGGCGAACGCGGGCTCGTGCTCGGCCAGCTTGGCCGTGAGTTCGTCGGGACTGATGCGCGCCACGCCCTGCACCGAAGTCATCGGGATCGCGAAGGTGTTCTCGCCGATGCGCACCAGGATCGCCTGGGTCACCGCAAGGGTGAACGGCAGGCGCAGCACGAAGGTGGTGCCCTGGCCGGGCTGCGACTCGATCGCCAGCGAACCGCCCAGCTGCTTGATCTCGTTCGCCACCACGTCCATGCCCACGCCACGGCCCGCCAGCTGGGTGACCTCGCTGGCCGTGGAGAAGCCCGGCTGGGTGATCAGTGCGAGCACCTGTTCGTCGCCCAGGTTCGCATCGGCACGGATCAGGCCGCGCTCGACGCCGCGCTGGCGGATCGCCTCGCGGTCGAGGCCGCGCCCGTCGTCGGCGACGCGCACCACCACCTCGGTGGCCTCGCGCGCCACGCGGATGCGTACCGCGCCCTCGGCCGGCTTGCCGGCCTTGCGCCGCTCGTCCGGCGATTCGATGCCGTGCGCCACGGCGTTGCGCAGCATGTGCTCGAACGGCGCCTTGATGCGGTCGAGCAGGTTGCGGTCCATTTCGCCGTGCGCACCGTCGACGTGGAGCTGGGCCTGCTTGCCCTGCTCCTGCGCGGCCTGGCGCAGGGTGCGGCGCAGGTTCGGCACCATGGTGTCGAACGGCAGCATGCGCGTGCGCAGCAGGCCGTCCTGCAGCTCGGTGCTGACGCGCGACTGCTGGATCAGCAAGGTCTCGGCCTGGCGGGTCAGGTCGTCCAATGTGCCCTGGATCGACACCAGGTCGGACACGGACTCGGCCAGCGCGCGCGAGTACTGCTGCAGCTGCGAGAAGCGGTCGAGTTCCAGCGGATCGAACGCGGTCGTGCTGCCGGCCTCGCGATGCTCGCGCTGGAAGCGCGCGATGATCTGCGCCTCGGTCTCGATTTCCAGCATGCGCAACTGGCTGCGCAGGCGCTGCACGGTCTGGTCCAGTTCGACCAGGTTGAAGCGGTAGGCGGAAACCTGCTGCTCCAGGCGCGAGCGGTAGATCGCCACCTCGCCAGCATGGTTCACCAGGTTGTCCAGCAGCTCGGAGCGGACGCGGATCTGCTCCTGCGCCGCCGCCGCATCGGCATCGTGCTGCGCGGGCAGCAGTCCGGGCAGCGCCGCGGCGGCTGCCGGCTGCACGGCCGGCGCCGCATGCGGGGCCAGTTCCGCCTCGTCGGCGAAGTGCTGCTCGCCGGCCAGCGCGAGCAGGTGGTCGATGGTGGACTGCGGGTACGCCGGCGCCTGCCCCTGTGCGACCTGCTGCACCATCGCGTGCAACTGGTCGAAGCTGGTTTCCAGCACGCCGATCAACGGCACCGTTTGCGCGACGTCGGTCGCCGGCTTTTCCAGCAGCGTCTCGATCGCGTGGGAGAGATCGCCTATCGGCATCAGGCCGGCGATGCGCGCGCCGCCCTTCAGCGTGTGCAGGTCGCGCTGCAGCTCGGGCAGATGGCCGCTGGCGGCCGGCTCGGCATGCCACTGCGCCAGCACGCCGTCGGCGTGGTCCAGGATCTCGCGGGCTTCCTCGACGAAGACTTCGAGCAGGTCGGCATCGATCGCGAGGCCGGTGTCGGTGGGCGCCGCCCCGGCCGCCGGCACCGCGCGCGCGGCCTCGAACGCCGCCTGCCGGGCGGCTTCCGCCTCGCGTTCCGCGGCCTGCCTGGCCTGTTCCGCCGCCGTGGCTTCCGCGGCGCGCTGTTCGGCGGCAGCCTTTTCCGCCGCCGCGCGGATCTGCGCCTCGGCGGCCTCGCGGGCGGCCTGTTCCTGCGCCAGCCGCGCCTGTTCGGCACGTGCCAGTTCCTGGCGTTCCTTCTCGGCCTGCTCGACGGCGGCACGCTCGGCCGCTTGCTGTTCGGCCTGCTCGTGGGCGCTGCGCTCGGCCTCGGCACGTTCGGCTTCGACACGCTCGGCTTCGGCACGTTCGGCTTCGGCGCGTTCGGCTTCGACGCGCTCAGCTTCGATGCGTTCGGCTTCGACACGCTCGGCTTCGACACGCTCGGCTTCGGCGCGTTCGGCTTCGGCGCGTTCGGCCTCGACGCGCTCGGCTTCGGCACGCTCGGCGGCCTCGCGCTGCTCCTTCGCCGCGGCATCCGGCTCGAACGCACCGAGTGCGGCCATCAACTCGCTGGCGTAGTGGTCGTGCGAGCCTTCCTCCGGCGGCTTGGCCGGAATCGACGGCTCGGCCGGCAACGTCGCCGCCTGGTCGTCGGTGGCGACGGCGGACGGCGCATCCGGGGCCTGCCCTGCGGGCTCGGCCGGCGCGTGCGGAACCTCCGCATGCAGCTCCGCGCCCACGTGGGCGACCTGCGGCTCGGGATAGCGGTCGCGCAGGTCGATCAGCTGGGTGGTGAGCAGGTCGACGTTCGGCAGCTGCGGCACGGCCACGTCGAACTGGGCCATGGTGTGGTCGACCACGTCGGCCGAGCGGTCGAGCAGGCGCACGCCCTCCACCGGCAGCGGCTGGCCGGCGTGGCGCACGCGCTTGAGCAGGCTCTCCAGCGGCGACAGCAGTCCGGTGAGCAGCGGTATCTCCACCATCGCGATCGCGCCGTGCAGCGTGTGCACGGCACGCAGCAGGTCTTCGCCCACCGGCAGTTCGCCGCTGCAGCGCTGGATCGCCGTGCGGATGACCTGCAGGTATTGCGCGACCTCGCTGCGCAGGATTTCCAGCAGCACCGGGTCGACGGACGGCAGCGGCGACAGCGGCAGCGATGCCGGCGGTTCGGCCGGTTCCGCGGCGGGAACGCTGTGCGCATCGGTGATCCCGGCGGCCGGGATCGCCGCCGCCGCGGCATCCAGCCGCGGCACGCGGCGACGCACGATGCGGCGCACGGTTTCGGTGGCGACCGGCGCGTGGTCCTCGACCCGCGCGGCCGCATCGCCGGCGGCGAGCCGGCTGGCGGTCTGCATGATCGCCTCGACCGGCGCGTGCGGCGCGCCCTCGCCCTTGAGCGAGGCCAGCAGTTGCGGCAGCGCGGCGATGGCGTGGTGCACCAGCGCCTGCACGCCCGCATGCGGCTCGATCGTGTGGTCGAGCACGCGGTTGAGCATGTCCTCCACCTTCCACGCGAACTCGCCCAGCGCGGCGATGCCGACCAGGCGCCCGGAACCCTTGAGGGTGTGGAAGGAGCGGCGAATCGGCGTCAGCGCGTCGAGCTGGGCGGGATCGGCCAGCCACGCGCCTTCGGCGCCGCGCAGGTGGTCGATCTCCTCCTGCATTTCCTCCAGGAAGATCTCGCGGATGTCGTCGTCGATGCCCTCGGCCTGGTGGTCGAACAGGAACGCACCGCCGTGCGCGCCCTGCGCCGACACCGGTTCCTCGACTTCTTCCTCGACCTCGATCCAGTCGCCGTCGTCGCCGCCCGCGTCGGCCATGGCCGGCGGCGCGGTGGGCTCGGTCTGCGCGTAGCGCAGGCCGTCGACGTCGTGCGCGGGCGCCACGTGCGGCGCTTCGGGCGCGACGAACAGCTCGCTGACGTCGCTGCCGGAATACAGGCTCACCGGTTCGGACAGCGCCTCGTCGGCGTGCCCCGCCGGCGCGGTCGCGTCGGCCGGCGCGGCCGGCAGCGGGCGCTGGTCGGGCAGCGGCCAGTAGCCCAGCTTGCCGAGGCTGTGCTCGGCCACGTCGATGATGTGCGCCAGGCCGCCGCGGTGTTCGCGCGCGGCTTCCAGGTAGTACTCCAGCGCGGCCAGCGCGTCGGCCAGGTGATCCATCTGCGCGCTGCTGGGCACGCGGCGGTCCACCAGCAGCTCGTTGTGGATGTAGCGGCCGATGCCTTCGGCCAGCTCGGCCGGGCGTTCGGCGGACAGCATGCGCGCGGCGCCGGCGACCTCGCCCATCTGGGCGGGCGCGTCGGCCAGCCCGGCGTGGTCCCAGCCGGACTCGACGAAACCGACGATGGCTTCCTTCACCTTGCCGGTGTTGCGGATCGCCTCCTGCATCACCGTGCTGAGGATGCCCTGCGCCTCGCTGCGCGGCAGGCCCGGGGCGCCTTCCGCCTCGCGCGGTTCCTCGCCCGCGCCCAGGCTCTCGATGTGGTCGTCCAGCGACGCTTCCACGTACAGCAGCGCGCCGGCCACGTCGAGCAAGGTGTCCTCGTCGGCGTGGCGCATCCGGTTGACGATCTCGTCCAGCACGCGCCGTTGCTCGTCCACCACCCGGCGCGGCACCGACAGCGCCAGCATGCCGAGGGTGTCGCCCACGCGGCCCAGCAGTTCGCCCTGCGGCGCCAGCGAGGCCGGGTCGGCGTCGGGCTGGCGCTGGAACAGGTCCAGCGCTTCCTTGACGCGCAGCAGGTCGTCCTTCAGCGCCCGCGCCACCGAATCGAGCAGGGCGCGGTTGTGCCCGGCCATCGAGCTGCGGGCGTGCTCCAGCTCGTCGGCGTCGGGCAGCAGGCTGTCCAGGTGATAGGTGCGCCGCAGCAGATCCATGTGCGGGCTGTGCTGGCGCGACTGCGCCACGATGTACAGCAGGCGGTCGCACAGCTCGTCGGCGTCGCCGCCGCGCAGGCTGTCCTCGCCGTGCTCGATCAGCTGGCGGATGTGGCGGTCGGCCTTGCCCAGCAACTGGCGCAGCTCGGTGCCGTGCGCGCCGAGGATGCCGTGTTCGATGCCCTCCACCACGCCGGCGGTGATCCACCACAGGCGCCGGCCGTGCACGTGGTAGCAGCGCGCGGCGATCGCCAGCAGCGCCTTGCGCATGCCGGCCAGCGCCTGCGGCTGGCCGCGGAACCAGGCCAGCATGTGCTGCTGGAACTGCAGGCGCAGGTCGACCAGCTCGCCGCGGCGCGCGGCGGCCTGCGCCTCGCTCATCGCGGCGGGCGCGTGGGTGGGCAGGAACGCGTCGAGGTTGGGGTGGAACAGCGCGGCCTCGGGCAAGGCGTCCTCGCCGCGGGCGGCGCGCAACTCGTTCAGCAGCGGCAGCAGCACCACCGGCACGTCGCGGTGGCCGCCGGCGACGCGTTCCAGGTAGTCGGGCAGCTGCATCAGGCCGCGCATCAGCGCGCTGTAGGCTTCCTCGCGCTGCATGACCTGCCCTTCCAGCAGGGCGTCGGCAAGCGCTTCCATCTCTGCCGCGACCATCGCCGGGCCGGGCAGTTCGACCATCCGCAGCGTGCCCTGCACCTGGTGCAGCGCGCTGGCGCAGGCGCGCATGGCGTCGGGCCGCGCCGGGTTGTCGACGTAGGACTCCAGCGACTCGCGGGCGTCCGACAGCGTCTGCTCCAGCTCGGGCCGGACCCACTGCAGGGTGGTGAAATCAATGTTGTCTTGAAGTCTCATGCGCTTCTCTCAGCGGTTGCGCGGCGTACCGCCACGCCACCCTCGAGACTGCCCCCAGTCAGTAACATCGCCATCGCTCCGTCAACCCGGCAGCTTGAAGTGCGCCACCGAACGCCGCAGGTCGCTGGCCAGCTGCGCCAGGGTGCCGATCGAGTCGGCGGTGCGGCTGGCGCCCTGCGAGGTCTGCGAGGTGATCTCGCGGATCGCGTTCATCGATTGCGAAATGTCCGTGGCCGCCGCCGACTGCTGGCGCGCCGCGCTGGAGATGTTCTGGATCAGCGCGGACAGGTCGTGCGAAACGCGCTCGATGTCGCCCAGCGCGCTGCCGGCGTCCTCCGCCTTGCGTGCACCGGCCACCACTTCGGTGGTGGTCTGTTCCATCGAGTTCACCGCTTCGTTGGTATCGGACTGAATCGTCTGCACCAGCGTCTCGATACGCTTGGTGGCGCTGGTCGAGCGTTCCGCCAGCCGCTGCACTTCGTCCGCCACCACCGCGAAACCGCGGCCCGCCTCGCCGGCCGAAGCCGCCTGGATCGCCGCGTTCAAGGCCAGGATGTTGGTCTGTTCGGCGATGTCGTTGATCAGTTCCACGATCGAGCCGATCTCCTGCGAGGATTCGCCCAGGCGCTTGATGCGCTTGGACGTTTCCTGGATCTGGTCGCGGATCGAGTCCATGCCGGAGATCGTCTCGCGCACCACCTCGGCGCCGTGCGAGGCGATCTGCACCGAGCGTTCGGCCACGTCGGCCGATTCGGCGGAGTTCTTCGACACGTGGTCCATCGAACTGGCGATCTCGTTGATCGCGCTGGTCGCGGTGCTGATCTGCTGCGCCTGCTGCTCGGCCGCGTCGGCCAGGTGGCGGGCGGTGGTCTGGGTTTCCTGCGCCGAGGAGGAGACCTGCTCGGAGGTCTCGTTGATCGTGGTCACCAGGGTGCGCAACTCGTCGATGGCGTAGTTCACCGAGTCGGCGATCGCGCCGGTGATCTCCTCGGTCACCGTGGTCTTCACGGTCAGGTCGCCTTCGGCCAGCGCGCCCATCTCGTCCAGCAGGCGCATGATCGCCTCCTGGTTGCGCTGGTTGAGCGAGGTGGAGTCGGTGAAGCGGCGACGCTGGTCGCGCACCAGGCTGACCACCAGCAGCAGGGCGAAGCCCACCGCGCCGAGCGCGGCCAGCAGGCCCCACCACACGTTCGGGAACAGGCGGCGCAGCGGCAGCTTGGCGACCTGCTCGGCGAGGTCGTTCGCGCGCAGCAGCACCGACTGGGAGTCCAGCGAGGCCTTGTTGCCGGCCTGCTTCACCGCGGAGAGGTTGCCGGCGGCACCGACCAGCTTGCTCAGCGGGTCGTCGAGCTGCTTCCAGTTCTCCTGCATGCCGGTCAGGATCTTGCGCGCGTTCGCGTCGCCGATCGGGCGCACGCCGCTGCCCGGGTTGCCCTCGATGAGGCCCTGCAGCACGCTGCCGTACAACTGCGCGTCGCGCTGCAGGCCGTCGGCGGCGGCCTGGGCGTTGTCGCCGCCCTGCAGCACTTCCTGCACGCGGCGGATGATGCGGTCGGCCGACAGCATCTGGCGCGAGGTGCCCAGCATCTGCTCGGCGCTGCCGTTGCGCTGCTGCAGGATGGTGACGACCTGGTCCATGCTGGAGTTGAGCAGGGGCATCTGCTGCGACACGGTGGCCGCGCGCTGGGCGGAATCCAGCACCACCGTCTTGTTCGACAGGATCTTGCCGATGTCGCCGTCCAGCTGCTTCCAGGCGCTGTCCAGCGCGCTGGCCGCGCGACCGACCGGCGAGGCGTTGTTGTCGGCATAGGGGTGCATGCCGGTGGCCGGGTCGCCCTTGTTGAGGCGACGCACCGCCGAATCGATCGCGTTGCGGGTGCCTTCCAGCTCCTTGAACGAATCGGTGTTGCCGTCGGACGACTCCAACGCGAACTTCGCGGTCTGCTGCGACAGCACCTGGATCTGCGTGGTCAGCGCGGCCGCCTGGCGGTCCTCGCCGTTCTTCACGTTGAGCTGCCAGAAATCCAGTGCCGCGAAGCCGATCGCGACCAGCAACAGGACAATGAGTACGGTATTCCCGCGCTCCTTGCCGACGCCCCCTGTAGTGCTCATGTTCACCTCGTCCGTCTACTTCGCAGGAGCGGCCCCGTCGTCCTGACGGGAGCGCGTCCCGGGCCTGTCATCTCGAATTTTCCGGCCCCTGGCGGCGCCGGACCTGCTGTCTGCGGCTGCCGCGGATCAGGCGGCGGCCTGGCGGAAATCGGGGGCGCGCACCAGCCGGCTCATGCTGAACACCGCCATCTGCTGCTCCCCGTCGCCCACCCGCTGCTCGGCGAAGCGCGCGAGGCGCGGGTCGTCCTCCTGCTCCGCCGTGCGCTGCTGTTCCGCGTCCATCGTGCGCTGGCCGAACACCTCGTCCACCAGCAAGGCCACGCTGCCGGCGCCCTGGCGCACCACCAGCAGGCGCGCGCGGTCGGTCAGCGGGGTGCGCTCGTCGAACAGGAAGCGCCCGAAGTCCACCACCGGCATCAGGTTGCCGCGCACGTTCGCCACGCCCAGCAGCCACGGCCGGGTGCCGGGCACCGCGGTGAGCGCCGGCATCGCCAGCAGCTCGTTGATCTCGCCGATCTCGCTGACCAGCATGCGCGGCCCGACGCGGTAGCCGATGCCGCGCCACAGGCCGGGCGCGTCCATCCGTTCGCGGGTATCCGATGCGTGCGCCAGCGACAGCCGCTCGTAGCGGGCCAGGACCTCGAACGGGGTGAGGGCGGCCGGGGCGTTCATGCGGTACCCGACAGCAGCTGGTTGATGCAGGCGAGCAGCTCGCCCTCGTTCACCGGCTTGGTGATGAAGGCGCGCGCGCCCTGGCGCAGGCCCCACACGCGGTCGGTCTCCATCGCCTTGGTGGTGATCATCACGATCGGCACCTCGGCGGTGACCGGGTCGCGGGTGAGCGTGCGGGTGGCCTGGAAGCCGTTCATGCCGGGCATGATGACGTCCATGATGACCAGCGCCGGCGCGCCGGCGCGCACGCGCTCGATGCCTTCCTCGGCGGTGCCGACCGCGGCGACCTGATGCCCCGCGCGCTCCAGCAGCGTGGAGAGCACGCGCACGTCGGTCGGCGAGTCGTCGATGATGAGAATTTCGGCCACAGGTTCCCCCCAAGAATCTGCGGTCAGCGGCTGGGTACCGTACTGACGTGGTGATGGATGGCGCCGAGCAGTTCGTCGCGCGTGAAAGGCTTCGTGAGGTATTGCTCAGCACCCACGACGCGGCCGCGTGCCTTGTCGAACAGGCCGTCCTTGGAGCTCAGCATGATCACCGGGGTGGCCCGGAACTGGGGGTTGTTCTTGATCAGCGCGCAGGTCTGGTAGCCGTCCAGGCGCGGCATCATGATGTCGACGAAGATGATGGCGGGCCGCTGGTCGGCGATCTTGGCAAGCGCCTCGAAGCCGTCCACGGCGGTCAGCACCTCGCAGCCTTCCTTCTTCAGCAAGGTTTCTGCCGTGCGACGGATGGTCTTGGAGTCATCGATCACCATGACTCGCAGGCCGGCCAGACCATTCGCGTTCGCGTTCAGATTCATTACTCCCCCCCTGTCGCCCAATGTCGGGCCCAGGACAGCCACCAAGGCAGGCAACAAGCATGCCGATGGCGCATGTGACAAGACAAATCGATCCGGCATTTCCCAGTACCCGCTCTGCGGCGGGATGTTCAGGGTTCGTTGTTTACTGCCTGCCTGTCATGGCGTCAAGCAACATTCGCATTACACGGCGCTCTTCACGCACGCAATGTGACGCACATCGACAGCGTTGAACCCTCAGCGGCACATCGGGACGCACGCGCTTGTCGCCGCCCGCGGGGTCGGCGAACATCGTCGTTCCCCGTCGGCGCGTCGCGCCGCAGAAACCTGCCGTGGAGAATCACGATGTCCCTTTCGGTCGCGGTGCTGATGGACCCCATCGGGGCGATCAAGCCGGCCAAGGACACCAGCCTGGCCATGCTGCTGGAAGCGCAGCGCCGCGGCCATGTCCTGCACTACATGGAACAGGGCGACCTGGCGCTCCGCGACGGCGCCCCCTGGGCCCGGCTGCGCCCGCTTTCGGTGCGCGACGACGCGCACGACTGGTTCAGCCTGGGCGACGCGCAGTGGCGCGACCTGCGCGTGCTGGACGTGGTGCTGATGCGCAAGGACCCGCCGGTCGACGCCCAGTTCATCTACGACACCATGGTGCTGGAGGCCGCCCAGCGCGGCGGCGTGAACGTGGTGAACGACCCGCGCTCGCTGCGCGACTGCAACGAGAAGCTGTTCGCCCTGCAGTTCCCGCAATGCTGCGCGCCCACCCTGGTGTCGCGCGACGCGGCCGAACTGCGCCGCTTCGTGGGCGAGCACGGCGAGGCGGTGCTGAAGCCGCTGGACGGCATGGGCGGGCGCGGCATCTTCCGCGTGAAGGCCGGCGACAGCAACCTCAACTCCATGCTGGAAACCCTGCTGGCCGGCGGCCCGCACGGCGAGGGCCGGCATTTCGCGATCGCGCAGAAGTTCATCCCGGCGATCAGCGCGGGCGACAAGCGCATCCTGCTGATCGACGGCGAGCCGGTGCCGTACGCGCTGGCGCGCATCCCGCAGGGCGACGAATTCCGCGGCAACCTGGCCGCCGGCGGCCGCGGCGAGGGCGTGCCGCTGTCCGAGCGCGACCGCTGGATCGCGGCCCAGGTGGCGCCGGAACTGCGCCGGCGCGGCCTGCGCTTCGTGGGCCTGGACGTGATCGGCGACTGGCTCACCGAGATCAACGTCACCTCGCCGACCTGCGCGCGCGAACTGGATGCGCAATTCGGCCTTAATATCGCTGGCCTGCTGTTCGACGCCCTCGAGAAACCTGCTCCGTGAGTTCCGCCGCCGCACGCCCCGCCGCCGATCCGATCGGCGCGACCCTGCTGTTCTCGCTGCTGCTGCACGGCGTGCTGCTGCTGGGCGTCACCTTCCATTTCGCCAAGCCCACGCCCAGCCTGCCCACGCTGGACGTCACCCTGGTCAACGTGGCCAACCGCGACGCGCCGGACAAGGCCGACTTCCTGGCCCAGGCGAACAACAGCGGCGGCGGCCAGAGCGACCATGCGGCGCGGCCGTCGCAGCCGTTCTCCGGTGCGCTGCCCAAGCCCGATCCCGGCACCGCGATGCAGGCCGTGGCCGCCGCCACCCCGCAGCCGCGCGAGGCCACGCCGCGGCGCATGGTCACCACCAGCGGCCGCGCCGACTTCAGCGTGGACAGCGACACCGCGCACACCGAAGTGCCGCCGCAGGAAGCGCCCAGCGCCGCGGAACTGCGCCGCCAGCAGGAGATGGCCCAGCTCGCCGCCGAGCTGCGCGACCAGACCCAGGCCTACGCCAAGCGCCCGCGCAAGAAGTACATCTCGGCGAACACCCGCGAATACGTCTACGCCGCCTACATGCGCGGCTGGTCCGACCGCGTGCAGCGGGTGGGCAACCTGAACTACCCGGAAGAGGCGCGCCGGCGCGGCCTGCACGGCGACCTGCTGCTGACCGTGGGCATCAACCGCGACGGCAGCATCCACAGCATCGACGTGATCCACAGCTCCGGCCAGCCGCTGCTGGACGCCGCCGCCGAACGCATCGTGCGGCTGGCCGCGCCGTTCCCCGCCCTGCCCGCCGAGGCGAAGGTGGACGAGTTGTACATCACCCGCACCTGGCAGTTCCTGCCCGGCGGCGTGCTGAGAAGCAAATAGGTTCCCGGCACTGCCGGAGCCGGGCGACGCGGTTCATCACGCCGCGCTGCCGCGGGCTTACAATGCGCGCATGAGCCGCACCGAACCGCCCACCCTCACCGGCCATTTCCTGATCGCCATGCCGGGCCTGGCCGAACCGCCGTTTTCCCGCGGTGTGGCCTTGCTCTGCCAGCACAACGAGGAAGGCGCGGTGGGGCTGCTGGTGAACCAGCTCTCGCAGTACCGCTTCGGCGACGTGCTGGCGCAGATGAAGCTGGAATGCAGCGACGTTGAGCTGGCCGACGCGCCGGTGCTGATCGGCGGCCCGGTGCAGCAGGAGCGCGGCTTCGTGCTGCACCGCGAGCCCGGCCACTGGGAATCCAGCTACCGCATCAACGCCGCCTGGTCGGTGACGACCTCGCGCGACATTCTGGTGGCGATGGCCGCCGGCGACGGCCCGCGCCAGGCGATCATGGCGCTGGGCTACGCGGGCTGGGACGCCGGCCAGCTCGAGCAGGAACTGAAGGCGAACGCCTGGCTCACCGCCGAGGCCAGCGAGCGCGTGGTGTTCGACACGCCGCTGGAGGAGCGCTGGAGCGCTGCCGCCGGCCTGGTCGGCGTCGATCCCATGCAGCTCACCGGCTACGCGGGCCACGCATGAATTGCGCCTTCGGTTTCGACGTCGGCAGCAAGCTGATCGGCGTCGCCGTGGGCCACCGCCTCACCGCCAGCGCCCGCGCGCTGGGCACCGTGGCGATGCGCGACGGCACGCCCGACTGGCCCGCGCTGGACGCGCTGCGCACGCAGTGGCTGCCCGATGCCTGGGTGGTGGGCCTGCCCTTGGCGCTGGACGGCGGCGAACAAGCCGCCAGCCGCCGCGCGCGCCGCTTCGCGCAGCAACTCGGCGCGCGCTACCAGGCGGCCGTGGAGCTGGTGGACGAACGCCACAGCTCGCAGGAGGCCGCGCGCCGCTTCGCCGCCGCCCGCGCGGCCGGACTCAAGCGTCGCCGCGACGCCGCCGCCATCGATGCCGAAGCCGCCGCCGTGATCCTGGAGCGCTGGCTGGCCACACCCTCTTCCGACCCTGCCACCGCGGCCCTTCCATGACCCCACGCCTGCGCCACCTCACCACGCTGGAAAACCTGCCGCGTGCCAGCATCGAGCGCCTGCTCGACCGCGCCATCGCGATGCGCGACGCCTGCGCGCACGGCACCCGCAAGCTGGACACGCTGGCCGGGCGCACCGTGCTGAACCTGTTCTTCGAACCCTCCACGCGCACCCGCACCTCGTTCGAGCTGGCGGCGCGGCGGCTGGGCGCGGACGTGCTGAACTTCGACATCGGCTTTTCCTCCACCGCCAAGGGCGAGGCGCTGTACGACACCTTGCACACGCTGGAGGCGATGCACCTGGACGCGATCGTGGTGCGCCACAAGGTCTCCGGCACGCCGGAGGAACTGGTGCGCCACGCGATGAGCGGCGTGTCGGTGGTGAACGCCGGCGACGGCAACCGCGCCCACCCCACCCAGGGCCTGCTCGACGCGCTGACGATCCGCCAGCACCGCCCGGATTTCGAGAACCTCGTGGTGACGATCTGCGGCGACATCCGCCACTCGCGCGTGGCCCGCTCGGACGTGCACGCGCTGGCCGCGCTGGGCACCAGGGAAATCCGCCTGTGCGGACCCGCCCCGCTGCTGCCGGACCCCGCCGAGTTTCCCAACTGCCGCCACACCGAGGATTTCGACAGCGCCATCGAGGGCGCCAACGTGGCGATCATGCTGCGCCTGCAGAAGGAACGCATGGCCGCCACCGACCTTCCGGACGAAGCCGCGTATTTCCGCCACTACGGCCTGGACGCGCGCCGCCTCGCCCGTGCCGCGCGGGGCTGCCTGGTGATGCACCCGGGCCCGCTCAACCGCGGCATCGAGATCGCCGACGAGGTGGCCGACGGCGCCCAGTCGCGCATCCTCGAACAGGTGGCGAACGGCGTGTTCGTGCGCATGGCCGTGCTGGGCGAATTGCTGGCGCGCTGAGCGCCGCGGGTCGTGCCGGACCGCCCGTATCGCCGGGCGGTCGTTCGTTTTGCGCCGCAGCAAGCCTCCGCGCAAAGAGGCATAATGCGCGCCGCGGCATCCATCATCCGGGGAACACCATGCAATCGAGGACGCGCTTCATCGCGCTGGGGCTGGCGTGCGTCGCGCTGGCGGCCTGTTCGCACAAGGACAGGAACGCGCCACTGGCCTTCGCGCCGGCGGACACCCCGTATGCGGTCGCGAACCTGGCCCCGCTGGACGACGACACCCGCAAGGCGCTGCTGGCCCAGGCCGACCTGCAACTGCCCTCGCAGCTGGCCCAACTGGAAGCGTTCGCCACCCGCCAGCAGAGCGCCGATCCGGATGCCGCGCGGCTGGTGCGCGCCTTGGGCGCCGAACTCAAGGGCAAGACCATCGAAGGTTTCGCCCAGGCCAACGGCATCGACCTCAAGGGCCGCTTCGCGCTGTACGGCGAAGGCATGGCGCCGGTGCTGCGCTCCGACCTGGCCGACCCCAAGGCGTTCGAGGGCTTCCTGGACCGGCTGGAAACCGCCTACGGCAAGAAACTCGATACCGCGACGATAGGCACGCAGCGCTACCGCCGGCAGGTGTTCCCCGCCTCCGGCACCGAACTGGTGCTCGCCGTCACCGGCAAGCAACTGGTGGCGGCGCTGCTGCCGGCCGACCCCGCGACGCCGCTGCTGCGGCTGGCGCTGGGCCTGGACCGCCCGGCGAAGAGCCTGCAGGACGACAACCGCCTCGCCGACCTGGCCCGGGACAAGGGCTACGCGAAGTGGCTGGTGGGCCAGTTCGACCTGGTCCGCGCGCTGCCGCTGATGGTCTCCGGCAGCGACCCGCTGATCGCCGCGATCCGCATCGCCCACGCCAGCGCCGAGTCGGCCAAGACCGGCGAACCGGTGCCCAACCTGCTGCAGGCCTCGCCGGCCTGCGCGCCGGAGGCCGGCCGCATCGCCGCCCGCGTACCGTCGATGAGCTTCGGCTACACCCGCCTGGACGCCACGCACCAGGACGTGCGCTTCGACCTGGCGCTGGCCGCGGACATCACCAAGGCGTTCAGCAGCCTCAAGGTGGACCTGCCCGGCCTGGGCGGCGGCGGCACGGCGCCGTTCGACCTCAGCCTGGCGCTGCCGGTGGCGCCGCTGCGCACGTTCTGGGCGGCGCAGGCCGACGCGGTGGCGGCCACGCCGTTCACCTGCCCGATGCTGACCGACCTCAACGATGCGTTCGCCAAACTGGGCGACGCGGCGCCGAAGGCGGCGATCCCGCCGTTCGGCAACCTGCTCGGCCTGCGCCTCGCGCTGGACACGCTGCAGGCGGACAAGACCAGCAGCCTGCCCGCCTTCACCGGCCGCATCGTGCTGGGCAGCACCGACCCCGCCGGCCTGCTCGCCACGGGCCAGATGATGGTGCCCGCGCTGGCCCGGCTGAAGCCGGTCGCCGGCGGCGCGCCGGTGGCCCTGCCCAAGGACATGAGCACCATGTTCGGCGGCCCGGCCTGGCTGGCCTCCGGCGACAAGGCGCTCGCGCTGGGCGCCGGCGCCGGCGAGGACGCCAAGCTCGCCGGCACCTTGCAGGACCCGGTGGGCGGCCCCGGCCAGATGGCGCGCATGCACCTCAGCGGCGCGATGTACCTGGACTGGCTGAAGTTCATGGAGGCGAAGTCGGACGGCCTCGCCAACGCCGCCGCGGTGATGAGCAAGAACGACGAGCCCGGCATCAACGGCGGCGAGGGCTCGCCGGCCGACGAGGCCGCCCAGGCCGCGGCCGACGCGGCCCGCACCAAGGCGCAGTTCGCCGCGATGGAGGCCCAGGCGCAGCGCGTGGACGGCATCGACGCCGAGATGCACGTGACCGGCGACGGCATCGTGGTCACCAGCCACACCACGCTCAAGCAGTAGGCCGCAGCGACGGCCGGAACGAAGAAGGCGCCCCGCGGGCGCCTTCTTCGTTCCGGGCCCGGCGCATCCGCCTCAGCGCTGCAACAGGCCGCCGCCGAAGTTGTCGCCGCCGCGCGGCTGTTCCACTTCCACGCCTTCCAGCCCCTGCGACAAGGTGTGGGCGTCGCCGCCCTGCGCCAGCTTGATGCGCAGGCGCACCTCGTTCGCGCTGTCGGCGTGGCGCAGCGCGTCCTCGTAGCTGATCTCGCCGGCGTGGTACAGCTCGACCAGGCTCTGGTCGAAGGTCTTCATGCCGAGCAGGTTGGACTCCTTCATGACCTCCTTCAGCTTGTGCACCTCGCCCTGGCGGATGTAGTCCTGCACCAGCGGCGTGCCGAGCAGGATTTCCACCGCCACCCGGCGCGCCTTGCCGTCCGGCGTGGGGATCAGCTGCTGCGCGACCACGCCCTTGAGGTTCAGCGACAGGTCCATGAACAGCTGCTGGCGCCGGTCCTCCGGGAAGAAGTGCAGGATGCGGTCCATCGCCTGGTTCGCGTTGTTCGCGTGCAGCGTGCACAGGCACAGGTGGCCGGTTTCGGCGAAGTTGATCGCGTGTTCCATCGTCTCGCGCGTGCGCACTTCGCCGATCATGATCACGTCGGGCGCCTGGCGCAGGGTGTTCTTCAGCGCGTTCTCCCAGCTGTCGGTGTCGATGCCGAGTTCGCGCTGGGTGATGATGCAGCCCTCGTGCTTGTGCACGTATTCGATCGGGTCCTCGATGGTGATGATGTGCCCGGTCGAGTTCTGGTTGCGGTAGCCGATCATCGACGCCAGCGAGGTGGATTTGCCCGAGCCGGTGGCGCCCACGAAGATGATGATGCCGCGCTTGGTCATCGCCAGCTGCTTGATCACCGGCGGCAGGTTCAGCTCCTCGGTGGTCGGGATCTTCGAATCGATCCGGCGCAGCACCATGCCCACGCAGTTGCGCTGGTAGAAGCAGGACACGCGGAAGCGGCCCACGCCCTGCGCGGAGATCGCGAACTGGCATTCGTGGGTCTTCTCGAACTCCTCGCGCTGGCCGGGCGTCATCACGTTCAGCACCATGTCGCGCGACTGCTGGATCGACAGCGGGCTCTGCGTGATCGGCACGATGCGCCCCTGGATCTTCATCGACGGCGCCACGCCGGCGGTGATGAACAGGTCGGACGCCTGCTTGTGCACCATCAGCTTGAGGAAGGAGGTGAAATCGAAGTCGCTCATGGCGTGTGTCCGGGATACGGGATTCGGGATACGGGATTCGGCGGAAACGCTTGGCAGCCGACACTTCGTCGCAGGGAGTCGGGCAAGGGGCGGGTTTTTCGAATCCCGAATCCCCCAGCCCGGATCCCGGCCCTATCGGAACAAGTCCTTGTTCTTGGCGTAGCCGTACGCTTCCTGGCGCGAGACCAGGCCGCGCTTGACCAGGTCCTGCAGGTTCTGGTCCAGCGTCTGCATGCCGTACTGCTGGCCGGTCTGGATCGCCGAGTACATCTGCGCCACCTTGTCCTCGCGGATCAGGTTGCGGATCGCCGGCACCGCCACCATGATCTCGTGCGCCGCGAGGCGGCCGCCGCCGGTCTTCTTCAGCAGCGACTGCGAGATCACAGCGCGCAGCGATTCGGACAGCATCGAGCGCACCATCGGCTTCTCGCCGGCGGGGAACACGTCGATGATGCGGTCGATGGTCTTGGCCGCCGAGCTGGTGTGCACGGTGGCGAACACCAGGTGTCCGGTTTCCGCCGCGGTCAGCGCGAGGCGGATCGTCTCCAGGTCGCGCAACTCGCCCACCAGGATGAAGTCCGGGTCCTCGCGCAGCGCCGAGCGCAGCGCCTCGTTGAAGCCGTGCGTGTCGCGATGCACCTCGCGCTGGTTGACCAGGCACTTCTGCGAGGTGTGCACGAACTCGATCGGGTCCTCGATCGTGAGCATGTGCCCGTATTCGTTCTTGTTGATGTGGTCGACCATCGCCGCCAGCGTGGTGGACTTGCCCGAGCCGGTCGGGCCGGTGACCAGGATCAGGCCCTGCGGCTGCTCGATCAGCTCCTTGAAGATGCGCGGGCAGCCGAGGTCCTCCAGCGTGAGCACCTCGGAGGGAATGGTACGGAACACCGCGCCGGAGCCGCGGTTCTGGGTGAACGCGTTGACGCGGAAGCGCGCCAGGCCGGGAATCTCGAACGAGAAGTCGGTTTCCAGGAACTCCTCGTAGTCGCGCCGCTGCTTGTCCGACATGATGTCGTACACCAGCGAGTGCACCTGCTTGTGCTCCAGCGCGGGGATGTTGATGCGTCGCACGTCGCCGTCCACGCGGATCATCGGCGGCAGGCCGGCGGAAAGGTGCAGGTCCGATGCCTTGTTCTTCACCGAGAAGGCAAGCAGTTCGGCGATGTCCATCAAAGATTCCCCTCAACCGGTCGTCAGGATGCCGTGGCGGCGATTGCAGCGGAAAGACGGGTGCTGGCGCATCGCGCCGCGCGATACGCGACGCGGACCGGCCATCCGGCTCCCCTTGCAGCGAGCCGATACTACTCGCCGCGCAGGGCGTGCGGCCAGCTTTCGCGGCGGTTTGCGCATCCCGTCACCAAAGCGCGCCGTGATCGCCCGGCGCCACCGTTGCGGGGGCCCGGAACACGGGTTAGCGCCGGCGCCGGTCGCGCAGGAAGACCCCGGCTACGGTAAGGTATGCGGCTGTCCCCGCCACCCAGGATTCCCCATGACACGCATCGCCTTCGTCGGTGGCGGCAACATGGCCCGCAGCCTGATCGGCGGCCTGCTCGCCACCGGCCTGGCGCCCGCCGACCTCCGCGTGGCCGACCCGCAGGCCGAAACCCGCGAAGGGCTGGGGCGCGACTTCGGCGTGGCGACCTGGGCCGAGAACCGGCTGGCCGTGGCCGACGCCGACGTGGTCGTGCTGGCGGTGAAGCCGCAGGCCGTGCCCAAGGTGCAGGCCGAACTGCGCATCGCGCTGCAGGGTCGGCGCCCGCTGCTGATCTCGATCGCCGCCGGCGTGCGGCTGGACCAGCTCGAACGCTGGCTGGGCGCGTTGCCGATCGTGCGCTGCATGCCGAACACGCCGGCGCTGATCGGCGCCGGCGCCACCGGCCTGTGCGCGAACGGCCGGGTCAGCCCGGCGCAACGCGCGCAGGCACAGCACATCATGGACGCGGTGGGCCTCACCCGCTGGATCGACGACGAAACGCTGATGGATACCGTCACCGCGCTTTCCGGCTCCGGGCCGGCCTACTTCTTCGCCCTGGTCGAGGCACTGGAGGAAGCCGCCGTGGCGCAGGGCCTGCCGCGCGACACGGCGCGCGCACTCGCGGCGCAGACCTGCCTCGGCGCCGGCCGCATGCTGGAGCAAACCGGCGAAGACCCCGCCGAGCTGCGTCGCCGCGTCACCTCGCCGAACGGCACCACCCAGGCGGCGCTGGAAAGCTTCGCGGCCGACGGCCTGCCGCGCATCGCCGCACGCGCCATCGCCGCCGCCACCCGCCGCGGCACGGAGATGGCCGCGGCGCTGGACCAGGAGCCGCACGCGTGAGCTATTTCGCCAACGCCCTCGGACTGCTGCTCGAACTCGCGTTCGGCGCCATCGCCGCGCTGTTCCTGCTGCGCGTCGCCGCGGAAGCCTGCCGCGCGGACTTCCACAATCCGCTCAGCCAGTTCATCTACCGCAGCACCAACCCGGTGCTGGCGCCGGTACGCCGCGTGCTGCCGAACTGGCGCCGCATCAATCTCGCCGCCCTGCTGCTGGCATGGCTGGCGATGCTGCTGAAGCGGCTGGCGCTGTTCGCGCTGGTGGGGCTGGTGCCGAACTTCCTTGGCCTGCTGGTGCTGTCGCTGGCCGAGCTGCTCGACTTCGCGCTGCTGTTCTACCTCGTGCTGGTGTTCGGCTGGTCGTTGCTCAGCATGTTCGCCCCCGACCAGGGCCAGCCGCTGCAGCGCCTGCTCGGCGTCATCGTGGGCCCGCTGATGCGCCCGCTGCGCGGACGGCTGACGGTCGGGATGATCGACTTCTCGCCCACCGTGGTGATCATCGGCCTGCTGCTGGCGCGGATGCTGGTGGCGGCGCCGCTGCTCGACCTCGGGATGCGGCTGGCGGTGGTGGGCTGATCGCCCCGCCAAGCTCGCGCTTCCGGGAAGCAGACCCTGGCGCCTGTCCAAGGTCTCTGCGCATGGGACACGCCATGCAGCGGCACAAAACCGCGCGCTCAGTCAGAAGCTGCGGCCGACCGTGAAGTACCACGTGCCCGCGATCGGATTCGAGACATGCAGGCGACCGTTCGAATCGGCCACGCCAGTGCTGTAGGCGCGGTAGACGCCCGCGCCGTTCCAGCCGCGCGCATACGCCAGCGTGGCATCGAAGCCGCCGAAACCGCGGGCGAGCGCGACGCTGGCGTCGCGCCAGCCGTAATCGCGGAAATGGTTCACGCGCTGCCAGCCGTAATGCAGGGTCAGGCCATAGCGATGGCCGAGGTCGATGCGCCGCTTCAGGTCGAGGTAGGTGGAACCGCGCGAGTGCATGCGCTCGCCGATACCGAGGGTCCGGCTGTTGAAGCCGAAGTAGTCGCGCGTCCAGGTAACCGAATAGTCCAGCGACCAGCCGTGCCAGCCCGCGCCGAGGATTGCTTCGCCGTAGTCGTACGGCGTGCCGGTCGCGCTGATCCGGGCGCCGGGATAGCGGTAGTGGTAGAGGGCAGCGCGGTAATCGAGCGCGTCATGGCTGCCCGCATAGCCGGCATAGAGATCCCACTCCATGCGGCCGCCCTCCACGAAGCGCGGGCTCACGCCCGATGCCCAGGTGCCCGCAAACCAGCCTTGCGGCGTGGCGCAATCCAGCCCGCCCTGCAGGGCCGGTCGCCCCCAGCTCTGCTGGAAGCCGCGCGAGACGTACTGCGAAGCGAGTGTCAGATCGCCGCTCCAGCGCCGGCCGGCGTCGTCGGCCCGCGCCGACGTGGCGACACCGCACAGCAGCAGGGCGCTGCAGGCGACACGCGCCCTCACGCGCCACCGCCGGAATCGACTTCCTCGGCCAGCGCCTTGCGCAGGCTCCACGTGTACAGCAGCAGCACCACGGAGAACGGCAGGCCGCACAGCACCACCGCCGTCTGCATCGCGCTGAAACTGCCACCGAGCAGCAGGCCGATGCCCACCACCGTGGTCGCCGCCGCCCAGAACACGCGCAGCCACACCGGCGCATCGCCCTCACCCGAGCCAGCGCGGGTGGAGAGGTTGGCGATCATCAGGGTGCCCGAGTCCACCGGCGTCAGGAACAGCACGAAACCGATCAGCACGGTGACGCCGGCGACGAGGCGGGTCCACGGCAGGTACTCGAACAGCTTGAACAGCGCCATCGGCGGATCGGCCTGCGCCACCTGCCCCAGCTCCGCGACGCCATGGTTGAACACCAGGTCGATGGCGGCGTTGCCGAAGATCGAGAGCCACGCCAGGGTGAAGCCCAACGGGATCAGCAGCACACCGATCACCAGCTCGCGGACGGTGCGCCCGCGCGAGATGCGCGCGATGAACATGCCGACGAACGGCGCCCACGCGATCCACCAGGCCCAGTAGAACAGCGTCCACGCGCCCAGCCAGCCGCGCGCATGGTCGTACAGGTAGAGGTCGAAGCTGCGGCCCACGAACGAGGTGAAGTAGTCGCCCGAGTTCTGCACCATGCCGTCGAACAGGTGCAGGGTCGGCCCGGTCACCAGCACGAACAGCAGCAGCATGCAGAGCAGCCGGATATTGAGGTTGGAGAGCATGGCGATGCCCTTCTCCACTCCCGACATCGCGGCGACCGTCGCCACCACCATCATCACGATCACCAGCCCCACCAGCACCTGCGGCGTGGCCGGAATGCCGAACAGGTAACGCAGGCCGGAGTCGAGCAGCAGCGCGCCGATGCCGAGGTTGGTCACCATCGACACCAGGGTGACCAGAATGCCGAAGCCGTCGACCAGGTCGCCGACCCAGCCGTGGATGCGCTTGCCGAACAGCGGGTACAGCGCCGAACGCAGGGCCAGCGGCAGGTCGCGACGATAGGCGAAGTAGCCGAGCGCGATGGCGATCAACGCGTACAGCGCCCAGCCGTGCAGGCCCCAGTGCAGGAAGGTGGTGACCATGGCGGTGCGTGCCGCCTGCGCGGTCTGGCCCGCGCCCTGCGCCGGTGACAGGAAGTGGTCGAGCGGCTCGTACACCCCGTAGTAGAGCAAGGCGATGCCGATGCCGGAGGAGAACAGCATCGAGGTCCACGAGGCGTAGCTGAAGGCCGGCCGTTCATCGTCCTTGCCCAGCCGGATCGTGCCGTAGCGCGAGGCCGCCAGCCACAGCACGAAGGCCATGCAGGTCACCATCACCAGCATGTAGTACCAGCCGAACACGCGCGAGACCCACGCCTGCGCTTCGTTCAGCCAGTGCTGGCTCGCCTGCGGAAAGACCACCGTGAGCGCGCCGAGCACGAGGATGAGGATGGCCGAGCTGTAGAACACCGGCGCGTTGAGTTGCGGACGGGCATGCATGGCATGCACTCCTGATTGTGAGGTTGCAACGGGTGACGGAAACCATGTTCTTGCGGATCGGACGACGAGGCCCTGTCTGGCGACGGATACCGGCCTTCGTTGCGATGCACCGGGGAGCTCGAGGCCTCCCCGCAGCCCTCGAATCCCGCCGGCAACGCCGTCCGGCCAGACCACCTTGCGGTCCGGCGGGGGGAGCTTAATCTTTATTGATTGATCAATCAATAAAGATAATATAGGCTGCGCCGCATGGCTCCCCGGCGTCTGTCCGGGCGCCCCTTCCCTCTGCACAGGCGATGCCCGATGCCCAAGCTCGGCATGCAACCCATCCGGCGCAAGCAACTGATCCACGCCACCTTCGAGACGATCAACGAAGTGGGCCTGGCGGACACCACCATGGCCCTGGTGGCCCGCAAGGCCGGGCTCTCCACCGGCATCGTGAGCCACTACTTCGGCGACAAGGACGGCCTGCTCAACGCCACCATGCGCCACATCCTGCGCGAGCTGCGCGACGCGGTCGCCGCCTGCCGCGCGCGCGCGGACGCCAACCCGCGCGCGCAGTTGCGCGCCATCATCGAAGGCAACTTCCACGAGAGCCAGATCAGCCCCACCGCCATGCGGGTGTGGCTGACCTTCTGGGCGGCGAGCATGCACCAGCCCGAGCTGCGCCGGCTGCAGCGCTCCAACGACCATCGCCTGTATTCCAACCTGTGCCACCAGTTCCACCGCGCGCTGCCGCTGCAGCAGGCGCGCTGCGCCGCGCGCGGGCTCGCGGCGATGATCGACGGCCTGTGGCTGCGCGCCAGCCTCGCCGGCGGCCCGCTCGACGTCGACCAGATCCGCCAGACCGCCTACGACTACCTCGACCACCACCTGCCACTGAACGCCCACTGAGCGGCGCCCGCGCACGCAAGGAAGCCCCATGGCCAAGCACGAACTCCACAAGCTCTATATCCACGGCCAGCCGGTCGACGCCACCAGTGGCGAGACCTTCGAGGTCGTCAACCCCGCCAACGGCGAGGTGCTGGCCGAGGTGCAGCGCGCCGCGCAGGCCGATGTCGAGCGGGCCGTCGCCAGCGCGGAGGAAGGCCAGCGGGCATGGGCCGCGATGACCGCGGTGCAGCGTGCGCGCATCCTGCGCCGCGCGGTCGACCTGCTGCGCGAGCGCAACGACGAGCTGGCCATGCTGGAGACGCTCAACACCGGCAAGGCCTACGCCGAGACCTCCACGGTGGACATCGTCACCGGCGCCGACGTGCTGGAGTACTACGCCGGCCTGGCCGCCGCCATCGAAGGCGAGCAGGTGCCGCTGCGCGAATCGAGCTTCTTCTATACCCGCCGCGAGCCGCTGGGCGTGGTGGCCGGCATCGGCGCGTGGAACTACCCGATCCAGATCGCGCTGTGGAAATCCGCCCCGGCCCTGGCCGCGGGCAACGCGATGATCTTCAAGCCGAGCGAAGTCACCCCGCTGACCGCCAACAAGCTCGCCGAGATCTACACCGAGGCCGGCGTGCCGGCTGGCGTGTTCAACGTGGTGCACGGCCAGGGCCGCCAGGTCGGCCAGTGGATCACCGAACATTCGCGCATCGAGAAGATCTCCTTCACCGGCGGCGTGGAGACCGGCAAGAAGGTGATGGCCAGCGCCGCCGCCTCCTCGCTGAAGGAGGTGACCATGGAACTCGGCGGCAAGTCGCCGCTGATCGTGTTCCCCGATGTCGACATCGCCCGCGCCGCCGACATCGCGGTGATGGCCAACTTCTTCAGCTCCGGCCAGGTGTGCACCAACGGCACCCGCGTGTTCGTGCATCACAGCATCAAGGCCGCGTTCGAAGCCGCCGTCGTCGAGCGCGTGCGGCGCATCCGCCTGGGCAATCCCGTCGACCCGGCCACCAACTTCGGCCCGCTCGCCAGCTTCCCGCACATGGAGAAGGTGCTGTCGCTGATCGAAAGCGGCAAGCGCGAAGGCGCCCGACTGCTCGCCGGCGGTGCCCGCGAACTGGGCGGCAGCTACGCCAGCGGCGCCTACGTGCAGCCCACCGTGTTCAGCGACTGCCGCGACGACATGACCATCGTGCGCGAGGAGATCTTCGGGCCGGTGATGAGCATCCTCGAATGGCACGACGAACAGGAAGTGGTCGCGCGCGCCAACGACACCCACTTCGGCCTCGCCGCGGGCGTGGTCACACCCGACCTGGCGCAGGCGCATCGCGTCGTCCACCAGCTCCAGGTCGGCATCTGCTGGATCAACACCTGGGGCGAATCGCCGGCGGAGATGCCGGTGGGTGGCTACAAGCAATCCGGCGTGGGCCGCGAGAACGGCATCAGCACGCTGGCCCACTACACGCGCATCAAGTCGGTGCAGGTCGAGCTGGGGCCGTACGCCTCGGTGTTCTGAATCGTCACGCAGGACGCCCCGCCACGACGCCGCCCCCTTCCATGCAAGGTATTCCCATGAGCGACATCCAAACCTACGACTACATCGTCATCGGCGCCGGTTCGGCAGGCAACGTACTGGCCACGCGGCTGACCGAGGATGCCGACGTCACGGTCCTGCTGCTCGAGGCAGGCGGCCCGGACTATCGTCTCGACTTCCGCACGCAGATGCCGGCGGCGCTGGCGTACCCGCTGCAGGGCCGCCGCTACAACTGGGCGTACCTCACCGATCCCGAGCCGCACATGGACAATCGCCGCATGGAGTGCGGCCGCGGCAAGGGCCTGGGCGGTTCCTCGCTGATCAACGGCATGTGCTACATCCGCGGCAACGCGCTGGACTACGACCACTGGGCCAGGCGCCCGGGCCTGGAAAACTGGACCTATCTCGACTGCCTGCCCTACTTCCGCAAGGCCGAGACGCGCGACATCGGTCCCAACGACTACCACGGCGGCGACGGCCCGCTGCGCGTCACCACGCCCAGGAACGGCAACAACGAACTGTTCCACGCCATGGTCGAGGCCGGCGTGCAGGCCGGCTACCCGCGCACCGACGACCTCAACGGCTACCAGCAGGAAGGCTTCGGCCCGATGGACCGCACGGTGACGCCGCAGGGCCGCCGCTCCAGCACGGCGCGCGGCTACCTGGATCTGGCGCGCCCGCGGCCCAACCTCACCATCGTCACCCACGCGCTGACCGAGCGCATCCTGTTCTCCGGCAAGCAGGCCACCGGCGCGGCGTGGCTGCGCGGCGAGCAGCGGCATGAGGCGCGCGTGCGCCGCGAAGTGCTGCTGTGCGGCGGCGCCATCGCCTCGCCGCAGATCCTGCAGCGCTCGGGCGTGGGCCCGGCCGACCTGCTGCGCGGCCTGGACATCCCGCTGGTGCACCACCTGCCCGGCGTAGGCGCCAACCTGCAGGACCACCTCGAGATGTACATGCAGTGGGAGTGCAAGCAGCCGGTGTCGCTGGTGCCCGCGCTGAAGTGGCACAACAAGCCGGGGATCGGCGCCGAATGGCTGTTCAACGGCACCGGCATCGGCGCCAGCAACCAGTTCGAGGCCGGCGGCTTCATCCGCAGCCACGAAGACTTCGACTGGCCGAACCTGCAGTACCACTTCCTGCCGATCGCCGTCAATTACAACGGCTCCAACCCGATCAAGGTGCACAGCTTCCAGGCGCACGTCGGTTCGATGCGCTCGCCAAGCCGCGGCCGCATCCAGGTGCAGTCGCGCGATCCCCGCCAGGATCCCGGCATCCTGTTCAACTACATGTCGCACGAACAGGACTGGCGCGAGTTCCGCGCGGCGATCCGCATCACCCGCGAGATCATGCAGCAGAAGGCGATGGACCCCTACCGCGGCCGCGAGATCTCGCCCGGCGGCGAGCTGCAGACCGACGCCCAGATCGACGCGTTCGTGCGCGCCCACGCGGAAACCGCCTACCACCCATCCTGCTCGAACCAGATGGGCGACGGCGACATGTGCGTGGTCGACGGCCAGGGGCGCGTGCACGGCATGCAGGGCCTGCGCGTGGTGGATGCCTCGATCATGCCGCAGGTGGTCACCGGCAACCTCAACGCGCCCACGATCATGATCGCGGAGAAGATCGCCGACGCGATCCGCGGCCGCGCCCCGCTGGCACGCTCCGCCGCGCCCTACTACATCGCCGGCGGCGCTCCGTTGCGCAGCGGCGCCTGAGGCGCGGCCACGCGGCAAGCCGCCGACCCGGCCCATGGCCGGGTCGGCCTGACCAGGAAGAGGCTCTCAGGGATACAGCAGCCGGTGCGTCCAGGTCTGGCCGTGCCGGCTCCAGCGCACGCGCTCGTGCAGGCGGAACTCGGCGCCGTACCAGAACTCGACCATGTCCGGCTCGACCAGGTAGCCGCCCCAGTGCGGCGGACGAGGCACGTCGCGGCCGTCGAATTCGCGCTCGTAACGCGCCACGCGCTCGTCGAAACTGCGCCGCTCGGGCAGGGTCTGCGACTGCAGCGAGGCCCATGCGCCGATCTGGCTGCCGCGCGGCCGGGTGGCGAAGTAGGCGTCGGATTCCTCCGCCTGCAGCTTGCGCGCCACCCCTTCCACGCGCACCTGCACGCCGTGGCGCAGCGGCTTCCAGTGGAAGCACAGCGCCACCTGCGGATGCGCCGCCAGCTGGCTGCCCTTGTCGCTGTCGTAGTTGGTGTGGAAGCGCAGGCCGCGCTCGTCCACCCCCTTGAGCAGCACGATGCGCGAGGCCACGCGGCCGTCGGCATCCACGCTGGACAGATTCATCGCGGTGGGCTCGAGGTCGCCGGAGGCCTTGGCCTCCTCCAGCAACTGCCGGAAAGTCTGCAGAATCTCTGGGCTCAGCATGGCTTTGAAACTTTTCCCTTGAATCGTGGCGCGCTCGCGCCATCATGGCGCAGATGAAACGCCCACATCTTAACCCAATCCTCCTTGCCGGCCGTGCCTGCGGCCGGCCGCGACCGATCGCCGCGGAAGGACGCCCATGAGCGCAGCCAAGCCGCGCATCGCCGCACCGAACGCCTCGTTGGCCGGGCACCTGCTGGACCAGTACGCGGGGCGCATCGCACGCGCGCGCCGGCCCTACATCATCGGCGTGTCCGGCCTGCAGGGCAGCGGCAAGAGCACGCTGGCGCGCGAGATGAAGGCGCAGGCCGAGGCGCGCGGCTGGCCCACCGAGGTGCTGTCGCTGGACGACTTCTACTACTCGCGCGGCGACCGCGAGCAGATGGCCCAGGAAATCCACCCGCTGCTGCGCACCCGCGGCGTGCCGGGCACGCACGAGATCGAGCTGCTGCTCACCGTGCTGGCCGCGCTGCCGCAGGCCTCGGAGCGGCTGCCGGTGGCGTGGCCGCGTTTCGACAAGGGCCGCGACACGCGCACCCCGCCCTCGCGCTGGCCGCGCGTCGTCCGGCCGCCGCGGCTGGTGATCGTCGAGGGTTGGGCGCTGGGCCTGCGGCCGCAGTCGCAGGCCGCGCTGGAGGCGCCGGTGAACCGGCTGGAGCGCGAGGAGGACCCCGACGGCGACTGGCGTCACTGGGTCAACAAGCAGCTGCGCGGCTATCAGCCGCTGTGGCGCAAGTTCGACGCGCTGATCGTGCTGCAGGCGCCGAACTGGGACGTGGTGCGCCGCTGGCGCGGCGAGACCGAGCAGGAACTGCTGGCCCGGCACGCGCCGCTGGCGATGGAGGCGCCCGCCATGGAGCGCTTCCTGCAGCATTTCGAGCGGCTCAGCCGCCACGCGCTGGCCACGCTCCCGGCGCTGGCCGACAGCTGCGTGGAGTACGACGACGACCGCCACATGACCGCGCTCACGCATTCGTGAGCCCGGCGGCGCGGCCTCAGGCCACCGGTTCCACCCTCACCGCCGTGCCGTAGGACAGCACCTCGGTGACGCCCTCGGCCACGTCGTTCGCGTCGTAGCGCATCGCGATCACCGCGTTGGCGCCCATCGCGGCGGCGTGCTGCAGCATCAGCTCGAACGCCTCCTCGCGCGCTTTCTCGCACAGTTCGGTGTAGATCGTGATGTTGCCGCCCACCAGGGTCTGCAAGGCGGCGCCGAGGTTGCCCACCACGCTGCGCGAGCGCACCGTGATGCCGCGCACGATGCCCAGCGTGCGCAGCACGCGGTGTCCGTGCAGTTCGTTGCTGGTGGTGACCATGCCGTGGGGGATGGGGAGGTTGGCCATGCGTGTTCTCCGCAACGGAAAAGATGGATGGTTCAAGTATCCAGCAAGGCCGCGTAGCCGTCGCGTGCATCCGGCCACTCCGGCGTCCAGCCGCTGGCGCGCAGGCGGGCGTTGCTGAGCCGCTTGCTGCCCACGCCGGGCGGCGCCGGCCCCTCGCCGGGCAAGGGCCCGTCGACCAGCTGGGCGAGGAAGTCGTACAGCTCGTCCAGCGGCAGCGGCGTGTCGTCCACGCCCAGATACAGCGATTGCGGCCTGGGCAGGCGCAGCAGGTGCACGATCGCCGCCGCCGCATCGTCGACGTGGATGCGGTTGGCCCAGTGCGGCACCTCGCGCGGCACCCGCTGGGTGCCGGCACGCAGGCGCTCCAGCAGCTGCAGGCGCCCCGGCCCGTACAGGCCGGCCAGACGCAGCACCGTGGACGGCACGTCCTGCCCGGCCAGCCACTGCTCGGCTTCGAGCAGCAGCGCGCCGTTGAAGCCCGGCGGCGCGGTCGGCGTGTCCTCGTCCACCCGGTCGCCGTCGTGCTCGCCGTACACCGCGCTGGACGACACCAGCAGCACCTGCTTCAGCGCGCGGCGGTCCAGCGCCCCGAGCAGATGGCGCAGGCCGTCCACGAACAGGGCGCGGTACGCCGCCTTGTCGCGTGCGTCCGGGGCGGGCAGGTAGACCAGCCGGGCGATGCCCGGCGGCAGGTTGCCCAGGCTGTGCGGCGCAGTGAGGTCGGCGCCCAGCCAGCGCAATCCCGGCAGGTTTTCCTCCGGCGGCCGCCGGCGCAGCGCCCACACCTCGTCGCCCTGCGCCAGCAGGCGCGCCGCCACGCGCAGGCCAAGGTCGCCGCAACCGCCCAGCAATACCCGTTCAGCCATCCAAACACCTGCTGTAAAGTTCGGGATGTCCCGGCCCATTCTACGTAGGTGGCACGATGTCCAGAAGGCTCGCACGATGTATCGCCCCACGCGGCGCAGACCGCCTGCGCGGCTTGCGGGCCTTCCGGACAATTCGCCGCCCGGATGGAACCGGTCGGAACCTTGCCCGATGAATCCGTCGCGCAACCTGTTCCTGGTCGGCCCCACCGGCGCGGGCAAGACCTCGGTCGGCCAGCGCCTCGCCGCGCATTACGGCCTCGCCTTCGTGGATCTCGACCGCGAGATCGAGCAGCACACCGGCACCGACATCAACACCGTGTTCGCGATCGAGGGCGAGGCCGGCTTCCGCCAGCGCGAGAGCACCCTGCTGGACGAATGCAGCGCCCGCGACGACGTGCTGCTGGCCACCGGCGCCGGCGCCGTGCTCGATCCGCGCAACCGCGAGTTGCTCCGGGCGCGCGGCTACGTGCTGTGGCTGCAGGCGGACGTGGCGCAGCAGCTGAAGCGGCTGGAACACGACACCCGGCGACCGCTGCTGGCCGACGTGGATCGCCGCAGCCGCCTCGAGGCGATGGCCGCCGTGCGCGAACCGCTGTACCGCGACACTGCCGATCTCGCGCTGCCCGCCGCCCGCGGCATCGCGGCCATCTGCACCGACGCCATCGCGCTGATCGACCGGCATTGGCAACGCCTCCCTCTTCCGACGCCCGCACCCACCGCATGAACGCAAACGACCTCACCACCATCGACGTCACCCTGGGCACGCGCAGCTATCCGGTGTGGATAGGCCGCGGCCTGCTCGGCGACAGCGCACGCTGGCGCGCCAGGCTGCGCGGCCGCCACGCGCTGGTGGTGAGCAACACCACGGTGGCACCGCTCCATCTCGAACGGATGACAAAGGGACTGGAAGGCCTCGCCTGGTCCAGCTTCCTGCTCGACGACGGCGAGGCGCACAAGAGCTTCGCCAACGTGGAACGCGTGCTGGCCGCGCTGGCCGAGCTCGGCGCCACCCGCGACGCCTGCGTGATCGCGCTGGGCGGCGGCGTGGTGGGCGATCTCGCCGGCTTCAGCGCGGCCTGCTGGATGCGCGGCATCGACTTCATCCAGATGCCCACCACCCTGCTCGCGATGGTGGATTCCTCGGTCGGCGGCAAGACCGGCGTGAACCTGCCCGCCGGCAAGAACCTGGTGGGCGCCTTCCACCAGCCGCGCGCCGTGGTGGCCGACATCGACACGCTCGCCACCCTGCCGGACCGCGAATACCGCGCCGGCCTCGCCGAAGTGGTGAAGGGCGCGGCGATCGGCGACGAACCGTTCTTCGCGTGGCTGGAAACCCATGCCGACGCGCTGGCCGCCCGCGACGACGACGCCGTGATCGAGGCGATCGCGCGCAAGGTGCGCTACAAGGCCGGCGTGGTGGCGCGCGACGAAACCGAACAGGGCGAGCGCGCCCTGCTCAACCTCGGCCACACCTTCGGCCACGCGCTGGAAACCGCCGGCCGCTACACCGCCCTGCTGCACGGCGAAGGCGTGGCCGTCGGCATGCTGCTGGCGGCGCGACTGTCCGAACGACTGGGCATGAGCGCGGCCGCCGATACCGCACGCCTGCGGCGCCTGCTGGAAAAGCTCGGCCTGCCCGTGGTCGTCCCGCCCGGCATGGATGCGCAGCAACTCCTCGCACTGATGCGCCTGGACAAGAAGAACACCGCCGGCCAGCTGCGGCTGATCCTGTGGCGCGGCATCGGCAAGGCGGAGATCGTGGGCGGCGTGGCCGAGTCCGAGGTGCTGGCGGTGTTGCAGGCCGCCGTGGCGGCCTGATCCGGGAGCGGCACCGAAGGCTGACAGCTGTCAGCACGCATCCGTGACGCCCCGCAGCGGCGCGGCGCCCACCATCGGGCGAGACTGTCGGCACCGCAACAGGGAGCCGACGCCATGACCGACCACGCCACCGAACCCGCGACCGCGAGCACCGTTCGCGCCCAGGCGATCGGCATGCTGGCCGGTACCGGCTTCGGCGGGATCTGGGCGATGACGGGCCTGGCGGGCCGCCATGGCGGATACGCCAGCCTGCTGGGCCTGGTCGCGCTGGCGGTTTTGGCCGCCCTGGTCGTCGCCGCGCTGGACCTGTGGCGCATCGCGCGACATGCCGGGCTGCCGCAGGCGCCGGCCGATGGCCGGAACCGCCACACGGGCCGCGGTTTCCTGCTCATCCTCGTTGCCGAAATCGTCGCCATGAACCTTGCCGCGTGGGTGCTGTATCCCCGGCACATGGCCTGCCTCATGCCGGCCATCGCGCTGATCGTGGGGCTGCACTTCGTTCCCCTCGCCGCACTGCTGCGGCGGCGCCATCTGTACATCGCCGCCATCGCGATGAGTCTTGCCGGGCTGGCCGGCGTCGCCGCCATCGCGCTGGGCGCGGATGCCGCGACCGTCCATGCGCTGCTGGGCGCCGCCTGCGCGCTGGCGTTGTGGACCACCTGCTTCCTCTCCTGGCGGTCGACGAAGCTGCGCCTGGCGTCGCGCGCCATCACCGCCTGAAATGCGGCGCGCGGCCATACACCACGGACTGCCGGAGGCCGCGCGTCCACAAAGCGGCGACGGCACCTGTAAACTGTGGCGCGGCAATCTGCCGGTTCACGCCCGACGCCACGGATCCATGCGCCTCTACCTGCAAAACCTGCCCGGCGCCGCCGAGCCGCCACGCTACGTCCAGATCGTGCTGGAACAGGACCTGCTGGGCGGCTGGACGCTGTACCGCGAGACGGGCCACCAGGGCGGCAAGGCCACGCTGCGGCGCGAGCAGTTCCTGGAGCGCGACGCCGCGATCACCGCGTTCGAGAAGGCGCGCGACGCCCAGCTCAAGCGCGGCTATCGCGTGATGTTCGCCCAGGGCCTGGAAGGCCCCTACGGACGATGAAATGAATGCACCGCTGAAGAACGACCGTTTCCTGCGCGCGCTGCGGCGCGAGCCCGTCGATACCACGCCGATCTGGGTGATGCGCCAGGCCGGACGCTACCTGCCGGAATACCGCGCCACCCGCGAACGCGCCGGCAGCTTCATGGGCCTGGCGCAGAACCCGGAGTTCGCCTGCGAGGTGACGCTGCAGCCGCTGGAGCGCTTTGAGCTGGACGCGGCGATCCTGTTCTCCGACATCCTCACCATCCCGGATGCGATGGGCTTGGGACTTTCATTCGCGCTGGGCGAAGGCCCGCAGTTCGCCCGCCCGGTGCGCAGCGCCGCGGATGTCGCGCGGCTGGCCGTGCCCGACATGGACGGCGAACTGCGCTACGTGACCGACGCGGTGCGCCTGATCCGCAAGGAACTGGCCGGTCGCGTGCCGCTGATCGGCTTCGCCGGCAGCCCGTGGACGCTGGCCTGCTACATGGTGGAAGGCAGCGGCTCGCGCGACTTCGCCACGCTCAAGGCGATGTGCTGGAACGAACCCGCGCTGGCCCATCGCCTGTTGGACGTGCTGGCGCGCAGCGTGGCCGCATACCTCGCGGCACAGGCCGCGGCCGGCGCGCAGGCGCTGATGATCTTCGACACCTGGGGCGGCCTGCTCGGCCCCACGCCGTTCCGCGAATTCTCGCTGCGCTACATGGCGCAGATCGTCGCCGCACTGAAGGCCGACGCGCACGCGCGCGAGCTGCCGGTGATCCTGTTCTCCAAGGGCGCCGGCGCGCATCTCGCCGCCATGGCCGACTCCGGCTGCGCCGCGCTGGGCGTGGACTGGACGATCGACCTCGCCGACGCCCGCCGCGCGGTGGCCGGCAAGGTGGCGCTGCAGGGCAATCTCGATCCCGCGATCCTGCACGCCAACCCCGAGGTGATCCGCCGCGAGGCGCGCGCCGTGCTCGACAGCTACGGCAACCACCCCGGCCACGTGTTCAACCTGGGCCACGGCATCACGCCGGACATCGACCCCGAGCACGTGCGCGTGCTGGTGGACGAGGTGCACACTTACGGCCGGGTGGTGCGCAGCGCAGCCGCCTGACCGCCAGGCCGGACGCGCACCCACGGAGCCGTCATGAAGACCATCGCCGTCGTGTTGTCCGGCTGTTGCGCACTGGCGAGTTCCGCCACCCTGGCGCAGACCGATCTTCCCGGCGTCAAGGTCACCGCCCCGCTGTACTCGTCCCAGCACGGCGGCTACCTGATTTCCGGGGACTTCAAGGTCGACCCGCGCATGTCGTCGGTGGTGTTTCCCGCACAGGCGCTGGTGCAGGGCGACATCCTCAGCATCGAGCCGACGTCCCTGCAGGACGACGAATACCTGGTGCTGCAGGAATGCGCATCGGCCGACTGCCATGAGGCAAGCATCGTGCGCGTCTGGACGGCGGGCAACACCGGCGGCGCCGACACACGCTACAACCGCGTGCAGATCACCCACGAAAACAAGTATTTCATCTGGCTGAAGCGCCTACCGGACGCATCCGGCCAGAGCTGCGGCCAAAGCCGGCTCAAGTTCAGCGGCGACACCGCCGAGTGCGGCAGCCACTTCACCAGCTTCGAGCAGATCAGCCCACCGCTGGTGCTGATCCCGAAGGGCGAGCTGGCCGCATTCCACCGGGACGAACTCGACAAGGCCATCCTGAGCGACCCCGTGCAGGTGACGCAGCAAACGCACGAAGGCTCGACCTACGTGGTGACCTACGCGGGCGGCAGCATTGCGCGCATCCGGCGCATGCATGCGACCAGTGGCAACCCGCAAACGCAATGACGCCAGCGCAGTCTCGTCACGACACGGACGGCGCGGGATTCATCAGCCGCATGCGCAGCCCGCGTTCGCAAGGTGCGGAAATCCACCGCTCCACCGCCGCGCCCAGCAGCCAGCACAGCACGAGCGCCAGCGGATACCACAGCCATCCCGTGGCCGCATCGCCGCCCCAGGCCCGCCAGGCGCGCACCAGCGCGAACACCACGAACATGTGGGTGAGGTAGATCTCGTAGCTCAGCCTTCCCCATGCACGCAGCCAGCCGAAGCCGCGCAAGGGCCGCGTCGCGCCATGGATGGAACGCCAGTGGCAGGACAGCAGCAGGCACAGCGCGGACAGCGTGAGCACCAGCATGTAGCCGTCGCGCAGCCAGTGCCATAGCGCCCCGCCATCCAGCAGCACCGCGCCCAGGCCCGTCGCGCCCAGCCAGCCCAGCAGCACGGCGGTGCGCCGCGGTGGCAGCCAGGCATCGGCCAGCAAGGCACCGAGCACACCAGTCGCGATCGCCGCCATGCCCGGCAGATAAGCCTTCTCCAGCCAGATCTCGTTGCCGTGCAGCGCTGCCCGCGCCCACGGCAGCGACAACGCGAGCAGCAGCAGCGGGGGCACCAGCAGCGCAGGCCGGCGCAGCAGCAGGCAGACCAGCGGAAAACCGAGGTAGAACGCCTCCTCGATCGACAACGACCACAGCACGTCCCACGAACCCGGCAGATAGCCGGTGCGCGCCTCGTACCAGTTGACGTGCAGCCCCAGCGCCGCCCCCAGCGCACCCGGCAGCGACTGGTCCGGCCGGTGGATGACGTAGTCGGCCACGCCCAGCAGGTGCAGCACGCCCAGCACCGCGAGCAGGGCCAGCAGGCACGGCACGATGCGCGCAAAGCGGCGTGCATAGAACGCACGCACGTCGATCGCCGACAGGCTGCCCCAGCGGCGCAGCGCATTGCCGGCGATCAGGAAACCGGAGATCACGAAGAACACGTACACGGCCTCGTAGCCGTTCCAGTTCAGCCGGTTCAGCAGCCACCCCGGCAGCACCGCCGCCAGCGCGCTCTTTTCCAGCGGAATGCGCAGGCCAAGGTGGTTGAAAACCACCAGCACGATCGCCAGGCCGCGCAGCAGGTCGATGCCGGGGTTGCGCGAGGCCACTGCCTCCGTCGCCACCGGGGTATCCGTCTCGCGCATGCGCCCTGCCCGTCGTGTGGAACCGCGATGGTGGCGGCGTTGCCTGCGGCAGGCAAGAGACCGCCGCCTGCCGGGTATCGCAATGCATCAGCCCAGCGGTTCCACCGGCCAGCGCGCCGCCGCGAAATCGATGAAGGCCCGCGTGCGCGCAGGCTGTTGCTTGCCCGCCTGCCACACTGCGTGCAACGGCAGGCCGGGCACTGCCAGTCGTCCAGCACCGTTTCGAGGCGCCCCTGGCCGAGCAAGGCGCGCACCTGCCACGGCGCAGCGGTGGCGATGCCCGAACCGGCCACGGCCGCCGCATTGCAGGCGGCGGCGTTGTCCGCGCTGAAGCGGCCATGCGCCTCCACCGTCCGTCGCCGGTTGGCGCGGGAACGATAGCGCGGCGGGCTCGGCCCTGGCGGGCCTGGTCTGGGCCCGCGCCGGATGGCCAGGGCCTGCCTGGCGGCGCTGGCCTGCCGACTGCACCGCGACGAGGCGGCTACTCGTCCGCCACGTCCATGCCCGGAAACAGCACGTCGGTGTAGCCGAACCTGCTGAAGTCGGTGATGCGCGAGGGGTAGAGGCGGCCGATCAGGTGGTCGCACTCGTGCTGCACCACGCGGGCATGGAAGCCTTCGGCGCGGCGGTCGATCGCTTCGCCTTTGGGATCGACACCCTCGTAGCGGATCAGCGTGTAACGGCTGACCGCGCCGCGCAGGCCGGGCACGGAGAGGCAGCCTTCCCAGCCTGCTTCCATGTCCTGCGACAACGGGGTGATCACGGGATTGAGCAGCACGGTCCGCGGCACGGCGGGTGCGTCGGGGTAGCGGTCGGATTGCTCGAAGCCGAAGATCACCAGTTGCAGGTCCACGCCGATCTGCGGCGCGGCCAGCCCGACGCCGTCGGCGTCGTGCATGGTGTCGAACATGTCGGCGATGAGGGCGTCGAGCTCCGCGCTGCCGATCATCGTGT
This sequence comes from Rhodanobacter sp. PCA2, assembly GCF_013620825.1. GTDB lineage: Bacteria > Pseudomonadota > Gammaproteobacteria > Xanthomonadales > Rhodanobacteraceae > Rhodanobacter_A. The sequence goes on along the minus strand of NZ_NJIC01000012.1, from coordinate 15,608 downwards.
CGGGCACCGGCGGCGCCACCCGCAGCAGGCGCGGATCGCCCATCTTCAGGATCTCGCGGATCATCGCTACCTCGGCTGGCGTGGGTGCGCTGCCCACTCTAGCCGAGCGGAGATGACGCTGGTGTGCCCGTGCATGAACGCGCCACGCCCCGGCACGCAAGTGCTTGATCGGCGGAAGCCCGGCGGTTCACGCGGCAATCACGCCGCGCGGCGCATCTGCGCCATCGCAAGCCGCCTCCCGCATTCGACCAAAGGCTAAGGCGCGCGGCATTGACCCCCATCACGCCCGGGGGGACCCTTGCCCAACGTTACGAGGAGTTCCCTGCATGCACACCGCAACGGTCAAACCGAACCCCGCGGCAAAAATCCTCTGGTTCGCGATCGCCATCGTGGGCGCCTGGTGCCTGGGCGTGGTGGCGCTGCGCCGCGGCGAGCCGATCAACGCGATCTGGGTGGTCGCCGCGGCGATCGCGGTGTTCGTGATCGGCTACCGCTTCTACGGCAAGTTCGTGGAACACCGGGTGCTGCAACTGGACCCCAGCCGCGCGCCGCCCTCGGTGCTGCGCAACGACGGCCTGGACTACGTGCCCACCGACAAGTGGGTGGTGTTCGGCCACCACTTCGCCGCGATCGCGGGCGCGGGCCCGCTGGTGGGGCCGGTGCTGGCCGCGCAGATGGGCTACCTGCCCGGCACGCTGTGGATCCTGTTCGGCGTGGTGTTCGCCGGCGCGGTGCAGGACTTCATGATCCTCGGGCTCTCGCTGCGCCGCGACGGCCGTTCGCTGGGCCACATGCTGCGCGAGGAACTGGGGCCGCTGCCGGGCATCGTGGCGATGGTGGGCGTGCTGGTGCTGATGATGATCGTGCTTGCGGTGCTGGCGCTGGTGGTGGTGAAGGCGCTCACGCACAGCCCGTGGAGCACGTTCACGGTGGCGATGACGATACCGATCGCGCTGCTGATGGGCGCCTACCTGCGCTGGTTCCGCCCGGGTCGCATCCTCGAGGTGTCCATCATCGGCCTCGCGCTGCTGCTGCTGTCGATCTGGGCCGGCAAGTTCGTGGCCGATTCCGCGTCGCTGGCGCCGATCTTCGACCTGGATGCGAAGGCGCTGGCCTGGTGGCTGATCGGCTACGGCTTCTGCGCCTCGGTGCTGCCGGTGTGGCTGCTGCTGGCGCCGCGCGACTACCTCAGCACCTTCCTGAAGATCGGCACCATCGCGCTGCTGGCGCTGGCGATCTTCCTCGCGGCGCCGATGCTGCAGATGCCCGCGGTGACCCAGTTCATCGACGGCACCGGCCCGGTGTTCCAGGGCAACCTGTTCCCGTTCCTGTTCATCACCATCGCCTGCGGCGCGGTGTCGGGCTGGCATTCCATCATCGCCTCGGGCACCACGCCCAAGCTGCTGGCGAACGAGGGCCAGGCGCGCATGGTCGGCTACGGCGGCATGCTGATGGAGGCGTTCGTGGCGATCATGGCGATGATCGCCGCCGCCTCGCTGCACCCGGGCGTGTACTTCGCGATGAATGCGCCGGGCGCGATCATCGGCACCACGGCGGAACACGCGGCGCAGGTGATCAGCCAGTGGGGCTTCGTGGTGACGCCGGACGCGCTGCTGCAGACCGCGAAGGACGTGGGCGAGCAGAGCATCCTCAGCCGCGCCGGCGGCGCGCCCACGCTGGCGGTGGGCATGGCGCAACTGCTGCACAACGTCATGCCGGGCGAAGGCATGATGGCGTTCTGGTACCACTACGCGATCCTGTTCGAGGCGCTGTTCATCCTCACCACGGTGGACGCCGGCACGCGCGTGGGCCGCTTCATGATCCAGGAGATCGCCGGCCTGATCCACAAGCCGCTGCAAGCCACCGAATCCTGGGCCGGCAACCTGCTCGCCACCGCGATCTGCGTGGCGCTGTGGGGCTACTTCCTGTACCAGGGCGCGGTCGATCCGCTGGGCGGCATCAACACGCTGTGGCCGCTGTTCGGCATCGCCAACCAGATGCTGGCCGCGATCGCGCTGATGCTGGCCACCGTAGTGGTGGTGAAGCTGAAGCGCGAGCGCTATGTGTGGGTGCCCGGCATCCCCGCGGTCTGGCTGATCGTGTGCACGCTGGCCGCGGGCTACGAGAAGCTGGTCGGCCCGATCAGCTTCACCGCGGCGGCGGACAAGTACGCCATCGTGCTGGCGAACGGCCAGATGCTGGCGCCGGCCAAGACCGTGGCGGCGATGCAGCAGATCATCACCAACAACCGCGTGGACATGGCGATGACCGGCATCTTCATGGCGCTGGTGGTGGTGATGACGCTGTTCTGCCTGCGCGCCGTGCTCAAGGCCTGGCGCATCAACCACCCCACCGCCAACGAGGAACCCTACGTGGCGCTGGCGGACGTGGCGGCGCACTGAGGCCATGGAACTCGTCGCGCGATGGCAGGCATTCCGGAAGCGGGCGGTGCAGACCGCCCGCCTCTGCTGCGGCGTGCCCGACTACGAGGGCTACGTGAAGCACCTGCACGAACACCACCCGGATCGCCCGGTGCCCAGCTACGCCGAATTCTTCCGCGAGCGCCAGGAAGCCCGCTACAAGGGCGGCGGCGGCCGCTGCTGCTGAACCGGTTTTCCTCCCGCCAACCCCGCCGAGATTTTTCGGCGGGTTTTTTCCATGCCGCCAACTTCCGGCCGTTGCGTATTGGCGGTTCATGCAATGGCCGCGACAATGGGCGGGTTGCCCGTTCCCCCATGCCCATGTCCGAGATCGAATCCATCGCTGCCGCCCCCCTCGCCGCACCCGCCGCGGCGCCGTCCCCGCACCGTGCCGGCCTGCGCGTGATCGCGATCTACGAGGTGGTGAAGACCCTCTGCCTGCTTCTGGTGGCCATCGCCGCGTTCCAGCTGGATCGCCAGCAGAACTTCGAGCTGATGGTGCACTGGCTGGAACACCTGCCGCTCACCGGCAGCAACGAGTTGCGCTGGCACCTGGTGGGCTGGCTGCAGGCCTTCGGGCCCAGTCGCTTCGTGGCGGTGGGCATGGTCGCGCTGGGCTATGCCGTGCTGTTCGGCATCGAGGGCGTGGGCCTGCTGATGGGCAAGTACTGGGCCGAGTGGTTCACCGTGATCGCCACCGCCTCGCTGATCCCGATCGAGCTGTACGAGACGCTGCACCGTTTCGGCTGGCTGAAGTTCGCCGCGCTGGTCGGCAACGTGGCGATCGTGGTGTACCTGGTGCGCGTGGCGCTGCAGACGCGCGCGACCCGGAAGGCCGCCGCGCACGCCCCGCCCCGCTGAGGGCGGGCCGCCCACCGGCGCAGCGCTGCCGGCGCGTTTCCCGTTGGCCGAAGGCTATGCCGGGCCGCCCCGGATGGAGCACACTCGCCCGACCCTGACCCCGCGGGAGACAGACCATGACGCGCGTCACCGGCATCGGCGGCATCTTCTTCAAGGCCAGGGACCCCAAGGCCCTGGGCGAGTGGTACCGGACCCACCTCGGCTTCGACGTGCAGGAATGGGGCGGCGCGGCGTTCCGCTGGGCCAACCCCGACAACCCCACCGGCACCGGCACCACCATCTGGAGCCCGTTCAAGGATGACACCTCCTACTTCGCCCCCGGCACCGCGCCCTTCATGATCAATTACCGGGTCCGCGACCTGCACGCCGTGCTCGCCGCGCTGCGCGAGGAAGGGGTGCAGGTGGAGAGCAAGGTCGACGAATCCGAATACGGCAAGTTCGGCTGGGTGGTCGATCCCGAGGGGAACAAGATCGAGCTTTGGGAGCCGCCCGAGGGGCAGTGAGGGGGAGCGCGTCGACACGACGCGGGTACCTGCCATCGCCTGGCACTCTTTTTTGCATTGGGCAAAGCGATTTCGGGCGCCCATGGGGCGTTCGAAACCGCTTCAAAGCCCAAGGGGCAAACAGAAACCGCATGGCAAGCCCCGGCCCCTCACCCCAGCCCTCTCCCCGGAGGGGAGAGGGGGAAAGCCGCCGCAAGGCCACTCGAACCCCGTGCCCCACCCTGCGCCCCCTCACACCTCGTGATGCCCGGCCTCCGCCGCCAGCGCGGGCGACCGGCGCGGCGCCAGCTCCACCAGGTACATCGCACCCAGCACCAGCGCGCCGCCGGCGAGCATGCGCCAGCCGAAGACGTCGCTGCCGAAGGCGACCGCGAAGGCGGCGGCGAACACCGGTTCGGTGGTCATCACGATCGCGGCGCGGGTGGCGGGCATGTGGGCCTGCGCCCAGGTCTGCATCAGCATCGCGCCAGCACCGGCAATCAGCGCCATGTACAGCACGGCCAGCCACGCGGCCCGGTCCGGCGGCGCCGCGGGACCGCCGTGCGGCAGCGTGGCGACCAGGCAGACCAGCGCGATCGCAACCATCTGTACCGCCGAGAGGCCGAACGCCTCGCCAGGGCGCGACCACTGCCCCAGCAGCACGATGTGCAGCGCGTAGAACACCGCCGAAGCCAACGTGAGCCATACGCCGGCATCCACCGAAACGCCATTGAGCGAGAGCAGCGCGAGGCCGGCGGTGGCCAGCGCCACCGCGATCCACACCACGCCCGGCATGCGCTGGCCCAGCAGCAGCGTCGCAAGGATGGGGGTGAACACCACGTACATGCCGGTGGCGAAACCGCTGACGCTGGGAGCGATCAGTTGCAGGCCCCAGGTCTGCAGCAGTTGCCCGATGCCGTAGATCGCGCCCAACGCCAGTCCGCGCGCGATGCCCGCGCGCCCCAGTCGCCAGACGTGGCGCGGGAACAGCAGCAGCATCGCCGCTGCGGCGACGGCGAAGCGCACGGCGAGGAAATCCGCCACGGGCATGCGCGCCACCACGTCCTTGATCATGAAGAACGTGGAGCCCCACACGGCGGTCATCGCCAGCAGGCCCAGGGTCGGAAGCGTGGTGGTGCGTGCGTTCATGGGGTCACGAAGATGTGGTGGATGGCGGAACGATGGCGACGCGGGGTCGCTCTCCGCGCTAGCTCCGCGACCGCCGCAGCCACTGGCCCGGCGCCTGCGCCAGGAAGTGCGCCCAGATGCCCAGCCACACCGCCGCGGAAACGAAGGGGTTGCGCGCGGCCGGATCGAACTTGCGGAACCAGCGCCACATGCCGCGATGCTTGTGGCGGCTCACGAACACCGGCCGGTGCCGGCTGGAGCCGCCCTTGCCGTGCGGTACGCGCACGTCGCCGGCCAGCAGCACGCGCCAGCCGGCGTCGCGCACGCGGCGGCACAGGTCCAGATCCTCGCAGTGCAGGAAATAGCCTTCGTCGAAGCCGCCCAGCCGCTCGAACAGGTGGCGCGGCAGCAGCATCAGCGCGCCGGACACCGCCTCGGCGTCGACCAGGCGATCCGGCATCTCCCCGCCGATCTCCACGCGCTCGCCGCGACCGCCGAACAGGCTGGCGAGCGCGCGGCGCAGCAGCGGATCGCGCCGGTACGAGGCGGGATCGGGCACGCCTTGCGCGTCGCAGACCACGGCGCCGAGCAGGCCGACCTGGTGCTCGACGGCGAACACCGCAAGCAGGCGCTGCAGGCTGTCCTGGTCCAGCAGGCAATCGGGATTGAGCACCAGCAGCAGCTTGCCGCTCGCCTGCGCCGCCGCCTGGTTCACCGCGGGGCCGAAGCCGAGGTTGCCGTGGTTCTGGATCAGGTGGAAACGCGGCTCGTATTCGTGCGCGCGCGCCAGCGCCTGCGGCATGCCGTCGCCCGAGGCGTTGTCGACCAGCAGCAGCTCCAGCGGCGTGGTGCAGGCCAGCACCCTGCGCACGCAGTCGCGCAGGCCCGGGCCGCTGTCCGCGGAGACCACGATCACGCTGAGCGGCAGGGGAGTGGAAGCAAAAGGCGTGTTCACGGTACGAGTATGCGGCAGGGAAGCTGGTGGCGTGTGCAACGCGTGAAGGGGGACAGGGATGACGGCGGCTCAATCGCCTTCGTCGTGGCCCAGCACGTGGTTGACGGCCAGCGGGGCGCGCTCCTCGCCGCGGCTCAGCCACGGCTGGCCTTCGTGCCAGCCGGCCAGCAGCCAGCCGCGCAGGCGATGCCGGCGGTCGTGCCGCCGGTCCAGCAGCAGCACGCCGCGGCGCCCAGCCATGGGCAGCACCAGCCAGCGCCCTTCGGCATCGAGATCGCAGCACGGCTCCACGCCGTACAGCCGCTGGCCGTCGGCCAGTCGCACCGCTTCGTCGCTCCAGCGCAGTTCGCCGCCCAGCGGATCGGCGAGGCCGCCCTGCAGCGGCCGCCACTGCGGCGCGCGCAATTCGATGATGGCGCCGGTCGGCCCGATCGGCGCCAGCGCGAGTTCTGGCCATTCGTCCGCGGGGGAAGGCGACGGCTCGCGGGGTTTGCCGCGATCCAGCCAGTTCTCCAGCAGCACCAGCAGCGAGAAGCCGGCCAGCGCGGCCAGCAGGGTCAGCAGCCACGCCAGCGCGTCCGCGCCGAACGTGCGCAGCACGGCCAGCAGCAGGCCCGGCAGCCCCCAGCGCAGCGCACGGCGCAGCAGCGCGGCGTATTCCCGCAGCGGACCGCCGCGCCACAACAGCGCCAGCGCGCAGGCCAGCAGCAATGACAGACCCAGCCACCACGGCAGGGCGGCGAGCAACAGCAGCCACGCCAGCGCCGGCAGCCAGGCCAGCCACCGGCGCGGCGACGCAGGGGCGCTCAGCCGCACCACACCCGTGCATTGCGGAACATGCGCATCCACGGCGAATCCTCGCCCCAGGTCTTCGGCGCCCAGCTCATCTGCACGCTGCGGAACACGCGTTCCGGATGCGGCATCAGGATGGTCACGCGCCCCTCGGCGGCGGTGAAACCGGCGAGGCCGCCGGGCGAACCGTTCGGGTTCAGCGGGAAGTGCTCGGTGGGCTTGCCGTGGTTGTCCACGAAGCGCAGCGCCGCCTGCGCCTTGGACGGGCTGCAGGTGTTCGGGAAGTGCACGCGCCCTTCGCCGTGCGCCACCGCCACCGGGATGCGCGAGCCGGTCATGCCCTTGAAGAAGATGCTGGGCGAGTCCAGCACTTCGAGCGTGGCCACGCGCGCCTCGTACTGCTCGGAGGCGTTGCGCAGGAATTTGGGCCAGTGCTGCGCGCCGGGGATGATGTCCTTGAGCTGGCTCATCATCTGGCAGCCGTTGCACACGCCGAGCGCGAACTTCGTCGGGTCGGCGAAGAACGCGCTGAACTCCGCGCGCAGGTGGTCGTTGTACAGGATCGAGGTGGCCCAGCCGCGGCCGGCGCCCAGCACGTCGCCGTAGGAGAAGCCGCCGCAGGCGGCGAAGCCGCGGAAATCGGCAAGCTTCACCCGGCCGCTGGCGAGGTCGGTCATGTGCACGTCCACCGCCTCGAAGCCGGCGCGCGTGAACGCGGCGGCCATCTCCACCTGGCCGTTGACGCCCTGCTCGCGCAGGATCGCCACGCGCGGCTTCGCGCGGCCGGCGATGGCGGCGTGGATGAGCGGCGCGGCGACGTCCTCGGCCGGGTCGAACACGAGTTTCGGGCTGAGGCCCGGATCGGCATCGTCCAGCCGCCACGCCAGTTCGGCGTCGGCGCTGGCGGGGTTGTCGCGCAGCTGCTGCATCGCGTGGCTGGTCTCGTTCCAGGCGCGGTACAGCACGCTCCAGTTCCACTTGAACAGCGTCTCGCCGCCCGAGTACAGCTTGATGCCCAGCTTCTCCTTGGGCCGGCCGATGCGGTAGCTCATGCCGGCGAGGTCGTGCTTCACCAGCAGGGCTTCGAACGCTTCGCGGTTCACCGTGGTCACCTGCAGCACGGCGCCCAGCTCTTCGTTGAACAGCGCGCGCAGCGTGGCCTCGGCCCAGCCGTCGACCTGGATTTCCAGGCCGCAATGGCCGGCGAAGGCCATCTCCAGCAGGGTGACGATGACGCCGCCGTCGGAACGGTCGTGATAGGCCAGCAGCAGGCCGTTGCGGTTCGCCTCCTGCACCAGTTCAAACAGCGCCTTGAGGCGCTTCGGGTCATCGAGGTTCGGCGGCACGCCGCCGCTGCGGTTGAACACCTGGGTCAGCGCGGAAGCGCCGAGGCGGTCGCGGCCGCCGCCGAGGTCGAGCAGCCACAGATCGGTGTCGCCGCGGTCGAGCTTCAGCTGCGGCGTGAGCGTGCGGCGCACGTCGTCCACGCGCGCGAAGCCGGTGACCACCAGCGACACCGGCGCGACCGTGCGCTGCGGGGTGTCGCCGTCCTTCCACACGGTCTGCATGGACAGCGAGTCCTTGCCGACCGGGATGGAGATGTCGAGCTGCGGGCACAGTTCCATGCCCACGGCCTTCACCGCGTCGAACAGCGCGGCGTCTTCGCCAGGATGGTTCACCGCGGCCATCCAGTTTGCGGACAGGCGGATATCGCCGAGGTTTTCGATCGGCGCGGCGGCGAGGTTGGTGATCGCCTCGCCCACCGCCAGCCGCGCGGCGTCGGCGCTATTGAGCAGCGCCACCGGGGCGCGCTCGGCCATCGCCATCGCTTCGCCGCGGTAGCCGCTGAAGTCGGCCATCGTCACCGCGCAGTCGGCCACCGGCACCTGCCACGGGCCCACCATCGGGTCGCGATGGTTGAGGCCGCCCACGGTGCGGTCGCCGATGTTGATGAGGAAGCTCTTGCTGCCCACGGTGGGCAGGCGCAGCACGCGCAGCAGCGCCTCGTCCATGCCGATGCCGGTGAGGTCGGGCACCAGGTCCACGCGCGGCTTGATGCGCTTGGCGTCGCGATGCATGCGCGGCGGCTTGCCGAACAGCACGTCCATGGGGAAGTCGATCACCACGAGGTCGCGGCGCGGATCGGTGACGCGCAGCACGCGCTCGGCGGTGGCAGTACCGACCACCGCGTAGGGGCAGCGCTCGCGTGCGCAGTAACCCTCGAACTCGGCCAGGTTTTCCTGGGCGATGGCGAGCACGTAGCGTTCCTGCGACTCGTTGCTCCACACCTGCATCGGCGACAGCGAGGGATCGTCGCAAGGCACCTTGGAGAGGTCGATCTCGCCGCCCACGTCGGCGTCGTTGAGGATTTCCGGGATCGCGTTGGAGAGGCCGCCCGCGCCCACGTCGTGGATGCTGACGATGGGGTTGGCCTCGCCGCGCGCCCAGCAGGCGTCGATCACCTGCTGGCAGCGACGCTCCATCTCGGCGTTGTCGCGCTGCACGGAGGCGAAGTCCAGCTCGGCGCTCGACGCGCCCGAAGCCACCGACGAGGCCGCGCCGCCGCCCAGGCCGATCAGCATCGCCGGGCCGCCGAGCACGATCACCGCATGTCCGGGCTGCACCGCGCGCTTCTGCACGTGGTCGCGACGGATGTTGGCGATGCCGCCGGCCAGCATGATCGGCTTGTCGTAGCCGCGGCGCAGGCCCACCTCGGCGGTCTCGTGTTCGTAGCTGCGGAAGTAGCCGCCCAGGCAGGGGCGGCCGAATTCGTTGTTGAACGCGGCGGCGCCCAGCGGGCCGTCGCGCATGATCTCGAACGCACTGGCCATGCGCGGCGGCAGCGGGCGCTCCACTTCCCACGGCTGCGGATGGCCGGGAATGCGCAGGTCGGACACCGAGAACCCGGTGAGCCCCGCCTTGGGCTTGGCGCCGCGACCGGTGGCGCCCTCGTCGCGGATCTCGCCGCCGGCGCCGGTGGCCGCGCCGGGCCAGGGCGCGATCGCGGTGGGATGGTTGTGCGTCTCCACCTTGATCGCGTAGTCGATCTGTTCCTCGTGGCCGCGCCACACGCCGTTCGCGTCGGCGAAGAAGCGCTTGCCCGTGCTGCCCTCGATCACCGCCGCGTTGTCCTTGTAGGCGGACAGCGTATGCGCGGGCGAGTGCTGGTGGGTGTTCTTGATCATCGCGAACAGGCTCTTGTCCTGGTCCGCGCCATCCACCGTCCAGCTCGCGTTGAACACCTTGTGGCGGCAGTGTTCGGAGTTCGCCTGCGCGAACATGAAAAGCTCGGCGTCGGTGGGATCGCGGCCCAGCTCGGCATAGCGCGCGGCGAGATAATCGATCTCGTCGCTCGCCAGCGCCAGGCCCAGTTCCGCATTGGCCCTGGCGAGCGCGGCGCGGGCATCGCCGCCCAGCGCGATGTGCACCAGCTCGCCCGGCTGGCCGGCGAGGAACAGGCCCTGCGCCTCGTCCAGCGACGCCAGCACCGACTGCGTCATCGCATCGTGCAGCACGGCCAGCACCGCCGCATGCTCGGGCGTGCCGGCGTCGGGCATGCCGGCGAGCTGCCAGGCCGTGCCGCGCTCCACCCGGCGCAGCTCGAAGCCGGCGCCATGCAGGATGTCGGTGGCCTTGCTCGACCACGGCGAGATCGTGCCCAGCCGCGGCACCACCCACAGCGTGGCGGGCGCCGGGGCGGCGTCCTTTGCCTCCAGCACGTCCAGCAGGCGCTGGCGCAGCGTGCCTTCCGGCGCCGCGGCGGCGTCGATGAAATACACGAACCACGCGGCCTGCACGCGGATACCGCGGTGCAAGGCATCGAGGCGGGCGTTCAGGCGTTCGAGACGGAAGGCCGAAAGGGCGTTCTGCCCGTCGAGTGCGATCATGCGGGGGCGGCGCCAGGTTGCGGGGGACACCTATTCTAGCCGATGCGCCCCTGCGATGCTGCACCACGGCATGCCCACGCCGGCGCCCGTAACGCCCTGCCGCAGCCTCTTGCGGGGCGCGGCCGCCGCCGGCTCAGCCGCCCTTCTGCAACGCCTGCAGCAGCTGCGCCGGGGTGACGTAGCCGCCCACCTGGCGCCCGTCGGCGGTGAAGATCGCCGGCGTGCCGTTCACGCCCAGCCTGAGGCCCAGCTCGTACTGGGCGCGCACCGGGTTGGAACAGTTGGCCGGCTTGGGCGCCTGCCCCTGCTTGGCGGCGGTGAACGCCGCCCTGGGGTCGGCGGCGCACCAGATCGAGACCATTTCCTTGTAGACCGGCGTGGGCTGGCCGCGCAGGTCGGTGGCGCCCTCGCGCGGCCACGCCAGGTAGTCCACCGCGATGCCGGCCTTGTTGAATTCGGCCATGTGTTCGTGCAGCACCTTGCAATAGGGGCAGGACACGTCGGTGAACACGGTGACCCGGTACTTCGGGTTCGCCGGCGCATACTCGATGCGCGCGGCCGCCGGCACCTTGGCCAGCTCGGCCTTGCGGTAGGCGGCCCAGGCCGCGTCGTTCAGGCTCTTCCTGCTGCCCAGGTCGACCAGGTCGCCGTTCAGCAGGTACTTGCCGTCCTCGCTCACGTAGACCAGCTGGCCCGAGGCGATCACCTGGTAGAAACCCGGCATCGGCGCGCGATTCACCACATCCACTTCCACGCCCGGCGCCAGCTTGGCCAGCGCCTGCTGCACCAGCTTCAGCGCGGAGGCGTCGACGCCGTTGCCCAGCACCGCGGCATGGGCCGGCGCATCGGCGGCCGGGTCTGCGGCGGTGGCGTTATCGGCCGCGCATGCGGTCAGGGCGAATCCGCTGACGCACACGGCCAGCAGCAGCTTTTTCAACATCGTGCACCTCGGGGCCCGGGGAATCGGCCATCCGCGGATTCTCGCACAGGCGCCCGCGACGGCGGTGAATGCGACACTCAGCCGCGGGGATGGTGCCGGGCGTGCAGGCGCTTCAGGCCTTCCTTCGCCACCAACGTGTAGATCTGCGTGGTGCTCAGCGCGCTGTGGCCCAGCAGCATCTGCAGCGCGCGCAGGTCGGCGCCGTGGTTGAGCAGGTGGGTGGCGAAGGAATGCCTGAGCACGTGCGGCGAGATGCGCTTCGCCTGGATGCCGACCTTGAGCGCATGGCGCTTCACCAGCGTCCAGAACATCTGCCGCGTCATGCCCTCGCCGCGCCTGCTGAGGAACAGCGCCGCGGGCTGGCGGCCCTTCGCGAGCGCCGGGCGCGCGGCGGCGAGGTAGCTCTCGATGTAGCCCAGCGCCACCTCGCCCACCGGCACCAGCCGGTCCTTGCCGCCCTTGCCGGTGACGCGCAGCACGCCCTGGCGCGGATTCAGCGCGACCAGCGGAAGTTCCACCAGCTCGGACACGCGCAGGCCCGAGGCGTACATCAGCTCCAGCATCGCGCGGTCGCGCAGGCCCAGCGTGCCGTCGGTGTCCGGGGCGTTCAGCAGCGCCTCGATCTCGCGCTCGGCCAGCGCCTTGGGCAGGCTGCGCGGCATGCGCGGGCGCTCGATCAGCAGCGTGGGGTCCTCGAAACCCGCCTGCTCGCGGGCGCGGAAACCGTAGTAGCGGCGGAACGACGACTGCCGCCGCGCCATCGAACGGATCGCGCCGTGCTGGCTGCCGTGGTAGGCGGAAACATCCTCGCGCCGCGCGTCGCGCAGCGAGCGGCCGCGCGCCGCCAGCCAGCGCGCCAGCGCCTCGAGGTCGCGGCGGTAGGCTTCCAGCGTGCGGTCGGCGAGCCCGTCCTCGGACCACACGCGTTCGAGGAACGCGTCGATGCTGGCGGCATCCGCATCGGCGATACTGGCGGTCGTTTCTTCCTTCTTCATGCGCACGATGCTGGATGTCGCGCGCGGCGAGCGCAAGCAGATGAGCCATGAACCCTGTCCACTGTGGCGCCGCCTCGCCGCGCTGCTGTACGACCTGCTGATCGTGGTGGCGATCGTGATGGTGGTGGGCCTGCTCTGCCAGCTCGCCACCGGCGGCCGCCTGATCGAGACCGGCGCACACGCCGTGGTCCCGCTCTGGTACCAGGTGCTGCAAGGCGTGGTGGTCGCCGCCTATTTCGTCGCCTCGTGGCAGCGCGGCGGGCAGACGCTGGGCATGCGGCCGTGGCGCATCCGCGTGAGTCGCGACGACGGCGGCGCGATCAGCCTGCAGCAGGCCGTGATCCGCGTGCTGGTCGCCGCCGCGCCCTTGCTGCTGCTGGCGCTGGAGCCGGCGATCGGCTTGCGTGCCACGCTGTGGGCCGTGCTGGGCGCATGGGTGCTGTGGCTCGCGGTGGCGCTGTTCGACCCGCGCCGCCGCGCGTTGCACGACCTCGCCGCGGGTACCGAACTGCGGCGCATCGACTGAAGGTCGGCGCTATTTCCAGTTGGCGACGGCCCAGGCGGTGGAGTCGCCCGCCTCGTCGCAGGTCACCGGCGACAGTCGCGCGATGCGCCCCGCCGCCCCCGCAGCGGAACGTCGTGGCCAGCGTTCCAGCGTCGACAGCAAGCCGCCGAGCGCGCTCAGGTACATCCGCTTGGCCTGGCGCTTGGGTCCGGACAAGCCGCTGCTGCGGGAACACAGCTCGTCGACGTAGCCGCCCCAGTTCGAACCGTCGAGCACGTTCTGGCAGATCGAGATCGACGGCGACAGCGCACGTGCGCCGTGCCACCAGCGCGAGGGCACGAACACCATGTCGCCCGGATGCAACACGGTGTGATATTGCGTGGCGCGCTCGTACAACGGGAAGCGCGCCGGGTCGACCCGTTGCACGTCCGGGATGGTCGACTGGTTCGGCATGCCCGGCTTGGGGTACATGAAGGCGGAGTCTTCCGGCGGATACAGGATGAACTCCTTGTCGCCGTGAATCTCGGTGATCGTCGCGTGCGCGTTCTCGAGGTCGTAGTGCAGGAACGGAAAGCGGCCGCCGATGCCACCGATCAGCAACTTGAGGTAGCCGTCCGGGCGGCGCCATCGCTGCGGCATCAGCGGGCTCGCCAGCCGCCGCGGGAACGCATAGGGGTTGAGCGGCTCCAGGTCCGGCAGCAACTCCGGCATGTGCGGTCCGATGAACAGGCGGTACATGTAGGGCCCCGGCGCGTCCTCGCGCGAGGCCAGCACCGCGTCGATGAAATCGGCGAACGTCATCTGCTCGCTGGGGCTGACCTGGATGCGTTTGCCCCCGAAGCGTTCGCGGAAATATTCCGGCGTCCATCGCTGCCGCGCCGGGCAGGCCTGCAGTGCGTTCTCCACCACCACCGGACGGTTGCGGGCGATGTACTCCCGCACGAAGACCGGATACGGCAACTCCGCCGCGGAGCGTCGCTCGAGCGTAACCCGGCGTTGCGTCCGCGCTTCCGGAGACGTTTGCACGTCGATCCCCACTGCAGCCATGTCGATTCCCCCCCTGGGCAAGGCAGCCGCTGCCTGCGCAGCGTCACGCAGCGAAACCCTGGCGCGACGCTACGCGCGACGCCGGGCGCCGTCAACGCGGCACAAGCCAAGCCCTTGATCGCCTTGACGATCGCTCTTGCGGCAATGCAATACAAACGATCCAAACGGGGGTAAGATGAGGCGCTTCCAGCACATGCCGGTCGCCCCATGCTCTATCAGATCCACGAGTGGCAACGCGCCTTCCTCGGCCCGCTCAGCCATTTTGCCGACGCCAACGCGCAGATGCTCGGCGATGCGAACAACCCGTTCGCGTCGTGGCCGGGCACGCAGCGCCTGGCCGCCGGCTACGAGCTGATCCACCGCCTCGGCAAGGACTACGAGAAGCCCGCCTTCGGCATCCACCAGGCCGAGGCGCACGGCCACGAGATCGCGGTGATCGAGCGCGTGGCGCTGGATACGCCGTTCTGCCAGCTGAAGCGCTTCAAGCGCTTCAGCGACGATCCGGCCACCATCGAGACGATGAAGAACGCCCCGGTGGTGCTGGTGGTGGCGCCGCTGTCCGGCCACCACGCCACGCTGCTGCGCGACACCGTGCGCACCCTGCTGCGCGACCACAAGGTGTATGTCACCGACTGGGTGGACGCGCGCATGGTGCCGGTCGACGCCGGCCCGTTCGGGCTGGACGACTACGTGGCGCTGATCGAGCGCTTCATCCGCCACATCGGCGCCGAATCGCTGCACGTGATCTCGGTGTGCCAGCCCACCGTACCGGTGCTGGCGGCGGTGTCGCTGATGGCCGCGCGCGGCGAGGCCACGCCGCGCAGCCTCACCATGATGGGCGGCCCGATCGACTCGCGGCGCAGCCCCACCAGCGTCAACAACCTCGCCACCACCCAGCCGCTGGCCTGGTTCAAGGGCAACGTGATCCACACCGTGCCGCCGAACTATCCCGGCCACGGCCGCGAGGTCTATCCAGGCTTCCTGCAGCACGCCGGATTCGTCGCGATGAACCCCGGCCGCCACCTGCAATCGCACTGGGACTTCTACGAGAACCTGCTGCGCGGCGACCTCGACGACGCCGAATCGCACCGCCGCTTCTACGACGAATACAACGCCGTGCTCGACCTGCCGGCCGAGTTCTACCTCGACACCATCGCCACCGTGTTCCAGCAGTTCCTGCTGCCGCGCGGTCTGTGGGACGTGCGCGGCGAGCGGGTCAACCCCGCCGCGATCACCCGGAGCGCCCTGCTCACCGTGGAAGGCGAACTCGACGACATCTCCGGCCTGGGCCAGACCGAGGCCGCCCAGGAACTGTGCAGCAGCATCCCGGCCAGGCTCCGCGCACACAAGGTGATCGATGGCGCCGGCCACTACGGCATCTTCAGCGGCCGGCGCTGGCGCGAGATCGTCTATCCGCAGGTACGGGACTTCATCCGGAAGTTTGATCGCCCGGAGAAGTAGTACGCGCTGGCGCGCGGATCGATGCGCCTGCCCGATGGGCTAGGACCAGAGACAAAGCGGTTTCGTGCGCCTGTCGGCGCCCGAGTCACTTTCTCTCGCGTGCCCGAGAGAAAGTAACCAAAGAGAGGAGCACCC
>NZ_NJIC01000021.1:155007-174336 GCF_013620825.1 Rhodanobacter sp. PCA2 | reverse complement strand
CCTTGCCGCGCGCGGCGCCGGGCTCCACGGACGCCGCGCGCGGCAAGGCGCGCCACGGCGGACGCGGGAGCGGGCGCCGGCTTGACCAGCTTCTCGCGCTTGCGCGGTTCGTGCACGCGCGGAACGATCATGCCCAGCTCGCGCGGGTCGATGCGCTGCACGGCGGGCGCCGCCGCGCTGGCGGACTCGTCCGCCGGGGCGGCTTCCGGCTCCGCCGCGGGAGCGGCGACGACCGGCTCGCTTGCGGGCGCGCTTTCGGATGCGCTTTCGGGCTCGGGCTCGGACTGGCGAAGGCGCTCCTCCGCCGCCTCCTGCTCGCGGCGCTGCTCTTCCAGCGCGTGCTGCTGCGCCTCCTGCTGGCGGCGCTGCTCGGCCTCGTGGCGCTCCTGCTCTTCCTGCTTGCGCTGCTCGCGCGACTCGGCCAGCTTGCGCACGGCCTCCTCGCGCTCGGGCTCGGCGCTCGCTTCCTCGGCGATCACGCTGCGCTTGACGTAGGTGCGCTTGGCGCGCACCTCGACATTGACGGTCTTGGCCGTGCTGGCCGCACCGCGGCCGCCCGGCGTGGAGACCTTGAGCTCGCCCACCGTGCGGCGCTTGAGCGTGATCTGGCGCGGCGCGCTGTCGGCGACCTCGGCGGCGGGCTCGTTCTTGCCATGGGTGCGCCGCAGGAAGCCCAGCAGCTTCACCTTCTCGGTGCTGCTGATGACCTGCTCCGGTTCGGAGAATTTCATGCCGGCTTCGCCAAGCTGGCTCAGCAGCTTGTCGACCGGCATGCCCAGCACCTGGGCGAGTTGTTTGATCGTGACATCCGACATCGTGTTCTTTCTCCGCCGTTCCCGCGCTTGTCGTCCGTGCGGCCTTGCCTGCACGTACACCGCCATCCATGGTGGAAGACCCCTGGCCTTCCTCGGCGCGCCCGTCCGGGGCGCGGCCGTTCGCGGTTAGCCGCCCTTCTCCAGTTGCTCGATCATCGGTGCGCGCGCCGCCATGATCAGCGCCGCCGCACGCTCCTCGGTCATGCCCTCGATGTCGATCAGGTCGTCCACCGCCTGGTCGGCGAGGTCGTCCATGCTGATCACGCCGCGGGCCGCCAGCGCAAAGGCCGTGTTCTCGTCCATGCCCTCCAGTTCCAGCAGTTCCCCGCTGGGCTGGTGCTCGTCGATGGTTTCCTCGACGGCCAGCGCCTCGGTGAGCAGCGCGTCGCGGGCGCGGGCGCGCAGCTCCTCGACGATGTCCTCGTCGAAGCCCTCGACCGCCAGCAGCTCGGCGCTGGGCACGTAGGCGATTTCCTCGACGCTGGAGAAGCCTTCCTGCACGAGGATGTTCGCGATCTCCTGGTCCACTTCCAGCTTGTCCATGAACAGCTGGCGCGCGGCCTCCTGCTCGGCCTCGCTCTTCGCGGCGACCTGGTCCTGGGTCATCACGTTGAGCTGCCAGCCGGTGAGCTTGCTGGCGAGGCGCACGTTCTGGCCGCCGCGGCCGATCGCCTGGGACAGCTTGTCCTCGGCCACCGCGATGTCCATCGAGTGCTTGTCTTCGTCCATGATGATGGACTGCACCTCGGCCGGCGCCATCGCGTTGATGACGAACTGCGCCTGGTTCTCGTGCCACAGGATGATGTCCACGCGCTCGCCGTTGAGGTCGTTGGACACCGCCTGCACGCGCGAGCCGCGCATGCCGATGCACGCGCCGATCGGGTCGGTGCGGCTGTCGTGGGCCACCACGGCGATCTTCGCGCGGTCGCCCGGATCGCGGGCGCAGCCCTTGATCTCGACCAGGCCCTGGCCGACTTCCGGCACTTCGAGCTTGAACAGCTCGATCATGAATTCCGGCGCCGCGCGCGACACGAACAGCTGCGGGCCGCGCACTTCGGACTTCACCTCGAACAGGTAGCCGCGCACGCGGTCTCCCACGCGCACCGATTCGCGCGGAATGGTCTTGTCGCGCGGGATGAACGCCTCGGCGTTGCCGCCCAGGTCGAGGTAGATGTTGCCGCGCTCGACGCGCTTGACGATGCCGGTGATCAGTTCGCCCACGCGGTCCTTGTAGGCGTCGACCACCTGCTGGCGCTCGGCCTCGCGCACGCGCTGCACGATCACCTGCTTGGCGGCCTGCGCCGCGATGCGGCCGAACTCGGCGTTCTCGATCTGCGTCTCGATGTACTCGCCCACCTGCGCGTCGGCGCGCTCGTCCACGGCGTCCATCAGGCGCAGCTGGTAGTACGGCGACTCCATCTCGCCGTCGTCGGCAATGATTTCCCAGCGGCGGAAGGTCTCGTAGTCGCCGGTCTCCTGATCGATCGCCACGCGGATGTCCGGCTCCTCGTCGGGGTAACGCTTCTTGGCGGCCGAGGCCAGCGCGGCCTCCATCGCCTCGAAGATCACCTCGCGCGGCACGCCCTTCTCGTTGGCAACCGCGTCGACCACCAGCAAAAGTTCTTTGCTCATTGCAGCAACTCCATGGGCGCCACTCGGCGACCGATCGATATCAAGGCTGTAGCGTTCGTTTCCTGAACGCGTGGATCACATGGCAGTCGTCCATGGCTGCACTGTTCAATGATTTGTTCGTCCGTGAGAGGGCGGCTGCCGCGACCGTCCATGATCGCACGTCCCGGTGCAACGACTCAGATCTTCTTCTTCGCAGGCGCCTTGCCGGGCTTGGGCTTGGGCGCGTAGCCCAGCGCCATCCAGTCCGGCACCACCCGCGCGCTTTCCACCTGCGCATGCCCGAACGCGAACGTCCTGCCCTCGCCTTCCAGCTCGATGCGCTCGCCGTCCACCGCCAGCAGCTTGCCGCGCAGGCGGCGGCGGCCTTCCAGCGGCGCGCGCAGCAGCACCTTCACTTCCTGGCCGACCACCCGCGCGAACTGCGCGGCGGTGAACAGCGGACGGTCGATGCCCGGCGAGGAAACCTCCAGCACGTAATGGCCGGGGATCGGATCCTCCACGTCGAGCATCGCGGAAAGCTCGCGGCTGGCCGCCTCGCAATCCTCGATGCCCACCTCGCGGCGCTCGCCATCGGCAGCGACGGCGCCCTCGGGAATGTCCAGGTAGACGCGCAGGGTGCTCTGCCCCTGCGAGGGAAGGAATTCCACGCCCATGCATTCCAGGCCGAGGTCGGCCAGGACGGCGGTGAAGCGTTGTGCGAGTGCGTGCGTGTCCATCGTGCATTCCAGGTCGCAAAAACAAAAAATGGGCTCAAGCGGCCCATTCCCTGCTCCGTCCGGAGCGTCCTCGCCGATGTTCCGACTCCAGGCAGCTCCTCGAGGGTCGGCGCACGGCGTTCGCCGTGACGTACCCGGCGCATCCGGCGCCCAACAAAAAAGCCTCACGAGGAGGCTTTCTTGTCCAAGAAAGATCTGGTAGCGGGGGCAGGATTCGAACCTGCGACCTTCGGGTTATGAGCCCGACGAGCTGCCAGACTGCTCCACCCCGCATCAGAGTCCGGAGATTGTAACGAGAGTGTCGATTGGCTGCAAGTCCGACGCTCCGCATTTCCATCGAACCGTCCGATGGAAACGCACGGAACACGCCCGCGATCTCAGCCGATGCCGAACGAGTGGCGGCACCAGCCCAGCAGCGGCCCCCAGTACACGCCCAGCACCAGCAGCGCCAGCCCGTTCAGCGACAGCACCACGCGCATCGGCATGTCCGGCGTGGAACGGTCGGCGCCGCCCTCGACCGGCTTGTCGAAATACATCACCTTCACCACGTGCAGGTAGTAGTACAGGCCGACGATCGCGAACACCGCACCGGCCAGGGCCAGCCACAGCATGTGCGCGTCGATCGCCGCCTGCAGCACGAGGTACTTCGCGTAGAAACCGAACAGCGGCGGCACGCCGGCCAGCGAGAACATCGCCAGCGCCATCATCGCGGCGAACCACGGCGAGCGCTGGTTCAGGCCCTTGAGGTCGGCGATTTCCTCGCACTCGAAGCCCGCGCGGGCCAGCGCCATGATCACGCCGAACGCCACCGTGCTCATCAGCGCGTAGCTGATCGCGTAGAACATCGCCGCGGCATAGCCTTCCGGACCGGCGTTGACCAGGCCCAGCAGCAGGTAGCCCATGTGCGAGATGGTCGAATAGGCCAGCATGCGCTTGAGGTTGGTCTGCACGATCGCGACCAGGTTGCCGATCGCCATCGACAGCACCGCGAGCACGGCCAGCATCGGCTGCCAGTACGGCGACAGGTCGCCCAGCCCGGTCTCCAGCAGGCGCCAGGCCATGCCGAACGCGGCCAGCTTGGAAGCGGAGGCGATGAAGGTGGTGACCGGCGTGGACGCGCCCTGGTAGACGTCGGGGATCCACATGTGGAACGGCGCCGCGCCGAGCTTGAACGCGATGCCCACCAGCATGAAGATCAGGCCGAACACCAGCAGGTGCGGCATCGCGCCGTGGGTCGCCGTGGCGTGCAGCTGCGCCAGGCCCAGCGTGCCGGTGGCGCCGTACACCATCGACATGCCGTACAGCAGCATGCCCGAGGACAGCGCGCCCAGCACGAAGTACTTGATCGCCGCCTCGGACGACAGCGGGGAATCGCGGTTCAGCGCCACCAGCGCGTAGGACGACAGCGTCAGCAGCTCCAGGCCCAGGTAGACCATCACCAGGTTGCCGGCCGAGACCAGCAGCATCACGCCCAGCACCGCGAAGATCATCAGCGTGTAGAACTCGCCGACGAACTGCTTGCGGTCCAGCAGGTACGGCCGCGCGTAGATGAACACCAGCACGGTGCACAGCAGCGCGAAGACCTTGAGGATTTCCGAGGTGCGGTCGCGCACGAACATGTCGCCGAACGCGGTCACCGTGGCATCCGGCTGGCCCGCGACCACCATGTAGGTGGCCACCAGCAACACCACGATGGCGATCCAGTGCAGCGCGCCGCGCTGCGCCGGTTTCATGAAGGCATCCGCCAGCAGCAGCAGGCATGCCGCCGCCACCAGATAGAACTCCGGCAACAGGACCAGGACGTCGTTGAGAGTAGGCATGTTCGATCCTGCTTAAATCTTGTGGATGGCGAGCTGCTGCACCAGCTGCGTCACCGAGCTGTCCATCAGGCGGACCAGCGGCTCCGGCCATACGCCCAGCGCCACCGTCAGCGCGGCGAACGCCAGCAGCACGAAGGTCTCGCGACCGTTGATGTCCTTCATCTCGGCCACGTGCGGATTGTGGATCTCGCCCCACAGCACGCGCTTCACCATCCACAGCGTGTAGCCGGCGCCGATGATCAGGGTGAACGCGGCGAACAGCGCGATCCACGGGTTGGCCTTGAAGCTGGCCAGCACCACCATGAACTCGCCCACGAAGCCGCTGGTGCCCGGCAGGCCGCAGTTCGCCATCGCGAACAGCACGTAGAAGAAGCCGAACCACGGCATCACGTTGATCAGGCCGCCGTAGTCCTTGATCAGGCGCGTGTGCAGGCGGTCGTACATCACGCCGATGCAGGTGAACATCGCGCCGGAGACGAAGCCGTGCGAGATCATCTGCACCATCGCGCCCTGCATGCCGAGGCGCGCCGAGTCGACGTCGCCGGCACCGCGCGCCAGCATGAAGGCGATGAAGATGCCCAGCGTGACGAAGCCCATGTGCGCCACGGACGAATACGCCACCAGCTTCTTCATGTCGTCCTGCACCAGCGCCACGTAGCCGATGTAGACGATCGCGACCAGGCTCAGCACCACCACCAGCCAGGTGTAGTGGGCGCCGGCGTCGGGCACGATCGGCAGGATGAAGCGCAGCATGCCGTAGGTGCCGACCTTCAGCATCACCGCCGCCAGCACCACCGAGCCGCCGGTCGGCGCCTCCACGTGGGCGTCAGGCAGCCAGGTGTGCACCGGCACCATCGGCACCTTGATCGCGAACGCGAGCAGGAACGCGAAGAATATCCAGGCCTGCTCGGTGAACGTCAGCGGCAGCGAAGCCAGCGTGCGCAGGTCGAACGTGCCGGCCTTGTGGTACAGGTACAGCAGCGCGATCAGCATGAAGATCGAGCCGAGGAAGGTGTAGATGAAGAACTTCAGCGTGGCGTACACGCGCCGCGGGCCACCCCAGACGCCGATCAGGATGAACATCGGGATCAGCATCGCCTCGAAGAACACGTAGAACAGCAACGCGTCGGTGGCGCAGAACACGCCGATCATCAGTCCCTCGAGCACCAGCATCGCGGCCATGTACTGGTGGGTCTTGGTCTGGATCACTTCCCAGGCGCCGACCACCACGAGGATGCCGACGATGGTGGTGAGCAGGATCAGCGCCACCGAGATGCCGTCCGCGGCCAGCGCGTAGTGCACGTTCAGCGAGGCGATCCACAGCTGGCTCTCGACCAGCTGCATGCCGCCCCGGGCCGAGTCGTACTGCGGCAGCAGGAACAGGCTCACCACGAAGGTGAGCACCATGAACAGCAGCGCGAGCCAGCGCGCCGCGTTGGGACGGGCGGAACCGGCCAGCAGCACGGGCACCGCGCCGACGATGGGCAGCCAGATCAGCAGGCTGAGCAAGTGATTGAACATGAGTGCTTGCTTCCCTTAATGCACAGCCAGCGTGGGACCGAACAGCCAGTACCCGCCCAGCAGCAGGATCAGGCCGATGATCATCGCGAAGGCGTACTGGTAGAGGTAACCGGACTGCAGCCGGCGCATGCCCGCGGCGATGCGCTCGACCACGCCGGTGGTGCCGTCGACCATCACGCCGTCGATCACCGCGGCGTCGCCGGCCTTCCAGAACAGCCGGCCCAGCTTCACGCTGCCCTTGGCGAACAGCGCGAAGTACACGTCGTCGATCCAGTACTTGCGGTCCAGCACCGTCCACAGCGGCTTCAGCGCGCCCTTGATGCGGCCGGCCAGTGCGGGGTTGAACAGGTAGATGTACGTCTGGATCGCGAACGCCAGCAGCACCAGGCCGAACGGCAGGCTCCAGAAGCCGTGCAGCGCCATCGACGCCGCGTCGTGGAAGTGCCCGGCCATCTCGCCCAGTACGTTGTTCGCTTCCTCGACGTGGATCGCCTTGCCGAACCAGTCGCCGAACAACATCGGACCCACGGTGAAGAAGCCCACCAGCAGCGACGGGATCGCCAGCAGCACCAGCGGCAGCGTGACCACCCACGGCGACTCGTGCGGCGCGTGCGCCAGCTCGCCCGGCGCGTGGTGGCCGTGGTCGTCGTGCCCGTCGTGGTGGCCGTGCTGCGCCACCACGGTGAAGCGCTCCTTGCCGTGGAAGGTCAGGTACATCTGGCGGAAGGTGTACAGCGCGGTGACGAAGGCGCCCGCCATCACGCAGAAATAGGCGTAGCTCGAACCCCAGCGATGCGACTCGCCGACCGCCTCGATGATCGCGTCCTTCGAGTAGAAGCCCGAGGTGAACGGGATCGCCACCAGCGCCAGCGAACCGATCCACATGGTGATCCAGGTGATCGGCATGTACTTGCGCAGGCCGCCCATGTAGCGCATGTCCTGCTCGTGGTGCATCGCGATGATCACCGAGCCGGCGCCCAGGAACAGCAGCGCCTTGAAGAACGCGTGGGTCATCAGGTGGAACACCGCGCCGGCATACGCCGACACGCCCAGCGCCACCGTCATGTAGCCGAGCTGCGACAGCGTGGAGTACGCCACCACGCGCTTGATGTCGTTCTGCACGATGCCGATCAGGCCGGTGAACAGCGCGCCGGTGGCGCCGATCACCATCACGAAGCTGAGCGCGCCCTGCGACAGCTCGAACAGCGGCGACATGCGCGCCACCATGAAGATGCCCGCGGTGACCATGGTCGCCGCGTGGATCAGCGCGGAGATCGGCGTGGGGCCTTCCATCGAGTCGGGCAGCCACACGTGCAGCGGCACCTGGGCGCTCTTGCCCATCGCGCCGATGAACAGCAGGATGCAGATCACCGTGGCGGCGTCCCACTGCGTGCTCTGGGTGATCGTCAGCGTCTTGCCGACCAGGGTCGGCGCCGCGGCGAACGCAGTGGCGTAGTCCAGCGTGTTGAGGAAGTACAGCACCGCCGCGATGCCCAGCAGGAAGCCGAAGTCGCCCACGCGGTTGACCAGGAAGGCCTTGAGGTTCGCGAAGATCGCGGTCGGCCGCTTGAACCAGAAGCCGATCAGCAGGTAGGACACCAGGCCCACCGCTTCCCAGCCGAAGAACAGCTGCAGGAAGTTGTTGCTCATCACGAGCATCAGCATCGAGAAGGTGAACAGCGAGATGTAGCTGAAGAAGCGCTGGTAGCCCGGGTCGTCGGCCATGTAGCCGATGGTGTAGACGTGCACCAGCAGCGACACGAACGTCACCACCACCATCATCATCGCGGTGAGGCGGTCGATCATGAAGCCGATGCTGGCGTTGAAGCGGCCGATCTCGAACCAGGTGTAGATGTTCTGGTCGTAGTTCGCGGCGCCGGCCCAGACCAGCTGGTACAGCACGTGGAACGACAGGCCGCAGGAGACCAACAGGCCGAGGATGGTCGCGCTGTGCGCGCCGGCGCGGCCGATCTGCTTGCCGAGGAAGCCGGCCAGCAGGCAACCCGCCAGCGGGGCCAGCGCGATGATCAGCAGGATGGATGTCGAAAGCTGCATCGGATCAACCCTTCATGCTGTCGATTTCGGCGACGTTGACCGTGCTGCGGTTGCGGAACAGCAGCACCAGGATCGCCAGGCCGATCGCGGATTCCGCCGCGGCCACGGTGAGGATGAAGAACACGAACACCTGCCCCGCCACGTCGTGGCCGAAGCGGGAGAACGCCACGAAGTTGATGTTCACCGCCAGCAGCATCAGCTCGATCGCCATCAGCAGCACGATCACGTTCTTGCGGTTGATGAACAGGCCGGCGACGGCGATGCAGAACAGGATCGCGCCGAGCACGATGAAGTGCGACAGGGTAATCATGGCTTGGCCTCCTGGGCCGGCAGCGCCGCCGGTTCGGCATCGTCGGGACGCTCCGCCGCCATCTTCACCAGGCGCACGCGGTCGCGCGGGTTGATCGCGACCTGCTCGCTGGGCTGCTGGCGCTTGACGCCCCTGCGTTCGCGCAGGGTCAGCGCCACCGCGGCGATCACGCCCACGGTGAGGATCAGCGCGGCGATCTCGAACGGCAGCAGGTATTGCGTGTACAGCGCCTTGCCCAGCCACGCGGTGTTGGAGTCGCCGGCCGGGTTCGCGCCCAGCGTCTGCGCATGCATCGCGCGCACGCCGATCAGCGCCAGCATCTCCACCAGCATCACCACGGCCACCACCACGCCCACCGGCAGGAACTTCACGAAGCCCTCGCGGATCTTCTCCTGGTCGATGTCGAGCATCATCACCACGAACAGGAACAGCACCATCACCGCGCCCACGTAGACCACGATCAGCGCGATGGCGAGGAACTCCGCCTCGGCCAGCATCCAGATGCAGGCCGTGCTGAAGAAGGTCAGCACCAGCGCGAGCACCGCGTGCACCGAGTTGCGCAGGCTGATCACCGCCAGCGCGGAAAGCACGGCGACCGCGCCGAAGGCGTAGAAGCAGACGAGTTGGAACAGGTTCGGATCAATCATGACGGTCCGTCCTCAGCGATAGGCCGCGTCTTGCGCACGGGCGGCGGCGATCTCCGCCTCGAAACGGTCGCCGATGGCGAGCAGCTTCGGCTTGGTCAGCACGTTCTCGCCGCGGTGCTCGAAGTGGTACTCGTGCACGTGCGTCTCGACGATGGAGTCCACCGGGCAGCTCTCCTCGCAGAAGCCGCAGAAGATGCACTTGAACAGGTCGATGTCGTAGCGCGTGGTGCGGCGCTGGCCGTCGCTCTCGCGCGGCGCCGAGTCGATGGTGATCGCCAGCGCCGGGCACACCGCCTCGCACAGCTTGCAGGCGATGCAGCGCTCCTCGCCGTTCGCGTAGCGGCGCAGCGCGTGCAGGCCGCGGAAGCGGTTCGACTTGGGGATGTGCTCCATCGGGTAGCGCATCGTGTACTTCGGGCTGAACAGGTAGCGCCAGGTCAGCGCCATGCCCTTGAGCAGCTCGATCAGCAGCAGGCTGTTGAAATAGTTGATCACGCGTTTCATCGGAACCTCAGACCCCCGCGATGCCGTAGTACTTCATGCAACCGGCCACCAGCACCCAGACGATCGCGATCGGAATGAACACCTTCCAGCCCAGCCGCATGATCTGGTCGTAGCGGTAGCGCGGGAACGTCGCGCGGAACCACAGGAACAGGAAGGCGAAGGCGAACGCCTTGGCGAACAGCCACGGGAAGCCGCCCTGGCCGATCAGGCCCCAGCTTTCCGGGAACGGGCTGAGCCAGCCGCCCATGAACAGGATCGGGGCGAGGAAGCTCACCAGGATCATGTTCGCGTATTCGGCCAGGAAGAACAGCGCGAACGCCGAACCGGAATACTCCACGTGGAAGCCGGCCACGATCTCCGACTCGCCCTCGGCCATGTCGAACGGCGAGCGGTTGGTCTCGGCCACGCCGGAGATGAAGTAGATGACCAGCGCCGGCAGCAGCGGCCACATGAACCAGCTGAAGATGCCCTTGCCGCCGGCCTGCGCGTTGACGATGTCGGTGAGGTTCAGCGAACCGGCCAGCACCAGCACGCAGACCAGGCACAGGCCCATCGCCAGTTCGTAGGAGATCACCTGGGCGGCCGAACGCATCGCGCCGAGCAGCGCGTAGCGCGAGTTCGACGCCCAGCCGGCGAGGATGATGCCGTACACGCCCAGCGAGGTCATCGCCAGCAGGTACAGCAGGCCCGCGTTCGCGTTCGACAGCACCATCTTCGCGCTGAACGGGATCACCGCCCAGGCCGCCAGCGCCGGGATCAGCGCGAGCAGCGGCGCAAGGTAGTACAGCGCGCGGTTCGCCTTGGTCGGCAGGATCACTTCCTTCAGCAGCAGCTTCACCACGTCGGCGAAAGCCTGCAGCAGGCCGAGCGGGCCGATCTTGTTCGGCCCCATGCGCACGTGCATCCAGCCGATGACCTTGCGCTCCCAGTACACGAACATCGCCACCGCGATCACCAGCGGCAGCACGATGCACAGGATGTAGAGGATCGGCAGTCCTACCTGGTGGAGAAGCTGATCAAGCATGTGCTTACGCCTTGCTCAGGGTGATGGCTGCGCCGTAGGGCGGCAGCGTGGCGGTGAGGTCCTGCGCAGCTTCGATCCAGGCGGCGCCATCGGGCACGGCATGGTCGACGACCACCGGCAGGGTGGCGTCGGCGACGCGCACCTGCGCGCCGTCGGCCAGGCCCTGCCGTGCGGCCTCGGCCGCGTTGATGCGCACGGCCGGCGCGCGGTTCAGCGGATGCGCGTTGAGCGCGGTGGCCCGGCGCAGCACCGCGTCGCCGCGGTAGATCGGCCAGGTGGCGAGGCGGGTGAGCGCGGCCGCCGGCTGGCGTGCGGCCAGCGCGTCGCGCGCCGCGGCGCCGCGCGCCACGATGCCGTCGCGCAGGCCGGCGAGGTCGTCGAACTCGAAGCCGGCGAACCGCAGCAGGCCGCCCAGTGCACGCAGCACCTTCCAGCCCGGGCGGGCTTCGCCCGGCGCCTTCGCGCCGGCCTGCACGGCCTGCGCCAGTCCGTCGACGTTGACCAGGGTGCCATCGGTTTCCGGCAGCAGCGCGATCGGCAGGATCACGTTCGCCACCTCGCGCAGCGCGGGGCTGGCATAGGCGCTGAACGCCACCACCTGCTGCGCGCCGCGCAGCGCGGCCAGCGCCTGCGCGCCATCGGCGAAATCGTGCGGCGGCTCCACGCCGTACAGCACGTAGCCCTTGCGCGGCCGCGCCAGCATGGCCTGCGCGTCCAGCCCGCCGTTGCCCGGCACCGCGCCGAGCTGGCCGAGGCCGATCGCGTTCGCGCCGACCGGCAGTTCGTCGTAGGCCGCGCCGGTGGCGCCAGCGATGAAGCGGGCGATCGCGCGCAGCCAGGAGGCTTCCGGATGGGTGGCCGCGGCCTCGCCGAGGATCACCACCGCCCTGCCCGCCTTGAGCGCGGCGATGGCGGCATGGTCGCCCTGGTCGCTGGCGGCGGCGTTGATCGCGTCGGCCAGCGCGGCTGGCGCGGCAGCGCCTTCCGCCACGGCGGCGCGGGCCAGCGCCAGCAGCGCGCCGACCATGCCCTGCGGCGGCACGATCGCGGCGCCGGCCAGCGGGTAGTTGAAATCGAATGCGGCCGGATTGACCGCATACACCTTCGCGCCCTGCTTGGTCGCCTGGTGCAGGCGGTGGTTGAGCAGCGGCATCTCGCGGCGCAGGTCGGAACCGACCAGCAGCGCGGCCCGCACCTGCGCGACTTCGGCCACCCGCAGGCCGAAGCTCGCGGCCACGGCGTTGTCGGCGAAGTCGAGCTGGCGCAGGCGATGGTCGATGTGGGCGCTGCCCAGGCCGCGCGCGAGGCGCAGCAGCAGGTCGGCTTCCTCGTTCGTGGTGGCCGGATGCACCAGCACGCCCAGCTCGCTGCCCGGCACGCCCTTCAGCGCCTCGGCGGCGGCAGCGAGCGCGTCGTCCCAGGTGGTCTGCTGCCACTGGCCGTTGCGCTTCACTTCCGGTTTGCCGACGCGGTCGGCGGCGTACATGCCCTGGTGGCTGTAGCGGTCGCGGTCGGACAGCCAGCACTCGTTGACCGCCTCGTTGTCGCGCGGCACCGTGCGCAGCACTTCGCCGCGGCGGGTGTGCAGCCACAGGTTGGAGCCCAGCGCGTCGTGGTAGGCCACCGACGGCTTCGCGATCAGCTCCCAGGCACGCGCCTTGAACTGGAACGGCTTGTTGGTGAGCGCGCCGACCGGGCAGACGTCGATGATGTTGCCCGACAGCTCGGTCTCCACCGTCTTGCCGATGTAGGTGCCGATCTGCAGGTTCTCGCCGCGGCTCATGCCGCCCAGCTCGTAGCTGCCGGCGATCTCGCTGGTGAAGCGCACGCAGCGCGTGCACTGGATGCAGCGGGTCATCTCGGTGGCGACCAGCGGCCCGATGTTCTCGTCGGCGATGGTGCGCTTGCGCTCGGTGTAGCGCGACACGCTGCGGCCGTAGCCCAGGGCCACGTCCTGCAGCTCGCACTCGCCGCCCTGGTCGCAGATCGGGCAGTCCAGCGGATGGTTGATCAGAAGGAATTCCATCACGTCCTTCTGGAACTTCAGCGCCTTGTCCGAACGCGTGGTGACCTTCATGCCCTCGCCCACCGGCGTGGCGCAGGCCGGCTGCGGCTTCGGCATCGGGCGCCCGCCCAGCTCCACGTCCACCAGGCACATGCGGCAGTTCGCGGCGATGGGCAGCTTGCGGTGGTAGCAGAAACGCGGGATGGCGACGCCGATGGCGTCGGCCGCCTCGATGATCATCGCGCCCTTGCGCACCTGGGTGGGCTTGCCGTCGATCTCGATGTTGACCAGGTCGGGCGCGGTGTTGGTTGGCTGCGCGCTCATCAGGCAGCGACTCCACGGTTGGCGGCGAGCCGGTCCTCGGTCATCGAGCGGCCGTGCTGCACGTAATATTCGAATTCGTTCCAGAACTTGGCGAGGAAGCCCTGCACCGGCCACGCGGCGGCTTCGCCGAACGCGCAGATGGTGTGGCCCTCGATCTGGCCGGCGATGGCCTTGAGGCGGTGCAGGTCGTCCTGCGTGCCCTTGCCTTCCACGATGCGGGTGAGCACGCGGTACATCCAGCCGGTGCCTTCGCGGCAGGGCGTGCACTGGCCGCAGGACTCGGCCTTGTAGAAGCGCGCGATGCGCTGGCAGACCTTGACCATGCAGGCGGTCTCGTCCATCACGATCACCGCGCCGGAACCCAGGCCCGAACCCGCCTTCTGCAGGCAGTCGTAGTCCATGGTGGCCGCCATCATCTCCTCGGCGTTGAGCACCTTCATCGAGGAGCCGCCGGGGATCACCGCCTTCAGCGCGTGCCCGTTGCGCACGCCGCCGGCCATTTCCAGCAGGTCCTTGAACGGGGTGCCGAGGCGGATCTCGAAGTTGCCCGGCTTGGCGACGTGGCCGGAGACCGAGAAGATCTTCGGGCCGCCGTTGTTCGGCTTGCCGAGGTTGAGGAACCAGTCGGCGCCGTTGCGCAGGATCGCCGGCACCGAGGCGTAGGTCTCGGTGTTGTTGATCGTGGTGGGCTTGCCGTACAGGCCGAAGTTCGCCGGGAACGGCGGCTTGAAGCGCGGCTGGCCCTTCTTGCCTTCCAGCGACTCCATCAGCGCGGTTTCTTCGCCGCAGATGTAGGCGCCCGCGCCCAGTGCGGCGTAGATGTCCACGTCGATGCCGGTGCCCTGCACGTTCTTGCCGAGCAGGCCGGCGGCGTAGGCTTCCTTCAGCGCCGCTTCGAAGTGCTCGAACGGCTCGTGGTGGAACTCGCCGCGCAGGTAGTTGTAGGCCACCGTGGAACCGGTGCAATAGCAGGCGATCGCCAGGCCCTCGATCACCGCGTGCGGGTTGTAGCGCAGGATGTCGCGGTCCTTGGCGGTGCCGGGCTCCGACTCGTCGGAATTGCAGAGGATGTACTTCTGCATCGTGCCCTTGGGCATGAAGGACCACTTCAGGCCGGTGGGAAAGCCTGCGCCGCCGCGGCCGCGCAGGCTGGATTTCTTGACTTCCTCGACCAGCGCGGCGGGATCCGGCTTCTCGGCGAGGATCTTGCGCCAGGCCTTGTAGCCGTCCACCTGCTCGTAGCTGGCCATCGCCCACGGCGTGTCGAAATGCAGCGTGGTGTAGACGACCTGGTGGTCCTGGGGTGCGGGTCCGACCGGACCGGTAGTGCTTGCCATGTCGCGCTTACTCCAGCCCGTCCAGGATCTGGTCGAGTTTCTCGGCCGTGATCCGCTCGTGGTAGTGGCCGTTCACCGTCATCGCCGGCGCGTACACGCAGGCGGCGATGCACTCTTCCTCCTGCTTGAGGTAGATGCGGCCGTCCGGGGTGCTCTCGCCGAGCTTGATGCCCAGCTTCTGCTCGCAGTGCTTCACCAGGTCCTCGGCGCCGTTGAGCCAGCACGAGATGTTGGTGCAGATCGCCACGTTGTTGCGGCCCACCGGCTTCGTTTCCAGCATCGAGTAGAAGCTGGCCACCTCGTACGCCCACACCGCGGGCAGTTCGAGGTACTTCGCCACCGCCGCGATCAGCTCGTCGGTGAGGAAGCCCTGGTTCTGCTCCTGCGCGGCGAACAGCGCCTGGATCAGCGCCGAGCGCCTGCGGTCCGGCGGGAACTTGGTCAGCCAGTGGTCGATGTGCTGGCGCGTGTGCTCGTCGAGCACGACGAGCGGATCGACGTTCCTGACCTGGTCGTAATGTCCGGTGGCTTTCATTGCGTTTCTCCGTCGTGCCGGCTCAGCGGTCCACTTCGCCGAACACGAGGTCGTAGGTGCCGATCATCGCCACGACGTCGGCGAGCATGTGCCCGCTGACGATGGTGTCGATCGACGACAGGTGGGCGAAGCCCGGTGCGCGCAGGTGCACGCGGAACGGCTTGTTGGCGCCGTCGGAGACGAGGTAGCAGCCGAACTCGCCCTTGGGCGCCTCGACCGCCGCGTAGGTCTCGCCGGCCGGCACGCCGTAGCCTTCGGTGAACAGCTTGAAGTGGTGGATGAGCGCTTCCATGCTCTCCTTCATCTCCTCGCGCTTCGGCGGGGCGACCTTGTAGTTGTCCACCATCACCGGGCCGGGGTTCGCCTTCAGCCACTTCACGCACTGCTTGATGATGCGGTTGGACTGGCGCATTTCCTCGACGCGCACCAGGTAGCGGTCGTAGCAGTCGCCGTTGACGCCCACCGGGATGTCGAAATCCATCTCGGCGTACTTCGCGTACGGCTGCTTCTTGCGCAGGTCCCAGGCGATGCCCGAGCCGCGGATCATCGCGCCGGTCATGCCCCAGGCCTGCGCCTGCTCGGGCGAGATCACGCCGATGTCGACGGTGCGCTGCTTCCAGATGCGGTTGGTGGTGAGCAGTTCCTCGTACTCGTCCACCTTGGTCGGGAAGTCGTCGGTAAACGCCTCCAGATAATCCAGCATCGAGCCCTCGCGCCAGCTGTTCAGGCGCTTCAGGTCCTTGCCCTTGTGCCACGGCGACTCGCGGTACTGCGACATCTGCGCCGGCAGGTCGCGGTAGACGCCGCCGGGGCGGTAGTAGGTGGCGTGCATGCGCGCGCCCGACACCGCCTCGTAGACGTCCATCAGTTCCTCGCGTTCGCGGAACGCGTACAGGAACACCGCCATCGCGCCGAGGTCGAGCGCGTTGGAGCCGATCCACATCAGGTGGTTCAGGATGCGGGTGATCTCGTCGAACATCGTGCGGATGTACTGCGCGCGTTCCGGCGCCTCGATGCCCAGCAGGGTCTCGATCGCGCGCACGTAGGCGTGCTCGTTGCACATCATCGACACGTAGTCGAGGCGGTCCATGTAGCCGATCGACTGGTTGAACGGCTTGGACTCGGCCAGCTTCTCGGTGCCGCGGTGGAGCAGGCCGATGTGCGGGTCGGCGCGGACGATGGTCTCGCCGTCCATCTCCAGCACCAGGCGCAGCACGCCGTGCGCAGCGGGATGCTGCGGGCCGAAGTTCATCGTGTAGTTGCGGATTTCCTGGGCCATCGAATCAGTTCCTGCGCCAGTCGTCGGCGGCTTCGGCCTTGGCCTGCATGAGGTCGGCATCGTCGCGGATCACGCGCGGCACCAGCACGCGCGGCACCACCGACGTCACGGGTTCGTACACCACGCGCTTCTGCTCGGGGTCGTAGCGCACCTCGACGTTGCCGATCAGCGGGAAGTCCTTGCGGAACGGATGCCCCACGAAGCCGTAGTCGGTGAGGATGCGGCGCAGGTCCGGATGGCCGTCGAAGATGATGCCGTAGAGGTCGAACGCCTCGCGCTCAAACCAGTTCGCGCCCGGCCAGATGCCGGTCAGCGAGGGCACCAGCGGCAGGCTGTCGTCGGCGCAGAACACGCGCAGGCGCAGGCGCCGGTTGTGCTCGATCGAGAGCAGGTGGATCACCGCGGCAAAACGACGCGGCTGGTCCAGGCTGGCGCCGCGGGGGCGGTCGGCCCAGTCGAAGCGGCCCATCGCCTCGCCTTCCACGCCGCGCGAGAAGCCGGTGCTGGTGACGTCGGTGGTGTCCCACTCGGTCTGGCCGTAGCCCAGGTAGTCGACGCCGCACACGTCGACCAGTTCGCTGAAGCGGAAGCCGGGCTCGTCGCGCAGGGCCGTGGCCACCGCGAGCAGGTCGGCCGCCGCCAGTTCGGCGGTGGTCTCGTTGCGCACGACGCTGATCTTCAGCGTGTCGCCGAACCGCGCGGCGAGGCGCTCGGCCAGCGAGGTCGTCTTTTGCGTATCGGTCATCGATCGTGCCTCAACCGCGGGCGATGGTGCTGGTGCGGCGGATCTTCTTCTGCAACTGCAGGATGCCGTGGATCAGGGCTTCGGCCGTGGGCGGGCAGCCCGGCACGTAGATGTCCACCGGCACGATGCGGTCGCAGCCGCGCACCACGGAATAGGAATAGTGGTAGTAGCCGCCGCCGTTCGCGCAGCTGCCCATCGAGATCACCCACTTGGGGTCGGGCATCTGGTCGTAGACCTTGCGCAGCGCGGGGGCCATCTTGTTGACCAGGGTGCCGGCGACGATCATCACGTCGCTCTGGCGCGGCGACGGACGGAAGATCACGCCGTAGCGGTCGAGGTCGAGGCGGGCGGCGCCGGCGTGCATCATCTCCACCGCGCAGCAGGCCAGGCCGAAGGTCATCGGCCACATCGAGCCGGTGCGCGCCCAGTTCATCAGCTCATCCATGCGCGCGGTGGCAAAACCGCGCTGGACCAGCGGATTGTCATTGCCCTGACGCAGAATGTCATCGACAACATCGACGGGAGGCGGGTTGTGCATCACCCGGCTGATGGAATCGATCACTCCCATTCCAGTGCTCCCTTCTTCCAGACGTAGGCGAAACCGATCACCAGCAGCAGCAGGAACAGCGCCATCTCGATCAGCGCAACGAGGCCGATCTGCTTGAACACCACCGCCCAGGGGAACAGGAAGGC
The DNA here is from genome assembly GCF_013620825.1 of Rhodanobacter sp. PCA2. Lineage (GTDB taxonomy): Bacteria > Pseudomonadota > Gammaproteobacteria > Xanthomonadales > Rhodanobacteraceae > Rhodanobacter_A. The sequence continues at coordinate 156,374 of NZ_NJIC01000021.1, read as the reverse complement.
GATTTCCAGATCGAAGATGATGAACAGGATCGCGAGCAGGTAGTAGCGCACGTCGAAGCGCGCGCGTGCATCCTCGAACGCCTCGAAGCCGCACTCGTAGGGCGCGAGCTTTTCCGCTTCCGGGCGGCGCGGGCCGGCAAGCATGCCGATCGCCAGCAGGACGAGGCCGAGGCCGGCGGCCACGGCGATGAAGAGCAGTACGGGCCAGTATTCGGCAATCACGATGCAACGTACCTCCGCGCCATCGGGGCGCATCAGCGACCGCGGGGTGACGGTCCGGCGATTCGTTTCGGCGTGCCCTGGGGCCCGGACCTTGCGGCCGCGCCTGCGGCTGCTTGCAGCTGCGGACGCCCGACTCTCCACGATACGGGGTTCGTGAAGCGCGCCATTGTATCAGCGCCTGCCGACACCACAACAGTTTGATGCGCCCCCGGCATGCACGAATCCGGCCATGTGCGGCAGGTCACCGCAACGTCACATCGTGTGGGTAGGCCGTTCGGAATTCAGCACGCCGGCGAGGATGTTCTCGATGCGCTGGCGCGCCACTTCGGCATCGGAGGAATCGTTGAAGTGGATGCCGATGCCGGCGATGCGGTTGCCCTGCGCGCCGGGCGGGCAGATCCACACCACCTTGCCCACCACCGACAGGCGCTCGGTCTCGTCGGCCAGGCTGACCAGCAGCACCACCTCGTCGCCCAGCGCATAGGGTTGCGCGGTGGACGCGAACAGGCCGCCGTTGCGCAGGAACGGCATGTACGCGTTGTACAGCGACGCGGCGTCCTTGATCTTCAGCGAGATGATGCCCTGGCGGGCGGCGACGGGATTCATGCGGGTTCCTGGTCGGCGGCGCGGCAACCGGTGCGGCGGCCGCCCAATGCTAACCAGCATGGCGCGGCAGGCAAAGCACTGCGCTCACACTTCGTGCCAGCCCCAGTGGTCGAAGATCCACGGCGACGGCAGCGCCAGCGACAGGCGCACGAAGCAGGCGTCTCCGGCCCGCGCGGCCGGCCAGTCCAGCCGCCAGCCGCCGCGCGCGTCGCGCAGCAGGGGTGCCCCACCCCACGGCCATTGCTGCGTGTGGCCGGCGGCGCTGGCCGCCGTGAGCCGCAGCCGCGACCGCAACAGCTGCGATGGTTGCCATGGCAACGATCGTTCCGCCCCGCCCGCGCCCGGCGCCGGCCGCGCGTGCAGTTCGGGGCGACCGGCCAGCTGGCGCAGGCGGCCGCCGCTCAGCGCCAGCTGGGTGCGATATGCCGCCAGCGCATGTTGCTTGGCGGCCGCCTGCGCCGGCGTGGCGTCCGGGGCGAGTCCGGGCTGGCCGTCGTCGCGGCCGTGGATCAGGTAGGTCCCCAGCATGGGCGACAACC
>NZ_NJIC01000021.1:123639-154997 GCF_013620825.1 Rhodanobacter sp. PCA2 | reverse complement strand
GTCTGCGCCAGCGCCAGGCGCACCAGCACGTGGGCCGCGCCGTGGTCGGGATGGCGGTCGCCCAGGGCCGGGGCCGCGACCAGGTCGGGGGCGAAATCCTCCAGTTCGCCCGCCACTTCGGCCACCGCCGACTGGCCCGGTTGCAGCAGGCGATCCAGCACGCCCATGTCCGGCCAGCCCAGCGCGCGCAGCGCCGCGTGCGGCAGGCCCAGCCGGTGCAGCGCTTCCTGCAGTTCGGCATGGCGGCGGCGGCCCCAGCGTTCGCGCTCGGCCGCGCCTATCGACCAGCGCCGCTCCAGCCAGCGTTGCGGCCAGGGATTGTTGTCGCCGGCGGTGAGCAGCAGCACGCGCACCGTGCCGCCAGCAGCCAGCACGCGCTGGATCAGCACGCCGTTCGCGAGCGTCTCGTCGTCGGGATGCGGCGCCACCACCAGCAGGCGGGTCTGCGCCGTGAAGGGCGGCCATGCCGACGCTGCCGGCGCGGCCGTCAGCGCCATTGCGCCAGCAGTTCCAGCAGCAGCAGGTCGCCGCGCAGCGGGCCGCGCAAGGCGTCGCGGGTGCGGTTGGCGGCGTCGTACCAGTGCCCCAGCGCCTCGCCGTCCAGCGCGCTGGCGAGCGGCGCCGCGGCCTGCGTCGCCTGCGCGCGCCGTTCGTCCGCCGCGGCCTGCGCGGCGAACCACAGGCGCTGCGCGGCTTCGTCGTCCAGCCAGCGTCGCGCCATCTCGGTGACCTGGCCGCGACCGGCGGCCAGCGCGGCCAGGTCGCGCCGCACCTCGATGCGGCGTTCCAGCGCGCCTTCCTGCGCCCAGGCCAGGGCCAGGCCGGGATTGCCCAGCGCCGCGTCCAGCGCAGGTTGCGCCTGCGCCACGCCCTGCCCTTCCAGCCACGCGCGCGCCTGGTCGGGCGGCGGCAGCGTGAACTCGATGCGCTGGCAGCGGCTGCGTATCGTCTGCGGCAGGCGCCACGGCGCATCGGCCAGCAGCACCAGCAAGGTCTGCCCCGAGGGCTCTTCCAGCGTCTTCAGCAAGGCGTTCGCGGCCGACGCGTTCATCGCATCCGCCGGGTCGATCAACGCCACCTGCCAGCCACCGAACTGGCTGCTCATCGCCAGCCGTGCGGACAGTTCACGGATCTGCTCGATCACGATCTCGGTGCGCGGCGTGCCGTCCTTGCGCAGGCCGAAGCTGAGCGTGACCACGTCGGGATGCGTGCCCGCATCGAGCAGCAGGCAGCTGCGGCATTGGCCGCAGGCTTCGCCATCCTGCGGATTGGCACACAGCAGCCCGCGCACGAAACGCTGCGCGAACGCGCGCTTGCCCAATCCGGCCGGGCCGCACAGCAGCAGCGCATGCGGCAAGGCATCGCGCTGCCGGCGCGCCTGCAGCCGGGCCCAGTCCGCCGCATGCCAGGGCATCGTGCTCACGATGTCGCTCCGAACAGGTGCGCGGTGGCGGCGATGGCGTCGCGCAGCACCGCCTCGGGCGACTGGCTGGCGTCGATCACGCGGAAGCGCTGCGGCTCGGCCGCGGCACGCGCGCGATACGTGGCGCGCACGCGTTCGAAGAAGCCGTCGGCCTCGACCTCGATGCGATCCGCCGCGCCGCGGCCCGCGGCGCGGGCGCGGCCGGTGGTCACCGGCAGGTCGAGCAACAGCGTGAGGTCGGATTTCAGGCCGGCGCAGGCCCACTGCTCCAGCGCGGCGATGCGCTCGGCCGGCTGGCCGCGGCCGCCGCCCTGGTAGGCATAGCTGGCATCCACGTAGCGGTCGCACAGCACCCATTGCCCTGCGGCCAGGGCCGGCGCAATCGTCTCGCGCACCAGTTGCGCGCGCGAGGCGAACATCAGCAGGAGCTCGCTCTCGGCACAGAGTTCGTGCCGCGTCGGATCGAGCACGATCGCGCGCACCGCCTCGCCCAGCGCCGTGCCGCCCGGCTCGCGGGTGAGCAGCAGGTCCACGCCGCGGCCTTCCAGGTGCTCGCGCAGGCCCGCCAGCAAGGTGCTCTTGCCGGCGCCCTCGCCTCCTTCCAGCGTGATGAAGCGGCCATGCCCGCTCATGGATTGCACCGCTTCAACTGGTAGCAGGCCACGTTGCGGCTCTGTTCGGCCAGGGTGTCGGCGAACGCGTGGGTGCCGTCGCCGCGCGCCACGAAGTACAGCGCGGTGCCGGGTTCGGGATGCAGCGCCGCCATGATCGCCGGCTTGCCCGGCAATGCGATCGGCGTGGGCGGCAGGCCGGGCCGGGTATAGGTGTTGTACGGCGTGTCGGTGGTGAGGTCGGTCTTGTGGATCTTGCCCTGGTAGCTGTCGCCCATGCCGTAGATCACGCTGGGGTCGGTCTGCAGCAGCATGTGGTTTTCGAGACGGCGCACGAACACGCCGGCGATCTTCGCGCGCTCGTCGGCGCGGCCGGTTTCCTTCTCCACGATGGAGGCGAGGATCAGCGCGTCGTAGGGCGTGGCCAGCGGCAGGCTCTTGTCGCGCTGCGGCCACTGCTCGTCCAGCATCTTCGCCATCGCGGCATGCGCGCGCCGGAGGATGTCCAGGTCGCTGTCGCCCTTCACGTAGGCATAGGTCTCGGGCAGGAAGCGGCCCTCCGGCTGTTCGCCGGCCGCGCCGATCTTCTGCATGATCGCGGCGGCGTCGAGGCCGGCGGTCTCGTGCTTGAGCTTCTCCGCCTTGCCCAGCGCCAGCAGCAGGTCGTGGAAGGTCCAGCCGTCGACGATGGTGAGGTTGCGCTGCAGTACCTTGCCCGCCGCCATGTTGGCCAGCAGCCGGCGCGGCGTGATGCCGGCGGGCGTGGCGTACTCGCCCGCGTGCAGGCGGCCGGTCGCGTGCATCTGCACGGCCAGCAGGCGCCAGTACAGCGGCGAGGCGGTGCTCAGGTCCTGGCTGCGCAGCTGCTGCACGATCTCCTTGAAGCTGCTGCCGCGGGCGATGTCGATGCTTTCGCCGGGTGCGGAGACGCGCAGCGGCGCATCGCTGAAGCGGCTGAAGTCGTGCCAGCCCCAGGCCGCGGCGCCTGCCAGCGCCAGCAGCAAAACCAGGATCGCGTTGCGCCACGTCTTGCGGGTCATGCCTGCTCCATCGGGAAACCAAGCCCGCGCCAATGCGCCTGCATCGCGCGGGTCACCGGGCCGGGGGCAAATACCGTATCGCCCACGGCCTGAACCGGCAGGATGCCGCGAACGCTGGAGCTAAGGAAGAGTTCGTCGGCCGCCAGGCATTCGTGCAGCGGCAGATCGCGCACTTCGAGCCGCGGCAGCGCCTCCAGCAAGGCCGCGCGCAGCACGCCGGCCACGCCGCAGCGTTCCAGCGCGGGCGTCACCGGCACGCCGCCGATCACCGCGAACAGGTTCGCGGCCGTGGCCGAAACCGCGTGGCCGCGCATGTCGCACAGCAGGCCTTCGGCAATCGATGGATCGCTCCATTCGGCGCGCGCCAGCACCTGTTCCAGCCGGTTGAGGTGCTTGATGCCGGCCAGCCGCGGCTGCTCGGCCAGGCGCGTCTCGCACAGGTGCAGGCGCACGCCGTCGCGGTACAGCGCCGCGTCCAGCGCCGGCATCGGAAATGCCGCCACGATGCGGGCGACCTGGGGCAGCGCCGGCATCGCGTAGCCGCGCGTGCCCACGCCGCGGGTGAGCGTGATGCGCACGACGGCATGCGTCATGTCGCCGCGTGCGGCTTGCGCCTCGCGCCACAGCAATACGGGATCGGCTGCCGGAAGGCCCAGGCGTTCGCAGCCCAGCGCCAGTCGCTGCATGTGTCGCGACCACAGCGGCGCGGCATCTCCCGCAAAGCGGATCGTCTCGAACAGGCCGTCGCCATACAGCAGGCCGCGGTCCAGCGCGGAGACGGTGTCCTGCGGCTGGCCGTCGACCAGGATCATGCGTCGGCCGCGCCCAGCGCGCGCAACAGGCCGCGCGCCTTGGCGCGCGTCTCCTCCAGCTCCCGTTCCGCCACCGAATCGGCCACGATGCCGGCGCCCGCGCGCAGGCTCACCGTGTCGCCCGCGAGGGTCAGCGTGCGGATCAGGATGTTGAGGTCGAGGTCGCCGTTGCGGTCGAGGTAGCCCAGCGCGCCGGTGTAGGCGCCGCGCGGCGCATCTTCCAGCGCGGCGATGATCTCCATGCAGCGCACCTTGGGGCAGCCGGTGATGGTGCCGCCGGGGAACACCGCGGCGATCGCCTGCCCCGGCGTCACGCCTTCGCGCAGGCGGCCACGCACATTGGAGACGATGTGGTGCACGTGGGCGTAGCTCTCCACCGTCATCAGCTCGTCCACCTCCACCGTGCCGGGCATGCAGACGCGGCCGAGGTCGTTGCGTTCGAGGTCGATCAGCATCACGTGCTCGGCGCGCTCTTTGGGATGCGCGGCGAGTTCGCGGATGCGCGCCACGTCGTCGTCGCCAGCCGTGCGTGGGCGCGTGCCGGCGATGGGCCGCGTCTGCGCCATGCCATCGCGCACTTCCACCAGCCGCTCCGGCGAGGAACTGGCGATGGCCCAGCCGGGTTGCTGCAACAGGCCTGCGAACGGCGCCGGGTTGGCGCGGCGCAGCGCGGCGTGCAGTGCCGCCGGTGCGGGCGGCTGCGCGTAATGCGCCAGCCACGCGCGCGACAGGTTGACCTGGAAGATGTCGCCCGCCTGCAGGTGTTCGTGGATGCGCGCCACGCCGTCGAGGAAACGCTGCGGCTCGTCCTCGGACAGGCGCGCCGGCGGCGGCAGCACGGGAATCGGCCGCGCCGCTTCCAGATCCGCCGCCAGGTCGTCGAGTAGGTGTTCGCTGCCCGCCTCGGCCACCAGCACGGTGCAGTCGCGCGCATGGTCGACGATGACGGCCGCCGGGCAGCGCAGCGCCAGCGCCACCGGCAACGCGGCATCCGCGCGCAACCGCAGCCTGGCTTCGATTTCGCCCGCCAGCTCATAGGCCAGCAACAGCGTCCAGCCGCCGTGGAACGGCAGGCCGTCGTCCTCGCGCGGCAGGCGTTCGGCCTGCCACGCCGCATCCAGCGCATCGAGGAAGCGTGTACCGACGATGTCGCCAGTCGCGTTGCGCACGCCGCCTTCCGCATCCAGCACGAGGCTGTCCCGCGGAAACGCGAACAGGATGTCGAAGCGCGCCTGCGGGGTGCCGTGCAGCACGCTTTCCAGCAGGCAGGGATAGCGCTGCGGAAACGCGGCGGCCGGCGCGAGCAGGTCGCGCCGGCCGTGCAGGGTGCGACGATGTGTCACGTTGGAGCAGGCGCTCAAACGCGCCGGAACACCAGCGTGCCGTTGGTGCCGCCGAAGCCGAAGGAGTTGGAGATCGCCACGTCCAGCTTCGCCTCGCGCGCCACGTTGGCCACGAAGTCGAGGTCGCAGTCCTCGCCCGGCTCGTCGAGGTTGATCGTGGGCGGCAGCACCTGGTCGCGCATCGCGAGGATGCTGAAGATCGCCTCCACGCCGCCGGCCGCGCCGAGCAGGTGGCCGGTGACCGACTTGGTCGAGCTCATCGCCAGCTTGTACGCGTGGTCGCCGAACACGCGCTTGGCGGCATGCACTTCGCCCAGGTCGCCCAGCGGCGTCGAGGTGCCGTGCGCGTTGATGTACTGCACTTCGGACGGGTTGATGCCGCCGTCCCGAAGCGCGTTCTCCATGCAGCGGGCCGCACCTTCGCCGCCTTCGCTGGGCGCGGTGATGTGGTAGGCGTCGCCGCTCATGCCGAAGCCGACCAGTTCCGCGTAGATCTTCGCGCCGCGCGCTTTGGCGTGTTCGTACTCCTCCAGCACCAGCACGCCGGCGCCGTCGGACAGCACGAAGCCGTCGCGGTCCTTGTCCCACGGACGGCTGGCCCTGGTCGGCTCGTCGTTGCGGGTGGACATGGCCTTGGCCGAGCAGAAGCCCGCCATCGCGGTGCCGGTGGTGGCGAACTCGGCGCCGCCGGCGATCATCGCGTCGGCGTCGCCGTGCTGGATCATGCGCGCCGCGAGGCCGATGTTGTGCGTGCCGGTGGTGCAGGCGGTGACGCAGGCGATGTTCGGGCCTTTGAGGCCGTACATGATCGACAGGTGGCCCGACACCATGTTGATGATGGACGAGGGCACGAAGAACGGCGACACGCGGCGCGGCCCCTTCTCGTGCAGCTCGATCGAGGTGTGCTCGATGGTGTGCAGGCCGCCGATGCCGGCCGCCACCGCCACGCCGATGCGCGGCGCGTTCGCTTCGGTCACTTCCAGGCCGGAATCCTTCAGCGCCTGCGTGCCGGCGGCGATGCCGTAGTGGATGAAGGGGTCCATCTTCTTGATTTCCTTCGGCGCGATCCACGCGGCCGGATCGAAATCCTTCACCTGGCCGGCGATGCGGGTGGCATAGCCGGTGGCGTCGAAGTGGGTGACCGGCACGATGCCGCTGACGCCCTTGAGGATGTTGTCCCAGGCGGTGACCAGATCGTTGCCGACCGGCGAGATGATGCCCATGCCGGTCACTACCACGCGTCGCTTGCTCATGCTGTTGTTCCTTCGTGTTCCGGGGAGCGCCGTTGCGGCGATTGCCCCGTCATTCGCGGATGGCGGTCGCCGCCGCACACCATACGGGATCGGACGTTGCAGATTGCAGAAACGAAAACTGCGCCGTATCGGCGCAGCTTCCGGTATCGTCACGTTGGCAGCAGCGCGTCGCGCCGTGCTGCCTGCGCCCGATCATTCCTTGGTGTGGGCCTTGATGTAGTCCACGGCCTGCTGGACGGTGGTGATCTTCTCGGCGTCCTCGTCCGGGATCTCGGTCTCGAACTCTTCCTCGAGGGCCATCACCAGCTCGACGGTGTCGAGCGAGTCGGCGCCCAGGTCGTCCACGAACGAGGCGTTCGCCGTGACTTCATCCTCTTTCACGCCCAGCTGCTCGACGACGATCTTCTTGACGCGCTCTTCGATGGTGCTCATGTTGCAAGTACCTCCCACGGGGAATTGTGTTGTACGCCGGCCCGCGGCCGGCAAGACCGGCGGATTGTAGTGGCTAAACCGCAAGGCCGCCATGCATCCGTCGCCGATGTCGCCGCGCCGGTTTGCGGCCGGCGCGAAAGCGCAATTGTCGCCGAAAACGCGGCAATGCGCGACTTCTTTCAGCATGCGTCGCCGTATGGATCAGGCGGTGTTTGAAACGGCTGCACCGGGCCGCCTGTACGCCTCAGGCCATGTACATGCCGCCGTTGACGTGCAGCGTCTCGCCGGTGATGTAGGCAGCCGCCGGCGAAGCGAGGAAGCCCACGGCCTTGGCGATGTCGGCAGCCTCGCCCAGGCGGCCCAGGGCGATCTGGTGCAGCAGGCCTTCCTTCGCCGACTCCGGCAGGGCGCGCGTCATGTCGGTGTCGATGAAGCCGGGCGCCACCACGTTCACGGTGATGCCGCGCGAACCGATCTCGCGGGCCAGCGACTTGGAGAACGCGATGATGCCGGCCTTGGCCGCCGCGTAGTTGGACTGCCCGGGATTGCCGGTGAGGCCGATCACCGAGGCAATCGAGATGATGCGGCCCTTGCGCGCCTTCATCATGCCGCGCATCACCGCCTTGCTGGTGCGGAACACCGAGCTGAGGTTGGTGTCGAGTATCGCCTGCCAGTCCGCCTCAGGCATGCGCATCAGCAACTGGTCGCGGGTGATGCCCGCGTTGTTGACCAGGATCGACACCGCGCCGAATTCCTTGGCGATGCCGTCGATCAGCGCCTCGACGGCGGCGGTGTCCGCCACGTCGAGCATGCGGCCGTGGCCGCCATGCGCAGCCAGCCGGTCGCCGATGGCGGCCGCACCGGCCTCGCTGGTGGCCGTGCCGATCACGGTGGCGCCCATCGCGGCCAGTTCGTCCGCGATCGCCGCGCCGATGCCGCGGCTGGCGCCGGTGACCAGTGCGATCTCGCCCGTCAGTGTCTTGTCCATCGCCGTGTTCCGTCAGGATTCAAAGCCGCAAACCATACACGGAAACGGACTCTTCCTGCATGTAGCTCAGTGGCAGCAACCCGCATCCGCGGCAGCGTACTCGTCGTGACGCCGCCACCAGGCGCCGTCCGCCTCGTTGCGGCCCAGCGGCGCGCGATCCAGCCACTGGTACATGCCCCACAGGCCGTCCACCCCGCGCGCGTAGGTCGAATAGGTGTGATAGACGACGCCGTCTTCCAGCACGAACGCGCTCAGGCCGGGGCGGTCGCGCGCGTACCCGACCGCCCCCGTGCCGCAGCTGGTCGCGAGCTGACGGACGATCTCCGGATACTGCGCCTCGTCTGCCGATGGGCCTTCGCGCCGGTAGTTGTATTCGGCGTCGCCGGCCCGCTGCTGCGCCTCGCTGATCGCGACGTTGAAGTCGAGGTTGAAACCGCTGCCGTTCGCGGACGCCCACGGAAATGTCCAGCCCATGCGCCGCTGGTAGGCCAGCAACTTCGCCAACGGCGCGCGCGACACCGCGGTGAATGCCACATCGTGGTTTTCCAGGTGCGCGACGATGCCGTTGAAGCCGTCGGCAATCGCCGAGCAGGAAGGACAGCCTGCCGACCAGTCGGGACCGAACATGAAGTGGTAGACCAGCAGCTGCGAGCGTCCCCGGAAAAGATCCGCCAGCGTGGCATCGCCCCCGCCGGTGCCGAAGCGGTAGTCCTTCTCCACGCGCACCCACGGCAGGGTCTGCCGCTGCCGCGCCAGTTCGTCGCCGCGCCGGGTCAGCTCCTTTTCCGCCTGCAGCAGTTCAAGCCGGGCAGCGAGCCATTCCTCGCGGGTTCCGATGATGTGCGATGCCATGGTCATGCCTCCTCACGCGATTCCGTAGGTCAGGCCGATCCGTCCGCCCTGCAGCGGTTCGGTCCGGCGCAGTTCAAGCCCGCGACGGGATTGCATGGTCGCGAACAGGGCCTTGCCCGGGCCGGCGATCAGCGGGTAGACGATCAGCCGAAGCTCGTCCACCAGCCCGGCCTCGATCAGGCTGGCGGTGATCCGGGCCCCGCCCATGAGGTAGATGTCCTTGCCGGGTTGCTGCTTGAGGGCTTCCAGCTCGCCCTCGTCCCGCAGGAAGCGTGTCAGCGGCCAGTTGGCTGCGCGCAGGGTGCGGGAGAGCACGTAGTGCGGCGTCCGCGCGGCGAAACGGCCCCATGCGACTTCCGCCGGCGTCGGCGACTTGCCGGTCATCGGCAAGGGAGCATCCGGCGCGTCCTGGATCGCGGTCCAGTACTGCTCGTAACCGGGATACATGCCGCTGCCGAGCACGCAGGCGTCGATCTGGCCGGTCAGGCCATAGTCTTCCGACCAGCTGTCGACCCAGTCCGCGTAGCCTTCCGGTCCTTCCATCTTGCCGTCAGCGGAAATCTTCATGCCGGCGATCAGCTTGCGCATGGCTTCCTCCTGCGTGATGCGTTGGTCGAATCGTGTCGATTGCCCCAGCCGCACGGCTCGGCCTGCGGAGAGGCGGCGGTTCCCGCTCAGCCCAGGTGCCCGGGCAGCGAGTCGAGGAAATACGTCCAGCCCTCGGTATGCGCCATCGCCATCCGTTCGTCTGGGAGGCCCTCGTGGGTGAGGCGCAATTCGGTCCGGCTGCCGTGCGGGGTGAATTCCAGCGTGACCACCGATTCCTTGCCCAGCGTGTGCTCGCTCACCCAGGTGAATTCCAGCAGGCGCGGGCTTTCCACGCGCAGGTAGCGGCCGTAGTGCGGGCGAATCCCGCTTGAATGCCGCATGCCGAGGTAGAACAGGCCATCGGGGCGCGGGTCCGCCACCACGTCGCCGCCTTCCGCCAGCCAGGCCTTCAGGCTGGCCGGATCGGTCCACGCGCGGAACACCCGCTCGGGCGAGGCGTCGTAGCTGCGCGGCATCTCGAGGCGGAACCCGCCCATCGCCGATTCATTGCGACCCTTCATCGCCGTTCTCCTTCTGCCCATCGAGGAAAGCGCCCAGCGCGTCGAGGCGCCGGGTCCAGAAGCGTTCGTATTGGGCGGTCCAGCGCGCCACCTCGCGCAACGGCGCAGCGCGCAGACGCAGGTAGTGTTCGCGGCCTTCGCGGCGCCGGCCCACCAGGCCGGCGCCCTCCAGCACTTTCACGTGCTTGGAGACCGCGTTCAGCGACATCGCGAACGGCTGCGCGAGATCGGTCACCCGCAGCTCGCCGCGGGTCAGGCGCGCCACGATGCGGCGGCGGGTAGGATCGGCGAGCGCGGCGAAGGCGAGATCGAGGTTCGACATGGCATCATTCATTCAACCTTTTGGTTGAATAATACGCCGACGAAAAGGCGCGTCAAGCGCCTCTTCGCGAATCCGTGCCGGGTCAGGCGCGCCAGTCGGCCAGCGCGGCGTCCAGTTCGGCCGGCGCGCCCAGCGCGCGCGCCTCGACGTTCCTGTCGATGCGTTTGGCGAGGCCGGTCAGCACCTTGCCCGGGCCGCATTCGGCGATCCGCGTGGCGCCACCGGCCACCAGCGCCTGCACGCATTCGGTCCACTGCACGGGCAGGTAGAGCTGGCTGACCAGCGCCGTGCGGATCGCGCCGATGTCGCGATGCACTTTGGCGTCGACGTTCTGCACCACCTCGATCTTCGGCTCGCGCCAGGCGTAGGCGGTCATCGCCTCCGCCAGCCGGTTCGCGGCCTCGCGCATCAGCGGGGTGTGCGACGGCACGCTGACCGCGAGCTTCATCGCCTTGCGCACGCCGCGCTCGGCCAGCAGCGCCAGCGCCTTGTCCACCGCCTCGGCATGGCCGCCGATCACCACCTGGCCCGGCGAGTTGTAGTTCGCGGGCACCACCACGTGCGTACCGGACGCATCGCGGCAGGCTTCCTCGACCACCGCATCCTCCGCGCCGAGCACCGCGGCCATCGCGCCGGAACCTTCCGGCGCCGCTTCCTGCATCGCCTGGCCGCGGATGCGCACCAGGTGCGCCGCGTCGCGCAGCGCGATCGCCTCGGCCGCGACCAGCGCGCTGTACTCGCCCAGGCTGTGCCCGGCGAGCCGCGCGGGCGTCGCGCCGCCCTGCGCGCGCCAGACGCGCCAGACGGCGACGCTGGCGGCCAGCAGCGCCGGCTGCGTGTATTCGGTGCGGTTGAGCATTTCCTGCGGACCGCCCTGCGACAGCGCCCACAGGTCCACGTCGGCGCCGTCGGAAGCCTCGTCGAAGGTGGCTTTCACCGAGGTGTGCGCCTCGGCCAAGTCGGCCAGCATGCCGACGGATTGCGAGCCCTGCCCCGGAAAGACGAAAGCGAGCGTTGCAGCGTTCATGGACAAGGCATCCCAGGAATCAAGGCGACATGGTGCCAGCATCGGCCGGCATGCGCAGCGGTATCGACCGCGGAAAAGCCGATGTCGCCCCGCGGGCGGCATCGGGTGCAAGGGCGAAACGCGGGTATCAGTAGCGCAGCAGCGCCGAGGCCCAGGTGAAGCCGCCGCCGAACGCTTCCAGCAGCAGGTTCTGGCCGCGCTGCACCTTGCCCGAGCGCACGGCGTAGTCCAGCGCCAGCGGCACCGAACCGGAGGAGGTGTTGGCGTGCTGGTCGACGGTGACGATCACGCGCTCCATCGGCATCTGCAGCCGCTTGGCGGTGGCCTCGATGATGCGCAGGTTCGCCTGGTGCGGGATCAGCCAGTCGATGTCCGATTCGTGCATGCCGGCGGCCTGCAGCGTCTCGTCGACCAGCGAGTCCAGCGTCTTCACCGCGACCTTGAACACCTCGCGGCCGGCCATCTTGATGCGCACGCCGTGGTTCGGCTCGTCGCTGAAACCGGCGGAGACGCCCACCGGGTTCCACAGCAGCTCCTTGTAGCCGCCGTCGGCATGCATGCAGGTGGCGTAGACGCCGGGCTCGCTCGCGGCCTCCAGCACCACGGCGCCGGCGCCGTCGCCGAACAGCACGCAGGTCTCGCGCTCGTTCCAGTCGATCATGCGGGTCAGCGTCTCGGCGCCGATCACCAGCACCTTCTTCGACTGGCCGCTGCGGATGAACTTGTCCGCGATGCCCAGCGAATACATGAAGCCGGAACAGGCGGCATTGACGTCGAATGCAGGGCAGCCGTTCGCGCCCAGGCGGTCCTGCACCAGGCAGGCGGTGGACGGAAAGATGAGGTCCGGCGTGGTGGTGCCCACCACGATCAGGTCCAGCTCGGCCGCCTTCACCCCGGCCGTTTCCAGCGCACGCTGCGCGGCAAGGAAGGCCAGGTCGCCGGTGGTCTGCCCCTCGGCTGCGATGTGGCGCTGGCGGATGCCGGTGCGGGTGCGGATCCATTCGTCGCTGGTGTCGACGATCTTCTCCAGATCGGCGTTGCTGACGACGCGCTCGGGCAAGGCGCTGCCGGTAGCGATGATGCGGGAGTAGATCGGGGCCATTCCGTTTTCCGTGCAACGTAAATCGTGCATTGAACGCCCCGGACGACGCATGCGCAACCGTGCGGGGGCCATAACGCGAAACGGCGCGTCGCCGCGCCGTTCGGTCGGTTCGCTCAGGCGGGACCGCGCAGGGCCCGCCGCGACGGTCAATCCTCGACCGTCACCGCACCCTTGGTCTCGATGACCTTCTTGCCGCGGTAGTAACCGTCGGCGGTGACATGGTGACGCAGGTGCACCTCGCCGCTGGTCGGGTCGGTGGACAGCTGCACGGTCTTCAGCTTGTCGTGGGCGCGACGCATGCCGCGGGTGGACGGGGTACGGCGGCTCTTGGCAACGGCCATGGTAGTTCTCCAACTGAACCTGATTGCGGTATCTGGATGACCGGGGTCACCGACCCCGACCGGTTTACTTCTTCAGTTCGCGCAACACCGCGAACGGATGATTCTCTTGCGACTGCGCCTCGTCCTGGTCCGGCGCGCCGCCATTGACGATCGCGTCGGGCAGGCTGCTGTCCGGGTTCACCGGCACCAGCGGCAAGGCCAGCAGCAGTTCGTCCTCGATCACGTCCGCCGGATGCAGGCGACCGTCCTCGGCCACCAGCAGCGGTTCGCAACCGGGCGGCAAACCCGCCTCGTCGCGCTCCTGCCGGATCAGGCCCAGTCGGCTGTCCACCGTCACCGGCAGCACGAACGGCTCCAGCGTGCGCTGGCAGATCATGGTCAGCGACGCCTGCGCATGGACATCCACGTAGTCCGTGCCCAGCTTGTCGCGGCCGAAATCCAGCCGGTAACCCACCTCGCCGTCGTTGCCGGCCAGCGCGCCGCACAGGCGCCCGAGGGCGGCCACGGGCATCGATCCCTCGAACGAACGCCGCGCCGAGACCATGCGCCAAGCGTCCACGGACTCTGGCAGTGTCACGGACATAATCGGCGAATGGTAAGTTCGTGAACGGCTGAAGTCAACCGACAATCAAGCGCTTGCGGCATTCCTCCGGCGCATTTTGCCTGACCGCCCCCGCTTGCGGCAGACTGCGAGGCCTTGGATACAGGGGCTGGTCGCGTGAATCTTTCGCTGACGCTGGGCGTGGTGGCGCTGTTGGTGCTGGTCGCCGCGGCCGCCTGGGCGCTCACCTCGCGCCGCTGGCAGAACCGCCGCGCCGCCGACCTGCAGCAGTTGCTGGACCTGGCCGACCGGCTGGAAAACGACCTGAAGAGCTGCCGCGCCGGGCTGCAGCAGGCCCATGCGGTGATGGCCAGTAATCCCGACCTGCCCGGCACCAGCGAGCAGGAGTCCCGCCAGGCGGTGGATGCCGGCTTGCAGGCGCTGCTGCGCCAGCGCATCTGGATCCGCGACCGCGCCACCCGCGCCAGCCAGCGGGAGCTGGACGAGACCGCCGCCGCCATGCGCGCGAGCCGCGACCGCCTGCAACCGCTGCTGCAGGCCCTGAACGCCGCCCAGCGCGACCTGAACAGCGCGATGCGCGAACACATCCACCGCGACGCCGAATGAACCGAATGGATACTGCCCCGCCCCGCATCGTGCTGGCCTCCACCTCGCGCTACCGCGCCGAACTGCTGCGCCGGCTGCTGCCGGATTTCGAGCAGCGCGCGCCCGGCACCGACGAGGCCGCGTTGCCGGGCGAAGCGCCGGACACGCGCGCGGTCCGGCTCGCCATCGCCAAGGCGGCGGCCGCGGCCGGCTGGGGCGACGTGCTGGTGATCGGCTCCGACCAGGTCGCGGAGCTGGAGGGCCGGACGCTGGACAAGCCGGGCAACGTGGCGAACGCCTGCGCCCAGCTCGCCGCGTGCTCCGGCCGCGCGGTGCAGTTCCATACCGCGCTGTGCCTGCTGGACACCCGCAACGGGCGCCAGCAGGTCCACGTCGACCACACCGGCGTGCATTTCCGGGTGCTGGACGCCGCGGAAATCGAGCGCTACGTGGCGCGCGAGCAGCCGCTGGACTGCGCCGGCAGCTTCAAGTGCGAAGGCCTGGGCATCAGCCTGTTCGAACGCATCGACAGCGAGGACCCCAGTGCGCTGATCGGGCTGCCGCTGATCGCGCTGGCGAGAATGCTGCGGGCGGCCGGCATGGCCGTGCCCTGAAGCCGGGCGCACCGCAAACCGGGTACGCTGCCTCGGCAACCGCCGTCGCCGGCTGCCCTTCCCCCGTGAACTGCCGCGAGCCCGATCGATGAGCCAGCCCCTGCCCGCCACGCCGCCTGTCGACGAGCTGCGCCGACGCCTTGCCGCGGCGGAGGCGCAGCTCAACCGCGTGGTGCTGGGCAAGGCGCGGCAGGTGAAGCTGGCGCTGGCCTGCCTGGTCGCCGGCGGCCACCTGTTGCTGGAAGACGTGCCCGGCGTGGGCAAGACCACGCTGGCGCACGCGCTGGCCGCCAGCTTCGCGCTGGAATTCCAGCGCGTGCAGTTCACCAGCGACCTGCTGCCTTCGGACATCCTCGGCGTCAGCGTGTACGAGCGCGAGACCGGCCAGTTCCGTTTCCATCCCGGCCCGATCTTCGGCGGCCTGCTGCTGGCCGACGAGATCAACCGCGCCACGCCCAAGACGCAGAGCGCGCTGCTGGAGGCGATGGCCGAAGGCCAGGTCACCGTGGACGGCACCACCCACGCGCTGCCGCAACCGTTCTTCGTGGTGGCGACGCAGAACCCGCTGGACCTCGCCGGCACGTTCCCGCTGCCCGATTCCCAGCTCGACCGTTTCATGCTGCGCCTGTCGCTGGACTATCCCGATCCCGCGGCCGAGCGCGAACTGCTCACCGGCGTCGACCGCCTCGACCTGCTCGCCATACTGAAGCCGCAACTCGACGGCGCCGCCCTGCTCGCGCTGCGCCGGCAGGCGCAGGCGATCGTCGCCAGCCCCGCCCTGCTCGACTACCTGCAGGCGCTGCTGGCCGCCAGCCGCCGCCACGCCGAGATCCGCACCGGGCTGTCGCCGCGCGCCGGCCTGTCGCTGCTGGCCGTCGCCCGCGCCTGGGCGCTGCTGGACGGTCGCGCCTATGTGTTGCCGGAAGACCTGCAGGCGCTGTTCGTGCCGCTGGCCGCGCACCGGCTGGTGGCCGCGCGCGGCACCGGCGGCGAGGCGCTGGCGCGCCAGCTGCTCGCCGAGGTGGCGGTGGACTGATGCGCGCCGCCTTGCGTCGCCTCGCGCAATTCGCCGAACGCCGCCTGCCCGCGCTCACCCGCCTGCGCCGCCCCGAGCCGCTGCCGATCGAGCTGGGACGGCGCCGCATCTACATCGTGCCCACCGCGTTCGGCCTGGGCTTCGGCGTGCTGTTGCTGGTGATGCTGGTGGGCGCGCTGAACTACGCGAACAACGCCGCGCTGCTGCTGACCTGCATGCTTGGCTCCGCTGCCGTGGCCAGCATGCTGCCCGCGTTCCGCACCCTGGACGGCCTGCGTTTGCGCGGCATCCGCGCCGGCCACGCGCTCGCCGGCGAACCGCTGGAACTGGTGCTGGATTTCGCGGCGCAACGCCCCCGCGAAAGCGTGCGCCTGGACTGCGCCGGCGAATCGCTGGCGTTCGCGCTGCAGGGCACGGCGGAACTGCGGCTGCGCCTGGCCACCAGCCGGCGCGGCTGGCAGCCGCTGCCCCGGCTCAAGCTGTGGAGCACCTGGCCGCTGGGCCTGTTCCGCGCCTGGAGCTGGCTGCATCCGCAGCAGTCCGTGCTGGTGTGGCCGCGGCCGGAAACCGCCGGGCCGCCGCCGGTGCTGCCGGGCGACGCGCGCGAGCGCCTGCGTCCGCAGGCCGGCGAGGAACTGGCCGCGTTGCGCGACTACCGCCGCGGCGACGCACCCCGGCACATCGCCTGGAAGGCCAGCGCCCGCCATCACGACCTGCTGGTCAAGGATTTCGACCGCCCCGAGCCGCGCGAGAGCTGGCGGCTGGACTGGCAGGCCTTGCGCGCGCTGGAGCGCGAGGCGCGCATCGCCCGGCTGGCGCGCTGGCTGGGCGAAGCGGAGGCGCAGGGTCGGCGCTACAGCCTGCAACTGCCGGACGAGCGCATCGACACCGGCAGCGGGCCGGCCCACTACGCGCGCTGCATGAGCGCGCTCGCGGTGCTGCCTTGAGCAGTCCGGCCGCCACGCCGCTGGATGCGCGCAGCTTCGATCTGGTCGCGCTGGGCCTGGCCGCCGTGCTGGCACTGTACCTGCCGCAGTTGCCGTGGTGGCTGAGCGCCGCGCTGGCGCCGATCCTGGCCCTGCGCTGGTGGCGTCGCCGCCACCGGCAGGCGCGCACCCCGGCATGGCTGAAGCTGCCGCTGCTGGCCGCGCTGCTGCTTTCCATCGTGAGCTGGTACGGCAACCTGTTCGGCCAGGCGCCCGGCGCCGCGCTGGCGGTGGGCCTGCTGGTGCTGAAGCTGCTGGAAACCGAGACCGTGCGCGACGCCCGCGTGGGCATGAGCTTTTCCTGCTTCGCGCTGATGGCCGCGCTGCTGTTCGACCAGAGCCTCACCGCCACCGCCGGGGTGGCGCTGGGCCTGCTGCCGCCACTGGCCGCGCTGCGCTCGCTGGAACCTGGGCGGCGGCCGCCCTCCTCGCTGTGGCGCGAACTGCCGTCCGGACTCGGCCTGCTGGCCGCCGCCCTGCCGCTGGCCTTGCTGGGCTTCCTGCTGCTGCCGCGGTTGAACTCGCCGCTGTGGGGCGCGCCGAATCCCGGCGAACAGCGCAGCGGCCTCAGCGACAGCATGACGCCGAGCGGCTTCACCCGGCTGCTGGTCGACGACAGCCCCGCGCTGCGGGTGGGTTTCGACGGCCCGCCGCCGCCGCCCGAGCAGCGCTATTTCCGCGCCTACGTGATGGACCGGTACGACGGCAGCAGCTGGACTTATCGCGACGTCGCCAACCAGTCGCCGGTGCCGGTCGAGGCCGGACAGACCGTGCGCTACCACATCAGCCTGGAGCCGACCCGGCAACGCGTGCTGCCCACGCTGGACGTGCCGCTGGCCGCGCCGCCCGACGCCAGCCTGCGCCGCGACCGCGTGGCGATGGCCGACAAGCCGGTGACCGCGCTGCGCGACTACAGCCTGGAATCCGCGGTCCGCTATCGGCTGGAACCGCAACTGGGTCCGCACCGCGCGCGCTGGCTGCAACTGCCGTCCGGCTTCAACCCGCGCACGCTGGCGCTGGGCCATGCGTGGCGGCAGCGCCACGGCGGCGACGATGCCGCCATCGTGCAGGCCGCGCTCGCGCTGTTCCACGACGGCGGCTTCCGCTACACGCTGGCGCCCGCGGAACTGGGGCGCGATGCGATGGACGATTTCCTGTTCGACACGCACGAAGGCTTCTGCGAGCACTACTCCTCGGCGTTCACCGTGCTGATGCGCGCCGCCGGCATTCCCGCCCGGGTGGTCACCGGCTACCAGGGCGGCTACTGGAACGCGCTGGGGCGCTACCTGCTGGTGCGCAATTCCGACGCCCACGCCTGGAGCGAGGTGTGGCTGGCGGGGCGCGGCTGGGTGCGCGTCGACCCCACCGCCGCGGTGCGTCCGCAGCGCATCAGCCAGGGCGCCGCGGCGGCCGTGCCGGGCCAGTTGCCGTGGTACCAGAGCGGCTGGCTGCAGGCCGTGCGCAACCGCTGGGACATCGTCAACCGCTGGTGGAACCTGAGCGTTAATGGCTTCGACGCGCTGCGCCAGCGCGGCCTGCTGAAACCGTTCGGCATCCGCGACACGGACGCATCCACCCTGGCGCTGTTGCTGGCCGCGGGCTGCGTGCTGTGCATGGCCGGCGGGCTGGCCTGGGTGTGGCGGCGGCGCGAACCGGAAGACGCCGCGCGCGCCGCGCTGCGCCGGCTGGAACGCAAGCTGGCGCGGCTGGGCGTGGCGCGGCACGCCGGCGAGGGACCGCGGGACTATCTGCAGCGCGCCGCCCACGCGCTGCCGGCACACCACGACAGGCTGATCGAACTGATGCATCACTATCTGGAACTGCGCTACGCCCATCCCGGGCCGGTGACTGGCCCGGTGCGTGCGCTGCAACGCGCGGTACGGGATTTTCCTGTCGTCCGCGTGGTCAAATAGACGTTGTCAGGATTGCGCACACCATTTTCCATGCTGGAGAAACCGCCATGTCCCTCTACCGTCCCCTCGCGCTAGTCGCGGCCGTCGCCCTGCTGGGCGGCTGCGCGACCATTCCACAACCGCTGCAGGGCACCTACACCAACGTCTCCAGCGCCGCCGCCCAGCAGGGCGGCGCCGGCGGCACCCGCGTACGCTGGGGCGGCGAGATCATCAAGGCCGAGCCGGGCCCGCAGCAGACCTGCTTCTACGTCCTGGCACGGCCGCTGGACAGCCAGGCGCGCCCGGAACTGGGCAGCGCGGGCGGCGACCAGGGCCGCTTCGTGGCCTGCCACAGCGGCTTCTACGATCCCGAGGTGTTCAGCCGCGGCCGCGAGCTGACCGTGACCGGCACCATCCACGGCACGGTGACGCAGAAGGTGGGCGAATACGACTACCCCTACCCGCGGGTGGAGGCCGACGTGGTCTATCTGTGGCCCAAGCGTCCGGTGTACGTGGACAGGCCCTACCCGCCCGGCTTCTACGACCCGTTCTGGGGGCCGTGGGGTCCGTGGGGCTACGGTTACGGCAACCCCTACTGGAACTCGCCGCGGGTGATCGTGGTGCGGCCGCCGCCGCCCCCGCCGCCGCCGAAGAAGTAAGCGGCGCATCCACGAAAAAGCCGGCCCTCGCGGCCGGCTTTTTCGTGCCCGCCCAACTGCGGCGATTCAGCCCGGCGGCCAGTGCATGCGCCGTCCGGCCAGCAGGTGCAGATGCAGGTGGAACACGGTCTGGCCGCCGTACTGGTTGCAGTTGATCACCGTGCGGTAGCCCTGCTCGGCGAAGCCCTCGCGCCGGGCGTAGTCGGCCGCGGCCAGTTGCAGGCGCCCCAGCAGCGCCGCGTCCTCCGCCGTGGCGTCGTCCAGCGTGGCGATCGGCTTCTTCGGAATGAACAGCACGTGCACCGGCGCCTGCGGATTGACGTCGCGGAAGGCCAGCAGTTCGTCGTCCTCGTAGACGATGTCCGCCGGGATCTCGCGCCGGATGATCTTGCCGAAGATGGTGTCGCCCATGTCGTTCCCTCCGTTCGTTCAAAGACGCAGAAGCATGCCGTGCGCACCGGGCGCCACCAGCCTGAAACCGAATTTCTCGTAGAGCGCGTGCGCGGTGCCGTCGGCGATCAGGCCGACCATGGTGCGCGCGGGCGCGCGGGCATGCACCTCGTCCATCAGGGCCTGCATGATGCGCCGGCCCCAGCCCTGCCCCTGTCGCGCCGGCGCCACCGCGACGTCGACCACCCACAGGAACAGGCCGCCGTCGCCGACCACCCGCCCCATGCCGATCAGCTCGCCGCCATCGCGCACGCATACCGAACACCAGCTTGCCGGCAGGCCCACGGCGGCGCCCGCTTCGCTCATCGCGCTGAGGCCCGCGGCCACGCGCAGGCGGCGGTACTCGTCGCTGCCGGGGATTTCGCGGGAGAGTTGCGGCTCCATCGGCGCTCAGTCCACGGCCTGCCGGCCGCCGAACGCATGCGCCAGCGTGCCGCGGTCCACGAATTCCAGCTCGCCGCCCAGCGGCACGCCGTGCGCCAGGCGGGTGGGCCGCACCCCGCCGGCGCGGGCCAGTTGCGCCAGGTAATGCGCGGTGGCCTCGCCTTCCACGGTGGGGTTGGTGGCGATGATGAGTTCCTCCACCTCGCCCTCGCCCAGCCGCTGCACCAGCAGCGGCAGGCCCAGTTCCTCCGGCCCCAGGCCGTCCAGCGGCGACAGCCGCCCGTGCAGCACGAAATACCGGCCGCGATAGCCGGTGGCCTGCTCGATCGCCGCGAGATCCACCGGCGATTCCACCACGCACAGCTGCTGGTGGTCGCGGCTGGCGCTGGCGCAGATCGCGCACAAGGCGTCCTCGCTGAAATTGCGGCAACGCCCGCAATGGCCGATGCGCTGCATCGCCTCGCGCAAGGCATCGGCGAGCTTCAGGCCGCGCTCGCGGTCGCGCTCCAGCAGATGGAACGCCATCCGCTGCGCGCTCTTGCCGCCCACCCCGGGCAGGCAGCGCAGCGCTTCGATCAGGGTTGAGAGCAGAGGCGAGGTCATTTGCTGCGGGATTAGGGAGTCGGGATTGGGGATTCGGAAGATCGCGTATCCGCAAGATCGCGGCCTTTCCGAATCTCCCATCCCGACTCCCGAATCCCCGCCCCTCAGAACGGCATCTTGAAGCCGGGCGGCAGGCTCATGCCGGCGGTGACGTTGCCCATCTTCTCGCGACTGGCCTCGGCGACCTTGTTCACCGCATCGTTGATCGCGGCGGCGACCAGGTCCTCGGCCATCTCCGGATCGTCGGCGAAGGTCTGGCGGTCGATGACCACCTTGCGCACCTCGTGCGCGCCGCTCATCGTCACGCTCACCAGGCCGCCGCCGGCGCTGCCGGTGACTTCCAGCTTCGCGATCTCGTCCTGCGCACGCTTCATGTCGTCCTGCATGCGCTGGGCCTGCTGCATCAGCTGACCGATCTGGCCTCTCATCGCCCTTGCTCCGTCTTCAATTGCCGAAAGGTTTCACCGACTGCGGCACCACGCGGGCGCCGAAGTCGCGTTTCATGGATTGCACGAAGGGATCGTCCTCGATCGACTGTTCCGCCGCCGTCTGCGCCGCGTTGCGCGCCTGCGTGGCGCGCGCGGCCGGCGTGGCGGCCGCCGTGGTCTTGTCGATGTCGACGAAGCGCAAGCGGATGCGTTCGCCCAGCGCATCGCTGATGCGTTCCTCCATCTGGCTGACCATCGGCTCCACGGCCATGCCCATGTGCGCGGGTTGCAGCGCCAGCACCAAGGTGTTGCCGTCGCGTTCGCGCAGCACGGCGTTTTGCGCCAGCACGCTGAACGGGCCGCGCAGGCCGGCCTGTTCGATCAGGCTTTCCCAGTGCGGCAAGCCGTTGGCATCGCGCGGCGGCGTAGCGGCCGGGGCCGACTCGCGCACGGCAGGCGCCGGGGCGGCGACCGGTGCGGCGCGATAGGCGGGAGCCGGCGGTGCGGCTGGCGCGGTGTTGCGCGCGGGCGGCGCGACGGGCCGCGGCGCAGGCGCCGCACGTTCCGCCGCGGGACGCGACGCCTCGTCGCCAGGCCGGAACGCCAGCATGCGCAACAGCGTCATCTCGAAGCCGGTGCGCGCATCGGGCGCCAGCGCGAGATCGCGGCGGCCACCGATGGCGATCTGGTAATGGAGCTGCACGTCCTCCGGCGCGATGCGCGCGGCCAGCGCGTGCAGCGCTTCGCCGTCGGCATCGTCGTCGAGCCGGTAACCGGGAATCAGCTGGATCAGCTGCAGCCGGTGCAGCACGCCGGCGAGATCGTCCAGCACGCCGCCGAAATCCGGCGAGTACGAGGCGATCTGCGCGCACTCCGCGAGCAGGCGCGCGCCGTCGCCATCGGCCAGCGCGTCCAGCACGCCCAGCACCTGGCCGCGCGCCACGCTGCCCAGCATGGTGCGCACGTCGTCCGCATGCAGCGAACCGCCGCCGTAGGCGATGGCCTGGTCGAGCAGCGACAGGCCGTCGCGCAGCGAGCCATCCGCGCCGCGCGCCAGCTCATCGATCGCGGCTTCCTCGTAGGCGATGTTCTCGGCGCCCAGGATGTGCCGCATCTGGCCGGCGATCTGCTCGGGCAGCAGGCGCTTCAGGTTGAACTTCAGGCAGCGCGACAGCACCGTTACCGGCAACTTCTGCGGGTCGGTGGTGGCGAGCAGGAATTTCACGTGCGGCGGCGGCTCTTCCAGCGTCTTCAGCAGCGCGTTGAAGGCCGGCTTGGACAGCATGTGCACCTCGTCCACCAGGTACACCTTGAAGCGGCCGCGCGAGGGCGCGTACTGCGCGTTCTCGATCACCTCGCGCACGTCGTCCACGCCGGTGTTGCTGGCCGCGTCGATCTCCAGCAGGTCCACGAAGCGGCCTTCATCCACCGCCGTGCAGACCGCGCACTCGCCGCAGGGATCGGCCGACTCGCCGCGCTCGCAGTTCAGCGACTTGGCGAAGATGCGCGCGATGGTGGTCTTGCCCACGCCGCGCGTGCCGGTGAACAGGTAGGCGTGGTGCATGCGCCCGGTGTCCAGCGCATTGGTGAGCGCGCGCACCACATGCTCCTGCCCCACCAGTTCGGCGAACTTGCGCGGGCGCCATTTGCGGGCGAGAACCTGATAGGACATGCGATGGGAGCCTGCTCAGCTGCGGCGGATCAGTCAGCACTGACATATGGTCAATAACTGATTGTGCCAAGTCGGCAGCGGCAAGTCAGCCGGACGCGTCGAAGCCCCGAAATGGCGGCGGCCCCGCCAGCCACACCCCGGCACCCGAATCATCCACTACCGTTGCTTCCTTCCGGACCTGGCGGGGTTTGCGGACTATCGTCGCGGGGGGACCGACGGGGCCACCATGGACGTGCACGATGCTGAATCGTGACTCACTTGAAACTGGCGGAGAGGGCGGGATTCGAACCCGCGATACGGGGATAAGCCGTATACACACTTTCCAGGCGTGCTCCTTCAACCACTCGGACACCTCTCCGCACGCAAAACCTTCTCACCGGGCCAATCTCGCCAAGTGAAGAGGCGGAAGGATAGCGGTCACCACGGCAACTGACAAGGGACGGCGAGTCTCAGCCCGCGTCCGCATGCGGCGGCAGCGGCGCCGGCAGCGCGATGCGCTGGCCTGCCGCGGCGATCCGGTAGCCGCGGGCCTGCAGCGCCGCGCCGTCGGCCGTGCTGCCGTAGTGGTACAGCAGCAGGCGCGCGCGTAGCGCCGCGTCGTACTCGCGTTCGATGTCGTCGATGCCGGTGTGCGAGGGGTTGCCGACGAGGCCGCAATCGTGCGCCACGAGCATGTCGCCGCCAGCATGCCGGGCCAGCGTCTCGGGAATCGGTCGGGTGTCGCCGGTGTAGGCGAAACTGCCGGGCAAGGCGAGGCCGAACGAGGTGTCGGGCCGGTGGTGGCGGGTGGCGAACACGTCGAACCACAGGCCGTCGAGCCAGAAGCCGCGCGTGCACGGCACCAGCCGGAACGCCTCCCAGAAATTCACCCCGCCCTCGGCCAGCGCGCCGGGGTAGTCGGCCACCCGCGTCTGCAGCCATGGCAGCAGCGCCACGTGCGCGAACAGGCGCGTGGTGCCGCGCAGGTGCTCGTCGAACCAGAGCTTGAAGAACAGGCCTTCCAGTCCCGCCACGTGATCCATGTGGGTGTGGGTGACGTACAGCGCGGGCGGCAGCGCACCGTAGGCGTCCAGGTAGCGATCCAGCGTGTCGGGGCCGCAGTCGATCAGCAATACCGGCACGCTGTCGCGCTCCAGCACCACCGCCGAGGAGCCCAGTTCGCGGGCCGCGTGCGCCGCGCCCGCACCGAGGAAATGCAGATGCCAGTTCATGCGCCGAAGGTAGCCTCGTAGGCCTCGATGAGAGGCGTCCAGATGGTTTCGCGAAATGCCGCCTCGCCCCATGCGCCGGCGCCGAGCTTCACCAGCGAACGGTGCAGCCGCTGCAGGTTGGCCAGCCGCCAGCCCTCGGCCGGCGCGCGCAGGCGCCCGCGGTCGAAATCGATCAGGTGCAAACCCGTGGAAGTCACCAGCACATTGTGCGCGTTGAGGTCGGCATGCCAGATCCCGGCGCGGTGGAAGCGCGCCACCAGCGCGCCGGTCGCGCGTGCCAGTTCGGCGTCCAGCCGACCGGCGGCCAGGCATTCGGCCAGCGTCTGCGCGTCGGCGATGCAGCGGGTGATCAGGTCCGCGCGGTAGAACAGCCCGTGCCGCCGGTAGCGCGCGGCCACCGGCGCCGGCCCCGGCAGGCCAAGCCGGGCGATCTCGGCCAGCAGGCGGAATTCGGCGAAGCAACGCGTGGCGTCCGCGCCGCGCCACAGGTAGCGATCCCCCATCAGCGCGGCGACCATGCCGCCGCGACGGTAATGCCGCAGCACGCATTCGCCGGCAGGCGTGGCGATCAGTTGCACGCCGCCGCGGCCGCCCGTCTGCGAGCGCAACGCGCCGCGTCCGCGCCAGTAGTCCGGCACGAACCAGTCAGACCCGACTTGTGGCGATGCCGCGGCGTCGAACAGAATCGCGCCATCGGCGTCTTCGCGCAGTTGCTCTTGCATCGGTGCGGGGGCGCCTCCGTCAACTTCCGTGATTCTACATGCCCCCTCCCGCTTCCATCTGTCTGCTGCGCACCTCGGCCATCGGCGACGTCACCCATGTGGTGCCGCTGGTGCACACCTTGCAGGCGGCGTGGCCGCAGACGCGGCTGACCTGGATCGTGGGCAAGCTGGAGCGCCGGCTGGTGGGCGACCTGCCCGGCGTGGACTTCGTCACCTTCGACAAGGCGGCCGGCTGGGCTGGCATGCGCGAGGTCCGGAACGCCTTGCACGGCCAGCGCTTCGGCGCGCTGCTGCAGATGCAGGTGGCGCTGCGCTCCAACCTGCTGAGCCTGGGCATCAAGGCGGATCGGCGCATCGGCTACGATGCGGCGCGGGCCGGGGACCTGCACGGCCTGGTGGTCAACGAGCGCATCCCCGCGCGCAGCGGCGAACACGTGCTGGATGCGATCGGAAGTTTCTGCGAGCCGCTGGGCCTGAAACAGAACGCGGTGCGCTGGGACATCCCGATTCCCGACGAGGCGCGGACCTGGGCCGCGGAACAGTTGCCCGGCGACACGCCCACCTTGCTGGTGAGCCCCACCTCCAGCCACGCCCTGCGCAACTGGCGCGCGGAACGCTACGCGGCCGCGATGGACCACGCCGCCGCGCGCGGCTGGCGCGTGGCGCTGGTGGGCGGGCCTTCCCCGGGCGAACGCGCGATGGCGGATGCCGTGCTGGCGGCGTGCGCGTCGATGCCGCTGGACCTCACCGGCAAGGACACGCTGAAGAAGCTGCTGGCCCTGCTCGCGCGCGCGCAGTTGCTGCTGACGCCGGACTCCGGCCCCATGCACATGGCCAACGCGGTGGGCACCAAGGTGCTGGGCCTGCACGCGGCCAGCAACCCGAACCGCTCCGGCCCCTATTCCGACCGCCGCTGGTGCGTGGACAGGTACGACGAAGCCGCGCGCAAGTATCTCGGCAAGCCGGCCGATGAACTGGCGTGGGGCACCAAGATCGAGAAGCCCGGCGTGATGGACCTGATTGACGTGGACGCGGTGGTCGAGCGCTTCGAGGCGGCCGCACGCCACCTCGGCGTGGCCTGACGCCGCTCCCGGAAAAGAGGGAGCCCAGCCTCAGACGGCGCGGTAATCCTGGTAGGACTTTTCCTCGACCAGCTGCGAGCCCAGCTTCAGGTTGATCTCGCGCTTCACCGCCGCGCGCTCGTCGTTGCGGACGTACACCGAGCGTGCGAGCTCGATGAAGCCGGCGTCGAAGGCCTGCGCCTTTTCCTTGAGGCGGATCTCGTCCTCGATTACCCACAGCGCCTCGTTCACCGCGAGCAGGCGTGCACGCTCGTCGCGGATGTCGGTCTTCGACGCGGGATGGGCGGTCCAGGTCGCGTTGAGCAGGTCGAGCTCGTTGCGCACGTTCGCCAGCTTCGCCGGATCGGCGATGCGCTGCGACTTGATTTCGAGGATGGTGATCTTGTCGATCAGCTCGCCGTAGGACACCGGGGTCTGGATGAGGCTCATGGTGAATCGCTCCGAAGATCAGTCCGCATGCGCGGGATGGAAGGCGCCCTGGCGCACGAGTTCGCAGACGGTGCGGACGTCGCCGTCCAGCGCGCGGTCGCGGTGCAGGAAATCGATGTGCTTGCGCAGCGTGTCGTGGGCGCGGCGCACGTCGGTGCCGGCATGGAAATCGCTGGTGCCGGCGAGCGCCGCGGCCAGTTGCTGCACCTCGGCAACGAACTGCTCGTGGTGCGGCTGGCCTTCGCGCGGCGCGTTCGCCACTTTTTCCGCCAGCGCCTGCCAGCCGCCGCGCTGGGCGAGCCGGCGCGCGGCGTTCAGCATCTCCTGGCGGTAGTCCAGCGCCTGCGCCGCGGTATACAGCTCCAGCGCGATCACGTGGCCCAGGTCCTCCATCATCTCCAGCACGTGGCGCGCCTCGTTCGCGCCCATCGAAACGTGGTCCTCGGCATTCGCGCTGGTCGGCACCGAATACACGCTGGCCGGATGCGCGCGCGTGGCGAGGTCGTTGACCAGTGCCGCGGCGGTGTACTGCACGATCATGAAGCCGGAATCGGTGCCGTCCTCGTTGCCGGTGAGGAAGGCCGGCAAGCCGTCGTTCGTCGCCGGGTCGACCAGCTTGTTGAGCCGCCGCTCGGAGATCGACGCCAGCACCGGGATCGCCGCCTTCACGTAGCTCATCGCCAGCGCGAGCGGCATGCCGTGGAAATGGCCGGCGGAGATCACCTGTTCCTCGATGAACTGCGCGCCTTCCGCATCCGGGAAGATCAGCGGGTTGTCGGTGACCGCGTTCAACTCGATGTCGAACACGCGGCAGGCCTGCGCCCAGGCATCGCGCACCGCGCCATGCACCTGCGGCATGCAGCGCAGGCAGTAGGCGTCCTGTGGCTGGTGCTTCTTGCCGCCCTTGAACGGCAGGAAGCGCGCATAGAACGCTTCGCGCCCGTGGCGCTGGTTCGCCGGCACCCAGTTCCAGCCGATGTCGAAGCTGAGCGCCTGGTCGTCCGGTTCGCTCCACGCCTCGGCCGTCCACGGCCGGAAATGCGGCACCAGGTGGTAGGGAATGTCGACCAGGGTGGAACCCTGCAGCAGCTCGCGCACGTGCGCGGCCACCGCGCCCTGCCCCGGATGCGGACGCAGCGCGTGCACCTCGGGGCGCAGCGCGCCGCTGCGGCCGGCAAAGGCATCGAGCGTCATCGCCGCGGCGAGGTCGGCGGCGTCGAGCAGCCGCTCCAGGTCGTGCAGGGCGAGCGCGCCGGTGGCCAGCATCTGCGCGGTGCCGTTGTTCAGCGCCAGGCCTTCCTTGAAGGAAAGCCGCACCGGCGCGAGGCCGGCGCGCTGCAGCGCCTCGGCACCCGGCAGGCGTTCGCCCCGGTAGAACGCCTCGCCGCCGCCGAGCAACACGATGGCGAGATGCGAAAGCGGCGCGAGGTCGCCGCTGGCGCCCACCGAGCCCTTCTCCGGCACCACCGGCACCACGCCGGCGTTGAGCATCGCGGCGAGCGCCTCCAGCGTCTGCACGCGGATGCCGGAATGCCCGCGCATCAGCGTGTTGATGCGGATCAGCAGCATCGCGCGCACCACGTCGGCGCCGAACGGCTTGCCCACGCACACGGCGTGGGTGGTGATGAGGTTGTGCTGCAACTCTTCCAGCAGCGTGCCTTCCGGCACTCCGGTGCGGCTGCCGGGCAGCTCGTCGCGCACGCGATGCGCGCCCAGCAGCTTGTCGGCATTGCTGCCGAAACCGGTGGTGACGCCGTAGGTCGGTTCGCCGCAATTCACCTTGTCGGCGAGGAAATCGGCCGCACGCTGCACGCGCTGCAGCTGCTTCGCATCCAGCGCCACGTTCGCGCCGCCGCGGGCCACTGCCACCAGTTGCGCGCGGGTCAGGCTGCTGCCGTCGAGAATGATCTTGTCCACCACTGCCCCGCCTTGTCTATGTCGTGCCGCCTGGGATAGCCCCCGCGCGCTCCCGCTTCGACAGCGGGATTCAGCGGACCGTACTTTTGCGACGATGAATATGCATCGCAGGCATCAACCCATCGCCGCGGCCTGCTCCAGCTCCACCCGCAAGGTCTTGACCAGTTCGGTGCGCGCCACCTCGAACTGGTCGCCGCGGCGCAGGTCCTTCACGGTGACCACGCCCTTGGCCAGCTCGTCCTCGCCCAGCACCACGGCGAAGCGGATGCCGGCACGGTCGGCGTACTTGAACTGCTTGCCGAGCTTGCCGCCTTCCAGCACCACTTCGGTGGCGATGCCGGCGCCGCGCAGCTCGCCGGCGAGCGCGAGGTAGGCCGGCAGTTGCGCCTCGTCCATCTGGGTCACCAGCACGTCCACTGTGCTTTGCGCGGTGTGCACCAGGCCGGCTTCGCGCAACTGCCAGTACAGGCGGCTGAGGCCGATCGAGATGCCCACGCCCGGCAGGTGCGACTTGGTGTACTGGCCGGCCAGGTTTTCATAGCGGCCGCCCGAGCAGATCGAGCCGATCTGCGGATGGTCGTTGAGCGTGGTCTCGTAGACGGTGCCGGTGTAGTAGTCCAGGCCGCGCGCGATCGACAGGTTCAGCGCGTAATGCGTCTCCGGCACGCCCAGCGCATGGATCAGGCCCAGCACTTCCTTCAGCTCGGCGCGCCCCTGTTCCATCGCCTCGGGGCCGGCGCCCAGCGCGTCGAGCTTGTCGATGGCGTCCTGCAGCGAGGCGGAACGCACCTGCACGAAGGCGAGGATCTTCTCCACCGCGTCGTGCGCCAAGCCGAAGCCCTCGCCGGTGAGCGTGTCGCGCACGTAGTCGGCGCCGCGCTTGTCCAGCTTGTCCACCTCGCGCAGCACCAGCATCTGCTGCGCGGCATCGGCCACGCCCAGGCTCTCGAAGTAGCCGCGCATCAGCTTGCGGTTGTTGAGCTGGATGGTGAACGGGCCGATCGCCAGTTCGCGAAACACGCTGTAGATCACCGCCGGAATCTCGGCGTCGTAGCGGATCGACAGGCTGTCCTTGCCGATCACGTCGATGTCGCACTGGTAGAACTCGCGGAAGCGCCCGCGCTGGGCGCGCTCGCCGCGGTACACCTTCTGCATCTGGTAGCGGCGGAACGGGAAGCTCAGCTCGCGCTCGTGCTCGGCCACGTAGCGCGCCAGCGGCACGGTGAGGTCGAAGCGCAGCGCAAGTTCGGGCGCGTCGTCGCCCTTCTTCTCCCGCGCGCCGGTGGATTCCACGAAATACACCTGCCGCTCGGTCTCGCCGCCGGTCTTGGTGAGCAGCACGTCGGTGTATTCGATCGCCGGCGTTTCCACCGGCAGGAAGCCGAAGCGCTCGTAGTTGCGGCGGATGATGTCGAGCATGCGCTGGAACGCGATCTGGTCCAGCGGCAACAGTTCAAGCACGCCGGGCATGGTGCGGGCCGGGGTAAGCGCCATGGAAACCTCTGCGAACGTGGGAAACGCGCCACGGGCCGAAACGGCGTGCGGCGACAGCCGACAAGATTAACAGATGGCTCCCTGCCAGCCGCAGCCAGCCTCCATGCCGCGGTCCTGACGCGGAAACTGTTGCCAAGCCCCGCGGCCGTCGTTAACATACGCGGCTCCCGCGGGGTGTAGCTCAGCCTGGTAGAGCGCTACGTTCGGGACGTAGAAGTCGCAGGTTCAAATCCTGTCTCCCCGACCAAGAAAAGTCCCGGAACCGCTGGTTCCGGGAAGGAAAAGCCGCCCCTTCGGGCGGCTTTTCCGTTTCCGCGCGGCGCAATCGATCGCGGGCGTCGTCGAGACTATTTCGCGGCCCCGGAATCCGGCATCAGGCCGAAGCGCAGCATCACCAGTTGCCCTTGCGCGCTGCACGCCGCCTCGGCGCCGAGTTGCCCCTTTTCGAACTGCATCGGAACCAGCACGACGGTATAGCCCTGAGTGATCTGCCCCTGGGTCGCGCCGCCTACCGTCTTCGGCTTGCCGTACTGCTTGGTCAGCGAGTCCCAGGCCTGCTGCAGCTTTTCTGTCGGCGGCTTGTGGGCGGGATCGAACGACTGCGACGCGCCGTCGAAATCGGCGTGGTTCATGGCAGTGATCGCCTTGTTCGCGACGCCGCCGCAACCCGTCGTCTGCGCAGCCGAGGCCGGCGTCGACTGCGGCGCCTGCTGCGGCGGCGCTTGCTGTGGCATCTGCTGCGGCTCGCGCTGTGGCATCTGCTGCGGTTCCTGCTGTGGCGGCGCCTGCGCGGGAGCCATCTGGGCCTGGGCGCTGCCCAGGGCCAGCAACAGGGTCGGCAGGATGTAGGGAATGGCGGGTTTCATGTCGTCTCCTCCTCGTGGGGGTGGGAGCGCGACGGCAGGCACGTCAGTCGGGGGTGGCATCGGACCGAGGCACGGTGGCGGCGATGCGTGGGCCAGGGCCGTCGCGGGAGAACGCCGCGGGCACGGCGCGCTCCCATCCTCATGACCGGGGATGGGCCTGTCAAACCGCGCGCGGGCGGCGGTTCAGCAAGGTGAGCATGCGGTGTTTGCCGGTCATGCGGCGGGGTCGGCGACGGCCAGCGCCGCCAGCCGGTCCAGCTCTGCGTCGACGAAGCCGGCTTGCAGCCGCGCGGGGCGATTGAACGGACCGCGCAGGCTGACGCCCAGGTAATCGCGCAGCAGGCCGAAGAACGTCTCGAACGGATCGAGGCCGTCGCGCTCGCAGCACCAGCGGTACCAGCGCGTGCCGGCGGCCACGTGGGCCACTTCCTCGCGCAGGATCACGTCCAGCGCGGCGATGGTGCGGTCGTCGCCGGCATGGCGCAGGCGCTCGATCATGCCCGGCGTCACGTCCAGCCCACGTGCCTCCAGCACGCGCGGCACCAGGGCCATGCGCGCGGTATCCGAATGCGCGGTCTTCTCGGCCATTTCCCATAGGCCGTTGTGCGCGTCGAAATCGCCGTAGGCGTGGCCCAGCTCGGCCAGCCGCGCGGAGAGCAGCGCGAAGTGGCGCGCCTCGTCGTGCGCGCAACTGGCCCAGTCGCGGTAGAACTCGTCGGGCATGCCGCGGAAGCGGTAGATGGCGTCCCACGCGAGGTTGATCGCGTTGAACTCGATGTGCGCCACCGCGTGCACCAGGGCCGCGCGGCCTTCGGCGCTGCCGAGGCCGCGTTGCGGTACCTGGCGGGCGCTGACCAGTTGCGGTTTCGCGGGACGGCCGGGCGCAGCGATGGGTTCGGGCGACGGCGCTGCGGCGTCTGGAAGCAGTTCGCCCGCTTGCACGGCAGCCCACGCCGCATGGGTGAGGCGCAGCTTCTCGGCGGGATCGGTGGCGGCCAGGCAAGCCTGGGCGGCGGCGTGGAGGTCGGTCATGACGTCTTCCGCGAGCATCGGGCCCTCCCCCCCCCCCCCCCCCCCCCCCGGGGGGGGGGGGGGGGGAGGGGGGGCACCG
>NZ_NJIC01000021.1:96266-123629 GCF_013620825.1 Rhodanobacter sp. PCA2 | reverse complement strand
CCCTCACCCCGGCCCTCTCCCCGGAGGGGAGAGGGAGGAAAAGCGGTGTCACGCCGTGCGCCGCGCGGCCTTGGCGTCGTCGGAGCGCAACATCTCGATCTGCTCGAGGTAATGCCGGTCCAGGCCGGTGATGTATTCGCCGTCGAAGCAGGAAGCGTCGAATTGCTTCAGGGATTCGTTGCCGTCCTGCACCGCCCACACCAGGTCCTTGAGGTCCTGGTAGATCAGCCAGTCGGCGCCGAGCATCTGCTGCACCTCGGCCTCGGTCTTGCCGGCGGCGACGAGTTCGCCGGCCGAGGGCATGTCGATGCCGTACACGTTGGGATAGCGCACCGGCGGCGCGGCGGAGGCGAAGTACACCTGCCTCGCGCCGGCGTCGCGCGCCATCTGGATGATCTGCCGCGAGGTGGTGCCGCGCACGATGGAGTCGTCCACCAGCAGCACGTTCTTCTTGCGGAACTCCAGCTCCACCGGGTTGAGCTTGCGGCGCACCGATTTCACGCGGTCGCCCTGCCCCGGCATGATGAAGGTGCGACCGACGTAGCGGTTCTTGACGAAGCCCTCGCGGAACGGCACGCCCAGCGCCTCGGCCAGCGCACTGGCGGCGGTGCGGGCGGTGTCGGGAATGGGGATCACCGCGTCGATGCCGTGGTCCGGCCGCTCGCGCAGGATCTTCTCGGCCAGCTTCTGGCCCATGCGCAGGCGCGCCTTGTACACCGACACGTTCTCGATCATCGAGTCGGGACGGGCCAGGTACACGTACTCGAAGATGCACGGCGCATGCGTCGCGCCGTCCGCGCAGTGGCGCGTGTGGAGCTTGCCGTCGTCGGTGATGAACACCGCCTCGCCCGGCGCCACGTCGCGCAGGCGCTTGAAGCCCAGCACGTCCAGCGCCACCGATTCGGAGGCCACCGCGTACTCGTGCCCCTCGCCGGTGACGCGCTCGCCCAGCACCAGCGGGCGGATGCCGTTGGGGTCGCGGAACGCCAGCAGGCCGTAGCCGAGCAGCAGCGCGATGCAGGCATAGCCGCCTCGCGCGCGCGCATGCACCGCGGCCACGGCCTTGAAGATGTGGTCCGGCGTCAGCGCCATCCGCTCCTGGATCTGCAGTTCGTGCGCCAGCACGTTCAGCAGCACCTCGGAGTCCGAATCGGTGTTGATGTGGCGGCGGTCGTCCTCGAACATCTCCTTGCGCAGCGCCTCGGTGTTCACCAGGTTGCCATTGTGCGCGAACGCGATGCCGTAGGGCGAGTTGACGTAGAACGGTTGCGCCTCCTCGGCGCCCTCGGAACCCGCCGTGGGGTAGCGGCAGTGGCCGATGCCGATGCGCCCGCGCAGCCGGTTCATCGCGTGCTGGTTGAACACGTCGCGCACCAGGCCGTTGCCCTTGTGCAGGCGCAGCCGCGCGCCATCCACCGTGGCGATGCCGGCCGCGTCCTGGCCGCGGTGCTGCAGCACGGTGAGGCCGTCATAAAGCCCCGATGCCACTTCGGTGGTACCGACGACGCCGATGATTCCGCACATGATGGGTTGCCTGCTACGGGTGATTCGAAGAGGAGACGGAAGCCGCCGGTACGGGGCTCGTGCCCGGCGCCGATATGGTGGCGGCCGACGGCTTGTGCAATGTGCCGGACGGCGCCGGGGTATCCAGGTGCCCGCGCAAGGCGCCGGCCACGGTCGCCGGGTCCAGGCGCTCGCGCAGCGAGCCCGTCACCGCGTCGGGATGGAAATGCTCGCGCACGCCCGGCGGAATCCGCTGGCCCAGCCAGATGGTGGCGCTCTGGAACGGCGGCAGCAGCAGCGACTGCCGCCACGGCGGCTCGCGGGTGAAGGCGGTGAACTGGCACAGGAACACCAGCACGCACACCAGCAACACGCCGCGCGCCAGCCCGAACACCATGCCCAGCAGGCGGTCGGTGCCGGACAGGCCGGTGCTCGCCAGCAGCCGCAGCATGAGGAAACGCAGCAGCGCGCCCAGCAGCAGCACCAGAACGAAGCACAACGCGTAGCCCGCGGCGATGCGCGCCGCCGGCACGGTGATCATGTGCAGTTGTGCGGACATCGTCGGCCCGAACAGCCACGCCACCCAGAACGCGGCGATCCAGATCACCAGCGCCAGCACCTCGGACACCAGGCCGCGCCACAGGCCTATCAGCACCGACAGGCCCAGCACGCCGAGTATCGTGATGTCGATCCAGTTCATGCCTTGGCTCACGCCTGCGCCGTACTCAGGGGACGCCGACCACGTTGCCGCTGATGCCGAACTTCGCCTTGATCTGGTCGCGCACGCGCTCGGCGTCCGCGCGCTGGGTCTGCGGGCCCGCGCGCACGCGCCACAGGCGCTTGCCGCCCGCGTTCACCGAATCCACGAAACCGTCGAAGCCGCCGGCGCGCAGCTTGTCGCGCATCGCATTGGCGTCGGCCTCGCTGCCCAGCGCGGCGAGCTGCACCGCGTAGCCGCCGGCGCGCGCCGGCGCGGTGGCCGCGGGCGTCGCTGCCGGGGTCGCGGCCTTGCGGGTACCCGGGCCGACCGGCGTCGAGGCGATATTGGAATCCGCATGGCCCAGCCCTTCCACCAGTTTCGCCGGCACGCCGGGAATCGACTGGGTGATCTTCAGCCGCGCCGCCTCGGCCGCGGTGCGCGAATCGAACGGGCCCGCGGTCACCAGGGTGAGCTGCTTGCCGGCCTGGGTGATGATGCGGGTGAGCACCGGGTAACCGAGGCCGCGGACCTTGCGTACCAGGTGGTCCACGCTGTTGGCGTTGGCATAGGCGCTGAGGTTGAGCACGTACAACGCGTGATCCACCGCGCCCGTGGCGGGGGCGATGGCCGCGGCCTGGGTGGGCGACGGGGCGCGCGTCGCGGCCGCCGCGGCGGCGCCGGCCGCGACGGCTTTCGTGGCGTTGGAGCTGCCGTTCTGCAGCGGGATCACCGGTTGCGACGGCGAGGCGCCGGAACCCATCACCGTGCCGCCCGGCGGCTGCGCCTTGGGCGCGGCCGCGTCGGTACCCACGTCGGTGGGCCGGCGCGAGGCGATATCCACCGTCGCGAGGCCACCCTGTCCCGGCGTCACCGTGGCGGTGCTGGCGGCCGGCGCCGCAGCGACGGTTGTGGTCGCCGCAGGTGCCGCGCTCCCCGCCGTCGCGGGGGCGCCTGGGGTCAGGCTCATGGTGCGGGTCTGCAGGTTGCCGTCCTGCGCGGGCGGGATCGCGAGGCTGACCGACTGGTCGCCCGCCGTGGCCGGCGGCGGATTGCTGGAGAAGAACATCGGCACGAAGATGACGAGCAGGGCAATCAGTACGGCAGCACCCAGCAGACGTGTTTTCAAGAGTTCGCTCCGAGGCGGCCCGCGTGGCCCGCAATCCGCCGATTATACCTGCCCCGCTCCACCCGCCGCCCGCGGCTCACCGGCCGCGTTCAGCCATGACCGCGCCGGCCACGAAGAACGAGCCGAACGCGAGCATGCGCTCGCCGGGCTTCGCCGCGGCCCGGGCCGCGGCCAGCGCGCCGGGCACGTCCGCGTGGCGGTCGTGCCTCGCCTGCGGCAGCACCCGCTGCAGGATCCCGGCCAGCGCACCCACCGGCAGGCCGCGCGGGCTGGCGCCGTCCAGGCCGGCGAGGTGCCAGTGGTCGATGCGCGTGCCCAGCGCGGCGAGCACGCCGGCCACGTCCTTGTCCGCCAGCGCGCCGTATACGGCGTGGGTGCGCGCGGGCGGCTGCGCGTCCAGCCACGCGGCCAGCGCGCGCGCGGCCTGCGGGTTGTGGCCCACGTCCACGATCAACGGCGGATCGCCGCCCAGCGACTGCAGCCGCGCCGCGACGCGTGCATGGCGCAGGCCGCGGCAGACCGCGGCATAGGCATCCTGCGGCGCCAGCGGGCCGCCGCCGACCCACACCGCATGCAGCGCGGCAATGGCCGCCGCGGCGTTGGCGTATTGCACCGGCGCGGCCAGCACGGGCGCGGGGAGATCCATCGCGGTGCCGTCGTGGTGGCGCCAGCGCCAGCCGTCGGCATGTCGTTCGACGACGAAGTCCGCTCCGGCGCGTTCGACCCGCGCACCGGCGGCGGCCAGCGCGTCCAGCAATCCCTGCGGCGGATCGGCCTCGCCCACGATCGCCGGCCGGCCGGCGCGGGCGATGCCGGCCTTCTCGCGGCCGATGCTGTCGCGGTCGTTGCCGAGCCAGTCCATGTGGTCGAGGTCGACCGTGGTGATCACGGCCACGTCGGCGTCCACGATGTTCACCGCGTCCAGCCGTCCGCCCAGGCCCACTTCCAGCACCGCCAGGTCGAGCCCGGCGCGCGCGAACAGGTCCAGCGCGGCCAGCGTGCCGTATTCGAAATAGGTCAGCGGGTTGTCGCCACGCGCGGCCTCGATGCGCTCGAAGCTGGCCACCAGCGCCGCGTCGTCCACGTCATGGCCGTCGATGCGCACGCGCTCGTTGTAGGCGAGCAGGTGCGGCGAGGTGTATGCGCCCACGTGCAGGCCCGCGCCCCGTGCCATCGCCTCCAGCAACGCCACGGTGGAACCCTTGCCGTTGGTGCCGGCCACGGTGACGACCCGTCGCGCCGGCGCTGCCGCGCCCATCCGCTGCCACACGCTGCGCACGCGCTCCAGGCCCAGCTCGATGCTGCGCGGGTTGACGTGTTCCTGGTAGGCCAGCCATTCGGCGAGGGTGCGGGACATGCTGGGGACTTCGTGCTGCGGAAGGCCGGCAGCTTAGAGCCTTCCACCCTTGCCGCACAGGGCGGCGCCCTCAGCCGAAGGGATGGATGCCGCTGTAGTGCAGGGCCATGTATATGCCGAACAGGCTCCAGAACGTCTTCTTCAGCATCCGGGCGGACAGCAGCACGAGCAGCAGGGCGAGCAGCAGCGGCGCGTGTTTCTCCAGCGTGCTGCGCAGGTCGTTGGCGGCATGCATGGCGTTCTCCTCAGACCAGCGGGTGGACGATGGCGTGCAGCGACCAGGCCAGGCCGAAACCGATGGAGGCACTGGAAGACACGGCCAGCAGCAGGGGAAGCGCGTAGCGGTCAAGCGCGTGGCGAAGCAGGGCGATCGTGTTCATGGGGCATCTCCTTCGACCCGTGATTGGGTGCGAAGGAGATGTTCCGCCGATGGCCGGAGGCGCGGCAGGAGCGACCGTCAAGCATCGCCGGTGACAGTCGTCACAGCGGTGTGCGGTGCAACCTCAGCGCATTGCTCACCACCGATACCGAACTGAGGCTCATCGCCAGTGCGGCGATCATCGGCGACAGCACGATGCCGAACGCGGGGTACAGCACGCCCGCCGCCAGCGGCACGCCGATGCCGTTGTAGACGAAGGCGAAGAACAGGTTCTGGCGGATGTTGCGCACCGTGGCCTGCGACAGCGTGCGGGCGCGCAGGATCGCGCCCAGCTCGCCCTTCACCAGGGTCACCTGCGCGCTTTCCATCGCCACGTCGCTGCCGTTGCCCATCGCGATGCCTACGTCGGCGGCGGCCAGTGCGGGCGCGTCGTTGACGCCGTCGCCGGCCATCGCCACCTTGCGCCCTTCGCCGCGCAACGCGTTCACCGCGGCGGCCTTGTCGGCGGGCGAGACTTCCGCATGCACTTCGTCGATACCGAGCCGGCCGGCCACCGCCTGCGCGGTGGTGGCGTTGTCGCCGGTGAGCATCACCACGCGCAGACCCGCCGCCTTGAGCGCCGCCACGATCCGCGGCGCTTCCGGCTTGATGCGGTCGGCCACCGCGAGCAACGCGGCATGCCTGCCGTCGACGGCGAGATGCATCACCGTGGCGCCCTGCCCGCGCAACTGCTCGGCCCGGGCTTCCGCGTCCGCGCCGGGCGCGATGCCCAGTTCCTGCAGCAGTTTCGCATTGCCCAGCGCGACCGTGGCGCCATCCACCGTGGCTACCACGCCGCGGCCGGTGAGCGCGCGGAATCCCGTCGCCGTCAACCTCGCCACGCCTTCGGCGTCGGCGGCGCCCACGATGGCATGGGCCAGCGGATGTTCGCTGGGCCGCTCCAGCGCGGCGGCCAGCGCCAGCAGGTATTCGCGCGGCTGGTCGCCCAGCGCCACCAGTTCGGCGAGCGCGGGCCGGCCTTCGGTCAGCGTACCGGTCTTGTCCACCACCAGGGTGTCGATGCCCTGCAGCGCCTCGATCGCGCCAGCGTCCCTGAACAGCACGCCGTGCTGCGCACCGCGCCCGCTGGCGACCATGATCGAGATCGGCGTGGCGAGGCCAAGCGCGCAGGGACAGGCGATGATCAGCACCGACACCGCCGCGATCAACGCATGCGCCAGTTGCGGCGACGGCCCGAACACGGCCCACGCGACGAACGCCAGCACCGCCACGGCGGCCACCGCCGGCACGAACCACGCGGCCACCTTGTCGGCCACGCGCTGCAGCGGCGCCTTGCTGCGCTGCGCCTGCGCTACCAGCGCGACGATCTGCGCCAGCAGGGTTTCGCTGCCCACCTTCTCCGCACGCATCACCAGCGCGCCGTCGCGGTTCAGCGTGCCGCCGGCCAGCTTGTCGCCCCGGCCCTTGGCCACCGGCATCGGCTCGCCGGTGAGCATGGATTCGTCGACATGGCTCGCGCCTTCAAGCACCACGCCATCCACCGGCAGCTTCTCGCCGGGGCGAACGCGCAGCGTGTCGCCGGCCTGCACCGCATCCAGCGGCACGTCGGCCTCGCTGCCGTCGGCGGCGATGCGCCGTGCGGTCTTGGGCGCCAGTCCCAGCAGCGCCTTCAAGGCCGAGCCGGTACGACGGCGTGCGCGCAGTTCCAGGAAATCGCCCAGCGTCACCAGGGTCACGATCACCGCGGCGGATTCGAAATACACGCCCACGCGGCCATGCATGTCGCGGAAGCCGGCCGGGAAGACGCCGGGCAGCAGGAAGGCCACCGCGCTGTATGTCCACGCGACGCCGGTACCCAGCGCGATCAGCGTGTACATGTTCGGCGACCACGGCTTCAGCGAACGCCAGCCGCGCGCGAAGAACGGCGCGCCGCCCCACAGCACCACCACGCTGGACAACAGCGCCTCCGCCCAGCCGGCGACGCCGTTCCACGGCGCAGGCAGTTGCCAGCCGAACAGGTGCGGCCCCATCGAAAGCAGGAACACCGGCATGGTGAGCGCGAACAGCGTCCAGAAGCGCAGCGTCAGCGCGCGCAACTCGCCGCCATCGTCCTCCTCCAGCGTGGGCATCATCGGCTCCAGCGCCATGCCGCATTTCGGGCAATCGCCAGGGCCGGCCTGCTGCACCTCGGGATGCATCGGACAGGTGTAGATCGCGCCGACCGGAGCCGGCGGCACGGGCTTGCGCTCGCCAAGATAAGCCGCCGGATCGGCCACGAACTTCTCGCGGCAATGCGCCGAGCAGAAGTGGTAGTCGTGACCGGCATGTTCGGCGTGGTGCTTCGCTGTGCGCGGATCGACGGTCATGCCGCAGACCGGGTCCTTCACCATGTGTGCGTGCTGCGCGTGATCGTGATGGTCGTGGTCGTGATGGCCATGAACCGTCCCCTGCACCTGCAGGCTCAACGGCACGGTCTTCGAGGTGCAGCACCCGCCACCCGCAGGCTGCGCGCCCACCAGATAACGCAGCGGTTCGGCGTCGAACTTCGCCTTGCAGCCGGCGCAGCAGAAATACATGTCGCGGCCTTCGTGCACGCTGCGATGCTTCGCGGTGGCCGGGTCCACCGACATCCCGCACACCGGATCGCGTTCCGCGACGGCCATGCCGGCCGGGGCCGACGCGCAGCAGCTTCCCTGGCCGCTCATGGGCTCACCTCCTCGTCGGTGAGCGCGCGCAGGATCGGACACTCCTCCGGCTTGCCATGGCCGGGGC
Source organism: Rhodanobacter sp. PCA2 (assembly GCF_013620825.1). Lineage (GTDB taxonomy): Bacteria > Pseudomonadota > Gammaproteobacteria > Xanthomonadales > Rhodanobacteraceae > Rhodanobacter_A. The sequence goes on along the minus strand of NZ_NJIC01000021.1, from coordinate 115,792 downwards.
ACGAGGCCACCAATTGCGCCAGGCCATCGCGCACGCGCTGGAGTTCGGCGATGCGCTGCTCGATCGCCGCCAGCCGCTTCTGCGCGCGCTGCTTCACCGCCTTCACCCCGCGCTGGCGATCCGACGACAGCGCCAGCAACTCGCGGATTTCCTCCAGCGTGAAACCCAGGTCCTTGGCGCGACGGATGAAGCGCAGCTGCGCGATGCTGCCTTCGTCGTAACTGCGATAACCGGAAGCCCGCCGCAGCGGTTCCGGCAGCAGCCCTTCGCGCTCGTAGTAGCGGATGGTGTCGATGGCCACGCCGACGCGCTTGGCGACGGCACCGATGGTGAGCGAGGGGGTTGGCGTGTTCATGGGGAAAGTCTAGACCTTGGATCAAGGTCGAGAGTCAAGCCCTTTTCGCATCATCCACCCCAGACGATACGACCCTCGCCCGCCTTCGCATCGGCAGCGCGGAAAGGAAACGGTACGAAACGCCGCACGGACACCGTCAGCAGGTTTTCAGCCAGCGCCGGGGGGATGTCCCGGCCACCTGCGCGAACGCCCGCGAGAACGCCGCCGCACTGGCATAGCCAAGCTCGTCGCTGGCCCGTTTTACCGAGGCGCCGTTGCGCAGCATCGATTGCGCGAGCGAGACCCGCCAGCGCAGCAGATACTCCGCGGGCGTCGTACCGAGCGCGGCCTTGAACTCGGCCGCGAACGCGCTGCGCGACATGCCGGCCAGACGGGCCATGGCTTGCAGCGACCATGCCTGCCCGGGCTGTTCGTGCATGCCCGTGAGCGCCCGCGCCAGCTTCGGATGCGCAAGCCCGCACAGCAGCCCCGCATGGATGCCGGCGCGGGCCGGATGGTCCAGCAGCCAGCGCAGCATCTGCAGCACCAGCACCTCGAACAGGCGGTCGGCCAGCACGCGCTGGCCGCAGCGCACCCGCTCCGTCTCCGCGAACAGCAGGTCCAGCGTCTGCGCGATGCCGTCGACCTCGGCGATGCGCAGCACGATCAGCGGCGGCAGCGACTGGACCAGCGGGTGCCTGGGGCCGCCGTCGAAATCCAGCGTCGCGCAGACGAAGTCCGAGCCTTCGACCGGCGCGTTGTGGAAGTCGTGCTCGAAAGGCCGCGGGTAGAACAGCAGCGTCGGCTCCGCCAGTTCCAGCTGGCGCAGCGCCTTGCCGCCCGCGCGGTGGGTGAGCCGCATCCCGCCCCGGCGCAGCACATGCAGGAACGCCCGCCCCGGCTCCGCGGCAAAACGCGTGGTGCCGCACAGCGCGCCGGCATGGAACAGATGCGCGCGGACCCGGAACCGCTCCAGCAGTGAAGACAGGCGGTCCACGGACGGCAGCGCTTGGTCGGCAACATGCGTCTTCATGGACGATCAGCAATGTTTCATGGACTCATCGAGCCCAATCATACAATCCTGCTGCCTAGACTGGCCTCCTGTTCCGCAACCGACAGGAGAAACCCATGAGCCTTACGCGATGGATGGGCGCAACCACGCTCGCCGCCACCTTCATGCTGACCCCGCAGGCGGACGCGCAGGACCGGCCTGCGATCCCCGGCTACGCCTACGGACAAGCCACCCTGGCCAAGGCGCCGTACACGATGCAGGAGCTGAAGTCCCTGGAGAAGGCGCTGCTCTTCACCGACGAGGACGTGCGCTACCTGCGCATGAGCAAGGCGATCCTCGCCGACCAGACCGACGCGATACTCGACGTCTGGTACGGCTTCGTCGCCTCCACGCCGGAACTGGTCGTGTATTTCCGCAACAACAAGACCGGCAAGCCGGACGCCGCCTACCTGGAGGCCGTGCGCAAGCGCTTCGCCCAGTGGATCCTCGACACCGCCAGCGCGAACTACGACCAGGCGTGGCTGGACTACCAGTACGAGATAGGCCTGCGCCACACCTCGCCGAAGAAGAACAGCACCGATCACGCCGACAGCGTGCCGCTGGTGCACTTCCGCTACATCCCGGCGCTGACCATACCGGTGACCACGACGCTGAAACCGTTCCTCGCGAAGAAGGGCGCGTCGGCGGAAGACGTGGAGAAGATGCAGGCCGCCTGGGTGAAGTCGGTGCTGATGCAGACCATTCTGTGGAGCTATCCGTACGTGCGCGACGGAAGCTTCTGATTCCTGCCGCAGCTCGGCCCGCAAGCCCCGCATGCCGGCTCACGCCGGCGGCTCCGTGGCCTTCCTCACCATGCGCAGCAAGTCGAGGGACGGCCACGCCGCGGCACGAATCCGGCACGGGCCGTGTCCAGCAGGCTCGTGTCGAAAATTCGACCGCACGCGAAAAGCGGCGGGGAGCCTGCCACGCAGGACTCCCCGCCCACTGCCTTACCTGGGCGCCGTGTAGACGGCGAGCATGGACAAGCCGGAAAACTTCATCACGCCAACCACGCGCACGTAGTAGGTGGTGGCCGCCGGCCGGGGAACCGACACGAGCTCCGTAGTGCCCGGGCGGTTGGAGGCGAAGTCGGCATCGCTGCCGTCGGCAACCGGGACCGCCCCCGCCTTCACGTACATCGCCACGTCGCCCGTACCGCCCATGCTGCGAATGTTGAGGTTGGACGCGCCGGCGGGTACGTCGATCTTGTAGATGATCGACTGGCCGCCATTGCCTGCCTGCCCCCCGAGCAACGTGCCATTGACCAGCGGCAGCGGAGCGGGATCGGGCGCCTGCCTGCCCAACGCCTTGTTCACCGCCGCATAGGCGTCGAGAATGCCGGCGCCGATCGGGTGGTCGGGCGTCACCGGGAAACTGCGTGCGGAGGACGTCAGCAACGCCTTGATGTCGGTCGGCGACAAGGGGCTCAGTCCGGCCTCCCGGCGCGCGGCGATGACCAGCGCGATGGCGCCGCTGACGTGCGGAGTGGCCTGCGAGGTTCCCGCCATGCCGCCATAGACATAGCCGGATGCGCTCTCGTCCGGGCTGTTCGAACTGGCGTTCAGGGTCGACCACACGAAGCCGGCATAGGCTTGCGAACCGGAACTGGCGTCGTTGGCGTAGATCCCGCCGCCCGGCGCAGCCAGCGCCACGGCGCTGCCGAAGTTGGAGTAGTACGCGCGCTTGCCGGTGATGCCCACTGACGCCACCGTGAGCGCCCCGGGGCAGTTTGCCGGCGTGAAATTGGTCGTGTCGGCACCGGAATTCCCGGCGGCCACCACCACCGTGGCACCACGCGAGATGGCGTCGGCGATCGCCTTGCCGGTAACGTCGCTGGCGCTGCATGTACCGCCACCGCCCAGGCTCAGGCTGATGACCTGCGCCGGATTCTGGTTGTCGGGCACCCCGTCGACGTGGCCGCCCGAAGCCCATTCGATGGCATCGGCGATATCCGACGTGGCGCCGCCGCAGTGACCGAGCACACGCACCGGCAACACCTTGGCCGCGCCCGCGGAACCCGCCATGCCGACGCCGTTGCCGGTCAGCTCGGCGATCGTGCCGGACACATGCGTGCCGTGCCAGGAGCTTGGCTGGGGCGGACGGTTCGGACTGGTGCACGCACTCATCCAGGGATCCTGGTTGGTCCAGTCGCCGGTATCCCAGCCGCCCGGCACGCGGCCGTCGACGCTGCGACCGGAAGTGAAGGCATCGGTGATGAAGTCGTAACCGGAGTCGCCCAGCGAGGTATCCAGATCCGGATGGTGGGTCAAGCCGGTATCCAGCACGGCCACGGTCACGCCAGCGCCATCGGTCAGGTTCCACACCGGCGAGGTATCGGCGCCGCCGTAGTTCGCGTAGCCGATCGCATCGGAGCCGACCGCGCTGGTGTCACCGTCACCGGGTTTGAGGTGCCACTGGTATTCCGCGAAGTAGGGGTCGTTCGGGGTGGACGCATCGCTCATGGCAACGGACAGTTTTGCGGAGGCCCCGGTGTCGCGCACCAGATGCAGCATCACGTCGGCTTCGACATGTTCCACGGCCGGATCGGCGGCGATCTGGTGCATCAGTTCGGAAGCCTCGTTCGGGTTCAGCTTGCGCGAGATCTTCACCAGGTCCGCCCCCACGCCGAGCTTGCGCTTGTAGCTGACCGTCAGCGGCGCCGCGGCGCTCTGACCCAGCCGGGCCGTGCCGCCGGTGAAGCCGGCCCGGGCGACGGCGGCGCTGACGTTCTGCAGGGCGACCGCATGGTTGGCGCGCTCGCTGCTGCCCTGCCGGTAGGTGACGATGAAGCGGTCATAGCTCTCGCCAGGCTGCATGGTGGTGAGATTGACCTTGGAGATCTGTGGCGCCGGGGCGCCGTTCGTAGTGTCGGCCGCGTGGGCGACAGGCATCGCCAGGGCCAGGGCGGCGGCCAGGGCTCCCAGCCGGATCGTGTGAAGTGACTTCATGCAATGCTCCCCATGAGTGGTACGGAAAAGGATCGACTGGCCTGTTGCGAAGCGGCGAGCCGTCCGAACGAAGGTGTCCGTGAATGAGAAGAACCCCGAGCGGTTTCCCGCAGCCCGGGATGCGCCCCCGCATCGATGGATGCGGAGGCGCCGGGCGTCACCAGCCGAAGCTGACGCCGACGGTGCCGCTGGACTCGCCGCCACCTGCGATGGACGCCCCCACCAGCACGCTGCCATTGCCCGGAATGCGCTTGGCGTAGCCCACCGCCAGCGCACCCTGACCGTGATAGCCGCCCATCGCGGCACTGACGCGGTTGTCGGTGCCCGGAGCCGAGGCGATCGCGCCCGCCATGCCGGCCATCGCCGTTCCCATCGCGCCGACCCGGTTCAGCCGCGTGTTGACGGCATTGAACTGATCGCTCACCTGGTTGCGGAAGTTGTCGAACTGTGAGCTGCTGACCATGCTGCCGAGCTTGCCGTCGGTGTAGGCATTCGCGGCGGACAGCGTGTTCTGATCCCCGGCATCCGCATAACTCTTGGCCGCGGCCACGGCTTCCGCCACCTGCCCGGTGTTGGCCGCATCGGTGGCAGCCGTACCGGCTGCCACGTTGGTGATCTGCCGTTCGTTGCCCGCGCTGCCCACCGATACGGTGTTGGCACGATCGGCAACCGAGCCCGCGCCCAAGGCGACTGCGCCGTCGGCGCCTGCGGCCACGCTGGCGCCCGAGCCCAATGCGGTGCCGGACGACGACGCCACATTGCTGTCGGAGCCCACGGCCACGGCATTGGTGGCCACGGCGGCAACGGTGGCATGGTCACCCACCGCCGTGCTGCCGTCGGCGCCGATCGTGGCACCGCTGCCGATGGCGATGTCGCGGGCGTCCCTGGCCACGCTGTCTTTTCCGATCGCCAGGCCGTTGCCGCTGCCGACCGCAACCGCGGCACCCGCTCCCTGCTGCAACTCGCCGATCTGCTGGTTCGCCAGATCAAGCTTCTGCAGCATGCTGTTCAACGAGGTATCCACCGCGCCAAAAGCGTCGCCCACCGAACCGTAGCTCGCCCCCTGGATCAGGTAGGACGGCGCAACCAGACCACCCGCGCCATAGCCGGCGTTGCCGCCCAGGGCCTGGGCCACCGATTGCCCGAACGCACCCAACGAAGCGCCTGCCGCCACGCCCAGGCCAGCCACGGCCTCGTTGAGCTGGGCGACATTGACGGCATCGCTGGCTGCCGCACCGGCTGCGACATTGCCCAGGGTGACCGGGATGTTGCCGTCGCCCAGCGCAACCCGGCTATGGGCGGCATCGGCATAGAACACGGCGGAACCGTTGATGGCCCGGATCGTCGCGGCGTTCTGCGCGACGACCGCGTTGGTGGTGTAGAGCTGTCCTCCGTTGACGGCATCGGTGCTGCCTTCGCTGACGTCGCCGGTGGCCACGTTGCCGATCCGGGTGCCCTGGGCCCCCTGGAGGATGATGCTGCCCTTGGCGGCATCGTCATAGGTCACCGCAGCCAGGGCGTTGCCGTTGCCATCAGTCAGCCCGGCGGCCTTCAACTGCGCCACGTTCACCGCATCGGTATCCTGGGTGCCCGCTGCCACGTTGGCGATCTGGCGGGTCAGGCCCGTCGTGGCGTCGCCGATGGAAACCACGTTGTCGCGGTCCGTGTAGGAGTTGGCACCCAGCGCCACGCTGTTGACGCCCACGTAGCTGCCGTTTTCCCACCAGTTCGCCGGGGCGACGTAACGCCCGACGCGGGCGTTGTAACCGATGGCCGTGCTGTCGGCGGTCAGCACCTGGGTGTTGGCGCCATACAGGCTGACGTTGTTCGCGTTGTAGTTGGTGGCCCAGGCGTTCGCACCGACCGCAATCGAATTGTCGCCGTAGACCATGGAGTTGGCGCCGATGACCACGGCGCCGTCGTTGCCGGTACGGGCCATGTAACCCAGCGTGATCGAGTATTTTCCTTGGGCAATCGCATTGCGGCCGGCAGCAATACTGTCGTCCGCGTCCGCTATGGCCGTTGCGCCAAGAGCCAACGAGCGCAAGCCGTTGGCCTGGGCGCCGACACCGACCGCCGTGGAGCTTTGCCCCGTGGCCCGGGTCGGCACGAAGCTGCCGCTGGCCGCATACATGCCGCCAACCGCCACGCTCTCGTTGCCGCTGGCTTCGGTCTTCACGCCAATCGCCATCGACGCGGTCGCCGTGGCCGCGGCATCCACGCCGAACGCCGTGCTGAAGTCGGCTGTCGCCCGGGCAATCGCACCCACGGCCGTGCTCTGGGTACCCAGCGCGCGCGCATACATGCCGTTGGCCGTGCCCAGCGTGCCTGTCGCCTGTGCGCTCGCACCGACCGCCGTGGCGCCGTTGCCGCTGGCGATCGTCGCGTCGCCGCCCAGATTTTCCACCACGTTGCCGAAGAAGTCGGTCCGGACGAACAGCGGGTTGCCGTCCTTGTCCAGCGCCTTGCCGCCGATCGCCACCGTCCCGTCCGCCCCGGCCGTGGCACCGTTGCCCAGCGCCGAAGCATTGGTGCCCAGCGCGCTGGCGCTGAAGCCCGCGGCCAACGCGTAATCCCCGACCGCCGACGCGCCGTTGCCCAGCGCCGAAGCGCCGGTGCCGAACGCGAAGCTCGAGCCGCCCAAGGCCGTGGTGTAGTCGCCCGAGGCATAGGACAGGGCGCCCAGCGCCACGCTGTTGCGGCCGTCGGCCATCGCATCGTCACTGCCGTCCGCCGCACCGTCCGCCGCCAGGTAATGGCTGGCGGTGGCCGTGGCCTGGTTCAACTGCGCCACGTTCACCGCGTCGGTGTCCAGGGTGCCCGCCGCCACGTTCGCGATCTGGCGGGTCAGGCCGGTCGTGGCGTCGCCGATGGAAACCACGTTGTCGCGGTCCGTGTAGGAATTGGCACCCAGCGCCACGCTGTTGCTGCCCACGTAGCTACCGTTCTCCCACCAGTTTGCCGGTGCCACGTAGCGACCGACGCGGGCGTTGTAGCCGATCGCCGTGCTGTCGCTGGTCAACACCCGCGTGTCGGCGCCATACAGGCTGACATTGCTTGCGTTGTAGTTGGTGGCCCAGGCATTCGCGCCCACCGCGACCGAGTTGTCGCTGTAGACCATGGAGTTGGCGCCGATGACCACGTCGCCGTCGTTGCTGGTACGCGCCAGGTAACCCAGCGTGATCGAATACTGGCCTTGGGCAATCGCGTTGTAACCAGCAGCGATGCTGTCGCCCGCATCCGCGATGGCAACCGCACCCAGTGCCAGCGAGCGCAGGCCGTTGGCCTGGGAACCCACACCGATCGCCGTGGAGCTTTGCCCCGTAGCCCGGGTCGGCACGAAGCTGCCGCTGGCCGCATACATGCCGCCGACCGCCACGCTTTCGTTGCCGCTGGCTTCGGTGTTCACGCCGATCGCCATCGACGCGGTCGCCGTGGCCGCGGCATCCACGCCGAACGCCGTGCTGAAGTCGGCCGTCGCCCGGGCAATCGCACCGACCGCCGTGCTCTGGGTCCCCAGCGCCCGCGCATACATGCCGGTGGCCGTACCCAGCGTGCCGGTCGCCTGGGCGCTCGCACCGATCGCCGTGGCGCCGCTGCCGCTGGCGATCGTCGCATCGCCGCCCAACGTCTCCACCACGTCGCCGAAGAAGTCGGTCCGGACGAACAGCGGATTGCCGTCCTTGTCCAGCGCCTTGCCGCCGATCGCCACCGTGCCGTCGGTCGCTGCCGTGGCACTGTTGCCCAGCGCCGTGGCGTTGGCGCCCAGCGCGCTGGCGCTGAAGCCTGCGGCCAGCGTGTAGTCCCCGACCGCCGACGCGCCGTTGCCCAGCGCCGAGGCGCCGGTGCCGAACGCGAAGCTCGAGCCGCCCAAGGCCGTGGTGTAGTCGCCCGAGGCATAGGACAGGCCGCCCAGCGCCACGCTGTTGCGGCCGTCGGCCATCGCGTCGTCGCTGCCATCCGCCGCACCGTCCGCCGCCAGGTAATGGCCGGCAGCAGCCTGGTCGAGTGGCACCAGGCTCATCGTGTTGGCGCCCGCCACGTTGGCGACCTGGCGCTCCACACCCGAGACACCGGCAGCCACGGAGTTCGTACCCGGGGTGACGCTGTAGGTCGCCGGAACCTGCGCCGACGCCCTCGCCGCAACCGCATCGTCACCGGCATGGACCGAGGCGGAAGCGGCCATGCCGACTGCCAGCACCACCGTCCCCATCGTCCGTCCGCACCGCGTGCGCGACCTGGCCAACTCGCTGGTCACGACGCACTGACCCAGCGCACGATTCCACACCTTGCTGAACACCTTATTCATGGCTCTCCCCAGCTCTGATGGAAGGCCAGACGATTTCCCATGACCGTCCGGCCCTGAAGCGACGGGCAATCATGAAAAGTCATGTCCAACGAAGTCACGCACGTGACATCATTGCCGGCAGGAATGTTTCAGAACATCACGGAAACCTCTCTCGCCGCGAGACTTTTCGGCTCAGCCGGTGGAATACAGTGACGACAAAGCCCCCATGGCGCATGCCCTCCTGGCTGAACCGGATGTTCAAGGCAATCCAACGTCGGCTTGACCTGCCGTTCGCCCGCGATCTCATGGAACGGCGCAGCGCGCCGTTCGTGCAGATCATCCTGCTGATCATCGGCCTCTACATGCCGATCAGCGGTTACGTAGATCTCACCGCGACCCCACGCCCCGCCGGTGCGCTGCTGCCCTATGTGGCGAAGCTGCTCGACTACAGCTTCGTCACCCTGGCCTCTTTCATCAGCTTGTGGGAAGTTCGCAAGGGCAATGTGCGCCGGGGAAGCAGGATCTTCCTGGTCTGCCTGACCCTTTCCATGGGTGGCAGCTACGTCACCACCGGCTTGCGCGGCGCGCCGGTCGACCTGCTGCCCTTCCTCCTGATGGCGGTAGCCGGCCTGGCGCTTGGGCGCCAGGCGTTGTGGACGGTGTTCCTGGCGTTCGCCGCATGCGTCTACGCCGGCATCATTACCGATATCGCGCGCCTTGGCACCGCCAGGGAAATCTGGATGCACGACCTGATGCGGGCCGGCACCATCATGATTCTCTATCTGGTCGTCGCCGCGACGCTGGATCAGACCATCTGCAAGCTGCGCGACAGCATCATCGAATCCGACCGTCGCGAGCTTTACCTGAGCCAGCTGAGCCAGCGGCTGCAGCGTGAGATCGAAGCGCACCGCGTGGCCGAAGAGCGGCTCATCCACAGCCGCAAGATCGACGCGGTCGAAGACATCGCTGCCGGAATCGCACACGACTTCGGCAACGTGCTGAACGTGATCGCCGGCTACGCCGAGCGCCGCGACGACCTGGCCGAGGAAGGGGTACCGTCCCTGATCCGCACCCTTGCGCAGGTGGAAGCGGCGGTGGGTCGCGCCCAGCAACTCAATCGGCGACTGCTCGACCTGAGCCGCAAGGAGCCAACCCGGCAGGAGCGTTTCGATGCCAACCAGCGCCTGCGCGAAATCGCACCGCAACTGGCCCAGATTTTCGGACGCAAGGTGCGCGTACGGCTCGACATGACCGACGAACCGCTGTACGTGATGTTCGACCCCGCTCACCTGGAGCTGATCGCACTGAATCTGGCGGCGAACGCGCGTGACGCCATGAGCAACCATGGCGGCGAATTCCGGGTCGCCAGCAGCGCGCAGAACGGCAGGGCCTGCTTCAGCTTCAGCGATGCCGGGACGGGCATGGACGAGATGGTCCAGCAGCACCTGTTTGAACCCTTCTTCACCACCAAGCCTCCCGGCAAGGGTACCGGCTTGGGGCTGGTGCTCATCCGCGATTTGCTGCGGCGGGCAAACGGAACGGTCACCATCCGCAGCAAGCCGGGGCAAGGAACCACCTGCGAGATTTCCCTGCCGCTGCTGGCTACCGCAGCGGATGCCTCACGGCGAATCCGCCTCCGCAGCGAGGGCGTAACCGAGATGGCGGATGGTGACCAGAGAGAGGTGGGATAGCTGCGAATCGGCCATCTTCCGGCGCAGCCTGTGCACCATCACGTCCAGGCGATGCGGATCGAAGTTGTACACGTCGTCAGCCACCTGGCCGATCAGCGCCTCACGCGCCACGGGGTTGGGACGCGCCTCGAGCAGCGCCTTGAGAATCGTGCGCTCGGCCACGGACAACGGTATCGCCTTGCCTTGTGGTGAGGTCAGGTAGTAACCCACGTCGCTGCCGATCGGCTGGGCAATCCTCTCATCCGGCCGCAACTGAAGGCGCCGGGCAAGGCTTTGCAGGGTGGCCACCAATACCTTGATGCTGACCGGCTTGGTCAGATAGACGTCCGCCCCCAGCTCGAGCGCGGCAAGCTTGTCGCTTTCGCCCTGCTCCGCGCTGAGCATGACGATGCCGAGTTCGCCGGACAGGTCCCGCAAGTGCCTGGCCACCGTCAGGCCATCCTCATCGGGCAGGCCGATATCCAGTACCACTATGTCATAGCGGTGGCTGAGCATGTGCCGGTACAGCTCCGCCGCCGTTGCCGCACCCATGGCATCGAACCCGTGCTTGCACAGCCCCGGAATCAGGATGTTCTCGCGCAGCTCGTCGTTGTCTTCCAGTATGGCGATTTTCAATGGCATGGTCTGGCTACCGACACTTCCTTCCCCTCGCGGCAACAGCACCCCTGCGCGCGGGCCGGAAAAAGCCCCATGCAGGGAACGCGCGCAGCAACCCCGAAGGATCGTGCAAGGCTCACCCTTCTTCTCCGATCTTGACCTGACGGGCATCGGGAGACAAGGCTCGCCCGTTGCCGCCGGCACCAGGCTGCCGCCGACCTACACCGGCAACTCCGTGGTCTTCTTCACCGTGCGCAGCGCCAGCGTGGATTGCACGCGCACCACGCCGGGGAGCTGGGTGAGGATGTCGGTGTGGATGCGCTCGAAGTCCGCGGAGTCGGCGTAGGCCACGCGCACCATGTAGTCGGCTGCGCCGGCGAGCAGGCAGCATTCGGTGACCTCGGGGTGGCGCTGGATCGCCGCCTCGAACGCATCCAGCGCGGTGCGGCCCTGCTGGTCCAGCGTCACCAGCACGAAGGCGGTGCCCGGCAGGCCCACGGCCTTTTCGTCCAGCAGCATCACGTAGCGCGAGATCAGCCCGCGCTCCTCCAGCAGCTTCACCCGCCGCAGGCAGGCCGAAGGCGAGAGGTTGATCTGCTGGGCCAGTTCCAGGTTGGTCAGCCGACCGTCCTGCTGCAGCAGCTTGAGGATGGCGCGATCCCGTTCGTCCAGGGCCGGATCAGGCTGGTGCATGGAATTTCAAATCCAGGGTATTTGCCAGAACGAAATTCTACAGGAACGCTTTGACCCGGCCCAAATCGGCGAGAAATTGCTCAACACAGCGATCATACTGCCGCTCCGTCGGCGCCGATCCGGCCGACCCCGCCCTTCATTCCGCTAGAGAGCTGCAGCCATGCGCATCGGTGTGCCGAAAGAAATCAAGAACCACGAATACCGCGTGGGCCTCATCCCCTCCTCCGTGCAGGAGCTGGTGCACCACGGCCACCAGGTGGTGGTGGAAACCGGCGCCGGCCTGGGCGCGGGCATCAGCGACGCCGACTACGTCGCGGCAGGCGCCACCCTCGCGGACGGCCCCGATCCGATCTTTGCCGAAGCCGACATGATCGTGAAGGTGAAGGAGCCGCTGGCGGTGGAGCGCAAGAAGCTCCGCAAGGGCCAGATCCTGTTCACCTACCTGCACCTCGCGCCGGACCTTGAACAGACGAAGGACCTGATCGAGTCCGGCGCCATCTGCGTCGCCTACGAAACCGTGACCGCGTCGAACGGCACGCTGCCGCTGCTGACGCCGATGTCCGAAGTGGCCGGCCGTCTTGCTCCGCAGGTGGGCGCGCATTCGCTGGAGAAGGCCCAGGGCGGCCGCGGCGTGCTGCTGGGCGGCGTGCCCGGCGTGCCGGCGGCGGAAGTGGTGATCCTGGGCGGCGGCGTGTCCGGCACGCACGCGGCGACCATCGCCGTGGGCATGGGCGCCAAGGTCACCGTGGTGGATCGCTCGGCCGACGCGCTGAAGCGCCTCGCGGCGCAGTTCGGCACCGCGATCTCCACCGTGTTCTCCACCCGCGCCGCCATCGAGGAACTGGTGCGCCGCGCCGACCTGCTGATCGGCACCGTGCTGATCCCGGGCGCCGCCGCGCCGAAGCTGGTCACCCGCGACATGCTGAAGACCATGAAGCCTGGCTCGGTGATCGTGGACGTCGCCATCGACCAGGGCGGCTGCGTGGAAACCTCGCACGCGACCACGCATGCCGATCCGACCTACGTGGTGGACGGCGTGGTGCACTACTGCGTGGCCAACATGCCGGGCGCCGTGGCGCGCACCTCCACCTTCGCGCTCAACAACGTCACCCTGCCGTTCGCGCTGTCGCTGGCGAACAACGGCTGGAAGAAGGCGCTGGCGCAGGACGCGCACCTGCGCAACGGCCTCAACGTGTGCGAAGGCAAGGTCACCTGCGAGCCGGTGGCCACGGCGCACGGCCTGCCGTACGTGAAGGCGGAAACCGCGATCGGGGCGTGAGCAAGATGGGGGCTGGGGTATCCACGCCCCACTCCCGGGTTCCCACACCCTCCGTCATCCCGGCGAAGCTGAAATCCAGTGCCTTGTGCACATCGGTACCGAAAGTCGCTGGATGACTCGCTGCGCTCGCCCCTTCGGGGCCGCCCTGCGGGTGTTCTGCGCGCTTTGCGCTTGTCCGGCTTTCGCCGGGATGACGCTGAGGGTGACGGGATGACGTTGAGGGTCGCTGGGAAGGGGGCGCTGATAGCAGCACCTGGAATGGCGTAACCGCCATCGACATCAAGGCCAGACGCCTCCGCGTCTGGCCTTCCTGCTTCAGGCCAACTCGTCCTCCGCCGCCACGAAGCCGCCTGTCTGCCGTTTCCACAACCGCGCATACAGGCCGTCGCGCGCCACCAGTTCGGCGTGCGTGCCTGTTTCCACGATGCGGCCCTTGTCCAGCACCACGAGGCGGTCCATGCGCGCGATGGTGGAGAGGCGGTGCGCGATGGCGATCACCGTCTTGCCCTGCATCAGCAGGTCGAGGCTTTCCTGGATCGCCGCCTCGGCTTCGGAATCCAGCGCGCTGGTGGCTTCGTCCAGCACGAGGAGCGGCGCATCCTTCAGCAGCACGCGGGCGATGGCGATGCGCTGGCGCTGGCCGCCGGAAAGCTTCACGCCGCGCTCGCCCACCAGGGCCTCGTAACCGATGCGGCCTTCGCCGTCGATCAGGGTCGGGATGAACTCGTCGGCGCGCGCCTTGCGCACGGCGTCCTCGACCTGCGCATCGCTGGCGTCGGGGCGGCCGTAGAGGATGTTGTCGCGGATCGAGCGGTGCAGCAGCGAGGTGTCCTGGGTCACCACGCCGATCTGCGAGCGCAGGCTTTCCTGGGTCACCTGCGCCACGTCCTGGCCGTCGATGGTGATCCGACCGTCTTCGAGGTCGTACAGGCGCAGCAGCACGTTCACCAGGGTGGACTTGCCCGCGCCGCTCGGCCCGACCAGGCCGATCTTCTCGCCCGGCCGCACGGCCAGTTCCAGCCCGGAAATGACGCCGCCCTGCTTGCCGTAGTGGAAGTGGATGTCGTGGAAATGCACGGCGCCGCTGGTCACCTCCAGCGGCATCGCGCCCTCGCGGTCCTGCACCGCGCGCGGCTGGGCGATGGTGGTGATGCCGTCCTGCACCGTGCCCACGTTCTCGAAGATGCCGTTGACCACCCACATGATCCAGCCGGACATGTTGTTGATGCGGATCACCAGCCCGGTGGACAGCGCGATCGCGCCCACCGTCACGCGCCCCTCGCTCCACAGCCACAGCGCCAGCGCCGTGGTGCCGGTGATGAGGAAACCGTTGAGCGTGGTGATGCTGGCGTCCAGCGTGGTGGTGACGCGGGTCATGCGGCGCAGCTTGTCGGTCTGCTCGAGCATCGCATCGGCCACGTAGGCCTCCTCGCGCCGGGTATGCGCGAACAGCTTCAGCGTGAGCACGTTGCTGTAGCCGTCCACGATGCGGCCCATCAGTTTCGAGCGCGCTTCCGAGGCCTTCCACGAGCGCTCCTTGATGCGCGGGATGAAGATCCACAGCAGGCCAACGTAGAGGAACACCCAGGCCACCAGCGGCGCGGCCAGCCAGAAGTCCGCATGCGCGAACAGCGCGACGGCGCTGCCGGTGTAGATCAGCACGTACCAGATCGCGTCCACGATCTGCACCGCCGATTCGCGCAGCGAGCCGCCGGTCTGCATGATGCGGTTGGCGATGCGTCCGGCGTAGTCGTTCTGGAAGAAGCCCAGGCTCTGCCGGATCACGTAGCGGTGGTTCTGCCAGCGGATGCGGTTGGTGAGGCTGGGCACGATGGCCTGGTTCACCAGCAGGTCGTGCAGGCTGTTGAACACCGGTCGCGCCACCAGCGCCACCAGCGCCATGCCCAGCAGCTCGCGGCCGTGCCGCTGGAAGAAATCCGTTGCCGGCACGCCCTTCGCCATATCCACGATGCGGCCGATGAAACCGAACAGCGACACCTCGACGATGGCCACCATGAAGCCGACCACGATGGCCGCGGCGAACACCGGCCACACCTGGCGCAGGTAGAACACGTAGAAGCGCCACACCGGCTTCGGCGGCATGCCGTCGACGGGCTCCTTGAACGCGTCGATCAGGGATTCGAACCAGCGGAAGATCATGGGGCGCGCGAACAGCGGGGGGGAATGCCTAGCGTGGGTGCCCGGCGGCGTGTTCGCAAGGGCCGACGCGAGCCGCTCCGTCGTGCGCCCCCGCTGCGGCCGCTGGCCATGCCTGCGTGAAACCCGCGTGTGCAGGCGCCGGGCTGAACGTCAGCCATGCCCGGGCCCGGCCATCGATTGACCGTCCGCCGCCCGGCCCGGATCATGCCGGGCATGCGCACCCCGTTCTGTCGCCTGCCGGCGCTTCCGGCCTTCCTGCTGGCCCTGGTATTCGCGCTCGGCGCATCCCCTGCGCGGGCCCAGGCCGAACCCGATACTCCCGCCCCCGCCGCCACGCCGGCGCAGATCCTGCAGCAGTCCAGCGACCAGCTCGACGCGGTGAAGAAGGCGCTGGCGGATGCGCAGAAGAACAAGGCAACCTCCCCCTCCCCGCCGCTGGCCGACCTGCGCACCAGCACGCTGCAGGTGCAGGACCAGGCGCGCCAGCTGGTTGCGAGCCTGGCGCCGCAGATGACGGCGCTGCAGGCGCAGCTCAGCGTGCTGGGGCCGGCGCCGGCCAAGGGTGCGCCGCCGGAGGCGCCTGAAGTGGCCGCGCAGCGCCGCCAGCAGGACAAGGCGCAAGCGGCCCTCAACGCGCAGATCGTGCAGGCGAAATCGCTGGGGCTGGATGCCCAGCAACTGGTGGTGCAGATCACCGGCCTGCGCGACGACGCGTTCCAGGCGCGCCTCACCGCCCGCACGAACACGCCGCTGGGCCCTGTGTTCTGGTCCGACCAGGCACGCGCGCTGCCGAACGACATGCTGCGCGTGCAACGCCTGGCCGACCGCTGGTCCGAGGCATGGAGCGACGCCTGGGAGCCACCGAACCGGCAGCCGCTGCTGCTGTGCTTCGCCGCCGCGTTGCTGCTGCTCGTGGCCGGCCGCTGGTCGCTGCAGCGGCTGTGGCAGTTCGTCGCCGCGCGCTGGCTGCCGCAAGGCCACCTGCGCCGCAGCGCGATGGCGGCGGTGATGGCGCTGTCGACCACGCTGGTGATCGGGGTGGCCGCGCAACTGGTCCACGCGGGCATCGCCTGGGGCGAAACGCTGGATGCGGATCTCGACACCATGGCCACCTCGGCGGTGCGCGCGATCTACTTCGCCGCGCTGATGGCGGGCCTGGGCAGCGCGCTGCTGTCCGCCAAGCGCGCCTCGTGGCGGCTGCTGCCGCTGTCCAACGCCGCAGCCGGACGCCTGCGCCGCTTCCCCTGGCTGATCGGCGGCGCGGCGCTGCTCACCGGCCTCACCGAGCGGGTCATCCGCAGCATCGGCTCCAGCCTGCCGGCCACGGTGTTCCTGCACGCGCTGCTGGCCTTGCTGATTACCGGGCTGGTCGCGCTCGTCCTGCTGCAGTTGCACCGCGCACGCCACGAACAGGGCGCGGCCGACGACGAGCAGGCGCCGCGGCCGTGGTGGTCGGGCGTACTCAGGCTCGGGGCCACGCTGGGCGTGGGTCTGTGCTGGCTGGCGGTCTGCCTGGGCTATATCGCGCTGGCGTTCTTCATCGCCGCGCAGATGCTGTGGACGGGCCTGGTGGCGGCCAGCCTGTACCTGTTGCTGCAGCTCGCGCGCGACCTGGCCGAGGCGCTGCTGGCCTCGCGCACCCACGCCGTGCCACGCGCGAAGGCCGCCCACGACCTCCCGCCGGAGACGCAGGAACAAGTCATCACCGTGCTCGCCGGCCTGGTCCGGGTGGCCCTGGTGCTGGCCGCGCTGGCCCTGGTGCTGGCGCCGTTCTATACCGGGCCGGGAGAACTGGTGCAGCGCACGCTGCAGTTGTTCGGCAAGCTGCAACTGGGCCAGTTGCCGATCAGCGTCGGCACGATCTTCCAGGCCATCCTGGTGTTCGTGGTCGGCCTGCTGCTGCTGCGCATGCTCAAGCGCTGGCTGGCCGAGCGGCTGCTGCCCACCACGTCGATGGAAGCGGGCCTGCGCGAATCCATCGTCACCCTGCTCGGCTACCTTGGCAGCGTGCTGGTGTTCGGCCTGGCGCTGGTGGCGCTGAACGTGAACCTGCAGAGCATCGCCTGGATCGCCAGCGCGTTGTCGGTGGGCATAGGCTTCGGCCTGCAGGCGGTGGTGCAGAACTTCATCTCCGGCCTGATCCTGCTGGTGGAGCGGCCGGTGAAGGTGGGCGACTGGGTGAGCCTGTCCAGCGAGATCGAGGGCGACATCCGCCGCATCAACGTGCGCGCCACCGAGATCCAGTTGTGGGATCGCTCCACCGTGATCGTGCCGAATTCGCAGCTGATCACCCAGAACGTGCGCAACGTGACCCACGGCAGCGCGCAGGGCCGCGTGCGCATCCTGCTGCCGATGCCGCTGGACACCGATGCGGCGCGCGCGCGCCAGCTGATTGTGGACGCGCTGAAGGCGCATCCGTCGACGCTGGGCACCCCGGCGCCGATGGTGCAGTTGGACAACATCAACGCCAGCTCGATGACCTTCAGCATCGTTTCCTACGTGCGCAGTCCGCGCGACGTGGCGGCGGTGAAGAGCGACATCCTGTTCGACATCCTGCGGCGCCTGCGCGAGGCGCAGTTGCCGCTGTCCACGCCGCAGAGCATGGTGGTGCGCACGCTGGGCCCGCTGGGCGAGGACAGCCCCGCCGTGCCATCGCAGACTTCGTGACATCGGCGCGGGGAGCAGCGCAGCAATGGGCTGGCACAGCATCGTCCCCGCACCGCCGCTGGACAGCCTGATCGAGACGATCTGGGACTGGGACATGCCGCCCGCCGCGCCCGGCCGCGAACGCATCCTGCCGGTGCCGGGCACCGCGCTGATCATCAACCTGCACGAGGACGAAACCCGCGTCTGGAACGACGCCGGCGCCTGCCTGCGCGCCTCCGGCAGCGTGATCGGCGGCCCGTACCTGCGCAGCTGGATCATCGACACCGCCGAGCAGGTCCGCGTGATGGGCCTGGGCTTCCGCCCCGGCGGCGCGCACGCGCTGCTCGGCATCGACATCGGCGAGCTGTGCCGGCGCGACGTGGATCTCGACGCGCTGCTCGGGGCATCCGCGCGCCATTTGCGCCAGCGCCTGCTGGAGACGCCGCTGCCGCTGCACCGGCTTGCGTTGCTGGAAGGCTGGCTGCGCCGCCTGCACCCCGAACCCGCGCTCGATCCGGTGATCGCCCATGCCGCCGCGATGCTGGGCCGCACGCCGCAACTGGCGCGCATCGGCCTGCTGCAGCGGGACAGCGGCTGGTCGGCGCACCGCTTCGGCACGCGTTTCCGCCAGCAGGTCGGCATGACGCCGAAACAGTTCGCCCGGCTGCTGCGCTTCCGCGCCGTGGTGGCGCAGGCGCATCCACAGGCCGAGATACGCTGGAGCGAGGTGGCCGCCGACAGCGGCTACTGCGACCAGGCCCACCTCAGCCACCAGTTCCGCGAGTTCGCGGGCATCACGCCGGCCGCGTTCGCGGCTCTGCGCGGGCCGTATCCGAACCACGTGCCGCTGGACTGAGGCGGGCGGAAAAATCTACAAGACCGCATCACGCGCCGCGGCGTAGGCTGCGTACTCCAGCCCTGCGAGGAGTACGCCATGCCGGACGCCATCCACGGCAGCAGCCTGATCCCCTGCCTGCGCTACCGCGACGCCCACGCCATGATCGACTGGCTGTGCCACGCATTCGGCTTCGAGAAGCATGCCGTGTACGACGACGATGCCGGCGGCGTGGCGCACGCGCAGCTCGTCCATGGCAACGGCATGCTGATGCTGGGCAGCGTGCGCGACGACACGTTCGGGCGGCGCATCGCCCAGCCCGACGAGGTCGGCGGCCGCGAAACCCAGTGCACCTACGTGGTGGTCGCCGATTGCAGGCGCCACTACGAACACGCCATAACGGCGGGGGCCATGATCGTGGACAAGTACGAGGTGAAGGATTACGGCGGCGCCGGCTACAGCTGCCGCGATCCGGAAGGCCACCTGTGGTCGTTCGGCAGCTACGACCCCTGGGCGTGATTCCGGAGCATTCCGCGCTTGCGATTTGCCGAACCGGCCGATCCGGCGCGCCGCGTTCACGGACAAGCGACGGCGCGCCCATCGCGTCGCCCGTCCGCGGTTGCCGACGCACAAGCTCCCCGGAACGAACGAAGGCCGGCTTGCGCCGGCCTTCGTTCTGCTGCCGCCGAACGGCGGCAAGCAACGCAGGAACTTACTGCGTGCAGGCCTTGCCGTGTTCGGCGTGGTTGCCCTTGGCCTTCGCATCGGCCTCGCTCATGTACTCGCCGTGCTTGGTCTTGCCGTACCACTTGTCGCCGGGGCAGTGGTAGACCTTGCTGCTGTCGTTGACCCAGACCATGCCCGCGCCACCGCCCGGCGCCGCGGTGGCCGCCGGCTTGGTCCAGCCCATGGACTTCTTCGGCGCGGCCGCCGGGGCCGCAGCAGCGGCGGGCGCAGCAGGCGCTGCAGCGGCAGGCGCCGCCGCGGCGGCGGGCCCCGCCCTT
>NZ_NJIC01000021.1:70899-96256 GCF_013620825.1 Rhodanobacter sp. PCA2 | reverse complement strand
GACCAAGCCGGCGCCGCGGTGGCCGCCGGCTTGGTCCAGCCCATGGACTTCTTCGGCGCGCCCGCCGCTGCTGCGGCCCCGGCGGCCTCCGCCTTCGCTTCCTTCTTCGATGCCTTGGCCGGCGCGGCGTCGGCGGCATACCACTCCTGCACGCCCTTGTGACCGCGGCAGGCGCCGCGCTTGGTGGCGGTGCTGGTGTAGCTGCCGTCCTTGCACTGGCCGGTGGAACCCGCGGGTGCGGCGGACTGCTGCGCCTGCGCGGCCGGGATAGCCAGCAGACAGCCGAATGCCAGGGCAAACGCGATGGATGCTTTCATCTTCAGACTCCTTCCTGCGTTGTAAGGGATCATCGTGGCGACCGCGCGCTGATACCCGGCGCCGGCGCGCAGACTATGCCGCAAAACCGGGTCGCTGTGATGAAGGCTGGCTGATGCATCGCCGTCAGGGTTTGGCTTGCGGTTTCAGCGTCGAGTGCGGCCGCGCCACCGCGTACATCTGCCACGCAATTTCCTTCAGCAGACCCTGGCGGTCGTCGCCGATGCCGTACAGGTCGAAGTGCGTGCGGTCCGGGAGGAAGCGGATGTCGGACTTCGCATGCAAGCCGTCCAGCACGGCCTTGAGCCGGTGCGCGGCGCCGTCCAGGTAGAAGGTGTCGGCGGTGCCCACGTAGAGGTGGATCTTGCCGTCCAGCGCGCCCTTCAGTTCCGGCCAGTGCTGTTGCAGGCGATGCGCGATGTCGTAGTGGTCGCGCCAGTACGCCGCCACGGCGGGATCGACGTCACCGGTGTCGCGATCGAACATCGGCTGCGGACGGCCGTCCTCATCCCGCGGCGAGAACACCCAGTCGAACGAGCCCATCTGGCCGCCGTACGCGCCGAGCACGCGTTCCAGCTGCGCGAACTGCTGGAAGGTGGCGATCACCTTGCCGTGGTCGCGCACCAGCGGATACGGCGTGCCGTCCGCCTTGCGGTAGACGTTCGCGTGCGGCGCGTACAGGTCCACGCCGGTGAAGTCGTGGAAGTCGCTGGGGTCGGGCGAGGTGGACCAGGTGCCGCCGAAGATCTCCGGATAGCGCGTCTGCAGCCACAGCGTGGCCCAGCCGCCCGAGGAATGGCCCTGCAGGAAACGGCCGCTGGCCTTCGCGTCCATGCGCCAGGTCTTTTCCAGCTGCGGGATCAGCTCGGCGGTGAGCGCACTGCCCCACGGCCCGTTGTTCACCGAGTCCGCGAATTCGTGCGTGCCGGTGGGGCTGGACTGGTCGAGGAACACCCAGATCATCGGCGGCATCTCGCCCTTGGCCATCGCCGCGTAGACGCCGACCAGCGGGCCGACCAGGCGGTCGTCGTTGCCGCCGAAGCCGTGCGTGTAATACACGGTCGGATACGTGGTCTTCGCCTTGGCGTCGTAGTCCGGCGGCAGCAGCACGCGGCCGCGCATGTGGACGGGCCGGCCCCAGAACGCGGTGAGCGCCGGGCTGGTGAAATCGATGTCGTGCGCATGGGCGCGCGCGGCGGCCAGCGCCGCCTGCATGTCCGGCGTGGCGCGGCGGCCCAGCTGCCACGGATCGCGCGCAGGCAACGCCTGGTCCAGGCTGAGGCTGGGGATGCTCGCGGTGGGCAGATGCACCTTCACCACCGGGCTCACCAGGTCGCCCGCGCCGCGGCCGCCGTAGTTGTAGTCGTGGTGCACGTCCAGCACGGCCTGCACGTAGTAGTCGCCCGGCGGCAGTTGCGACCAGCCCTGCGGGAACGCGGTGCCGTCGGCGTCGATGTCCACCATCTGTCCAGGCGCAAGGCGCTCCAGCTCGCGTGCCGCCACCGCGGTACGCGTGGGGAAGAACGGACTGGTGTCCACCTCATCCACCTTGCCGTCGCCGCCGTGTTCCTTCGCGGCCGCCTCCGCCGCCGTCGCTTCGGTCGCGAACAGCAGCAGGCGGCCGGAGACCGGCTGCGTCTGGGCGCCGCCCAGCTGCACATGGAAGTAGCGGTGGGCGGGTACCGCGGGCGCAGTGTCGCGCGCGAACGCAGCGGTGGAGCACAGCAGGCCGCAACCGAGCAGCGCGGCGACTACGGGACGACTGGAACGCATGGTGATCCCCTTTTCGGTCTGGCAACGTGGGCGGTGCTGCAACATGGATGAGGGTCCGGCGCTGGCGCGTGTTCCGCCCGGCCCGGACCCTCGTCCCAGCCCCTCTCCCACAGGGAGAGGGGCTTGAAGGCTCAATCGTTCTTCGCGCCGGCCTTTACCGGTACCGGCCGCAGGTCCTGGAAGTCGAAGCTGAAATCGGTCAGCGGCGAGATCGGCTGCATGCGCATCTCGCGCACGTGGCCGTCGTTGTCCAGCGCGAAGTTCACGAAGGCGTCGGCATTCAGCGCGCGGTCGTCCCAGCGCACGATGAAGGTGTCGTGCTGCCACGGCGTCATCGTGCCCACGAGCTGCTTCGTCTTGCTGAAGCGCAGGCGCAGCTTGCCGCCTTCGTCGCCGACCACGATGTCGCCGTACCACGGATCGCGGTAGGTGCCGGCGTAGCCGGACAGCGGCAGCGAGGGTTTGGCGTTCTTGTCGCGCGCGGCTTCGTGCCTGGCCCAGCTGTCGTCGGCCTTCGCCTCGCCCTTCTTCACCGCCTTGGCGTACGCGGCCACCCAGTCGGTCTTCTGCGCCGGGTTGATGTAGGCGTCGAGCACGCGGTAGGTCAGCGCGTTGAACGCGGCGCCGGACTCCATGTTGGTGAGCACCACCACGCCCAGATGCAGCTGCGGCACCAGGGTGAGGCGCGAGACGAAGCCCGGCCAGCCGCCGGTGTGCCACACCAGCTTGCTGCCCATGTAGTCGCTGAGGAACCAGCTTTCGCCGTAGCCGGAGAACTGCGGCACCAGCGGCGCCAGCTCCGGAATCGGCGGCTTGCCGATGGGGATCGGCGTGAGCATCGACCACATCTCGCGATGGGCCTTCTCGGAGAACAGCCGCTTGCCGTCCGGCAGCTGGCCGCCGGCAAGCTGCAGGTTCATCCACTTCGCGAGGTCGTTGACGCTGGCGTAGATGCCGCCCGCGCCGGGGTCGTTGAGCCAGGCCATCGGCGGCACCGGCTTGATGTCCTTGAAGTTGTACGGCGCGTGGCCGGTGGCCGCGTCCATGCCGGGCTTGAGGTGGGTCATGTCCACCAGCGACTCGTCCATGCCCACCGGCTGGAAGATGTGCTGGCGGATGAAGTCGGCATAGCTCTGGCCGGAGACCTTCTCGATCACCAGCGTGGCCACCGCGAACAGGATGTTGTCGTAGGCGTAGTGGCCGCGGAAGCTGTTCTTGATCGGCACGTCGGCAAGGCGCTTCACCACGTCCTCGGTGGTGTAGCTGGTCGGCGGCCAGTACAGCAGGTCGCCCGCGCCGAGGCTGAGGCCGCTGCGGTGCGCGAGCAGGTCGCGCACGCGCATCTCGTGCGTCACGTAGGGGTCGCTCATGCGGAACCACGGCAGGTAGTCGATCACCCGGCCGTCCATGTCCAGCTTGCCCTGGTCCGCCAGCATCTGCAGCGCCGCCGCGGTGAACGCCTTGGTGTTGGAGGCGATCGCGAACAGCGTGTCCGCGTCCACCTTCGCCGGCTGGCCCAGCTCGCGCACCCCGTAGCCCTGCGCCAGCACCACCTTGCCGTCCTTGACGATGGCCACCGCCACGCCGGGCACCTTGAAGGTCTTCAAGGCGTCGGCCACGTAGGCGTCGAAATCCTGCAACTGGGCCGGCAGGGCCGGCTGCGCCGGGGCCGTTGCCACCGTCGCGGCCGCGGCCGGCGCGGTCTGGGCCAGCGCCCCGGTGGTCAGCGCAAGCAACGCGCCGCACAGCGCCACGCGCAGGGAAAGGGGTTGCTGGGACATCACGGGCTCCATCGACATGAACCACGCCACTATTGCGGCAAAACTGCGGCGGGGCCAGCGCTGGAAGTCACGCCCGCCATCCGGCAAGCTGCGCTGTCGCCCAGCGCCTTGCCGGAGTTCCATGGACAACCTTCCCTTCTGGATCAGCAGGCACGTCCTGGGCCTGTGGGCGGGAGTGCTGGTCCTGGCCTTGCTGGTCGCCGACTTCGCCTGGCGCCGCGCGCGCCGGAGCCGGCTGGCGGCCACCGGCAGGGACGGCTACCTCGCGTTGCGGCTGGATACCGCGACGACCTTGCTGGTGCTGTTCGCGGCGCTGTTCCTGCTGCTCGCCTGGGCGGTGTGGACACGGACCGCGCTGGTCGAGTTCGACATGGCGCTGGCGCAGGCGCTGCACGACGGGCTTTCGCGCAACCTGCTGCAGGTCGTCGCCGTCGTCACCCATGCGGGCGATCCCTGGCTGCTCGTCGTCGCCGCCTGCGCGATCGCGCTGGCACTGGCGCTGCGCCGGCGCTGGCACCTGTTCCTGCCATGGGCCGTCGCGCTGGGCGGGGTCGCGGGCAGCGACGAGGCGATCAAGCAATTCGTGCAGCGGCCGCGGCCGTTCGGCGGCCACGGCTTCATCGTCGAAACCGGCTTCAGCTTCCCCAGCGGCCATGCAGCCGGCTCGATGGTGTTCTTCGGCATGCTCGCGTGGCTGCTGCTGCGCCTGTGGCCGCCGCAACGCCACCGCGACGTGATCACCGCGGCGGTGGCCCTGATCGCCGTCATCGGCTTCAGCCGGGTGGTCCTGCAGGTGCACTACCTCAGCGACGTGCTGGCAGGCTATGCGCTTGGCGCGTGCTGGCTGGTGCTCGGCATCGCGCTGGGCGAGCAGTTGCGGCGCGGTCAGGCGCGGTAGTTGTCCACCTCGCGGTAGCGTCGTGCGTACAGGCCGAACGCCAGCGCGGCGGCCAGCGCGAACGCGGCGAAGAAGAACATCTGGAACGCCACCAGGCCCAGGCCGGTGCCGGCGATCGCGCCGGTCACCGCCTCGTTGCGCACCGCCGCGTTCGCCAGCAGCACCCACAGGTTGCCCACGGTGGTGGTGAGGTTCCAGAAGCTCATCACCACGCCCTTCATCGAGGCGGGCGCCTGGCTGTAGGCGAACTCCAGGCCGGTGGCCGACACCAGCACCTCGCCCATGGTCAGCAGCATGTAGGGCAGGATCTGCCACAGGATGGACAGCGGCGTGCCGCCGTCCATCATCACCTGCAGCGCGCCCACCACGATCCACGCCAGGCCGCTGAACGCGATGCCGGCGGTCATCCGGCGCAGCGCGGTCGGCTCCCAGCCGCGCCGGCGCAGCAGCGGATACAGCACCAGGTTGTTGAACGGGATCAGCAGCATCACCAGCAAGGGATTCAGCGCCTGCATCTGCGCCGACTGGAACCACGAGGGCATGCGCATCTCGTTGCCCTGCAGCACCCAGGTCGAGGCCTTCTGGTCGAACAGCGAGAAGAACGGCGTGGTGAGCGCGAAGATCACCAGCACGCGCAGCACGTTGCGCGCGCCGTCCACCGCCGCGTCGGGATGCACGCCGCGCGCCCGCTCCAGCTGCAGCCAGGCGCCGCCGCCCACGCCGCCGATCAGCGCCACCAGGGCGAGGCAGGCAACCACCACGAAACCCAGCTGCGGCAGCAGCACGAAGGCCGCGCCGGCCACCGCCACCCCGGCGACCGCCACCCACAGTCCCGGCCGCGCCTGCCCCGGCGCGTGCGCCAGCAGGGCGGTGCGGATCACCCGCGAGAACGCGTCCCGGTCGGGCGGCGCGGGCGGCAGCATCACGTACTGCCTGCGGCCCGACCAGAACACCACGGTGGCCACGAACATCAGCGCGCCCGGGATGCCGAACGCCACCGCCGCGCCGAACTGGCGCAGGAAGATCGGCATCAGCAGCGAGGCGAAGAACGAGCCGAAGTTGATGATCCAGTAGAACGCGTCGAACACCAGCTTCGCGAGATGCTTGTTCGACTGGTCGAACTGGTCGCCCACGAACGAGGCCACCAGCGGCTTGATCCCGCCCGCGCCCAGCGCGATCAGCCCCAGCCCCAGGAAGAAACCGCCACGATGGTGCTCGAACAGCGCCAGGCACAGGTGGCCCAGGCAGTACACCAGGCTCATCCACAGCACGGTGGAGTACTTGCCGAAGAAGCGGTCCGCCAGCCAGCCGCCCAGCAGCGGGAAGAAGTACACGCCGATCACGAAGCTGTGGAACACGTCCTTCGCCGCGCCCGGCCGCTCGGACTCGGGCAGGTACAGCAGCAGGCTGGTGATCAGGAACGGGGTGAGGATGTTGCGCATCCCGTAGAACGAGAAACGCTCGCAGCCCTCGTTGCCGATGATGTAGGGGATCTGCCGCGGCAGCCGCGCACGATCGCTGGCGATGTTCAAGCGTCCACTCCTGGCAGGACCGCGGCGCGCCAGTGCGCCACGGCTGGAGGGCCGAGTGTGCGCAATTTCCTGCGAACGGGGAAGCCGGGCCGCCGGAAGCGAATGCTAGACTCGCCTCCCGCTCCCCGCCGGCCCGCCGCATGCGCTACTGGAAACCCCTGCTCGTACTCGCGCTGGTCGTGGTCGCGGTGCTGTGGAACCGGCAGGCGCAGACGCCGACCCCGGCCACGCCGGCCGCGGTGCCAGCCGCCGTGCCCGGCGCCGCTCCCGGCCCTACCCCCGCCAGCGACGGCGGCGTCGCCGCCCTGCCGGCCTTCCTGCCGCCCGAGGCCCGCGACACGCTGGCGCTGATCGCGCGCGGCGGCCCGTTCCCGCACAGCCAGGACGGCGTGGTGTTCGGCAATTATGAAGGCCTGCTGCCGCAGGAACCGCGCGGCTACTACCACGAGTACACGGTGGAGACGCCCGGCGCGCGCACTCGCGGCGCGCGCCGCATCATCACCGGCGGCACCCCGCCCGTGGCGTACTACTACACCGACGACCACTACCGCAGCTTCCGCCGCTTCGACGTGCAGCCATGAGCACGCGCGACGCCAGCCTCGACCTCAGCCGCCCCGCCCACAACGGCGTCTATTTCGTGGACGGGGCCGACCTGGACACGATGGCGAACGCGGCCGCCCGCGAGGAACTGGGTGTATGCCGCGTCGACCTCGCCGCTTGCCGCGACAAGGCCGACCTGCTCGATCGCATGGCCGCCGCGCTGCCGCTGCCAGCCGACTTCGGCGGGAACTGGGACGCGCTCGCCGACTGCCTGCGCGATCCGTCGTGGCGCCCCGCCGACGGCCACGCGCTGCTGTTCGCCCATGCCGATGCGCTGCGCCAGGCCGACGCGGCGAGCTTCGACATCCTGCTCGGCATACTGGACGACGCCGCGACCTTCGCCACCGAGCAGGACCGCCCCTTCTTCGCCTTCCTCGCCCTGCCCGACGACGAACAGCCCGACCACGCATGAGCGCACAGACCATCCTCTTCGAACTCGACCGCGAGCACGTCAAGCTCGACAACCTGCTCAAGCTGACCGGCGTGTGCGACAGCGGCGGCGCCGGCAAGCACCTGGTCGCCAGCGGCGCGGTGACGGTGGACGGCGAACCGGAATCGCGCAAGACGCGCAAGCTGCGCGCCGGCCAGGTGGTACGCGTGGGCGGGATCGAGATACGCGTGGTCGACATCGGCGGCTGAGCCGCCGCAGCACGCTCAAACCGGCGGCAACGCATCCAGCCGCTGCCGCAGCGCGGCGCGGTCCGGCAGGCGCAGCAGGAACTCCCGTTCCAGCACCCGGCACATCTCCTCGCCGTCGCGCAGCGTGCGCCGCTCCGGCTCCGCGTCCGGCCGGCGCACGGTGAACTCGCGGTCGCGCAGGGTCAGCCGGCGATCGCTGGCGGTGCGCGCCACGATCAGGTGACGCACGAAGTTCGACGTGGGAAAAGTGGAGACGTAGTGGTTCGCCACCACGTAGTCGATGAATTCGCGCGGCCCGGTATCGAAGCGGTACAGCGTCAGCCAGTCGCCGCGCACGCAGGCCTGCATGCGCCATTCGCCGCCATGCTCCTGCAGCCGGAACGATTCCAGCCCGGTGGGCTGCGCCACGCCGGGTTCCAGGCGCACGGCGCCGGCCAGGTTCATGCTGCCGAAGCCGATGTCGGTCAGCCAGGTCTCGCCGTTCACCTCCACCCTGAGCAGCATGTGGGTCTGCGGGGTGATCGTGTCCTCCGGCTGGTTCCACAGCACGCGCGCGATCAGGCCGTGCACGGTGAAGCCGATCGCGCGCAGCGCCGCGGCGAACAGCAGGTTCTGCTCGAAACAGTAGCCGCCGCGCCCTTCGTGCAGCAGCTTGCGCTGCAGCGCGTCGAGTTCCAGCTGCACCGGCACGCCGCGCAGCGGATCGAGGTTCTCGAACGGAATCGCCGCCGCATGCGCCGCCGCCAGCGCGCGCAGCGTGGGCACGTCCGCCGTCGGCGCATCGCGGTAACCGATGCGTCGCAGGTAGGCGGCAAGGTCTATCGTGTCGGACATGCTGCTGACTCCGATGGGTCCGGCCACGGTAGCATCGGGCCGGGCTGCAGGTAACCGCAGCGGCCCCGCCGGCGAAGCACCAGGGAATCCCCGCCTTGCGAGATCCGCCATGTCCGCCCGCCCCCGCCCCGTCCGCAGCCTGGCCGCCGCTCTCCTGTTCGGCGTGCTGGGCGCCTGCGCATTGCCGCCTTCGGCCGCCGCGGCCGCGAAACTGCCCCCACCCGCGCTGGATGCGCCACGCAGCGCCGCGCACGGCGAACAGGTCGCGGTGTTCGCCGGCGGCTGCTTCTGGGGCGTGCAGGAGGTGTTCAACCACGTCCGCGGCGTGCGCAAGACCTGGGCCGGCTACAGCGGCGGCAGCGCGGCCACCGCGCATTACGACCAGGTCAGCGACGGCGGCACCGGCCATGCCGAATCGGTGAAGCTGCTGTTCGACCCCGCCCAGGTCAGCTACGGACAGCTGCTGCAGGTGTTCTTCTCGGTGGCCACCGATCCCACGCAACTCGACCGGCAAGGGCCGGACAGCGGAACGCAGTACCGCTCGGTGGTGTTCTACGCCACGCCGGAACAGCAGCGCATCGCCGACGCCTACCTGGCCCAGCTCGGCAAGGCCGGCGTCTACACCGCGCCCATCGTCACCCGGGTGGCGCCGCTGCAGGCGTTCTACCCGGCCGAGGGCTGGCACCAGGACTACGCCCGCCGTCATCCGGGCGATCCCTACATCGCGATCAACGACGCGCCCAAGGTGCGCAATCTCAAGGGCCTGTTTCCCGCCTTGTACTGGTAGGCCAACCGCTCAGCCGCGCTTGGGCGGCACCAGGCTGAGCTGCGCGGGACCCTGCCGCGGACGCGGGCTGAGCAGGCGCTCGACCGCCGCCGGCTGCAGCGCGCCGGCGTAGAGGTAGCCCTGGCCCTCGTGGCAGCCGTTATGCAGCAGGAACGCGTGCTGGGCCTCGGTCTCGATGCCCTCGGCGATGGTGTTCAGGCCCAGGCTGTGCGCCATCGCCATGATCGCCTCGACGATCGCCACGTCGTTCGCGTCGTTCGGCAGGCCGGTGATGAAGGAACGGTCGATCTTCAGGCTGGTCACCGACGGCAGCTTCAGGTAGGCCATCGAGGAGTAGCCGGTGCCGAAGTCGTCGATCGCCACTTCCACGCCCAGGCCGTGCAGCGCGCGCATGGTGCGCTCGGTGTCGTCGCCCAGCCGCAGCATGGTGCCTTCGGTGATCTCCAGCGCCAGCCGCCCCGGCGCCACGCCGTGCGACTGCAGCGTGCGGTCCAGGTGGGCGATGAAGCCGGCATGGCCGAACCAGCGCGCCGACACGTTCACCGCCACGCGTATCGGCGGCACGCCGGCACGGTCCCAGGCCTTGATCTGTGCGCAGGCCGACTGCAGCACCCACTCGTCGATGCGGCGGATCAGACCCAGGCTTTCCGCCACCGGGATGAATTCCGACGGCGGCAGCTCGCCGCGGCGGGGATGCTGCCAGCGCAGCAGCGCCTCCACCGCCACGATGCGCCCGCTGCGCAGTTCCACGCTGGGCTGGAAGCACAGGCGGAACTCGTCCTCGACCAGCGCCCGCCGCAGCTCCGACACCAGCAGCAGGCGCTGGCGGGCGTCGGCCTGCATGATGGGGGTGTAGAAGCGGAAGGTGTTGCGTTCGCTGTACTTCGCCACGTACATCGCGGCGTCGGCGTTCGCGATCAGGGTGGGCGTGTCGGCGCCGTCCAGCGGGTAGCCGGCGATGCCGATGCTGGCGCTCAGCGCGATCTCGCAGTCGTCCACCACCATGGGTTCGGAGAGGCTGGCGAGCAGGCGCTCGGCGATCGCGCCCGCGTCCTCGCGCAGCTCCAGCCGGTCCAGCAGCACGGTGAACTCGTCGCCGCCGATGCGCCCGGCCACGTCGCTGCCGCCCAGCTGGCGCCCGATCCGTTCCGCCACCTTCTGCAGCAGGCGGTCGCCGATCGCATGGCTGTAGCTGTCGTTGACGATCTTGAACGCATCGAGGTCCACGAACAGCACCGCCACCGCGGTGCGGGTGCGCGCCGCCGCCGCGATCGCCGCCTCGCAGCGGCGCTCGAACTCGGCGCGGTTGAGCAGGCCGGTCAGCGGGTCGTGGCTGGCCATGTGTTCCAGCCGGCGCCGCTGGGCCTTCACCGCGTGGATGTTGCTGAACACCGCCACGTAATGCAGCACCTGGCGCTGCGGATCGCGGATCGCGCTGATGCTGAGCTGCTCGGGGTAGGTGCTGCCGTCGGCGCGGCGCCCCAGCACCTCGCCGCTCCAGTGGCGGCCGCCCGCGATGCTGGACCAGATCGACTCCGGCAGCGGCGTGCCGTCGGGCATGCTGCGCAACTCGTCGAAGCGCCGCCCGTGCATGGTCTGCACCGTGAGGCCGGTGATCTCCACGTGCGCCGCGTTGACCGACACCGCCTCGCGGTTCGCGTCGGCGATGATCACGCCCTCGGCGATGCTGGCCAGCGCCTCGGACGCCACGCGCCGCTCGCGCTCCAGCGCCACCCGCTCGGAAATGTCGCGGATGATCACCTGGCGCACGGTACTCCGCCCCCAGGTGGTGTGGCTGACCTGCATCTCCACCGGCCGCTCCGAACCGTCGCCGCCGTACAGCGTCGACAGCAGCGCAGGACCGACCGCGTGGGTGGATTCGGGCACGAACAAGTCGTCGAAACTGGCGCCATGCAGCGCGGACAGATCGCGCCCCGCCCAGACCGCGGCCAGGCGGTTCGCTTCCACGACCCGGCCGCTCACCTCGTCCACCATGATGATCGCCACGGCGGCGCTCTCGAACAGCAGCCGGTAGCGCTCCTCGCTGCCGCGGATGCGGTCCAGCACGCGCCGGGCCATGCCGACCCACAGCAAGGCCACCAGCACCATGGCCAGCAGCACCGCGCCGAACAACAGGCGCCCCAGCCATACCGCACCGCGCACCATCTCCTCCGAGAAATGCTTGCTGCGCGGCTCGATGTAGGCGTTGATGGCATCGATGCGGGCACGCTGGCGGACGATTTCGGCAGGCGGCGGCGTTCCGGCGACGTATGCGCGCTGCAGTTCGCTGGCGATCGCATCGAGCTGGTCGATGGGCGCGTCGGTGGAACGCCACGCGGCGATCGCCTCGGCCATGTACGGGGCGCGCGACAGATGGGCCAGCATGAAGGTCATGCCACGCTCCGCCGATGGCAGGATGTTGCCCTGCCGGAATACCTCGTGGATGCGTTCCGAATCGTAGTGGCCGGCGATGATCGCATCGCGGCCCCAGCGGTCGGCGGCGAGCACCTGGTAGTTTCCACGGAAATCCGCCAGGTCGCGCGCGTCGCCGCGGCTGGCATAGTTGGCGAGGTCGATCACCGCCTGCTTCTGCGCCTTGGACCAGATGCTTTCGCTGTTGAGGAAGCCGGCAAGGGTGACCTGGACCTGGAGCCCGCCCCAGGCCAGCGTCATCACCAGTGCAACGGCTGCCACCAACCCCCAGGCCAGGGGCATCAGGCGCCGCCACAAAGGCTGTTGCAGGCTTCTGAACGAACTCATGCCTTCCCCGCTGCGCAAATCCCGGAATCCGTCGCCCTGACGTTTTTCGAGCCGACGGGCCGGCATCCGGCCGTACCCGTCCCCGTCAGGCAGGCATTCCCGTCCCCCCGAGCGTGCGGCACTTCCCTGTGCCACCGATGCCTCGGGACTCCACGAATGTGCTGGCGGGAATCATCCGCCAGCAGCCCGGTCCGGTCCAGCGGGAATTGCTAGGCGGCGACCTCGCGCAGCAAGGGCAGCTCGTGGTGCGTGCGTATGCAGCGGTCGCCGAGCAGGATCATGCACATGTAGCTGCGCTCGATGCATTCGCGCAGATGCGCCACGTCGGCAGGCGCCGGCCTGGTGCCCATCAAGGTGCAGACGATCTCCAACGCCTCCCACGGATGGGTGTCGTCGTAGGCCGCGTGCAGGTGCAACCAGCGCAGGCTGGAGGCACGCACCTCGGGCGCGAAGCTTTCACGGTACTTCTCGCTTTCGTAGATCATGTGCGACCAGTCGCCGGTGGCTCCCTCGATGGCGTAGTTCGTGGCGACCATGCCGGCGGCCAGCGTGCCCTGCTCGCTGATCTCCTCGCACCAGCGGTACAGGCCGTCGGTGCCCGCGGGTGCCGGCTTGTGCAGCAGGTCGTCGCGCGACACCCCTGCCCCCTCGGCCCAGTTCAGCCAGTACTCGGCGTGGTTCTGCTCGACACGGATGTTGCGCACCAGCCAGCGGCGCGCCATGTCGTCGCCGGGACTGCGCCCGTAGCGGGTCTTCAGCAGGTTGAGCGCCATGTAGCTGGGAAAGCGCTCGATGAAGGGCCACAGGCCGGCCATGAAGTTGTGCGTGGAGGGCTCGTCCAGCTCCAGCGCAATCATTCGCGCCCAGATCTCGTGGCCGAGCACGCGGCGACGGGTATCCTCGCAATCGCCCACCATGTCCTGGGCCCACTGCGGATAGCTGGCCAGCTCGGTCAACGGGCCGCTGCGTTCAAAACGGGTATGCATGTCATTCTCCTGGAACAAGTCGTGGTTGGTGATCCGGTTGTTGCTGAATCACACGACCGGCAGGGAACCGGGCCCGGAGGCCGGCCGCGACCCCGCGGCGCAACGCGTCGCGGAAATTCTTTCATCCATGCCTCCGGACATCGGCCATGCCGCTCCCAGCGAATGGCAGCGCGCACGCGGTCCAGGAGTCGAGTGCAGGCCCGAGCATAGCCTTCGCGGGCGAGCGCGGTGCACGGAACGCGTGGGCACCGGCCTGGAATGCCGGCCCGTGCCGGGCAACGGCCGGCGGGCCCGCGGACGGCTCCGGGTTGGCCTCTCGCGCTGAACCCCGCCCAACGCGGCCGGGCCCGGGTGTCGCCGTGGCGGCGACGTCTGCGTTATTCATGCCCACACCGCAACCGGGAGGTCGCCATGCAGACCCGCATCATCTCGAACGGCTTTTCCCTGCGCCGCCTGTGGCTGGTCCGCGGCGCCGCGGCCCTGCTCGCCGTGGCCGCCCTCGCCGCCCTGCCCGGTCGGGCGCACGCCGGGGTGTTCGTCTCGGTGAACATCGCCCCGCCACCGCTGCCCGTCTACGTGCAGCCGGCGATCCCGGGCCCCGGCTACATCTGGACCCCGGGCTACTGGGCCTGGGGCGGCGGCGACTACTACTGGGTGCCGGGCGCCTGGGTGCTGGCGCCGTTCGTGGGCGCGCTGTGGACCCCGGGCTACTGGGGCTGGAGCAGCGGCGTCTACATCTTCCATGCCGGCTACTGGGGCCGCCACGTGGGCTTCTATGGCGGCATCAACTACGGCTACGGCTACGGCGGCTACGGCTACGACGGCGGCTACTGGCGCGGCGGCGGCTTCTACTACAACCGCTCGGTGAACCGCGTCACCAACAACATCACCAACGTCTACAACCGGACCGTGATCAACCACACCACCATCGTCAACCGCACCAGCTACAACGGCGGCCCGCGCGGCATCGCCACGCGCGCCACCCCGCAGCAGCAGGCCTGGGGCCGCGAGCACCGCGTCGCCCCGGTGGCGGCGCAGGTACAGCAGCGCGACATGGCCGGCCGCATGCAGTCGCAGCGCGCCTCGGTGAACCGCGGCACGCCGCCGATCGGCGCCACCTCGCGCGCCGGCGCGTTCGACCGAAACGGCGCGGCGCCCGCCCCGACGGCGGCGCGCGAAACGCGCATGGCGCCGCAGAACGCCGGCAACCCGCAACGCAACGGCGCCCTGCGCTCGGCAGGCTTCGCGCCGCACGCCAACGGGGCGATGCAACCGGGCGGCAACCGCAACGACGGCTATCGCCCGGCGGCTGCCAACCGCGGCTACACCCGGTCGAACGCCAGCGAGGCGACCAGCACCCGTGCGCCGAACCGCTACCAGCCGCCGGCGAACGATGTCCAGCGCGGCGCCCCGTACCGGCCGCAGGGCCAGCAGCAGCAGGCTTACCGGCCCGCGCCGCAGTCCTATCCGCAGCAGGCTTACCGACCGGCGCCGCAGGCCCGTCCGCAGGCGCAGCGCTATGCGCAGCCCGCCTACCGGCCGGCCGAAGCGCGCCCCGCCCAGGCCGGCCACCCCGCGGAGCAGCGCGGTCGCGCCGCCCCCCAGGGACGGCGCGACGACCGCCAGCACTGAGCAAGCGGCAAGCGAACGAATGGGCCCGCCGCATGGCGGGCCTGTTCGTTCCAGGGTCCGACACGGCAGGACGCGTCCCGCACCAGGCCATGCGTTGCCTTGCCCGATCGCGGCGATCGCCGCACCATGCCCCGTCGACCTGTATGCCGCGACGCCTGACGCATCGCCGGCCTGATGCCTTTGGGGAACCCGCATGACCGCACGCCGTCCGACTTCCGCCTTGCGCCGCGCCCGGCCTTGGCTGGCCCTGCTCGCCCTGTGCCTGGCTTTCGCGGCCCCGGCGCAGACCGCCGAACACGCGCGCCTGCAGCGCGAGGCCCAGGCCGTGACGATCACCCGCGACGACTGGGGCATCGCCCACGTGCACGGCAAGACCGATGCCGACGCGGTCTTCGGCATGGCCTACGCCCAGGCCGAGGACGACTTCAACCGCGTGGAGAGCAACTACCTCGCTGCGCTGGGCTGGACCGCGCAGGCCGAGGGCGAAGCCGCGATCTGGCAGGACCTGCGCCAGCAGTTGTGGACCGATCCCGCGGAACTGAAGAAGCTCTACGCGCAAAGCCCCGCATGGCTGCGGAAGCTGATGGACGCCTGGGCCGACGGCCTCGACTGGTATCTCGCCACCCACCCGGACGTGCACCCGAAGGCGATCGCGCATTTCGAGCCGTGGATGGCGCTGTCCTTCACCGAGGGCAGCATCGGCGGCGACATCGAACGCGTCTCGCTGAAGGACCTCGCCGCGTTCTACGGCGATGCGCAGCCACAACTCGCCCGGACCAACCCGCCGAGCTGGGCCGAGCCCACCGGCTCCAACGGCATCGCGATCGCGCCGAAGCTCACCACCGACGGCCACGCGCTGCTGCTGATCAATCCGCACACCTCGTTCTACTTCCGCTCCGAGCTGCAGATGTCCAGCGACGAGGGACTGGACGCCTACGGCGCGGTGACCTGGGGCCAGTTCTTCGTCTACCAGGGCTTCAACCGGCACATCGGCTGGATGCACACCTCCACCGGCCTCGACGCGGTGGACGAGTTCGCCGAGACCATCGAACACCAGAACGGCAAGCCGTATTACCGCTACGGCAAGGAACTGCGACCGGTGACCGAACGCGCGATCGCCGTGCGCTACCGCGCCGCCGACGGTACGTTGAAGACGCGCAGCTTCACCGCGTACTTCACCCATCACGGCCCCGTCGTGAAGCGCGAGAACGGCAAGTGGATCGCCGAGGCGCTGATGGACAAACCCGTCGCCGCGCTGGAACAGAGCTGGCTGCGCACCAAGGCGCACGACTACGCGAGCTACATGAAGGTGGCCGAGCTCAAGGCCAATTCCTCCAACAACACGCTGTTCGCCGACGACAAGGGCGAGATCGCGTTCCTGATGCCGCAGTTCGTGCCGAAGCGCGACAACCGCTTCGACTACACGAAACTCGTGGACGGCAGCGACCCGGCCACCGACTGGCACGGACCCACGCCGTTGAACGAGCTGCCGCAGGCGGTGAACCCGCCGAACGGCTGGGCGATGAACACCAACGACTGGCCGTATTCCGCCGCCGGCGAGTACAGCCCGAAGCAGGCCGATTTCCCGCGCTACATGGACACCTTCGGCGAGAACCCGCGCGGCATCCACGCCACACGCATGCTCACCGGCGCCAGCGGCTTCAGCACGCCGAAGCTGATCGCCGATGCGTTCGACTCGTACCTGCCCGAGTTCGCCAGGCTCATTCCCATCCTCGCCAGGGATTACGACGCCCTGCCCGCCGGCGATCCGCTGAAAGCAAAACTCGCGGGCCCGATCGAACTGCTGCGCCACTGGGACTGCCGCTGGGGCATCGCCTCCATGCCCACCTCGCTGGCGGTGTTCTGGGGCGACACGCTGTGGGACGAGAGCGTGCCCGGAGCAAAAGCCGCCGGCGTCTCGCCCTACGAATACATGGCGCGCGACGGCGGTACGCGGGATCGCCTGCACGCGCTGGACGAAGCCGTGGACCGCCTCACCCGGGACTTCGGCAGTTGGGGCGTGGCCTGGGGCGGGATCAACCGCTTCCAGCGCCTCGACGATGCGATCAAGCCGCACTTCGACGATGGCAAGCCGAGCATCCCGGTGCCGTTCGTGTCCTCGCGCTGGGGTTCGCTGGCCTCGTTCGGCGCGCACCGCTGGCCCGGCACGAAGAAGTACTACGGCTCCAGCGGCAACAGCTTCGTGGCCGTGGTGGAGTTCGGCCCGCGGGTGAGCGCCCGCGCCGTCACCGCCGGCGGCGAGAGCGGCCACCCCGGTTCGCCGCATTTCGCCGACGAGGCCGAACGCTATGCCAGCGGCAACCTGCGCACGGTGTATTTCTGGCCCGAGCAGTTGCAGGGGCACGTCGAGCGCGCCTACCACCCTGGCGACTGAGGCCCATACAGGCTAGCCTCGGTGTTCCCGGAAGCGCCGAACCGACGCCAAGCGCCATGAC
The DNA here is from genome assembly GCF_013620825.1 of Rhodanobacter sp. PCA2. GTDB lineage: Bacteria > Pseudomonadota > Gammaproteobacteria > Xanthomonadales > Rhodanobacteraceae > Rhodanobacter_A. The sequence goes on along the minus strand of NZ_NJIC01000021.1, from coordinate 79,263 downwards.
ACCCACGCTGGAACCGATGATCGAGCTGCGCGGCGCCAGCGGCAGCCTCAGTCCGCAGCGCGCACGCCTGCTCGAGGCGCTGGACGGCCACGGCTCGATCAGCGCGGCGGCCCGCGCCATCGGCATGAGCTACAAGGGCGCATGGGACGCGATCGCCGCGCTGAACACGCTGACCGGCGAACCGCTGGTCGCCACCACCACCGGCGGCAGCCACGGCGGCGGCGCCAGCCTCACCGCGATGGGCCAGCGCGTGCTGGCCTTCCACCGGGCGCTGACCGCGCTGCAGCGACGGCTGCTGGCGGACTCGGCCGACCCGGCCAATCCGAACGACCTCGACCAACTGTTGGGAAGACTGGGGAATCTCATGCTGAAGACCAGTGCGCGCAACCAGTACGAAGGCACCGTGCTCGCGGTGGAACGCGGCGCGGTGAACAGCGAGGTCGCGCTGGAACTGGAGGGCGGCGACCGCCTGGTCGCCATCATCACCAACCACAGCGTGGACGACCTGGGCCTGGCGCCGGGCGGCAGCGCGGTCGCGCTGATCAAGTCCACGTTCGTGCTGCTCGCGGCCGCGGACGGCTTGCGCACCAGCGCGCGCAACGCGCTGGCGGGCACCGTGGAAGCGTGCCGCGAAGGCGCGGTCAACGCCGAGGTCGAACTGGCGCTGGCCGGCGGCCGCAGGCTGGTGGCCACGGTGACCAACGCCAGCGTGCACGCGCTGGGCATCCGTCCGGGCCTGCCCATGACCGCGCTGGTGAAGGCCTCGCACGTGATCCTCGCGGTCGCCGTGTGAGGCCGGCCCGGCGTCGCGCGACGCCGGGCCGCAGACCTCGTCAGAAGCGGTAGCTCGCGTTCGCGAACCAGCGCCTCCCCGGCATCGGGAAGCCGTCGGACAGTTCGTACCAGCGGTTGCCCAGGTTGCGGCCGCCCGCCTCCAGCTCCCACGCCGGCTGCGGCGACCACACCAGCTTGGCGCCGAAGCTCGCGTAACCGTGCAGGCGCAGGTAGCCGTTGCGGTTGCCCGGCGCGACGGAGGCGACCATGCGCCCCTGCTCGGCCTCGCCGTCGGCCACCAGGCGCCACTCCGGATGGAACGCCCAGCTGGCCTGCGCGAACACGCGCTGACGCGGGCTGTCGGTGAGCGGCACGTCGGGGCGGCTGAGGTTGTCGCGGTCCAGCCATGTGTAGCCCAGGCCCACGCGCGCGCTTTCGGTGATGCGCTGGTCCAGCGACAGCTCCATGCCGCGGTAGCGCGCCCGGCCGATGTTCTGCGCCTGGTTGCACACCGTGCCGCCGCACTGGTCCGACGGCACCAGCGCGTCCTGGATCAGCGCGCGGATGCGGCTCTCGAACAGCGCCACCTCCGCATGCGCGCCGGCCCAGGGCCGCCCGCGCCAGCCCAGTTCGAGGTGGCGCGCGGTCTCCGGCTTCAGGTCCGGGTTCGGCAGCGCGCGGCCCATGCGCGCGGAGTAGCGGTCCTTGATCGTGGGGAAGCGCGTCTTGTGCGAGATGCTGGCATACAGCTCGCCGCCGCCCTCGCCCAGTTCGCGCACCAGCTCGGCCAGCGCGTTGGTGGCGCGGGTGCTGCCGGTGGGCCAGTCGTACACTTCGCGCGCCTTGCGCTGCTCGCGGCTGGCGCCCAGCCGCAGCTGCCAGTCCGGGCCCAGCGCGACCACGTCCTCGGCCGCGATGGAGGTGGTCACGTCCCGGTAGGTTTTCGTGGGCGACAGCGGATTGCTTTCGCGGTGGCGATCCTCCTTGTAATGCGCCGCCACGTGCAGCTCGTGGTTCGCCAGCGCGGTGTTCACCAGCTCGATGCTCGCGCCGCGGGTACGGTCGGCGTACACGCTGGGGAAGCTGGTGTTCAGCAGTTTCGTGGCGTAGCGGGCGTCGGTGTAGGCGTCCAGGCCGTTGCCGTAGCGGTCCTCGTAGGCGCGCATGCGCAGCGCGTTGACCTTGCCCAGGCTCTGGTTGCCGATGAAGTACACGCTCTCCTTGTCCCAGTACGGCCAGCGCCAGTAGCGGATGCCCTGGTTCGCGCGGCCGGTGTAGACCGGGTTGCCCTTGGCGCCGTCCTGGCGCGAATAGCCCAGCGCGTACTCGTCGCCTTCGTGCGGCATCCAGCCCAGCTTGAGCGACAGCTTGCGGTCTTCGTGGTCGGCGTTCGCGCGCTCGTCGCCGGTGTCGCTGGGCTTGGCCTTGTAGTCCCGGAAGCCGTGCGGCAGCGGGAAGCCGTCGGCCTCGATCCACGACGCGCCGGCCTGCACGTACCAGTCGCCCTGGCGCATGCCCAGGTTGACCGCCGCCTTGTACTCGCCGCTGCTGCCCGCGCCCACGCGCACGTCGCCCTCGAACGGCGCGGTCGGCTTGCGGCTCACCAGGTTCACCGCGCCGCCCAGCGTGTTCGGGCCGTACAGCAGCGAGGCCGCGCCCTTGGCCACGCGGATCTCGGCCAGGTCGAAGGTGGTGAATCGGTCGAAATCCACGTAGCCGTCGTAGGGCACGTATTGCGGGATGCCGTCCAGGAACACCGGCACCTGGCGCGGATCGAAGCCGCGCAGGTAGACCATCGCCTCGTTGCGCGAATTGTGCGAAAGGCTGGCGCCGGGCAGCACCGCCACCGCGTCGGCCACCGTCTCCAGGTTGAGCCGCTCCATCGCCCGCTGGTCCAGCGTCTGCTCGCCGTTCACGCGGGCGCCCTCGGGCGTGGCCTGCACCACGATGCGGCCCAGCTCGAACACGCTGTGGCGCGGCGTGGCGCCGGAGTCGTCCCTTGCGGCAGGGGCGTCGACGTCGGCGGCACGCAAGGCGGCGGGCGACAGTCCGACGCCGACGGCGGCCAGCGCCACCGCCAGCGCGCGGCGGGAAAGCGGGAACGAAGCAGGCATGGGGTTCATCTCGGTCACTCGATCAAAGGAAGAGGCGCAGCCGTCCCCACCGGGTGCCGGCACGGCGCCCGCCACGGACAGGAACGGAAAGGGATACGCGGAAGGCGTGCGACGCGCTCAGTGCATCCGCACGATCTCGATCTCGCTGAGCTGGCGCACGTGCCGCGGCCCGGTCTGGATGTCCTTGCCGGAGATCAGCAGCAACTGCCCCTCGCGCGGCTCCAGCGGCTTGCCGTCGCGCTCCCACGCCACCAGCACGTCCTTGCCGACGGGCGTGTTGTACAGCTCGTTCCAGGAGAAGGTGACCACGTAGCCGTCGGTGGCGCGCGCCACCACCACCATGCGCCGCGCGTCCCGGTGGCCTTCGAGCTTGACGCCGGCGGCATCGATCACGTCGGTGAGGCGCACGCCGCGGAAATTGTCCACCTTGCCCACGGTGGCCCCCGACGCGCACACCACGTCCACCGGACCGGTGTCGTGCGCCACCAGCTTCTTCAGCGCCGCGACGTCGAACGCGCGCGGCGCGTTCACCGCGCCGTCCACGCGCACGGCGGTGCTGGGCTCGCCCACCTTCCCCGGACCGTCGTCGGCCCAGGCGTGCGCGCCCAGCGGCAACAGGGCAAGAGCGAGCAGGAGTGCATGCAGTCTCATGGTTCGAACCCCTCGTTATGTAGTTAGACACATAGCGAGGCGCAAGCCTAGCAGTGGGGTCAAGGCCTGCTCTTGACGCCGGTCACGCGGGAACACCGGCGGCGGGGGACCAGCAACCGGGATCAGCAACCGCTACCGGTGCCGACCGGCCGCGACGAAACCGGCTGGCCACCGGGACCGTTGCCCGGGCGTCGCCAATTCCGCGGCGGGATCGTAAACCCCTCCCCGCGGCCTTCCGCATCCGCCGGTTGCAGTCCCGGACCGGGCGATGGCGGTCCATCCCGCATGCGGGCCGCCGCGGACCGTCCCAGGCCCGCAACGACGACCCGCGCTTCTGCCTTTCCTAGTGCTGCGGGTTCGTTCCGTTTCCGGCAGTCGATGCCGACGGAGGCGCGGGGCTGGTTGCCGCAGGGGCGGCGGCGGTGGTCGCCGGCGGCGGCGCGACCGGGGCCTGCGTACTCGCGGCATGATCGGGCGCACCGGGCGGCGGAGCCATGTCGCCGCTCTTGCTGCACGCCGACAATGCCAGCACAGCTGCAGCCAGAAGCCCTGCCGTGACTGAACCTTTCATATGCGGTCTCCGTTGCGGGATTCGGTGCGAGCGCGGCGCCGTTGCGACTGCTGTTCCACTTCCACGGCGAAACAATGCCACCGCGCCCGCATGCCGACCTTACCCATGCGCTTGTCGGAATTCCGGAGTCATTGCATAAAGACGCGTTTAACATCCCCGCGACGCACAAACGGAACTGCCGGCGATGCACGGCCTCGCCGGCAGTCGGTCCATCCCTGGCGGGAACGCGCAGCGCCCTTGCCTGGAGAGTGCCTTCGGCAGGTTGGCGACGCTGGACCCACCCGGGCCAGTCGCCTGGTTGTCCGGCAAACACACGCAGACCTGCCGCTCTTCCTCGCGCGCACGCTGCAAATCGATGCGATCGACCGCGCGCTCACAACCGCAGCGTGGCGGAGTCAAACCGATGCCGCGATCCGCCCCACCTCGGCGAGCACGGCGCTGCGCGCCGTGGCCCCTGCCGCCGGATTCACGCAATACGCCGTCACCAGCACGGGCTTGCGCCGGGGCGGCCACAGGATCGCGACGTCGTTGCTTTCGCCGTTCGCGCCGCTGCCAGTCTTGTCGGCCGCCCGCCAATCGGCCGGCACGCCGGCGCGCAGCTTGTCGAGTCCGGTGCGGGTGGCGCGCATCCACGCCGCCAGCCGGTCGCGCGACGCGGCGGACAACACATCGCCCAGCATCAGCGTGCGCAGACTGCCCAGCATCGCGTTTGGCGTGGTGGTATCGCGCACGTCGCCGTTGCCGCCGGCATTCAAGTCCGGCTCGATGCGATCCAGCCGGGTCAGCGTATCGCCCAACCGCCGCGCGAACGCGGTGACGGCAGGCGGTCCGCCCAGGCTCGCCAGCAGCAGGTTGTCCGCCGTGTTGTCGCTCACCGTGATCGCCGCCTCGCACAGCTCCGCCACGCTCATGCCCGGCGCGCCCACGCGATGGCTGGTGACCGGCGCCCACGAAAGCACCACGTCGCGGCCGAACACCACGCGCCGGTCCAGGCTTTCCTCGCCGCGATCCACCCGCGCGAGCACCGCGCCCACCGTCAGCACCTTGTGCGTGCTGCACATCAGGAAGCGTTCGTCCGCGCGATGACCGAAGCGGCGCCCGTCGCCGGTGTCGAGCATGGCCACGCCCAGGCGGCCGCCATGCCGGCGTTCCAATGCGGCCAGCCGCGCTTCGACGTCCGTCTCGCCGGCGGTGCGGGCCAGCGCTGGACGAAGGACGAGCGCGGACGCGCCCAGCATGGCGGTCTTCAGCAGGTCTCTGCGGTTCATGGCGTCTCCGGTGCGGTGGGCTGGCGCCCCATCCTGCCCGCGACTGCGGGCTTTTCGAAGCGGCGCAGATGGCAAAGCCGGGGCGCGCGGCTCACGCCCGCGTGCGGAAGATCGCGATGCGGTCGGCGGCCGGCGCGGCGTCGCCGACCAGCCACGGTTCGGCCGCAAGCACCGCCGTGCAAGGCCCGAAGCTGCAGACGCGAAACACGCGCCGCGCAGCCTCGCGGCGCAACGCGTCCAGCACGCCGCGCATGATCGTTCCGGTGAACGGCGTGTACAGGTAGAACACGCTGCCGATCGCGAAATTCGCCTCGCGCGCATCGCCCAGCGCGAAGTGCGCGTTCGCCAGCCGCAGCGCCTGCGCGCAGGCACGTGCACTGGCGACGTAGGCCGGCTCGATCTCCACCCCGAGGCCGCAGGCTTCGGTGCAGATCGCGGTGAGCAACGGCACGTGGCCCAGGCCTGAACCCAGGTCGACCAGCACGTCGTCGCCGGTCAAGGCGAGGCGATCGAGCAGGTCGAACACGTGCCGAGCCGGCGTAGGCTGGTAGAACACCATCTCCGGCGCCAGCGGCGACGCCTCGTCCGGCTCCGCGAACGGCAGCACGCCGCCGACCAGTTCGTCCAGCCAGTCATAGGCATCGCCGCGGCACTGCGCATCGTCCCCGGCGGCCTGCCGCCAGCAACCCAGCGCGTACCGGCCCTCGCCTCGCCAGATCGCCGCGCGTATGGCCTCGAACTCCAGCGCATTGGCGGCTTCCAGCTGCTGCCGGACCGTGTGTGCGTGCTGCAGCAGCGCGTCGTCGCCCGCCCGGGGCATCAACGCATCGAGGCGGTCCAGCGCCTCGATGCGTTCGCGCAACCGCTGCGGCCCGTCCAGCGCGTGGTCCGATTCCAGTGCCGCCAGCACGGTCCGCAACGCGTCGCTCATCGGCCGCGCGCGCCGCTGCGTCCGTCGGACGGTCTCATGCCGCGCCCATCCCGATGGCGGTGCGGGCGCCGGTCACTGCGAGGGAATCTCCAGCCCGCGCTGCACCGCCGGCCGCGCGAGGCCGCGCTGCAGCCACGCATCGACATGCCTGAAGCGCTCGTATTCCACCAGCGCGCCGGCGTCGTACCAGCCGATCAGGTTCCTCACCCAGCCCAGCGTGGCGATGTCGGCGATGGAGTACTCGCTGCCCATGATCCAGTCGCGCCCGGCCAGCCGCTCGTCCAGCACGCCGAGCAGGCGCTTCGATTCGTTGACGTAGCGGGTGAGCGGCCGCTTGTCCTCGTATTCGCGGCCGGCGTATTTGTGGAAGAAGCCCACCTGGCCGAACATCGGCCCGATCGAGGCCATCTGGAAGAACACCCACTGGATCGTCTCCCAGCGCAGCGCCGGATCGGCGGACAGGAACTTGCCGCTCTTCTCCGCGAGATACATCAGGATCGCGCCCGACTCGAACAGGCCCAGCGGCTTTCCGCCCGGCCCCTGCGGATCGATGATCGCGGGGATCTTGCCGTTCGGGTTCAGCGCAAGAAATTCCGGCAGATGGCTCTCGTCCTTGCCGATGTCGACCAGGTGCGCCTCGTAGGGCAAGCCGGTTTCCTCCAGCATGATCGACACCTTCACGCCGTTCGGCGTGCTGAGCGAATAGAGCTGGATGCGCTCGGGGTGCTGCGCAGGCCAGCGGCGATTGATCGGGAAAGCGGACAACTCGGACATGACGGACTCTCGCGGCGACGATCCATCCATCATGGGCATCGCACGGCCCTGCTTCAATGGCGCGTTCGCCCGCCGGCCTTTTGAAGCGCGATCGGCGTCCCCATCACAGCCGATGCCATCGGCTTTACGTCTACGGGCGCAAGCTGATCAAGTTGCCCCCCGCATCCCCGCATCGGAGAACCCGCATGACCCAGACCCACGCCTACGGCACCACCGCCGCCACGCAGCCGCTCGGCCCGCTCGGCATCGAGCGTCGCCAGCCGGGACCGCACGACGTCAAGATCGACATCCTGTTTTGCGGCGTATGCCACTCCGACCTGCACACCGCGCGCAACGAGTGGCGGAACACGATGTACCCCTCCGTGCCGGGCCACGAGATCGTGGGCACGGTGGTGGCCGTGGGCGACCACGTGACGAAGTTCAAGCCCGGCGACACCGTGGGCGTGGGCTGCATGGTGGACAGCTGCCAGCATTGCGCCTCCTGCGCCGACGGCGAGGAGCAGTACTGCGAGAACGGCTTCACCGGCACCTACAACGGCCGCGGCAAGGAGAACACCTGGGGCGGCTACTCCGAGAACATCGTGGTGGACGAGAAATTCGTGCTGCGCGTCGGCCACGAGGCCAGGGATCTCGCCGCCGTGGCGCCGCTGCTGTGCGCCGGCATCACCACGTATTCGCCGCTGCGCCACTGGCAGGCCGGCCCCGGCAAGAAGGTGGGCATCGTGGGCCTGGGCGGCCTCGGCCACATGGGCGTGAAGCTCGCCCATGCCATGGGCGCGCACGTGGTGCTGTTCACCACCTCGCCCGGCAAGCAGGCCGATGCCAGGCGCCTCGGCGCCGACGAAGTGGTGATCTCGAAGGACCCGACGCAGATGGCGCAGCACGCCGGCAGCTTCGACTTCATCCTCAACACCGTGGCCGCGACGCACGACCTCGACCCCTTCCTCGCCCTGCTCAAGCGCGACGGCACGATGTGCCTGGTCGGCGCGCCCGAGCATCCGCACCCGTCGCCCAACGTGTTCACCCTGATCCTCGGGCGGCGCAGCCTTGCCGGCTCGGCGATCGGCGGCATCCGCGAGACGCAGGAGATGCTGGATTTCTGCGCGGAACACGGCATCGTGTCCGACATCGAGACGATCGCGATGAAGGACATCAACACCGCCTACGAACGCATGCTCAAGGGCGACGTGAAGTACCGCTTCGTGATCGACATCGCCACGCTGAAGCAGGAAGCGAAGGCGGCCTGACGCCGCATCCCCGTCCCGTGCCTGCCTCGTGGAG
>NZ_NJIC01000021.1:66958-70889 GCF_013620825.1 Rhodanobacter sp. PCA2 | reverse complement strand
GCCTCTCCACGAGGCAGGCACGGGACGGGGATGCGGGCGCGACGTCCGCATCCCCATCCGCTTCCGGCAACCGGATATCCGAACGATGACCCCGCTGCAGCATTTCATCGCCTCCCACCCGCGCCTGTTCGTGCTCACCGGCGCGGGCTGCAGCACCGCGTCCGGCATCCCCGACTACCGCGACCGCGACGGCCAGTGGAAACGCACGCCGCCGGTCACCTACGCCGCCTTCATGCACGAACTGCCTACCCGCCACCGCTACTGGGCGCGCAGCATGGTGGGCTGGCGCCGCTTCGGCCACGCGCAGCCGAACGCCACGCACCACGCGCTGGCCGCGCTGGAGCGGCAGGGCAAGGTCGAACTGCTGGTGACGCAGAACGTGGACGGCCTGCACCAGCGCGCCGGCCATGCCCACGTGGTCGACCTGCACGGCCGGCTCGACACCGTGCGCTGCATGGCCTGCGACTGGCGCGGGCCGCGCCAGGATTTCCAGCGCGAACTGGTCCGGCGCAATCCCGACTGGGCGAACCTCGACGCCGCCGACGCGCCCGATGGCGATGCCGACCTGGAGCACCACGACTTCGCCGGCTTCGACGTGCCGCCCTGCCCGCACTGCGGCGGCATCGTGAAACCCGACGTGGTGTTCTTCGGCGAAAACGTGCCGCGCGAACGCGTGGCCGCCGCCATGGACGCCTGCCGCAGCGCCGACGCGATGCTGGTGGTCGGCTCCTCGCTGATGGTGTACTCCGGCTACCGCTTCGCCCATGCCGCCGCGCAGGCCGGCAAGCCCGTCGCCGCCGTCACCCTGGGCCGCACGCGCGCCGACGCCCTGCTCGCGCTGAAGGTGGACGAACCCTGCGAGCAGGCGCTGGATTTCCTGCTCGCGGACACGGCTGCCGCGTCGGTCGCCTGAAGAGAAAGGCCCGGCGGTTTCCCGCCGGGCCTTTCCGTTTCAGCCAGGGCGCATCACGGCAATGCGTCCCAAGGCCTACTTCGCTGCGGCCACCTGGTCGCACTTGATCTCGCTGCAATTGAAATCCACCTGGACGCCACGCCCCACGTACACCGGCACGTTGAGGTGCTTGGCCACCGGCTGGTCGTTCTGCAGCAAGGTGACGGTGTAGACGCCGTTCGGCAGATGGCTGGCGGAATAGCGCCCGGCGGTATCCACGCGCACCGTGCGGCCGGCGCCCGTCGCATCGCTGCGAACGGCAACGCTGTAGCCAGCCGGGGCCTTGCCGAACACGTCCCCCGTGGTGGCCTGGGCGCTGGCCGTGGACACGCCGGCCAGTGCGAACACGCCTGCGATGCCGGCCAGCAGCAGACGGCGACCCAGACGACGCGAAACAGAATTCATGGAGGAAATGCTGTTCATGACGGATTGGCTTCCATTGTGATGTCTGTGGGAGGAACACACGGGCATGCCAGGGGTTTGGCTTGTGCCCGCGAAACGAGGCGGCGCTGCCGCCCGAAACCGGCGTGACGCCGGATGGCTCCGACACGATCGCTTGCCGCCATCCCGGGGAATGCGTGCATCGGATGGCGCTCGCAGGCTACTGCCGGGAAATGCCTGCTTTCATGGGCAGGACGTCATGCAGGAGGAATGGCACATGGGCGGCAGCGCGGTGCTGCGCGTTCGAACGGCGAAGCGGCATGGCGGGGACACATCCGTTGCGAAGCGCGGCCGCAACGGATGGACCTCGCCGCGATCCGCTCATGCCAGCAGCATGCCGCCGACGGTGGCCACGCAGATCAGCAGGCACATGCTGAACAGGCTCTGCAGCATCAAGGTCTCGAATTTCATGACGGTTCTCCTTCGGCGGGGGAATGAAGCTTTCAGTTGGTATGTGGCAAGCACCGTGCCAACGGCCGCATGCCGCCGGAAGCCGCATTCCCGCGTCGTTTTCCGCGAATGCACGGAGGCCGCCATCCGTCCGCGGACACTCGCAGCGGACAACGGACGCGGTGCGGACACCGCCGCTTCCGCTGCGCAACGCACGCGACGAAAAATCCGTGACATGCCCGTGTCGATATCCGCCTCACCCGTTCGTCGCCACAATGAAGACCCGCCACCCACACGGAGATCCACCATGTCCGGCACCGTTCGCCTGCTGCGCGTGTTCACCGCTCCACCCGAACGCGTCTATCGCGCCTTCCTCGATCCCGCTGCGCTGGCGAAGTGGCTGCCGCCGGACGGTTTCACCTGCACCGTGCACGAGCTGGACGCGCGCGTGGGCGGGCGCTACCGCATGAGCTTCGCCAACTTCGGCAGCGGCAACGGCCACAGCTTCGGCGGCACGTATCTGGAACTGGTGCCGAACGCGCGCATCGTCCACGACGACCGCTTCGACGACCCCAACCTGCCCGGCACCATGGTCACCACCATCGTCCTGCGCGAGGTGAGCTGCGGCACCGAAGTGCAGATCGAGCAGGCCGGCATTCCGGACGTGATCCCCACCGAACAGTGCCACCTCGGTTGGCAGGAATCGCTGACCCTGCTGGAACGGCTGGTGGAACCGACGATTCCGGGTTGAGACCGCGGCACCGAGCCCGCACCGCGACGCATGCAGCACCCCACTCCAGGAGCTTCCCCATGACGAGCAAGAACACGATCTGCCTCTGGTACGACGGCGCCGCGCTCGACGCCGCCACGTTCTACGCGCGGACCTTCCCGGACAGCACCGTGGGCGCCGTCCACCGCGCACCCGGCGACTATCCGGCCGGCAAGCAGGGCGACGTGCTGACCGTGGAATTCACCGTGATGGGCATCCCGTGCCTGGGCCTGAACGGCGGCCCCGGCGTGCCGCACACGCATGCGTTCTCGTTCCAGGTCGCCACCGACGACCAGGCCGAGACCGACCGCCTGTGGAACGCGATCATCGACCACGGCGGCACCGCGAATGCCTGCGGCTGGTGCCAGGACAAGTGGGGCCTGTCGTGGCAGATCACCCCGCGCGCCTTGACCGCCGCGGTCACCGACCGCGACCCCGCCGCCGCCAAGCGCGCATTCGAGGCGATGATGACGATGACGAAGATCGACATCGCGGCCATCGAGGCGGCGCGAAAGGGCTGACAACACCCAGCCGTTCGCACTGAGCGTAGCCCGCGCAGCGGGCGGAGTCGAAGTGCGGCCCTATCGCCGGCATGTCCTTCGACTGCGGCCTTCGGCCTACGCTCAGGACGAACGGAGCCTTGCCCGCCCTTGCATTTCCATGACTGCACAACGTTACCCGGAGCCACTCCATGATCCCCACCATCACCGCCTTTGAAGCCTCGCCCGACCGCGGCCAGGGACTCGCGCGCGACATGCGCGTGCGCTGGGCGCTGGAAGAAGCCGGCCAGCCCTACGAAGTCCGCCTCGTTTCGTTCAAGGCGATGAAGGAACCCGCGCACCGCGCGCGGCACCCGTTCGGGCAGATCCCGACCTACGAGGAAGGCGACCTGGTCCTGTTCGAGTCGGGCGCCATCGTGTTCCACATCGCGCAGCGCCATGCGGGCCTGCTGCCGGACGAGCCGAACGCCCGTGCACGCGCGATCACCTGGATGTTCGCCGCGCTCAACACGGTGGAGCCGCCCATCCTCGAACTGCAGACCGCCAAGTTCGCGGAAGGCGACAAGCCCTGGGCGGGGGAACGCCTGCAGCTCATCAAGGATCGCATCCGTCACCGGCTGGGCGAGCTTGCCGTGCGCCTGGGCGATGCGGAATGGCTCGACGGGGCGTTCAGCGCCGGCGACCTGATGATGGTGCACGCGCTGCAGCGGCTGAAGCCCTCGGGCGTGCTGGACGAATTCCCCAGCCTTGCCGCCTACGTGGCCCGCGGCATGGCACGGCCTGCCTACCAGCGCGCCTTCGCGGCCCAGTTGGCGGTGTTCACCGGCCAGTCGGCGACGGGCTGAGGAACGCACGCCCGGGCTGCGGAGACAGCTTCAC
>NZ_NJIC01000021.1:19728-66948 GCF_013620825.1 Rhodanobacter sp. PCA2 | reverse complement strand
CTTCACCTGCCTCCGCAGCCGAAGCGGGCCTGACTCATTCTGCAGGGGTGTCGAAACCTGCTCTAGCTGTTCGCCGTCCGCAAGCAAGCCGATACCGGCGACCCATCCAACCACGCACCGCATGGGCGGAAAGAAACCATGATCGGCACCCTCGCGGCAAAGAGAAAGCTGATCCTGCGACTGGTCGGCATGACCACGTTCGCCTCCGGTGCCGTGGCAGCCGTCTACCAGCCGGTGTAAACGTCACGCGCAGGGATGACACGCCCTGCCCGCTCTCAATCCAGCGGCCAGGGCAACTGCTCGCTCAATGGATGGCTGGCCGCGACCTCGGACGGTTCGGGTTTGATCGGAGACCTGTCGCCTGCGACAGAACCGCGCCGCCACCACGTCTGCACGTCACGGCGCTCGACCGGTTCCGCCGGCTCGCCGAGACGGGGCAGCAGCAAGGCGGCGTGGTTGGGGTCGGCCAGCGTGAGCAAGTCTTCCACCGGCTCGTCCCAGGCATGCGTGGACAGCGCGAACGTGCCCCAGTGCACCGGCATCAGCACGCCGCCGCCCAGCAGGCGGTGCGCGGCCAGCGCATTCGCCGGCCCCAGGTGGATGTCGCCCCAGGACGGATGGAACGCACCGACTTCCAGCATCACCAGGTCGAACGGGCCGAGCCGGTCGCGAATGGATTCGTACTCGGTGGTGAGCCCGGTATCGCCGCTGAAGAACACGCTGTGGCGTTCGCCGGCCATCACCATCGACGACCACAGCGTCTGGTTGCGGTCCTTCAGGCCGCGGCCCGAGAAATGCTGCGACGGCGCGGCGGTGACGGTGAGGCCGGTGCCGGGGATGCGATGGCTCTGCCACCACACCAGCTCGGTGATGCGCGAACGCGCGATGCCCCAGGCTTCGAGATGCGCACCCACACCCAGCGAGGTGACGAACGGAACGTCGGACTTCGCCAGCGCACGTATCGTCGGATAATCCAGGTGGTCGTAGTGGTCGTGCGAGATCACCACGGCATCGACCTCGGGCAAGTCGCGCAACCCGATCGGCACCGGCTGGAAACGCTTCGGCCCCAGCAGCGCGAACGGCGAGGCACGCTGGCCCCACACCGGGTCGGTGAGCACGCGCCAGCCGTCGATCTCCAGCAGCACCGTGGAATGCCCCAGCCAGGTGGCGCGCAACCCGCTCGCCGGCTTGCGCAGCCACGCGCCGCGCGGGTCGTTCGCGGCCAGCGGCGCCGGCGGCGTGCGGTGCTCGTCGCCGCACAGGAATTCGCGCAGCGTCGGCCGCGCAGCCTGCGGGTCGCGCAGACCGGGCAGCACCGGATGGATGTTGCGCAGGCGCTCGCCGTCCCACATCGACAAGTCGTGCAAGCGCTCCAGCCGCTCGCCCTGCGGCGGTTTGCCGAAGGAATTCATGCACCGCACTCCGCTATCGCCAGCCCTGACCACGGAACCATGGGGGCTGGCCTTGCCGGCGCCAAGTGCACGCAGCGAAGAATCCGGAGATTTCGGGAACGCGGCGTCCGCGTAGAATGGCCGCTTTACGCCAACCCGACTGTCCCCATGGCCCTCACCGCCACCATCCACAAGGCCGAACTGTCGATCAGCGACATGGACCGGCACTACTACGCCACCCATGCGCTGACCCTCGCCCGGCATCCGTCGGAAACCGAGGAGCGGCTGATGGCGCGCCTGCTCGCATTCGCGCTGTATGCCGACGAGCGGCTGGAGTTCGGCAAGGGACTCAGCGACACCGACGAGCCGGCCCTGTGGCGCAAGGCTTATACCGGCGAGGTCGAGCTGTGGATCGACGTCGGTCTGCCCGACGAAACGCGCCTGCGCAAGGCCTGCAACCAGTCGCGCCAGGTCGTGGTGCTGGCCTATGGCGGCCACGCCGCCGACGTCTGGTGGAGCAAGATCGCCGGCACGCTCACCCGCCACGACAACCTCAGCGTGCTCGCCATCGACCACGCCGACATGCAGCAACTGGCCGCCCTGTGCGAACGCACCCTGCGCCTGCAATGCCTGATCCAGGACGGCGAACTGCAGCTCATCGCCGGCGACCTCACGCTGCCGATCCGCCCCGATATCCGCATGGGCGAGTACGCCGTCGCCTGAGGAAGTGAACCTGACCCTGTTTCACCGCTCAGTACTGACACATCGACATTACCGCGCCGCTCGGGCCGCTTGCGCTGAAATACTTCGCATAGGTTTCATCCGCCCAGCGCAGTGCCCCATCGCGCTGGGCTGGCGTCACTGCTGACGACAATGCAGTGATGCCCCCATCAAACGTCTTGGCGTCCTCTGTACCCTCGGCCATGCCATGGCGCATCAGCGCCCAATAGCGGAGCTGCATCACCGGGTCGGGTCGATAGGTGTAAGCCTCGTAGCCGCCGCCTCCTCCGTCAGAAAGCTGGCGACTTGAAACTGATGCCAACGCGAAGACGTTCGCCCAACTACCCTTCCTCAACGCAGCCTCGGCGTAGCGTCGGGTTTCGTCTGCATAGGCAGCCGCCTGCTCGGGCGTGAGCTTCGGGCCGGCATAAGGAGCCACCAGCGCGCAGGCGGAAGCTGCCGTATCGCCGAGGCGGGCCGCCTGCAGCATCGCTCCGTAGATGGCCCCATCCGCAAGCATCGCCTCGGTGCCCTCGCACATCTGCTGGGTATCCAGGATGTGTTGCACATTGCGTTGGATGGAGGCGAGCGCCTCTTGCTGCTTCACAGGGTCATCAAGGCCCCTAGCATGGAAATAGGCCTTCGTAGAGCGGTTCCAGAGAGGGTCGGCCTGCAAGGCAGCCAGCCACTCCAGCATGCGGGGGCGCTCAATGCACCAAGCCATGTCGTTGAACAGCCGGCTGGCGGCAGCCGCATCGCCCTCCCCCGCGTATGCCTGAAGGTCGGCCCGATCCGAAAGCAGCGGAGCGTTGGCAAGCGGCAACGTGTGTGGCACTGTGACGACCGACCTCGATGGCGGAACGGATCTGCTCTGCACAACCGCCGCTTGAACTCGTTGCTTCGGCGGCTGCGATCTCGTCGTCCACATCACAGGAAGCACCACGATCCCCGCGGCTACGAACAGCCATAACCATCGGCAGGATCGTCCCAAACGCATACGTCTTCCCCCTGCATAGGGTCAGGATTGGCTACCACTGGCAACCAAGTGAACCCGACACCATTTCTTCGTCACTTGAAGCTCATGAAAGAATACTTCCGACAAGCCACGGGAAGAAATCTGTCGTCGATATCCGGGCTGGCGCAATGCCAGGACACCGCACTGCTGCGCCGCACCGCAATCAGCATCACGAGACGACCGCGGAGAGGCGCACCCACCGACTCGTCAAATTTCAGCATGATGCTTCCCTTGAAGATCTTGACTTCGCTCACGTGCCGATCGCGCATGTCCACGGACGACGACAGTCCCATCGCCATGTTGTCTTGCGGCAACGCGCCGTGATCTTGCAGGTAAGTCTCGACTGCGGTTTTTTCAGGGGTGGCAGCCATCAGCGCGTCGATTACCTGTCCCCTCACACCGTCGGCATGATGCAGCGACGCGGCAATCCATGCCAAAGTCGACAACACGATCGCCCCGGCCCAAATCCCGAATGCCAGCAGTCGGTTCGTCTTCCCGGCAACAGGTTGTTTCTTGCCAACACGCCCGGACAAACCCACATTTCCGGCGTCATCGGTGGCGCGACGCTCATCCGTCCCCCACATGCCCACCAGGAACACCAGAACACCAAGCATGAAAGTCACGGTGAAGCTCGTGAGAACCACGACGAGCCCCCAGAACAACAAGGGGCTTTCGTCGCGCGTATGGCAAGTCACGTGGAAAGAACGCCTGGCAGCTGCGCAAACCACCCCATCCAGTCCCTTTGCGACAACCGAGGCATAGCCTCCGGCAAAGAGCATCAACACGGCGAATCCCATCACAGACTGGGAAATCTTCTTGAACACGTCGCTTTCAGAGAAAAAACGGGACCACGCAATCCACAGGATCACCCCGAAAGCGAACACGAATACCGCCGCGTAAAAGAAGGTATTCGAATACGCCAGACGAACCCAATGCTCCATGCGGAAATCCTTTCGAGGCCGTGGTTCAGCATCGCACCGTCGCACAGGCTACTGCCTCGAAGGCATCGCATGGGCTCCCGTACCACCCTTTCTTCAGGGAATGGGAACCAGGTTCACTTGCTCAAGCAGCCGCAAGTACCTTGCGCACCGTATTCGGAGCCGCCACCGCCACTTTCAGCAGCGCCTTGGCTGCACCACTCGGCTCGCGCCTGCCCTGCTCCCAATCCTGCAAGGTGCGCGTGGAGACGCCAAGCATCGCGGCGAAATCGGCCTGTGATAGCCCGAGCTTGAGGCGGGCCTCGGTGGCTTCCGTCACCTGCACGGTAAAGCGCCGCCCGCCGCCGGCCTTGATCTCGCGGACGGCCTGCAGAACTTCCTGGCCGATATCGCGCTGGGCATCGCGCTCCAGGATTTCCTTGCTGAGCTTTTTCATGATTTCACCACCTGCTCCTTGAGCAACCGGATGACGTCTGCCGGAAGGTTTTCCCGTTGCGACTTGGCGTAGATCGCAAGCAGCCAGATCTGCCCCTGCGCGGTAACGCCGTAGTAGATCACGCGTACGCCGCCACGCTTGCCCTTGTCGTGGGCGCCCCACCGAAGCTTGCGGCAGCCGCCCGACGCCGGAATGACGTCACCAACGTCGGGATGACTGGACAGATACCACTGCAAACCGGCGTACTCCTCTTCCGTGAGGTAGTCGTGCACGTATTTCGCGAACACGGACGATTCGATGAACTCGTACATGGGCAGACTCCTTTCCGCACACGGCGGACTATACGGCAATGCCGTATAGTCCGCAAACTTGGGCCACGACAGTTACGCCATCGGCAACTTCAACCCCTGCTCCTTCGCGCACTCCACCGCGATGTCATATCCCGCATCCGCGTGCCGCATCACGCCGGTACCCGGATCGTTCCACAGCACGCGCGCAATCCGCTTGTCCGCTTCGGCGCTGCCGTCGCACACGATCACCACGCCGGAGTGCTGGCTGTAGCCCATGCCGACGCCGCCGCCGTGGTGCAGCGACACCCAGGTGGCGCCGCCGGCGGTGTTGAGCAATGCGTTGAGCAGCGGCCAGTCGCTGACGGCGTCGCTGCCGTCCTTCATCGATTCCGTCTCGCGGTTCGGGCTGGCGACGGAGCCGGAGTCGAGGTGGTCGCGGCCGATCACCACCGGCGCCTTCAGTTCGCCGTTGCGCACCATCTCGTTGAACGCGAGGCCGAGCTTGTGGCGCTGGCCCAGGCCCACCCAGCAGATGCGCGCGGGCAGGCCCTGGAAGCTGATGCGCTGCTTCGCCATGTCCAGCCAGTTGTGCAGGTGCTGGTCGTCGGGGATCAGCTCCTTCACCTTCTGGTCGGTCTTGTAGATGTCCTCCGGGTCGCCGGACAGCGCCACCCAGCGGAACGGGCCTACGCCGCGGCAGAACAGCGGGCGCACATAGGCGGGCACGAAGCCGGGGAAGGCGAACGCGTTTTCGCAGCCTTCGTCCTTCGCCATCTGGCGGATGTTGTTGCCGTAGTCGAACGTGGGGATGCCTTGCGCGTGGAACGCGAGCATCGCTTCGACGTGCTTCTTCATGGATTGCTTGGCGGCCTTGGCGGTGCCGACCGGATCGCTCTTGCGGCGCTCGGTCCACTGCTCCAGCGTCCAGCCCTGCGGCAGGTAGCCGTTGACCGGGTCGTGCGCGCTGGTCTGGTCGGTGACGGCGTCGGGCTTCACGCCGCGGCGCACGAGTTCCGGCAGCACGTCGGCGGCGTTGCCGAGCAGCGCGATGGATTTCGCTTCGCCGGCGGCGGTGTATTTCGCGATGCGCGCCAGCGCGTCGTCGAGTTCGCTGGCCTGCTCGTCCACGTAGCGCGTCTTGAGGCGGAAGTCGATGCGGCTCTGCTGGCACTCGATGTTGAGGCTGCACGCGCCGGCGAGGCTGGCCGCCAGCGGCTGCGCGCCGCCCATGCCGCCGAGGCCGGCGGTGAGGATCCAGCGCCCCTTCAGCGAACCGCCGTAGCTCTGCCGGCCCATCTCCACGAACGTCTCGTAGGTGCCCTGCACGATGCCCTGCGAGCCGATGTAGATCCACGAGCCGGCCGTCATCTGGCCGTACATCATCAAGCCCTTGCGATCCAGCTCGTTGAAGTGCTCCCAGTTCGCCCAGGCCGGCACCAGGTTGGAGTTCGCGATCAGCACGCGCGGCGCGTCGCGGTGCGTGGGGAACACGCCGACGGGCTTGCCGGACTGCACCAGCAGCGTCTCCTCGTCGCCCAGCTCGCGCAGGCTGCGCAGGATCGCGTCGAAGCATTCCCAGTTGCGCGCGGCGCGGCCGATGCCACCGTACACCACCAGCTCCGCCGGGTTCTCCGCCACCTCGGGGTCGAGGTTGTTCTGGATCATGCGGAACGGCGCCTCGGTGAGCCAGCTCTTGCAGGTGAGCGTGCTGCCGCGCGGCGCGCGGATGACGCGGGTGGTATCGATGCGGGTGGGGGCGTTCATGGCGGGCTCCGACAATACAGATCACCGGATTATAGACACGCGCTCCCGTGCTCCCGTTGTGCAGGTGCGATACCGGATGTGGCGGGCCGTGCATGCCGCACGCGCCAGGCGCGACCGGGCAGCGAAATCTCAGCGGCAACCCTGCGGCGGTTGCAGCTTCGCGTCGAACAGCACGTTGTACGCGAGCGTGCCCATGGCGGCGTAACCGCGGTCGTTCGGATGCAGGCCTTCGCCGGTGCACACGGTCGCCATGCCCACCGGCAGCGGGGAGCGCTTCGCGGCGAGCGGCGGCGGCACGTAATCGCCGGCCACGGCGTCGGAGAAATCGATCACGCCATCGAAGCCTCCGTAACGGCGTATCCACTCGTTGAACTGCAGCCGCACCGCTTCGCGTCCGGGGCTGTACCAGCTCGCAAGCCCGGCGAACGGCGTCACCGTGCCGGCGTAGATGCGCAGGCGATGCTGGTGCGCGACGTCTGCCAGCATGCGCATCGCGGCGATCAGGTCGCCGGCGGACGCGCCGTTCGGATAGCCGGCCGCATCGATGCCGCGGTTGATGTCGTTCGCGCCGAACAGCACGACCACGTCCGTGACGCCCGGACGGTCGACGACGTCGCGCAGGAAGCGTTTCAGGCCGGACGCACCGGCGCCGGGATTGCCGATCTGGTCGGTGGTCAGCTCGTCGGCGCTGATGCCCGCATTCACGACCGCGGCCGCGTGGCCGTTGCGCTCGGCAAGCGCGGCGAGCACCGCCGGCCAGGACCTGCCGGGTGCGGTGGCGAGCGCACCATCCGTGATGGAATCGCCGAACGCGACGATGCCGCGGGTGCCGGCCGGTGCCTCGACGTCGACGCCGGCGAGCAGGTAGACGTGGTCGTCTCGCGTGTGCGGCAGCGCGTTCGCGGGCGGCAACTGCGCGAGCGAGCGCAGCTGCGTGGCGTCGCCGTCCACCGCATACGTGGTGTGCGCGAGCTGCATGGGATGCATGTCCGCAAGTTGCGCCGGCCCGTCGAAGTACAGGCTGACGACGACGCTGGACAGTGGCGCCACGCGCAGTTCGACCGGATCGCTGACCGCCTCGCCGCCGGGCGCGATCGTGATCGAGCGCTGGCCGCCGAAACTGAGCTGGCGGTCGTTCGCGGCATCGATTGCGGACAGGTCGCGGGCGTCGCCGGCACCGGGCGCGATGCGCGCGGCGCTGACGGTGAGCGGCTCGCGACCGTGATGATTCGACAGCCGTATGCGCACGCGCGTGCCGCCGGCGCTCAGGTTCACGCTCTGGCGCAGCGTCAGGCGTTCGACAGCGGGCGCGCGTTCCAGCGGCTGTCCGTACTCGTCCAGCACCGGCTTGCCGTCGGGGCCGGCGACGCGCACGTGGTTCGACGTCATCGCCTGCCCCCAGCTCGCGACCCACTTCTGCACGACGGGCCGCGTGTTGGCGGTGCAGGCCGGCAGCAGCAGGCATGCGGACAGCAATGCAAGCAGCGCGAGCATGGGCCGCAAGCGGCGAACGCGGATCGGGGGAGTCATGTGCGCATGTCCGGCAGTGGAGAATCGCTGGACGGGATCGTTCGGCAGTTCGTGCCGGATTGTCAACGCGGTCGGGAACGGCTGCCGTGCAGCCCGCTTTCATGGGCGCGCTCTCCACACGTCGGGCAGACACGCGCGGGCGTCGTGCATTCATGTCCGAAAACGGCGAGTTTCCCTCCCGTCGCGGTGCTAGCCTGCAGGCATGAGCGATGCCCACGCCAGCCCCCTGCCCGACCCGCGCGCCTGCGAACAGGCACGGCTCAGCCGCGATGCGCGCTTCGACGGCTTGTTCTTCACCGCCGTCAGCAGCACCGGCATCTACTGCCGGCCGGTGTGTCCCGCGCCGCCGCCGAAGCGCGAGAACGTGCGCTATTACGCGAGCGCCGCGGCGGCGGAAGCGGCCGGCTTCCGACCGTGCCTGCGTTGCCGCCCGGAACTGTCGCCGGGCAACGACGTGTGGCAGCGCGGCGACCACGTCGTCGCGCGCGCGCTGAAGCTGATCGGAAGCGGCGTGCTGGACGAAGGCTCGCTGCAGTTGCTTGCCGAACGCGTCGGCGTCGGCGAACGGCAACTGCGCCGGCTGTTCGTGGAACGGCTCGGCGCGCCGCCGCTGAGCGTGCACACGACGCGCCGCCTGCTGTTCGCGAAGCAGTTGCTGACGGAGACCAGCCTGCCGGTGACGGAAGTCGCGCTGGCGTCCGGCTTCCGCAGCCTGCGCCGCTTCAATGCCGCATTCGCGCAGGCGAACCGCATCGCGCCGCGCGAACTGCGCCGCCAGCCGCGCGCAGCGGCGACGGAGGGCGCGCTGGTGCTGCGCCTCGCATACCGGCCGCCGTTCGATGCCGCGTCGCTGCTCGCGTTCCTGCGCGGCCGCGCGCTGCCGGGCATCGAGCAGGTGGACGAAACCAGCTATGCGCGCGTGTTCGGCCCCACGGATGCACCGGGCTGGCTGCGTGTCTCCGCGTGGCCGGGTGGCGAGCATGCGCTGAAACTGGAACTGCACTGCCCGCAGCCGGCACGGATGCTGGACGTGGTCGCGCGCGTGCGACGCCTGTTCGACCTGGATGCGGACCCGCGCGCGATCGCGGACGCGCTGCGCGGCGATGCGACGCTGCGCCCGCTGCTGCGCAAGCGCCCCGGCCTGCGCCTGCCGGGCAGTTGGGACGGCTTCGAGATCGCGGTGCGCGCAGTCCTTGGCCAGCAAGTCAGCGTCGCGGCGGCGCGCACGCTCGCGACGCGGCTGGTGCAACGCCACGGCGCGGCATTGCACGACGCGCCGCTGCCCGGGCTGGACCGGCTGTTCCCCACGCCCGATGCGCTGGCGGACGCGGACCTGCGCGAGATCGGCGTCACCACGGCACGTGCCGCGACGATACGCGGCGTGGCGCGCGCGCTGCTGGATGGCCGCGTGGATTTCCGCGTGGAGCAGCCGCTGGACGAGTTCGTGGCGCGCTGGGTCGCGCTGCCCGGCATCGGCGACTGGACCGCGCATTACATGGCGATGCGCGCGCTGAGCCACCCGGACGCATTCCCCGCCGCGGACCTGATCCTGCGCCGCGCCGCCGCGGGCGATGGCGAGGCGCTGGCGACGAAGGCATTGACCACGCTCGCCGAGGCATGGCGGCCGTGGCGCGCGTATGCGGTGATCCACCTGTGGCGCGGCAGCGCGGACGTGGCGCCGGCGCCGCGCGCGAAGCGCACGAGGGCGACCGCATGAGCACGCAGGAAACGATCTGGTACGACGAACTGCCCACGCCGATCGGCCGGCTGCGCCTGGTCGCCGATGCGCAAGGCCTGCGCGAAGTGTGGTTCGAGAGCGGCCGCCAGCAGAAGGCGCCGGCGCCGCACTGGCGGCGCGATGCCGGCAAGCTCGCGTTCGCCCGCGTGCAGTTGGAGGAATACTTCGCCGGCACGCGGCAGGCGTTCGAGCTGCCGCTGCATCCGCTCGGCACGCCGTTCCAGCGCACCGTGTGGGAGGAACTCGCGCGCATCCCGTATGGGGTCACCGTCAGCTACGGCGAGATGGCGCGTCGCATCGGCCAGCCGCAGGCGGTGCGCGCGGTGGGCGCCGCGAACGGCCGCAACCCGCTGCCTATCGTGCTGCCCTGCCACCGCGTGATCGGCGCGGATGGCAGCCTCACCGGCTTCGGCGGCGGCCTGCCGGTGAAGCGTTACCTGCTGTCGTTCGAACAGCGCATCGCGCACGGCGACCTGTTCGGGCCCGGCGCGCACGCCCGGGGCTGATGCCCATCGTCGGGAAGCCCGCCCGCGACCACGACGAAGAGGCCGCCACAACGGCCGCGGCAAGCGCCGCGGCCGTGTGATGGTTCCTGCGCCGGCTCAATGGTCGCCGTTGCCCTTGCTGCGCGTGCTCACGAACACATCGCCCGGATCGTCGACGTTGAGCTTGCGACCGAAGTACAGGCGCGTGCCGTCCGCCGACAACGAGGCACGGGTTTCCGAGGCGGGCGTATTGATCAACGGATTGTCGATACGCGTCGGCGCCGACCACTTCGACGCGGTATCGGGGCGGGTGGCGACGTAGATGTCCTGGTCGAACGGGCTGGTGCCGGCGCGGTTGGAGCTGAACACGATCTCGAGGCCGTCCTTGCTCACGTTAGGCATGCGGTCGTCGGCGGGCGTACTCAATTCGGCCACGCGCTCGCCCGGCAGTATCGTGCCGTCGTCCAGCATCCGGCTCATGTAGATGTCCTGGCCCTGGCTGTCGGGATAGCCGTTGCTGGAAAAGAACAGCATCGTGCCTTCGCGCGTTTCCACCAGCGACGGGCTGAACTCCGCGCCCGCGGTGTTCGGGCCGTGCGGGAAACAGCCCAGGTTCAACGGCTTCTCCCAGCCGTGCGCCGGGTTCTCCCGGGTAAGGTACATGTCGCCGGCGGACGGACCGCCCGCGGGTGCAGGCGGTGGCGTGTCGCCGGGGTAGCAGTCGTCGGCGGTCTGCCGCGAGCTGACGAACAGCAACCACTTGCCGGGCAGCGGCGTCGGGCAGTAATCGAACTCGGACGAATTCACCACCGGCCCGAGGTTCTCCGGCGTATCCCAGTCCGAATGCGGCGTGTGGCGATGCGCGCGGTAGATGTCGAGCTTGCCCTGCGCCCCCGGCGCGTTGCGGTTCGACGCGATGTACAAATCCAGTCCGTTCGGGGATTCGATCGGACAACCTTCGGCGGCGGCCGTGTTGACCCCCGCGACCGGCTGCGGATTGCCCCATGGGCCGAACTGCTTCGCGCCGGCGGGACTGGCCAGCAGCAGCGCGACGATGATCGAGATACCGCTGGTTGCGGGATGCAGCTTCATATGCCTCTCCTTGCAGGTTGGGTGGTCTGGTCGAGCTTCGACGCCGGGCGCTCCGCTCCCACGCCATGACGGGCACGGCCGCGCACCCGAGCTGCCTGCCGCGTCCGGCCGGCGGTCGGGCTGGTCCGGAAGACCCTGGCGCTCATGGCGACTTCCCTGGCGTGGATGCCGGCGATTCCGGCCTGGCCAGCGTCGCGCCGGGGCCGCCGCCGGGTCTTGAGGGAAGGGCTAGGCTTTGTTGGGAGAGCTTGGGGAATGTTGGGCCGCAAGGACTTGCGAGTGTGTATGCTTTGCGCACCTCCCGGATCCTGACATCCGATGTCCCAGCCGCAGCCGGCCCGCGTTGCCTTCGACGACGTGATCATCGATGTCGCCGGCCAGCGCCTGTGGCGCGGCGGGGCGAGGCAGCCGCTGGAGCCCAAGGCCTTCGCCGTGCTGGTCCTGCTGGCCTGCTCGCCGGGGCGGGTGTTCGGGCGCGACGAAATCCTCGACGCGGTTTGGGGCCATCGTCACGTCACTCCCGGCGTGCTGAACCGGGTGGTGACCCTGCTGCGCCATGCGCTGGGCGAGGACGCGCAAGCGCCGCGCTACCTCCGCACCGTGCATGGCGTCGGCTACCGGTTCGAGCTGCCCGTGGTCGCGGAAACGCCGCCCGGGGCATCGACGGAGGCGCCGGCGCCCGAAGCCCCGGCGCCCGATGCCGCGATCGCGCCAGCAGCGCACCCGCTGCGCCGTTCCAGCGATGCGGCACCCCCGCCACGCAAATTCCCGCATGCGGCGCTATGGCTGCTGCCGTTGCTGGCCGTGCTCGCGCTCGCCGGCTGGAAGTTGTGGCCGCGGCACCCGGCCACTGCCGCGGAAGCGGTACCGGCGTCGGAGCAGCGCAGCATCGCCGTGCTGCCGCTGGTGAATGCCAGCGGCGACGCCGCGCAGCAGTTCTTCTCCGACGGAATCTCCGAGAACCTGATCGACACCTTGTCCCGCTTCGAGGGCCTGAAGGTCATCGGCCGCGCTTCCTCGTTCCGGTTCCGCGACGGCAAGGACGAAAGCAAGGCAATCGGCGCGAGGCTGGGCGTGGCCTACCTCGTCAGCGGCAGCGTGCAGCGCGCTGGCGATACCGTGCGGATAGGCGTGGAACTGGTTTCCACCGCGGATGGCCGCACGGTCTGGACCGAACATTACGACCGGCCGTACCAGGACCTGTTCGCGCTGCAGGACGACATCGCCCGCGCCATCGCCGCCGCGCTGCAGGCGAAACTGCTGCGCACCCCCGGCGCCACGAAACAGGACAACCGGCCGCCCGGCGGCAACATGGATGCGTACAACGCGTACCTGCAAGGCCTGCGGAATTTCTACGTCGGCGATTACCGCAAGGCCATCGAGCTGCAGCAGAAAGCGACGCAGATCGAACCGGATTACGCCGCCGCCTGGGCGCAGCTGTCGACGGCCTGGGTGCTGCTGGGCCAATACATGGGGGACGACGAGAAGGCGCAACGCGCCTATGCCGAGGCGCGCAAGGCCACCGACGTCGCGCTGCGGCTCGCACCCGACCTGGGCCTCGCGCACGGCGCACGCGGCAACCTGCTGCTGGCCGCCGATTTCGACTGGCGCGGCAGCATCGACGAATTCCGCCGCGGCGCGGCGCTTGCGCCGGAAAACGGCCAGATCCGCGGCGGCCTCAGCCGCGCGCTCGCGGCAAGCGGCCACCTGCACGAGGCGATCGAGCAACGCGAACGCTTCCTGTCGAACGAGCCGCTGTTCGCCGGCAACCACTTCCTGTACGCCTACCTGCTGATCGCCTCGGGTCGGCTGGACGCGGCGGAAAGCAGCATACGCTTCGGCCACGAACTGCAGCCGCGGCCGGGCGTGCCGTTCGAATTGATGTACGTCGCGATCCTGCGCGGCGACGCGAACGCCGCGCAGGACGTGGCCGCACGCCAGTCTCCGCCGTGGCGGGAATTGAACCTGGCGGTAGCCGCGCAGATCGGCCCCGACCGCGCCGCGGCGGACGCGGCGCTGGCGACCGCACTCAAGGAGGAGATCTGGAGCAGGACCACGCCCTACCTGATCGCGCAGGCCTATGCGTTGCGCGGCGATGCCGACAAGACCGTCGAATGGCTGGAACGCACCTGGTCCAGGCACGACACCAACCTCCACCACCTGCTGTACGACCCGTTGATCCTGCGTTTCCGCAACGACCCCAGGCTCGCCTCGTTCTGCGCGAAAGTGGGGCTGCCGCCGCCGACCGCGAGCGAGGCGCTGAGCATCGACCAGATCATCGCGGCGGCGAACGCCGGGAAACGCTGAAGCCGGGACGGCCGAGCTTGGGCGGCGACCTGCCGGCGAAGCGTTATCTGCTGTCGTTCGAACGGCGCATCGCGCACCGCGACCTGTCCACCGCGCCGGATCAGCGACCCTGCTTCTTCGCCGCCGAGCCCGTCGGCTGCGACGGCTGCTGCGCGGACGCGTTGCCGTACTGGTTGACGAGATCCTGATCGCGCGCGTTCGAGCGATCCTGCTGCGCGCGGTCCGCCTGTTCCTGCTGCTTGCGCGCGGCGGAGTCCTGCATCAGCGGCTGCCGCGCCATGTTCGCCACGTTCTGGCGCTGCTGTTCCTGCTGCTGGCTCTTCTGCAGCTGGTCGCTGACCTGCTGCTGGCGCACCGCCTGCTGGAACTGCGCGTTCGCCGGCGGCGTCTGCGCCATGCTCGTGCCCGTGGCGGCGAACAGGGCCACCAGCAGCCAGCGCAGCGCGGGGTTATGCGGTTTTCCGGCATGGTGACGTGCGACGGTCATATGGTTTCGGCGATCATGGAAGGACTTTTGCATCGTATGGATTCCTGCATGAAATTTCCGTTCCGCCTGTTGCTGGCCGCCTTCGTGGCGTTCAGCGCCGGTTGCGCCACGCAGCCTCCCGCAACCAGGGCCACCACGCAAGCGGCCCCTGCGGCGGCGGCACGTCCCGCGCCGCTGCTGCTGATCTCGATCGACGGGTATCGCCCGGATTACCTCGACCGCGGCCTCTCGCCCACCCTGGCCATGCTGGCGAAGGACGGCGTGCAGGCCGAGTCCATGCAACCCGCGTTTCCCTCGCTGACGTTCCCGAACCACTACACCCTGGTCACCGGCCTCTATCCGGACCACCACGGCATCGTCAACAACACCATGGCCGATCCGCAACTCGGCAAGTTCTCGCTGGGCAACCGCGAGGCAGTGGCCGACGGCCGCTGGTGGGCCGAGGGCACGCCGATCTGGGAAACCGCCGATGCGCACGGCCAGCGCACCGCAACGATGTTCTGGCCCGGCAGCGAGGCCGACATCCGTGGCCGGCATCCGGACTACTGGAAGCTCTACGACGGCAAGGTGACGCCCGACCAGCGCGTGGACCAGGTGCTGGCATGGCTGGACCTGCCGGCCGATCAGCGGCCCACGTTCCTCACCTTGTATTTCGATGCGGTCGACCATGCCGGCCACGAGCACGGTCCGGATTCGGCCGAGGTGAACCAGGCGCTGCGCGAAACCGACGCGGCAATGGCGCGCCTCGTGCAGGGGCTGCGGCAGCGCGGCCTGTTCGACCGGATCAACCTGATCGTGCTGTCCGACCACGGCATGGCCAGCGTGCCGAAGGAAAACAGCGTGCTGATCGACCAGTTGATCCCGCTGGACGAGGTGCAGACCGTCAGCCTGGGCATCCTCGCCGGCTTCAACCCCAAGTCCGGCCACGACTTCGCCGCGATCGAGCGCAAGCTGGAACGGCCGCAGCAGCACATGCGCTGCTGGGACAAGACGCGCGTGCCCGCCCGCTTCCACTACGGCAGCAACCCGCGCGTGCCGCAGCTCGTCTGCCTCGCCGACACCGGCTGGCGCATCGCCAGCACCGAGCTGCTCGCACGGCGCAAGGGCCACATCAGCATCGGCGACCACGGCTACGACAACGCCGACCCGGTCATGCAGGCGCTGTTCGTGGCGCACGGCCCGGCGTTCCGCGCCGGCCTGCGCACGCCGGCGTTCCCGAACGTGGACGTCTACCCGCTGATGACCCACCTGCTGGGCCTCCCCGCCGCCGCGAACGACGGCGACTACGACGCGGTGAAGGGAATGCTGAGGAACCGGGATTAGGGATGCGGGATTCGGAAAAAGCTCAAGCCGGCGAGAACCTGCTCTACCGAATCCCCAATCCCCACTCCCGAATCCCGGCCCTCACCCCATCGCCCCCTTGCTCATCGGCGTGGGCGGCGTGGCCACGTTCACCAGCGGCTTCAGCCGGATCAGGCCCAGTGCGATCGCGAGGCCGGCCAGCACCAGCACGCCCGTGAACGCGGCCACGCCGTTCCAGCCGTGCGCGGCGTAGAACAGGCCGCCGCTGGCGCCGGCCACGCTGGAACCCATGTAGTAGCAGAACAGGTACATCGACGAAGCCTGCGCCTTCGCCGCGCCGGCGCGCCGGCCCACCCAGCTGCTGACGATGGAGTGGCCGCCGAAGAAGCCGAACGTGACCGCGGCGATGCCCGGCATGATCAGCCACAGCGACGACGCCAGCGTCAGCAGCACGCCCGCCAGCATCAGCGCGAACGTGGTCCACAGCACCTTGCGCCGCCCCAGCTTGCCGGCAAGATGGCCCATCCACGCCGAACTGAACGTGCCGATCAGGTAGATGCCGAAGATCAGGCCCACCACGGCCTGGCTGAGGTTGTACGGCGGCGCGAGCAGGCGGTAGCCGAGGTAGTTGTAGACAGTGACGAACGCACCGAGCAGCAGGAAGCCCTCCACGAACAGCCACGGCAGGCCGCGGTCGTGGAACATGCCGCCGAAGCGCGCGGCCAGCGCGCGGGCGTCCAGCGGCTGGCGCACGAAATGCCGCGACGGCGGCAGCGCACGCCAGAACGCCAGCGCGCAGGCCACGCCGATCACGCCCACCACGGCCACGCCCACGCGCCAGTCGAAGAAATCGGTGAGCACGCCGGTGACCAGCCGCCCGCCCATGCCGCCCACCGCGCTGCCGCTGATGTACAGCCCCATGCCCAGGCCTATCGATTCGGCGTGCATCTCCTCGCCGAGGTAGGTCATCGCCACCGCCGGCAGGCCACTCAGCGTCAGCCCGAGCAGGCTGCGCACCACCAGCAGCGAATCCCAGCTCGGCATCGCGGCGCTGGCCAGCACCAGCACCGCGGAGGACAGCAGCGAGGCCACCATCACCGGCTTGCGTCCCCAGGCGTCGGAAAGCCCGCCCGCGAACAGCATCGCGAACGCCAGCACGCCGGTGGTGAGCGACAGCGACATCGCCGCGGCCGCCTCGCTGACGCCGTAGTCGCGGCTGAACTCCGGCATCAGCGGCTGCACGCAGTACAGCAGCCCGAACGTGGCCAGGCCTGCGGCGAACAGCGCGAGATTGGTGCGGCGGAACGCGGGCGTACCGTGGTGGATCCAGTCCGCCTCGTCCACTGGCGGGGACGCGGGCCGGGAATTCCGGGGCTGAAGCATGCTGCAGTTTCCATTCCATGGCGACGCCAAGGCGCAACAAGATTAGTCCATGCTTCGTGACGATCGACAACGCGGCGCGTGCCCGCGGCAGATGCCGTTGGCGGTGGACGCCGACCGCCGCCGGTCGCGCGGACGTACCCGGGCCCCTGGCCAGTGCCGATCGCCCACTCGACAAGCAGCGGTTGAAGCTGAACAATGCCAAAACGCAGCGGCGACGCCCGCGCACGGATGGCGCCGGTCCATCGTTCATCGCCGGCAGGCGCCAGCGCGGTGCACAGGTGGAGTCCGGTTCGGAGGACCTCGTGAGTCGCACACCGTTGATCGTCTTCGTGCTCGCTTTCTGCCTGGCGCTGACCGCCTGGGCGAGGGCCGCCGACGGTCTGCCCGCGCTGCAAGTGGCGCAGTTGTCCGACACGCCGCAGCCGCCGTCGCCCGCGGCGGTCACCCGGGGCGCGCTGGCTGGCGATTTCCTCCCGCTCGCGGTGCCGGTGATGACGCCATCCGGCACGCACGACGTGTGGTACCGGCTGCAACTGGATGGGAACTGGCCGGATTCCGCACCGCCCGTGCTCAGCTTTCCGGGCACGCTGCATGCGCACCTGTGGGTCTATGCCCCACCGTCCTACCAGCCGCAGAGCCTGTGGCTGCAGCAGACCACCGACCCGGCGCGTTTCTCGCGACGCGCCCTGGCCACCGTGCTGCCGCACGGCCTGCACGCCGGGCAGCCGGTGTATGTGCGGGTCGAACGCAGCGACTACCCCTACCGCACCGTCCCGGCCGTCACCGACCTGGCCAGCTACCAGGCCACCGACCTCGAGCACGTGCGCATCGTCACGCTGCTGGCCGGCATCCAGCTCGCGATGGTGCTGGCGGGCATCTGCCTGTGGGTCATCCTGCGCGATCGGCTGATCCGCTATTACCTGGCCTACGTCAGCACGCAACTGGTCTACGCCATGCTGGCGAGCGGCGAGCTGTACGACTCCCCCCTGGGCCCCGCGTTCGCGTTGCTGGGATCGCACGGCAGCTGGCTGTTCGCCACCTTGAGCGCGGCGTTCTCGATCACCTTCGTGATCGAATTCTGCAGCCTGCGCCAGACCGCGCCCCGTTCCAGCGCCGTCTTCGGCGGCCTGCGCTGGCCCCTGTTCGCGGCGGCCGCGCTGTCCCTGCCGCCGCTGGGGACGTACACGGCCCTGTTCGCCACCGTGGTCAACCTGGTGATCCTGCTGGCCTCGATCATGGCGATAGCCACGGTGCTGCTGGCGCTGCGCCGGGGCAACCGGCAAGCGCGTTTTTTCCTGGTGGCGTGGATGCCGCAGGTGGGCTTCACGATCTTCCGCATCGTGCAGCTGCTGGCCGGCTGGCCGCTGCCGCCTTGGCTGGAATACGGCTTTCCGCTGACCATGGCGTTCGCCAGCCTGGTCGTGATGCTGGGCCTGGCCGACCAGACGATGCACGCGCGCAACGAACGCGACATCGCCGACCACCTCGCGCACCACGACGCGCTGACCGGCGCGCTGAACCGGCGCGCGCTGCTGGCCCGGCTGGACCGGGCGGTGGCCGACGCGAAGCATGCGGAGCAGCCGCTGGCGTTGCTGTTTCTCGATCTCGACCACTTCAAGGCGATCAACGACGAACACGGCCACGCCGTCGGCGACCGCTGCCTGCAACTGGTGGTGGAAACGATCAGCCACGAACTGCGCGCGGACGACTGGCTGGGCCGTTACGGCGGCGAGGAATTCGTGATCGTGCTGCCGCACGCCGCACGCCGCAACGCCGAGCAGATCGGCGAGCGCGTGCGCGCCCGGATCGAGAAGCTGCGCATCCCCGGCAACGGCCGCAGTTTCGGCATCACCGTCAGCATCGGCGTCGCCGGCCTGCTGGACCAGCGCGACACCGGCTCCGCGCTGCTGGAACGCGCCGATGGCGCGCTGTACCAGGCGAAATCCGCCGGCCGCAACCGGGTGGCGACGCACGCCTCGCTCACCTTGCACCGCGACGCCGAACTGACGTAGGCGATCCCTGCGATGCCACGAACCGCGTGGCCGCCGCAACCGGTGGCGGGAACGGGCATGTCACGCGCTGCGGTCGCTGCGCAGGGCGCGCACGGCTTCCTCGTTGCTGGCCGCGTCGCGGCCGCTCATCCAGCCGAACAGCGCAATGCCCACCACGATCGCCAGCGCGCCCAGCAGCGCCCAGCCCCGCGGCCAGGCCTCGCCGAGCATGACCGCGCCCAGCATGGTGGTGAACAGCAGCTCGGCCGCCTGCATCGCCTCCACCGCGGCCAGCGCGGTGGGCTGGCTGCGCACGCGGTCGGTGGCCGCGAAGAACAGCACGGTGGCGATCACGCCCGAGGACAGCGCCACGCCGCCGGCCAGCACGATCTCGCGCCAGCTCGGCGGCCCGACCCGGCTCCACGCGATCGCCGCGAACAGCAGCCACAGCGGCCAGCTGCACAGCGTCATGCCGAACACGCGCTGCAGCGCGTTCACCCGGTGGGCGCTGGCCTCCAGGTGCAGCAGCAGCATGCGGTTGCCCAGCGGATACGCGAACGCGGCCAGCACCACCGCGCCTGCCGCCAGCCAGTCGCCCGGACCCAGATGGCCCTGGGCGTGTCCCCATTGCAGCGCGAACACGCCCGCCACGATCAGCGCACCGACCGCCAGCGTGCGCCACGCCAGTTCTCGGCGCGCGTCGCGGTAGATCAGCGGCGCGAGCAGCGGCCCGGCCAGCACCGTGGTCTGGAAACTGCCCGCCACCAGCCACGCCGGCCCGCTGCCCGCCGCCCAGGTCAGCGGGATGCCGAACAGCACGAAGCCCACGCTGCTCCACGTCAGCCACGCGCGTGGATGCGCGCGCAATTCGCGCGGCAGTTCGCCCAGGCCGCCCCGCCACGGCAAGGCCAGCGCCAGCAACGGCAAGGTGATCAGGTAACGCAGGATCACCGCCCACGCCCAATGCCCGCCGCCGCTCACCAGGCTGCGATTGAGCACATAGGTCATCGTGAAGAACAGCGCCGAGCACAGCGCCAGTCCCACGGCGGCGAGAGCGTTGCGGCGCATCGGCGGGTCCTTGGCGTCAAACAGAATCATCTACTCCGCAACACATCCGCATCCAGCAATCGGCGCAGCGCGCCGACATACGCAGTCCTGCCCAGCAGGTAGGTATTTTGATGCGTGCCACCATCCACCGTCACAAAAGTCACATTCGGGTGGCCCAGCGTTGCACTTCGTGCAAGCGCATAGGGTGTCACCGTATCGGCAGTTCCCTGCAGTACCGACACAGGCACGGATGGAATCTGCTCGAAAAGCAATGTAGCAGAGTAGTCTTGCCGTCCAAGCAGCTCACGCACAGGGAGCAGTTGCCAGCCAATCAGCGCCCGATGCCGACTGATCCACGCACGAACAACACCGGCCAAATCAGATCCAAGCCCATCCACGAGCACGCCTCTGGGCTTGAATTTCGCAGCCTCAACGAGCGCTATGGTTGCGCCGAGCGACCGACCCACGAAGACACTTTGGCTCGCATCGCAGTGAGTCGTCTGGCTCACCTTCGATATCGCCAATGCAATCTGGTCGGACAGTAGCGAGATTTTGGAACGCCCCTGCGCTCCATCCTGTCCAGGGTACGAAATTGCGTAAACCGCGGCTCCGCCGTCCTGTATCAGCGGAAAGAGCGTTCTCTCATACGTACCGGTGCCGCCGTGCTGCCCTGGAAAGAAAAATGCACATGCCTTCCCGGCGTCGCCATACCTGCGGACCACGACTGCCGCCGTCGGCGACACTGCAATATCGAACCGCGCGTCCTCGTGGGTCTGATCGTTGGACTGCGCGCTGAATATCAGCCCGTCGATACCCCAGTGAAGCAACGCCGCCGGCACGGCGAAATACAGGGTCACGACACCCGCTACAAACAGCCCAAAAAGGTTCTTGAAGCGCAGAAAAAACTGCCATCGATTCCCACGGCCATTCTGCATGGCGACCTTCAATTGCCGCTCGCCAGCGGCAGCCGCAGCCGCACTTCCAGGCCTCCGCCTTCGCCGTTGCAAGCGAGGATTTCGCCGCCGTGCACCTTCGCCACGCGCTGCGCGATGGCGAGGCCCAGGCCGTGGCCTTCGGCGTGCGCCGCGTTGCTGCCGCGGAAGAACGGGCGGAACAGGGAATCCAGTTCGTCCTCGGGCACGCCGGGACCGTGGTCGCGCACCACGCATTCGGCCTGTCCGGCTTCGGCGCGCACCGAGAGTTCCACGCTTCCCCCTTCGGGGCTGTACTTGACGGCGTTCGAGACCAGGTTCGCTACCGCGCGTTCCAGCAGCACGGGGCTGCCGACCACCTCGACCGGGCCGTCCGCGGGCAGCCACTGCAGCCCGATGCCGCGCGCATCCGCCTCCAGCCCGGCCTGGCGCAGGCAATCGCGCGCCAGCTCGGCGAAGTCCAGCCGCTCGCGCTCCATGCCCGGCAGGCCGCCTTCCATGCGCGACAGCGCCAGCATGTCGCCGGTCATGCGGTCCAGCCGCGCGATCTCCTGCTCGGCCTGGCGGAAGTAGGGCTCCGCTTCCGCCGCGCTGCCGCTGCGCTGGGCGAGGTCCAGGATCAGGTGCAGCCGCGCCAGCGGCGAGCGCAGTTCGTGCGAGAGATCCTGCAGCACGCCGCGGTCGTGCTTCACCAGCGCCTCGATGCGCTCGGCCATGGCGTCGAAATCGCCGGCCAGCTGCGCCAGTTCGTCGTGCGCGTCGCCGCCTGGATGATCCACGCGCGCCGACAGCTCGCCGGCGGCCATGCGCCGCGCCGCGTTGCGCAGCGCCTGTACCGGCTTCGCCACGCTGCGCGCCACCCACCAGCCCACCAGGCCGATGAACAGCAGCGACAGGCCCAACTGCACGGCAAGCAGGATCTTCTCGCGCGTCTGCGGCGGCAGCCGCGTGTGCGAGCGGCTGATCGCCACGAGTTGGCGCGGGCGCCCGTCGGCGCCCACGACGGGCTGCACCGCCACGTACCAGTACATGCCCCGCCACGGCCGCAGCATCAGGAAGCGGTCGGCGGCCAGCATGGCCGGCAGCTCCTGCCGCACCATGGGCGGCAGCCGCACCGGCGCCAGCGCGCGGCCGTCCTGGAACAAGGTCGCCTCGACGCCCTCGCGACGCTGCCGCGCGGTCCAGTCCGCCAGCGCCGTGCCGCCGCCCTGTTCGTAGGCCTGGTCGGCCGATTGCGCCAGCGCGCTCCAGTCGATCTCCACCGCGGTGGTGTATTCGATGAAGCGCCGGGTGAGGAAGCCGCCCAGCAGCAGCACCAGCAGGTTCACCGCGCAGAACCACAGCAGCACGCGCCAGTACAGCGAGCTCTTGAACGGATTCATGGCGCGGTCGCCACCAGCACGTAGCCGGCGCCGCGCACCGCGTCGATGCGCGGCGCCTGCGCGGAGGCCTCCGCGAGCTTGTGGCGCAGGCGGCTGACGTGCACGTCGATGCTGCGGTCGTAGCGCTCCAGCTCGCGTCCCAGCGCGAGGCGGGTCAGCATGGCCTTGTCCACCAGCTCGCCCGCGCGTTGCGCCAGCGCCAGCAGCAACTGGAACTCGGCGCCGGTGAGCGAGACTTCCCGTTCGTCCACCAGCGCACGGCGCTCGCCGGGCAGCAGGCGCAGCACGCCGAGCCGCACTTCCCCGCCCACCGCTCCCGGCGCGTTGCGCCGCAACTGTGCGCGGATGCGCGCCAGCAATTCGCGCGGCAGGCAGGGCTTGGCGATGTAGTCGTCCGCTCCAAGTTCCAGCCCAACCACGCGGTCCACCGGCTCGCCGCGCGCGGACAGCATGATCACCGGCAGGCGGTATTTCGCGCGCAGCTCGCGCAGCGTCGCCAGGCCGTCGCGGCCCGGCATCATCACGTCCAGGATCAGCAGGTCGGGCCGCTGCGCCGCGTTGTGCAGCCGCGCCAGCGCCTCCTCGCCGTCGTGCGCGACGTCCACGTCAAAGCCCTCGCGCCGCAGGTACTCGGCCAGCAGGGCGCACAGCGCGCGGTCGTCGTCGGCGATCAGGATGCGTGACATGCAGGCCTGTTTAGCGGATCGGCGGCGCCGCGCCCAAGGGCTTTACCCATCTTTACGCTCCCGCAAAGAACATACACGCCGGATTGTCGTCCAATGGACACACGCTCCAATCCCCCCACGACAAGAGGCGACAACCATGCGCAAGAACCTTTTCATCGGCCTGGCCCTGAGCACGGCGCTGGCGCTGGGCAGCGCTGCCGTAGCGGCGCAACCCGGCCCGCACGGCGGCTGGGGCCACCGCGGCGGCGAGCACGGCATGATGGCGCTGCACAAGCTCAACCTCAGCGACGCCCAGAAGGCCAGCGTCAAGCAGATCATGCAGAGCAGCTTCGAGCAGAACAAGGGCCAGCGCCAGGCCGTGCGCCAGCAGCGCGAGGCGTTCGAGGCGATGAAGCCCACCGATCCTGGCTACCAGGCCGCCGCCGCCGCGCTGGCCCAGGCCGAGGGTGCCGCCACCACGGCGCGCGTGCAGCAGATGGCGAATGTCCGCGCGCAGATCTACAACGTGCTGACCCCGGCGCAGCAGTCGCAGCTGGCCGCCATGAAGGCGCAGCAGCAGGAGCGCAAGCAGCAGTGGCAGCAGTTCAAGGCCCAGCAGAAGGCCGCCGGTTCGACCACGAGCGGCAAGTAAGGGAACGTCCGCGCAGGCCCTCCTTCCTCCTGCGCAACGTGAAGCCGCGTCGGCGACTGCCGACGCGGCTTTTTTGCGCCCCAATGCGACCAGCGTCCCCATGGCGGCTCCGGCGCGCTGGCGGCAACGAGCTTCGCACGCAGCGTGGGCGGCAATACGAAATCCGGCGCGGCGAGGTTCGCAGTCCAACCTCCCGCCGTCGAAGCGGCGCGCGCTCATCGACTTCCTGCGCGGGCACGGGCGGCGGGCCGGCGCCGGCCTCAGCGATAGCGCCAGCGGCCTTCGACCCAGACATGGCCGGGCGCCCAGTAACCCGGCACCCACACGTGGGCGGGGCGCGGCGCCACCACGACGCAGCCGGTGAGCATGGCGCTGCCGCCGACCAGCGCGGCGGCGATCAGACAGGCGGAAAGGAAACGACGCATGGCGCACTCCTCCTCGTGGGGATGTGCCGCCTGAAACGCCGGCGTCCGTGGCGGGATGACGGTCGCCGCGCAGCGCCCGGCGCCGGATTCAGCCCGCCCTCATCCAGCTGACTCGCAGCCGACCCGATTTCCTGCGGCGCAGCCGATGGCATGCGTGGTGCGGTGGATCAGCCGCGCGGCGACGCGCGCGGTGACGTGGTCGCGGTCGAACGGCGGCGACAGCTCGGCCACGTCCATCAACCGCACCTTGCCGGTGGCGGCGATCGCGTCGAGCAGCGGCTCGACCACCTCCAGCGGCAGGCCGCGCGCGCCGGGCGCGCTGACGCCAGGCGCCACCGCGTGCGGCAACACGTCCAGGCAGATCGTGAGGTAGACGACATCGACGCCCGCCAGCTTCGCCTGCAACTCCGCGATGCGCGCGGGCAGATCCAGCGCGCCGAGTTGATCGTCGCGCACGTGGTGCACGCCCAGCTCGTTCGCGGTGTCGAACAGCACGCGCGTGTTCGCCGAGGCGCTGATGCCGTAGACGCAGTAGTCCAGCGGCAGGCCCAGCGCCGCCGCGTGTTCGATCGCCTGCAGGAACGGCGTGCCGGAGCTGCCGCGCTCCTGCTTGCGCAGGTCGAAGTGCGCGTCCAGGTTGACGATGGCCACGCGCGGGCGACGCTCGCCCAGGTGCCGCGCCAGCCCCTGATACGTGGCGAACGCGATCTCGTGGCCGCCGCCCAGGCCCACCGGCAGATGGCCGGCGTCGAGCAGCGCGGCGAGCCGCTCGGCGTAGCGCCGCTGCGCGCCTTCGAGGTCGCCGTCAGCCACGTCGACGGTGCCGGCGTCGTACAGCGGCGTGTCGTCCAGCAGCGGCAGGTTGGACAGCATCGCGCGCAGGGCGGCGGGGCCTTCCGCCGCGCCCACCCGGCCACCGTTGCGGCGCACACCCTCGTCGCTGGCGAAACCCAGCACCGCCACGCCTGGCGCGGCGCCCGTCGCGGGCTCGCGCACCCACTGGTGCCAGCGCCGCGTGGCGGGGCCTTCCGGCAGGTCGACGCGGCCACTCCAGCCGCTCACGGCGGCGCTCATGGCGATACCTGTCGTGGAAGGCGCGGGCGTATGACCAGGTTCATGAACGGCTCCTTTCAGGTACTCGATATTGTAACGGGCGCACTCGCATCCGCTTCACCAGGGACATCGCAACATGACGGGATGGTGAAGAAACCCGGCGAACGCAACCCGAAACTGCACCTGCGGCTGGCCACCCCTGGCGACGTGCCAGCGCTGGTCGAACTCACCGCGCGCGTCTATACGCCCGAGAACGGCTACTCCGAGGAAATGCTGCGCTCCCAGCAGACGCACTTCCCGCAGGGCCAGTTCGTGATGGAGTACGAGGGCAAGCTGGTGGGCTACTGCGCCACGTTCCGCACCGACGAGGCCACCGCGCTGGCGCCGCACACCTGGCTGCAGATCACCGCCGGCGGCATGGCCTCGCGGCACAAGCCGGACGGCGACTGGCTGTACGGCATCGAGGTGGTGGTGCACCCGGACTACCGCCGCATGCGCATCGGCCAGCGCCTGTACCTGGCGCGCAAGCGGCTGTGCATGGACCTCAAGCTGCGCGGCATCGTGTTCGGCGGGCGCATCCCGGGGCTGGCGCGCAACATCCAGCGCTACGGCAGCGCCGAAGCCTACGTGGAAGCGGTGCAGGAAGGCCGGCACCGCGACCTCACGCTGAGCTTCCAGCTCGCGAACGACTTCGAGGTGATCGGCCTGCTGCGCGGCTACGTGCCGTCGGACCATCCGTCGCTGGGCTACGCCGTGCACCTGGTGTGGCGCAATCCCATGCTGCTGGACCAGCCCGACATCCCCTCCATCCCGTCGCCGCGCCAGCTGCCCGACATGGTGCGCGTGGCCTCGGTGCAATACCAGCAGCGGCGCATCGCCTCGTTCGAGGAATTCGCCACCCAGGTCGAGTACTTCACCGACATCGCCGCCGACTACAGCGCGGACTTCGTGGTGTTCCCCGAGCTGATCACGCTGCAGCTGCTGTCGATCGAGAACACCGAGCTGCCGCCCACCCAGGTGATCCGCCGGCTCAGCCAGTACACGGCGCAGGTGAAGGAGCTGTTCGGCCGGCTGGCGGTGCACTACAACATCAACATCATCGCCGGCACGCACCCCACCGAGCAGCCGAACGGCGACATCCACAACGTGTGCTACGTATGCCTGCGCGACGGCTCCATCCACGAGCGCGAGAAGCTGCACGTCACGCCCAGCGAGCGCATCACCTGGAGCATCGCCGGCGGCGACAGCGCCGCCACGGTGCAGACCGACTGCGGCCCGATCGGCGTGATGATCTGCTACGACGCGGAGTTTCCCGAAGTGGCGCGGCACCTCGCGGACCAGGGCGCGCTGATCCTGTTCGTGCCGTTCTGCACCGACGTGCGCGAAGGCTACCTGCGCGTGCGCTACTGCGCGCAGGCCCGCGCGGTGGAGAACCAGTGCTACGTCGTGCTGTCCGGCAACGTGGGCAACCTGCCCGGCGTCAACAACTTCGACATCCAGTACGGCCAGAGCTGCATCCTCACCCCCTGCGATTTCCCGTTCGCCCGCGACGGCATCGCCGCCGACTCCACGCCGAACAGCGAGACCGTGCTGTTCGCCGACCTGCGGCTGGAGAGCCTCGCCAGCGCGCGCAACGCCGGCGCGGTGCAGAACATCAAGGATCGCCGCTTCGACCTGTACGAGATGCGCTGGCGGCCGAAACCGTACTGAGGCCCGCGCCGCAGCGCGCTCTGCGATAATCGGCGGACCGCCGAAACCGCATGCCATCGAGGCGCCGCTGCCGCCATGCCCGCTTCCCGTTGGGACCTGCTGCTCACCCACGCCAACCTGGCGACCTTCGCCGGCGATGCGCCGTTCGGCCTGATCGAGGATGGCGCACTGGCCTGCGTCGACGGCCGCATCGCCTGGCTGGGGTCCATGCGCGAGCTGCCGCCGGATGCGGTCGCCGCACGCACCGGGGACCTGGGCGGTGCGCTGCTCACGCCGGGGCTGGTGGACTGCCATACGCATCTGGTGTTCGGCGGCAACCGCGCCCACGAATTCGACATGCGCCTCAACGGCGCCAGCTACGAGGACATCGCCAAGTCCGGCGGCGGCATCGTGTCCAGCGTGCGCGCCACCCGCGCGGCAAATGAAGATGAATTGTTCGCGCAGTCGCTGCCGCGCGCCCGCGCCCTGCTCGCCGATGGCGTCACCACGCTGGAGATCAAGTCCGGCTACGGGCTGGAGCCTGACGCCGAGCGTCGCATGCTGCGCGTGGCGCGGCGCATCGGCATCGAGCTGGGCATCACCGTACGCACCAGCTTCCTCGGCCTGCACGCGCTGCCGCCGGAATACAAGGAGCGCCGCGACGACTACGTGGCGCTCGTATGCGACGACATGTTGCCAACGCTGGCGGCCGAAGGGCTGATCGACGCGGTGGACGCGTTCTGCGAGCGCATCGCCTTCACGCCTGCCGAGACGCGCAGGTTGTTCGAGCGCGCCACGCAGTTGGGCCTGCCGGTGAAGCTGCACGCCGAACAACTGTCCGACCAGGGCGGCGCCGCCCTGGTGGCGAGCTTCGGCGGCCTCTCCGCCGATCACCTGGAACACCTCGGCGAAACCGGCATTGCCGCGATGGCGCAGGCCGGCACCGTGGCCGTGCTGCTGCCCGGCGCGTTCTACGCGTTGCGCGAAACGCAGCTCCCGCCGGTGGCTGCGCTGCGCGAACACGGCGTGCCGATCGCCATCGCCACCGACTGCAACCCCGGCACCTCGCCCCTGCTCTCGCTGCGGCTGGCCGCGAACATGGCCTGTACTTTGTTCCGGCTCACGCCGGAAGAAGCGCTGCGCGGCATCACCACCCACGCGGCCCGCGCTCTGGGCTTCGCCGACCGCGGCACGCTCGCCGTCGGCCAGCGTGCGGACCTGGTGGCATGGCATGCGCAGCATCCCGCCGAACTCTGCTACTGGATCGGCGGACCGCTCGCCCGCACGGTCTACGTGGCGGGCGAATCAGTCGCGCCCTGAGGCTCCGACGCGCGCAAGCACGGCATCGAAGAACGCCGTCGGCAACTCGGCACGCACCGGCACGCGCCACCAGTGCGGCTGGGCGAACGCGCGGCACTTCACCGCGTCCTTGTCGGTCATCAGCACCGATAATTCATCGCTGAACGCGAGATCGGAAGCGACGAAGGCGTGGTGATCGGGGAAGGCATGCTCGATCGCGTCAATGCCGACGTCGCGCAGGCTGGCGAAGAAACGCGCCGGGTTGCCGATCGCCGCCACCGCATGCACGCGTTGTCCCGCAAAGGCCGACAAGGGTTGCCGGTGTTCGCCATCCAGGCTCGC
Organism: Rhodanobacter sp. PCA2; assembly: GCF_013620825.1. GTDB lineage: Bacteria > Pseudomonadota > Gammaproteobacteria > Xanthomonadales > Rhodanobacteraceae > Rhodanobacter_A. The sequence goes on along the minus strand of NZ_NJIC01000021.1, from coordinate 38,593 downwards.
CGCCTCGCCGCCCGCAAGATGCATGGGGTATTCGCCAGGCTGCGGCGTACCGCCGTTGCACACGCGCAGATCGACGCGGACCAGCCGGCGCAACGGCTCGCGCAACGGGCCGGCAGGCAGCAGGCGAGCGTTGCCGAAGCGGCGCACGCCGTCGATCACGCAGATTTCCAGATCGCGGGCGAGACGGTAGTGCTGCAGGCCGTCGTCGGCGATCAGCACGTCGCAGCCGTCCGCCACCAATCGTTGCGCCGCCGCGGGACGGTCGCGTCCCACCGCCACCGGCACGCCGCTGGCGCGGATCAGGCAAGGTTCGTCGCCCACCTCGGCGGGATCGGGGACCGCGTCCAGCAACATCGGCTCGCGCTGCCGGCCGCCGTGGCCGCGACTGACCACGCCGGGGCGCAGGCCGCGTTCGCGCAGCGCCGCGGCCAGCGCGATGGCGAGCGGCGTCTTGCCGGTGCCGCCCGCCGTGAGGTTGCCGATCACGATCACCGGTACCGGCAGGCGCACGCGTCGCAGTACGCCGAGACGATACAACGCGCGGCGCAAGGCGGTGAGCGCGCCGTACAGGCCGGCCAGCGGCCGCGTCCACCATGGGCAGGGGCGCTTGCCGTACCACGCTTCGACGAGGTCGTCCGCGAGCGCCATGGGCCGACTCTCAGTCGCTGCCGAGGTTCGCGTCGTGGAACTGCATGCGGTGCAGCGCGGCGTAATGGCCGCCCAGCGCCAGCAGCTCGGCGTGGGTGCCGCGCTCCACGATGCGACCCTGCTCCATCACGGCGATCTGATCGGCGCCCTCGATGGTGGACAGCCGATGCGCGATCACCAGGGTGGTGCGGTCGCGCATCAGCTGCTGCAGCGCCTGCTGGATCAGCCGCTCCGATTCGGTGTCCAGCGCGCTGGTCGCCTCGTCCAGCACCAGGATCGGCGCGTTCTTGAGGATGGCGCGGGCGATCGCGATGCGCTGGCGCTGGCCGCCGGAAAGCTGGTTGCCGCCTTCGCCGATGTGGCTGTGGATGCCCTTGGGCAGGCGCGCGATGAACTCCATCGCGTTCGCCGCCTCTGCGGCGGCCACGATTTCGGCCTCGCTGGCGCCGGCCAGTTCGCCGTAGGCGATGTTGTTGGCCACGGTGTCGTCGAACAGCACCACGCTCTGCCCCACCCAGGCGATCTGCCGGCGCAGCGAGGCCAGGGTGTAGTCCTCGTAGTTCTCGCCGTCCAGCACGATGCGGCCGCCGCTGGGTTCGTTGAAGCGCGGCAGCAGGCTGACCAGGCTGCTCTTGCCGCTGCCCGAACGCCCGACCAGCGCTGTCACGGTGCCCGGCGCGCAATACAGGTCCACGCCGCGCAGAGCGGGGAAATCGTTGCGCGGATAGACCAGTTGCACGTCCTCGAAATGCAGGTCGCCCTTCGTGCGCGCCAGTTCGCGGGTGCCGCGGTCGACCTCGGTCGGAAGGTCGATGATCTCGAACAGGTCTTCAGCCGCCGACATGCCGCGCTGGATGTTCGCCTGCACGTTCGTAAGCCGCTTCAGCGAGGGCAGCATGGTGCCCATCGCGGTGAGCACCTGGAAAAAGGTGCCCGGCGTCATCGCATCGTTCAGCACCTCCGGCCGGGTGCCCAGATACACCAGGGCAGCGAGCGCAAAGGCCGCCACGAGCTGCACGGTGGAGCTGGAGGCGGCGTTGGTGGCCGCGATCTTCAGGTTCAGGCGCCGCGTGTGCGTGGTCACCTCGGCAAAGCGCCCGGCCTCGTGGGCCTGGCCGCCGTAGATGCGCACTTCGCGGCTTGCGCCCACCGCCTCTTCCACGGTGCCGGTGACCGAACCCATGGTGCCCTGGATGCGCCGGCTGATCTGCCGGTAACGGCGGCTCACCACGGTGGCGACCATGGCGATCGCCGGCACCATGACCAGAAGCGACAGCGTGAGGTACGGGCTGGTGCTCAGCATCACGTACAGCATGAAGATCACGGTGAGCCCGTCGGTGATGCCGATCTTCGCCGCGTCGCTGGCGGCGGAAGCCACCTGCTCGCTGGTGTAGGTGATGCGCGAGATCTGCTGGCCCGAGGGCTCCCGCCCGAAAAACGCGGCCGGGAGGCGCAAATAGGAGGCGAACACGTCGCGCTGGATCGCCTGCACCACGTGCCTGCCGATGTAGGTCACGCCGTAGTTGCTGACGAAGGTTCCGATGGAACGCAGGAAGAATATCGCGACGATCCAGATCGGCATCCAGAAGATCAGGTACGGGTCCTTGTCCACGAACAGGTTGTCGATCATCGGCTTCAGCAGCTTGGTGAACGCCGCCAGCCCGCCGCCATCCAGGATCATGCCGACCAGCGAAACCAGGCCCACCGCCCAGTAGCGCCTGGTGTAACCCAGCAACCGCTTGTAGACGGCCCAGGTGTGGGCGTCCCAGATCGCGGTCTTGCCGCTGCTCATTGCGCCTCGCCCGGCTTCGCCGGCGTGGTGGCGATGGACAGGCGCGTGAAGCCGAGCTGGCCCAGCGCGTCCATCGCGGTCACCACGCTCTGGTGCGAGGACAGCGCGTCGGCGCGGATCGTCACCGGGCGATCATGGTCGCCGTTCGCGTTGCGCTCGATCACCTGCTTCAGCGCGTCGATGCCCTCGCCCGGCACGGCATCGCTGCCCACCCAGTAGCGGCCGTCGCGGTCGACCATGATGGTGAGCGCGGGCGCGTGCATGTCGCGGTCCTGCACGCTGGCATTGGGCAGCGTGACCTGCATGCGCGAATGCTGGATGAAGGTGCTGGTGAGCACGAAGAACATCAGCAGGGTCAGCAGCACGTCGATCAACGGCACCACGTTGATCTCGAACTCGTCCCGGCGGCGGTCGTTGCCGATGCGCATGCGCGGCTCAGCCCGCGTCCGGAGCGGCAGCGGCGGTGACTGCCGCCGCGGCGGTGCGGCGCGGACGCGCAGCGGCCGGTCGCGACAGGGTCAGCTCGTCCAGCAGCGCGGTGGCCTGTTTTTCCATCTGCACGCAGTAGCCGGCCACGCGCGAGCGGAAGTAGCGGTGCAGGATGTAGGCGGGAATCGCCACGGTGAGGCCGGAGGCGGTGCAGATCAGCGCCTCGCCGATGCCGCCGGCCATCTTCGCCGGGTCGCCGATGCCGCCGGCCATCACCTGCATGAACATCCGGATCAGGCCGATCACCGTGCCGAACAGGCCCAGCAGCGGACCGATCAGCGCGATCGTGCCCAGCGTATTGAGGTAGCGCTCCATCTCGTGCACCACGTGCCGGCCGGTGTCCTCGATACGCTCCTTGATGAGTTCGCGCGGCTGGTTGCGCACCGCCAGCGCGGCGGCCAGCAGCTCGCCCAAGGGCGAACCGTTGGACAGGGTTTCCAGATGAGCCGGATCGAGCTGGCCGGCGCGCGCCCACTGGCGCACTTCCTCGCCGAGGCCCGGCGGCAGCACGGCCTTGCGCCGCAGCGTCCAGCAGCGCTCCAGCACGATCGCCAGCGCCGCCAGCGAACAGATCAGGATGGGCACCATGGCCCAGCCGCCAGCCATCAGGATATCGAGCACGTTCGGTCCCACCGGGCTTCAAATATGGAGAGGCCGCATCATAGCAGCCGCCCCCACCGGTTCCGTGGTGAGGGTGGCAGTCCCGGAATGCAAGCCGTGATTCAGGGTTTTTCGCGCCAGTAGCGCGGCGCGCGCAGGCGCCAGCGACCGGTGATGCGCGCCGCGGCCCCGGCCGGGAAATCGATGCCGATCGCGCCGCTGTCGGCGGTGTCCAGCACCGGCACGCCCGCCTCGGCATAGCGCGCCATCACCTCGGGCTTCGGATGCCCGAAGCGGTTGCGCCAGCCGGCCGAGACGATGGCGAGCGGCGGCGCCACCGCGTCGATGAAAGCCTGGCTGGACGAGGTCTTGCTGCCATGGTGTGGCACCAGCAACACGGGCGCCGGACCGTCGCCCAGCGCCGCCGCCACCAGCGGCTCGACCTTCACGGTGATGTCGCCGGTGAGCAGCAGCCTGCCGCCCGCGCCTTCCACCAGCAGCACGCAGGAACGGTCGTTGCCCTTGCCGCCGGCATCCGGCGCAGGATTCACCACGCGGAAGCGTACGCCGTCCCACTCCCATGCCTGCCCGCTCGTGCAGGGCGCCATCGGCAAAGGCATGCGCTCCGGCTCGCCGGCATAGCGCCGCGCCGCGGGAAACGCCGCCGCAACCGACCGCGCGCCACCGGCATGGTCGTTGTCGGCATGGCTCACCATCAGCACGTCCAGCCGAGCGATGCCCAGCGCGTGGATCGCGGGCAGCACCGCCGCCTCGCCCAGGTCGAAGCCGGACGGGTAGCGCGCTCCCGTGTCGTACAGCAGCGTGTGCCCACGGGTACGCAGCAGCACCGACAGCCCCTGCCCCACGTCCAGCACCCAGACCTCGAACGCCCCGGTCGCCGGCTTCGCCAGCGGCGGCCACAGCAGCGGCAGGAACAGCAGCAGGCCCAGCGCGCGCAGCGGCACGCCACGCGGCAGGAACAGCCACAACGCACCCAGCGTCGCCAGCAGCAGCGTCCATGGCGCCATCTGCGGCAGGTACCAGTGCGCGCCCGGCCAGGTCGCCATGCGCTCCAGCAACCACCACTGCGCATGCGCCAGTTGCGCCGCCAGCCACAGCACCGGCGTGGCCAGCGGCGGGCACAGGCCCAGGCACAGCATGCCGAGCAAGGCGCAAGGCACGATCACGAAACTCACGAACGGCACCGCGACCAGGTTGGACAAGGCGCCCACCAGCGAGGCCTCGCCGAAAAACCACAGCGTCAACGGCATCAGCGACACCGTCATCAGGATCTGTCCCGCGCCGAGTTCGTGCAGGAAGGCGCGCAAGCCGTGCCCGCGCGATTGCAGGCACAGCATCAGCAGGCCCACGCCGGTGAACGACAGCCAGAACCCCGCGGCCAGCACCGCCAGCGGATCGACGGCGAGGATCGCGATCAGGGCCAGCGCCAGCGACTGCGCGCCGTGGCCGCCGCGCCGGCTGCAACGCGCCAGCGCCACCACCGCGATCATCAGCAGCGTGCGCACCGTAGGCAGGCCGAAGCCGGCCAGCGCGCTGTAGATGCCGGCCACCAGCAGCGCACCGGCCGCCTGCGCCTGCATGCGCGGCAGGCGCAGCGCAAGGCCCGGCCACAGCAGGTACGGCAGTGCTGCCAGCCACACGCCGAACACCGCCGCCACGCCCACGTGGAAACCGGAAATCGCGATGAGGTGCGGAATGCCGTTCGCGCGCGCCACTTCCCAATCCTGCTGGCCCAGGCCGCGCGTATCGCCCACCGAGAACGCCTGCAGCAGGGCCGCATCGTGCGGGTCGCGCACCCGCTCGGCGATCCCCTGCGCGATCGCGCCGCGCACGCCGTCCACGCACCATGCGCGGCCCAGCAAGGCATTGCCGGCGTCCTCGCGCACGTAGCCGGTGGCCACGATGCGCCGCTGCAGGGCCATGCGCTCGCCGTCCGCCGTGCCGGGATTGAGCAGGCCGCGCGGCCGCTTCAGCCGCAACAACAGGCGCCAGCGCTCGCAAGGCTGGAGCGACGGCGCCGCATCGTACCAGGACACCATCATCCGGCCATGCACGGGCACGGGAGCGCCATCGAGGGTGACGCGGTCGGCGACGAAGGCGAAACGCGTGGCATCCTCGCGCTTCAAGGGCAGTTCGTCGATGTGCCCGGTCACCACGAAGTCGCGGCCTTCCAGCGCACGCGGCAGGCGCGCGTGCATCGCATCGGCGCCGGCATGCATGGCCCACAGCGCACCGGCGCAGACGCACATCGGCAGGCGCCAGCGCGGCCAACGCCAGAACGCCACTGCGACAGGCAACAGCAGCAGGAAAGAGAGCCACGCCGGCGGCAGCGCCGGCAGCCATTGCACCGCCAGCACGCCAAGAAGCAGCGCTGGCGCTACCCGCGTGGCAGCGAAGGGTTTGCGGCTTGCTGGCGCCATGGCCATCCCCGGGAGACCGGGTCGAGGCTAGCGCGCAGTCCTTCGGACGATGGACGAAAAGCCTGTAGGCGGGAAACCCGCCCACTGGCCTGGCTCGTTACGCGGGCCGAACCGCTTCCCGCAACACGCCGCCATGCAGCACCAGGGTGCGGTCCATGCGCGCCGCAAGGCGGTGGTCGTGGGTGACCAGGATGAAGCTGGTGCCGATCTCGCGGTTGAGTTCCAGCATCAGCGCGTAGACCTGGGCGGCATTGCCCTCGTCGAGGTTGCCGGTGGGTTCGTCGCCCAGCACGCAGGCCGGCCGGGTCACCAGCGCACGCGCCACCGCGCAGCGCTGGCGCTCGCCGCCGGAGAGTTCCGCCGGCTTGTGCTGGGTGCGCGCGCCCAGCCCCACGCGTTCCAGCAGGGTCGTGGCCTGCTTCTGCGCCTCGCCGATCGCGATGCCGCGGATCAGCAGCGGCATGCACACGTTCTCCAGCGCGGTGAACTCGGGCAGCAGGTGGTGGAACTGGTAGACGAAGCCTAGCGAGCGGTTGCGCACGCGGCCGCGCTCGGCGTCGGAAAGCCGGGAAAGCTGGTGGCCGTCCACCTCGACTTCGCCCGCGCTGAGCGTGTCCAGCCCGCCCAGGATGTGCAACAGCGTGCTCTTGCCGGAGCCGGAGGCGCCCACGATCGCCATGGTCTCGCCGCGCTTCAGCTCGAAGCTGACGTCGGAGAGCACCTCGGTGCGCAGGCCGCCTTCGGCATAGGTCTTGGCCACGTTGCGGGCGCGCAGCACGGGCGTGTTCGACGGCATCGGGGATTTCTCACTCATAGCGCAGCGCCTGCGCCGGCTGCGTGCGCGAGGCGCGCCACGCGGGATACAGGGTGGCGAACAGCGAGAACGCGAAGGTGACCACCGCGACCCAGCCCACGTCGGCCCATTCCAGCCGGCTGGGCACCTCGGTGATGTAGTACACGTCGGGCGACAGGAACTGCACGTGGAAGACGTGCTCGATCCACTTCACGATGGCCGGGAGTTTCCACGACAGCAGCGAGCCCAGGCTCACGCCGAAGCCGATGCCGACCAGGCCGATCAGCAGGCCCTGCACCATGAACATGCCCATCACGCTGCGCGGCGTGGCGCCCAGCGTGCGCAGGATGGCGATGTCGGCCTGCTTGTCGGTGACCAGCATCATCAGCATCGAGACCAGATTGATCACCGCCACCAGCACGATCAGCGACAGGATGATGCCCATCACCTTCTTCTCCATCGAGATCGCGGAGAACAGGTTGGCGTTGTCCTGCTCCCAGGTGCGGATCTGGTAGATCTGGCCCAGCTTGTCGGCGAGTTCATGCGCCACCGGCCGCGCGTTGAACAGGTCGTCCAGCTTCAGCCGGATGCCGCTGGGGCCGGACAGGCTGCCGAGCTTTTCGGCGTCCTGGATGTTGATCAGCACGAGGCCGGAGTCGAACTGCTCCATGCCGACGCTGAAGGTGCCCACCACATGGAAGCCGCGCAGGCGCGGCACGCCGCCGAACGGCGTGGCGCGCAACTCGGGCACCAGCATCGTCACCTGGTCGCCCACGCCCACGCCGAGCTGGGTGGCGAGGTCCTGGCCCAGCACGATGTTCCAGCTGCCCGGCGTGAGCTTGTCCAGGCTGCCGCGCACCATGTGCTGGCCGAGGTCGACCACCTTCGGCTCCAGCGCCGGGTCGATGCCGCGCGCCAGCGCCGGCGCCGCCGTGCGGCCCTGCAGCAGCGCGTTGATTTCCACGTACGGCGCCGCGCCCAGCACGTGCGGGTTCGCCTGGGCGATGTCCAGCGCGCGCGGCCAGTCCTCCATGCTCTGGCCGATGCCGGAGATGGTGGCGTGCGAGATCGCCCCGAGGATGCGCGTCTTCATCTGGTAGCTGAAGCCGTTCATCACCGACATCACCGCGATCAGCGCGATCACGCTGACCGTGATGCAGACGATGGAGACGGCGGAGATGAAGGAGATGAACTGGTTGCGCCGCTTGGCGCGGGTGTAGCGCAAGCCGATGAAAAGCTCTAGCGGTCGGAACATGGGCGGGTCGCTGGTGGATTCGATGGGCGGCTCGCCCGACGGAGCCGGCATTATCCGGCATTCGCTCGGACAACGCAGGGGCGGCGAAGTGCCGGCAGGCACCCAGCATTCAGATGCGCGGCACGGCTTCGCCCGCCTGCACCGTGGCCAGCCGCATGCGCAGGCGGCGGCGGATGTCGGTATCGCTGTTGTCGGGCGCCAGCAGCAGCACCTGTTCGCCCAGCGCGGGCGCGCGCAGGCGCATCAGGATGCAGGCGCCCAGCACGCGGAACGAGGCTAGGCTGGCTGGCGCGTCGCTGTGATCGGCCAGGCGCAGGCTCCAGCCCCCTTCGGTGCTCCAGCCGGCTGCCGTCACCGGCGAGGACGACCAGCGTCGCACGGCGCGGAACACCGCGGCGACGACCAGCACGGCGAGCAGCGCTTTCAGCGCGGCATGCAACCCGGAGAGCGCAATGGCGAGGACCGCCAGCAGCGCCACCACCCACAGCAGGCGCGGCAGCCAGCGCGAGGGTCGGTACTCAAAGCCGATGGCGGGCGCGGATGTCATCGATGATCGCCTGCCAGTCCGCGCGCGGCGCCCGGCCGTGGCCCATCACCCAGTCCCACAGGTCGGGGTCCTGCACATCCAGCAGCTCGTCGAACGCCTGCTGCTGCGCTTCGTCGGCATGCGGAAAAGCCGTGTCCAGCCAGCCGCCGAACAGCGCGTCCAGCTCGCGGGTGCCGCGGCGGGTGCGCCAGCGGAGGCGCTTGATGCGGGCTGCGTCCATGGTGATCAATCCTCGCGCGGCGTTTCAATCAAACAACGCTGCGAAGCCGCCTTCGCTTCCTCTCCTCTCCGGGGAGAGGATTGAGGTGAGGGGCCAATCTCGCGCCGAGCCATCATTCGAAGCCTCCCTTCCTCAGCCAATTCCCCGCGAGCCCCGCCCCTCACCCTGCCCTCTCCCCGGAGGGGAGAGGAAAAGCGAAGGTCACGCTCTGCCCTCTCCCCGGAGGGGAGAGGGGTGAAAGGTCAAGCGCGGCGTTCCACCATCAGCTTCTTGATCTCCGCGATCGCCTTGGCCGGGTTCAGGCCCTTCGGGCAGGTGCGCGCGCAGTTCATGATGGTGTGGCAGCGGTACAGCTTGAACGGATCTTCCAGGTCGTCCAGGCGGGCGCCGGTGTCCTCGTCGCGGCTGTCCACGATCCAGCGATAGGCCTGCAGCAGGATCGCCGGGCCGAGGTAGCGGTCGCCGTTCCACCAGTAGCTGGGGCACGAGGTGGAGCAGCAGGCGCACAGGATGCACTCGTACAGGCCGTCGAGCTTCTTGCGGTCTTCCGGCGACTGCAGGCGCTCGCGGTCCGGGGGAGCGCTCTGCGTGCGCATCCACGGCTTGATCGAGGCGAACTGCGCGTAGAAGTGCGTGAGATCGGGCACCAGGTCCTTCACCACCGGCATGTGCGGCAGCGGGTAGATCTTCACGTCGCCCGCGGCCACATTGTCGATCGCGCAGATGCAGGCCAGCGTGTTGGTGCCGTCGATGTTCATCGCGCACGAACCGCAGATGCCCTCGCGGCAGGAACGGCGCAGCGTGAGCGTGGGATCGATCTCGTTCTTGATCTTCAGCAGCGCGTCCAGAACCATCGGGCCGCACGCGGCGAGATCGACCTCATAGGTGTCGATGCGCGGGTTCTGGCCGTCGTCCGGGCTCCAGCGGTAGATGCGGAAGGTACGGGGCTTCTTCGCATCCTTCGCGGGGAAGTGCTTGCCCGGCTGGATCTTGGAATTCTTGGGTAGCGAAAACTCTGCCACAGCGGCTCTCCAGTCCGGGTATCAGTAGACGCGCTTCTTCGGCGGCACCACCTCGACCTCGTCGGTCAGGGTGTACAGGTGCACCGGGCGATAGTCGAAGCCGACCTTGCCGCCCTCGTCCACCTTGACCATGGTGTGCTTCATCCAGTTGTGGTCGTCGCGGTCGGGGAAATCCTCGCGCGCATGGGCGCCGCGGCTCTCGGTGCGCTGCTCGGCCGAGTGCATGGTGCCCACCGCCTGGTCGAGCAGGTTGGACAGTTCCAGCGTCTCGATCAGGTCGGAGTTCCACACCATCGAGCGGTCGCTGACGCGCACCTGCCCGAACGAGGCGTGCACCGCGTCGATCTTGGTGCAGCCTTCCTTGAGGGTCTCGCCGGTGCGGAACACCGCGGCGTCGGCCTGCATGGTGCGCTGCATGTCGAGGCGGATCTTCGCCGTGGGCAGGTCGCCGTCGGCATGACGCAGGCCGTCGAAGCGGGCCAGCGCCTTGTCCAGCGCGCTCGCCGGCAGGTCCTTGTGCGCGAGGCCCGGCTTGATGATCTCGGCGCAGCGGTGCGCCACCGCGCGGCCGAACACCACCAGGTCGAGCAACGAGTTGGAACCCAGGCGGTTGCCGCCGTGCACCGACACGCAGGCCGCCTCGCCGATCGCGAACAGGCCAGGCACCACGGCGTCGACGTCGTCGCCCTTCTTCTGCACCACCTCGCCGTGGTAGTTCGTCGGGATGCCGCCCATGTTGTAGTGCACGGTGGGCAGCACCGGGATCGGCTCCTTGGTCACGTCCACGCCGGCGAAGATGCGCGCCGACTCGGCGATGCCCGGGAGGCGCTCGTGGATCACCTCGGGGCCCAGGTGCATCAGGTTGAGGAAGGCGTGGTCCTGGTGCTCGCCCACGCCGCGGCCCTCGCGGATCTCGACGGTGATCGCGCGACTGACCACGTCGCGCGAGGCCAGGTCCTTCGCGCTGGGCGCGTAGCGCTCCATGAAGCGCTCGCCCTTGGAATTGGTGAGGTAGCCGCCTTCGCCGCGCACGCCCTCGGTGATCAGGCAGCCCGCGCCGTAGATGCCGGTGGGATGGAACTGCACGAACTCCAGGTCCTGCAGCGCCAGGCCCGCGCGCAGCACCATGCCGCCGCCGTCGCCGGTGCAGGTGTGGGCGGAGGTCGCGCTGAAGTAGGCGCGGCCGTAGCCGCCGGTCGCCAGCACCACGGCCTGGCCGCGGAACACGTGCAGCGTGCCCTCGTTCATGTCCAGCGCGAGCACGCCGCGGCAGACGCCCTCGTCGTCGAAGATCAGGTCGGTGGCGAAGTACTCGATGAAGAACGTGGCGTCGTGCGCCAGCGCCTGCTGGTACAGCGTGTGCAGCATGGCGTGGCCGGTACGGTCGGCGGCGGCGCAGGTGCGCTGCGCGGTGCCCTTGCCGTAGTGCGTGGTCATGCCGCCGAACGGACGCTGGTAGATGCGGCCTTCCTCGGTGCGCGAGAACGGCACGCCGTAGTGCTCCAGTTCGTAGACCGAGGGAATGGCCTCGCGGCACATGTACTCGATCGCGTCCTGGTCGCCCAGCCAGTCGCCGCCCTTCACGGTGTCGTAGAAGTGGAAGCGCCAGTCGTCCTCGCCCATGTTGCCCAGCGCCGCGGCGATGCCGCCCTGCGCCGCCACGGTGTGCGAACGGGTCGGGAACACCTTGGTGACGCACGCGGCCTTGAGGCCCTTCTCGGCCAGGCCGAAGGTGGCGCGCAGGCCCGCACCGCCGGCGCCGACCACGATCACGTCGAACTTGTGTTGCTGGATCTTGTAGCTTTCCATCGGCCTCAGGCTCCCAGTGCGATGCGCAGAACGGACAGCACGCCCGCGAGCGCGCACAGCACCGCGAGGAACTTGATCGCCACCAGCAAGGCCACTTCCTTCCAGCGGGTGTGCACGTAGTCTTCGATCACCACCTGCAGGCCCAGCACGGCGTGCCAGAACGCGGTGACCACGAACAGGATCAGCAGCAGCGCGTTCCACGGTTTCGCCACCGCGGCCTTCGCCGTGGCGTAGTCGGCGTGCAACAGCGACAGCACCAGGGCCACGAACCACAGGCCCAGCAGCACCAGCGCGGCGGCGGTGACGCGCTGCCGCCACCAGTGGGTCGCACCGGATTGCGCCGAGCCGAGGCCGCGCGCGCGCTTCAGGGGATTGCGCAGGTCGTTCGCGTTCGTGCTCATGCGGCACCTCCGCAGGTCAGCACGCAGGCCCAGACCAGCACCACCAGCACCACGCTGCCGATCACCGACAGCCAGCTCGAACGCACGAACTGCGGAATGGCGTAACCGGCGCCGGCGTCCTGGATCAGGTGACGGATGCCGTTGCACAGGTGATAGAACAGCGCCCAGCTCCAGCCGACCAGCAGCACCATGCCCGGCGGGCTGCCCACGCAGGTCTTGTACTGGTTGAATGCGGCCTCGCCCGTGGCCAGCGAGAGCAGGCCCCAGACCACGAGCAGCGTGCCCACGGCGAGCGCGACGCCGGTGGCGCGATGCAGGATGGAAGTCACCATCTGCACTTGCCACTTGTAGATCTGGATGTGCGGTGAGAGCGGTCGTCGCGTGTCTGCCATGGCGGCTATCCTGGTGGAATCGCTGGAACTGTCTGCCAAGCCGAAACCGCACGCGCACGACGACGGATGCCGCCCCACGACGCTTCAGAAGTCGATGCAGCGCCCGTTTTTTTCCCAGTCGCCATAGCGAGTGGGATCGGGTGCCGGTCGCTCCGCCGCCCGCTCCCCCGCAGGTCGTGCAGGCTCCGCCGCCGGTTTCGCCGGAGCGGGGACTGGCCTGGATTCGGTCGGGTCGGAAGTTTCGGACATGGTCGTATACAAGCCGCCGAAGGGTAATACTTGCCGCAATGCCGCACAACCTTGACTAACGTCGAGAGCGCCGCCTGCGCTTCGCCGGGACGACTTGCGTTGCGCCGCCGTCACCCATATCGAGGCCTGTCCATGTCGCCCACCGCCGACGTCGAAACCCTGCTGATCGAAGGCCCCGATGCGCTCGCCTTCGCCCAGGCGCAATTCAGCAGCAACGTGCAGTCGTTGCCGGTCGGCATGTGGCAATTCGGCGCATGGCTGAGCCCGCAGGGCCGCGTGCGCGCGCTGTTCCATCTGGCGCGACTCGACGAGCAACGCCTGCTGCTGCTGCTGCGTGGCGGCAACGCGGCGACGCTCGGCGATGCGTTGCGCCGATACGTGTTCCGCAGTCGACTGGTGTTGCAGGCTTCGCCGTGGCGCGCAGCGGCCACTGCCGCCGCGTTGCCGCTGCATGCGCTGCACGACGAGAACGGCGGCATCGTGTTCGGCTGCGGCACGCACGCGCTGCGCCTCGCGGTCGACGGCGAACGCGACGACGCGTGGCGCCGGATGCAATTGCAACTCGGCTGGCCGTGGCTGCCCGACTCCGCACTCGATGCGCTGTTGCCGCCGGCGCTGTCGCTGCACCGCCTGCACGCCGTCGCGATCGACAAGGGCTGCTATCCGGGTCAGGAAATCGTCGCGCGCATGCACTGGCGCGGCAGTCACAAACGTCACCTGTGCAACGTGCGATTGACGCGCAGCGCGACGCCGGGCGACATCCTGCGGCGCGACGGCAACGAAGTCGGCACGCTGCTCGACGCGATCGAAGACGACAACCGCATCGACGCACTCGCGGTACTGGACGACGACATCGCATCGACGTCGACGGAGAACACGTTGCTGCAACTCGACGACGACCTCGCGTTGTCCATCCGGCATCGCTGGGAAAATTGAAACGCGCGCATCGTCGCGTTCCGTGAACATCCGTTCATCTTGATCGGCGATTTTGCGTGAGCGCACGTTGAACCGAACCACCCCGGCACTTGCCGTGGGGAAAATCCGCCGTTAGGCTCCGCCCACCATTCATTCGCGGCGCCCCACGACACGGCTGCCGAAACACGCGACGAACCGGAAGATTCCGCATCGGCGCGACCTGGCGAGAAATCGCCGGATGGAACATCCCGCCTGAGTGCGGAATCCGTTGCAGGACTGCACGACCACAGACGTCAGCAAGCGCCTCCGCAACACCTCCCGATCGGCTGCACGTGCAAATGCCGTTCGAACGCCACATTGCGTGGCATCCACTCGCCCGGCCACCGGTTTCGGCCGTGCGATCAATCCAGGTGGAACGGCCTGCCCGCCCGTCCACCGCAACGGCGCTACGGACTTTTCGCTCGTCCGCGCGTACAGCACGCTGGAGGCAGACGAAAATGAAACTTTCCATGTTGTTGTGGCTGACCACCCTGATGCCGCAACCCGTCGCGAACCAGGCCTGCCTGGCCACGACGGTATACCTGGAGGCGCGCAGCCAGACCACCGTCGGCCAGATGGCCGTCGCCGAAGTGGCGATGCGTCGCCGCGAACGCGGCCAGTGGGGCGACACGGTGTGCGAGGTCGTGATGGCGCCGCACCAGTTCGCCACCACCACCACGCCCGGCTCGTTCGAGATCAGCAACGTGGAGGCGTTCCACAAGGCCTGGGAAATCGCCGGGCGCATGATCCACGTGTGGCAGCTGCCGCCGAACCAGCGCAACATGCTGGTGCCGCGCGCGGACCACTTCGCCACCGCTGCGGTGACGCCCGCGTGGTCGCGCAACAAGCGCTCCATCACGATCGGCGACCACACGTTCTACGCCGTGAACTGAACCGAAGCGATTCCGCCGAAGCCGCGCCGCCAGGCAGCAAAAAGCCCTCTTTCGAGGGCTTTTTGTTTGGCCATCCAGACGTCCAGACGTCCATTCAAGGATGCGATGAAATCACCTCGGATAGACGCGCCCGTTGTTCACCTGCACGTAGTCGCCGTTGCGGACGTTCGGATTCTCGCGCTGCGTGACCGTGGCGTACTGGCCATTGTCCAGCCGCACCACGATGCGCCACGCGTTGCCGCCGCCATCGGAGTTCTTGCCGATCTGGTTGCCGACCACGCCGCCGGCCACCGCGCCGACCACGGTGGCGGCCTTGCGGCCATCGCCCTTGCCGACCGTGTTGCCCAGCACGCCGCCGGCCACCGCACCGATCACCGCGCCGAGCACGCCGCCGTTGCCGCCGCCGTTGTCGACGTACACCGGCTGCACGTCCTGCACCACGCCGCAGCTCTGGCAGCGACCGCCGTAGCCGGAACCCTGCTGCGGCGGGTAGTAGCCGCCCTGGTTGTAGCCCGGCCCGGTGGCACATCCACCCAGCGCGAGTCCGGCAGCCAGCACCGCGGCGGGAACCACTCTCCGAATCGAACCGTTCATCGTCCTGCTCCTTCCGATGTCGATGGTCAACGCGCGTCACCGACGACGGAGACGCCCTCCTGGACCTGCACCCGATCGCCCGGATCGTGATCCATGCGCGTGGTGCGGGTTACGCCGTTGTACACGTACTGCACGTCGTAGCCGACGATCTTGCTGGCCTGGCCGGCGACCGTGCTGCAGCGACGCTCGACCGTCGAGGTCACCTGCGGCTTGTGGTGCGCGTTCTCGATGCGATTGCCGGCGTAGCCGCCGCCGACCGCACCAGCTACCGTGGCGACGGTCTTGCCCTTGCCGCCGCCGACCATGCTGCCCAGCAGGCCACCGGCCACCGCGCCGATGGCGGTACCGGCGATGTTGTGCTGGTCCTTCGGCGGCGCGGCGTGATTCACCACCTCGTCCTTGCAGACCTGGCGCGGCGCGCCCGCTTCGGAGCGCACCGGCGTCACGCTCACCACCTGGGCGTACTGCGGACCGGCCGGCTGCTGCACGGGCGCCGGTGCCGGCGCGGGGGCCGCGGCGGCAGGCGCCGTAGCCGCCACGCCCGCCTGCGCAGCCTGGGTCCCGGCGTCGGCGCTGCGGTTGCAGGCCGATACGCTGACGGCCAGCGCTGCAGCAATCCCCACGTTGAGTGCATTGACCATCAAACGTTTCATGACCATCCTCCTCTGTCGATTGTCAGCCGAAGCACGGTGCGGCAGGCAGCACCGCACCGTTGGTGGAGCCATTGAACCTTCACGAGTCTGAATACCGCCTAGACCATCGCCGTTACACAAATTTCACACCGACACTGCTTCAACCGGCACCTGCGCCAGTCCCGAATCCCCGAAGATCGAAACAATTTACGCCCGTGCTTGCCGACAGTCACGTTCACCTCGACGACCCCGCGTTCGATGCCGATCGGCCCCTGGTGCTGCAGCGCGCGGCCGACGCCGGCGTCGGGCAACTGGTGGTGCCGGCCGTGGACGCGGCGAGTTGGCCGCGCATCCGCGACCTGTGTGCCGCCCACCCGCGCCGGCTTTTCCCGGCCTACGGCCTGCACCCGCTGTACCTGTCGCGGCATGGGGCGGGCGACCTCGACGCATTGGCGGCATGGTGCGCCGCGAACCCGGTCGTCGCCGTCGGCGAGACCGGGCTGGATTTCCACGACCCGGCGCTGGATCCGGCGCGGCAACGCGACTGCTTCGCGCGGCAACTGGCGCTGGCCCGCGAGTTCGACCTGCCGGTGATCGTGCATACCCGGCAGGCGCTGGAGGAAGTGATCCTCACGTTGCGCCGCCACCCGGGCGTGCGCGGCGTGGTGCACAGCTTCTCGGGCAGCGAGGAGCAGGCGCACCGACTGTGGCAGCTCGGTTTCCTGATCGGCATCGGCGGCCCGGTGACCTACGAGCGGGCGCAGCGGCTGCGACGCATCGTGGCGACGATGCCGATCGCGCAGTTGCTGCTGGAAAGCGACGCCCCCGACCAGCCGGATGCGGACCATCGCGGCCAGCGCAACGAGCCGGCCCGCGTCGTCGGCGTGCTGCGCTGCGTGGCGGCGCTGCGCGGCGAGCCGGAAGGCGAGGTGGCCGCCGCCACCGCCGCGAACACCCGCCGGCTGTTCCGCCTGCCCGATCCGTCCGTCGACCAATGAACGCGACACTTGCGTGATGCGCCCGCATGCTCCAGTATTTATTTCACCAATGGAATATGAACTGATGAAATGGCGTGCCTGAACGACTGCATCGCGATGATGGACGAGGGCATCGGGCGCATGCACGAGGTGATCCCCGAGCTGCCCGCCGAACAGGCCAGGCTGTGCCGCCTGGTGCTGATGGTGGGTCAGCGCATGGACGAGGGGCTGGCGGAAAAGCTCAAGCCGCACCAGCTCAACCACAGCGAATTCCTCACCTTGATGATCCTGCACACGCGCCCGGACGGCAGCTCCACGCCCGGCCAGCTGTGCGAGTTCGCGTCCCAGGGCAGCACCAACATGACCCGCATCGGCAACGCGCTGGTGCATCGCGGCCTGATCTCGCGCGGCACCAGCGAACGGGACCGCCGCTGCGTGCTGATGCGCATCACCGCCGCCGGCCGCCGCTTCGTGAAGAAGATGCTGCCGCCGATGTTTCCCCGCGTGGAGGCGATGTTCGACGGCTTCAGCGCCACCGACCGGCGCCAGCTCAGCCGCCTGCTGCGCAAGCTCGCCCGCAACCTCGACCAGCTCGACGCGGACGACGCGTCGTGAAGGAGTCCCCGATGACCTCCGCCCCGCCCCGCCTGCGCGCGGCCCTGGCCCTTGCCGTCGCGCTGGCGCTCGCCGGCTGCGCGTTCGCGCCGCCGAAGGTGCAGCATCCCGCCCTGCGCGACGACGTGCCGCTGGCCGGCCTGTCCGCGCCCACCCGCGCCGGCTGGCCGGCCGCCGACTGGTGGCGCGGCTACGGCGATCCGCAACTGGACGGACTGATGGCGACGGCACTGGACCAGTCGCCGGACCTGGTGCAGGCGCAGGGCCGCGTGCGCACCGCCGAGCAGTCGGTGAAGCTTGCCGCGGCGCAGGCCGGGCTCAGCATCAACGGCAGCGCGCAGTTGAGCCGGCAACGGATCAGCGAGCACGGCCTGATGCCGCCGAAGCTGCTGGGCTTCACCTGGTACAACCAGGCCGACCTGGGCCTGCAGTTCCAGTACGAATTCGACTGGTGGGGCAAGAAACGCGCCGCGATCGAGAGCGCGCTGGACCAGGCACACGCGGCCGAGGCGCAGCGCAGCGCCGCCGCGCTGACGATACAGAACGCGGTGGCCGACACCTATTTCGGCTGGCTGGCCGACGAGGCGCGGCTGGCGCTGGCCCGGCAGTCGCTGGCCGTGCAGCGGCGCCTGCTGGCGATCGCCGAACTGCGCGTGCGGCAAGGCGTGGACCTGCCCGACACCGTGCAGGAGGCGCGCTCGCGCGTGGTCTCGGTCGAACAGGCGCAGACCATGCTGGAAAGCTCGGCGCAGATCCGCAAGGTCGCGCTGGCCGCCCTGCTCGGCGTGGCGCCCGCACAATTGCCGCCGCTGGCGCCGCGGCCGCTGCCCACCACCAGCGGCGCCCTGCCCGACGATGCCAGGCTCGACCTGATCGCCCGCCGCCCCGACATCGCCGCCAGCCGCTGGCAGGTGGAAGCGGCGCTGAAACAGACCGACGTGGCGCGCGCGCAATTCTTCCCCGACGTCAGCATCACCGCGCTGGCAGGGCTGTCCAGCACCAACCAGGGCAGCTCCGCGCTGTTCGGCGGCGGCAGCTCCGGCGACCTCGGCAACGTGTTCAGCGCCGGCAGCCGCGTGTTCGGCCTCACGCCCGCGCTGCACCTGCCGATCTTCGAGGGCGGCCGCCTGAAGGCCGCCTACGGCATCAGCCGCGCCCAGCTCGACGACGCGGTGGCGCAGTACAACGCCGCCGTGTTCCATGCCGCGCGCGAGGTCGCCAGCCAGGCGCTGGCCGCGGAACAGCTCGCCACCAGCCGCGGGCAGCAGCAGAGCCAGATCGGCACCGACCAGCGGCTGGTCGCCAGCGCGCAGGCGCGCCTCCAGCGCGGCGTGCGCGACGCGCGCGAAGGCCTTGCCGCGCAGGCCCAGTTGCTGCAGCAGCAGGACCAGGCCGTCACCTTGCACGCGCAGGCGCTGACCACCGATCTCGCCCTGATCAAGGCGCTGGGCGGCGGCTACCGCATGCCTGCCGACGGCGCCTTGATCAGGGCGAGATCGGTGGTCAGCGCCTGCGCGTGCAAGGTGACGGCCTGGTCCTGCT
>NZ_NJIC01000021.1:0-19718 GCF_013620825.1 Rhodanobacter sp. PCA2 | reverse complement strand
CCCCACTTCCCCATCCGAAAACGCCAGCCGGAGCCCCCGCCCATGAGCGCCAACGAGTCCGCCCTGCCGCAGGACCGCAACGACAGCGGCTTCGCCGCCAAGGACCCGCCCAAGCGCCGGCGCGCGCTGCTGATCGTGACATCGGTCTTCCTGCTCGCCGGGCTGGCCTGGTTCCTGCTCTGGTTCTTCGTGCTCTCCACCCGCGAGACCACCGACAACGCCTATGTCGGCGGCAACCTGGTGGGCATTTCCGCCCAGGTGCCCGGCACCGTGATCGCGGTGATGGCCGACAATACCCAGCATGTCGAAGCCGGCCAGGTGCTGGTGCGCCTCGACCCCACCGATGCCGACGTGCGCCTGCGCCAGGCCCGCAGCGCGCTGGCGCTTGCCGTGCGCCAGGTGCGCGGGCAGACCGACAGCGCCAGCGGCGCCGACGCCGCGGTGGCCGCGCGCAAGGTGGAGCTGCAGAAGGCCCAGGCCGACCTCAGGCGCCACCTGCCGCTGGTGGCGGCGCAGGCCGAATCGCCCGAGATCGTGCAGCACCTGCGCGATGCCGTGGCCGGCGCGCAGGCGGCGCTGGATGCCGCCCAGGCGCAGGCCAACGCGGCGCACTCGGCCGTCGCCGGCACCGACATCGCCGGCAATCCCGCCGTGGAGCAGGCGCGCGCGAACTTCCGCGCCGCCTGGGTCGCCGCCCAGCGCAACACCATCGTGGCGCCGGTCGCCGGCTACGTGGCCGAGCGCGGCGTGCAACTGGGCAACAGCGTGGCGCCCGGCCAGCCGCTGATGAGCGTGGTGCCGCTGCACGACCTGTGGGTGGACGCGAACTTCAAGGAGAACCAGCTGCGCCACATCCGCATCGGCCAGCCGGCGAAGATCACCACCGACCTCTACGGCGGCAAGGTGGACTACCAGGGCAAGGTGATCGGCCTGGGCGCCGGCACCGGCAGCGTGTTCTCGCTGCTGCCCGCGCAGAACGCCACCGGCAACTGGATCAAGGTGGTGCAGCGCGTGCCGGTGCGCATCGCGCTGGACGACAAGGAGCTCGATCGTCACCCGCTGCGCGTGGGCCTGTCCGCCGACGTCACCGTGGACATCAGCCACGACGAGGGCAAGGTGCTGGCCGCGGGCCCGGCGCTGCCGGCCGCCGAGACCGCGGTGTACGACCGGATCGCCAGCCAGGCCGACGCCGAGGCCGAAAAGGTGATCGAGGCCAACCTCGGTACCGCCGACCCGTCGCGCTGAACCGCGCCGCCCCGAGCCCCAGCGAGCCCGCCCATGGCCACCACGCCCGAGAACGCCGCCCCGCCGAAGCCCCTGCACGGCGGCCCGCTGGCGCTGCTCACCATCGCCGTCGCGTTCAGCACCTTCATGGAAGTGCTGGACATGACCATCGTCAACGTGGCCGTGCCGCACATCTCCGGCAGCCTGGGCGTGAGCCCCAGCGAGGGCACCTGGACGATCAGCTCCTACGCGCTGGCCAGCGCGATCATGCAGCCGCTCACCGGCTGGTTGGCGCGGCGCTTCGGCGAGGTGCGCACCTTCGTGGCGTCGGTGCTGCTGTTCGTGGTGTTCTCGATGCTGTGCGGCCTGGCCACCAGCATGCCGATGCTGGTGGTGTGCCGCCTGCTGCAGGGCGCGGGCTCCGGCCCGATGGTGGCGCTGTCGCTGACCCTGCTGCTGAACAACTACCCCAAGGAGAAACAAGGCATCGCGCTGGCGCTGTGGGCGATGACCGTGGTGGTGGCGCCGATCTTCGGCCCGATCCTGGGCGGCTGGCTCACCGACAACTTCTCCTGGCCTTGGATCTTCTACATCAACCTGCCGGTGGGCCTGGCCGCGGCGGTGGTCACCTGGGCGATCCTGCGCAAGCGCGAGACGAAGACGTTCAAGGCGCCGATCGACGTGGTGGGCCTGGTGCTGCTGGTGGTCGGCGTGGGCTGCCTGCAGTTCATGCTGGACAACGGCAACGACCACGACTGGTTCGCCTCGCCGCTGATCCTCGCGCTGGGCATCACCGCGCTGGTCTGCCTCACCTTCCTGGTGGTGTGGGAGATCCACGCCAAGCACCCGGTGATCGACCTTTCGCTGTTCAGGCAGCGCAACTTCACCGTGGGCGTGATCGCGCTGACGCTGGGTATGTTCGCGTTCTTCGGCATCAACGTGGTGTTCCCGCTGTGGCTGCAGATCGACCTGGGCTACACCGCCACCTGGGCCGGCCTGGCCACTGCGCCGGTGGGCGTGCTGGCGTTCCTGCTGTCGCCGCTGCTGGGCCAGAACCTGCACCGGCTGGAACTGCGCGCGGTGGTGACGTTCTCGTTCCTGATCTTCGCGCTCACCTCGTACTGGTTCGCCAGCTTCGACAGCAACGCCTCGTTCTCCACCCTGGTGCTGCCGCGCTTCGTGATGGGCCTGGCGATCCCCTGCTTCTTCATCCCGCTGAACCAGATCTACCTTGCCGGCCTGCCCGCCTCGGAGATCGCGAACGCCTCCGGCCTGTCCAACTTCTGCCGCACCATGGGTTCCAGCATGTCCACCGCGATCACGGTGACGCTGTGGCAGCACCGCAGCGAGCTGCACCATGCCAACCTCACCGAAAACGTCAGCCCCGGCCACCCGGCGGCCATGCAGTTCATGCAGGACCTGGCCGCGCGCGGCATGCCGCACGGCCAGGCCCTGGGCCTGATCGACCAGTTGGTGAACCGCGAGGCCCTGACCCTGGCGGTGAACGACGTGTTCTGGGGCTGCGCAGTGCTGTTTCTGCTGCTGATCCCCATCCTGTGGTTCGCCAAACCGCCGTTCGGGGGCGCCGGCGGAGCCATGGGACACTGATTTTGCTGCAGACCACCTGGGCCTACATCGGCGCAGGGCAACCGCTGACGAACCAGACCAATTTCACGTCATGCATGCCAGTGGTCTACTGGTGCGGCGCAATACGTTCTGCTAGCTTCGCCGCATGGCACAAAACAAGCGCACCATCAAGAAGTATCCGAACCGTCGGCTCTACGACACCGAGATCTCCAGCTACATCACGCTGGAAGAGGTGCGTCAGCTCGTGCTGGACAACGAGGACTTCGAAGTCCGCGATGCCAAGACCGGCGAAGACCTCACCCGTTCCGTGCTGCTGCAGATCATCTCCGAGCACGAGGAGAAGGGGCAGCCGATGCTGTCGCCCCAGCTGCTCAGCCAGATCATCCGCTTCTACGGCGACTCGCTGCAGGGCTTCATGGGCCCGTACCTGGAACGCAGCCTGCAGGTGTTCCTGGACCAGCAGCAGCAGTTCCGCACCCAGCTCAACAGCCTGATGGGCCAGACCCCGTGGGCAATGGTGAACGAGCTGACCGAGCGCAACCTGGACGCGTGGAAAACCATGCAGCGCGGCCTGCTGGACGCCGCCGCGCAGATCACCCCGCCTGGCGGCAATCGCGGCGGCCACAAGAAGACCGGCTGAGCCCCCACTCCATCCCGTTGCCCGCGCGCCGCCCCGAGCGGCGCGTGGGCGTCATTGAAATTCGCGGCCATGGATGGCCGCCCGTGTGATCTTCGCAATCAGGGACGATTGCAAAAGTCCCCACATTCGCGGCCACGGACGGGCGCCCGTTTGACTCCCGCGATCAAGGACGAGCGCCAAACGGAGTTCACCATGGATGCAGCTTCCTCCCGCCTCGCCCTGGTCACCGGCGGTCTCGGCGGCCTCGGCATCGAAATCTGCCGCCAGCTGGCCCAGGCCGGCCGCCGCGTGGTCGCCGCCGACCTGCCCGCCAGCGAAGCGCGCCTCGCCAGCTTCCGCGAATCCACCGCGGAGTTCGGCGACAGGATCGTCCACGAAGCGATGGACGTCAGCGACCACGACGCCTGCGTCAACCTGGTCCGCCGCCTCGAACGCGAGCACGGCGGCGTGGACATCCTGGTCAACGCGGCCGGCATCACCCGCGACGCCAGCCTGCGCAAGATGACGCCCACGCAATGGCACGAGCTGATGCGGGTGAACCTGGACGGCGTGTTCAATACCAGCCATGCGGTGCTGGACGGCATGACCGAGCGGGGCTTCGGCCGCATCGTCAACATCAGCTCGGTGAACGGCCAGACCGGCCAGTTCGGCCAGACCAACTACTCGGCCGCCAAGGCCGGCGTGCACGGCTTCAGCATGGCGCTGGCACGCGAAACCGCGCGCAAGGGCGTCACCGTCAACACGGTTTCGCCCGGCTACTGCGACACGCCCATGGTGGCCGCGGTGCCGGCCGAGATCCGCGCCCAGATCGTCGCCGGCATCCCGGTGGGCCGACTGGGCCAGCCCGCCGACATCGCGCGCGCCGTGGCCTTCCTCGCCGCTGACGACGCCGGCTACCTCACCGGCGTCAACCTGCCGGTGAACGGCGGCTATTTCATGAGCTTCTGAAGCCCGCCGCGCGGCGCGTGTTGCAGTCGCGCGTCGCTTGCGGAACAGTGGCGAACCACCCTGCGGAGCGCGACATGGCGCAACGTCCTGCAATCACCCTGATCGGCGGCGGTCTGGTCGGCGCGCTGCTGGCCCGGCAACTGGCGCAGCAAGGCTTCGCGGTGGAAGTGTTCGAGAAGCGGCCCGACCCGCGCCGCGCGGGCTTCCTGGGCGGCCGTTCGATCAACCTCGCGCTGGCCGAGCGCGGCCTGCAGGCGCTGCGCACCGCGGGGCTGGCCGACGAGGTGCTGCTGCGCGCCGTCATGATGCGCGGACGCATGGTGCATGCGCTGGACGGCAGCAGCGGCCTGCAGCGCTACGGCGTGGACGACAGCGAGGTGATCTGGTCGGTGTCGCGCGGCGCGCTGAACATGCTGCTGCTGGATGCCGCCGAGGCGTGCGGCGTGCGTTTCCATTTCGGCCAGGCGCTGGCGGACGCGGACTTCGACCGCCGCCGCATCCGGCTGGTCGACGAGGCGGGCGCCCGGCGCTGGCACGACGCCGGCCTGCTGATCGGCGCCGACGGCGCGGGTTCCGCGCTGCGCGCGGCGATGGACGCCTACGCGCCGCTGGGCGAGCGCATCGAACCGCTCGGCCACGGCTACAAGGAACTGGAAATCCCCTCCGCCGAAACCCTGGCGCCGGGGCTGGTGCGGCAGGCCGGCGGCGAGGGGCACTTCGCGCTGGAGCCGCACGCACTGCACATCTGGCCGCGCGGCGGCTACATGTGCATCGCGCTGCCGAACGCCGAGGGCAGCTTCACCGTCACCTTGTTCCTGCCCGCCGAAGGCGCGCACCCCAGCTTCGCCAGCGTGCCCGACGCCGCCGCGGCGCGCACGTTCTTCGCCGCGGACTTCCCCGACCTGCTGCCGCTGATCCCGCGCTTCGACGCGGACTACGCGGAGCATCCGGTGGGCACGCTTTCCACGCTGTACCTGGAGCGCTGGCACCTGGACGACCGCGCCCTGCTGGTCGGCGACGCCGCGCACGCGATCGTGCCGTTCCACGGCCAGGGCATGAACTGCGGCTTCGAGGACACGGTGACGCTGGCGCAGCTGCTGGCCGCCGCGCCCGACGGCGCCGGCGTGTTCGCCGAGTTCCAGCGCATTCGCCAGCCGAACGCGGACGCGATCGCCGCGATGGCGCTGGAGAACTACGTGGAGATGCGCGACTCGGTGGCCGACCCGCGCTACCTCGCCCGGCGCGCGCTGGGCGCGAAGCTGGCCACGCGCATCCCGGGCCACTACATGGCGCGCTACCGGCTGGTCAGCTTCACCCACCTGCCCTATGCCTACGCGCTGGAACGCGGTCGCGCGCAGGACGCGTTGCTGGAACAATTGCTGCACGCCACGCCGGACCCGGAAGCGGTCGACCTCGACGCCGCCGTCCGGCTTTTCCAATCCACCCTGGAGCCGCTGCCGGAACCGCGCCATGGATGAAGCCCTGCTCGAAGCCTTTCGTTCCACCACCTACCACGTCTGCCTGGACGCGGTGCGCTGGGCCATCATCCGCGTGGACCTGCCGCTGCCCGCGCCGCTCGCCGCCGTGGTCGGGGCCCAGCCCTGGGCCTTCGTCACCGCCTGGAATCCGCAGGCGCGGCGCCGGCCGCCGGCCGAGAACGAGGCCGCCCAGCACGAACTGCTGGCCGCGCTGGAGCAGCAGGCCGGCGCCAAGGTCTACCCGGCCATCGGCGTGGGCACCTCCGGCTGGAGCGAACCCAGCCTGTTCGTGACCGGCGCCGGCGTAGCGACACTGGACGGGCTGACCCGTTCCCATGGCCAGCTGGCCTACGTGCACGGCGAAGCGGGCGGTCACGCCACGCTGCGCATCCTCGACTGAGACCGAAGCGGCAGCGCGCCGCATGGACAAGCTCGCCGGCCATTGCGGAGAATGGAAGCAATGACCGCAGCCGCCACCGCCCCCCTGCTCGAAGCGCACCGCCTGAGCTTCCACCGCCAGGACGAGCCGGTGTTCGCCCCGCTGGATTTCCGCGTGCATGAAGGCGAGCTGGTCCTGGTCGAGGGCGACAACGGCAGCGGCAAGACCACCTTGCTGCGCCTGCTGGCCGGCCTGCTGCACGCCAGCGAAGGCCGGTTGCAGTGGCGCGGCGAGCCGTGGCGGCGCGACGTGTGCGCCGGCGAGATCCTGTTCCTGGGCCACCACCTTGGCCAGAAACTGGAACTGAGCCCGCGCGAGAACCTCGCCTTCGCCGCCGGCCTGCACGGCCGCCGCGACGGCGTCTCGCCCGCGGCGGTGCTGGAGGAAGTGGGCCTTGCCGGCTACGAGGACGAGCCGGTGCGACGCCTTTCCGCCGGCCAGAAGAAGCGCGCCGCACTGGCGCGCCTGCTGCTGCAGCCGGCCGTGCTGTGGCTGCTGGACGAGCCCTACGCCAACCTCGACCGCCACGGCATCGCGCTGGTCAACCGGCTGCTGGAACGGCACGTGGCCGGCGGCGGCGCGGCGCTGGTGAGCAGCCATGGCGCGGTGGGCTTCCACGGCGGCGAGCCGCAGCGGATACGCATGCATGCGTGAGTTTTTTTCGCAGGACGCCGGGCGCCGCAGTGCGCGCGCCATCGCCCCCGTCAGGTTTGCGCACGCCACCCGGCACCCGGGCGCGCCCGCTACGCCGACGCCGCCTGACGCGAAGGTGCGCCGGTGAGCGCGCCGCCGCTGCCGCAGGCCTGCAGCGCGATGCTGCGGCGGGACCTCACGCTGGCATGGCGCCGGCGCGGCGATCTCGCGATGCCGGTGTTGTACGCGGTGATCGTGGCGGTGCTGTTTCCGTTCGCGCTGGGGCCGGACCTGGCGCTGCTGCAGCGTATCGCCGGCGGCGTGGTGCTGGTGACCGTGCTGCTGGCGATGCTGCTGGCGCTGGACGCGATGTTCGCCAGCGACATCGAGGACGGCTCGCTGGAACAACTCGTGCTGTCGCCGCAGCCGCTGGCGCTGATGCTGGGGATGAAGATCCTCGCGCACTGGCTGGCGACCGCGCTGCCGCTGATCGTGATCGCGCCGCTGCTGGCCGGCATGCTGCACCTGCCGCCCGCCGCGATGCCGGCGCTGCTGCTGGCGCTGCTGTTCGCCACGCCCCTGCTCAGCCTGCTGGGCGCGGTGCTGGTGGCGCTGACGGCCGGCACCCGGCGCTCTGGTATGCTGCTGGCCCTGATGTTGCTGCCGTTGTGCGTGCCGGTGGTGATCTTCGCGGCCGGCGCCGTGGCAGCGGCCCAGCAGGGCTTGCCCTGGCTGGCACCGATCGCGTGGCTGGCCGCCGCACTCATACTCTGCGTGGTGTTGGCGCCGCTGGCCTGCGCGGCGGCCCTGCGCATTGCCCTGGATTCGTAAGCGATGTCTACCTGGATTCCGCTCTGGTTGCACAAGCTCGGCTCGCCGCCGACGTTCTACCGCGTCGCCGGCGCGGTGCGGCCGTGGGCGATGGGGCTGGCGCTGCTGTGCGGCGCGATCGGCCTGTACGGCGGCCTGGTGCTGGCGCCGGCGGATTACCAGCAGGGCGACGCCTACCGCATCATCTTCATCCACGTGCCCAGCGCGTGGATGAGCATGTTCATCTACGCCGTGATGGGCGCGGCCGCGTTCGTCGCGCTGGTGTGGCGGGTGAAGCTGGCCGAGGTGGTGGCGATGGAATCGGCGCCGATCGGCGCGGCGTTCACCTTCATCACCCTGGTCACCGGCTCGCTGTGGGGCAAGCCGATGTGGGGCACCTGGTGGACCTGGGACGCCCGGCTCACCTCCGAACTGGTGCTGCTGTTCCTGTACCTGGGCGTGATCGGGCTGTACCACGCGTTCGAGGATCGCCGCCAGGGCGCACGCGCCGCGGGCTTCCTCGCGATCATCGGCATCATCAACGTGCCCATCGTGCACTGGTCGGTGACGTGGTGGAACACCTTGCACCAGGGCAGCACGGTGAACGTGTTCGGCCACTCGAAGATGCCGTGGGACATGCTCTGGCCGCTGCTGATGGTGATGCTGGCCACCAAGGCGTACTACGCGGCCAGCCTGTGCCGCCGCGCGCGCACCGACCTGCTGGCGCTGGAAAGCGGCAAGGACTGGGTGCGCCAGGTCGCGGAAACCGAGGCTGGCCGATGAACGCGTTGCAGCACTTCTTCGCCATGGGCGGCTACGGCGGCTACGTGTGGACGTCCTATGCGGTGTTCTTCGCCGTGCTGCTCGCCGACAACGTGGCGCCGCGGCTGCGCCGCCGCCGCGTCCTGCGCGACGTGCGCGGCCGGCTGGCGCGCCAGGACGCGCGCGCGCGCCGCACCACCTCCACCACTCCCTGACTCACGCCATGCCGATGAATCCCACCCGCAAGCGCCGGCTCACCCTCGTGATCGTGATCGCGGTCGCCGCCGCACTGGCGATCGGCCTGGGCGTGTACGCGCTGCAGCAGAACATGAACTACCTGTTCACCCCCAGCCAGGTGCAGTCGGGCCAGGCGACGCCGTACAAGACCTTCCGCCTGGGCGGCATGGTCAAGGCCGGCTCCATCCAGCGCAGCAAGGACTCGCTGGAGGTCACCTTCACCGTGGTCGACGCCAGCGGTGCGATGCCGGTGGAATACACCGGCATCCTTCCCGACCTGTTCCGCGACAACCAGTCGGTGATCGCCACCGGCCACATGGACGGCGCCCGTTTCGTCGCCACCGAGGTGCTCGCCAAGCACGACGAGACCTACATGCCCAAGGAACTCAAGGACGCGATGGCCAAGGCGCATGCCGATTCCAAGGTCAAGGAAGCCGTCGCGCAGGACAAGAGCCCATGACCCCCGAACTCGGCCAGCTCGCGCTGGTACTCGCCTTCCTGCTCGCCGTCGCGCAGGGCGTGCTGCCGCTGATCGGCGCCTGGCGCGGCAATCGCGCGCTGATGGCGGTGGCGCGTCCCGCAGCGGCCGGCCAGGCGGTGTTCGTGGCGATGGCGTTCGGCATCCTTGCGTGGGCCTTCCTGCGTTTCGATTTCTCGGTGCAGTACGTGGCCGACAACTCCAACCTCGCCCTGCCCTGGTATTACCGCATCGCCGCCGTGTGGGGCGCGCACGAGGGCTCGCTGCTGCTGTGGATCCTGATCCTCAACCTGTGGACGGTGGCGCTGGCCGCGCTCAGCCACAAGCTGCCCGAGGTGTTCGCCGCGCGCGTGCTGGGCGTGATGGGCCTGGTCGCGATCGGCTTCCTCGCCTTCATCATCTTCACCTCCGACCCGTTCGGCCGGCTGCTGCCGATGCCGGCCGACGGCGCCGACCTCAACCCGGTGCTGCAGGACCCGGGCATGACCTTCCACCCACCCGTGCTCTACATGGGTTACGTGGGCTTCTCGGTGGCGTTCGCGTTCTCCATCGCGGCGTTGCTGGGCGGCGAAGTGGAGCAGGCGTGGGTGCGCTGGGCGCGGCCGTGGACGAACGCGGCCTGGGGCTTCCTCACCCTCGGCATCGTGGCCGGCAGCTGGTGGGCGTACGCCGAGCTGGGCTGGGGCGGCTGGTGGTTCTGGGACCCGGTGGAAAACGCCAGCTTCATGCCATGGCTGGTGGGCGCGGCGCTGATCCACGCGCAGGCGATCACCGAGAAGCGCGGCGGCCTGCGTGCGTGGACCCTGCTGCTGTCGATCTTCGCGTTCTCGCTGTCGCTGCTGGGCACCTTCCTGGTGCGTTCGGGCGTGCTCACCTCGGTGCACGCATTCGCCTCCGACCCGCGCCGCGGCGTGTTCATCCTGGCCTTCCTTGCCGTCGTGGTGGGCGGTTCGCTGCTGCTGTACGCGCTGCGTGCGCCCAAGGTGGCGGGCGGCAAGCCGTTCCGCGTCGTCTCGCGCGAGACGGCGCTGCTGATCGGCAACCTGATGCTCGCCACCGCGGCGGCAATGGTGCTGCTGGGCACGCTGTTCCCGCTGCTGGGCGACGCGCTGCACCTGGGCCGCATCTCGGTGGGGCCGCCGTATTTCGGCCTGCTGTTCCCGCTGCTGATGCTGCCGGTGGTGCTGCTGCTGCCGTTCGGGCCGTTCCTGCACTGGGGCAACGCCGACGGCGGCGTGCTGAAGCAGGTGGCGCTGCGCGCGGGCATCGCCGCGGCGGCCTGCGCGATCGTGGCGGCGTTCTTCGTGCACGGCCAGCTCAAGGCCGTGGCCGGCGTGGCCGCGACGGTATGGGTTGCAGTGGGCGTGCTGCTGTACGCGCTCAAGCGCTGGCGCGAACTGCCGCGCGGCCGCCGCTATCCGGCCGAGATGGCCGGCATGCTGCTGGCGCACCTCGGCGTGGCGGTGTTCGTGACCGGCGTGCTGCTGTCCGAATCGCTGAGCGTCACGCACGACGTGCGCCTGGCGCCCGGCCAGAGCGAGGCCATCGCCGGCTACGCCTATCGTTTCGACGGCGTGCACCGGGTCGAGGGACCGAACTGGCGCGCCGACCAGGGCGTGGTCACCGTGCTGCGCGACGGCCGCACCGTGGCGGTGATGCATCCGCAGAAGCGCACCTATGCGCGCGAGCAGGTGCAGACGGAGTCGGCGGTGGACGCCGGCCTGTTCCGCGACCTGTACGTGGCGCTGGGCGAGCCGATGGACGCGAACAACGTCGAGGGCGCCTGGGCGCTGCGCCTGTACTACAAGCCCTTCGTGCGCTGGATCTGGGGCGGCGGCCTGCTGATGATGCTGGGCGGTTTCGTCTGCGCCGGCGACCGCCGCTTCCGCATCAAGCGCATCGCCGCGGAGTCGGCGGCGGCGACCGGCGCGATCGCACCGCAGGAATCGCCGGCATGAAGCGGCTGCTCCCGTTCCTGGTCTTCATGGGCCTGGTCGGCCTGTTCGGCTTCGGCATCTGGTGGAACACCTGGCACGACGCCCGCTACGTGCCCTCGCCGCTGATCGGCAAGCCCGCGCCCGACTTCGCGCTGCCGAAGCTGGATGCGCCCGGGCAGACCGTGACCAAGGCCAGCCTGCTCGGCAAGCCCTACCTGCTCAACGTGTTCGCGAGCTGGTGCGTGGCCTGCGCCGAGGAGCATCCAGTGCTGATGGCCGACGCCCGCCAGCTCGGCATCCCGCTGGTGGGCTACGACTACAAGGACGAGCCCGACGACGCCAGGCGCTGGCTGCGCGAGCACGGCAGCCCCTACGACCTGGTGATCGCCGACCAGCCGGGCCGCACCGCGATCGACTTCGGCGTGTACGGCGCGCCGGAAAGCTTCCTGATCGATGCGAAGGGCGTGATCCGCTACAAGCACATCGGCCCGCTCACCCCCGAGGTGATCGCGAAGGAACTGCTGCCGGCGATCGCCGCCGCAAAGCGGGAGGCGCCATGAGGCTGCGCCTTGCCATGCTCGCCGCGCTGCTGATGTTCGCCGGCGCGGCCTTCGCCACCAGCGGCGCGATCGAGCCGCTGCCGTTCAAGGACCACGCCCAGGAAGTGCGCTTCCAGAACCTCACCAAGCAGCTGCGCTGCATGGTCTGCCAGAACGAGAACCTGGCCGATTCCAACGCCGACCTCGCCCGCGACCTGCGGCTGGAAGTGTTCCAGCTGATGCAGCAGGGCAAGAGCGACGCCGAGATCAAGCAATACCTGGTGGACCGCTATTCCGATTTCGTGCTGTACGACCCGCCGCTGAAACCCGGCACCTTGCTGCTGTGGTTCGGGCCGCTGGCGATCCTGCTGGCCGGCGGCGCGGTGGTGGCGCTGGCGGTGCGCCGGCGCAGCCGCGGCAATGGCGCCAGCGACAATGACAAGCCTGCCGCCGACAGGCCGGGCGCCGACGAAGCGGCCGATACGGGGGACGACTGGTGAAGCTCGCGTTCTATCTGGCCGCCGCCGCGATGGTCGCGGTGGCGCTCGCCCTGCTGCTGGTGCCCTTGCTGCGCGCGGGACGCCGGGACGGCCGCCCGCGCGGCGTGTTCCTGCTGGCGCTGGGCATCGCCCTGCTGCTGCCGATCGGCGCCGGCGCGCTGTACCTGCACGTCGGCACCCCGGTCGCGCTGGACGGCGTACCCGCCGCGCCCAGGCCCATGGACTTCCAGCAGGCGATGAGCGAGCTGCGCGCCCACCTCCGGCAGCAGCCCGACGACGCGAAGGGCTGGGCGCTGCTGGCCGACGCCACCGCCGCGCTGAAACAGCCGGAGCAGGCGCGCGACGCCTGGGATCACGTGCTGAAGATCGAGCCGGACAACGTGGCGGCGATGGTGGGCTGGGCCGAAACCGATTCGATGGTGCGCAGCGACCACCTGATCCAGGGCCGCGCGACCGACCTGCTGCACCGCGCACTGGAGTTGCAGCCGGACAGCCAGCGCGCGCTGTGGCTGCTGGGCATCAGCCAGTTCCAGCAGACGCAGTACACGGACGCCGCCGCCACCTGGCGCAGGCTGCAGCCGCTGCTGGAACCGGGCTCCAACGTGGCCAAGGTGGTGGCCGAGCAGATCGCGAACGCCGATGCCCGCGCCGGTGGTGGCGCCGCCGAACCCGCGTCGGCGGCGCGCCAAGGCGCCGCGTTGAAGGTGGAGGTGAACCTCGCCCCTTCGCTCAGGGACAAGCTGCGGCCGGGCGACCAGCTCTACGTCTACGCCCGCGCGGTGAATGGCCCGCCCATGCCGCTGGCGGTGGCGAAGCTGGCCGCCGACGCGCTGCCCGCCACGGTCACGCTCACCGACGTGATGGCGATGACGCCGGCCCTGAAACTCTCCTCGGTGACGCGCGTGGAAGTGGCGGCACGGATCAGCCACAGCGGCCAGCCGATCGCCCAGCCGGGCGACCTGGAAGGCAGCGCCGGCATCGTCGACACCAACCGCACGACGCCGATCGCCATCACCATCGACAAGGTGCACTGAGATGGCCGACGCGCGCCGCTACTGCGCCCTGCCCTCGCCCTTCCCGATGAAACGCGGCGGCGCGCTGCATGGCGCACGCGTAGCCTACGAGACCTGGGGCACGCTGAACGCCGCACGCGACAACGCGATGCTGGTGCTTACCGGCCTCTCGCCCAGCGCGCACATGATGTCGTCCGCGCAGGACCCCAGCCCCGGCTGGTGGGAAGGCATGGCCGGCCCCGGCAAGGCGATCGACAGCGACCGCTGGTTCGTGATCTGCGTGAACTCGCTGGGCAGCGACAAGGGCTCCACCTGCCCCGCCTCGATCAACCCCGCGACCGGCGAGGCATATCGGCTCGACTTCCCGGAACTATCGCTGGAAGACGTGGCGAACGCGGCACACGCCGTGGTGCGGGAACTCGGCATCGGGAAACTGGCCTGCCTGATCGGCTGCTCGATGGGCGGCATGGCCGCGCTCGCCTACATGCTGCTGCACCCCGGCACGGTGCGCGCCCACGTCAGCGTGGACACCGCACCGCAGGCGCAGCCCTTCGCGATCGCGATCCGCTCGCTGCAGCGCGAGGCGATCCGACTCGACCCGCAGTGGGCCAACGGCAGCTACGACATCCACGGCGACGGCGAACGCTATCCCGACATGGGCATGAGCATCGCGCGCAAGCTGGGCGTCATCACCTACCGCTCGGCGATGGAGTGGAACGGCCGCTTCGCGCGCATCCGGCTCGACGCCGAGCAGCGCGAGGAGCAGCCCTTCGGCTTCGAATTCCAGGTGGAGTCCTACCTCGAAGGCCACGCCCGCCGCTTCGTGCGCAGCTTCGACCCGAACAGCTACCTCTACCTCTCGCGCGCCAGCGACTGGTTCGACATCGCCGAGTACGGCAACGGCAGCGTGATGGCGGGCCTCGAACGCATCTGCATCGAGCGCGCGCTGGTGATCGGCGTCAGCACCGACATCCTGTTTCCGCTGGAGCAGCAGGAACAGATCGCCGAAGGCCTCGAAGCCGCCGGCGCCCGCGTGGACTTCGTGGCGCTGGATTCGCCGCAAGGCCACGACGCGTTCCTGGTCGACATCGAGAACTACAGCCGCGCGATCGGCGGCTTCCTGACCAGGCTGTAGACGGCCCGCGCCTCCAGTTGGCCTGTTCCGCCTTCCGGACCTCCACGCGCTGGCGGACGTGGTCGTCGTGGCCGGCCTCGGTGCGCAGCGTGGCGCGACCCATGGCGACACCAGCAGCGCCGGCACGCGCCTGCCTCGTCGCCCTGCACGTTTTCAAGCCGATTCGTGACGACATGGCGCGCGCCCGCAGGCATGCACATATGGTTATTGCCGATCGTTATAATGACCGTACCGTTTCACTCTTTCGCGCGGAGGGCCGCCATGCTCACTACCGAGTTTCCCGGTTGTCGCCAGCTGATCGATGCCATCGACACGGCGGTCGCCCAGGCCAGCACCCCGGCCATCACCGACAGCCTGCGCAACAGCCTGTGCCGCCTGATCCGCGGCAACCAGATCCAGCTGCCCGGGTGCGTGCTGGAGACCGCCGAAGGCCGCTACGCGCGACGCGAACTGTACCGCAGCGAGGACCACGGCTACTGCGTGGTGGCGATGACCTGGGGTCCCGGCCAGGGCACGCCCATCCACGACCACGCCGGCATGTGGTGCGTGGAAGGCGTGTGGCGCGGCGCGCTGGACGTGGTGCAGTACGAGCGCACCGAGGACGTGGAAGGCCACTACCGCTTCCAGCCGGTGGGCTCGGTGCAGGCCGGCCCCGGTTCGGCCGGCAGCCTGATCCCGCCGCACGAATACCACACCATCCGCAATCCCAGCGAGCAGGACATCGCGGTCAGCCTGCACATCTACTCCGGCAACATGACCCGTTGCGCCGTGTTCCAGCCGCTCGCCGGCGACCACGGCTACGAGCGTTGCGAACGCCAGCTGGGGCTCGACCCGGTGCACTGAAGGCGGCATAATGCGCAACCCGCGTGCCGGAACGGCATGCGGGTTCGCCGGTTCCGCGCCGGCAGCACCATGCAACATCGCGTCGCGCCCGAGTGGTGGAATTGGTAGACGCAGAGGACTCAGACCCAATTTGAGCCCTCCGGGGGAAACCCCAGAGGTGAAGCCCGTCAAACTCGGTGAAGGCCCTGGACGATGAGTCCGAGCTGATGCCGAGCCAAGCCCCGGACCGCAACATCCCGGGGAAGGTGTAGAGAGCAGACGGCGGGCACCTACGGCCGAAAGGCTACGGTGAAGGCGTGCTCCAGACCACGAACGCCCTGCCCCGCGCAGGCCGGCGGCGAAAGCCGAAGTGGGAAGAAAATCCTCCGCCGCAAGGCTTGTCGGTTCGAGTCCGACCTCGGGCACCATTTGACGGTTTCAGGCAGTACCAGCACAACCCGGAAACCGACCTAAACCCGCGTAATTGCGGGTTTTTTCATGCCTGAAGGGTGCTAGGCAGTGCCACCGGGCACCCCTGAAGCCCGGGGTACACGGGGGTATTTCTCGGGGTACATGGCCGTGATAGGCTGCGCAGGAACTTGCTTGTACCCCCAAATCGGCAGCAAGCCGCTTGCGAGATACCCCATGCTCACCGACACCGCCATACGCAAGACCAAGACCACCGACAAAGCACAGAAGCTGTTCGACGGCGGCGGCCTGTTCCTGCTGGTGCACCCGAACGGCTCCCGGTACTGGCGGCTGAAGTACCGGGTGGACGGGAGGGAGAAACTGCTTGCGCTGGGCGTGTACCCCACCGTCTCCCTTGCCGATGCCCGGGAGCGCCGCGAGGATGCCCGGAAGCTGCTGGCGAACGGCAGCGACCCCAGCGAGGTGAAGAAGGCAGCAAAGGCCGAACGGCTGGAAGCGGCCACCGTTGCGGCGGACACGTTCGAGACCGTAGCGCGTGACTGGCTGGCGCGACAGGTTGGCGCCGAGATCACCCTGAGCAAATCGCGGTGGATTCTGGAATCGTACCTGTTCCCCGAGATCGGCAGCTTGCCGCTGGCCGAGGTTACCCCGCGTGTCCTGCTGGATGCCCTGCGGAAGATCGAGGAACGCGGGATTGTGGAGACCGCACACCGGGCCAAGATCAAGGCCGGTCAGGTGTTCCGCTGGGCGATTCTGGAAGGCAGGGCCGAGGTAGACCCCACGGCCAGCCTGCGGGGCGCGTTGAAGCCCCCGAGGAACAAGCACCACGCCGCCATCACCGACCCGGCCAAGATCGGTGAACTGCTGCGGGCCATCGACGGCTTCAGCGGTCAGTACGTCACCCTGTGTGCGTTGAAGCTGGCGCCGATGTTGTTCGTGCGCCCCGGTGAGCTGCGCAAGGCCGAATGGTCAGAGTTCGACGTGGACGGCGCAATCTGGCGCATCCCCGGTGAACGCATGAAGATGAAGGCAGCGCACATCGTTCCCCTAGCTTCGCAGGCCGTGGACGTGCTGAGGGAGCTGCACGACCTCACAGGCAGCGGCCAGTACGTGTTCCCCGGTGCCCGCAGCGCCAGCCGCCCCATGTCGGAGAACACCATCAACGCGTCCCTGCGGCGGCTTGGGTATGGCAAAGACGAAGTGACCGGCCACGGCTTCCGCAGCATGGCCGCCAGCCGCTTGAACGAACTGGGGTGGAACGCGGACGCCATCGAGCGCCAGCTAGCGCATGCGGAGTCGAACAAGGTCCGGGCAGCGTACACACACGCGGCGCAGTACTTGGACGAACGCAAGCGGATGATGCAGGCATGGGCCGACTATCTGGAGGGTCTGCGCAACGGCGCGGCCGTGGTGCCCTTCCGCCGTAAGGCCGGGGGCTGATCCCGGCCAATGTTTCCGCGCGCGTCCGTCCTCATCTGTCGTTTTGCCCACGGGGCCGCGCAGGGGTCGTGAGGGGTAAAACGGAGGGCATAGGACCAAGGAAGCCCGCCCCCGTCCCCTGCGTCCCACCCGGTGCCGGTATAACCACGAACGTAGGACGAAAGACCACCACGCCCCGCAGACACACAGACGGCCCCGAGGGGGGCCGCTGTCGTTTCCATCAGGCACCGCAGGCACCCCATCAGACGGCGAACTGGTACACCCGCCCGAGCCCCAGCCGGAACCACCCGAGGCACAGCATGAAGCCCGAGGTGTGGTCGCCATCATCGGCAGGCGGCTGATGCCACAGCGTCCACGATCTGAGATGCCATGTGGTCGAGCTGGCGCGGTCACCACACCCCGACCAGTTACGGCCGATCCACTTGTCTTTAGGCAGCAGGCCGTCATTGCGCAGGGCGATCACCCGGCCACGCACCCGCAGTTCCACGTCCACACCGTACATGCCCACACTCCCCAGCAACCCCGCAGGAACCCAACACCGCACCAGCGGGAAACGATGCGATGGCGGGAAGATGCCCGAAAGAACCTGGGGCGCAACCGGTATACTCTGACCACCCAGCGTCTAGCCGGGTGACACACGTCAACAGTTGTCGACTCGCAAGTCTCCCGACGTGGCACGCGTAGGTGCCCCACAGGCCCGAGCAGGCACCCATGGGCACCATGCTGCCGATGGTCGAAGCCATGAACGCACGCACCGAGGCCGCAAGGATTCTCCAAGCAACCCGCTGGTATCCCACCGTTGCCCTCGCCATCGTCACCGCTGGAGCTATCGGCGCACTCGCCGCTGTCGCCATGGTTGCCGTGTGGGTACTGCTGGTGGGTGAGGGGGTAAAACGCACAGCCTAGGGGGAAGGCCAGCACGGCCCGCCCCCGTCCCCTGAGTCCCACCCGGTGCGGGTAAAACTCGGAACGTAGGACGAAGGGCATACCGGCCCTGTACCACCCCCATCACCCCACATCTCCCCGAGGAAGCCCCACAGGCTCCCCCGGTGCCTTGTCGTGCCCGTCTACCTGCTGCGCAGGGGGCGGTCACTGAAGCGCCCACCTGTCTGCCTGCGCAGGCTCGGGCAGTCCACCACCACCGCAGGCGCAGACCACCGAGGAAACAACCGCATGAAGAACCTTGCCCCCGCACTACTGGCCGCCGCCATCATGTTGCAAGAGCCGACTGAGCAAGAGCCTTTCACCTTTCGAACTGTCACATTCGACATGCCCACGTTCGACAGATTGAAGGAGTTGCAGCGACGGCTTGAATCCCGCATCCGCAGGGACACCAGCAACACCGAGGTATTGAAGTATCTGCTGCACACCCACCCCGAGGCGCAGGAGGCGTTCGGTGGAGTGTGAGGCAATGGGCGACCAGCCCGAGGCCGCAGACCACGCGGAAGAAGGCGCCCGTGTCGTGGCGCTTGTAGGCGACCTGTATGACACCATCAGCCCGGAAGGATGGATGTGGGCGCTGAAGCTGCTGGCGGCGCGAGCGCTGGACAATGCACGGAAGCGTGCACAAGGTGCAGTCAATGACCGTTGACCAGACCTTGCAGCGGTTGAAGGCCGCCGAGGTGCGCCGCGTGGCGATCACCGAGCTGCGGACGGATGATGCCTTGCAGCCCCGCGATATACGGCTGGTGCCGTATGCAGAACGGACGCGGACCGAAGGACGTAGCGAGGATCACATCGGCACGATGTTGCTTGCCCTGAGGGCATCTGCCGAGGTGCAGCTAGAGCCCCTGTTGTTAGCGGAGATTGACGGCAGCTTGTTTGTGGTCGATGGACACCACCGCCTGAAGGCGTACCAGCGGGCACAACGGGAGACCATCCCGGCCCGTGTGATGCCCATGAAGCACCACATGGCGGTCATGGTTTCGCAGCTAGTGAACTGCGAGGGCCGGTCTCTGGAAATGCACCAGGAACAGCGCCGTGAATCGGCGTGGCAATACCTGGCCCATGTGACACAGCGAGGTGCCCGTGGGCTGCCTGCCGGGGAATCCATGCGGACCATCGCGGCACGCTTCGGCATCCCGACTCACGTCACCATCTCCAACATGCTGCGCAGGTTGCCCACGGTAAGCCCTCAGGACTTCACCACCGAGGCACACAACCCCGGCACTGGCTTCCCTCAATGGCGACATGTACGCGGCCCACGCACCGCCCACTGGAAAGAGATGGCTGAGAAGATGACCCCCGAGCAATTGCACACGCGAGACCTTGAGAAGCTGAAGGTGAAGATCGGTGCCCTGTTGGGCAAGGCTGATCCGAAGGTGGCACACGAGGCGCTGGCCGATCTCTGGAAGGAGGCAACGGATGACGTGCGCCTTGCAGAGGAACAGGCGTTCCGTGAGGAGACTGCGGAAGCCTTCGCGGACTTCTGAGGCGCCCCCTGTTCAGTTTCAGGGGTCGAAAGGTGTTCAATTTGAACACCGCAAGAATGGCTCAACCACGCCACCGACTGTTCATTTTGAACAGGCCCATGTGAACAGCAACGGGCACCCAACCGGGCACCCCCGGAGCTGAACGACCCGGCTGTCTGTTTCAGACACCGCCCCTGTTCAAATTGAACACCACGCCCACGCGGTCACCCTGCCGCCCCCATCCGGGCACCCCCAC
>NZ_NJIC01000062.1 GCF_013620825.1 Rhodanobacter sp. PCA2 | reverse complement strand
TCGCTGGGGCAACCGTCGGCCAGCCTGCCGCAGCCGGCGCCCACGCCCCGGTTGCAGCCGGTGCCGGTGGCGAACCAGCCGCCGCCGGTGAACCTGCCCAAGCCCGTGCTGCAGCCGCCGGTGCCGCCGAAATTCCAGCCGCAACCCGTGCGGCCGCCGCAGCCCGAAGGCAACCAGCCGATGCCGCCGCCGCCCTCGCTGGCCATGCCGGCGTTGCCGCCGCAGGCGCCGCCCGTGATCGCCCCGCCCAGCATGGCGCTGGATCGCGTAGCGCCGGACACCCCGGCGCCGACCATCGCGCAACCCATGCACGTGGACGTGGCCGCCGCGCCGCCCGCGCCCGAACTGCAGAGCGTGCCGCTGCCGGCGCAGCCAGCGCCCGAGGTGAACCTGCAGGCCGCACCGGCCACGCCGGTGCCGAACGCCCCGCAGCA
The DNA here is from genome assembly GCF_013620825.1 of Rhodanobacter sp. PCA2. Classification (GTDB taxonomy): domain Bacteria; phylum Pseudomonadota; class Gammaproteobacteria; order Xanthomonadales; family Rhodanobacteraceae; genus Rhodanobacter_A. The sequence continues at coordinate 342 of NZ_NJIC01000062.1, read as the reverse complement.
CCTGTCGAAAGTGCAGGCGCCCGCGCCGGTCGCCGCACCGGAACAGCCGCTGGCGGCGATTCCCCAGGCCGCGCCCGCCGCGCCCAGCGTGACGCCGTCGCCCAAGGCCACGGTCGAGCTGGCCCCCGACCAGGCGCTGACCCGGATCAGCCAGCCGTCGCCGGTCGCCGCGGCGCCGGCGGAGGCAAGCGCATCGAACGCAGCCGAAGCCGCCGCGGCAAGCGCCGCGGACGAGGCGCCGGGCAAGGCGGGCGAAACCGCGGCGACGGATGTCAGTACCGCCCCGAACGCGAGCGCGCAGGGCAGCGACGCCGCGCGCGTTGGCGAACCGCAGGGCAAGAC
>NZ_NJIC01000061.1 GCF_013620825.1 Rhodanobacter sp. PCA2 | reverse complement strand
GTTGCTGTGGCCGTGGCCGCCACCGTTCGCCGGACCGTTGTCGATCTTGCGCTTGGTGCGGTCGAAGAACACGTCCAGCGACAGGTCCGGGGTGAAGAACTTGCCAACGCCCAGGCCGTAGTAGAACTGGCGGCTGTTGGTGTTGCGGTCGCCGTCGTTGTAGTAGCCGCCAATGGTCGGGGCGATGTACCAACGGTCATCGAAGCCCTTCGGCCAGGCCGGAGCGGCAGTGTTGTCGCTGCTGCCCGTGTTCGCCACCGTGTTGTCCTGGGCGTGAACGGCACCCACGCCGCCCAAGGCCAGGGCAACCATGAAATAAAGGCCCTTGTGTTTCATCAGGTCTCTCCTCGTCAAATTTGGTCTTCGCGCGTCCGTTACACGCCAACAGGGGGAATTGTCTGGCGCTGCATTAACGTCTTCGGCGGCTTGTTAACGCCTTCTGCTTGGCGTTTCGTACTCAGCAAGCGGAAGCGAGTGTAGCAAAAACGTTAAACGCCGCGCACGGGCCTGCAACAGCTTTTACACTCCTCAGTACACTATCGTTCAGATTGAATGGATGGCAGTGCTTACTACCAGCCACGTGTATTTTCCGTAATGACCGGCGTCAAGAAAGCCGAATGATTCCCCTGTTTCGCCCAAGAAAAAGCCCGGCATGCGCCGGGCTTTTTCGTGACGCTTGCGACAGGTCCGATTACTGCTGGACCTGCAGTTCCACGCGACGGTTCTGCGCACGACCGGCGTCCGTGGCGTTGTCGCCGATCGGATCGTTCATGCCATGGCCGATCGGGCCTTCCAGACGGCTGGCGTCCACGCCGTGGCTGGTCAGGTAGTCGTACACGATCTGCGCACGACGCTCCGACAGGGC
>NZ_NJIC01000060.1 GCF_013620825.1 Rhodanobacter sp. PCA2 | reverse complement strand
CCAGCCAGCGTTCGGCATCCAGCGCGGCCATGCAGCCGAAGCCGGCCGAGGTGATCGCCTGGCGGTAGACGTGGTCGGCCACGTCGCCGGCGGCGAACACGCCGGGCACCGAGGTCATCGTCGCCATGCCGCTCTGGCCGCTGTGGATCTTCAGGTAGCCGTCGTGCATCTCCAGCTGGCCTTCGAAGACGCCGGTGTTCGGCGTATGGCCGATGGCCACGAAGAAACCGGTGGCGGCGATGTCGCGGGTGGCGCCGGAGTTGACGTCCTTCACGCGCACGCCGGTGACGCCGGAGTCGTCGCCCAGCACCTCGTCCACGCTGTGGTTCCACACCAGTTCGATCTTGCCGGCGGCAGCCTTCTCGAACAGCTTGTCCTGCATGATCTTCTCCGCGCGCAGCTTGTCGCGGCGGTGCACCAGGTAGACCTTGCTGGCGATGTTGGACAGGTACAGCGCCTCCTCGACCGCGGTGTTGCCGCCGCCGATCACCACCACTTCCTGCTCGCGGAAGAAGAAGCCGTCGCAGGTGGCGCAGGCGGACACGCCCTTGCCCTTGAACTTCTCCTCGCTGGCGATGCCGAGGTATCTGGCGGTGGCACCGGTGGCGATGATCAGCGCGTCGGTGGTGTATTCGCCGGAATCGCCCTTGAGGCGGAACGGGCGCTGCTTCAGGTCCACGGTATGGATGTGGTCGAAGATCATCTCGGTGTGGAAGCGCTCGGCGTGCTCGGCCATGCGCTGCATCAGCGCCGGACCCTGCAGGCCTTCCACGTCGCCGGGCCAGTTGTCCACGTCGGTGGTGGTCATCAGCTGGCCGCCCTGCTGCAGGCCGGTGACCATGGTCGGCTTGAGGTTGGCGCGCGCGGCGTACACCGCGGCGGTGTAGCCGGCCGGGCCGGAGCCGAGGATCAGCAGGCGGGTGTGCTT
>NZ_NJIC01000020.1:188312-188703 GCF_013620825.1 Rhodanobacter sp. PCA2 | reverse complement strand
CGGCCTGATCGTCCACGACTCACCGCCGCCGAGGGGCCCCGGAAAAGCAGGCGCGCATCGTGCGCGCCAGAAGCAACAGCAACGGCAAAAGCGAAGCGCCACGAGATCGCGGCGCTTCGCCGTTAGCTCTGGTTTCTGTTCTGGCTTCTGCTCCTGCTTCTGCTTCTGCGCGCCGGGAGCGCGCTGCTTTACCCGGGGCCCCTATGGCGCGGCGGGCGGGTGAAGGAAAGTCCGCAGGATGGCTCGCATGGATGCGAGCCAGTTTTCCGCCGGCACATGGAGGTGCCGTCGGAAAACCCCGTAACCCGCCCGCGCGCCCGGAAGGCAGGATGCCTGGAGGGCGCGCCATCGGGGTGCCCCTCTCTTTGGTTACTTTCTCTCGGGCACGCGA
>NZ_NJIC01000020.1:161339-188302 GCF_013620825.1 Rhodanobacter sp. PCA2 | reverse complement strand
AGAGAAAGTGACTCGGGCGCCCGCAGGGCGCACGAAACCGCTCGAAATGCGTGCCATGCACGAAACCCCCACCCTCAGTGCAAAACGCGCACCGCGTTGTTCACCCCCAGCGCCAGCACCGCCAATCCCGCCAACACGGTGGCTGCCCGGGCCGGGATGCGCCGGATGAAGAACGCACCGAACGGTGCGGCGACGATGCCGCCGGCGATCAGCCCGAGCACGGCCGTCACATGCCCGGCGCCGATGCCGAACAGGAAACCGGCGCTCGCGGCGATGCTCACGATGCACTTGGCCAGGTGCACGCTGCCGATCACCACGCGGGGCTGCAGCCCGCGGGCGAGCAGGGTGGTGGCGGTGAGGGCGCTCCAGCCGCCGCCGCCGATCGCGTCCACGAAGCCGGCGGCGGCGCCCAGCAGCGGTGTGCCGCGGGGCGGTTCGGCGTGTTCGCCCGGGCGCTTCGAGCCGCGCAGCAGCAGGAACAGGCCCATGCCCAGCAGGTAGGGCGTGAGCGCGATGCGCATCCACGACGCGGGCATATGCACGGCCAGCCACACGCCGAGCAGGGCGCCGACCACGCCCGGGATCGCCAGCGCCAGGAACAGCCGCCGACGCACGTTGCCCGCGGCGAGGTGGCTGAGCCCCGAGGCGCCGCAGGTGAAGGTTTCGGCGTAGTGCACGCTGGCGCTGGCCATCACCGGCGGCATGCCCAGGCCCAGCAGCAGGCCGGCCGAGGTCACGCCGTAGGCCATGCCCAGCGCGCCGTCCACCAGCTGCGCGAGTGCGCCCACGACGGCAAAGGTGAGGAATTCCGGCAGCGGGCTCATCGGCGCTCGCAAGAAGATGACCGTGGCATGTCAGCACGCGTCCTGCCGGTCCGGAAATGAGCGGCCCGCATAAGCACATGACCACAAGTGTTTTCAGGGCTTCGGGCCATGGGCCTAGCATGAGCCTCAAGACGTATGGACGTCCAAAAGGAAAGACCGTGAGCGTTGCAACACGACCGATATTGCCGACGCCGAGCCTGGCCGCGGAGCGGCTGGCGCTGCTGCACCGGCTGACCGACGGGCTGCCGCCGGCGGACCTGTACTGGATCTCGGCGTGGAGCGCGGCGCTGGCGGCCCAGGCCACGCGCGTCGCGCTGCCGACAGGCAACGCCCCGGCCGAAGCGTCGAACACGGCCGTGCCCGAGCGGCTGACCGTGCTCTACGGCAGCCAGACCGGCAATTCGCGCCGGGTGGCCGAGAAGCTGGCGGAACGCGCCACGGCGGCGGGCCTGAACGTGCGGCTGCTGCGCACCGGCGCCTATCCCGTGCGCGAGCTGGCCCAGGAGCGTCACCTCGCGCTGGTGATCAGCAGCCAGGGCGACGGCGACCCGCCCGACGACGCGCTGGGTTTCGTCGAATTCCTCGGCGGCAAGCGCGCCCCGAAGCTGCCGCAACTGAAGTTCGCTGTGCTGGGCCTGGGCGATTCCAGCTACCCGCAGTTCTGCGCGGTGAGCCGCCGGCTCGACGCGCGTTTTGCCGAACTCGGCGCGCAGCGCTTCGCCGACCTGGGCGAGGCGGACGTGGATTTCGAGGCGGTGGGAGCGAGCTGGAGCGACGGCGTGCTGGAGAAGGCGCGCGAAGCGCTGGCCACGACGCCCGCATCCGCCTCGGCGAACCTGCGCCCGGTGGCCCTCCATGCGGTGCACAGCGCGCTGCACGGCCGCGAAAACCCGTACGCCGCCGAAGTGCTGGAGAACCAGCGCATCGTTTCGCGCGACAGCGCACGCGAAGTGCGCCATCTCGAACTCTCGCTGCAGGACTCGGGCCTGCGCTACGAGCCGGGCGATGCGCTCGGCGTATGGCCGCGCAATCCGCCCGCGCTGGTGAACGAATACCTGCGCCTGCTGCGCCTCGATGGCGAGCAGGAAGTGGCGCACGACGGGCGCCGCCTGCCGCTGTCGCGCTGGCTGACCCACGAGCGCGAGCTGACCCGGCTGAGCCGTCCGCTGCTGGCCGCGCACGCTGCCGCCAGCGGCGATGCGGAACTGGCGCGCGTGCTGGAGCCCGAGCAGCGCGAGGCGCTGGCCCGCCTGCTCGACACGGATCAGCCGATCGACCTGCTGCGCCGCCACCCGGTGGCCTGGGACGCAACGCAACTGGTCGCCGCGCTGCGCCCGCTCACGCCGCGGCTGTACTCCATCGCCTCCAGTCCGAAGGCGGTGGGCGAGGACGAGGTGCATCTCACCGTGGCGGTCGTGGGCTACCACGCCCATGGCAGCGAGCATCTCGGTGCGGCGTCGTCCTTCCTCGCCACGGCCGGCGACGAACAGCGCGTGCCGGTGTTCGTGGAGCCGAACGAACGCTTCCGCCTGCCGGCGGACGGCAGCCGCGACATCATCATGATCGGGCCGGGCACCGGCGTGGCGCCGTTCCGCGCCTTCGTGCAGGAACGCCAGGCCGTCGGCGCCGCGGGGCGCAACTGGCTGTTCTTCGGCAATCGGCATTTCGCGCAGGACTTCCTCTACCAGACCGAGTGGCAGCAGGCGCTGAAGGACGGCGCGCTGCATCGCCTCGATCTCGCCTTCTCGCGCGACGCCGCCGCCAAGACCTACGTCCAGAACCGGCTGCGCGAGCACGGTCGCGAACTGTACTCCTGGCTGCGCGAGGGCGCCCATCTCTACGTCTGCGGCGACGCGACGCACATGGCGAAGGACGTGCACGAAACGCTGGTCGACGTGGCGGTGACCCACGGCGGCCTCTCCGCCGAGGACGCCCGTGGCTGGTTGGCCGAACTGCTGCAGGAAGGGCGCTACGCCCGCGACGTGTACTGATCAAAAAGAATAAAGAACCTCCCCATGCCCTCCCATCTCGAACACATCAAGACCGCGAGCCGCTTCCTGCGCGGCAGCATCGCCGAAGGCCTGGCCAATCCGGTCACCGGCGCGATCGGCGACGACGACAACAAGCTGCTGAAGTTCCATGGCAGCTACCAGCAGGACGACCGCGACCTGCGCGACGAGCGCCGCAAGCAGAAGCTGGAGCCGGCCTATGCGTTCATGGTGCGTGCGCGGCTGCCGGGCGGAGTGATGACGCCGGCGCAGTGGCTGGCCTTCGACAGGATCGCCAGCGACTACGCCTCCAGCGGCCTGCGCATCACCACGCGGCAGACCTTCCAGTGGCACGGCATCGTCAAGAACGATCTCAAACCCACCATCGCCGCGATCAACGACGCGCTGGCCAGCACCATCGCCGCCTGCGGCGACGTCAACCGCAACGTGGTGTGCAACACCAACCCGGTGGAGTCGCGGGCGCATGCCGCCGCCTATGCGTGGGCGGCGGAGCTGTCCGAACACCTGAAGCCGAAGACGCGCGCCTACCACGAGATCTGGCTGGACGGCGAAAAGCTGGTGGGCGAGGCCGCCGAGGCCGAAAGCGAGCCGCTGTACGGCGCCACCTACCTGCCGCGCAAGTTCAAGATCGGCGTGGCGATCCCGCCGCTCAACGACATCGACGTGTTCGCCCAGGACCTGGGCCTGATCGCGATCCTCGAGCAGGGCGAGCTGGTGGGTTTCAACGCGGCGATCGGCGGCGGCATGGGCGCCACGCACGGCGACGCCACCACGTATCCGCGCCTTGCCGACGTGATCGGTTTCGTGCCGCCCGAGCGCCTGCTGACGCTGGCCGAGGCCGCCATCGCCGTGCAGCGCGACTGGGGCGACCGCGAGGAACGCAAGCACGCGCGCTTCAAGTACACCATCGACACGCACGGGCTCGACGCCGTGAAGGCGGAGATCGAAAAGCGCGCCGGCTTCGCGCTGGAACCGGCGCGGCCGTTCCGCTTCGACCACAACGGCGACCGCTACGGCTGGATCGAAGGTCACGAAGGGCGCTGGCATCTCACCCTGCAGGTGGAATCCGGCCGCCTGCTGGATACCGCCGAGGCGCGCTGGCTGAGCGGCATGCGCGACATCGCGCATGTGCACACGGGCGACATCCGCCTCACCTGCAACCAGAACCTGATCGTCGCGAATGTGGACGCGGCCGACCGCGCGGGCATCGACGCCATCGTCGCCGCGCACGGCATGGACGGCTACCGCCGCTACAGCGGCATCCGCCGCCACACCATCGCCTGCGTGGCGCTGCCCACCTGCGGCCTCGCGATGGCCGAGAGCGAGCGCTACCTGCCGCGGCTCCTGCCGAAGCTGGAAGCCTCGCTGGACCGCCACGGCCTGCTCGACGCGCCCATCCTGCTGCGCCTGTCCGGCTGCCCGAACGGCTGCTCGCGTCCGTACCTCGGCGAGATCGCCCTCGTGGGCCGGGCCGTGGGCCGCTACGACCTGCGCCTGGGTGCGGATTTCCGCGGCCAGCGCTTGAATCGGATCTATCGCGAGAACGTGGACGAGGCAGCCCTGCTCGAGGCGCTGGATCTGCTGTTCGGCCGCTACGCCGGCGAACGCGCGCTCGGCGAGCACTTCGGCGATTTCCTGCTGCGCGCCGGCGTGCTCGCACCGCCGAAAAAGATCCCCGCCGAGGTGCTGGCATGAGCACGCCCGCGCTTCCCGCCGACGGCAACGACGTTGCCGCGTTGCAATCGCTCAACGACTGGCTGGCCGGCCGCGACGCCGAGACGCGCGTGCGCTGGATGCTGGAGCACGTGCCCGGCGCGCATGCACTGTCCTCCAGCTTCGGCGCGCAGGCGGCGGTGTCGCTGCACCTGCTGGCCAGCCATGCGCCGGGCATTCCGGTGATCCTGATCGACACCGGCTACCTGTTTCCCGAGACCTACCAGTTCGTCGACACGCTGAGCGAGCGGCTTGCGCTCAACCTCAAGGTCTACCGCCCGGTGATCGGCCGCGCCTGGGCCGAGGCGCGCTACGGCAAGCTGTGGGAACAGGGCATCGACGGGATCGACCGCTACAACCGCATCCGCAAGGTGGAGCCGATGCAGCGCGCGCTGGCCGAGCTGGGCGTGCACGGCTGGTTCGCCGGGCTGCGCCGCAGCCAGTCGCGCAGCCGCCGCGCGATCGATTTCGTCGAATGGCGGCAGGGTCGCTGGAAGCTGCACCCCATCGCCGACTGGAGCGACCGCGACGTGGGTCGCTACCTGCAGCAGCACGACCTGCCTTACCACCCGTTGTGGGAGCAGGGCTACATCTCCATCGGCGACACCCACACCACGCAGCGCTGGGAGCCGGGCATGGACGCCGAGGACACCCGCTTCTTCGGGCTCAAGCGCGAGTGCGGCCTCCACGAACTGCCGTGAGCGACGTCGCCGCCGCGGCACGCTTTGCCGTGGCGCCCTCGCGCTCGCGCCAGTGCGGCACGCGGGGCGGCGTTTCCGGCACGATGCCCAGGGTGAGCAGCCGTCGCACGTCGTTGCGGTCCAGGTGCGGCGCGAACTGCGCGATCCATTCCAGCGTGTAGTCGCGCAGCACGCTGTCCTTGCGCAGCACGATCCACGTCGTGCACAGCGGCAGCAGCGCGTCGGCCTGGATCACGCGCAGGTCGGCGTCCTCGCCGGGCTGCAGCGCCATCTCGGCCAGCACGCCGATGCCCATGCCGGCGCGCACGTAGGTCTTGATGAGGTCGGCGTCGGCCGCGGTCATCGCGATCTGCGGCACCAGGCCGGCGGTGGCGAACGCGCGGCGCAGCGAGGATTCCGGCCGCTTGGAGGAGTCGTAGCTCACCAGCGGCTGCGCGGCCAGCTCTTCAAGGGTGGGTTCGCGGCCCAGGGTCGCCAGCGGATGGCTCTTCGGCACCAGCACCACCCGGCTCCAGCGGTAGGCGGGCAGGGCGATGCCGCCGGCTGGCGCGGCGCCGGAGGTGCTGATCACGGCCAGGTCCACGCGGCCGCCTTCCAGCAAGTCCAGCACCTCGGCGTCGCCGCAGGGCTGCAGGTGCACGCTGACCTGCGGGTAACGCCGGTTCAGCGCGGCGATGGAGGCGGGCAGGGCGAAGCGGGCCTGGGTGTGGGTGGTGGCGATGCGCAGCTCGCCGTGCGCCTCGTTGCGCAGGTTTGCGGCGATGGAGCGGATGTTCAGCGCCTCGGCCAGGATCACCCGCGCGCGCTCGATCACCTGCACGCCGGCATCGGTGATCGCGTCCAGGCTCTTGCCCTTGCGGGAGAACAGCTGCAGGCCGAGTTCGTCCTCCAGCTGCTTGAGCTGCTTGCTCACCCCGGGCTGGGTAGCGTGCACATGCTCGGCGGCGGCGGTGATGTTGAGGCGGCAGTCGGCGATGGCGACGAGGTAACGGAGCTGGGTCAGGGTCATGACGATCCAGGACGGTCAGGAAGGATGAGGCGTGGCGGTGGCTTGCGCACGCATACATCGCACCGTCCGGTCCCGCGTGGGACGGTCGCTGGAAAGGCTGGGCCGGGCAAGGGTGATGACCATGCGGGCGAGTGTATATGCATTTTTGTTCGGACGTCTATACGGATAAACGTTCATGAGATTCGCGGATCGGCATGGTTCCGGCCGGCGCGGGCTGCCCGCCACGCCAGACGGGAGGGCGGGGCCCGGCTGAACCGGACGAAGCGAAACGCGGAAGCCGGCTGGATACGCGATTTCATGTCGCATGGGCATATGCACCGGCGCGATCGTCATTTCCGCCGACGGCGTGCACTGCGTAGCGTGGTCGCTCCATCGACATGCCGCCGAAATCCAGCCATGAAGCCGTATCCACTGTTCGCCGATCTTTCCCGCCGCGCCGTGCTGGTGGTGGGCGGCGGCGCCGTGGCCGAGCGCAAGGCCGCCGCCTTGCTGGCGGCGGGCGCGCAGGTGACCGTGGGTGCGCCGGAATTGACGCCGCAGCTGCAGCGCTGGGCGCGGCAGGGTCGCATCGCCCACCGCGCGGGCGAGTTCGCGCCGGGCTGGCTGGACTATGTGTGGCTGGTGGTGGCGGCCACCGGCGACCGCACGCTGAACACCCGCGTGGCGGAGCTGGCCGGGCTGCAGCGCGTGTTCGTCAACGTGGTGGACGACGCGGAGCTGTCCAGCTTCCAGGTGCCGGCGGTGATCGACCGCGCGCCGCTGGTGGTGGCGATCTCCAGCGGCGGCGCGGCGCCGATGCTGGCGCGCCTCGTGCGCGAGCGGCTGGAAAGCCTGCTGGACCATTCGCTGGGCCCGCTGGCGTCGCTGGCGGCGCGGCTGCGCAAGCGCATCCGCCGTCGCCATCCCGATCTCGCGGCGCGCCGCCGCTTCTACGAACAACTGTTCAACGGCCCGGTGGCCGCGCTGCTGCGCAGCGGCCAGCCGGCGCAGGCGGCGGAAGCGGCCGAGCTGGCCTTGCGCGCAGCGCCTGTCGCGGCAGGCGGTTCGGTGGTGCTGGTGGGCGCAGGCCCCGGCGATCCCGGCCTGCTGACCCTGCGCGGCCTGCGTGCGCTGAACGAGGCCGACGTGATCCTGCACGACCGCCTGGTGAGCGCCGAAGTGCTGGAGCTGGCGCGCCGCGACGCCGAGCGCATCGAGGTGGGCAAGCAGGCCGGCAACCACCACGCCACCCAGGACGAGATCCACGCATTGCTGCTGGAACATGCACGGGCCGGGCGCCGCGTGGTGCGGCTGAAGGGCGGCGATCCCTTCGTGTTCGGCCGCGGCGGCGAGGAGCTGGAATTCCTGCGCGAGCGCGGCATTCCCTACGAAGTGGTGCCCGGCGTCACCGCCGCGCTGGCCTGCGCCGCGCATGCCGGCGTGCCGCTCACCCATCGCGACCACGCGCAGTCGGTGCGCTTCGTCACCGCGCACTGCCGCGATTCGCTGGATACGCTGGACTGGCGCGCGCTGGCGCAGGAACGCCAGACCCTGGCGGTATACATGGGCGTGGCCGGCCTGGACCAGCTGCGCGAGCGCCTGCTGGCGCACGGCCGCGCCGCTGGCACGCCGTTTGCGCTGGTCGAGAACGGCACGCGCACGAACCAGCGCGTGGTCACCGGCACTCTTGCGAACCTGCCCGAGCGTGCCGCCGCGCACGCGGTGCGTTCGCCGGCCCTGCTGATCCTGGGCGAGGTGGCCGCACTGGCCAACGACCTGGCCTGGTTCGGCGCGCCGCCGCTGGGCGAGCCGCGCACCACGGTGCGGCCGCTCAGGCCGGCGCAGCCCGAGCGCGAAACCACCGTGCCCCAGCGTCGCCGCGCTTGACGAAATCCTTCCTGTTCCCGGCGCAACATCGCCGGACTTTCCACCTCGACCACTGGCCGGACCTCCCATGATCTACGACAGCATCCTCGACACCATTGGCAACACGCCCATCGTCCGCCTGCACCGGCTCGCCCCGAAGCACGTCGAGCTGTACGTGAAGGTGGAGGCGTTCAATCCCGCGGGCTCGGTGAAGGACCGTCTTGCGCTGGCGATCATCCTCGACGCCGAACAGCGCGGCGTGCTCAAGCCCGGCCAGACCGTGGTGGAAGCCACTTCGGGCAACACCGGCGTGGCGCTGGCAGCGGTGTGCGCGGCACGCGGCTACCCGTTCGTGGCGGTGATGACCGAGACCTTCTCGATCGAGCGGCGCAAGTTGATCCGCGCCTACGGCGGCAAGGTGCTGCTCACCCCTGCCGCTGCGCGCGGCACCGGGATGGTGGAAAAGGCGCGCGAACTGGCCGAGAAGCACGGCTGGTTCTGGGCCAGCCAGTTCGAGAACCCGGCCAACCCGGCCTACCACCGCCAGACCACCGCCGCCGAAATCCTCAGCGACTTTGCCGGCCGCCGCCTCGACTACTTCGTCAGCGGCTGGGGCACCGGCGGCACGCTCACCGGCGTGGGCGAAGTGCTCAAGGTGGCGCGCCCGGAAGTGAAGGTGATCGGCACCGAACCGGCTGGCGCCTCGCTGCTCGGGGGCAAGGACTGGGCGCCGCACAAGATCCAGGGCTGGACCCCGGACTTCGTGCCTGCCGTGCTCAACCGCAAGGTGGTCGACCAGCTGGTGACCGTGGACGACACCGTGGCCCGCGACACCTCGCGCGCCCTGGCGCAGCAGGAAGGCATCTTCACCGGCATCTCCTCCGGCGCCACCCTCGCCGCCGCGCTGCAGGTCGCCCAGACCGCCCCCGAAGGCTCGGTGCTGCTGGCCATGCTGCCGGATACCGGCGAACGCTACCTGTCGACCTTCCTGTTCGAGGGGGTGAACGAGGGGTCGGATGAGGTGGAGTGAGGTGTTTGGCGCTTGAGTTGCGCCGCGCTACGACGCGGCGCTGATTTGGACGAGTTGTTACCCCACCACCCGCGCCTTCCTCTCTAACGAAGCCCGCGAATTCCACTCCGCAATCAGCGTCCGACCCACCTGCGCCAGCGCCTTGATCGCGGGCAGCAGTTCGCGACCCAGTTCGGTGAGTGCGTATTCGGCGGAAGGTGGGGAGGTGGCCAGCAGGTGGCGGCATACCAGGCCGCGCGACTCCAGTTCTCGCAGGCGCGCGCTCAGCACGCGGGCGGAGATGCGCGGGATGTCGTGGCGCAGTTCGCCGAAGCGGCGCGGTTCGGCGCTGAGGCACCAGATCACGTTGGGCGCCCAGGCGCCGCGCAGCAGCGCCAGGCTTTCGGTGAGCGGGCAGGTGGGTGGTGGCAGCACCTTGCTCTTGCGTACGGGGAGGCCCATGGTCTGGCTCGTGGCGGGTGAGGGCGGTGGTAACCGCGGGGTTACCGCATTCGACGGCGGATGGCGGGATGCATGGTATCCAATGGTAACCATGGCGGCGTAGCATGCGAAGCCCGGCTGCGCGGTCCCGCACGGCGCGTGCCTGTTTCCCCGTCCCCACCAGGAGTCCCCGCATGAAGCTTTACTACTCCCCCGGCGCCTGTTCGCTTTCCCCGCACATCGTGGCGCTGGAGGCCGGCATCCCGCTGAAGCTGGAGAAGGTCGACACCAAGGCCAAGCGCACCGCGAGCGGCGCGGATTTCTGGGTGGTCAATCCCAAGGGCTACGTGCCGGTGCTGGAACTGGACAGCGGCGAAGTGCTGACCGAAGGCCCGGCGATCGTGCAGTACCTGGCCGACCAGAAGCCCGACAGCGGCCTGGCGCCCGCGAACGGCACGCTGTCGCGCTACCACCTGCAGGAAATGCTGGGCTACATCAACTCGGAGATCCACAAGAGCTACAGCCCGCTGTTCCAGCCCGAGACGCCCGAGGCCACCCGCGCCGAGCGCAAGGAATACCTGCAGCGTCGCTACCGGTTGATCGAGAACCTGCTGGAGAAGCAGCCGTTCCTGCTGGGCGACAAGTTCAGCGTGGCCGATGCCTACCTGTTCACCGTGACGAACTGGGCGAAGCCCGTGGGTCTGGACCTGTCCGGTTTCCCGGCCCTGCTGGCGTTCCAGAAGCGCGTGGGCGAGCGCCCCGCGGTGCGCGAGGCGCTGGAGGCGGAAGGGCTGGTGAAGAAGGCTCACGCCTGATCCGCAACGGGTCGCGCGCGGAAGCGCGCGGCCTGGCCTTCGCCGTTTGCGCTGGGCGCAGCTTGCGGCAGCAGGCGCACGCGGAGAGCGGTCATGGATGACCGCGCATTGGGGAGCGGGGAAGTCGAGTCGAAGCGCCCGCAGCGGCGACCCTTCGACTTCGGCCCTGCGGGCCTGCGCTCAGGGTGAACGGAATCTCTGGCTGGACGTCGCTGCCAGTCGCCCGACGAATGCCGGCGTTCAAGAAGCGTGGGCTCGGGGTCAGCGGCGCGCGAGGCGATGGCGGCGGCAGGGCTGGTGAAGAAAACTCACGTTTGATCACCTCTTCCGAACGGCGGACGCCTGCGTCCTCCCCACCGTCCTTTGTAGCCAACCGCGGTCGCCAGGCGGCGTGCCGCTGCGACCAGGGTGTGATCTTTTTGAGCGTGTCGGCGAGCACGCTCTTGGTTACCGCGCGGTCGTAATCGTCCTGGAGGCCGGTCCAGAAACCTTCGGAGTTGCCGAAGAAGGCAGACAGCCGCAGACCGGTGTCGGCCGTCACGGTGCGCTTGCCGGCGACGATCTCGCCGATGCGGCGTGCCGGCACGCCGATTTCCTTGGCGAGGCGGTACTGGCTGATCTCCATCGGCTTGAGGAATTCCTCAAGGAGGATTTCGCCGGGGCTGGGATTAGGCACGGTACGCATGGCGGGTTCCTCGGTGGTAATCGTCGATTTCGACGTCGTGGGCGTCGCCATCGCGCCAGCGGAAGCAGATGTGGAACTGGTCGTCGATACGGATGCTGCGCTGTCCGGCACGCTCGCCCTTGAGGGCTTCCAGTCGATTGGCTGGCGGAATCCGGAGGTCGTCGGGCCTGGCGGCGCGGTGCAGCATCGCCAGCTTGCGCATGGCGACGGTTTCGATGTTGACCCAGCGGCGAACGCGCTTGCCGTCGAACAGGTCGCGGGTGTCGACGCTGCGGAAGGTCTTGATCACGCGACCGTGATAACGCGGCGTGTTAGTAACGGCAGGCGTTGCTATGTGGCGCTCTCACGCTGCGGTTTCCGGGCCGGGCAGTTGGCGGTCGCCTTGCCCGCGGTCGAAGGGCGGCCGAGGGGATCAGATCTCCCGCGCCAACCCCTCGGCCAGACCGACGTAGCCGCCCGGCGTGAGATCGAGCAGGCGCTGCTTCGCCTCGGCGGGCAGGTCCAGCCTGGCGATGAATTCGCGCATGGAATCCTTGGTGATGCCCTGGCCGCGGGTCAGCGCCTTGAGCTGTTCGTAGGGCTGCGGCAGGCCGTAGCGGCGCATCACGGTCTGCACGGCTTCGGCCAGCACTTCCCAGCTGGCGTCGAGGTCGGCGGCGAGGCGGTCGGCGTTCACGGTGAGCTTGCCCAGGCCCTTCTGCAGCGATTCCAGCGCCACCAGCGTGTGGCCGAACGCGGTGCCCAGCGCGCGCAGCACGGTGGAGTCGGTGAGGTCGCGCTGCCAGCGGCTGACCGGCAGCTTCTCGGCGAAATGACCGAGCAGCGCGTTGGCGAGGCCGAAGTTGCCCTCGGCGTTCTCGAAGTCGATGGGGTTGACCTTGTGCGGCATGGTGGACGAGCCCACCTCGCCCTCCTTGAGCTTCTGCCTGAAGTAGCCCAGCGAGATGTAGCCCCACACGTCGCGCGCCAGGTCGATCAGGACGGTGTTGGCGCGGCGCACGGCGTCGCAGTATTCGGCCACGCCGTCGTGCGGCTCGATCTGCGTGGTGTAGGGGTTGTAGTCCAGGCCCAGGCCTTCCACGAAGCGCTGCGAGAACGCGCGCCAGTCGATTTCCGGATAGGTGATGGCGTGGGCGTTGTAGTTGCCCACCGCGCCGTTGATCTTGCCGGGGATTTCCAGCGCGGCGAGCTGCCTGCGCTGGCGCTCCAGGCGCGCCACCACGTTCGCCAGTTCCTTGCCCAGCGTGCTGGGCGAGGCGGTCTGGCCGTGGGTGCGCGACAGCATCGACAGCGCGGCGTTGGCGTGCGCGAGTTCGCGCAGCTTCGCGATGATGCCATCGAACGCCGGCAGCAGCACCTGTTCGCGCGCATCGCGCAGCATCAGCGCATACGAGAGGTTGTTGATGTCCTCGCTGGTGCAGGCGAAGTGCACGAATTCCCGGGCCTGGGCCAACGCGGCATCGTTGCCGATGCGTTCCTTGATGAAGTACTCCACCGCCTTCACGTCGTGGTTGGTGGTGGCTTCGATGGCCTTGATGCGCGCGCCGTCCTCGATGCCGAAACTGTCGGCGATGGTGTGCAGCTGCTTGACCTGGGTGTCCGTGAACGGGGGCAGCTCGGCGATGCCCGGTTCGCCGGCCAGCGCCAGCAGCCACTCGATTTCCACGTGCACCCGGCGATGCATCAGGCCGAATTCGCTGAAGATCGGGCGCAGCGGCTCGACCTTGCCGGCGTAACGGCCGTCCAGCGGCGACAGGGCGGTGAGGGCGTGGTTGGACATCGGGGCGTTCCGGCACGGGAAAACGGCCATTTTACATTGACTGCGGCGCGATGCCCCGGCGCCTATAGTCAGGGGCCGCGAACGAGGTTTTTTGCCCGTCATTCCTGCGCAGGCAGGAATCCAGGCTCTTGCCCTCAAGTGGCCGAGAGTCGCTGGACTCCAGCTTTCGCTGGAGCGACGGGCGGGAGATTTTCCACCGAACGGTTTTCCCTCTCTAGAAGGACCGGATCATGAGCAGCTTCCGCATCGAGCACGACAGCATGGGCGAGCTGAAGGTGCCCGCCGACGCGCTGTACGGCGCGCAGACCCAGCGCGCGATCGACAATTTCCCGATCTCCGGCCTGCGCCTGCCGCGCGAGTTCATCCGCGCGCTGGGGCTGATCAAGGCGGCCGCCGCCGAGGCGAACCACGCGCTGGGCCATCTGAAGAAGGGGCAGGCGACGGCGATCCGCAAGGCCGCGCTGGCGGTGGCGCGGGGCGACTACGACACGCAGTTCCCCATCGACGTGTTCCAGACCGGCTCGGGCACCAGCACGAACATGAACGCGAACGAGGTGATCGCCCACCTCGCCGCGCAGGCGGGCAGCAAGGTGCATCCCAACGACCACGTCAACTACGGGCAAAGCTCGAACGACGTGATACCCACCGCGATCCACGTCAGCGCCACCCTGGTGGCGCACGAGCAACTGCTGCCGGCGCTGAAGGAGCTGAAGAAGGCCCTGGACCGCCGCGCGCGCCAGTTGCGCGACGTGGCCAAGACCGGCCGCACCCACCTGATGGACGCGATGCCGGTGACCTTCGGCCAGGAGCTGTCCGGTTGGGCCGCGCAGATCGGTTCGGCCATCGCGCGCATCGAGGATGCGTTGAAGCGCATGCGTCGCCTGCCGCAGGGCGGCACCGCGGTGGGCACCGGCATCAATGCCGATCCGAAGTTCGGCGCGGCAGTGGCGCGCGAACTGAAGAAGCTCACCGGCGTGCGCTTCGAGGCGATGGAAAACCCGTTCGAGGGCATGGCCGCGCAGGACGATGCGGTGGAACTCTCCGGCGCGCTGAAGGCGCTGGCGGTGGCGCTGATGAAGATCTCGAACGACCTGCGCTGGATGAATTCCGGCCCGCTCGCAGGCCTGGGCGAGATCGAGCTGCCCGCGCTGCAGCCCGGTTCCTCGATCATGCCCGGCAAGGTGAACCCGGTGATCCCCGAAGCCGCCGCGATGGTGGCCGCGCAGGTGATCGGCAACGACGCGACGATCGCCATCGCCGGCCAGTCCGGCAACTTCCAGCTCAACGTGATGCTGCCGCTGATCGCCTACAACCTGCTCGAATCGCTGGGCATCCTCGCGAACGTCTCGCGCCTGCTCGCCGACAAGGCCATCGCCGGCTTCGTCGTCAACAAGGCGCGGGTGAACCAGGCGCTGGCGATGAACCCCATCCTGGTCACCGCGCTCAATCCGGTGATCGGCTACGAGAAGGGCGCGGCCACCGCCAAGCTGGCGTACAAGCAGCACCGGCCGATCATGGACGTGGCGCTGGAAACCACCGGCTTGTCGAAAGCCGAACTGGCGGAGCTGCTCGATCCGCTGGCGCTGACCAAGGGCGGCATCCACGGCGAGTGAAGCGGGACTCAGACCGGGTGCGGCGCGCGTGGCCAGGTCCACGCGTAGCGCACGGCAAGCGCGGTCAGCACGGCTTCCAGCGCCGCGAAGCCCTGGTAGAAATGCCAGCTGGCCTGGATCGCCAGCATCGCCATCAGCACGGTGTACAACGTGCCGAACACGAGGTTGAGCCAGCGGCTGGTGCGCGGCCCCGCGGCGACGGAAAGAAAGATCATCAGGCTGGGAATCGCCATCATCAGCGCGGTGCCCATCAGCACGCCCTGGGTCGCGGGGCCCAGCGGCCCCAGCCTGGACTGCAGCATCTCCTGCAGCTTGCCCGGGGTGTAAAGCTCGAAGTAGTCGCAGTAGATGTAGCAGAACATCACCGAGGCCCACAGCGCGGACAGTTTCATCTGTACGGGCGCGCGCCAGTGTTCCAGCGGCTGCTTGATGCTCGTGTTCAAGGCGGTTCCCCTGTATTTGGAAGACGCTGCTTACGTGCCTGTCGGCACGACGGATACGGCCTGGTTCCGCCGGAAGCCGCGGCGCGCGCCCAGCACCAGCAGCCACAGCATGAACAACACTTCCACGAACTGCAGCGGTGCCAGCACGCCGGAAAGGGTGTCCTGCCAGTCCGGCAGCACGGCCCAGGCGAGGCTCTGGACCACGTAGGCGAGACCGTTGAGGATCAGTCCGTAGCCGAACAGGCGCGGCAGGAAACCCGAGCGCAGCACCAGCAGCGCCAGCGGGAACAGCCACAGCCCCCACAACAGCTCGGCGGCGCCGACGGTTTGTCCGTGCAGCCGCAGGAACAGCATGGCGAGGGCCGTTCGCTGCGCAGGCTCGAACGCCGCCAGCGCATCGCCGCCGTGCACCAGCAGCAGGACGGCGGCATCGTTGACCACATTGAAGAAGTACAACGCCGGCACCAGCGCGCCGCCCAGCAGCAGCATCGCGACGGCATGGCGGCGATCGACGTCGACCAGCAGGCGATAGAGCGCCAGCGCCACGAACGCCATCAGGGTTCCGCAGGCGAGGTCGGTGGCAAGACCCATGCGGAACAAGGTTTCGTGCGCGGCGATGTTTCCGACCGTAGCGCCCGCATCGCGGCTCACGAACAGCGCGCTGGGCACGTAGATCAGGCGATACGGCGCAAGCAGCACCACCAGCAGATAGAGCAGGCCGGACAGCCGTGCGGTTCGGTCGCGAGGGCTCATGTGCGTTCCATCAGGGCAGGGAGCGATGCAGCGAGTCCGATCAGGGACTGGGGTGGACCAGCGCGGTCAGTTCGCCCGCGGGCAAGGACACTTGCGCATTGCCCTGGCCCCGCCGCACGGTCAGTTCGCAGGCGGATTGCAGGTGCGCATTCGCAAAGGTCACCAGATCGAGCACATGCGCCACCGGTTGGCCATCGACGGCGACGATCGTGTCGCCTTGCTGCAGGCCATCGCGGCCAGCGGGCTTGATCTTGTCGACGTGGACCCCCTTGCCTTCGGGCGAGGCCAGATCGAGGGCGCGGCCCTGGTCGGTGTGCCACGTCAGGCTGTCGCGGGTACCGTGGATCTTCACGTACCAATCGGCATGCGCCGGCAGTGCGGCGATGGCTGTTGCGGCGATGGCGCCAAGCAGAATCATGCGTCGCATGCTGGGGTTCCTTATGGGTTGATCAGGCAGGGGAAGACATGTGTCGTCGAGGTGCCGGTTCGCCTCTCCCGCGTCCATGCCGTCTGGCGCGTCGGCAGGACGGGTGATGTTCGCGACGCCGGTCAGTCGGAGAACGTGGCAAAACCCTTCTTGCCGTTCCGGTCGGTGTCCTTGCCGCAGTTGTCCACGTCCTTCTGGGTCATGGTGGCGTAGGGCTGGAACGCGGGCATGGCGGCGGCGAGTTTCTGCTGCGAGGCCAGCAAATCGGGCATCCGCTTGCACAGGCGCATGGCGGCGGCCTCGATCTGGTCGGTCTGCGGCTTGATGCTGGCCTCGATCTCCTTGTCGCTCTTGCCGGTGAACGCGCCGAGGATCGCCTGCCGCGCCGCGGCGACGCCGATGTCGGCGCCGCTGGCGCCGATGTCCATGCCGGCTGAGGCGATGCCGATGATCTGCTGGCGGTAATCCAGCAGCATGGCGTGCTGCTCCGGCGTGGCCGTGACCGGCTTGCCGTCGATCACCAGGTCGCCCTGCGGCGTGATCACCGCCTTGGGGCGGGAGTCGTCGTGATGCGAGTCCTTGTCGTCCTTGCCGAAGTGGACGCTGCCTACGCTGACGTCCTGGGTGACCAGTTCCTTCTTGGCCTGCTCGATGCTCTTGCGGACCTCGGCGCCGATCATGGAGGAAGAGGTCTTCTCGTTGACTTCCTTCGCCGCCTTGGCGAGGTCGCCGGAGACGCCCGACTGGGTGGTGTCCTGGTCGGACTGGCTGCAGGCGGTCAGCGGCAGCAGCAGGGCGGAGGCGAGGATGGCGATGGCGATGGCGTTGCGTTTCATGGAAGTTCTCTCCGTTGGATTCGGCGGGATGTCAGGTGTCGTCGCGCCAGCGGCGCAGCCAGATCGCGGCGGCGATCAGGGCGATTCCGGCGAGCGCGCCGATCCAGAAGGTGGGCGTGGCCATCACGCCGTAGACGTGGCCGAGATCCAGGAAGTCCATCGCATGCCCCGGTCCATTGCCCGCTTCCGCGAAGTTCCGCTCACCCAGCCAGCTGCCCGGGAACACGCTGAGCAGCGCCCGCACGAACACCTCGCGCCAGTACCAGCCGCCACCGACCAGGCGTGCTCCCATCAGGTTGAACCAGCCCAGGAACATGCCCACCGCCACCGGCAGCACCGCGGCCCACAGGAACGGCTTGCTGCGTGCCCACGCAGAGCAGAGCAGCAGCCAGCCGACGCTTGGCAGCGCCCACGATGCATAGAGCGGGATGGTCCCCACCAGGTTGGCGGTAACCCGGAACGGGTGCGCATAGGACAGCAGATGCCACAGGTTGACGCCGTGGAACGACAGGGTGATGGCGAACAGCAGCAGCATGCCGATGCCGGTGAGCACGCCGCAGATCACCGCGATGGCGGGCGCCAGGATGGTGCCGGCGACCACCTTGGACAGCACCGTGGCGGTGTCCGACAGCGGCAGCGATTTCCAGAACAGCAGGCTGCGGTCGCGGCGGTCGTCGTACAGCGTGCCGAGGAAATAGAAGAACACCACGAAACCCAGCACGATGCTTATGAACATGCTGGTGGAAAGCATCATGAAATCCAGCCCCATGCCGATCGTGGCCGCATCGTTGTCGGTCAGCGCACGGTCGAGCAATCCCATGTTGTTGCCGATGAAGTTGGTGTGGGCATTGAAGTTGCCCATGGCTTCGCCGGCGATGATGCCCATGAGGTTCAGCAGCAGGAACACGCCGCCGGTGATCACCGGCGCCCACAGGAAGCCGCCGCGGTGTTCCCAGAATTCGCGCTTCACCAGCCAGTAGAAGGTTTTCATGCGTAGGTCCCTTTCATGGTGGCGACGAACAGGTCGCTGACGGAGGGGCGGCGGATCTCGCCCAGCGCCTCCAGTTGCGCGCGGTCGGCGCCGTCGAACAGGAAGATGCTCTTGCCGAACACCTGGCGCTCGTCCAGCGGGTTGAGCTGGCGCGCCGCGGCGGCCTTGTCGGCGCCCACCATCACCTCGGCGAAGCGTTCGCCCACGGCGTCCATGTCGGCGTCCAGCACGATCTTGCCGTCGCGGATGAACATCAGGTCGGTGAGGATGTGCTCGACTTCCTCCACCTGGTGGGTGGTGACGATGATGGTCTTGTTCTCGTCGAAGTAGTCCTCCAGCAGGTTCTGGTAGAACTGCTTGCGGTAGAGGATGTCCAGGCCCAGCGTGGGTTCGTCCAGCACCAGCAGGCGTGCGTCTATCGCCATCACCAGGGCCAGGTGCAACTGCACGATCATGCCCTTGGACATCTGCTTGACGCGCTGGTCGGGCTGCAGCTTGGTGCGCGCCAGGAAGGCCTCGCACTTCTTGCGGTCGAAGCGCGGATGCGTGTTCGCGACGAAGTCCACTGCCTCGCGCACGCGGATCCAGCGCGGCAGCACCGCCACGTCGGCGATGAAGCAGACCTGCTCCATCAGCTTGTCGCGCTGCCGGCGCGGGTCCAGGCCCAGCACGGACAGTTCGCCCTGGAAATCGGTGAGGCCCAGGATGGCCTTCAGCGCGGTGGTCTTGCCGGCGCCGTTCGGGCCGATCAGCCCGACGATGCGGCCGGGCTCGATGCGGAAGCTGGCGTTGTCCAGCGCCACGGTGTTCTTGTAGCGCTTGGACAGGCCATTCGCGACGACGATGGCGTTCATGCCTGCTTCTCCGGCTCGGCCTGGGTCTCGCGCAGCAAGGTCTTCAGGTCCAGGCCCAGCCGCTGCAGGCGGGCGTACAGCGCGGGCCATTCCTCGCGCAGGAAACGCTCGCGTTCCGACTTCAGCAGTTCTTCGCGCGCACCTTCGATGACAAACATGCCCAACCCCCTCCGTTTCTCGACCAGTCGTTCGTCGACCAGCTCCTGATACGCCTTCGACACGGTCAGCGGATTGATCTGGAAATCCGCGGCCACCTGGCGTACCGACGGCAGCGGGTCGCCCTCGTTCAAGGCGCCATCCAGGATCATCGCCACCACACGCTGGTGCAGTTGGCGATAGATCGGGATGCTGTCGTTCCAGGTGATGGTCATGGATTATTCCTTGGTGCTTGCGACGCTGGCCGTGGCGGTACCGAAGGAATAGTAGGGCATGGCCAGCTGCGCCCCGATCCGCGCGGCACGGCCGCCGTCGGGCAGGGTGGTGACGCCGACCGCGGCATGTTCCAGCAGCGATGCGGCCTTCAGGTCGGCGGCGGTCGGGACGACCTCGACCGGGGCCAGGTTGGTCACGCGGATGCCGTTGATCGAGGTGACCGCGGGCGTGGGAACCGGCAGGTTCACCACCGCCAGGGTCAGGCTGGTCATCAGCAGCGCGGCGGCGGAAGCGATCCAGCGGCGGCGCGGGATCAGGGTAGTCACGTAGACGTCGTCGGCAGCGGCGGCGGGACGGTTCGTGCTGGACTCGTGCTTGGCGTTCATGTCGGCTCTCCTCTAGTGAGTTCGTGGACCGGTGTTGTAGTGAACTATAACACCATATCCGAGACCGTCAAGCGCCTTGAGCGAATTTGGCAACATGACTGATGGCAGGGGTGCGGCGAGTGCGCGCCGAACCAGCGGCGACCGGTGGGCCAAAGCCAGCTGCAGCAAGGCTTCAGGCAGTCAATGCCGGGGATTCGGAGGTCGGGAAACCGGGCCCTTTCCGCTGTCGACCGCGCCGGAAAACCGGTTTCGCATCGACGAATGGCTGGGTCTGCAGCCAGCGATGGAGGGGAATCCCGGTGGGGATTCCCTGATCGGCTCGACAGGGGGCAAGGCCGAAGCCGGGGTATATTTGAAACGATCCGGCGCCAGGCCGGCGGTATCACCCCCTGTCGTTCGGAAAAGGAAACGCTGATGCTGCAGTTGAGTGGCGCCTTGCAGGACCTCAACGACCTGTATTTCTTCGCGGCCGTGGTGGAACACGGCGGTTTCTCCGCGGCGGGGCGGGCGCTGGGCGTGCCCAAGTCGCGGCTCAGCAAGCGGGTGGCGCAACTGGAGGATCGCCTCGGCGTGCGCCTGCTGCAGCGGACCACGCGCCGTTTCGTGGTCACCGAAGTGGGCGAGCGTTTCTACGCGCATTGCCGCGCGGTGCTGGAGGAGGCGCGCGCGGCGCAGGACGCGGTGGACGAGCTGCGTGCCGAGCCGCGTGGCGTGGTGCGCCTGAGCTGCCCTGTATCGCTGACCCAGACCATCCTGGCCTATGTGCTGCCGGACTTCATGGCGCTCTATCCGAGGCTGCAGGTGCGCGTGCTTTCCAGCGATCGCCGCGTGGACCTGCTGGGCGAGGGCTACGACCTCGCGATCCGCGTGCGCACCAAGCTGGATACCGACGCCAACATGGTGATGCGCAGCTTCGGCCAGTCGCGCGTGCTGCCGGTGGCCAGCCCGGCGTTGCTCGACGCACTCGGTCGGCCACGTCATCCGGAGGAACTGGCGAAACTGCCGGCGCTGTCGATGGCGGAGCACGAAGGCCCGCAGACCTGGGAGCTGATCGACGCAGCCGGGGAGCGCGTCAGCGTGGAGGTGAGCGCGCGGCTGATCTGCGGCGATTTCGCGATGCTGCTGGAGGCGGCGCGCCGCGGGATCGGCGTCACCATGCTGCCGGAATTCGTCTGCGCGCCGGCCGTGACGCGCGGCGAGCTGGAGGTGTTGCTGCCGGAGTGGAGCGCGCCGGAAGGCACCATGCACTTCGTCTATCCCAGCCGCCGCGGCATGCTTCCGGGCGTGCGCGCGCTGGTGGATTTCCTCGCCGAGCGCCTGCCTGCCGCCACCCTGCGCAGGCACGAGGAGTGCAAGACGCGGCCCTTGCCGGAGCTGGAGCCGCGGCGGTAGCGGCGTTCGGGGCCGGGAGTCCGGCGGTGTCCGCCGTCATGGTTCCCGTGCATGCTACGCTTCCATTTGGACTTCCATACGGCAACGCGATGAAGATCGATACCAAGCTCCCCAAGGTCGGCACCACCATTTTCAGCGTGATGAGCCAGCTCGCGCTGGAACACAAGGCCGTGAACCTGGGGCAGGGCTTCCCCGATTTCGAACCGCCGCAGGGTCTGCGCGACGCGCTGACGCGCGCGATGAACGAGGGGCGCAACCAGTACGCGCCCATGCACGGCACCGCGCCGCTGCGCGAGCAGATCGCGGCCAAGACCGAACGCATGTACGGCCACCGCCCCGACGTGGACGCCGAGATCACCGTCACCTCCGGCGCCACCGAGGCGCTGTTCGCGGCGATCGCCGCGGTGGTGCGCACGGGCGAGGAGGTGATCGTGTTCGATCCCGCCTACGACTGCTACGAACCGGCCATCGAGCTGCAGGGCGCGAAGGCGGTGCACATCCCGCTGGTCGCCCCGGCGTTCTCGGTGGACTGGCAGCGCGTGCGCGACGCGGTGACGCCGCGCACGCGCATGATCCTCATCAACAGCCCGCACAATCCCTCCGGCGCGGTGCTGTCGGCGGCCGACCTCGAGGAGCTGGCGGCGATCGTGCGCGATACCGGCATCGTGGTGCTGTCCGACGAGGTGTACGAGCACATCGTCTACGACGGCAGGCAGCACGAGAGCGTGTTGCGCCACCCGGAACTCGCCGCGCGCAGCATCGTGATCTCCTCCTTCGGCAAGACCTACCACTGCACCGGCTGGAAGCTGGGCTACGCGGTGGCGCCCCGCGCGCTCACGGCGGAATTCCGCAAGGTGCACCAGTACCTCACGTTCTGCAGCTTCCATCCCGCGCAGCAGGCCTTCGCCGAGTTCCTCGCCAGCGATCCGCAGCATTACCTGGAGCTGCCCGCGTTCTACCAGGCCAAGCGCGATCGTTTCCGCGCGCTGCTGGCGCCTTCGCGCCTCAAGCTGCTCGACGTGCCGGGCGGTTACTTCCAGCTGGTGGACTATTCGGCGATCCGCGACGAGGACGATCTTGCCTTCAGTCGCTGGCTGGTGGAGCAGGGCGGGGTGGCGGCGATCCCGCTGACGCCGTTCTGCGAGACCGCGCCCGGCACGCGCCTGCTGCGCCTGTGCTTCGCCAAGAGCGACGCCACCATGGAGGCGGCTGCCGAGCGGCTGGGCAAGCTGTGAGCCTGCAACCGCTGACCGTATCGTTGGTGCAGGGCGCCACCCGCTGGCACGACGCACCGGCCAACCGCGACTACTACGGCACGCTGGTGCGCCGTGCGCGCGGCAGCGACCTGATCGTGCTGCCGGAGACCTTCCTGTCCGGCTTCAGCAACGACACCGGCGCCAGCGCCGACAGCATGGACGGCGAAGGCGTCACCTGGCTGCGCGCGCTGGCTGCCGAGGTGGGCGCGGTGATCTGCGGCAGCCTCGCGATCCGCGAAGGCGGCACCGTCTACAACCGCCTGCTGTGGATGCGGCCCGACGGCACGTTCGAGCAGTACGACAAGCGGCACCTGTTCCGCATGGCCGGCGAGCACACCCGCTACGGCGGCGGCAGCGAGCGGCTGATCGTGGAGCTGAAGGGTTGGCGCATCCTGCCCCAGGTCTGCTACGACCTGCGTTTCCCGGTGTGGCTGCGCAACCGCCGGCTGGCGGACGCCGCGGGCGGCATGGACTACGACCTCGCGATCTTCGTGGCGAACTGGCCGGCGCCGCGACGCCAGCCGTGGCGCACCCTGCTGCGCGCCCGCGCGATCGAGAACCTGGCCTGCGTGATCGGCGTGAACCGCGTGGGCGTGGACGGCAACGACCTGCCTTACGCCGGCGACAGCGCGGTGATCGACCCGGTGGGCGAAGCGCTGGTGGAATGCGGCGCGCTGGAGCAGGTCGCCACGCTCACCCTCGACCCCGCGCCGCTGCTCGCCCATCGCGAGCGTTTCCCGGCCTGGATGGACGCCGACGCCTTCACGCTCGACCAGGCCTGAGGGCGGGACGAATCCGCGCGCTCACGCCGTTCGAACCATCGTCTTCAGAGTATCGCCAGCACCGCTTCCGGCGGGCGGCCGATCGCGGCCTTGCCGTTGGCGACCACGATGGGGCGCTCGATCAGGATCGGGTGGGCGACCATGGCGGCGATGAGGGCATCGTCGCCTAGCGAGGGATCGGCGAGGCCGAGTTCCCGATAGATGTCCTCGCCGCTGCGCAGCAGCTGGCGCGCGGGGATGCCGAGCAGCTCGAGCAGTTGCTTCAGTTCGGCGGCATCGGGCGGGGTGTCGAGGTAGTTCACCACCTCGACCTCGCGGCCTTCGAGCAGCGCCAGCGTGGCGCGCGACTTGCTGCAGCGGTTGTTGTGATAGATGCGGACCATCAACGGTTGCCGGAGCGGTTGCCGCCGCGGCCGTGCGGACGGTTGCCGCCGGGGCGGCCGCCGCCGTGCGGCGATTTGTTGCCGCCTTGACCTTGCGGACGGCCACGGCCCCCCGGACGATTGCCGCCGGGGCGAGCCTCGCCGCCGTGGCCGGCACTGTGGCCGCCACCGCCACCGAAGCCGCCATGGGTGTTGGCGCTGGCGTAGCCACCGCCATGGCCGGCAGCGCCGCGGGCGCCCGCAGGCTTGCCGCCGCGACGCTTGCCGGGAGCGCCGGTTGGACGGGCAGTGCCATCGCGGCTGTCGCCGGCGAACCAGGTGCGCACCGAGGGCAGCTCCTGGCCGGGCGCGACGCCGCGCTTGTTCTTCTTGCGGTAATTGGCGCCAGGCCCGCGTTCGGGCACGGCCACGTTGCCGTTCACTTCCTGGCCGGGGCGGCGCTGCTTCTGGCGGCCGCGCGGCGGTTCCTCGCGGATGCGGTCGAACGCGCGCAGCTCGCGTGCCTCGTCCTGGTAGCCGGCGCTCCATGCGCCGGCCGAGCCGTGCTCGGGGCGGTACTCGGTGACGTTGCGGTTGGCGCGGCGCTGATGCAGCACCGGGCTCAGGGTGAGCACGGGCTGCGGCGCGCCAAGGCCGCTGGTCAGGCGCAGCTGCTTCGCGGACTCCTCGTCCAGCGTCTCGCAGTCGCCGCGGCGCAGGGTGCGCGGCAGCTCGATGCCGCCGTAGCGGATGCGCTTGAGCCGGCTCACCAGGAAGCCCTGCGAATCCCACAGGCGCCGCACCTCGCGGTTGCGGCCTTCGCGGATCACCACGCGGAACCAGCTGTGGCTGCCGCCGCGGCTGATCACCGCGATCTCGTCGAAGCGGGCGGGACCGT
Source organism: Rhodanobacter sp. PCA2 (assembly GCF_013620825.1). Lineage (GTDB taxonomy): Bacteria > Pseudomonadota > Gammaproteobacteria > Xanthomonadales > Rhodanobacteraceae > Rhodanobacter_A. Next base: position 164,106 of record NZ_NJIC01000020.1, on the reverse strand, counting down.
CTTCCAGTTCCACGCCGGCCTTGAGCTTCTCGATCACCTCGTCGGGCACTTCGCCGTGCACGCGGCAGAGGTATTCGCGCTCGATGCCGCTTCTGGGGTGCATCAGCGCGTTGGCCAGCTCGCCGTCGGTGGTGAGCAGCAGCAGGCCGGTGGTGTTGATGTCGAGGCGGCCCACGGCGACCCAGCGCGCGCCCTTCAGGCGCGGCAGCTGCTCGAACACGGTGGGGCGGCCTTCGGGGTCGTCGCGGGTGGTCAGCACGCCCTCGGGCTTGTGGTAGATCAGCACCTCGGTGTCGCCGCGGTTGTCGGTGGCGACCACGAACTGCTTGCCGTCGACCACCACGCGGTCGCCCGCGTGCACGCTGGTGCCGATGCTGGCGGGGCTGCCGTTGAGTTCGATCTCGCCGGCCTGGATGCGCTGTTCCAGCATGCGGCGCGAGCCGAGGCCGGCGTTGGCGAGCACCTTGTGCAGGCGCTCTTCCAGCGGCGCGGCATCGGTGAGCGCGGCGCGCTTGAGGGAAAGGATGGATTTCTGCGGCGCAGTCATGCGCGGTACTCCTCAGGAATGCTTGATGGCGGCGTCGTGGTCGACGTCCGCGGGGGCCGCTGCCTCGTCGGCAGTGGTGGTGGTTTCGGTTTCGTCGGACGCGCTTGCGGCGTCCGCGCTGGTTTCGTTCGCCGCCGCCGCCTCGTGGCCGGCCGCGTCGTCGGTGGTGCGTTCGGCGGTTTCCGTGCCGGTTTCGTCGGCTTCGGTCGTTTCTTCCCCGACCGGCGACTCCTCGTCCGGATCGATCGGCAGGTCCTTGATGATGCGGGCCGGCAGCGGCGTCTGCTCGAAGCCCATCTGCGGGTCTTCCATGTCGCGGATTTCGGAAAGCGGCGGCAACTGGTCCAGCGATTTCAGGTTGAAGTAGTCGAGGAAGGCGCGGGTGGTGCCGAACAGCGCCGGCTTGCCGGGCACGTCGCGGTAGCCGACCACGCGGATCCACTCGCGCTCTTCCAGCGTCTTGACGATGTTGGTGGACACCACCACGCCGCGGATCTGCTCGATCTCCGGGCGGGTGATCGGCTGGCGGTAGGCGATCAGCGCCAGCGTCTCCAGCAGGGCGCGCGAGTAGCGGCTGGGCTTCTCGGTCCACATCCGCGAGATCCAGGGATGCACTTCCTGGCGCACCTGGTAGCGGAAGCCGGAGGCGATTTCCTTCAGCTCGACGCCGCGGCCTTCGCAGTCGGCGGCGAGGGATTCCAGCGCGCGGGCGATCTGCTCGTGGCCGACCTCGTCGGTTTCGGCGAACAGGTCGCCGAGCTGGGCGACGGTCATCGGCTGGCTGGCGGCGAGCAGGGCCGCCTCGACGATGGGTTTGAGTTGCTCGATCTGCATGGGCCTTGGGTGCCGATTCAGTGAGTGCCGTTGCCGGCGTTGTCCGGAGTCTCGAACGCCGACTCCCCGGCGGGGTCGTTCGCCCCGTCGGTTTCCGCCTCGTCGGCGATGGGCGCCTCGCCGTGTTCCACCCGCGCCTTCAGGTAGATCGGCGCCAGCGGCGCTTCCTGCACGATCTCGATCAGCATTTCCTTGGCCAGCTCCAGCATGGCGAGGAAGGTGACCACCACGCCGAGGCGGCCTTCGCCGACGTCGAACAGCGTCTCGAAACGGTGGAAGGCCTGGCCTTCCAGCCTGCCCAGCAGCTCGCCCATGCGCTGGCGGACGCTGAGCGCCTCGCGCTTGATCGCGTGGTGCCCGAACAGCTCGGCGCGGTGCAGCACGTCCTTCAGCGCCAGCAGCATTTCCTTGAGATCCAGCGGCGGCGGCAGCTTGATCACGTTGCGCTCGCCGGTGTCGGCCTGGGCGGACGCGGTATCGCGCTCCATGCGGGGCAGGGCGTCGATGTCCTCGGCGGCCCGCTTGAAGCGCTCGTACTCCTGCAGGCGGCGCACCAGTTCGGCGCGCGGGTCGTCTTCCACGCCTTCCTCGACCGGCGGCCTCGGCAGCAGCAGGCGCGACTTGATCTCGGCCAGGATCGCGGCCATCAGCAGGTACTCCGCGGCCAGTTCCAGCCGCATCGTCTCCCGCATCATGTCGATGTATTCCATGTACTGCCGGGTGATCTCGGCAATCGGAATGTCCAGGATGTCCAGGTTCTGCCGGCGGATCAGGTACAGCAGCAGATCCAGCGGGCCCTCGAACGCCTCCAGGAAGACCTCGAGCGCGTCCGGCGGGATGTACAGGTCCTGCGGCATCTGCAGCACGGGTTCGCCACGCACGATCGCCAGCGGCATTTCCTGCTGCTGGGGGCGGCCCGCGGTGTTGTCCTGCGCTACGACCGGGCTCTGCGGCCCGATTTGCTCGGTGCTCATCGATGCGTTTCGTTGGGCCGCCCGGCGGCCGGCAATGCGTCCTGATCCATCATGGGCGAAACGGTTGCCCCGTCAGGCGATCCGGGCTTGCAGCTGTGCACGGATCGAGGCGCCGGAGCGGCACTTCGGTAAAGCGGTTTCGCACGGTGCCATGCAGGCAGGGTCCAGTTTTCCCCTTGTCGTTGCCGGCGTGACGAAGTCGCGTGTCGCGGTTCGATCAAGCGTGCGGGCATTGCACATGTGCCAGTGCGAGACGCTGCTTGCGTCTGACGGGAACAGGAGCATACGGTGACGAACGTGACGTCACCGACAAGTCGGACGATCTGCCTGGGGCATCGGGTGGGCGCCATCGCCACCGGAACGACCGGCCAGCGTCTGACCATGGCGCCACGCGTGGGTTACAGAGTAGCGA
>NZ_NJIC01000020.1:0-161329 GCF_013620825.1 Rhodanobacter sp. PCA2 | reverse complement strand
CGGCTGGCTGGCGACAAGTCCAGCGGATGCATGGCTTGCGACGCGCTGCGGTGCCGGGACGACGGGTGGTTACAATGCCGTTTCCGCAGGGAGCGCGCTGCGGCCAGGCCGGCCGGAACGGCGGCATGACCGGCTGCGCAGGTGACCCTGAAGGTCCGGGACAGCGAGCAAATGTCAGTCGCTGCTGTCCCGAATGTGGGCGGAAGTCGTGTTGCATCGGTGTTTCGCGCGGATGGCACACCGCTTGCTTGAATGTGATGGCGGACACACTCAGGCAAATCGATCCGCAGGGGGCCGCCACGGTGGCGGGGATGCAACAGACTCAAGGAGTCCGGCATGGCGAAGGACGACAACAAGCTGACCGAGGGCGAGGCCGAACGCCTGCGCCCGGCGCGCATGCAGATCGAGACGACCGTGCTGATGAGCCGCGGCGTCGAGTCGCACCCGACCGAACTGGTGGACATTTCCGCCACCGGCGCGTTGCTGCGGCGACCGCTGGGCTGGACCGGCGAGGCGGGGCAGACCTGGCTGCTGGACATGATCTTCGGCAGCGACCTGCACATCCACCTGGAGGCGCAGGTGGCCCGTGTCGCCGACCACCACATCGGCTTCTCCTACGTGTGCATACCCGAGGACAAGCAGGTGCCGCTGTGGAACCTGCTCGGCGGCTATGCCGACATCCTGGAGTCGTGGAAGAGCTGAGGACGCCGTGGCAGGCGCCCGCGCGGCGCTGCAGGAATCAATGTGCCGCGGCGGCGCCCTTCTTTTCGTCGCGCAGCTCGCGCCGCAGGATCTTCCCCACGTTGCTCTTGGGCAGCGTGTCGCGGAATTCGATGAATTTGGGCCGCTTGTAGCCGGTGAGCCGCTCGCGGCAGAACTGCTTGAGCGCGTCCTCGGTGAGACTGGGGTCCTTGCGCACCACGAACAGCTTCACCACCTCGCCGGAATGCTCGTCCGGCACGCCCACCGCGGCGACTTCGGCCACCCCGGGGTGCTCCATCACCGTGTCTTCCACCTCGTTCGGGTACACGTTGAAGCCGGACACCAGGATCATGTCCTTCTTGCGGTCGACGATGTAGAAGTAGCCGTTCGCGTCCATCTTCGCGATGTCGCCGGTGTGCAGCCAGCCGTCCGCGCCCAGCACCTTGGCGGTTTCGTCGGGGCGGTTCCAGTAGCCCTGCATCACCTGCGGGCCCTTCACCATCAGTTCGCCCACCTCGCCGACCGGCAGCGGCTGGTTGTCCTCGGACCAGATCGCCACGTCGGTGGACGGGACGGGCAGGCCGATGGAGCCGTTGTAGTCCTTGAGGTCCAGCGGGTTGATGCAGGCCGCCGGGGAGGTTTCGGTGAGGCCGTAGGCCTCGGCCAGCGTGCAGCCGGTGACCTTTTTCCAGCGCTCGGCCACCGCGCGCTGCACGGCCATGCCGCCGCCCAGCGTCAGGTGCAGACGGGAAAAGTCCACTTCGGCGAAGCCCGGCGTGTTCAGCAGGCCGTTGAACAAGGTGTTGACGCCGGTCAGCGCGGTGAAGCGCGACGCCTTCAGCTCCTTGACGAAGCCGGGCATGTCGCGGGGGTTGGTGATCAGCCAGTTGAGGCCGCCCAGGCGCATAAACGTCAGGCCGTTCGCGGTCAGCGAGAAGATGTGGTACAGCGGCAGCGCGGTGATGACGGTTTCCTCGCCTTCCTTCGCGTTGCGGCCGATCCACGCGCCGGCCTGCAGCATGTTCGCCACCATGTTGCCGTGGCTGAGCATGGCGCCCTTGGCCACGCCGGTGGTGCCGCCGGTGTATTGCAGGAACGCGATGTCGCCGTGGCCCAGTTCGACCCGCGGCAGCGGATGCGCCGCGCCCTGCGCCATGGCGTCGCGGAAGCGTACCGCCTGCGGCAGCTGGTAGGCGGGGACCATCTTCTTCACGTGCTTGAGCACGAAGTTGACCACCGCGCCCTTGGGAAAACCGAGCAGGTCGCCGATGCCGGTGCAGACGATGTGCTGCACGGCGGTGTGGGCCACCACCTGCTGCAGCGTGGCGGCGAAGTTGTCCAGCACCACGATGGCCTTGGCGCCGGAGTCCTCGAGCTGGTGCTGCAACTCGCGTGCGGTGTACATCGGGTTGGTGTTGACCACCACCAGGCCGGCGCGCAGCGCGCCGAACAGCGCGATCGGATACTGCAGCACGTTCGGCATCATGATCGCGACGCGGTCGCCCTTGACCAGCTTGAGCACGCCGGTGAGGTAGCCGGCGAAATGCCGGCTCTGCTCGTCGATCTGGCCGTAGCTGAGCTGCTTGCCGAAGTTGGAGAATGCGGGGCGGTCGCGGAAGCGCTGGAACGCTTCTTCCAGCACGGCAGCCACGGAGGCATAGGCATCGAGGTCGATTTCGGCGGGTACGCCTTGCGGATAGTGCTCCAGCCACGGACGCTCGTTGCTCATGTGCTTGCTCGACTCCTGAATCATGGCCGCCAAGGCGAAATGGAGCTGGCGGCGCCCCTTTCGGCATTGGAGCATGCGGCTCCGTACGGCGGCAAGCCGCGGAACCCCTCGCCATGGCCGAAAAAAGGCCGCCCCGACGCGAGTCGGGGCGGCCCGGGTTCAATGCTGCGGCAGTCGTGCTCAGGCGCTCTTCTTGCCGGCCAGCTGGCGCAGCACGTACTGCAGGATGCCGCCGTGGCGGAAGAAGTCGCGCTCCTTCGGCGTGAGCAGCAGCACCTTCACGGTGAACTCCTTCTTCTTGCCGTCGGCGCCGGTGGCGACCACCTTCGCTTCCTTCGACTCGCCGCCTGCCAGGCCGGTGATCTCGAAGCTCTCGTCGCCGGTGAGGCCCAGCGAACCGGCGCTGTCGCCGTCCCCGAACTGCAGCGGCAGCACGCCCATGCCGACCAGGTTGGAGCGGTGGATGCGCTCGAAGCTCTCGGCGATCACCGCCTTCACGCCCAGCAGCAGGGTGCCCTTGGCCGCCCAGTCGCGGCTGGAGCCGGTGCCGTATTCCTTGCCGGCGAGCACGATGAGCGGGGTCTTCTCCTGCTTGTACTTCATCGCCGCGTCGTAGATCGCCATCTGCTCGCCGGACGGTACGTGCTTCGTGTAGCCGCCCTCGACGCCATCCAGCATCTGGTTCCTGATGCGGATGTTGGCGAAGGTGCCGCGCACCATCACGTCGTCGTTGCCGCGGCGCGAGCCGTAGGAATTGAAGTCCCTCGGCTCGACGCCCTTCGAGATCAGGAAGCGGCCCGCCGGGCTGTCCTTCTTGATCGAGCCGGCCGGCGAGATGTGGTCGGTGGTGATGGAGTCGCCGAACAGGCCCAGCACGCGGGCGCCGTGGATGTCCTCCACCGGGTTCAGCGCCATCGTCATGCCGTCGAAGTAGGGTGGGTTCTTGATGTAGGTGGAGTCGTCCCAGCGATATACCGCGCCGTCCGGCGAGGCGATCCGGTTCCAGCGGCTGTCGCCCTTGAACACGTCGGCGTAGTTCTTCTTGAACATCTCCGGGTTGATCGCGCCGGCGATGGTGTCGGAAATTTCCTTGTTGCTCGGCCAGATGTCCTTGAGATAGACCGGCTGGCCGTCGTTGCCGGTGCCGATCGGGTCCTTCGTCAGGTCGATGTCGAGCGTGCCGGCCAGCGCGTAGGCGACCACCAGCGGCGGCGAGGCCAGGTAGTTCATCTTCACTTCCGGATGCACGCGGCCTTCGAAGTTGCGGTTGCCGGAGAGCACCGAGGCCACCGCGAGGTCGCCTTCGGCGATGCCCTTGCTGATCTCGGCCGGTAGCGGGCCGGAGTTGCCGATGCAGGTGGTGCAGCCGTAGCCGACGATGTAGAAGCCGACCTTCTCCAGTTCCTTCAGCAGGCCGGTCTTTTCGAGGTAGTCGCTGACCACCAGCGAGCCCGGGCCGATCGAGGTCTTCACCCACGGCTTGGCCTTGAGGCCCTTCGCCGCGGCCTTCTTCGCCACCAAGCCGGCGCCCAGCATCACCGCCGGGTTGGAGGTGTTGGTGCAGGAGGTGATTGCGGCGATCACCACCGAGCCGTCGCCGATCCTGAAGCTCTGGCCGTCCTTCTCCACCAGCACGCCGCCGTTGGTGAGGGCGTTGGCGGGGTTGCCGATGGCTGCCGAGCCGCCTTCGCTGATGAAGTCGGCGGTGGCGGCGTCGCGCGGGCGGCGGTTCGCGGTGAGCGGGCCGATCACCTCGTGGAAATTCTTTTGCACGCCATCCAGCAGCACGCGGTCCTGCGGGCGCTTGGGGCCGGCCATCGACGGCTTCACGTCGGCAAGGTCCAGTTCCAGCGTGGTGGTGAACTCGGGCTCGGTGCCGTGCTCGTCGTGCCACAGGCCCTGGGCCTTGGCGTAGGCTTCGACCAGCGCGATCTGGTGGTCGTCGCGGCCAGACAGGTGCAGGTAGTTCAGCGCTTCCTGGTCGACCGGGAAGATGCCGCAGGTGGCGCCGTATTCCGGCGCCATGTTCGCGATGGTGGCGCGGTCGGCCAGCCCCAGGTGCTTCAGGCCCGGGCCGAAGAACTCCACGAACTTGCCCACCACGCCCAGCTTGCGCAGCATCTGGGTGACGGTGAGCACCAGGTCGGTGGCGGTGACGCCCTCGGCCAGCTTGCCGGTGAGCTTGAAGCCCACCACCTGCGGGATCAGCATCGAGGACGGCTGGCCCAGCATCGCGGCCTCGGCCTCGATGCCGCCCACGCCCCAGCCCAGCACGCCGAGGCCGTTGACCATGGTCGTGTGCGAGTCGGTGCCGAACACGGTGTCCGGATAGGCCCAGCTCTCGCCGTCCTTGTCGCTGGTGAACACCACGCGGGCCAGGTGCTCCAGGTTCACCTGGTGCACGATGCCGGTGCGCGGCGGCACCACCTTGAAGTTGTTGAAGGCCTTCTGGCCCCAGCGCAGGAAGCTGTAGCGCTCCTGGTTGCGCTCGAACTCGATCTCGACGTTCTTCTCCAGCGCCGACTCGGAGCCGTACACGTCCACCTGCACCGAGTGGTCGATCACCAGCTCGGCCGGCGCCAGCGGGTTGATCTGGTTGGCATCGCCGCCCAGCTTCACCACGGCGTCGCGCATCGCGGCCAGGTCCACCACGCAGGGCACGCCGGTGAAATCCTGCAGCACCACGCGCGCGGGCATGAAGGCGATCTCGGTGTCGGGCTCCTTCTTCGCGTCCCACTTCGCCACCGCCTCGATCTCCTTCGCGGTGACGTTGACGCCGTCCTCGTGGCGCAGCAGGTTCTCCAGCAGGATCTTCATCGAGTAGGGCAGGCGCTTGATGTCGAAGCGCTGGCCCAGCTTGGCGAGGCTGGCGTAGCTGTACTTCCTGCCGTTGGCCTCGAAGGCATCGCGGGTGGCAAATGAATCCAGCATGGGGCTAACTCCTGTTGCGTGAGTCTGGCGAACGCTTGGACGCGCAGCCGGGGAATCCCGTGGCATCGAGCGTGAGGGGGTGCTAAGGCGCGCTCTGTCGTTGCGGCCGGGGAAGATGTGTGGGCCTGTGAGGGAATCTACTCCAGGGTGGCCGCAGCGACCCAGTTTGGACCAAACGCCATGCAGTTCAAGGGAGGGGTGGAGGGATTGCGCCATATTTGCATTGCAAGATTTCGAACGCTCGCGGAAGCGTTGTCTTGCGTTGCGGCGTCTGGCCTCCGGCTGGCAAAATGACGGGCTGCAATGCCGCAAAAAACGGCATGGCGACAGGGTCTTGTGCCTTGTCGAGCGCCGGCAGCAGCCATGCGGATGATTCGCCCAAGGAAGGTCTGATTTTGCTCGTCATCCCAGCGAAGGCTGGGATCCAGTGCCTGCAAGCCACGGAACACAAAGGCGCTGGATTCCTGCTTTCGCAGGAATGACAAGCAAGCGGTCGATCAATCAGACCATCCCCAAGGCGGTCCGCAGCGGTGGTGCGAACCACCGGCTCGCTGCCTCTTCAGTTCAGCCATCGGACGAGACCACATGCTTACCGCCTATCGCCAACATGCTGCCGAGCGCGCCGCGCTGGGCATCCCGCCGCTGCCGCTGTCGGCCCAGCAGACCGCCGACCTGATCGAGCTGCTGAAGAACCCGCCTGCCGGCGAGGAGGCCTTCCTCGTCGACCTGATCGCCAACCGCGTGCCGGCCGGCGTGGACGACGCGGCCAAGGTCAAGGCCTCCTACCTGGCGGCCGTGGCGTTCGGCACCGAGAAGAGCGCGCTGATCTCGCGCGAGAAGGCCACCGAGCTGCTCGGCACCATGCTGGGCGGCTACAACATCCATCCGCTGATCGAGCTGCTGGACGATGCGCAGATCGGCACCGTCGCCGCCAACGCGCTCAAGCACACGCTGCTGATGTTCGACGCCTTCCACGACGTCAAGGAAAAGGCCGACCAGGGCAACGCCAACGCGAAGTCCGTGCTGCAGAGCTGGGCCGATGCCGAGTGGTTCACCAGCAAGCCTGAAGTGCCGCAGAGCCTGACCGTCACCGTGTTCAAGGTGCCGGGCGAAACCAATACCGACGACCTGTCGCCGGCCCCGGACGCCACCACGCGCCCGGACATCCCGATGCACGCGCTGGCCATGCTGAAGAACAAGCGCGACGGCGCGCCGTTCCAGCCGGAGGAAGACGGCAAGCGCGGCCCGATCCAGCTGATCCAGGACCTCACCAAACAGGGCCACCTGGTCGCCTACGTGGGCGACGTGGTCGGCACCGGCTCCAGCCGCAAGTCCGCCACCAACTCCGTGCTGTGGTGGACCGGCGAAGACATCCCGTTCATCCCGAACAAGCGTTTCGGCGGCGTGTGCCTGGGCGGCAAGATCGCCCCGATCTTCTACAACACCATGGAAGACGCCGGCGCGCTGCCGGTTGAACTCGACGTGTCGAAGATGGAGATGGGCGACGTGGTCGAGCTGCGCCCGTACGAAGGCAAGGCGCTGAAGAACGGCGAAGTGATCGCCGAGTTCCAGGTGAAGTCCGACGTGCTGTTCGACGAAGTGCGCGCCGGCGGCCGCATCCCGCTGATCATCGGCCGCGGCCTCACCGCCAAGGCGCGCGAGGCGCTGGGCCTGCCGGTGTCCACCCTGTTCCGCCTGCCGCAGCAGCCGGCCGATAGCGGCAAGGGCTACACGCTGGCGCAGAAGATGGTCGGCCGCGCGGTTGGCCTGCCGGAAGGCAAGGGCGTGCGCCCGGGCACCTACTGCGAGCCGAAGATGACCTCGGTGGGTTCGCAGGACACCACCGGCCCGATGACCCGCGACGAGCTGAAGGACCTGGCCTGCCTGGGCTTCTCGGCCGACCTCGTGATGCAGTCGTTCTGCCACACCGCCGCCTACCCGAAGCCGGTGGACGTGAAGACCCACCACACGCTGCCGGAATTCATCAGCACGCGCGGCGGCATCGCGCTGCGCCCGGGCGACGGCGTGATCCACAGCTGGCTCAACCGCATGCTGCTGCCCGACACCGTCGGCACCGGCGGCGACAGCCACACGCGCTTCCCGATCGGCATTTCCTTCCCGGCCGGTTCGGGCCTGGTGGCCTTCGCCGCCGCCACCGGCGTGATGCCGCTGGACATGCCGGAATCCGTGCTGGTGCGCTTCAAGGGCGAGCTGCAGCCCGGCGTCACCCTGCGCGACCTGGTCAACGCGATCCCGCTGTACGCCATCAAGCAGGGCCTGCTGACGGTCGCCAAGCAGGGCAAGAAGAACGTCTTCTCGGGCCGCATCCTGGAAATCGAAGGCCTGCCGAACCTCAAGGTGGAGCAGGCGTTCGAGCTGTCCGATGCCTCGGCCGAGCGTTCGGCCGCCGGTTGCACGGTGCACCTCGACAAGGCGCCGATCATCGAATACATCAACAGCAACATCACGCTGCTGAAGGTCATGATCGCGCAGGGCTACAAGGACCCGCGCAGCATCGAGCGCCGCATCAAGGCGATGGAAGCCTGGCTCGCGAACCCGCAGCTGCTGGAGCGCGACGCCGACGCCGAATACGCCGCCGTCATCGAGATCGACCTGGCCGACGTGCACGAGCCCATCGTGGCCTGCCCGAACGACCCGGACGACGTGAAGACGCTCAGCGACGTGGCCGGCGCGAAGATCGACGAAGTGTTCATCGGCTCGTGCATGACCAACATCGGCCATTTCCGCGCCGCGTCGAAGCTGCTGGAAGGCAAGCGCGACATCCCGACCAAGCTGTGGGTGGCCCCGCCGACCAAGATGGACCAGCAGCAGCTCACCGAGGAAGGCCACTACGGCGTGCTCGGCACCGCCGGCGCCCGCATCGAAATGCCGGGTTGCTCGCTGTGCATGGGCAACCAGGCGCAGGTGCGCGAGGGCGCCACGGTGTTCTCCACCTCCACCCGCAACTTCCCGAACCGCCTCGGCAAGAACTCCAACGTGTACCTGGGTTCGGCCGAGCTGGCGGCGATCTGCTCGCGCCTGGGCAGGATCCCGACCAAGGCGGAGTACATGGCCGACGTGGGCGTGATCAACGCCAACGGCGAGAAGATCTATCGCTACATGAACTTCGACAAGATCCAGGACTACAAGGAAGTCGCGGATACCGTCGAGGCATGAGCCATGCTTCTCCCGTCCACGGGAGAAGTCGCCTGAAGCGAAGCCCGGCCTTGCGCCGGGCTTCGTCGTTTATGCTTGGCCCATGGCGGCAACCACGGGCGCACGGATGATCACTTCGCACATTTCGGCGATTTCGCTGCGCGACCTGGTGATGGTGCAGGCAGTGCATCGCCACGGCAGCTTCAACAGCGCGGCCCGGGCCATGCACATCAGCCCGTCCGGGCTGTCGCACCAGGTGCAGAAGGTGGAGCAGGCGCTGGGCGCGCCGCTGTTCGAGCGCGGCGGCCGCAAGGTGGTGCCCACCGCGGGCGGCTGGCGCCTGCTGGAACGCATCGATGCGGTGCTGGCCGCGGCCGAATTGCTGCAGCAGACCGCCCGCGCCGGCGAGGTGGCGTTCGGCGGCGAGTTGCGCCTGGGCGTGCCGGCCTCGCTGGGGCCCTACCTGCTGCCGCATCTGATCGCGCCGTTCCCGCAGCACTTCCGGGGCGTGCGGCTGGGCATTTCGGAGGGCAAGCCGCGCGGCCTGCTGCGCCGGCTGCACGAGGCCGAACTCGATGCCGTGCTGGCGCCGCTGGCGCCGCTGGCCAGCGGCATCGCGATGCAGCCGCTGTTCTTCGAGCCGTGGGAGGTGATGCTGCGCGCGGATCATCCGCTGGCCGGCCGGCGCAGCGTGGCGCTGGACCAACTGGGCGCGGCGGACGCGATCCTGATGGCGGAGAGCCACAGTGGCGGCGACGGCCACGTGCAGGACGTGAGCCTGGAAAGCCTCGCCGCGCTGGTCAGCCTGCGCGGCGGCCACGCCCTGGTGCCCGCGCTGGCGCACCAACGCCTGGCTTCCAAGCCGGACATCGTGCTGGCGAAGATCCGGGGGCAGGCGCCGGGCCGCGAGATCGCGCTGTACTGGCGCGAGGCCACGCCCTGGGGCGCCGACCTGGCCGCGTTCGCCAAGCTGCTGCGCACGCTGGCGCGGCAGCTGCCAGGGCTGAAGCTGGTCGGCTAGCGCCCGTTGTCCAGCGTGGCGCCGGTGAGCAGGCCGCGGGCCAGCATGCTGCACTGCCGCCGGAACAGCAGCAGTTGCCATTGGCGGCCGCCCAACTGGTGCCACAGCACGGCCGAGCGCACCGCCGCCAGCAGGTTGCTGCGCACCTTCTCGACGATGGCCGGTTGCTGCAGCTGCTGCGGGCTGCCGTTGACCATCACGCGGGGACGCAGGGTGGACAAGGTGGAGGCATAGAGTTCGGCCAGGCGCGCGGTGACCTGGCTGGAGTCCTGGCCGAAATGCTCGACCTGGCGCTGCGCGGCGCGGATGCCCTGCTGCAGCTGGTCGAGCAGCTCCGGGCGGCCGGACAGGCTGCGTTCCAGCCGCATCACGGTCATCGCCATACGGGTCACCGCCATGTCGTCGCTGGTCTCGTCCAGCTGGGACACCAGGTTGCGCAGCCCCAGCCGCACGCTGGCGATGCTGCCGTACACGCCGACCACCGAAGGCGCGTCGATGCGGAACACGCTGGCGATGCTGGCGTCCATCGCGGTCTCGTCGCAGCGGCCCTGGTTGGCCAGTTGCTGCACCAGCGCGCAGGCCTGGTAGAGGCCGGCCAGCGCCAGCACGCGTTCCTCGTTCATCGAAAAGGCGTCAAGCACCATCAATTCTCGTTTCGTATGGGGGAAAGGCCGCCGTAAGGCGCATCGGTGGCGGCGATCACCGCGCCGCCGAGGCAGGTGTCGCCGTCGTAGAACACCACCGACTGTCCCGGGGTCACCGCACGCTGCGGGGTGTCGAAGCGTACCTCAAGGCCGGTGTCCAGCACCTGCACGTCGCACGATTGATCAGCCTGGCGATAGCGGGTCTTGGCGGTGCAGCGGAAACGGGCGGCGGGCACGTGGCCGGCCACCCAGTGCGGCGCCTCGCTGCGCAGCACGCGCGAATCCAGCCAATGGTTGGCGTTGCCTTGGGCCACGTAGAGCACGTTGGCCGCCACGTCCTTGCCCACCACGTACCAGGGCTCGCCGCTGGCGCCCTGGCGCCCGCCGATGCCGAGGCCGTTGCGTTGGCCCAGCGTGTAGTACATCGCGCCCTGGTGTTCGCCGACCCGTTCGCCTTGGGGCGTGCGCATCTCGCCGGGTTGCGCCGGGATGTACTGCGCCAGGAAGCTGCGGAAATCGCGCTCGCCGATGAAGCAGATGCCGGTGGAATCCTTCTTCGCGTGGGTGGGTAGCTGCGCCTCGCGCGCCAGCTCGCGCACCCGCGACTTCTCGATCTCGCCGACCGGGAACAGCGTGGTCGCCAGCTGCGCCTGGCCCAGCGCGTGCAGGAAGTAGGTCTGGTCCTTGGCCGCATCGACCGCGCGCAGCAGGCGGTATTCGCCATCCCGGCAACCCACGCGGGCGTAGTGGCCGGTGGCGATCTTCTCCGCGCCCAGCGCGCGTGCTTCGTCGAGGAAGGTCTTGAACTTGATCTCGCGGTTGCACAGCACGTCGGGGTTGGGCGTGCGGCCGGCGCGGTATTCGGCGAGAAAGTGCTCGAACACGCCGTCCCAGTATTCGGCGGCGAAGTTGCGCGCGTGGAACGGGATGCCCAGCCGGCCGCACACGGCCACGGCGTCCTTGCGGTCGGCGTCGGCGGTGCAGGGGCCGTTGCGGTCGTCCTCTTCCCAGTTCTGCATGAACAGGCCTTCGACCTCGTGGCCGGCCTGTTGCAGCAGCAGCGCCGCGACCGAGGAGTCGACGCCGCCGGAAATGCCCAGCATCACCTTCATGGCGTGGCGCCGTCCGGCCACCAGTGCAGCGCGTCCAGCGGCAACCGCGCGCCGGCCAGCCAGGCGTCGATGCTTTCCAGCACCAGCGGGCTGCGCAGGCGTTCGCCGTGCGCGGCGATCTCGGCGCGGGTCAGCCAGAGCGCGCGGCGGATGCCGGTGTCCAGCGGCCGCTCCGGATCGTGGCTGAGCGGACGCGCCGCGAAGCTGAAGCGGATCACGCCTTCGCCGTGCTCGGTGCTGCGCCACTGGTGCACGCCGATCAGGTGGGTGGGCTGCACCGTCCAGCCGGTTTCCTCCAGCGTCTCGCGCACGGCCGCGTCGACGAGGCGCTCGCGGTCTTCCAGGTGCCCGGCGGGCTGGTTGTACGCGAGCCGCCCATTCACCTCTTCCTCGACCATCAGGTAGCGCGCGCCGTCGCCCACCACGCAGGCCACGGTGACGTGGGGGCGCCAGATCGCATCGGCGGCAGCGGCAGGAGACATGCGGGACGGGGGCTGGAAAAGCCGTCATTGTGCCATCACCTGAGAAGGCAGTAGCCGCCGGGCGCGCAGTCGGTGCGGCGTATACTCGTCACCAACGAACGAATCCCGTCATTCATGGCCCACGAACACGAAAACGAACAGGAAGGCAGCCACGGTCTGGCGGTGCAGGTCGCCAAGCCGGAGGTGGCGCGGCCGCCGCTGTTCCAGGTGGTGTTGCTCAACGACGACTTCACCCCGATGGACTTCGTGGTCGAAGTGCTGCGCGGCTTCTTCAGCCTGGACCAGGAACGCGCCGTGCAGGTGATGCTGCACGTGCATACCCGCGGCAAGGGCGTGTGCGGCGTGTTCACCCGGGAGGTGGCCGAGACCAAGGTCACCCAGGTCAACGAGTATTCACGTTCCCATCAGCACCCTCTGCTGTGCACTATGGAGAAGCTTCAGTGACCGCTTTGCGGCACTATGGAAACCGCCAGGCAGCCCCCACCATGTAGCCATCGCGGCCCAAGCCGCCCATGCCATTGCAACGGAGACGGTCCGGATGTTCAGCAAGGATCTCGAAGTCACCATCGGCCAGTGCTACAAGCAGGCCCGCGAGCAGCGCCACGAGTTCATGACCGTGGAGCACCTGCTGCTCGCCCTCACCGGCAACCAGTCCGCGCTGGGCGCCCTGCGCGCCTGCGGCGTGGACCTGCCGCGGCTCACCCACGAGCTGGAGAAGGTCATCGCCGAAACCGTGCCGGTGCTGCCGCACGGCGACGAGCGCGATACCCAGCCCACGCTGGGCTTCCAGCGCGTGCTGCAGCGCGCGGTCTACCACGTGCAGTCCTCGGGGCGGAAGGAAGTCACCGGCGCCAACGTGCTGGTGGCGATCTTCGGCGAGAAGGATTCCCACGCCGTGTACTTCCTGCACCAGCAGGAGATCACCCGGCTGGACGTGGTCAACTACATCTCGCACGGCATCGCCAAGGTGGGCGACGAGGCCCCGGGCAGCGCCGCCAGCGGCGTGGAGCGCGAGGGCGAGGAGGGCGGCGAGGCCAAGGGCAATCCGCTCTCCGAGTACGCCAGCAACCTCAACGAACTGGCGCTGGAAGGCAAGATCGATCCGCTGATCGGCCGCGCCGACGAGATCGAGCGCACCGTCCAGGTGCTGTGCCGTCGCCGCAAGAACAACCCGCTCTACGTGGGCGACGCCGGCGTGGGCAAGACCGCGCTGGCCGAGGGCCTGGCCAAGCGCATCGTGGACGGCGAAGTGCCCGCGGTGCTGGAGAACGCCACCATCTGGTCGCTGGACCTGGGCGCGCTGGTGGCCGGCACCAAGTACCGCGGCGACTTCGAGAAGCGCCTCAAGGCGGTGATCGCCCAGCTCAAGAAGCAGCAGGGCGCGATCCTGTTCATCGACGAGATCCACACCATCATCGGCGCCGGTTCCGCCTCGGGCGGCACCATGGACGCCAGCAACCTGATCAAGCCGCTGCTGGCCTCGGGCGAGCTGCGCTGCATCGGCTCGACCACGTTCCAAGAATACCGCGGCGTGTTCGAGAAGGACCGCGCGCTGGCGCGCCGCTTCCAGAAGATCGACGTGGTCGAGCCCACCGTGGCCGACAGCATCGAGATCCTCAGGGGCCTGCGCACGCGCTTCGAGGAACACCACAACGTCATCTACACCAACGAGTCGCTGAAGGCGGCGGTGGACCTGTCGGTGAAGCACATCCCCGACCGCCTGCTGCCGGACAAGGCGATCGACGTGATCGACGAGGCCGGCGCCCGCCAGCGCCTGCTGCCCGAGGACCAGCGCAGCGGCAAGGTGGACGTGGCCGAGGTGGAATACATCGTGGCCAAGATGGCGCGCATCCCCGCCAAGCAGGTTTCCGCTTCCGACCGCGACGTGCTGAAGAACCTGGAGCGCAACCTGAAGATGGTGGTGTTCGGGCAGGACGCCGCGATCGAGGCGCTGGCCGCCTCGATCAAGATGGCGCGCTCGGGCCTGGCCGACCCGGCCAAGCCGATCGGCAGCTTCCTGCTGGCCGGCCCCACCGGCGTGGGCAAGACCGAGGTCACGCGCCAGCTCGCGCTGCAGCTCGGCATCGAGATGATCCGCTTCGACATGTCCGAGTACATGGAGGCGCACTCGGTGTCGCGCCTGGTCGGCGCGCCCCCGGGCTACGTGGGCTTCGACCAGGGCGGCCTGCTCACCGAGGCGGTGACCAAGCACCCGCATGCCGTGCTGCTGCTCGACGAGATCGAGAAGGCGCACCCGGACGTCTACAACATCCTGCTGCAGGTGATGGACCGCGGCGTGCTCACCGACACCAACGGGCGCGAGGCGAACTTCAAGAACGTGATCGTGGTGATGACCACCAACGCCGGCGCGGCGCAGGCCGCCCGGCGCAGCATCGGCTTCGTGGAACAGAGCCACCGCACCGATGCGATGGAGGTGATCCGCCGTGCCTTCACGCCTGAATTCCGCAACCGCCTCGACGCGATCATCCAGTTCAACGCGCTGGACTTCGAGCACATCCTGCGCGTGGTCGACAAGTTCCTGATCGAACTGGAGGCCCAGCTCACCGAGAAGCACGTCAGCCTGGATGTCGACGCCGAGGCGCGCCGCTGGCTGGCCGAGCACGGCTTCGACGCGCAGATGGGCGCCCGCCCGATGGCGCGCGTGATCCAGGAAAAGGTGAAGCGCGCGCTGGCCGACGAACTGCTGTTCGGCAAGCTGGCCGAGGGCGGCAAGGTGACGCTGGGCGTGAAGGACGGCGAGCTGACGGTGGGCTGCGAAGCCGCCGAGAAGGTGCCGGCCGTGGTGGAGTGACGGCCGGCTGCACCGGGCAACAGCAAAAGGCCGCGCAATGCGCGGCCTTTTCATGCCGATGCGGCAATCGCCTTATTTCATGCGGTAGGTGATCCGCCCCTTGCTCAGGTCGTACGGGGTCATCTCGATCTTGACCTTGTCGCCCGTGAGGATGCGGATGTAATGCTTGCGCATGCGCCCGGAGATATGGGCGATGACCACGTGCCCGTTCTCGAGTTGCACGCGGAACATGGTGTTGGGCAGGGTCTCGAGGACCGTGCCTTCCATTTCGATGACGTCGTCTTTGGCCATGTGTTCCGGGTCGGAGAGCGGCCATGATGGCCGCACAAGCCGGCGATTATGCCACGGTCTGGCCTCCGATCAAAATATCGCCGGGAGCGATATCCGGCATCGCGCAGCGATGGCCCGGAGGGCGGCTGCCATGGATGGCGGCCGCAAAGAACCGTCAGGCGAAGTGCTCGTCCAGCTTGCGCCGGATCTCCTGCTCGATCATGCCCTTGAGCGGCGACAGCAGCAGGCCCAGGTCGGCGCGTACCCGGATCGCATCCACGCCCACCGCGATCCGGCCGTTCACGCCGGGGCGCGAGAAGTGCAGGGTGTCGCCCTGCCAGCGGCCTTCGAGGTCGAACTTCTCGTGCATGCGCGCGGCGACCTTCTCGACCACGGCGCGGGCTTCCGCCAGCGGCAGGGAATGGGGGCGGTGGATGTCGATGCTGGGCATGCCGGGCTCCGTCGAGGGAGGCCGCATGATAAGTCCCCGGCCGCCACGATATCGACGTCGCGCGCAACCCTGAAGACGTGAACGGACGCTCAGGAACCGCATGCTAGAGTGAGCGGGTCAATGGATTGGTGAGGCGATGCGCATCGAGTTCCTCCATTCCGCCCGCGAGGATTTCCTGTGGGCGAAGCCGCAGTTGCGCATCGGCAGCGCGGCGGACAACGAGCTGGTGTTGTCGGTCACGCAGGCCGCGCCGCGGCATCTGTGCATCGAACAGGATGGGCGTGGCTGGGTGCTGCGGGTGCTGCCCGCGGCCATGCGTGTATACGTGAATGCGCGGCCGGTGCGCGAGCGCGCCTTGCTGCGCCCCGGCGACATGCTGAGCGTGGGCGACTGCCGCATGCTGCTGCGCGACGACGCGTCGCCGGAACAGCGGAACGCCACGGCGGCCCCGGCGCAGGCGCGTTGCACCGCCGCGCTGCGCGCGCTGGCCGGTGCGCATTCCGGACGGGTCCTGCCGATCGGCCATGGCCTGGAACTGGGGCCGTATGGCCGCTGCCCGCTGGAGTTGCCGCAGGGCGAGGTGGCCAGCCTGAAGCTGGCCTGGCAGGACGACCGGCTGATGCTGGAGACGGTGCAGGCGTCGGCCGCCTATCCGTTGCGGGTGAATGGCGTGCCGGTGCAGCGCCTCGCGCTGCAGCCCGGCGACCAGCTCAGCCTGGGGCCGCACCGCTTCGTGCTGGACGCTCCGGGGATGGAGGCGGAGCCCGAGGTGGCGCCGCCCGCACCGCCGGCCCCGGCCGTGTCCGGGGAGCCTGCCGGCTCCCGCGGCGAGGGGTGGTGGCTGATCCTCACCGCCGCGCTGCTGGCGCTGGGCATTGCGCTGGTGCTGTGGATACGGTTCTGAGCCCGGGACGTTCTTGATCGGGGCAGTCGACCGGACAGCCGTTTCCGGCTGGGGGATTTGGCAAGAGTCCCATTGACCTTCCCATGCTGCGGCGCGGCATAATGCGGTGGACGCAGCCATGGGGACAGCTCGGTGAGCCAGGTGTGGAATTTCAGTGCGGGTCCGGCGGCGCTGCCGCGCGAGGTGCTGGAGCGCGCGCAGCGCGAACTGCTGGACTGGGACGGCAGCGGCATGTCGGTGATGGAGCAGTCGCACCGCGGCAAGCGCTTCATCGCGATGGCGGCCCGCACCGAGGCGGAGCTGCGCGAACTGGCCGCGATCCCCGACGACTACGCTGTGCTGTTCCTGCAGGGCGGCGCCACCCAGCACTTCGCGCAGATCCCGATGAACCTGGCGGGCGAGGGCGCCGGCGCCGACTACATCGTCAACGGCCACTGGGGCGCCAAGGCGGCCAGCGAGGCGGCGCCTTACGTGAAGGTCAACGTGGCGGCCGACAGCAAGGCCGACGATTACCGCCGCCTGCCTCCGCGCGAACAGTGGAAGCTGGACCCGCGCGCGGCCTACGTGCACTACACGCCCAACGAGACCATCCATGGCGTGCAGTACCACGACGTTCCCGACGTGGGCGAGGTGCCGCTGGTCGCCGACATGTCCTCCGACATCCTTTCGGCCCCGCTGGACGTGCGCCGCTTCGGCCTGATCTACGCCGGCGCGCAGAAGAACATCGGCCCCTCCGGCCTGGTGCTGATGATCGTGCGCCGCGACCTGCTGGCGCGCGCCACGCGGCCGATGGCGAAGATCTTCCGCTACGCCGAGCATGCGGCGAACGACTCCATGCTCAACACGCCGAACACCTGGGGCTGGTACCTCGCCGGGCTCACCATCCAGTGGCTGCAGGCGCAGGGCGGCCTGGCGGCGATGGCCGCACGCAACCGGACCAAGGCCGAGCGGCTGTATGCCGCCATCGACGGCTCCGGCGGCTACTACCGCAACCCGGTCGACCCGGCCGCGCGCTCGCGCATGAACGTGCCGTTCACGCTGCACGACAGCGCGCTGGACGCGCCTTTCCTCGCCGAAGCCGAGGCCGCCGGCCTGATCGCGCTGAAGGGGCACAAGGCGCTGGGCGGCATGCGCGCCTCGCTGTACAACGCGGTGCCGCCCGAGGCGGTGGACGCGCTGGTCGCGTTCATGCGCGACTTCGCGACGCGGCACGGCTGAGGCGCGGCGCCGTCCCGGTCCGCCGAAAGCGGAGGCGTTCGCAACAGCCGCGCGTTTCGGGCATCATCGATCCCCCGCATTTGGCCTTCCATCCGTTTAGACAGCCGACATGACCGACAGCAAGACCTCGCTGGCCGATGTGCGCGAGCGCATCGACAGCATCGACCGGCAGATCCAGGAACTGATCTCCGAGCGCGCGAACTGGGCGCAGGAAGTGGCCCGGGTGAAGGGCGAGGGCCTGTCCGCGATCGACTACTACCGCCCCGAGCGCGAGGCGCACGTGCTGCGCATGGTGGTGGACCGCAACAAGGGGCCGCTGCCCGACGCCGAGATGGTGCGGCTGTTCCGCGAGATCATGTCCTCGTGCCTGGCGCAGGAAGACCCGCTGAAGATCGGCTACCTCGGTCCCGAGGGCACGTTCAGCGAGCAGGCGGTGCGCAAGCACTTCGGCCACGCCGCCTACGGCCTGCCGCTGGGCAGCATCGAGGAAGTGTTCCAGGAGGTCGCCGCCGGCCATGCCGACTTCGGCGTGGTGCCGGTGGAGAATTCCGGCCAGGGCATGATCCAGGTGACGCTGGACATGTTCCTCACCTCCGACGCGCGCATCTGCGGCGAGATCGAGCTGCGCGTGCACCAGTGCCTGCATTCGATGGCGGGGCGGCTGGAGGACGTCAAGCGCGTCTTCGCCCACGCGCAGTCGCTGCAGCAGTGCAAGACCTGGTTGCGCATGAACCTGCCGGACGTGGAATGCGAGGCGGTGGGCAGCAACGCCGAGGCGGCGCGCCGGGCGCGCCACGCCGACGACGCCGGCGCGATCGCCGGCGAGACGGCCGGCAAGGTCTACGGCCTCAAGACCCTCGCCACCGGCATCGAGGACCGCGCCGACAACACCACGCGCTTCCTGGTGATCGGCCGCAGCCTGTTCCCGCCTTCGGGCAACGACCGCACCTCGCTGCTGATCACGGTGAACGACCAGCCGGGCGCGCTGTACCACGTACTCAGCCCGTTCGCCCGGCGCGGGGTGAGCCTCAACCGCATCGAATCGCGCCCCGCGCACAGCGGCAGGTGGCAATACGCGTTCTTCATCGACGTCTCCGGCCACATCCAGGACGAGGCGCTGCAGGCAGCGGTGAAGGAGATCGAACAATCGGTGGCGCAACTGCGCGTGCTCGGTTCCTACCCGGTGGCGTTGCCGTGAGCGGGCGGCTGGACTGGCGCAGCGGCCCGGCCGGACCGCTGCGCGGCACGCTGGGCGTCCCGGGCGACAAGTCCGTCTCGCATCGCGCGCTGATGTTCGCCGCGCTGGCCGACGGCAGCTCGCGCATCCGCGGCTTCCTGGAGGGCGAGGACACCCGCGCCACTGCCGCGGTGCTGCAGCAGTTGGGCGCACGCATCGAGACGCCGGCCGCGGGTGAGCGCCTGGTGCATGGCGTGGGCCTGCACGGCCTGCGCGCGAGCCCGGACCCGCTGGATTGCGGCAACGCCGGCACCGGCATGCGCCTGCTGGCCGGCCTGCTGGCCGGGCAGGCGTTCGACAGCACGCTGGTCGGCGATGCTTCGCTGTCGAAGCGGCCGATGCGTCGCGTCACCGATCCGCTGGCTGCGATGGGTGCGCGCATCGATACCCAGGATGGCCTGCCGCCGCTGCACATCCACGGCGGCCAACGCCTGCACGGCATCCGCTACGAACTGCCGGTGGCCAGCGCGCAGGTGAAATCCGCGCTGCTGCTGGCGGGCCTGTACGCGGAAGGCGAGACCGAAGTGATCGAGCCGCATCCCACCCGCGACTACACCGAGCGCATGCTGGCCGCGTTCGGCTGGCCGATCGCGTTCGAGCCCGGCCGCGCGAAGTTGACCGGCGGCCACGCGCTGCGCGCCATCGACGTGGACGTGCCGGCGGATTTCTCCTCGGCGGCGTTTTTCCTCGTTGCCGCGAGCATCGTGCCGGGTTCCGAATTGCGTCTCCCTGCGGTCGGCCTCAACCCGCGCCGCACTGGCCTGCTCAAAGCATTGCGCCTGATGGGCGCGGATATCCGCGTCGAGAACCAGCGCAGCAGCGGCGGCGAGCCGGTGGGCGACCTGGTGGTTCGTTACGCACCGCTGCACGGGGTCGAGTTGCCCGAGGCGCTGGTGCCGGACATGATCGATGAGTTCCCCGCGCTGTTCGTTGCTGCAGCCGTGGCCAGGGGCGATACCGTGATCCGCGGTGCTGCCGAACTGCGCGTCAAGGAATCCGACCGCCTCGCCGCCATGGCCACGGGCTTGCGCGCCCTGGGCGGCAAGGTGGACGAGACGCCGGATGGCGCGACCATCCACGGCGGCACGCTTGCCGGCGGGACCGTGGAAAGCCTTACCGACCATCGCATCGCGATGAGCTTCGCGGTGGCCGGGCTGGTGGCGCAGGCGCCGGTGCGCATCAACGACTGTTTCCACGTGGCCACCTCGTTCCCCGGCTTCATGGCGCTGGCCAACGGCTGCGGCTTCGCGCTCGCCGTCGCGGACTGACGTCCCATCGTTCGCTCTGAGCGCTGGCCCGCAGGCCGAAGTTGAAGGGGCGCCCTTCGACTTCGCTGCGCTACGCTCAGGGCGAACGGAAGTGGGCCACATCGCCAAGCGCTGGCTGCCGGCCACCGACAAACTCCCACCGTTCACCCTGAGCGCAGGCCCGCAGGGCCGGAGTCGAAGGGCCACCCCTCGACATTGCCGCGCAATGCCCAGGCGAACAGCGTCAGCCACATCGCCATGCGCTAGGCTTGGCATCCTTGTCGTGAGGTCGCCATGTCCGCCGTACCGCCCTTCATCGTCGCCATCCCCGCCCGCTACGCTTCCACGCGACTGCCGGCCAAGCCGCTGCGCGAGATCGCCGGCGTGCCCATGGTGGTACGCGTGGCGCAACGGGCCTTGCAGGCCGGCGCGACGAACGTGGTGGTCGCTACGGACGATGTCCGCATCGCCGATGCGCTGGTCGGGCAGGGCGTCGAGGTGTGCATGACGCGGACCGATCACGCATCCGGCAGCGACCGTCTCGCCGAATGCGCCGCGCTGTGCGGCTGGGCCGCCGACGCCATCGTGGTGAACCTGCAGGGCGACGAACCGTTCGCGCCCGCCGCCGGCATCCGCGAGGTGGCTCGCGCATTGGCCGAAGACGACGCGCCCGTGGCGACGCTGGCCACGCCGATCGCCGAGGCGCACGAACTGTTCGATCCCAACGTGGTGAAGCTGGTGCGCGGCGCGAACGGCCGGGCGCTGTACTTCAGCCGCGCGCCGCTGCCGTGGGTGCGCGACGCTTTCGCCGAAAACCGCGAGGCGCTGCCGGCAGGCGTGCCGTTCCTGCGCCATATCGGCATCTACGCCTACCGCGCGGGTTTCCTCGCGCAATACGCCCGGTTGGCGCGCACGCCGCTGGAGCAGGCCGAATCGCTGGAACAGTTGCGTGTGCTGGAACACGGCCATGCCATCGCGGTGCGGCTCACGCCGGAGCCGTTCCCGCCCGGCATCGACACCGAGGCCGACCTGCTGCGCGCCGGGCAATGGCTGCAGGCGCAGCGATGAACGTGCGGCGCGTGCTGTTCGTGTGCCTGGGCAACATCTGCCGTTCGCCGCTGGTCGAAGCCGTGGCGCGCAAGCACCTGGATGAAGCGGGACTGGACGTGAGCGTGGCCTCCTGCGGCACCGGCGGCTGGCACACGGGCGAGGGCGCCGACCGGCGCATGATCGCGGCGGCGCGCGTAGCGGGCCACGACCTGTCGGCACATTGCGCGCGCCAGTTGAACGCGCGCGATTTCGACGACTACGACCTGCTGCTGGCGATGGACCGCGCCAACCTGCGCGAATTGCGGCAGCACGCACCGAACCGGGAGCTGGCGGCGAAGGCGGTATTGTTCCTGGAGTGGAGCGCCGCGGCGCCGCCGGTCGAGTTTCCCGATCCGTGGCATGGCGATGCTGCAGGTTTTGCGGCGGCGGTGGCGCTCGCCGAGCGCAGCGTCGCCGGTTTCGTCGCGCGCCTGCGCACTGCCTGAGCCGCCCAGCAGCTAGAATCGCCGCATGGCATCCGATTCGCCGCAGGCCTTCGACGGCAAGGCCTTCGTCCGCACCCTCAGCACTTCGCCCGGCGTCTACCGCTATTTCGACGCGGACGGCGAGCTGCTGTACGTGGGCAAGGCCGGCAACCTGAAGAAGCGCGTGGGTAGCTATTTCCTCAAGCCGCGCCTGGAACCGCGCATCGCCGCGATGATCGCGCAGATCGCCCGCTGCGAGATCACCGTGACGCGCACGGAAGGCGAGGCGCTGCTGCTGGAATCGCAGCTCATCAAGTCGCTCAAGCCGCGCTACAACATCATGTTGCGCGACGACAAGAGCTACCCCTACATCTATCTGTCCGGCGGCGAGGACTACCCGCGGCTGGCCTTCCACCGCGGCGCGAAGAACCTGCCCGGCCGCTACTTCGGGCCCTATCCCAGCACCTTCGCGGTGCGCGAGAGCCTGGGCCTGATGCAGAAGCTGTTCAAGGTGCGCCAGTGCGAGGACAGCTACTTCCGCAACCGCTCGCGTCCCTGCCTGCAGCACCAGATCGGCCGCTGCACCGCGCCGTGCGTGGGACTGATTTCGGTGGAGGACTACCGCAACGACGTGCGCCACGTGGAGATGTTCCTCGAAGGCCGCAGCAGCGCGGTGATCGACGAACTGGCCGCGGCGATGGAGCAGGCCAGCGCAAAGCTGGATTTCGAACGCGCCGCCGCGCTGCGCGACCAGGTCGCCGCGCTGCGGCAACTGCAGGCCCAGCACCACGTGCAGGGCGCCAGCGCCGACATGGACGTGATCGCCTGTCGCATCGAGTCGGGGCTGGCCTGCGTCAGCGTGCTGTTCTTCCGCGACGGCATCAGCCTGGGTACGCGCGACTTCTTTCCGCGCCTGCCGCTGGATGCCGAGCCGGCCGACGTGCTGGCGCAGTTCGTGGCGCAGTACTACCTGGACCGCCCGGTGCCGCGCGAGCTGATCCTTGGCGAGGAATTGCCCGACCAGGCGGTGCTCGTCGAAGTGCTGACGGAACACAGCGGGCACGCGGTGGAGCTGAAGAGCAGCGTGCGAGGCGAACGCGCGCGCTTCCTGCAGATGGCCGAGCGCAACGCGCAGGCGTCGCTGACCCAGCGTCTCGCCAGTCGCCAGACCCTGGGCACGCGCTTCGAGGATCTGCAGAGGCTGCTGGAACTGCCCGAGCCGCCGCGGCGCATCGAGTGCTTCGACATCAGCCACACCCGCGGCGAGCTGACCGTGGCTTCATGCGTGGTGTTCGGGCCGGAGGGCGCGGAGAAGTCGCATTACCGCCGTTTCAACATCGCCGGCATCACGCCTGGCGACGACTACGCCGCCATGCACCAGGCGCTGACCCGGCGCTTCCGCAAGGTGGTGGAAGGCGAGGGCGCGAAGCCCGACGTGCTGCTGATCGACGGCGGCGGCGGCCAGGTGGCGCAGGCGCTGGAGGTGCTGAAGGAACTCGGCGTCGCCGGCATCCACGTGGTCGGCGTGGCCAAGGGGCCGGCGCGGCGCGCGGGCGAGGAGACGCTGATCTTGGTCGACCAGGGCCGCGAAATCCATCCCGGCCCCACCTCGCCGGCGCTGCACCTGGTGGCGGCGGTGCGCGACGAGTCGCACCGCTTCGCGATCAGCGGCCATCGCAAGCGCCGCGAAAAGGCGCGCGAACGCAGCGTGCTGGAGGACGTGCCCGGCGTGGGCGCCCGCCGGCGCAGCGCGCTGCTGAAGACCTTCGGCGGCCTCGCCGGCGTGGAAGCCGCGGGCGTGGAGGAACTGATGCGGGTGAAAGGCATCGACCGCGGCCTGGCCGAGCGCATCTATGCCGCGCTGCACGGTTGAGCACGCGTCGATGAGGCCGCGCATGCCTGGCATTTTTGCCGCGCCATCGACGCAGCGACGTGCGACACTGTGAGAAAGCTACGGACCCGTGCATGCGCATCAATCTCCCCACCTGGCTGACCCTGTTCCGCGTGGCCCTGCTGCCGGTGATGGTGCTGGCGTTCTACCTGCCGTTCCACGGCCACAACATCACCGCCGCGGTCGTGTTCCTGCTCGCGGCGATCACCGACTGGCTGGACGGCTTCCTCGCGCGGCGGATGAACCTCACCTCCGCGTTCGGCGCCTTCCTCGACCCGGTGGCCGACAAGCTGATGGTGGCGGTGACGCTGTTCCTGCTGGTGGAGTCGCATCCGGAAGGCTGGTCCAGCATCGTGATGGCGGTGACCGCGGCCATCATCGTGGGGCGCGAGATCAGCATCTCCGCGCTGCGCGAATGGATGGCCGAAGTCGGCATGCGCGCCACGGTGCGGGTGGCCTTCAT
Source organism: Rhodanobacter sp. PCA2 (assembly GCF_013620825.1). Classification (GTDB taxonomy): domain Bacteria; phylum Pseudomonadota; class Gammaproteobacteria; order Xanthomonadales; family Rhodanobacteraceae; genus Rhodanobacter_A. The sequence continues at coordinate 137,545 of NZ_NJIC01000020.1, read as the reverse complement.
CGGCAAGCTGAAGACGGTGATGCAGATCGTGGCGCTGGTGGTGCTGATCGTGCAGCACGAGAAGGAGGCCACCGCGCTGCGGCTGTACCACATCGGCGAGGGGTTGCTGGTGATCGCCGGCATACTCACGATCTGGTCCGGCCTGTACTACCTGCACGCCGCATGGCCCAGCCTGCGCGGCGACGCGCCACGGCAACCGGGCATGCGCGGCGGCGATTGAGCCGGGCGGCGCAAAGTCTTGACGCCCGGCGTTCGCGTATTAGAATGCGCGCTCCCGAGCGGGAATAGCTCAGTTGGTAGAGCACGACCTTGCCAAGGTCGGGGTCGCGAGTTCGAGTCTCGTTTCCCGCTCCAGATTCATGCACGAAGCCCCGGTCCGCCGGGGCTTCGTCGTTTCCGGACCGGGGCTTGGCGCGGCGCGCGATGCCGGCGCGATACCGGTGCGGGGCTTCCCATCCGTTGTCATTCTGCTATCATCTACGGTTCCTCAAGCGGGAATAGCTCAGTTGGTAGAGCACGACCTTGCCAAGGTCGGGGTCGCGAGTTCGAGTCTCGTTTCCCGCTCCAGATTCATGCACGAAGCCCCGGTCCGCCGGGGCTTCGTCGTTTCCGGACCGGGGCTTGGCGCGGCGCGCGATGCCGGCGCGATACCGGTGCGGGGCTTCCCATCCGTTGTCATTCTGCTATCATCTACGGTTCCTCAAGCGGGAATAGCTCAGTTGGTAGAGCACGACCTTGCCAAGGTCGGGGTCGCGAGTTCGAGTCTCGTTTCCCGCTCCAGTTTTCAGGCAAAACCTCGCGCGTCGGGGTTTTGTTTTATCGAGAAGAGGGCGACCGTTCCCGGTTGCAACGGCCCGACAATGGCCTGGTGGCAGAGTGGTCATGCAGCGGACTGCAAATCCGCGTACGCCGGTTCGATTCCGACCTAGGCCTCCATTGTCTTCAAATACTTAGGCGCCCATGTGGCGCCTATTTTCGTTCGGCTCCGGGTGGCAAAGCCCGTGGAAGGTTGATGGTTTTCCGTGGACGCGAATTTCTGATCGCGACGAAGCGCAGGCCCAGCGAGACTTGTCGCTGCACGATCAAGCAGCGTGGGTTGTGACGGTATAGGCGTGCGGAAGTCGGGCGCGATCCGACGGTCGAGAGCACTGTGTAGTGATGCGGCATTCTTGATTGCGTGGAACGGCCTTTGGCCAATGCACGTAATGGATGACGCTACGATCGGCCCAGCCAATAGCGGGGCTCGGAAAGGGGGAGACAATCCGAAGCGTCTGACGCCTGCCGCGGCGAGCAAGTCCAGGGCAGCATGCCGTCCACCGGAAAGTGCTCGTCTCCGACCAGCTCTGGTATCCGCGCCAGCAATACGGTGTGCTCGAAGAAGTGCCGGGCGATGGCTTCGTCGAACAGCCGCTGGCGGTTGAAGGCGAGCACGGTGAGCTTTGGCTTCTCGACAGCCTGCCAGCCGTGGGCGTCACGAAGTTGGTCCATCTCCACCAAACGACCCATGCATCGCAAGGGCCGGAATCGCGGGGTTCCGGCCCTTGTGCGTTCGCAATTCCGCGGCGGGCGAACTTGCGGCCGGATTCATATGGCGGTTAGCCGCGTGGCTACATGCTCGCGGCTCCAACCAATACAGGAGGTCGTCATGGGAATTCTGGATACCCTGGGTGAAGTCGCGGGTGCGGTGGCCGCGGTCGAGGGCGCCGAGAAGCTCGATCCGAATGCGGGCCTGCTGACCAAGGGCATCGCCGCGGTCGCCGGCTTCAAGGGCGCGGGTGCGCTGGAGTCGATGATCGGCAAGAAGGAAGAGGGCGACGCCGGGTCGAACGACGCGGACGCCGCGCCGGTCGACGACAGCCAGCAGTCCTGAGGTTTGCCGTCGTTTCATGCAAGGGCCGCCAACAGGCGGCCCTTTTTGCTGGCTGCATGGCCGGGATGCGGGGGCGGCCGCCCCTACTGCGCAGTTGCCCTCAGCTGGTCGAGTCGTGTTTCGCGCAGGCCGCGGCGCGGGCCTGCAGCAGGTCGCGCTCGCGCGTGTTGCGGGTGAGCGCGGCGGCGCGTCCGAACTCCGTGCCGGCCTCGTCGTGGCGACCGAGTTTTTCCAGCAGGTCGCCGCGCACGGCAGGCAGCAGGTGGTAGTTCGCCAGCACCGGCTCGTCGCGCAGCGTGTCGACCAGGGCGAGGCCGGCGGCCGGTCCGTTGGCCATCCCGACCGCCACGGCACGATTGAGCTCCACCACCGGCGACGGGGCGACGGCGGCGAGCGTGGCGTACAGCGCGGCGATGCGGTTCCAGTCGGTCTGCTCCGCGGTGGGCGCGCGGGCGTGGCAGGCGGCGATCGCGGCCTGCAAGGTGTAGGGCTCCGCGTCGCCGCCGAGCTGGCGCGCGCGTTCCAGCGCGGCGAGGCCGCGCTGGATCAGCAGCCGGTCCCAGCGCGCGCGATTCTGTTCCAGCAGGCGGATCGGTTCGCCGTCCGGGCCGCTGCGCGCGTGGGCGCGCGAGGCCTGCAGCTCCATCAGCGCGAGCAGGCCGAACACCGGCGCCTGCTGCGGCATCAGGCCGGCCAGGATGCGGCCCAGGCGCAGCGCCTCCTCGCACAGGGCGGGGCGCATCCAGTCGTCGCCGGCGGTGGCGGTATAGCCCTCGTTGAAGACGAGGTAGATCACGCCCAGCACGGCGTCCAGCCGTTCGGCCAGCTCGTCGCCGCGCGGTACCTCGAACGGCACCTTTTTCTCGCCCAGGGTGCGCTTGGCGCGCACGATGCGTTGCGCCACGGTGGGTTCCGGCTGCAGGAAGGCGCGGGCGATCTCGACCGTGCTGAGGCCGCCGAGCATGCGCAAGGTGAGCGCCACCCGCGACTCGGGAGGCAGCGCGGGGTGGCAGGCGGTGAAGATCAGCCGCAGCAGGTCGTCGCCGATGTCGTCGTCAAGCATGTCGTCGAGGCGAGGCATGGCATCGGCTTGCTCCGCTTCCAGCTCGCGGGCGATTTCCTCGTGCTTGCGCTCCATCAGCTGATGGCGGCGCAGGCGGTCGATCGCGCGGTGCTTCGCCGTGGTCATCAGCCAGGCGCCGGGGTTGTCCGGCACGCCGGCCTGCGGCCATTGCTCCAGCGCGGTCACCAGCGCGTCCTGCGCCAGTTCCTCCGCCAGGCCCACGTCGCGCAGCATGCGCGCGAGCCCGGCGATGATCCGTGCCGATTCGATCCGCCAGATGGCTTCGATCCTGCGGTGGGTGTCGGTCGCCGTCATGGCGACCGATCAGACCATCATCGTTCCGTGGCGGCAAGGGGCGGCGGCACGGGGTTCACTGCGGATGCGGGCAGTTGATCATCCACGGCACGCCGTAACGGTCCACCAGGGCGCCGAAACGCGCGGCCCAGAACGTTTCCCCGATGGGCATCTGCACCTGGCCGCCGTCGGCCAGCGCGTTGAAGATGCGTTCCGCTTCCGTCGGCGAGTCGAGCTGGATCGACACCGAGCAGCCCTTGATCGGCTCGTAGGGGCATTGCGGCGCCATCGCGTCCGAGGCCATCAGCACCTGGTCGCCGACCTCCAGGCGGATGTGCATGACCTTGTCGCGCATCTCGGGCGGCATGGGCATCTCCGGCGGCGCCTCGCCGTAGCGCGAGAGCCAGGTGACCTTGCCGCCGAGGCAGCGGGCGTAGAAATCGAAGGCGGCTTCGGCATTGCCGTCGAAAGTGAGGTAGCTGACGAATTGCATCGCGGTGCTCCGGTGTCTGGTGGCAGGGGATCAGGTGCGGTTGTCGATCTGCGCGCGCAGGCGCTCTTCCTGTTCGCGCAGCTCGGGCGTGAATTCGGCGCCGAAGTCCTCGGCCTCGAACACCCGGCGGATCTCCAGCTCGGTGCCGCCGTCGAACGGCGCGCGCTTGAGCCATTCGACCGCTTCCTCCATGGACTTCACCTGCCACAGCCAGAAGCCGGCGATCAGCTCCTTGGTCTCGGCAAACGGGCCGTCGATCACCGTGCGCTGCCTGCCGTCGAAGCGCACGCGCACGCCTCGCGAGCTGGGGTGCAGGCCTTCGCCGGCCAGCATCACGCCGGCCTTCACCAGTTCCTCGTTGAACTTGCCCATCGCGGTGAGCAGCTCGGTGTCCGGCATCACGCCGGCTTCGCTGTCCGCGTTCGCCTTCACGATCACCATGCATCGCATCGTCGTTTCTCCTGTGGGTCGCGGAGCGGGCGGGACGGGTTGGCCCGGTGGCGCTCTCACAAGTGCGACGAACGGCGGGAAGCGGGATCGACATCGGCGGCGCAGGCGTTGTTCGTCGCCGTCGCGCCCGGCAACGCCGACAGGCCGCCGGCGTTGCCGGGCAAGGTGCGGATCCGCGCCGTCAGGACGTGCGGTTGTGGGAGCGCATGGTGCGCTGCTTCTCGATCTGCCAGTCGCGCTGCTTGGCGGTATCGCGCTTGTCGTGCTCCTGCTTGCCGCGCGCCAGGCCCACTTCCACCTTGACCTTGCCGTTCTTCCAGTACATCGCGGTGGGCACCAGGGTGTAGCCCTTGCGCTCGACCGCGCCGATGAGCTGGTCGATCTCCTTGCGATGCAACAGCAGCTTGCGCGTGCGCCGGTCCTCGGCGATCACGTGGGTGGAGGCGCTGATCAGCGGCGGGATGGAGGCGCCGACCAGGAAGATCTCGCCCTTGATCACGATGGCGTAGCCGTCGCCGAAGTTGATCCGGCCAGCGCGCAGCGCCTTCAGCTCCCAGCCCTGCAGCGCGACCCCGGCCTCGTAGCGCTGGTCGATGTGGTACTCGAAACGGGCGCGCTTGTTCAGCGCGATGGTGCCGGTGCCCTTGGTGGTGTCCTTGTCCTTGCTCTTGGCCATGTCCGCTAAACTTCGGGCCGCTGGGTGGCCGCGCTGCCTGCGTGCCCGTCAGGGGGCAACGCGTTCTATTCAAGAGTGCATCCATGGATGGGTGCCCGTTTGATCTTCGCATTCATGGATGAATGCAGGAAACCACCGGGTGCATCCATGGATGGATGCCCGTTTGATCTTCGCATTCATGGATGAATGCAGGAAACCACCGGGTGCGTCCATGGATGGATGCCCGTTTGATCTTCGCATCCATCAAGGATGCAAAACCGCGAGGATACCGTGATCGAGATACGCCGCAGCGCGCTGGTGCGCCACTCGCCGGAGCAGATGTTCGACCTGGTCGACGGGGTGGAAGCATACCCAAAGCGCTTCCCGTGGTGCTCCTCGGCCACGGTGATCGAGCGTACCGGCAACGTGCTGGTGGCCCGGCTGGACCTGCATTTCGCGGGCCTCCGGCACAGCTTCACCACGCGCAACACCGCCGAGCGGCCGCAGCGCATCGACATCCGCCTGGTCGACGGGCCGTTCCGCTCGCTGGACGGCCTGTGGAGTTTCACCGCGTTGGGCGAGGACGGTTGCAAGGTGGCGCTGGCGCTGGATTTCGACTATGCGGGACGGATCGGCGGCAGCGTGCTCAAGCTGGGGTTCCAGAGCCTCGCGAACCGCATGGTCGACGACTTTTGCCGCGTCGCGGACCAGGTGTATGGCTGAGCCCGTGATCGCCGTGCAGGTGGTGTACGCCGGCGTGCACGACGTGCAGCGTGTCGAGGTCTGCCTGCCGGCGGGCAGCACGGCGCTGCAGGCGGTCGAGGCGGCCGGGATGCTGGCGCAGTTGCCTGCAGAAGCGGCGGCGCCGTTGCAACTGGGCATCCATTCGCGCCGGATCGACGGGAACCACGTGTTGCGTGACGGCGACCGGGTGGAAATCTACCGGCCGCTGCGCCTGGATCCGATGGCCTCGCGCCGACGCAGGGCCGGCCGGGGCTGAACCGCGCGTGCCGTCGTCTCAGTGGGCGCCGTCGATGCCGGTGCCGGACCCCTTGTCGTCCTTGCCGTTCACGTCCTTGTCGCCCTTGGACTCGTCGATCGGATAATCGACGTGGTACTTCTTGCTTTCCTTGAGCAGGTTCTTGTTGTTCTCGAGGTAGGGATTGCCCTCGACGCGCGCCAGCGTGTCGTTCTCGAAGTACAGCGTCATCGTGCTGACCTGCATCGGGCCGCCGCGGTGCGAAAAGGTCGAGGTGTAGTCCCAGCGGTTCTGGTCGAACGGCGCAGCCACCGACGGCGTGCCCACCAGCAGCAGCACCTGGCGCTTGGTCAGGCCGGGCTTGAGCTGGTTCACCGCCTGCTCGTCGATGGTCTTGTCGAGCAGGTTGCCCTGGCGCACGTCGGGCGTGTAGACCAGGTGACAGCCGGCGACGGCAAGCCCCAGCAGGGCGACAACCGGCAGGGTGATCAGCTTGTGCATGCGTGGTGCGTCCGGATCATGAAGGTGTCGGATGATACACTACCGGTTCGGCATCGCCGTGCCGGCGTGAGGGACAACGATGGAACAGGAAACCAAAGAACTGCGCCGGGTTGGCCTCAAGGTGACTCATCCGCGCATGCGCATCCTGCAGATCTTCGACGAGGAGGAGGGCAACCACCTCACCGCCGAGGACGTCTACAAGAAGCTGCTCTCCCATCAGGAGGACATCGGCTTGGCGACGGTGTACCGCGTGCTGACCCAGTTCGAGGCGGCGGGCATCGTCATCAAGCACAACTTCGAGGGCGGCCAGGCCGTCTACGAACTCGACCGCGGCCGCCACCATGACCACATGATCGATGTGGACAGCGGAAAAGTGATCGAGTTCGTCAGCGAGGAGATCGAGCGCCTGCAGCACGAGATCGCCGCGCGCCACGGCTACGTGATCGAAGACCACAGCCTGGTGCTGTACGTGCGCCCCAAGCAGCGCATACGCAAGGGCTGAGCGGGCGTCGTCCCGGATTGCCGGGGCGGATCATGGGCAAAAAAAATCGCGAGGAAGGACTCCTGTCCACCTCGCGATTGCCTCGATACCTGGTTGGAACACCGGCAGGACGAATTGCTCGCTCAGGCCGGGTGCGTCCAAGGTAACGACCAGATGGCGTCCTGCCATCTCTCCGGAGTCGCCGTCCCCACGAGGACTCCGGCACGCCATCTCACGATGGCGGCTCCCCCACATCGATAAGCCGATCCTAACGAAGCTTTTACGAGCTGGGTATCGGAAAATTTCCTAGATATTCCGGCTCGTGACGGGCGATTCGATGCTGCTGCGCAACAATACGCGCAGGTGTACGCCCTGCGTTTCCGGCCGCAGCCGAAACACGCCGCCCAGCGAGGTGACCCGGTCGCGCATGCCTTGCAGGCCGTGACCGCCGCGCGGGAGCCGTTCCGGCAAGCCGATGCCGTCGTCGCGCAGGTCCAGCAGGGCCAGCGCCGCGCCGCGGCGCTCGCCGATGCGCAGGCGCAGCCGGAACTCGCCGGCCCTGGCGTGCTTCACCGCGTTAGTCGCACTTTCCTGCGCCAGCCGGTAGATCGTGGTGCGGGTGTCGTCGTCCAGCATGCGCGGATCGCCGCGCAGCTCGGTGCGGTAGCTGATGCCCGCCGTGTTCAGCAGGTCGCGGATCGGGCCTTCGTCCAGCGCCCGCAGCAGGCCGAACTCGTCCAGCACCGCGGGGCGCAGGTCGTCCAGCACCCGGTGCAGGGCCCGCCGCATGTGGGCGAGGATGCCGTTGATCGAGGTGCCGATGTCCTCCAGCCCGGCCTGCTGCAGGCGCGCCTGTGCCAGTTTCACGTGGGTCTGGATCGCGGTGATGTTCTGGCCAAGCTCGTCGTGCAGCTCCGCGGCCAGATGGCGGCGCTGGTTTTCGTCGACCTGGAGGTTGCCGCGGGCGGCGGCGCGCAGTTGCCGCGCCAGCAGATCCAGCCGGCGGTTCACCGCGGCAAGGTGGGTGTTCTGTTCGGCCACGCGCAGCTTGCTGCGGCGCAAGGCATCGGTGGCGGAGCCCAGCATCAGCGTGCCGGTGCCGGCCACGGCCAGGAACAGATAACCCGCCGCCGAGGACGGGTGGCCCAGCTGCCGGTCCAGCGCCGTCATGCCCAGGCTGGAGACGATCATCGCCAGGCTCGCGCCGCGCCAGCCGTGGCGGAACGCGAAAAACAGCACCGGCGCCAGCGACAGCGCGCGCGCGAACTGCGGTTCCGAGGCGGCTTTCTCGGACAGCAACCACAGGACGGCCATGGCCGGCAGCATCACCTGCAGGCCGTCGAGCAGCAGGCCTGCCACGGCCTGGCGGCTGGGCGGGGCGCGCAACAGCAGGATCATCACCGGCACCACCAGCAGCACGCCGAGGTAGCCGCCCAGCAGTTCGTTGCCGAGCAGGTGGATCAGCGCGTCCTCGGCGGCGAGCGTATGGACCATGGTCAGCAAGCCCACGCCCACCGTGCTGGTGCACAGCACCACCAGGATCGCCGCCAGCAGCAGCCGGGTCGTCTCCTGCGGGTTGTGCAGGCTCGAGCCCGCGTGGGGATTGAACCGGCGCAGCAACCACAGGCCGGCCGCGGTCACCAGCGGTTCGGGCAATTCGCCCAGCAGGTAGCCGCTCCAGCCCATGGGCAGGCCCTCGTGCAGGCTCATGCCGGCGGAGGCGAGCAGCTCCGCCCCGAGGATCCAGCCCCATTGGCGCATGGGGAGCAGCAGCAGCGCGCCGAAGCGCACGCCGTAAGGCAGCATCCAGTAAGGCTGCGCGGTGGGCCACAGCAGCAGCCATGTCAGGAGATAGAGTGCGCCGACCAGCGGGCCGGAGCGCAGCAGGCGGAACGGTTTCAGACGCATCCGCGGATGGTACATGGCCGTCCGGCGACCGCGGCGCGGGCCGGTGCGTATACAGTAGACCCCATGTACAGCATCGTCCTGGTCGACGACCACGCCATCGTGCGCGAGGGCTTCAAGCGCCTCATCGGACTGGAGCCCGACCTGCGGGTGGTGGGCGAGTGCCGCAGCGCCGACGACGCGGTCGAGGCGGTGGCGCAATGGCAACCCGACCTGGTGGCGCTGGACCTGTCGCTGCCCGACGGCAGCGGCCTGCCGTTGATCGAGCACCTTTGCAGCGTGGCGCCGGCCACGCGCATCGTGGTGCTGAGCATGCACGACGGCGAGCCGTACGTGTCCGAAGCCCTGCGTCGCGGCGCCAGCGGCTACGTGACCAAGGGCGTCGCGCCGGAAGAACTGGTGGCCGGCCTGCGCGCGGTGATGCAGGGCGAGCAGTTCCTGAGTTCCGACCTGCGCCAGCGTCGCGCCGAGCAGCCGGAGTCCGCGCTGGACCCGCTGCACCGCCTGACCGCCCGCGAGCACGAGGTGTTCCTGCTGCTGGCCCGCGGCCGCACGCCCAAGCAGGTGGCGGCCGAGCTGGGCATCGGCCAGAAGACCGCCTACATCCACCGCGCCAGCGTGATGGGCAAGCTCAACGCCGGCTCGGAACTGGAGCTGTACCGGATGGCCAGCGAACGCGGCTTGCTGGCCCCCGGCTAGGCCTGCGCCCGTTCCAGCATCTGTTTCGCGTGGGCGCGGGTCTCGCGGGTGATCTCCACGCCGCCCAGCATGCGCGCCAGCTCGTCGCGGCGGCCCTCGGCGTCCAGGCCCTGGATCTGCGTGCGGGTGTGGCCGCCTTCGCTGTGCTTGCTGACGTACAGGTGCGCATGGCCTTGCGCGGCGACCTGGGGCAGGTGGGTGACGCACAGCACCTGGCGCTGGCTGCCCAGGGCACGCAGCTTCTGGCCCACCACCTCGGCCACGGCGCCGCCGATGCCGCTGTCCACCTCGTCGAACACCATGGTGCCGATGCTGTCCTTGCCCAGGGTGGCGACCTCGATGGCCAGGCTGATGCGCGCCAGCTCGCCGCCGGAGGCCACCTTGCGCAGCGGGCGCGGCGGCTGGCCGGGGTTGGCGCTGACCAGCAGCTCGCAGCGTTCGCGGCCCTGCGGGTCGGGCTCGTCGCCTTCGGCCGGTTCGAGCTCGACCTGCAGCACGCCGCCGGCCATGCCCAGTTCGCCCATCAGCGCGCTGACGTCCTTGCCGAGCTTGTCCGCGGCCTTGCGGCGCGATTTGCCCAGGGCCGCGGCGGCCTTGTCGTAGTCGGCCCGGGTACGGTCGCGTTGGGCGGAAAGTTTTTCCAGCGCGTCGCCGGCACCTTCCAGTTCGGCCAGCTCGTCGCGCTGCGAGGCGACCTTGTCGTGCAGTTCGGCGATCGGCAGGCGATGGCGGCGGCCGAGTTCGTGCAGGCGGGCGAGGTGGGTGTCGACTTCGGCGTAGCGCTCGGGGTCGAGATCGACATCCTGCGCGTAGCGGCCCAGCGTGTCGGCCGCTTCGCCCAGCTGGATCGCGGCGTTGTCCAGCAGTTCGAGCGCGGGGTTCAGTGCCTCGTCCAGCATGGCCAGCTTGCCCAGCTCGGCATGCGCGCGGCCCAGCGCGCGGCGCAGCGCGAATTCGCTGTCGCCATCCAGCAGTTCGACCACGCCGGCCGCGCCTTCGGCGAGCCGGCCGGCGTTGGCGAGCCGCTTGTGGCTGGCTTCCAGTTCGGCCAGTTCGGCCGGCGGCAGCGCCCACTGCTCGAGTTCGGCCAGTTCGTGGCGCAGCAGGGCCAGCCGTTGTTCGCGATCCTCGCCGCCGCTCAGGCGACGGATGCGAGCGCCCAGCTCGCGCCACTGCGTGGCCAGCTCGCGTACTTGCGCAGCCTGTGTCTCGTGGCCGGCAAAGGCGTCGAGCAGGGCGAGCTGGTGGGCGCGGGAAAGCAGGGCCTGGTGCTCGTGCTGGCCGTGGATTTCCACCAGCAGCGTGGCCAGCTCGGCGAGCTGGCCGGCGTTGGCGGGGCGGCCGTTGATCCAGGCCCGCGAGCTGCCCTCGGCGCGGATCACCCGGCGCAGCTGGCAGGCTTCGCCGTCGTCCAGTTCCTCCTTCGCCAGCCAGGCGCGGGCCTCGGGCAGGGCGGCGAGGTCGAATTCGGCGGAGAGTTCGGCCCGGTCGCTGCCGGTGCGCACCATGCCGCTGTCGGCGCGGGCGCCGGCGAGCAGCAGCAGCGCGTCCACCAGCAGCGATTTGCCGGCGCCGGTTTCGCCGCTGACCACGGTGAGGCCGGCGCCGAATTCGACTTCGGCCTTTTCGACGACGGCAAACTGGCGGACGTGGAGCGTAGTAAGCATGGCGGGCTGGCGGCAGTCCGGGTGGCGGTCGGGCGATTGTAGTGGGAGCCGCATGGCAGAAGCCGTCCGGGCTCGATCCCTGCCGCTACAATGCCCAGCCAGATAGGCGCCCGCCGGCTTGCATGACGGGCGCGCAGACCTTATCTCTTTGTCGTCTCATCCACTGCTACAGAGCGCATGTCCCGTCATCACGACCACGAACTCGATGCTCGCACGCGGCGCCTGCTGCGCAGCCTGATCGCGCAGTATCTGGTCGACGGCGAGCCGGTGGGCTCTCGCACGCTGTCGCGTTCGTCGGGGCTGGACGTGAGCCCGGCCACGATCCGCAACATCATGGCCGACCTCGAAGAGGCGGGCCTGGTCGCCTCGCCGCATACCTCGGCGGGACGCATTCCCACGCCGCGCGGCCTGCGCCTGTTCGTGGACAGCCTGATCGAGCTGCAGCCCTTGCCGCACGAGGAACTGGTCCGCCTGCAGCGCGAGCTGCCGCCCGGGCAGGCGCCCACGCGCGACCTGCTCGGCAACGCCTCGGCCCTGCTTTCCGCGATGACGCATTTCGCCGGCGTGGTGACGGTGCCGCGGCAGGCGGATTTCCCGCTGCGCCACATCGACTTCGTGCCGCTGCCCGACGCGCAGGTGCTGGTGATCCTGGTGTTCTCCGACAACCAGGTGCAGAACCGCGTCGTGCAGCTGGCCAAGCCGCTGGACGGCCGCGAGCTGGAGCAGGCGGCCAACTACATCAACACGCATTTCGTGGGCCTGCGGGTGGACGACATCCGCGCGCACCTGCTGGCCGAGCTGCGCGCGGCGGGCAGCGAGCTGAACCGGCTGGTGGCGTCCGCCACCGAGCTGGCCACCGCCTCGTTCGCGCCGCAGGCCGGCGGCGACGAGGTACTGGTCAGCGGCCAGACCAACCTGATGGGTTATGCCGAGCTGGCCGACCTGCAGCGGCTGCGCGAGCTGTTCGAGGCGTTCCAGCAGAAGAACGAATTGCTGCAGCTGATGGAAGTGTGCGCGCGCGCCCCGGGCGTGCGCCTGTTCATCGGCGAGGAATCGGGCTTCGCGGCGCTGGACGGCTGCAGCGTGGTCACCGCAAGCTATGGCGTGCAGGGCCGCGTGCTGGGGGCGGTGGGCGTGATCGGCCCGACCCGCATGGCCTACGAGCGGGTGATCCCGGTGGTGCAGGCCACGGCCGGCCTGCTCAGCGATGCCTTGAATCGCGCCGCGACGGCCTCATAGAGGCCACGGGAGGCGGGGATACCCGCGAGTTTCGAGCGGTCGGCAATACATGCCGGCCTTGGACGAGGTTTGGAGTCATTCATGCAGAACAACGATCCGCACGCCCCGCAGGCGACGCCCGAGGCCGATGCCGCCGACGCGGCGCTCCAGGCCGACCTGGAGGCGCTCAAGGCCCGCGTGGCCGAACTGGAGGCCAGCAATACCGAGTTGCGCGAGACCGTGCTGCGCGAGAAGGCCGAGATCGAGAACCAGCGCCGCCGCCTGCACCGCGACCTGGAACAGGCGCGCCGCTTCGCGAACGAGAAACTGCTGAACGAGCTGCTGCCGGTGTACGACGGCCTGGAAAGCGGCCTCGCGGTCGCGACCGCCGACGTGGCTTCGATGCGTGAAGGCCTGAGCCTCACGCTGAAGTCCCTGCTCAAGGTGGGCGAGAGCAACGGCCTGGCGCAGGTCGACCCGCTGGGCCAGCCGCTGGACCCGGAGCGCCACCACGCGGTGAGCATGGTCGAGGCGCCCAACGCGGTGGCCGGCACCGTGGTCAGCGTGCTGCAGAAGGGCTACGTGCTCAACGACCGCCTGTTGCGTCCGGCGCTCGTCGCCGTGGCGAAGGACTGAGCCGCGCGACGCTGAACGCTACGCATCGGGTGCTCCGTCGGCATTGATTCGCCGCACGCGGGCCCCATCTGGAAACCATTGCGCGGTCGTGGGGCCGCCTACGAGATTCGGGAGCTAGACACATGGGCAAGATCATCGGCATCGACCTGGGCACCACCAACTCCTGCGTGTCCGTGATGGACGGCAGCACCGCCAAGGTCATCGAGAATTCGGAGGGCGACCGCACCACGCCGTCCATCGTGGCCTTCAGCAAGGACGGCGAAGTGCTGGTCGGCGCGCCGGCCAAGCGCCAGGGCGTGACCAACCCCAAGAACACGTTCTATGCGGTGAAGCGCCTGATCGGCCGCAAGTTCACCGATGCCGAGGTGCAGAAGGACCTCCACATCGTGCCCTACGGCATCGTCGCGAACGACAACGGCGACGCCTGGGTGCAGACCGCCGACGGCAAGAAGATGGCGCCGCCGGAGATCTCCGCGAAGGTGCTGATGAAGATGAAGAAGACCGCCGAGGATTATCTCGGCGAGCCGGTCACCGAGGCCGTGATCACGGTGCCCGCCTACTTCAACGACAGCCAGCGCCAGGCCACCAAGGACGCCGGCCGCATCGCCGGCCTGGAAGTGAAGCGCATCATCAACGAGCCGACCGCGGCCGCGCTGGCCTATGGCCTGGACAAGAAGGGCGGCGACCGCAAGATCGCGGTGTACGACCTCGGCGGCGGCACCTTCGACGTGTCGATCATCGAGATCGCCGAGGTCGACGGCGAGAAGCAGTTCGAGGTGCTGGCCACCAACGGCGACACCTTCCTCGGCGGCGAAGACTTCGACATGCGCGTCATCGACTACCTGGTCGAGGAGTTCCAGAAGGACCAGGGCATCGACCTGCGCAAGGACCCGCTGGCCCTGCAGCGCCTGAAGGACGCGGCCGAGCGCGCCAAGATCGAGCTGTCCTCCGCGCACCAGACCGAGGTGAACCTGCCGTACGTGACGGCCGACGCCTCCGGTCCGAAGCACCTCAACATCAAGCTCACCCGCGCCAAGCTGGAAGCGCTGGTCGAGGACCTGGTCAAGCGCACCATCGAGCCCTGCCGCACCGCGCTCAACGACGCCGGCCTGCGCGTGTCCGACGTCGACGAGGTGATCCTCGTCGGCGGCCAGACCCGCATGCCCAAGGTGCAGGAGTCGGTGAAGGACTTCTTCGGCAAGGAGCCGCGCAAGGACGTCAACCCCGACGAGGCCGTGGCCGTGGGCGCGGCGATCCAGGGCGGCGTGCTGGGCGGTTCGGTGAAGGACGTGCTGCTGCTCGACGTCACCCCGTTGTCGCTGGGCATCGAGACCATGGGCGGCGTGATGACCAAGCTCATCGAGAAGAACACCACGGTGCCGACCAAGGCCGCGCAGACGTTCTCCACCGCCGACGACAACCAGACCGCGGTGACCGTGCACGTGCTGCAGGGCGAGCGCGAGCGCGCCAGCGCGAACAAGTCGCTGGGCAAGTTCGACCTCTCCGGCATCGACCCGGCGCCGCGCGGCATGCCGCAGATCGAGGTGACCTTCGACATCGACGCCAACGGCATCCTGCACGTGTCGGCCAAGGACAAGAAGACCGGCAAGGAACAGAAGATCGAGATCAAGGCCGGCTCGGGCCTGTCCGAGGACGAGATCAACCGCATGGTCGCGGACGCCGAGGCGAACAAGGAAGAGGACAAGAAGTTCCACGAGCTGGTCGGCACCCGCAACAAGGCGGACCAGCTGGTGCACGCCACCCGCAGCGCGCTGAAGGAACACGGCGGCAAGGTCGGCGCCCAGATCGGCAGCATCGAGGAAGCGCTGTCGGAGCTGGAGAAGGTCAAGGACGGCGACGACAAGGCGCTGATCGAGTCGAAGATCTCCAAGCTGGAGCAGGCCGCGCAGGCGCTGTACGCCGCCGCCCAGGGCGGCCCGGCCGACGCCGGCCCGCAGCCCGGCCCGCAAGGCCCGGCGCAGCCGGACGACGTGGTGGACGCCGAGTTCACCGAAGTGAAGGACGACGGCAAGAAGTGATGTCGTTGCGGCGGCCCGCATGCCTGGCGAAGGCATGCGGGCCGCTGCCGTGAAGACGGCCGGGGAAGGGCATGGGCACAGGCAGACTGGAAGCGTTCACCGACGGCGTGATGGCGGTCGCCCTCACCATCATGGTGCTGGAGCTGAAGCCGCCGCACACCACCGAGTGGCAGGCGCTGCTGGCCTTGTGGCCGGCGGCGTTGAGCTATGTCCTGAGCTTCGTGTACATCGGCCTGTACTGGAACAATCACCATCACATGCTGCGGGCCACCGAGCGCATCAACGGACGCGTGCTGTGGGCCAACCTGCACTGGCTGTTCTGGGTGACGCTGGTGCCGTTCACCACCGCCTGGATGAGCGAAAGCCACTTCGACACGGTGCCCGTCGCCCTCTACGGCGTCGTGCTGCTGATGACGGGCGTGGCCTTCCTGCTGATGCAGCGGGAAATCGTGGCCTTCAACGGCCGCGATTCGCTGCTTTCGCAGGCGGTGGGCAGCGACACCAAGGGCAAGCTGTCGTTGGTGCTGTACCTGTCGGCGCTGGCGGTCGTGGAGTGGCTGCCGTGGCTGTCCTGTCTGTTTTATGCCACGGTGGCAGCGATCTGGTTCATCCCTGATCGGCGCATCGAATCGCGGATCAAGGCAAGCAATGAGCAAGCGTGATTACTACGAAGTCCTGGGTGTCGAACGTACCGTCACCGAGGTCGAGCTGAAGAAGTCCTTCCGCCGTCTGGCGATGAAGTACCACCCGGACCGCTGTCCGGACGATCCGCACGCGCAGGAGAAGTTCAAGGAGGCCAAGGAGGCCTACGAAGTGCTCGCCGACGCGCAGAAACGCCCGCTGTACGACCAGTACGGCCACGCCGCCTTCGAGGGCGGCATGGGCGGTCGCGGCGGCGCCGGTTTCGGCGACATGGGCGACATCTTCGGCGACATCTTCGGCGACATCTTCGGCGGTGGCCGCGGCCGCCAGCCGCGCCGCGGCGCCGACCTGCGCTACATCATGGAGCTCGACCTCGAGGAAGCCGTGTTCGGCATCGAGAAGAAGATCGAGATTCCCACCCAGGTCAACTGCCACCACTGCAACGGCAGCGGTTCGGCCGACGGCAAGACCACGCAGTGCAAGACCTGCCACGGCCATGGCCGCGTGCGCATGCAGAACGGCATCTTCTCGATCCAGCAGGCCTGCCCGCATTGCGGCGGCAGCGGCCAGACCATCGAGAAGCCGTGCAGGCATTGCCACGGCGAAGGACGGCTGGAGGAAACGCGCGCGTTGTCGGTGAAGATTCCCGCCGGCGTCGACAACGGCGACCGCATCCGCCTCACCGGCCAGGGCGAAGCCGGTCCGTCGGGGTCGCCCGCCGGCGATCTCTACGTGGAAGTGCACGTGCGCGAGCACCGCATCTTCCAGCGCGAGGGCAACGACCTCTACTGCGAAGTGCCGATCCGCTTCTCGCAGGCGGCGCTGGGCGCCGAGTTGCCGGTGCCCACGCTGGACGGCGAGGTGCCCATCAGCATCCCGCCGGAGACCCAGACCGGACAGACCTTCCGCCTGCGCGGGCGCGGCGTGAAGTCCGTGCGCAGCGGTCGCGCCGGCGACCTGATCTGCCGGGTGGTGGTGGAAACCCCGGTGCGCCTCACCAAGCAGCAGCGCGAACTGTTCGAACAGCTCGAAGCCAGCCTCAACGACGGCAGGGTCGAGGAGCACATGCCGCGGGCGAAGAACTGGGTCGACGGCGTGAAGCAGTTCTGGTCGCGGGTGACTTCGTAATACTGCAGCGTGCGGCGCGGCGCCATGCCCGCGCCGGTCCGGCATCCTGCTACTCTCGCGCGGTTTGTTCCGCCACGTTTCCGGATTGCACGCCATGACCACTTCCCCGATCCGCCTCGCCATCAACGGCGCTTCCGGCCGCATGGGGCAGGCCCTGATGTCGCTGCTCCGTTCGGACAACCGTTTCGAGCTGGCGTACGCGGTGGTGTCGCCGGGCTCGACGCACGACGGCGAGCCGGTGTGGTTCGGGCACCCGCTGTGCCAGGTACACGACTGGTCGAAGGCGCCGGCGCTCGACGTGGTGATCGACTTCAGCGGGCCGGCCGGCCTGACGGCGACGCTGGATCACTGCCTCGCACACGGCATTCCCCTGGTCACCGGCACCACCGGCCTCGACGCGAGCCTGCAGGCACGGCTGGAAGCCGCCGGCTCGCGCATCGCGCTGTTGCGCGCTGCGAATTTCAGCCTGGGCGTGGCGCTGCTCACGCGGTTGTTGCGCGAGGCCGCCGCGGCACTGCCGGACTGGGATCTGGAGATCGTCGAAGCCCATCACGGCCGCAAGCAGGACGCGCCCTCGGGCACGGCGCTGGCGCTGGGGCGGGCCGCTGCCGCGGCGCGCGACACCACGCTGGATGCCGCGGCGGTCTACAGCCGCGAAGGCCAGACCGGCAAGCGCAGGGCTGGCAGCATCGGCTTTGCGGTGGTGCGCGGCGGCGACATCGTGGGCGAGCACCAGGCGTTGCTGATCGGGCCGGGCGAGCGGCTGGAACTGGGCCATCGCGCCACCGACCGCACGATCTTCGCGCGCGGCGCGCTGCAGGCCGCGCACTGGCTGGTCGGTCGCGCGGCCGGGCAATGGCGGCTGGAGGACGTGCTCGCGTCCACGGGCTGAGCGCGCAAGGGCTTGCCGCGCCTGTCGGCGGCAGCTAGCATCGCCAGCCTGTCATTGGGGAGTAGCCAGCCTCGTCCCCAGAGGCGTTCGCATCAACAGACTTGGTCGCCGCCGTGTGGCGCCATGGTGCGGACAGCAGCGTCGCCAAGCGGCGACTTGCCCGGCGAGACCTTTGGCCAGCGATATGTTCACCCGGCCGGGCGAACGGTGTCGCTGCGCCATCGGTTGTCCCGTTCGCCCGGCCCACGTGCATCCCATGCTGCTCACGTTCTGCCTGTTCCTCGTCTCGGCCGGCGCGATCTATCTCGCCTGCGAATACTTCGTCAACGGCATCGAATGGCTGGGGCGCAAGCTCAAGCTCGGCGCGACCACCACCGGCACCGTGCTGGCGGCGTTCGGCACCGCGTTGCCGGAAAGCGCGGTGACCTTCGTGGCGGTGGTCTTCGGCAAGAGCCCGGAGGCGCGCGACATCGGCGTGGGTGCGGCCATGGGTGGCCCGCTGGTGCTGGCCACCATTGCCTACGCGGTGGTCGGCGCGGCGCTGTGGTTCAACCGCCGCCGCCTGCGGCGCACCGACCGCCTGGTGCGCGTCGACCACCAGCGGCTGGCCCACGACCAGGCCTGGTTCCTGGCGATCTTCGCGGTCAAGGTGGGCCTGGGCCTCGTGGTGTTCGCGCTGAAGCCGCTGCTGGGCGTACTGTTCCTGCTGGCCTACGCGCTGTACGTGTGGCGCGAGATGCGCAGCGACGACAGCGCGCCGGACGAGGAGGAGCTGGAGCCGCTGAAACTGTCGCCGCGGCAGGCCGAGCCGGCGATGCGCTGGGTGCTGGTGCAGACGGTGGCTGCACTGACGGTGATCGCCGCGGCCTCGCGGGTGTTCGTGGGGCAGCTGGAAGCGATCGGCGAGGCCTTTGCCTTGCCGCCGCACCTGGTGGCGCTGGTGCTCAGCCCGGTCGCGACCGAGCTGCCGGAAACGCTCAACGCGCTGATCTGGGTGCGCCAGGGCAAGGAGCGCCTGGCGTTGGCGAACATCTCCGGCGCGATGATGATCCAGGCCACCATCCCCAGCGCGCTGGCGATCTTCGCCACGCCGTGGTTGTTCGACCCGCCGCTGATCGTGTCCGGCGCGCTCACCGCGATTGCCATCGTCTACCTGTGGCGGCTGTTCCGGCGCGGCCACGTGGACGCGCGCCGGCTGCTGCCGGTGGGCCTGTTGTACGGCGTGTTCGCCGCCTACGTGGCCTGGCACTTCGCCCGCTGAGCGCGGCTCAGTCGCGGTGGGCGGCGTTGCGGTCGCGGCCGGCGCCGTAGCGCGTGTCCAGCCGGCCCAGCAGCTTCTTGAACAGGCGGGAGAACTCGCCACGCCTGGTCTTGCGCAGCTTCTCCTCCTCGCTGGTGAGCCAGGCCACCTGGATCACCCGGCGCTCGCCCTCGTAGGGCAGGTGGCCGTGGAAGGAATTCTCGGCGCGCTTGAACACCGCGAACTCGCCGTACAGCGGCGGCAGTTCGGGCGCCACGGTGGCGTCGATGTCGTCGATCTTTTCCAGGAAGCGCAGGCAGCCGTCGCTGGTATCGCGCCATTGCGGGTTGAGGTAGAGCAGGGCGGTGGCGACCTTGGACTTGCTGTCGGTGTGGATGGTGCCGTGGCGCCGGTTCAGCAGCCGGCACAGCGTCACCAGGGTGGGATAGTCGCCGAGGTCGGGAATCCCCAGCCGCTGGCCGATCAGGCCGGCGAAGGCCGGGGCGACGAGCTGTTCCACCAGCGCATTGACCGAGGGGCCGCAGTCGTCCGGGTTCCAGGGAAAGAAGCCGGCGCTGGAATAGGGCGGAAAGTCCCGGTCCAGGTCGCCGCGCGCTTCGTCCGGCAACTGGCCATGCGCGATCATGAACGGAAACGGTTCATGCCGGATCAGGGTATCCGGGCGGTCTAGGCGCGCAGGGTCCAGCAGGGCGGCCGGGTTCATGTACAGGTTTCAATCCGGTGAAAAGACGCGGCGAGTGTAGCGCCGGCAGGCGGTACGGGTGCTGACGGAGTTGGCGCCATTTGTCACGTTCGAAGTGGACAGAAAGGTCCGCGACGCCTATCATTGCGACCCGCCCGAATGTCCTCCCCTCCAAGGTCCCAAGCCTGTCTCGCGCGGCTTGCGGACTTTGCTGCACCCGAAAGGCGGTTCCCATGCCCATCCCCGCACTGCTCGCCCTCGAAGACGGCAGCGTGTTCCACGGCCATGCCGTGGGCGCGACTGGTGAAACCGTTGGCGAGGTGGTCTTCAACACCGCCATGACCGGCTACCAGGAGATCCTCACCGATCCCTCGTACAGCCGGCAGATCGTCACCCTGACCTACCCCCACATCGGCAACACCGGCTGCAACGCCGAGGACGTCGAATCCGGCAAGGTGCACGCCGCCGGCCTGATCGTGCGCGACGTGCCGCGCCGGGCCAGCAACTGGCGCAGCACCGAAAGCCTGCCCGATTACCTCAGGCGCCACGGCGTCGTGGCGATCGCCGGCATCGATACCCGCCGCCTCACGCGCATCCTGCGCGACAAGGGCGCGCTGGCCGGCTGCATCGTCGCTGGCGAGGGCATCTCGGCCGAGGCCGCGCTGGCCAAGGCGCGGGCCTTCCCCGGCCTGAACGGCATGGACCTGGCCAAGGTGGTCAGCGCGACCAGTCCGTACGCCTGGAACGAAGGCGTCTACGACCTCGACCGCATGGCTTTCAACCAGCCGGCCAGGCGCTTCAAGGTGGTGGCCTACGACTTCGGCGTGAAGCAGAACATCCTGCGCCTGCTCGCCGAGCAGGGTTGCGACATCACGGTGGTGCCGGCGCAGACGCCGGCGGCCGAGGCGCTGGCGATGCAGCCCGATGGCGTGTTCCTCTCCAACGGCCCTGGCGACCCGGCCGCCTGCGACTACGCGATCGCCGCTGCCAAGGCCTTCCTCGACGCGAAGATCCCGCTGTTCGGCATCTGCCTCGGCCACCAGATCATGGGCCTGGCGCTGGGCGCGAAGACGCTGAAGATGAAGTTCGGCCACCACGGCGCCAACCACCCGGTGAAGGACCACGGCGACGGCCGCGTGCTGATCACCAGCCAGAACCACGGTTTCGCGGTGGACCCGGCCACGCTGCCGGCGAACGTGCGGGTCACGCACACCTCGCTGTTCGACGGCACGCTGCAGGGCTTCGCGCTCACCGACCGCCCGGCGTTCTGCTTCCAGGGGCACCCGGAAGCGAGCCCCGGCCCCCACGACATCGGTTACCTGTTCGACCGGTTTGCCAAGCTGATGCAGGAGGCCCGCTGAGATGGCCAAGCGTAGCGACATCAAGAGCATCCTCATCATCGGCGCCGGCCCGATCGTGATCGGCCAGGCCTGCGAGTTCGACTACTCCGGCGCGCAGGCCTGCAAGGCGCTGAAGGAAGAGGGCTACCGGGTGATCCTGGTGAACTCCAATCCCGCCACCATCATGACCGACCCGGAGATGGCCGACGCCGTCTACATCGAGCCGATCAACTGGCAGACGGTGGGGCGCATCATCGCCAAGGAGCGCCCGGACGCGGTGCTGCCCACCATGGGCGGCCAGACCGCGCTGAACTGCGCGCTGGACCTCGCCGACAACGGCGTGCTGGACAAGTACAAGGTCGAGCTGATCGGCGCCAAGCGCGACGCGATCCGCATGGCCGAGGATCGCGAGCTGTTCAAGCAGGCGATGGCCGAGATCGGCCTGGACTGCCCCAGGGCGGAAGTCGCGAAGAGCTACGAGCAGGCGGTGGAGATCCAGGTGCGGGTCGGCTTCCCCACCATCATCCGCCCCAGCTTCACGCTGGGCGGTTCCGGCGGCGGCATCGCGTACAACAAGGAGGAATTCGAGGAGATCGTGAAGCGCGGCCTCGACCTCTCGCCGGTGCACGAGGTGCTGGTCGAGGAATCCGTGCTGGGCTGGAAGGAGTTCGAGATGGAAGTGGTCCGCGACACCGCGGACAACTGCATCATCGTGTGCTCGATCGAGAACCTCGACCCGATGGGCGTGCACACCGGCGACTCGATCACCGTGGCGCCGGCGCAGACGCTCACCGACAAGGAATACCAGCGCCTGCGCGACGCCTCGATCGCGGTGCTGCGCAAGATCGGCGTGGACACCGGCGGCTCCAACGTGCAGTTCGGCATCAATGCCGAGAACGGCCGCGTGGTGGTGATCGAGATGAACCCGCGCGTGTCGCGTTCGTCCGCGCTGGCCTCCAAGGCCACCGGCTTCCCGATCGCCAAGATCGCGGCCAAGCTGGCCGTGGGCTACACGCTGGACGAACTGAAGAACGACATCACCGGCGGCCTCACGCCGGCCTCGTTCGAGCCGACCATCGACTACGTGGTCACCAAGATTCCGCGCTTCGCGTTCGAGAAGTTCCCGCAGGCCGACGCGCGCCTCACCACCCAGATGAAGTCGGTGGGCGAGGTGATGGCGATCGGCCGCAGCTTCCACGAGTCGCTGCAGAAGGCGCTGCGCGGCCTGGAGATCGGCAAGACCGGCCTCAACCCGACCGGCCTGGACATCGGCACGGACGAAGGCCTCGCCACGCTCAAGCGCGAGCTGCGCGAGCCGCGCCCCGACCGCGTGTTCCACCTGGCCGACGCGTTCCGCGCGGGCCTCACGCTGGAAGAGGTGTACGGGCTCAGCCGCGTCGATCCCTGGTTCCTCGCCGCGTTCGAGGACATCGTGCTGACCGAGCAGGAGGTCAAGGCGCAAGGCATCGCCGCGCTGGACGAGCCGCGCATGCGCGAGCTGAAGCGCATGGGTTTCGCCGATGCGCGCATCGCCGAACTCACCGGTTCGGACGAGGCCGCCGTGCGCCACCTGCGCCGCACCTTGGGCGTGCGCCCGGTGTACAAGCGCGTGGACTCCTGCGCCGCCGAATTCGCCACCACCACGGCCTACATGTACTCGACCTACGAGGAAGAGTGCGAGGCCGCCCCGACCGACCGCGAAAAGATCGTCGTGCTCGGCGGCGGCCCGAACCGCATCGGCCAGGGCATCGAGTTCGACTACTGCTGCGTGCATGCCGCGCTGGCGCTGCGCGAGGACGGGTTCGAGACCATCATGGTCAACTGCAACCCGGAAACCGTGTCGACCGACTACGACACCTCCGACCGCCTGTACTTCGAGCCGCTGACGCTGGAAGACGTGCTGGAGATCATCGACCTCGAAAAGCCGAAGGGCGTGATCGTGCAGTACGGCGGCCAGACGCCGCTGAAGCTGGCGCGCGCGCTGGAAGCGGCCGGCGCGCCGATCATCGGCACCTCGCCGGACAGCATCGACCTCGCGGAAGACCGCGAGCGCTTCCAGCAGATGATCCACAAGCTCGGCCTGCGCCAGCCGCCGAACCGCACCGCGCGCAACGCCGACGAGGCGCTGGCGCTGGCGCGCGAGATCGGCTATCCGCTGGTGGTGCGCCCCAGCTACGTGCTGGGCGGCCGCGCGATGGAAGTGGTGTACGACGACGCCGACCTGTCGCGCTACATCCGCGAGGCGGTGCAGGTGTCGAACGATTCGCCGGTGCTGCTCGACCGCTTCCTCGACCACGCGGTCGAGGTGGACGTCGACATCATCGCCGACGCGCAGGGCAACGTGCTGATCGGCGGCATCATGGAGCACATCGAGGAAGCCGGCGTGCATTCCGGCGACTCCTCCTGCTCGCTGCCGCCGTATTCGCTGTCCGCCGAGGTGCAGGACGAGATGCGCCGGCAGGCCGCCGCGATGGCGAAGGAGCTGAAGGTCATCGGCCTGATGAACACCCAGTTCGCGATCCAGGGCGACACCGTGTTCATCCTGGAAGTGAATCCGCGCGCCTCGCGCACGGTGCCGTTCGTGTCCAAGGCCACCGGCGTGCCGCTGGCCAAGATCGCCGCGCGCGCCATGGCGGGCCGTTCGCTCATCGAGCAGGGCACCACGAAGGAAACGATCCCGGGCTACTACTCGGTGAAGGAAGCGATCTTCCCGTTCCTGAAGTTCCAGAACGTGGATCCGATCCTCGGCCCCGAGATGCGCTCCACCGGCGAGGTGATGGGCGTGGGCCGCAGCTTCGGCGCCGCGTTCGCGCGCGGCCATGACGCCGCCGGCATCAAGACGCCGCCGCGGGGCAAGGTGTTCGTGTCGGTGCGCGATGCCGACAAGGATCGCCTGCTGCCGGTGGCGCGCGAAGCGCTGGCGAAGGGCTTCACCCTGGTCGCCACCGCCGGCACGGCGGCTTATCTCAGCGGCCACGGCGTGGCCTGCGAGCGCATCAACAAGGTGCTCGAGGGCCGTCCGCACATCGTCGACCTGATCAAGAACGGCGAGATCGTCTATATCGTCAACACCACCGAGGGCAAGCAGGCGATCGCCGACTCGTTCTCGATCCGGCGCGAGGCGCTGCAGCAGCGCGTCACCTATTCCACCACCGTCGCGGGCGCGCGTGCGCTGGTCCATTCGCTGGATTTCCACGGCAGCGAAGACGTGCACAGCCTGCAGGAACTGCACAAGGAGCTGAACGCATGAGCGCTCGCGCCCCCATCACCAAGGCCGGCTCGGAACGCCTGCGCGCCGAGCTGGAACGCCTGAAGTCCGGAGAACGCCCGCGCATCATCGCGGCGATCGCCGAGGCCCGCGCGCACGGCGACCTCAAGGAAAACGCGGAATACCACGCCGCGCGCGAGCTGCAGAGCTTCATCGAGGGCCGCATCGCCCAGCTGGAAGCGCTGCTCTCCACCGCCGAGGTGATCGACGTGTCGCGGCTGAACCCCGGCAGCAAGGTGGTGTTCGGCGCCATCGTGGACCTGGCGGACGAGGACAGCGGCGCCGAGGTGACCTACCAGATCGTGGGCGACCTCGAAGCCGACATCAAGCAGGGCCTGATCGCCGTCTCCTCGCCGATCGCCCGCGCGCTGATCGGCAAGAACGAGGGCGACAGCTTCGAGTTCACCGCCCCGAACGGGGTCAAGCACTACGAAATCACCGGCGTGCGTTATTCCTGAGTGCGGGTTGGAGGTATTGTGCGCGGAACGGTTGGCCACAGGCGTGGTCAACCCGACGAGCCATGCGGGGGCGTGGCCGCTCCCGCCGATGCACATCCGACAACGGTCCGCACCATGCCGCAGCAGAAAATCCTGTTTCTCAGCGTATCCGCCGGTGCGGGCCACATGCGTGCCGCCGAGGCGCTGCGGCTGACCGCAGAGGCTACGCTGCCGCAGGTCGAGACGAAGCATCTGGATGCGATGGACTACGTGCCATCCGCATTCCGCAAGCTGTACACCGATTTCTACATCACGCTGATCAGCAGCTACCCCACGCTGTGGGGCATGCTGTACCAGCGCAGCTCGGACGCCGATCCGGACGGCCCGATGCAGAAGCTGCGGCGTGCCATGGAGCGGCTCGGCACGGGCGACCTGCGCAAGGCGATCAACGCGTTCGCGCCCGACGCCATCGTCTGCACCCACTTCCTGCCCGCCGAAATGCTGATGCACGAGATCCGGCGCGAGCGTTTCACGGTGCCGGTATGGGTCCAGGTCACCGATTTCGACCTGCATGGCATGTGGGTGATCCCACGCATGACCGGCTTCTTCGCCGCCAGCGACGAAATCGCCTTCCGCATGAAGGCCAACCGCATCGAGGCGGAGCGCGTCCACACCACCGGCATTCCTGTGATGCCGGCATTCACCCAGCCCCAGGATCGCCAGGCCTGCGCCGCGCGTTTCGGCCTGGACCCGGCACGGCTGACCATCATGCTGATGGGCGGCGGCGCCGGCGTCGGCAAGCTCGACGAAGTGGCGGCCGCGCTGATGCGGCTCGAACACGATTTCCAGCTCATCGTGCTGGCCGGCCGCAACGAGGCCGCGCTGGCCAAGCTGAAGATCCATGCGGCGGAACATCCGGGGCGGCTGTTTCCGTTCGGCTTCACCAACGAGGTGCCCCAGCTGATGGCCTGCTCCGACCTGGTGATCACCAAGCCCGGCGGCCTGACCACGTCCGAGTGCCTGGCGATGGGCGTGCCGATGGTGGTGTACGCGCCCGTGCCCGGCCAGGAGGAACGCAACGCGGACTACGTGCTGGAACAGGGCGCGGCGCTGAAAGCGATCGACCTGGTCTCGCTCGAATACCGGGTGCGCCAGTTGCTGGCCGAACCGCAGCGCCTGGCGCGGATGCGCGAACACGCACGCCGCCTCGGCCAGCCACAGGCGGCACGACGTGTGCTGGAGATCGTGCGAGGGCAGCTTGAAGGCGGATCGCCGGCAGCCGCGCCGATGGACCATTGAGCGTGCGTCAGCTGGATCAACGCCCCTTGCGCGCAGGGGACGACCTTCCCCCCATGCGCCCACTGGTACTGGTATTGACCGTAGCCTGGACGGTCCTGCTGGCCTTCTTCTTCGCCAACGTGGAGATACAGATCGAGGGCGCCGCCGGCTGGGCGGCGAACCTGCCGACCTGGCGCATCGATCACAACGTGTGGCTGGATATTTTCTGGAGCAGCCGGCCGATGACGGGCTACCACGCGTGGCTGTTCCCGTTCATGGCGCTGTGTTTCCATTTTCCGCTGATCTTCACCGGCCGCTGGAGCTGGCGCGCCGAGGCGCGCGTGTTCGCCTGCATCATGCTGTTCTGGATCGCCGAGGACTTTTTGTGGTTCGTGCTGAACCCGGCCTACGGCATCGCGCATTTCGCGCCGCGCTACATCCCGTGGCACATCCACTGGTGGGGACCGGCGCCCAGCGACTACTGGGTCTCGCTGTCCGTGTCCGCGGCGCTGTTCTGGTGGTCGTGCCGGCCGCCGCGCAGCGGAGGATCGGCAGGCGGCTGAGGCGTTGCGGCATGGCTGCGGGCACGAAAAAGGCCGCGCAGGGCGCGGCCTCTCATGGGCACCGCCGCGCCGGGTTCAGCGCTGGCGAGCCTTGAAACGCGGGTTGCTCTTGCAGATCACGAACACCTTGCCGCGACGACGCACGATCTTGCAGTCGCGGTGCCGCGCCTTGGCGGACTTCAACGAGTTAAGCACCTTCACGGCGAGCTCCTGATACCAAACGAAAAATGTCAGCGGGCAAGTATAACCCGCTGAATCGCCAGCCACAAGTCACCGGTTCAGGCATCCGGGCCGCTGGCCGATTGCTCCGCCGTGGCGAGGAACTGGGCCAGCACCGGCGACGGATCGCCCACGCGGCAGGCCAGCGCCAGCAGCAGGTGGGCGTCCGGGTCGGCCAGCGGCACGTAGCTGACCCCGGCAAGGTGCACGGTGCGCATCGTCGCCGGCACCAGCGCCAGTCCCAGGCCGGCAGCCACCAGCGCCAGCAGGCCGTTGATCTGCTGGGCCTGCTGCACGATCCGGGGCTGGAAGCCGGCTTCGCCGGCCAGCGACCGCAGCCGGTCGTGCAGGGTCGCCGCGAGTTCGCGCGGCTGGCTGACGAAGGCCTCGTCGGCCACCTCGGCCATGCGCAGGCTCTCCCGGCCGGCCAGTACATGGCTGGAGGGCAGGGCCAGCAGCAGCGGTTCGCGGTCCAGCACGCTCAGCCGCAGCTGGCGCGCATCCTGGACGTGGCGGGGTTCGTCGCGCACGAAACCGACGTCGATCTCGTTGGCCAGCAAGGCCGCGAACTGGGCTTCGGTATACATCTCGCGCAGTTGCATGTTCACCCCCGGCGCCGCTTGCCGGTGGCGCAGCAGGGCGCGCGGAAGGGCGGGGTGGAACGACACCGATACCGTATAGGCCAGTCGCAGCTGGCCGCTGTGGCCCGCTGCGGCTGCAACGGTGCGGGTGCGCGCCGTTTCGGCCTGGGCCAGGATATGGCGAGCCTGTTCGAGGAACACCTGGCCCGGTTCGGTCAGCGTCACCTTGCGCTTGCTGCGTTCCAGCAGGGGCACGCCGAGGTCGCGCTCCAGCGCCTGGATCTGCTGCGACAGCGGCGGCTGCGAGATATGCAGACGGATGGCGGCGCGGGTGAAGCTCAACTCCTCGGCGACCGCGATGAAGTAGCGCAACTGGCGGAAGTCGAACATAGTCGTTTTCCATATAAGGAACGATCTAAATATATATTAGATACTTGAACGCGTCGCTCATAAAATAGCCCTCGCCCCACCATCACCCCCCTCCCCCGATGGTGGCGGCCTCGCCTCGCGGCGACGCTGAAAACGATACTGGCCACTCCCCCCCCGGGCCGTATCGATGCGTCGCGTCGCGGGGCGTTTTCTTTGTACCCGTCGTCGCGGCCGGCAGTCCCGGCCGCGGCGGTGCGCGTGGCGACGCAGCGGGCGTGCGACCTCAGAGCCGGCAGGCCAGCCGCGTTCCCTGATCGATGGCCCGTTTCGCATCGAGTTCGGCGGCCACGTCCGCGCCGCCGATCAGGTGCGCGGTGATGCCCAGGCTCGCGAGATCGTCGGCGAGGCGGCGCTCCGGTTCCTGGCCGGCGCAGATCACCACGTTGTCGACCGGGAGAAGCTGCGGTTGTCCATCGACGCTGATGTGCAGGCCCTGGTCGTCAAAGCGCTCGTACGCCACGTTGCCCAGCATGGTCACGCGCTTGGCCTTGAGCGTGGCGCGGTGCACCCAGCCGGTGGTCTTGTTGAGCCGGGCGCCGGGGCGGCCTGCGCTGCGCTGTAGCAGCCAGACCTGTCGCAGCGGCGCTTCCGGCTGCGGCGGCGCGAGGCCGCTGCGCCGGGCGAGCTGCATGTCCACGCCCCATTCGCGTGTCCAGCGCGCCACGTCGGTGGTGGGGGAGGGCTGCTGCTCGACCAGGAATTCGGCCACGTCGAAGCCGATGCCGCCGGCGCCGACGATCGCCACCCGTGCGCCCACCGGCCGCTCGCGCGCCAGCACGTCGAGATAGCCCAGCACGCGCGGGTCGTCGCTGCCCGGAAAGGCCGCGTGGCGCGGCGTGACCCCGGTGGCCACCACCACCTCGTCGTAGCCGGCCGCCTGCAATGCGGCGGCGCCAGCCTCGTGACCGAGCTTCAATTCGACTCCGGCGTCGGCGAGGCGGTGGTGGAAGTAGCGCAGGGTTTCGTGGAATTCCTCCTTGCCCGGGATGCGCTTGGCGCAGTTGAACTGGCCGCCGATCTCGGTGGCGCGGTCGATCAGGGTCACCGCGTGGCCGCGCTCGGCCAGCGTGGCGGCGCAGGCCATGCCGGCCGGACCCGCACCGACCACGGCGATGCGCTTGCGCTGCGCCGCGGGTTCGATTTTCAGTTCGGTCTCGTGGCAGGCGCGCGGATTGACCAGGCAGCTCGCACGTTTGTTCTGGAACACGTGGTCCAGGCAGGCCTGGTTGCAGGCGATGCAGGTGTTGATGCGTTCGCTGCGGCCGGTTTTCGCCTTGTTCGCCCACTCGGGATCGGCGAGGAAGGGGCGTGCCATCGACACCATGTCGGCGTCGCCTTCGGCCAGCACGCGTTCGGCCACCTCGGGCATGTTGATGCGGTTGGTGGCGACCAGCGGGATCGACACTTCGCCTCTGAGCTTCCGCGTCACCCAGGCGAAGCCGGCGCGCGGCACGCTGGTAACGATGGTGGGCACGCGCGCCTCGTGCCAGCCGATGCCGGTGTTGATGATGCTGGCGCCGGCGGCCTCGACGGCTTTCGCCAGTGCGACGATCTCTGCCAGGTCCTGGCCGTCCTCGACCAGGTCCAGCATCGACAGCCGGTAGATGATGATGAAGTCGCGGCCTACGGCCGCGCGCGTACGGCGCACGATTTCCACCGGCAGGCGCATGCGCCGTGCGGCATCGCCGCCCCAGGCGTCGCTGCGCCGGTTGGTGTGCGCGGCGATGAACTGGTTGATCAGGTAGCCCTCCGAACCCATCACCTCGACGCCGTCGTAGCCGGCCTCGCGGGCGAGTTCGGCGCAATGCACGAAGTCGCGGATGGTGCGCTCCACGCCGCCGGCGGACAGCGCCCGCGGCGTGAACGGCGTGATCGGCGACTTGATCGCCGAGGGCGCGACCGACAGCGGGTGATAGCCGTAGCGGCCGGCGTGCAGGATCTGCATGCAGATGCGACCGCCTTCGGCGTGCACCGCATCGGTGAGCTTGCGATGGCGCGGCTTGTGCCAGGGCAGGCTCAGGCGGCCGCCGAACGGCTTCAGCCAACCCTGGATGCTGGGCGCGATGCCGCCGGTGACCATCAGCCCCACGCCGCCGCGGGCGCGCTCGGCGAAATAGGCGGCCAGCTTGTCGTAATCGGCGGCCTTGTCTTCCAGCCCGGTGTGCATCGAGCCCATCAGGATGCGGTTGGGCAGGGTGACGTGGCCCAGGTCCAGCGGGGCGAACAGGTGGGGGTAGTCCATGGCGCGACCGTGTTCAAACGATCGTATGAATGTGCCTGTTGCGGGGCGCGGACGCAAGCAGGGCCCTTGGCTCAGGCCTGCAACTGCTCCACCAGCGCGATGTAGCGGCGCATGGCCTCGTCCGGCGACACCCCCTGCAACTGCAGCCAAGCTTCATGCTTGGCGGTGCCCACGAAGTCGAAGAAGCCGGGTTGCTCGCCGCGGGCGTCGCCCTCCGAGCCCTGCTTGTAGAGCGCGTAGAGCTTGAGCAGGGTGTCGTTGTCGGGGCGGTAATCCAGCCGTTTCACGCCCTCGGCGGCCTGATCGAATGCTTGGCGAAGATCGTTCATGGCGAATCGGCGAAGCGTGCGCATGGAATTTCGATATGGTACGCGATGCCGCGCAGGCCGGCGCGATACCATGCGGGCCTTTCGCCTTGCCTGGATTCCCCATGAGCCGAACCGCTCCCGTTCCCGTGCTGACCATCGACGGCCCCTCGGGCTCGGGCAAGGGCACGATCAGCCGGCGGGTGGCCGAACACCTGGGCTGGCGGCTGCTGGATTCCGGCGCCCTGTACCGGGCGGTGGGCTATGCCGCGGGCGCGGCAGGGCTGGACTTGTCCGATGCCGACGCGGTGACCCGCTGTGCCGAGACCACGAAGATCCGGTTCCAGCCCAGCGCCGACGGCAGCGACACCCGCATCCTGGTCAACGGGCACGACGCCACCGACGAATTGCGCACGGAAACCGCCGGCGCGGCGGCCTCGGCGATCGCCTCGATCGCCCCGGTGCGGCAGGCGCTGGTGGACCTGCAACTGGGTTTCCGCAAGGCGCCGGGCCTGGTCGCCGATGGGCGCGACATGGGCACGGTGATTTTCCCCGATGCGCCGTTCAAGGTGTTCCTTACCGCCAGCGCCGCCGAGCGGGCGAAAAGGCGCTATAAGCAGTTGAAGGAAAAGGGGCTGAACGTTACACTAGCAAGTCTGCAACGCGAGATCGAGGCGCGTGACCACCGCGATGCGTCGCGGACGGTCGCCCCGCTCAGGCCCGCGGCGGGGGCCGTGCAGGTGGATACCACCGGCATGAGCATCGATCAGGTAGTCGCAAAGGTTCTCGCCGTCGTGCAGCCCTGAACCGGGCGGCGCGATGGTTTTCGTTCTCCGGCCATGCTGGCCGGGGCTCAACCATGGTGGCGACGGGCGTCCCGCAAGGGCGTTCCCGAGACACCCCAACCGGTGGATTGCTGCCGACATAGACCCGCATGCGGGCATCGCAGCCGTCCTTTCCCAATCTGGAATCAACATGACCGAAAGTTTTGCCGAACTGTTTGAACAGAGCCAGCAGGCCATCGCCAAGCTGAAGCCCGGCGCCATCGTCACCGGCATCGTGGTGGAAGTCCGCAACGACGTCGTCGTGATCAACGCCGGCCTGAAGAGCGAAGGCATCGTCCCGATCGAACAGTTCAAGGGCGAGGATGGCACCCTCGAGGTGAACGTCGGCGACCACGTGAAGGTGGCTCTCGAAGCCCTGGAAGACGGGTTCGGCGAAACCAAGCTGTCGCGCGAGAAGGCCAAGCGCTCGATGGTGTGGGACGACCTCGAGGAGGCGTTCGACAAGGAAGAGACCATCAAGGGCATGATCTCCGGCAAGGTCAAGGGCGGCTTCACCGTCGACATCAAGGATGTCCGCGCCTTCCTGCCCGGCTCGCTGGTCGACGTGCGCCCGGTGCGCGAGCCGACCTACCTCGAGGGCAAGGAACTCGAGTTCAAGATCATCAAGCTGGACCGCAAGCGCAACAACGTGGTGGTCAGCCGCCGCGCCGTCGTCGAGACCGAGTTCTCCGCCGAGCGCGAACAGCTGCTGGAGCGCCTGGTCGAGGGCGCCGTGATCAAGGGCGTGGTGAAGAACCTCACCGACTACGGCGCGTTCGTGGACCTGGGCGGCATCGACGGCCTGCTGCACATCACCGACATGGCGTGGAAGCGCGTGCGCCACCCGAGCGAAGTCGTCAACGTCGGCGACGAGCTGGAAGTGCGCGTGCTGAAGTTCGACAAGGAGCGCAACCGCGTTTCGCTGGGCCTGAAGCAGCTGGGCGACGATCCGTGGGTGAACATCTCGCGTCGCTACCCGGTGGGCTCGCGCCTGTTCGGCAAGGTCTCCAACGTCACCGACTACGGCTGCTTCGTCGAGATCGAGCCGGGCGTCGAGGGCCTGGTCCACGTGTCCGAGATGGACTGGACCAACAAGAACGTCAACCCGGCCAAGGTGGTGCAGGTCGGCGACGAGACCGAAGTGATGGTGCTGGACGTGGATGAAGAGCGTCGCCGCATCTCGCTCGGCATCAAGCAGACCCGTTCCAACCCGTGGGAAGCCTTCGCCGCCATGCACAAGAAGGGCGACAAGGTCTCCGGCCAGATCAAGTCGATCACCGACTTCGGCGTGTTCATCGGCCTGGACGGCGGCATCGACGGCCTGGTGCACCTGTCCGACATCTCCTGGCAGATGTCCGGCGAAGACCTCGTGCGCAACTTCAAGAAGGGCGACGAGATCGAGGCCGTGGTGCTGGCGGTCGATCCGGAGCGCGAGCGCATCTCGCTCGGCATCAAGCAGATGGAGCAGGACCCGTTCGGCCAGTTCATGGCCAGCCACACGCGCGGCAGCATCGTCACCGGCACGGTGAAGGAAGTGGACGCCAAGGGTGCGGTGATCGACCTGGGCGAGGGCGTGGAGGGTTACATCCGCGCCAACGACATCGCCAAGGAGCGCATCGACGACGCGACCCAGCACCTGAAGGTGGGCGACAAGGTCGAGGCCAAGTTCACCGGCATGGACCGCAAGGGCCGCCAGCTTTCGCTGTCGATCCGCGCCAAGGACGAGGAGGACGTGCAGGAAGCGCTGGCCGAGTATTCCTCGGCTGCCGGTGGCACCACCAAGCTCGGTGCGCTGCTCAAGGAGCAGCTCAACAAGGCCGAGTAAGCGTTGCGGAACCGGCGCGGGGCGGCAGGACTGCCCCGCGCCATGCAGCGCGGAGACACACGTCGCGGACACGGGGACCATGACCAAATCCGAATTGATCGAAGCGCTGGCCAGGCGCCAGACCCATCTTGCGTTCGCCGATGTCGAGCTGGCGGTCAAGGAGCGGATCGAGGTGCGCGGCTTCGGCAGCTTCGCCCTGCATTACCGGCCGCCGCGTATGGGGCGCAACCCCAAGACCGGCGACTCGGTGGCGCTGCCCGGCAAGCACGTGCCGCACTTCAAGCCCGGCAAGGAACTGCGCGAACGCGTGAACCTGGGGCAGGAAGAAAGCGCGGCCGGCTGACGCCACGCGTGCAGGCAGATGTTCGAAGGCAGGCGGCGCGAGCCGGTCCTGCCTTTTTGTTTGCCTTGGCGGGGACGGCCCCGGTCGGCGGCCGCCACCGCTCCCGCGGCCGAATCGTCGCGCCCCCATCCTGGAACGTGCAGCCATGGGCGGCAGCCCGTTTGATTCCCGCGATCAAGGACGATCGCCAGGCTGTGCGTGCCGGTTCCCTCGGCCACGGCTGAATCCGGACAGCGCGACGGCATCCGCGTGCTGTGCCGCCCACGGATGATCGGGTAAAGTCGCCGCATGCGACTGATCGCGATACTCGTCCTGCTGTTTTTCGTCGCCGCCGGCGTGGTGGTGGGTGCCCTCAACGCCGATCTGGTCGGCTACGACTTCGCGTTTGCGCGGGTGTCCGTGCCCAAGGGCGCGGCCTTGCTTGCCGTGCTGGTGCTGGGCTGGCTGCTGGGCGGCCTCACCGCGTGGCTGGGCATGAGCCTGCGGCAGCGGCGGCTGCAGCGGCAACGGCGCAAGGAGTCCGGCAAGACGCCGGCCGCTGCATGATGCCCTGGTATGCGTTGCTGCCGCTGGCGGCCATCGCTTTCGCGCTGGGCTGGTGGGCCTCCCGCCGGAGGAATGCGCGGCGCTCGGGCGCGGCGGTCAACGAGCTCTCGTCGGACTACTTCCGCGGCCTGAACTACCTGCTCAACGAGGAGCAGGACAAGGCGATCGAGGTGTTCCTGCGCCTGGCCGAGTACAACCGCGACACGGTGGAGACGCATCTCGCGCTGGGCAACCTGTTCCGCCGCCGGGGCGAGGTGGACCGGGCGATACGCCTGCACCAGCACCTGGTGTCGCGGCCGAACCTGTCCGAGCCGACCAAGACCGTGGCCTTGCTGGAACTGGGCGAGGACTACATGCGTGCGGGCCTGCTCGATCGCGCCGAGGCGCTGTTCAGCGACCTGGTGGCGATGAACGCGCACGCGCCCTCGGCGCTGCGCCACCTGATCGCGATCTACCAGCACGAACGCGACTGGAACAAGGCGATCGAGCACGCCCGCCGGCTGGAGGTGATGACCGGCGAGGAAGAGGCGCCGATGATCGCCCAGTTCTACTGCGAGCTGGCCGAGCGCTCGCGCCAGCATGGCGCCCGGATCGAGGCGCGCGATTATCTGGACCAGGCCTTCCGCTGCCAGCCCGATTGCGTGCGCGCCTGGATGCTGACCGGACGGCTGCGGTCCGAGGAAGGCCAGCATGCCGAAGCGGTGCAGGCATACGAGGCCGCGATAGGCGCGGACATCGCGTTCGTGCCGGAGATCCTGCCGCCGCTGCTGAACAGCTACGCCAGTTCGCAGCAGATGGATCGCGCCGAGCGTTTCCTGCGCGAACTGCTGGAGCATTACCACGGCATTTCGCCGGTGCTGGCGCTGACCCGGCTGTACCAGCAGCGCGACGGCCAGCGCGCGGCGGTGGCCTTCCTGACCGCGCAGCTGCGGCAGCGCCCCTCGGTGCGCGGCCTGATGGAGCTGCTGGAAGCCACGATGGACCGGATCGAGGGCGAGGCGCGCGAGAACTTCCTGATCCTGCGCGACCTCACCCGCAAGCTGCTGGAAGGCCAGGCGATGTACCGCTGCAGCCGCTGCGGCTTCGGCGCGAAGGCGCATCACTGGCAGTGCCCCAGCTGCAAGAGCTGGAGCACGATCCGGCCCATCCACGGCGTCGCCAACGAGTGACGTCCGTGGCCACGACCATGGGATGGTTGCTGCTGTCTTTCCTGATTGCGTGGCTGTCGGCGCGGGCGGCGATCGCCTATGCGCATCGCCGCGGCATGCTGGATCGTCCTGGCCAGCGACGATCCCACACCGTGCCCACGCCGCGCGGTGGCGGTATCGGCATCGTCGTCGCCGGCATGGTTTGTCTGCCAGGTGCGCTGCTTGGCGCGGGGGAGCTCTGGCCTGCCGTCGTGGTGGCCGCCGTGGTGGCGGGTCTGTCGCTGGTTGCCTTGGCAGGCTGGTGGGACGACCACCGGTCGCTGCCCATCCTGCCGCGGCTGGGCGCGCAATTGCTTGCGGTGCTGCTGTTTGCCGCTGCCCTGGCGGCGACCGGCATGTCGTGGTGGTGGCTGCCGGCGTTGCTGCTGGCGGGTGCCTGGAGCGTCAACCTGCACAACTTCATGGATGGCATCGATGGCTTGCTGGCCCAGCAGGCGATGTTCGTGGCCGCCGGCCTGGCCGGCCTGGCCTGGGCGGCGGGACAACCCGCGCTGGCGCTGGCCGCCGGCTGCTTCGCGACGGCCAGCCTCGGTTTCTGGTGCCTGAACCGGCCGCCGGCGCGGATCTTCATGGGCGATGTGGGCAGCGGCAGTGCCGGATTCCTGATCTTCGCGTTCTCGGTGCTGCTGTGGCGGGTCGATGCGCAACTGCTGTGGCCGGCGCTGATCCTGTCCTCGGCGTTCGTGGCGGACGCCAGCCTGACCTTGCTGTCACGGTTCCTGCGCGGGAGGCGCTGGTACACTGCGCACCGCGAACATCTGTACCAGTGGTTGGTCAGGCGGGGGCGCACGCATGCCGGGGGAGGCGTGATCTACATGACATGGAACCTGCTGTTCGCTGCGCCGTCGGCCTGGTTGGCCTGGAGTCATCCAGGCGCGGGCTGGATGGTTACCATGGCAGTCTATATGGCTGCGGCGGCGATCTGGCTGCTGCTGAAGCGCCGCTGCCTGCGGCGACATTCGCCAAGGGACCGTCATGTCGCTGCGTAAATTCATCGGCATCATCCACCCACGGATGGCGGTCATGCTGCATGACCTGGCCATGGCCGCGCTCGCGTGGTGGATCGCGAAGCTGCTGCGCTACGCGGTGCGGCCGGAAGACGTGGTGCACTTCCGCTGGTTCGAATTCCCGGTGGTGCTGGTGGCGCAGGGCCTGATCTTCCGCTGGACCGGCTTGTACCGGGGCGTCTGGCGCTTCGCCAGTCTGCCGGACCTGTGGAACATCCTGCGCGCCGTGGTGCTCGGCTCGGCCGTGGTCTGGTTGCTGCTGTCGATGCTCAACCGCTTGCAGGGCGTGCCGCGTTCCATGCTGCTGCTCTACCCGGTGGTGCTGGCCTTGATGCTGGGTCTGCCGCGGCTCACCTACCGTTACTGGAAAGACAGCCGCGGCGGCGTGACCGGCGCGCGCTCGGCGCGGCGGGTGATGATCCTCGGCGCGGATCGGGCCGGCGAAGTGCTGTCGCGCGACCTGCAGCGCGACGGCGGCTACACGATGGTGGGCTTCCTCGACGACCGTCCCGCGCTGCGCGGCGCCAGCATCAACGGCCACCCGGTGCTGGGGCAGTTCGACCAGTTGCCGGAAATCGCCCGCGAGACCGCCGTCGAGATGCTGCTGATCGCCTTGCCCTCCGCGTCGGTCGGCGAGATGCGCCGGGTGGTTGCGCTGTGCGACCTCAGCGGCCTGCCGTACCGGACCATTCCGCGGCTGGACGACGTGGTCGCGGGCCGTGCGCAGTTCAACGAGATCAAGGAAGTGGCGATCGAGGACCTGCTCGGTCGCGACGCGGTGGAGCTGGACTGGACCGCGATCCGCGAGACGATCAGCGGCCGCCGCGTGCTGGTCACCGGCGGCGGCGGCTCGATCGGTTCGGAGCTGTGCCGCCAGGTGGCGCGGCTGGGCGCGCAGTCCCTGGTCGTGATCGACCACAGCGAATACAACCTCTACCTCATCACCCGCGAACTGCGCACGAACTATCCCGAGCTGCTGCTCGAGGGCGTGCTGGCCAATTGCGGCGACAGCGTGCTGATGCGCAGGGTGCTGGCCGAAGCGCGCCCCGAGGTGGTGTTCCATGCCGCCGCCTACAAGCACGTGCCGATGCTGCAAGGCCAGCTGCGCGCGGCCTTCCTCAACAACGTGCTGGGCACGCGCACCATGGCCGACCTCGCGCGGGACGCCGGCGTCGAATGCTTCGTGCTGATTTCCACCGACAAGGCGGTCAACCCCACCAGCGTGATGGGCGCCTGCAAGCGCATCGCGGAGATCTGGTGCCAGAACCTCAACGCCCATGCCGCCACCCGCTACATCACGGTGCGCTTCGGCAACGTGCTGGACTCGGCCGGTTCGGTGGTGCCGTTGTTCCGCCAGCAGATCCGCGAGGGCGGCCCGGTCACGGTGACGCATCCCGAAATCTCGCGCTACTTCATGACCATTCCGGAAGCCTGCCAGTTGATCCTGCAGGCGGCCAGCCTGGGCGAGGGCGGCGAGATCTTCGCGCTGGACATGGGCGAGCCGATGAAGATCCGCGACCTCGCCGAGCAGATGATACGGCTCGCCGGCAAGAAGCCGGGCAGCGAGATTCCCATCGTCTACACCGGCCTGCGCGCCGGCGAGAAACTGTTCGAGGAGCTGTTCCACCCGCTGGAACAGTACAGCGCCACCCGGCACGCCAAGATCTTCCTGGCGCAGCACCGCCAGGTGTCGTGGGAGCTGCTGCAGGCCATGATGAACAAGGCGGCCGAGACGGTTGCGGCGGACAACGACGAGGATCTGCGGCGCTGCGTCTCCAGCCTGCTGCCGTCGTTCCGCTGGAGCGAGACGGCGCAGCCGGACAACGTGGTTTCGATCCGTCGCCAGGAAACAGGAGAGAAGTGAGTGAGCAAGCCCTTGCGCAAGGTGGTTTTCCCCGTGGCCGGCCTCGGCACGCGCTTCCTGCCCGCCACCAAGGTGGTGGCCAAGGAGATGCTGCCGGTGCTGGACAAGCCGCTGATCCAGTACGCGGTGGACGAGGCCGTCGATGCCGGGGCCGACACTCTGATCTTCGTCACCAACCGCTACAAGCACGCCATCGCCGACTATTTCGACAAGGCCTACGAGCTGGAGGCGAAGCTGCACGAGAAGGGCAAGGATGCGCTGCTCGCGCTGGTGCAGGGCACCTTGCCGAAGCATGTGCGCGCCATCTTCGTCACCCAGCCCGAGGCGTTGGGCCTGGGTCATGCCGTGCTGTGCGCCAAGCCGGTGGTGGGCGACGAACCGTTCGGCGTGATGCTGCCCGACGACCTGATCTGGAACGGTACGGGCAAGGGCGCGTTGCGCCAGATGGCCGAGGCCGGCGAGCGTGAGCAGGCCGGCGTGATCGCGGTGGAGGAAGTGCCGCACGAACAGACCGACAAGTACGGCATCGTCGATGCCGTACCGGTGGACGAGCGCAGCGCGCGCATCCGCCACATGGTGGAAAAACCCAAGCCTGCCGAGGCGCCGTCCAATCTCGCCGTGGTGGGCCGCTACGTGCTGCCGGGGCGCATCTTCGAGCTGCTGGAACGCACCACGCCGGGCGCCGGCGGCGAGATCCAGCTCACCGACGCCATCGAGGCGCTGCTCAAGGAGCAGGGCAAGGTACTGGCCTGGCGCTTCGAGGGCACCCGCTTCGATTGCGGCAACAAGGCCGGCCTGGTGCGCGCCACCATGCACATGGCGCTGCAGGACCCGAGCCTGGCGCCGGTGGTGCGCGAGATCGCCGCCACGCTTTGATGCGACGAGCCGACACGCGCGGCTGACCGCTGCGGCTTTGCCGTGCCAGAATCGCGGCCGTGTCCTGCCATGTTCGTGGTGCAGGATGCGCATCGGGTAATCGACAGGCCTCGCATCTCGTTGCGAGGCTTGGTCGTACTTGAAAACCCTTCATCGGCGATGATGCCGATGTCATTCAATGGACGAGTTCAGGGGAAGCATCATGGATCTGCTGCGGTTTCTGCTCCTGTTGCCGCTGCGCCTGCTGCGCATCGTGGGGCATGCACTTGGTTGGGCGTTGCGTCCGCTGTTTGGCGACCTGGCCTGGTCGGCGCCGGGCTGGATGCATGCCGTGCAACGGCGCCCCTTGCGTGCGGCCGGCATTCTGCTCGGCGCAGTCGTGCTGGCGGGCGGCGGCTGGTACGGCTGGCGCTGGTGGCAGCAGCGGCCGCGTCCGCCGCAGCCGCAACAGATCACCTGGCAGGTGCAGGCGCCCGCAGTCACCGATTACGGCAAGCAGCCGATCGTGGTGCATCCGCTGGAACTGGCCTTCTCCGGATCGGCCGCCCCGATCGAGCGCGTCGGCAAGCCGGTCACCGAAGGCATCGACATGCGTCCGGCCACCAAGGGGCAATGGACCTGGGTGGACGACCACACCCTGCGCTTCACGCCGGCCGCCGACTGGCCGGTGGGCCAGCACTACAAGGTGCGCTTCGACGTGCGCCAGGCGTTCGCGCCGCAAGTGCGGATGGCCGACGACGGTTTCGCCTTCGATACCGCACCGTTCACCGCCACGCTGGGCAAGGGCGAGTTCTACCAGGACCCGCAGGACGCCACCGCCAAGCAGGTGATCGTGCCGGTGGACTTCAACTACCCCGTCGACGCCGCGCAGTTCGAACGCCGCGTCGCGCTGGCGCTGGCCGACCGGAGCGGCAAGCGCGGCCCGGCATTGAAATACACGGTGACCTACGACCAGACCCGTCTGCATGCGTGGGTCCACTCGCAGCCGCTGGCGCTGCCGCACGACGACGGCGCCGTGGCAGTCGCGATCGACAGCGGCGTGCGCAGCGCGCGCGGCGGCGACGGCACCAGGGATGCGCTGAAGGCCAGCGTGCGCATTCCCGGCCTCTACAGCCTCGGCGTGGACGAGCTCAAGCCCACCCTGGTCGACAACGACAAGTACGAACCCGAGCAGGTGCTGGTGGCGAACTTCAGCGGCGCCGTGCGCGGCAGCGACGTGGCCGACCGGATCCACGCCTGGGTGTTGCCCGCGCGCAAGCCGGGCGTGAAGCCCGTGGACAGCGACGAGCCCTACGACTGGAGCGTTTCCGAAGTGGGCGAGGACGTGCTGCGCCAGTCGCAGCCGCTGAAGCTGGACGTGGTGCCCACCGAGAACGACTACCAGGAGCTGCAGAGCTTCAAGTACCACGCCGTGCCGGGCCAGCGCGTCTACGTGCGCATCGGCAAGGGGCTGACGTCCTTCGGCGGCTACGTGCTGGGCAAGGGGGCGGCGCAGGTGTTCACCGTGCCCGACTATCCGAAGCTGTTGCGCTTCGTGGCCGATGGTTCGCTGCTTTCGCTCAGCGGCAGCAAGCGCATCTCGGTGGTCTCGCGCAACATGCCCGGCATGCGGGTGGAGATCGGCCGCGTGCTGCCCGACCAGTTGCAGCACCTGGTCAGCCTGAACCAGGGCAATTACAGCCATCCCGAACTGCCCTACGACTTCGACGAAAGCCATATCGTCGAGCGCTACGAGGTCAAGCGCGCGTTCCCGAAAGCCGATCCGGGCCAGGCGCACTACGAGGGCGTGGACCTCGGCCAGTACCTCAAGGAAGGCAAGCGCGGCGTGTTCTGGGTGCACCTCGCCGGCTACGACCCTGCCGCCGCTGCGAAGCGCGCGGCTGCCGAGGCAAAGGCGCGCGCACTGGCGCAGCAGGGGCTGGCGCCGGCGCCGGGACAGTCCGCAGGCACGCCGGCTGCCGCCGCTCAGGCGCAGGCCGATACCGACGACGGCGACGAGGGCGACGGTGGGGCTTCGCCGCGCGACAACCGCCTGATCGTGGTCACCGACCTCGGCATGCTGGTGAAGCGCGCGCTGGACGACAGCCAGGACGTGTTCGTGCAGTCCATCCACAGCGGCCAGCCGGTGGGCGGCGCCAGCGTGTCGGTACTCGCGGTGAACGGGCAGACGCTGTACACGCAGGCCACCGGCGCCGACGGCGTGGTGCACTTCCCCAGCTTCAAGGGGCTGGAGCGCGAGAAGAAACCCGCGTTGTACGTGGTGACCAAGGGCGGCGACCTGTCCTTCCTGCCCATCGGCAGCTACGACCGCCAGCTCGACTACTCGCGTTTCGACGTGGGCGGCGAGGCGAACGCGGCGAACCAGGGCCAGCTCAGCGGCTACCTGTTCTCCGACCGCGGCATCTATCGTCCCGGCGACACCTTCCACATCGGCCTGATCGTGCGCGCCGCCGATTGGGCGCGCAACGTGGCAGGCATCCCGCTGGAAGCCGAGATCGTCGATCCGCGTGGCGTCACCGTGAAGCAGCAGCGGCTTTCGATGGACGCCACCGGCTTCGGCGAACTGGCCTATACGCCGGCCGAGACCGCGCCCACCGGTACCTGGGCGGTGAACCTGTACATCGTGCGCGGCGGCAAGGCCGACGCCCAGATCGGCAGCACCACGGTGCAGGTGAAGGAATTCCTGCCCGACCGCATGAAGGTCGCCGCGAAGCTCTCGCAGCAGGTGGCCGAGGGCTGGGTGAAACCCGACCAGCTCAAGGGCCTGGTCGATGCGCAGAACCTGTTCGGCACGCCGGCGGCGGACCGCAGCGTGGAGGCCTCGCTGACCCTGCGTCCGGCGTGGCCCGATTTCCACAGCTGGCCGGATTACCACTTCTACGACATCCGGCGCGCCAAGGAGGGCTACGAGGAGAACCTCGCCGACGGCAAGACCGACGACAAGGGCCACGCCGAGTTCGACCTCGACCTCAAGAAATACGCCGACGCCACCTACCAGCTCTATTTCCTCGCCAAGGTGCACGAGGCCGACGGCGGTCGCAGCGTGGCCGCCGCCACGCAGACCCTGGTGTCCGCCAACGACTGGCTGGTGGGCTACAAGTCCGACGACGGCCTCGACTACGTCAGTCGCAATGCCGAGCGCAAGGTACGCCTGGTGGCGATCGGTCCGGACGCCAGGTCGATCGCGCTCGACGGCCTCAAGGCGCAACGGGTCGAACGCCGCTACGTTTCGGTGCTCACCAGGCAGGGCTCGGGCGTCTACAAGTACGAGTCCAAGCTCAAGGAAATCCCGGTCGACGAGAAGGCGCTGGCGATCCCCGCCGGCGGCATGGATTACACCCTGCCCACCGACAAGCCGGGCGACTACGCGCTGCTGATCCTGCGCGGCAGCGACCGCAAGGAGGTCAACCGGGTCAGCTATTCGGTGGCCGGCAACGCCAACCTGTCGCGTTCGCTGGAACGCAATGCCGAGCTGCAGCTCAACCTCGACAAGCACAACTACCAGCCGGGCGACACCATCCATGTCGCGATCCGTGCGCCGTACGCCGGCAGCGGCCTGATCACCATCGAGCGCGACAAGGTCTACGCGCACGCCTGGTTCCATGCCGACACCACCAGCTCGGTGCAGAGCATCACGCTGCCCAGGGGCTTCGAGGGCAACGGCTACGTCAACGTGCAGTTCGTGCGCGATCCGTCGTCCGACGAGATCTTCATGAGCCCGCTGTCCTACGGCGTGGTGCCGTTCTCGGTGAACCTCGACGCGCGCCGCGATGCGCTCACCGTCGACACGCCCGCGCTGGTGAAGCCGGGC
This sequence comes from Rhodanobacter sp. PCA2, assembly GCF_013620825.1. GTDB lineage: Bacteria > Pseudomonadota > Gammaproteobacteria > Xanthomonadales > Rhodanobacteraceae > Rhodanobacter_A. The sequence continues at coordinate 95,024 of NZ_NJIC01000020.1, read as the reverse complement.
GACACCGTGAGCTTCAAGCTGCACGCGGCGCAGCCGGCGAGGGTGGTGCTGTTCGCGGTGGACGAAGGCATCCTGCAGGTGGCGCGCTACAAGCTGGGCGACCCGCTGAAGTTCTTCTTCCGCAAGAAGATGCTCGAGGTGCGCACCGCGCAGATCCTCGACCTGATCCTGCCCGACTTCGAGAAGCTGATGGCGATGACCGCCGCGCCGGGCGGCGATGCGGATGCGGCGATCAGCCGCCAGCTGAATCCGTTCAAGCGCAAGCGCGACAAGCCGGTGGCGTACTGGTCGGGCATCGTCGATGTCGACGGCGAGAAGGACTTCAGCTACACCGTGCCGGACTACTTCAACGGCCGCCTGCGGGTGATGGCGGTGGCCGTGTCGGCGGACCGCATCGGCACCTGGGAAGGCGCCACCACGGTGCGCGGCGACTTCGTGCTCTCGCCCAACGTGCCCACCACGCTGGCGCCCGGCGACGAGGCCGAGGTCAGCGTGGGCGTGGCGAACAACCTCACGGGCATCGGCGACAAGCCGGTGCCGGTGGCGGTGACGCTGCAGACCGGACCGCAGCTGCAGGTGCTCGGCCCCGCCACGCAGGACGTGAGCCTGGCCTCGATGCGCGAAGGCGTGGTGCGTTTCCGCGTCAAGGCCACCGACCGGCTCGGCTCCGGCCATCTCGCCTTCGCGGCGGGCTACGGCGGCAAGTCGGCGAAGCAGGGCATCGACGTGTCGGTGCGTCCGGCCGCGGCCTACCGCACCCAGGTCGACGTGGGCCGGGTGGAGTCGAACAGCCAGGCCGAGCTGAAGCCCCTGCGGCCGCTGTACGACGCCTATGCCTCGCGCGACGCGGCGATCTCCTCGCTGCCCGTGGTGCTGGCGCAGGGCATCACCAGCTACCTGGTGAACTACCAGCACTACTGCAGCGAGCAGATCATCAGCTCCGCGACGCCGCTGATCGTGGTGGCGAAGTGGCCGGTGGTGCCGGTGTTCTCGCACGCGCTGCAGCCGGCCTTCGGCGACAAGACCATCGGCAACGACCAGGCGCTGGCGAAGTTCCTCGACGTGCTGCACTCGCGGCAGAACGGCGCGGGCGGCTTCGGGCTGTGGTCGGCCACGCCGGATGCCGATCCCTTCGTCTCCGACTATGCGATGAACTTCCTGATCGAGGCGCGCGAACGCGGCGTGGCCGTGCCGCAGGACATGCTCGACGCCGGCAACAAGTATCTGAAGCAGCTGGCCGCCGACGACAGCATGAATACGCTGGACGAGCTTCGCCAACGCGCCTATGCGGTGTACCTGCTGACCCGCCAGGGCAACGTCACCACCAACGACCTCGCTGCAGTGCAGAAGCGCCTGCAGGAGCTGTATCCGAAGACGTGGAAGGACGATCTCGCCGCCGCGTGGCTGGCCGCTTCCTACAAGCTGCTCAAGCAGGACGGCGAGGCGAACCGCTTGCTGGCGGGGCCGCTCAAGGCGCTGAGCCGGACGAAGGCCGCCGAGGACTTCGGCTTCGGCTACTACTACGACCCGCTGATCCGCGATGCCAGCGTGCTGTACCTGGTGGCGAAGCACTTCCCGCTGGAGGCGAAGGCGTTGCCGCCGCGCGTATTCGAGAACATCGCGTGGCCGCTGGCGCACGGCAACTACAACACCTTGTCGTCGGCGATGACCGTGCTGGCGCTGGACAGCTACGCGAAGGAGACCGCCGCCAACCTCGACAAGCTCGGCATCGACGAGGTGCTGGCCGACGGCAGCCTGAAGTCCATCGCGCAGCCGCAAGGCGGCTTGTTGCAGGGCGGCAGCTGGAACAGCGCGGCGCGCGCGCTGCGCTTCGTCAACCAGGGCAGCCTGCCGGCCTGGCGCATCGCCACCCAGGGCGGTTACGACCGCAGTTCCTCCGGCGAGGCGATCAAGCGCGGCATCGAGATCGTGCGCGACTACACCGACGCCAAGGGCAAGCCGCTCGACCAGATCGCCGTGGGTGAGGAAGTCGACGTGCACGTGAAGATCCGCGCCACCGGCGACCAGGGCGTGGGCAATGTCGCCATCGTGGATCTGCTGCCCGGCGGCTTCGACCCGGTGATCCAGCCGCCGCCGGCGACGACCCCGGCGGACAATGGCGGCGATGCGGGCGAGGAGGGCGGCGACGACGCGCCCAAACCCGCGGCCTGGCGCTCGCCGATCGGCCTGTCCAGCTCCACGTGGCAACCCGAGTACGCGGACATCCGCGAGGACCGCGTGGTGATCTACGGCACGGCCACGCCCGACGTGCGCGAGTTCGTCTATCGCATCAAGGCGACCAATGCCGGCAAGTTCCAGGTGCCGCCGGCCTACGCCGAGTCGATGTACGACCGCGCCATCCAGGGCCGCGCTCCCGGCGGCAAGGTGCTGACCGTGGTGCAGAAGCCGTGACGCCAGCCCGCATGTGCCCCCTCTCCCCATTGGGGAGAGGGTTGGGGTGAGGGGCCGGTGCCCGCCGTGCCGCCTGCATTGAAAACGATGGCCAGGGCCTTTGTCCGCTGGCTGCAGCGCTGGCAGAACTGGCTGGTCGCCTTCGCGCTGCTTGCTGCCGTGCTGGCCGGTTGCCGGTTGTGGCCGCACCCGCCCTTGCGCGATCGCCTGCCCACCTCGGTCGCGGTGTACGACGACAGCGGGCACCTGCTGCGCCTCACCCTGGCCAGCGACCAGCAGTACCGCCTGTGGGTGCCGCTCGGGCAGATCTCGCCCCAGCTCGTCGAAGGCGTACTGCTGCACGAGGATCGCTGGTTCCGCTGGCATCCCGGCTTCAATCCCTGGGGCCTGTTGCGCGGCGCGTGGATCACCTACGTGCGCCATCGCCATCCGCAGGGCGGCTCCACCATCACCATGCAGCTGGCGCGCCTGCTGTGGCAGATGGACACGCGCACGCCGCTGGGCAAGCTGCGCCAGATCGCGCGTGCGCTGCAACTGGAACTGTTCCATTCCAAGCGCGAGATCCTCGAGGCCTATCTCAACGATGCGCCGTATGGCGGCAACGTGCAGGGCGTGGGTGCGGCGAGTCTCGCGTACTTCGGCAAGCCGGCCGGCGAACTCACCTTGCCGGAAGCGCTGACGCTGGCGGTGATACCGCAGGCGCCGTCGCGCCCGCTGCAGAAAGGCAAAGCCAACGGCGGCGTGCTGATCAATCCCGCGCTGGCCGACGCGCGCAACCGGCTCTACGCGCGCTGGCTGCAGCGTCATCCGCATGACGCCTCGCTCAAGCCGCTGTTCGCGCTGCCGCTGACGCTGCGTCCCCTGTCGCGGCTGCCGTTCGAGGCGCCGCACGCGGTGGACCAACTGCTCGCCGCGCAACGCCTCGGTGGCGAACGCCTGCCGCCGCGGGTGACCACCACCATCGATCTCGGCCTGCAGCACAGCCTCGAACGGCAGGTGGCGAACTACGTGCAGCGCAACGCGTCGCGCGGCATCCGCAACGCGGCGGCGCTGCTGGTCGACACCCGCGACATGGGCATCAAGGCGATGGTCGGCTCGGCCGGTTACTTCGATGCCGGCATCCAGGGCCAGGTCAACGGCACGCAGGCCAAGCGCTCGCCCGGTTCCACGCTCAAGCCCTTCATCTACGCGCTGGGCTTCGACCAGGGCGTGTTGCATCCGCAGACCGTGCTGCGCGACGTGCCCAGTTCGTTCGGTCCCTACACGCCGGAGAATTTTGACGGGCATTTCCTGGGACCGGTCACCGCCACCCAGGCCCTGGTCCGCAGCCGCAACATCCCCGCCGTATGGGTGGCCTCGCAACTGCACCAGCCCAGCCTGTACGACTTCCTGCGCGAGGCCGGCGTCAGCCGCATGGCCAGCGAGCAGCACTATGGCCTGGCCCTGGTGCTGGGCGGCGGCGAAGTGACGATGCAGGAGCTGGCCGACCTCTACGCGATGCTCGCGAACCGCGGCGTGCTGCAGCCGCTGCGCCTGCGCGCGGACGATCCGCCCGCGGCCGGCACGCGCCTGCTGAGCGAGGCGGCCAGCTTCATGGTGATGGACATGCTGCGGAAGAACCCGCGCCCCGACGCCGCGTTCGGCGCGGAGAACACGCGCCTGCCGGTGTACTGGAAGACCGGCACCTCGTGGGCGTTCCGCGACGCCTGGACCGCCGGCAGCTTCGGCCCCTACGTGCTGGTGGTGTGGGTGGGCAACTTCGACGGCACGCCGAACCCCGCGTTCGTGGGCGTGGAGGCGGCCGCGCCCTTGTTCTTCCAGGTCGTGGACGCGCTGCGGGCGGAATACCCCCGCCTGCAGGAACCCGTGCGCCACATGCCGGCGAACCTCAAGCGCGTGGAGATCTGTCTCGCCAGCGGCGAGCTGCCCAGCCAGTGGTGCCCGCAGCGCGGCCGGACCTGGTTCATCCCCGGCAGGTCGCCGATCCGCGTGGACAACATCTATCGCCCGCTGGTGATGGACGACGCCAGCGGCCTGCCGGCATGCCCGCCATACGCAGACAAGCGCACGCACGTGGAAGTGTTCGAGTTCTGGCCTTCCGACCTGGCCCAGGTCTTCGCGCAGGCCGGCATCCCGCGCCGCAAGCCACCGCAGAACCCGGCCTGCCGCGATGCCGGCCGCCTCGACGGCAATGCGCCGCAGATCACCTCGCCCCTGCGTGCGAGCACCTATGCGATGCGCCTGCATCAGGACCAGCCCACGCCGATCGCCTTCAGCGCCACGGCGGATGCCGACACGCATGCGCTGTACTGGTTCGTCGATGACGCCTACGTGGGGCAGGGCACGCCGGGCGCCAGTCTGTTCTGGCAACCGCGCAGCGCCGGCAGGTATCGGGTAAGGGTGGTGGACGACCACGGCCGCAGCGACGAGCGCCTGCTTGCCGTGGACCTGGTGCAGTGAGGAGGGCGCGGTGAATCCGCTATGCTCCAGCGTCTTGCCGTCGCACAGGGGCGTTCGCGCATGAAGCAATCGAAGCAGCCGGTCGAGATGTCGTACTACCAAGCCACCGCCACATCGTACGAAGCATATGCGCCGCTGCAGGGGCGCCAGGAAACGCGCGTCGCCATCATCGGCGGCGGTTACGCCGGGCTCAACACGGCGCTGGGGCTGGCCGAGCGCGGCACGCGCGACGTGGTGCTGCTGGAACGCGAGCAGATAGCCTTCGGCGCCTCCGGGCGCAACGGCGGGTTCGTGTTCGCCGGCTATTCGCTGGGCGAACAGGCGCTGCTGGACCGGTTGGGCGAGGCGCGCGCCCGCGCCTTGTTCGGCCTCACCACCGCCGCCGTGCAACGCATGCGCGAGCGCGTGGCGGCGTACGCGATCGCCTGCGACGCGGTGGACGAGGGCGTGATCTGGGCGAACTGGTTCCGCGATCCCGCCGTGCTGCGGCAGCGCCAGCAGTTGCTGGCCGAGCGCTACGGCGTGTACTGGGGCTGGCTGCCGCAGGAGGAACTGCGCGAGCGCGTGCGCAGCGAGCAGTACCACGACGGCTTGTACGAGCGGAACGCGCTGCACCTGCATCCGCTCAACTACGCGATCGGTCTCGCCGCCGCGGCCAGCGGGCAGGGCGTGCGCATCCACGAAAAGAGCGGCGTATCGCGCCTGCAGCGCGAAGGATCGCACTGGCGGATCACCACGCCGCAGGGCGAGCTGCTGGCCGAACAGGTGGTGCTGGCCTGCGGCGGCTATCTCGCCGGCCTGCGCAAGCAGATCGACCGCGCGGTGCTGCCCATCGCCACCTACGTGATGGCCACCGAGCCGCTGGGCGAACGCCTCGCCGAATGCCTCGCCACGCGCGCGGCGGTCTACGACACGCGCTTCGCCTTCGACTATTACCGCCCCTTGCCCGACACGCGCCTGCTCTGGGGCGGCCGCATCTCCATCCGCAACCGTTCGCCGCAGGCCGTGCAGCGCATGCTCCGGCACGACATGCTGCGGGTGTTCCCGCAGCTCGAGGATGCGAAGATCGATTACGCGTGGTCGGGGCTGATGAGTTACGCGCGCCACCAGATGCCCCAGCTCGGCCGCGGCGAGGGCGAAGACGCCGGCCTGTGGTGGGCGCAGGCGTTCGGCGGCCACGGCCTCGCGCCCACCTGCGCGGCGGGCGAATTGCTGGCCGCGGCCATCGCCGATGGCGACGATGCCTGGCGCCAGTTCGCGGACTACGGGCTGACGCACACGCACAAACCGTTCGGCCTGCTCGCCGCGCAATGCAACTACTGGTGGCAGCAGGCGCGGGACGGGCTCAAGACGAGGCTGGAAGGATGAGCGAGGCGGAACAGGCAAACGAGATCGGCTGGGCCGATTTCGAGAAGGTGCTGATCGTGGCCGGCACGGTGACCCGCGTGGAAGCCTTTCCCGAAGCGCGCAAGCCGGCGTGGAAGGTGTGGGCCGATTTCGGCCCCTACGGCGAGAAGAAGACCAGCGCGCAGATCGTCGCCTTGTACAAGGCCGAGGACCTGGTCGGCCGGCAGATCGTCGGCGTGATCAACTTCCCGGAAAAGCAGATCGGCCCGTTCCGCTCGCAGTTCCTGCTCACTGGCTTTCCCACGCCCGAGGGCGTGGTGCTCACCGCCATCGAGCGCATTGTTCCGAACGGCACGCGACTCGCCTGAGATGCTTGCGCTGCGCCCGGCGCGCATCGGGGACGCCGCGGAGATCGCCCGGCTGCTCGGCGTGCTCGGCTATCCGGCGGAAGCGGCGGCGATGGCGGATCGATTGCGCGCCATCCTGCCGCTGGCCCGGCATCGCGTCACGGTCGCCCAGGCCGGGCACGCTGGCTTGCTTGGCTGGATCGCGGTCGAGCGCCGTCTCACGCTGGAATCCGGCGAGCGCATCGAGATCGTGGGGCTGGTGGTGGATGCCGTGGCGCGTGGTGCAGGCATCGGGCGCGCCCTGGTGGCGGATGCCGAGCGGTGGGCGCGCACGCAGGGCTTCGATGCGATCGGCGTGCGTTCCAACGTGACGCGCGAGGGCTCCCATCCGTTCTACGAGAGCCTGGGATATCTCCGGATCAAGACGCAGCATGCGTATCGCAAGCTGCTGAAGTGACCCCGGGCACCGCTTCGGTCGCGGCCTTGTACGGCATGTGGGCGAAGCAGTGAAAGCAGCACTCCCGGTGCCTGACCCTCACTGCTGATCCAGCCACACCTCCAACCCCTGCGCGTTCAACTCGATATCCATGCCCAGCAGGGCGGCGAGCGCTTCGCGCCCCTGTGTCCAGCCGTGTGCGGCGGCGCGTTCGGCATAGAGGTCGGTGAGTGCCGCGGTCAGCGCGGCATGGCGATCGGGCTTGCCGTGTGCAGTGCGCGCGATGGCCACCATCGCGTCGATCTGCACATGCAGGTCGTCGGCGAGCTTCGCCACGTTCTCGACGCGCCCGTAATGCGTGAGGTACATCGCTGCGGGCTCGAGCGCGACCAGGCGGCGGATCGATGCATGCAGCGCCGCGGGATCGAACTGCACCGGCGAGGTGGTGGGCAGGATGAACGGGCCGTTCGCGGTGTCGAGGTCGCGGTAGGACAAGCCGAACACGTCGCCGGTGAAACAGGTGTTGCTGCGCGTGTCGTGCACCGTGAGATGGTGCTTCGCATGGCCGGGTGTGTCGAGGCAGTGCAGGGGGCGCCCGGCGAGATCGACGACGTGGCCGTCCGGCGCCTCGACCACGCGTTCCGCGGGCACCGGGCGCAGGCGGCCGTAGGTTGCCTCCATCACGTCCTCGCCGTAGACCGCGCTGGCGCCGGCCCACAGCATCGAGGGATCGATCATGTGCCGCGCACCGCGCGGGTGCACCACCAGCTTCGCGTTCGGCAATCGCGCCATCAGTTCGCCGGCGCCGCCGGCGTGGTCGAGGTGCACGTGGGTGAGAATCAGCCAGTCCACGTCGGCCGGGGCGAGGCCGGCCTCGCCCAGCGCAGCGAGCATGCGCGGCACCGCGTGGTTGGTGCCGCAATCGACGAAGGCGCCGCGGCCGCGCTCGACGACCAGGTAGGCCGCGTCGAAGCACGGTCGCACGAAGCCGGTGTCGATGGTGTGAATGCCTTGCGTGCCCATGCCCGCTCCCGTCGCGAAGAAAACCGCAGCGTAACAAACGCCGCCGCCGCGCTCCGTTGAACCTTGGTCGATGGGCCGCGCGGCAGCGCGGGTCCAAAGCGGTGTCAACCTCGCGCAAGTTCGTGCGTTGGCACTGGATCGGTTTGCGCATCGCGGGCACCTCAGTACAGGGCATATCCATGCAACGGATCTTCATCGTCGGCTGCCCGCGTTCCGGTACCACCCTGGTACAGGCCATGCTGGCCCGGCATCCGGCGATACTGACCTTGCCCGAGACGGCGTTCTTCGAACATCTGTGCGGCGATCTCCGCTGGCGCTGGGGCGATCGCGATGCCAGGCCGCAGCGGCGGCGCCTGCGCCAGCGGCTCGGGTTCGCGCACAAGCGGGCGCGCAAGGCGCTGGCGACCCTGCAGCGGCGCCTGTCCTGCGAAACGACGCGATCGCCGTGGCCCCTGCGCACCGACCACTGCGTCCGCTGCTTCGTCGAGCTGCTCGACGCCCGCGCGGAGGCGGAGGGACGCACGGCCTGGGTCGAGAAGACGCCGTATCACCTGCTTTACATTCCCGAGATCCAGCGCCACGTGCCGGATGCGTGTTTCGTGCACGTGATCCGCCCGGGCGAGGATGTGCTGGCCTCGATCGCGGACGCGAACCTGCGCTTCCAGAACAACAACGCGTTCGGCGGCGGCACCGTGCACTGGTCGCGACGTTGGAACCGGGCCGCGCAGATCCATCGCGAATATGCGCGGCAGCCGCAGCACCACTTCGTCTTCCTCGACGACCTGGTCAACGACGCGCAGCAGGAATGGCACCGCCTGTGCGGCTTCCTGCAGATCGACGCCACGGCCGAACTCGATGCCAGCTGCGACCAGCAGATTGCCGACCTCCGCGACGAACCGTGGAAACGCCAGGCGGTGGACGGCCTGCCCGGGCAGGCCAGGCGCAAGGCCGAGAACATGTTCGGTCCGCAGGTGCGCGAGTGGCTGCGCCGGCAATTGACGCCGTACGAGGAACTGCGCCGCAGTTGCAAGGGCGGCGAGCAGCGCAGCGTCCGCTACCTGTTCCGCTGAGCGCCGGCTGTTGCGGCGGCAGCGCACCGGGTTCCCGCGCCCGCGCGATCAGCGCTGCGCGCCGGCGTCCTTCCGCTGCAGGCGATAGACGCTGGTGTGCAGCGCGCTGACGCCGGCTTCCAGGAACCGCGGTTCGCCTTCGAGGATGTCGCGCCGGTCCAGCAGCTCGAGGTCCCAGTCGTGGCCGAACAGCGCATCGGCGTTGCGCGCATCGACCGGGAACGGCGGGCCTTCCATTTCCTCTGGCGGATATTCCAGCGTGACCAGCAGGCCGCGGCAGCCGGCGGGCAGGCGCGCATAGACTTCGCGCGCATAGCGTTCGCGCAGCGGCGGCGGCAGCGCGATCGCTGCGGCGCGGTCGTAGACCGCGTTGCAGCCGGCGAGGGTGGCGTCGTCCAGCGCGAACACGTCGCCCTGGATGATCTCGATGTCGCCGGCCACGTGGTGCACGCCCATCGGCGACTCATGTTGCGTTGGCGTCAGGCCGTGCTCGGCGAAGAACTGCTCCACCGCCAGCGGCGACAGTTCCACGCCCAGCACGCGGTGCCCCTGGGCGGCCAGCCAGGGCATGTCCAGCGTCTTGCCGCACAGCGGCACCAGCACGCGGCAGCCCGGCGGAAGGTCCAGCGTGGGCCAGTATTTCAGCAGCAGCGGCAGCGGCTGGTCGCGATGGAAGCCGATCCGGCCCTCGCGCCAGCGCTCCAGCCAGAATTCCGCTTGCATGGTTCGTGCTCCTGGTCTCGGCGTTGCCCGGTCCGCCGCGGCTGGGGCGCGCGACGGGCGAAGCGGACAGCTTGTCCTGCCGCCGGGGTGCCGCGCAAGCTGGACCAGGGTCACGACTCTCCCGTCGCGAAGGACGGCGGCGAGTTCTGCGGCGACGCAATTGCGGCGGCGACGACGTTCAAGGCGTGTCTCCGCAGCAGGAAGCGGCGGACACGCGGCGGCCGTCGCCCTCGTAGCGGTCGTGCAGGCGCTGCCAGTCCATGCCCTTGCCGTGGACGTCGGGCATGCCGCCCCAGCCTTCGCCGCGGCCGAACGGGGTGAGGTCGAGGTAGTGGTAGGTGGTCAGCAGCATGTCCAGCCCGCGGGCGTAGCCGGAATAGCTGTGGTAGATGCTTTCGCCGTCGCGCAGGAACACGCTGACGCCGGGCAGTTCGCCCGCGAGGTTGCCGTTCTCGCCGCGCCTCAGCATCTCGGCCTTGTCGCGGTAGTTGTATTCCACCGGCGCCACCGACTCGTCCTGGCTCACGTGGAAGTCGTAGTTGAAGTCGCTGCCCCAGGAGGAGTACCACGGCAGCGTCCAGCCCATGCGCGCCTGGAAGCGCAGCAGCTCCGCCAGCGGCGCGCGCGAGACCAGCGCAAGCGTGGTGTCGCGCGCGTGCAGGTGCGCGAGGTGGCCGATGTTGTCCACCAGGAAGGAACAGCCGTGGCAGCCCTCGCCGCGGTCGCGGTGGAACATGAAGTGGTAGACGATGAGCTGGCGCCGGCCCTCGAACAGGCCCAGCAGGTTCGCCTCGCCGTCCGGGGTGTCGAACAGGTAGGGCTTCTCCACCGGCACGATGGGCAGGGCGCGGCGTTGCGCGTTCAACTGGTCCAGCGTGCGGGTGGCGGCCTTCTCGGCGGCCAGCAATTCCTTGCGGGCGGCCAGCCAGGTTTCACGGTCGGCAATGGCGGGGAGTGGCAGCATCGTTCGTCTCCGGGCTTCGGGGTTCCTGGAGACGACGAACCGGGCCGCCGGGAATCGACACCCTGGTGCGATTCCCGTTGCGAAACCACGCAGGCTCAGGCGGCCACGTCCACCAGCACCAGCTCGGCATCCTCCAGCGCGGTGATGCGCAGGCTGCGTTCGTCGCGGATCGCCGCGCCGTCGCGCGCTTCCAGCTTGACGCCGTTGAGCTCGACCGCGCCGTGGGCCGGCACCAGATAGCCGTAGCGGCCCGGCGCCATCGCGTAGTCCGCCGTCTCGCCGGCCTTCAGCGTGGCGCCCAGCACGCGCGCATCGGTGCGCAGGGGCAGGGCGTCGGCGTCTCCGGGGGTGTCGCTGGCCAACGTCACGAAGCGCCCGGCCCGCTCGCCCTTGGGGAAGGGTTGCGTGCCCCAGGACGGCGGCTGGCCGTGCGCGTCGGGGATGATCCAGATCTGGAAGATGCGCGTGGTCTCGTCCTCCATGTTGTATTCGGAGTGGGTGATGCCGCTGCCCGCGCTCATTACCTGCACGTCGCCCGCCACCGTGCGCCCCTTGTTGCCCAGGCTGTCCTGGTGGCTGATCGCGCCCTCGCGCACGTAGGTGATGATCTCCATGTCCGCGTGCGGATGCGGCGGGAATCCGGTATGCGGTGCGATGGTGTCGTCGTTCCACACGCGCAGCGCGCCCCAGCCCATGCGCGCCGGCTCGTGGTAGCCGGCGAACGAGAAATGGTGTTTGGCGTTCAGCCAGCCGTGGTCGGCGCCGCCGAGGCGGTCGAAAGGCCTGCGTTCAATCATGGGAATGCCCTCAGGGTTAGATGGGCACAGCATGGGGGCCCGCAGGTTGCAGGGGAATCGGCAAGCGGTGAACGGATTGTTTCCGCTGCAGGCCTCAGCGTGCGAGCCCGGCGAGCGTCAACGCCAGCCCCACGCAGGCGCCGAGGCCGGTCACCATCAGCATGGCGCGGAACAGTTGCAGCAGCCAGCCGCCGCCGGCGCCGCGCACGCCGAGCAGGAAGGCCGCCAGCGCGGCCACGAACAGCGCCGTGCCGAGCGCGACCAGCGCGGGCGAGGCCAGCAAGGTGCCGGCGATCACGCCGGCGTTGCCACCGTTGAACAGCAGCCACTCCATGATGCACCGGCGCGCCGCGGGCGGCCGCGGCGGCAGCAGCGCCTGGCCCAGCCCCAGCACGCCTTGCGCCACGCCGGCCACCAGGATCAGGTAGGCCACCATCCACACCAGCGGCCGGGTCGGCGCGTGCGCGATCGCCGCGGCCACCAGGCCTGCGCCCAGCGATGCGGCCAGCGCCGTGAGCAGGAACGGTCGCGCCACGCGCAGGCGTTCGCGCAACCCGGCGGGGAGCGCGGCGCTCATGCGCGGCGTTCCACCGGAGCCGCGCCGACGCGCGGTGTCGCAACGGGGGCGACCGGTTCGCCCATCGGTTGCCGCCACCATCCCGGTCGATACATGTCCATGACGCCTGCCTCCGTGACCGCTGCCTGCGCCTCATCCTAGTCGCCGGTGCGCCGGGCACGCTGATGTGGGTCAAGCGCTGCCCGCACTGGAATTCCGGCCTGGGCGGCCGCATATTCGGGTGTCAGCCCTGGCGTGCGGAGGTTTCCATGGCTACCGGATGGGCCGGCGACGGCGCCGTGCAGGACCAGATCGATGCCACCGTGGCCGACGCGGTGCAGCGTGCCCGCGACCAGTTGAAGCGCGGTCCCAGCCTCGCGCGCTGCGAGGAATGCGATGCGCCGATTCCCGAGGCGCGCCGCCGGGCGGTGCCAGGCGTGCGCCTGTGCGTGAACTGCCAGCAGGCGCAGGACGCCGAGCGCGCCGCGAATCTCTACAACCGCCGCGGCAGCAAGGACAGCCAGCTGCGCTGAGCGCGGGCGCAACGCGCCCGGCCGTGCCGTTCATGCAAGGCCCAGTCGGCTTCGGCGACACTTCGCCTCCTTGTTCCCCACGAGGCGCTTCCCCTTGCATGACAGGCTTATTTCCCGCCGTGCGGGGCACCGGCCGCTGACACTCGGCCTGCTGCTGGGCGCCAGCCTCGTGGCAATGCCGGGCCATGCGGCGGGGAGTAGCCGGCGCGACACGGTATCCGGCCCGCTGTCCGTCCACATGCGCAGCGACCGCATGACGTTGCGCGTGGCCAAGGCGCCGCAGGTCTACCTCGCGGGCAGTTTCAACGCCGAGGCCGTGGAGCAGGTGAGGAAGCTGCAGCAGTCGGGCAAGCTGCCGCCGGGTGCGGATGTCTACCTGGATTCGCCGGTGGGCGATACCGCCGCAGGCATGGAAATGGGCAAGCTGTTCCGCGCTGCCCGCCTCAACACGCATCTCGGCGCCTGGCGCGAGCGGAGCAGTGCTCCGGCGCGACCGGCCACCTGCCTCGATGCCTGCGCCTATGCGTGGCTGGGCGGCGTGTATCGATGGGCACCCAGCGGAGCGGACCGGATCGGTTTGCACGAGTCCCTGCTGCCCGACAACCGGATCGCCGCTCCCGGCGCGCCTTCGCCGGAGACATTGCGCAGCTACCTGGAATCGATGGACGTGCCCGCGGCGAACATCGCGCAGGTACTGACCCCGGCGTCGGACGGTATCGTCTGGTGGAAAAGCGATCAGCTGCTGCCGTGGCAGGTGGCGAACAATGGGCGCCTGCCGCTGGGCGCCGCCTACCAGCCGCAACCCGGCGCGCCGAAGCTGGTACTCACCCAGACGGTGCGCGGCAACCAGAACCAGGTCACCCTGCAGTGCGCTCCCGGCCAGATCACCCTCGCCGCGCGTTACGCCGTGGGCGACAGCCGTGCCCGTGACCTGGCCGCGCGCGCCATGTACGCCTACTTCGAAGTGGGCGAGCAGCCCTGGCAACCGCGCCAGGGCGAACGGCCACGCGCGGACGGCGACGCCCTGGTCTTCACGCGCCAGATGCCGTTCGCCGAACTCACGAATGTGCTGCGCACCGTATCGCTTGGCGTATGGACCGAGATCACCGGCAGCCCGGTGCGGCTGGGCTTCTGGGTGGCCCCGGCCCAGGTCGAAAAACTCACGCAACCGTTTTTCACCGACTGCCAGGCGCTGCAGCCGGGCCATGTGCCTCCGAAGGCCCCCGCGGAGCAGGCCAAGCCGTCGTTCTGGAAGAAGGTCTTCGGGCACAAGCCGTGAAGACTGGCGCCGGGACGGGCCGCCACCGAGTCATTCCAAAAAACAGGCTTCACCAAAAGCAACGGCGCCGCAGTTTGCGGCGCCGTTGTGTTCTTGCATGGTTGTTGACCTGATTCAGACCGCCTCGAACACGCCCGCCGCGCCCATGCCGGTGCCGATGCACATGGTGACCATGCCGTACTTCTGCTTGCGGCGGCGCAGGCCGTGCACGAGGGTGGCGATGCGCACCGCGCCGGTGGCGCCCAGCGGATGGCCGAGCGCGATGGCGCCGCCCAGCGGGTTGACCTTGGCGGGGTCGAGCTTGAGGTCGCCCATCACGGCCAGCGCCTGCGCGGCGAAGGCTTCGTTGAGTTCGATCCAGTCGAGCTGGTCCTGGCTGATGCCGGTCTGCTTCAGCGCCTTCGGGATCGCCTCCCTGGGGCCGATGCCCATGATCTCGGGCTTCACGCCGGCGACGGAGAAGCCGACGAAGCGGGCCAGCGGCTGCAGGTCGTATTCCTTGATGGCCTTCTCGCTGGCCAGCAGCACGGCGCCGGCGCCGTCGGACATCTGGCTGGAGTTGCCGGCGGTGACCGAGCCGCCGAACTGGCCGTTGCGGAACACGGTCTTGAGCCTGGCCAGCACCTCGAGCGTGGTGCCGGCGCGCGGGCCTTCGTCGTTCGCGACGAGGCGGCTGTCGGTCCTGATGCCGCGCGTGGCGAGGTCGGGGTAGCGGTCGTCGAGCTGGAACGGGGTGATCTCGTCCTTGAACTCGCCCGCGGCCTGGGCGGCCAGCGCACGGCGGTGGCTTTCGACCGAGAACGCATCCTGCGCCTCGCGGCTGACCTTCCACTGCTTGGCGACGTTCTCGGCGGTGATGCCCATGCCGTAGGCGATGCCGATGTGCTCGTTGCTGAAGATCGCGGGGTTCATCGCGATCTTGTGGCCCATCATCGGCACCATGCTCATGCTCTCGGTACCGCCGGCGAGCATCAGGTCGTCCTCGCCGAGGCGGATGCGGTCGGCGGCCATCGCCACGGCCTGCAGGCCGGACGAGCAGAAGCGGTTGACGGTGACGCCGGGCACGGTGTCGGGCAGGCCGGCCAGCAGCACGCCGATGCGCGCCACGTTCATGCCTTGCTCGGCTTCCGGCATGGCGCAGCCGATGATGGCGTCGCCGATGCGGTGCGGATCGATGCCCGGCGCCTGCGCCATCACGGCCTTGATGACGTGGGCGAGCATGTCGTCGGGACGGGTGTTGCGGAACACGCCGCGCGGCGCCTTGCCGACCGGGGTGCGGGTGGCGGCGACGATGTAGGCGTCTTGCACTTGCTTGGTCATGGTGTTGTCTCCATGGCATCGCGCGTGGTGCGGCGATGCCCAAGATTTTGGTCGTCATTCCGGCGCAGGCCGGAATCCAGTGTCTTTGCAGCGGTGTATCGAAGTCGCTGGACCCCGGCTTTCGCCGGGATGACGGCGCATCAGTTCCGAAGCGGCTTGCCGGTGGTCATGGTGTGCGCGATGCGCGCCTGGGTCTTCTCGGTCTTCGCCAGTTCCACGAAGTGCCTGCGCTCCAGCTCCAGCAGCCATTCCTCGTCCACCAGCGAGCCACGCTCGACGTTGCCGCCGCACAAGGTGTCGGCGATGCGGGTGGCGATGGCGATGTCGTGCTCGGAGGCGAAGTAGCCGGCCTGCAGGTTGGCGAGCGAGGCCTTGAAGGTGGCGGTGCCCACGTCGCCGGCGACCGGGATGGCGCGCTGGTACAGCGGCGGGCGATAGCCGGACTCGGCCAGCGACAGCGCCACCTTCTTCGCCACGTAGAGCAGCTCGTAGGCGTTGAACACCACCACGTCGCTGTCGCGCAGCAAGCCCATGTTCTTCGCCTCGATCGCGCTGGGCGAGACCTTGGCCATGGCCACCGTCTCGAACACCTTCTTCAGCGATTCGAACGGGTCGGCCGGATTGGCCCTGGCCGCGCGCACCGCCAGTTCATGCAGGCCGCCGCCGGCGGGCAGCAGGCCCACGCCGGCCTCGACCAGGCCGATGTAGCTTTCCAGCGCAGCCACGGTGCGCGCCGAGTGCATCTGGAATTCGCAGCCGCCGCCCAGCGCGAGGCCGCGCACCGCGGAGACCACGGGCACCAGCGAGTGCTTGATGCGCATGCTGGTGCGCTGGAAGTTGGCGACCATGTGCTCGAAGTCGTCGAACCTGCCGCCCTGCAGCAGGCCCAGCGCACCCTTCAGGTCCGCGCCGGCGGAGAAGGGCTCGCCGGTCTGCCAGATCACCACGGCCCTGAGCTTTTCTTCCGCGACGCCGATGGCGTGCTGGATGCCGTCGAGCACCTGGTCGTTGACCGTGTGCATCTTGGTCTTGAACGAGATGATGCCCACGCCGTCGTTGCCCAGCGTCCACAGGCGCACGCCGTCGTTCTCCCACACGGTGCTGCCCTGGTCGAATTTCTCGCCGAGGATCGGATCGGGGAACAGCTGGCGCGCATAGACCGGATGCGTGGAGCGCGGCTTGTACTTGCCGTCGGCAGCCGACCACGAGCCCTCCTTGCCGTGCACGCCGTCGCGGCCGTCCAGCACCCACGCGGGCAGCGGCGCCTTGCTCATCGCCTTGCCGGCGTCGATGTCCTCCTGCACCCACTTCGCCACCTGTTGCCAGCCGGCGGCCTGCCAGGTCTCGAACGGGCCGAGCTTCCAGCCGTAGCCCCAGCGGATCGCGAAGTCCACGTCGCGCGCGGTGTCGGCGATGTCGGCAAGGTGGTAGGCGGTGTAGTGGAACAGGTCGCGGAAGCACGCCCACAGGAACTGCGCCTGCTTGTCCCCGGAGGCGCGCAGCCTGGCGAACTTCTCGGCGGGGTTCTTTATGGCGAGGATGGCGGCGACTTCGTCCGAGGCCTTCTGCTCGGAGAGACGGTAGTCCTGCTTCGCCAGATCCAGCACGACGATGTCCTTGCCGGCCTTCCTGTAGAAGCCCGCGCCGTTCTTCTGGCCCAGCGCGCCCTTCTCGATCAGGCCGCTCAGCCACACCGGCGCCTTGAAGTAGGCATGCCACGGATCGTCGGGCAGGGTGTCGGCCATGGTCTTGATGACGTGGGCCATGGTGTCCAGGCCCACCACGTCGGCGGTGCGGTAGGTGGCGCTCTTGGGGCGGCCCACGGCAGGGCCGGTGAGCGCGTCGACCACGTCGAAGCCCAGGCCGAACTGCTCGGTGTGGTGCATGGTGGCCAGCATCGAGAACACGCCGATGCGGTTGCCGATGAAGTTCGGCGTGTCGCGGGCGATCACCACGCCCTTGCCGACCGCGGTGACGAGGAAGGCTTCCAGGCCGTCGACCACCTTGGGTTCGGTGAGGCGGGTCGGGATGACCTCGACCAGGTGCATGTAGCGCGGCGGGTTGAAGAAGTGCACGCCGCAGAAGCGGTGGCGCATCTCTTCCGGCAGCGCTTCGGCGAGGCCGTTGATCGACAGGCCCGAGGTGTTCGACGCCAGCACGGCGGTGGGCGAGACGTGCGGGGCGATCTTCCGGTAGAGATCCAGCTTCCAGTCCATGCGCTCGGCGATCGCCTCGATCACCAGGTCCACGTCCTTGAGCTGGTCCATGTCCTCGTCGTAGTTGGCGGGGATGATGGCGGCGGCGAGGTCCTTGTCGGCCAGTGGCGCGGGCGACAGCTTGGCCAGGTTGGCGATGGCCTTGAGCGCGATGCCGCTCTTCGGGCCTTCCTTCGCGGGCAGGTCGAACAGCACGGTCTCGACGCCGGCATTGGTCAGGTGCGCGGCGATCTGAGCGCCCATGACGCCGGCGCCGAGCACTGCGGCCTTGCGGATGCGCAGCGTCGGGGTGGAGGTGGATGGAGCGGTCATCAGGTTTCTCCGGTCAGGGACTGCTTGGGAGTACGAACGGCAGCCGTTCAAGATTGGCGCGCGGCCATGACCGCGCGGTGATTCAGGTGGCGTTGAGGCCGGCGGCGGCGAAACGGATCAGGTGCTGCACGGTCTGCTCGCGGTGGGCGCGCTCGCTGACGTCGCTCTTGCGCTGGATCATGCCGATGCCCGACATCGCGTGGGTCAGCGCGCCGGTCATCAGGTCGACGCGCCAGTACAGCTCCTCCTTGCTGAGCCGCGGCAGCAGGCGGGCGAACTCGGCGGTGAACTGGCGCATCACGTGGCCGTAGTTCTCGGACAGGAACTTGCGCAGGCCGTCGTCGTGCTCGGCGAAGGCGCGCGCCAGCACGCGCATGAACAGCGAACCGCCGCCCTCGTGCGAAAGCTCCAGCGCGGGGCGGATGAAGGCGTCCAGCACGTCTTCCAGGCGGGTGTCCGGCTGGTCCGCGATCCTGTCCAGGGCGGCCAGGCGGTGGGCGTTCAGCGCATCCAGGCGGCGGCGGAACACCTGCTCGACCAGCTTTTCCTTGGAACCGAAGTGGTAGTTCACCGCGGCGAGGTTGACCCCCGCGGCGCTGGTCAGCTGGCGCAGCGAGGCGCCGTCGAAGCCGCGCTGGGCGAACAAGGTCTCGGCGGCGCCGAGTATGCGTTCCTTGGTGGAGCCGGTGCGATTCACGGATCGGGTCATCCCGCAGGTGGGGGAACGGCGTTCAAACGATCGTTTGAGCATACGCGGGCGGCTCCGGCATCGTCAAACCGCGACCCCGTTCGGCCTGCCTTTGGCTTGCAGATGGGATAGAATCTGTCAAACTTCCTCGGCTAAGCCCTCATTTCGAGTCGGTTTTGGCCAGATTGCGGCACGAAGCCGACCACCACATCCACCCTGTTTCCCGGAGCACCCCCATGGCGCTGGAGCGCACCCTTTCCATCATCAAGCCCGACGCCGTCGCCAAGAACGTGATCGGCGAAATCTATGCCCGTTTCGAAAAGGCCGGCCTCAAGGTGATCGCCGCCAAGCAGAAGCAGCTGTCGCGCGCGGAGGCCGAAGGCTTCTATGCCGTGCACAGGGAGCGTCCGTTCTTCAAGGCGCTGGTGGACTTCATGATCTCCGGCCCGGTGATGATCCAGACGCTGGAAGGCGAGGGCGCGATCCTCAAGAACCGCGAACTGATGGGCGCCACCAACCCGAAGGAAGCCGCGCCGGGCACGATCCGCGCCGACTTCGCCGATTCCATCGACGCGAACGCGGTGCACGGTTCCGACGCCGCCGAGACCGCGCAGGTGGAGATCGCCTACTTCTTCGCCGCCACGGAAATCCACAGCCGGTAAGTGTCGTGAATGCAGCGGTAGCCATTCCATCCGACCCCACCGCCAACGCGGACAAGGTCAACCTGCTCGATTTCGATCGCCAGGGCCTGCGCGATTTCTTCGCGCAGCTCGGCGAGAAGCCGTATCGCGCCGAGCAGGTGATGAAGTGGATCTACCACCACCTCGAGTCCGACTTCGCGAACATGACCGACGTGGGCAAGGCGCTGCGCGCCAAGCTCGAGGCGAGCTGCCACGTCGGGCCGCCCAAGACCCTGGTGGACAAGGCCGCCGCCGACGGCACGCACAAGTGGCTGCTGGGCCTGGACGGCCGCAACGCGGTGGAAACGGTGTACATCCCCGAGCCCACGCGAGGCACGCTGTGCGTGTCCTCGCAGATCGGCTGCGCGCTGAACTGCCAGTTCTGCTCCACCGGCGCGCAGGGCTTCAACCGCAACCTCGCCACCGCCGAGATCATCGGCCAGATGTGGGTGGCGGCCAAGCACCTGGGCAACGTCACCCACCAGAACCGCCGCATCACCAACGTGGTGATGATGGGCATGGGCGAACCGCTGGCGAACTTCGACAACGTGGTGCGGGCGATGAGCCTGATGCGCGACGACCTGGGTTTCGGCCTCGCGTCCAAGCGCGTCACGCTGTCCACCGCCGGCATGGTGCCGATGATCGACAAGCTGTCGGAAGTGATCGACGTGTCGCTGGCGGTGTCGCTGCACGCGGCGAACGACGACCTGCGCACCGAACTGGTGCCGCTGAACAAGCGCTACCCGCTGGCCGAGCTCACGGCGGCCTGCCAGCGCTGGATCGCGCGCAAGCAGCGCACCTCGATCACGTTCGAATACACCTTGATGAAGGGCGTGAACGACCAGCCCGAGCATGCGAAGCAGCTGATCCGCTTCATGCGTCGCCTGCCGACCTGCAAGGTCAACCTGATCCCGTTCAATCCCTTCCCCGGCACGCGCTTCGAACGTTCGGACGCCGAGACCATCCACGCGTTCCAGACCCAGTTGCTGAATGCCGGCGTGCTCACCATGTTGCGCCGCACCCGCGGCGACGACATCGATGCCGCCTGCGGCCAGCTGGCCGGCCAGGTGAGCGATCGCACCCGGCGCAGTGCCGAAATCCGCAAACGCGTGGACACGGGGGTAACGCATGCGCTCTGAGCCGCTGCTGGTGGTCGTCCTGTCGCTGGCCCTGGGCGGCTGCGTGACGGTGGGCGGCGGGGATGGCAACAGCAACAACGGCAGCAGCGCGGGGCAGCCGCCCGGCGCGAACATCACCGCGAGCAGCAAGGCCGACCAGCGCAAGGATGCCGCGCGCGTCCATACCGAGCTGGCCCAGCACTATTTCGCCGAGGGCGACCTCGAGGACGCGCTGACCAAGTTGCAGCTTGCGCTGAAGTTCGACCCGGACTACGCACCCGCCCATACCATGATCGCGGTGGTCTACGAGCGCATCAACAACCAGACCGAAGCGGAGCAGCACTACCGCAAGGCGGTGGCGCTGGAGCCGGCCAAGGGCGCCCCGAACAACAACCTCGGACAGTTCCTGTGCCGCACCGGCAGGGCGCAGGAATCCCTGGCCTACTTCCGCAAGGCGGTGGCCGATCCGTTCTACGCCACCCCCGACGTGGCGTTCACGAATGCCGGCATCTGCCAGTTGCAGATGAGCGATACGGCCGGCGCGGAAGCGAGTTTTCGTGACGCAATCGCGCGAAATCCCGGCAACGGGGATGCACTTTTCCATCTTGCCGAAGTACTCTACCGGCAGGGGGATGCGTTTCGTGCTCGGGCATTCATCCAGCGCTTCGACGCGCTGGGCAAACCCAATGCGGCCGCTCTCAAGCTTGGTTATGATGTCGAGTCGCGCTTGGGCAACACGGACGCAGCCCAGACCTATCTCAGGCGTTTGCAGAGCCAGTTCCCGGACTCGGAGCAGGCCCGCGCCCTGAAAACCACTGCCAGCAGTCAATGACCACGATCCAGCCATCCCAGCCCGGCCACGACGAGGCCGCGTCCGATCTGTTCGCCGACCGGCCCCACGTCATGGAAGAATCCCCCGTCGACAACACCGTCCATGTGAATCCCGATGCCGCGTTCGGCAGCCGCCTGCGCGCGGCGCGCGAAGCGCGCGGCCTGAACCTGGTCGACTGCGCACGCGACCTGAAACTCCCGGCCGGCGTGCTGCGCAAGCTGGAGCAGGGCGAGCACGAGGGCATCGATTCCAGGATCTACCTGGCCAGCTACATCGGCAAGTACGGGCAGCACCTGGGCGTGGACGCCGCGGCGATCGAGGCCGAGGTGGCGCGCATCCGTCACGTGGAGCCGCCGCTGGTGGCCACCGGCGGCATCTCGCATTCGCGTTTCCTGTTCGACCGTTACGCCACCGCCGCCACCTACGTGGTGCTGACCCTGGTCATCGCGGTGCCGACGATCTGGTTCGGCGTGCGCAGCACGCTGGATCGCGACCTCAGCCACCTCACTCCGCTGGATGCTTCGCCCGTGGCGCAGCAGGACGCGCAGCTGGCCGTTCCCGGCAAGGCGGGCGCGACGCCGGCCACCGTGCCGGCGACGAAGTCGCCCGCGGCGCAGCCGGCCCAGGACCAGCCCCTGCTGGCCTCGATGGCGCCGTTCCCGAACCTCGGCGACGACGCCTTGCAGCCGCCGAAAGTTGCTGCGCCGACGACCACCGCGGAGGTGGGTACGGGCGGGCACAGCCTGGGCCTCACGCTCAGCTCGGCCAGCTGGGTGGAAGTGACCACGCAGGATGGCACGCGCCTGGAGTACGGGCTGTTGCCGGCCGGCAGCAGCAAGACCTGGCGCAGCGACGAGCCGCTGGATGTGCGCATCGGCAACGTGGGCGGCGCCCAGGTCAGCATCGACGGCCAGCCGGTCACGCTGGACGGTTTCCGGCGCGCGAACGTGGCGCGTTTCCGCATGCAGGTCGCGGACGGCAAGGCGACCGCCGCCAGTCTCTGACGCGTCTGCGCGCCGGCCCGCCGCGTCTGCGGGCCATCCATTTCGGTTATGCTTGCCCATTCTTCGCCCGTGACCGGGCCGAGGGTGCAACAGGCTGTCCCCCAGCCTTGCACGCAGCGCGCGCCGCGCGCGATTTCCATCAACGGTGAAGCATGGCATTTGACGCATACGACGACTACGAACAAGGCGAACGGGTCCAGAAATGGCTGCGTGAAAACGGGCTCTCCATTGCCGTAGGCATCGCGATCGGCCTGGTCGGCATCTTCGGCCTGCAGCAGTGGCGCAAGCACCAGGCGAACAACGAGGCGGCGGCCGCCATGCTGTACCAGCAGGCCCAGGTCGCGCTCGCCAGCGGCAAGCCGACCGCGGCGACCGCGTTCGTCGACGAGCTGATGAAGGACTACGCCAAGTCGCCGTACGCGTTGTTCGCGCTCAGCGACCGTGCCCGGCAGGAAGTGCAGGACAAGCAGTTGGACAAGGCGATCGTCTCGCTGCAGTGGGCCGACACGCACGCCGCCGATCCCGTGCTGAAGGGGCTGGTGCAACTGCGCCTGGCCCGCGTGCAGCTGGCCAAGGGCGACGGTGCGGCCGCGCTGGCCACGCTGGAGGCGATGCCGGCCGGGCAGTACACCGGCTTGAACCAGGAACTCCGCGGTGATGCGCTGGTCAAGCTGGGACGAGCCGACGACGCACGCAAGGCCTATCAGGCGGCGATGGCGGCATTGGGAGAGGACGCGCCGCAGCACGCCGTCCTGCAGATGAAAATCGACGATCTGGCCGTGGCCGGAAAGCAGGGTGCATGAAAGCCGTGGTGAACAAGAACGTATGGCTGGTTGCCTTGGGCTCGCTGGTGCTGCTGGCTGGCTGCAACTCGTTCAAGAAGAAGAATCTCGAGCCGCCGACTCCGCTGGAAAAGAATTTCACGCCCACGGTGCAGGTCAGCAAGGCGTGGTCCGCGCGCATCGGTGACGGCGCCGGCATCAGCGGCGCGCTGTTGCGTCCGACCGTGGTGGACGGCGTGCTGTACGCCGTGAGCACCGACGGCAAGGTCGCGGCGTTCGACGCCGCCAGCGGCAAGCAGCTGTGGGAAAAGACCACCAAGGTCAAGCAGGGCTGGCTGGGCTTCGGCGGCAAGAAGGGCAAGGCGGTTCCCCAGGGTTCCTATGCCGGCGGCCCCGCCGTGGCCGGCAACCTGCTCGCGGTGGGCACGCTGGACGGTTACGTCTACGGCCTGAATCCCAAGGACGGCACCCAGCTGTGGTCGTCCGAGCTGAACTCCGAAGTGATCGCCTCGCCGGCGATCGTTGGCGACCTGGTGATCGTGCGCACCCAGGACGGCCGCGTGTACGGCCTCGATGCGGCCTCCGGCCAGCGTCGCTGGGTCTACGACCAGGGCAGCGTGCCGCTGCTCAGCCTGCGCGGCAACAGCACGCCGCTGGCCGCGAACGGCGTGGTGTTCCTCGGCAGCGACGACGGCAAGCTGGTCGCGCTGCGCCAGGACAACGGCGACAAGCTCTGGGAGCAGCGGCTGGCCACCGGCGACGGGCGCACCGACATCGAACGCCTGGACGATGCCGACGGTTCCATCCTGCTGGACGGCAGCACGCTGTACGCCGCCGCCTACCACGGCAACCTCACCGCGATCGACGGCCCCAGCGGCCGCCCGATGTGGAGCCGTCCGTTCTCCACCTACAGCTCGCTGGCGCTGGCCGGCAGCGCGATCTACGGCGTCAACGACCAGGGCGAGGTGTGGGCGTTCGACCGCAACGGCGGTTCGGACATGTGGAAGAACGACAAGCTGAAGTACCGCTGGCTCACCGGCCCGGCGGTGCAGGGCAACTACGTGGTGGTGGCCGATGCGGAAGGCTACGTGCACTGGCTGCAGTCCGGCGACGGCGCGCTGGCCGCGCGCGTGCGCCTGTCGAAGAAGGCCATCCAGGCCCAGCCGCTGGTGGTGGGCGACACCGTGTACGTCGAGGACGTGAAGGGCCACATCGGCGCCTACCGTCTCGCCGCGCACTGATCGCCGGAAACCATGCCCCGTCATGCTGCCCGTCGTCGCCCTGGTCGGTCGCCCCAACGTCGGTAAATCGACCCTGTTCAACGCGCTGACGCGCAGCCGCGACGCCCTGGTGGCCGACCTGCCGGGCGTCACGCGCGACCGCCACTACGGCGTCTGCCATCTGGGCGAGCGGCCGTTCCTTGTGGTCGACACCGGCGGCCTGTCCGGCGTGGACGAAGGCCTGGACGCGCTCACCGCGCAACAGGTGCGCGTGGCGATCGAGGAAGCACAGGTGCTGGTGTTCGTGCTGGATGCGCGCGACGGCCTGCTGCCGCAGGACCGCGGCATCCTCGACGAGCTGCGCCGCAGCGGCAAGCCGATCATCGCCGCGGTCAACAAGACCGACGGACTCGACGAACAGGCCGCGCTGGCCGAGTTCGCCGCGTTCGGCATCGCCGCCACGCTGCCGCTGGCCGCCGCGCACAACCGCGGCACCGACCAGCTGCTCGCCGCGCTGCTGCCGCTGCTGCCGGAAGACAGCCACGAGGAACTCGCGCCGGACGAGAACGACAGCATCCGCGTCGCCATCGTGGGCCGGCCGAATGCGGGCAAGTCCACCCTGATCAACCGGCTGCTGGGCGAGGACCGGCTGATCGTCTCCGACGTGGCTGGCACCACGCGCGACCCGATCCGCGTGCCGCTGGAACGCGACGGCCGCAAGTACACCCTGATCGACACCGCCGGCGTCAGGCGCCGGGCGCGCGTCGAGGAAGCGGTGGAGAAGTTCAGCGTCATCAAGACTCTGCAGTCGATGGCCGCCGCGCAGGTGGTGGTGCTGCTGGTCGATGCGCGCGAGAACCTCGCCGACCAGGATCTCACCCTGATCGGCCATGCGCTGGACGAGGGCAGGGCGCTGGTGATCGCG
Organism: Rhodanobacter sp. PCA2; assembly: GCF_013620825.1. Lineage (GTDB taxonomy): Bacteria > Pseudomonadota > Gammaproteobacteria > Xanthomonadales > Rhodanobacteraceae > Rhodanobacter_A. Next base: position 69,980 of record NZ_NJIC01000020.1, on the reverse strand, counting down.
GTGAACAAGTGGGACGGCCTGGACGCCTACCAGCGCGAGCGCTGCCAGGAGGCGCTCGATCGCCGGCTGCAGTTCGTGGACTGGGCCAGGCAGGTCTACATCTCGGCGCTGCACGGCTCGGGCCTGCGCGAGCTGATGCGCGCCGTGGTGCGCGCGCATGCCTCGGCGACCAAGGAACTCGGTTCCTCCGACCTCACCCGCACGCTGGAAAAGGCCTACCAGAACTACCAGCCGCCGCTGGTGCGCGGGCATGCGCCCAAGCTGCGCTTCGCGCATCCCGGGGGCAACAACCCGCCCACCATCGTGCTGCACGGCAGCCGCACCAAGCACATCGCGCCGGCCTACCAGCGCTATCTCGAGAACTTCTTCCGCAAGCGCTACAAGCTCGAGGGCACGCCGATCCGCATCGTGTTCCGCGAAGGCGAGAACCCCTACGCCGACAAGAAGAACGTGCTCACCGAGGCGCAGCAGCGCAAGCGCCAGCGCATGATCCGCGAGATGAAGAAGCGCAAGCGCTGAGCGCCGCGCGCGGCCTTGCCCGCGGGTCTAGACTAGCGCGATGGACCACTCATTGAACCGCGAAAGCTGGCTGGATTCGCTGCGCGCCGGCATCCCGGAAATCCCGCCCTCCGAAGCGCTCGCCCGCCAGGCGCAGGGCGCGCTGCTGATCGACGTGCGCGAGGACGGCGAGCGCGCCGCCGGCATGCCGGGCGGTGCGCTGGGCCTGTCGCGCGGCTTCCTGGAATTGCGCATCGAACAGGTCGAACCGGACCGCGCGCGCCCGCTGCTCATGCTGTGCGGCAGCGGCGTGCGCTCGCTGTTCGCGGCGGAGGCGCTGAACCGCATGGGTTACCGCGAGGTGGCCTCCGTGGCCGGCGGTTTCGAGCGCTGGAAGAGCGAAGGCCTGCCGGTGAGCGCGGCTGCGCTGGATGCGGACGCGGCCGAGCGCTATGCACGCCAGTTGCGCCTGCCGCAGGTGGGCGAGGCGGGGCAGGCGAAGCTCGCCGCGGCGAAAGTCGTGCTGCTGGGCGCCGGCGGCCTGGGCGCGCCGGCGGCGCTGTACCTCGCCGCGGCCGGGGTGGGCCAGCTCACCCTGATCGACGACGACCTGGTGGAACGCTCCAACCTGCACCGCCAGGTGATCCATGCCGATGCCCGCGTGGGCATGGCCAAGACCGAGTCCGCGCGCCTGGCGCTGAACGCGCTGAACCCGCGCGTGCGCGTGGAGACGCGCACGGAGCGCCTGCGCGCGGACAACGTCGAGCGGTTGCTCGAAGGCCACGACCTGGTGATCGACGGCGCCGACAACTTCCCCGCACGCTACCTGCTCGCCGCGGCGACGCGTCGCCTGCGCCTGCCGATGGTGTACGGCGCGGTGGAACGCTTCACCGGGCTGGTCAGCGTGTTCGATCCGCGCCGCGACGACGCGCCGTGCTACCGCTGCCTGTTCCCCGAGCCGCCATCGGCGGCCGAGGCGCCGAATTGCAGCGAGGCCGGCGTGCTGGGCGTGCTGCCCGGCATCGTGGGCCTGCTGCAGGCCACCGAGGCGTTGAAGCTGATCCTGGGCATGGGCGAACCGCTGGTTGGCCGCCTGCTGTCCTTCGACGCGCTGGGCATGCGCTTCCGCGAAACGCGCCTGCCGCGCGATCCGGCCTGCCCGGGCTGCGGCGCAGGCGCGCGCTTCACCGGCTACGAGGACATCGCCGCGATCTGTGCCGCGGCTGGCTGATCGAGGTCGGCGGGGATCAGTGCGTATACCGCGGCGTCGTGGGCGCGGTCCAGGGCCCACAGTCGCTGTCGCGCCACGCATTCGAACGAGGCCCCCAGCTTCGCGGCGACGCGGCGGCTGGCGTGGTTGTCCAGCATGGTGACGATCTCGATGCGGATCAGGCCCAGTTCGACGAAAGCGAAACGCGCGGTCAGGCGGGCGGCCGCGACGGCGATGCCCTGGCCATGGCGCGCGTCGCGCACCCAGTAACCGAGATTGGCGCTGCGATGGGGATGGTTGAGCTGGTTGAGTCCGCAGCCGCCCAGCAGTTCGCCGCTGGCCGCGTCGCGCACGGCGAACGCGAACTGCTCGCCGCTGCGCCAGTGCTCGCGGCATTGCTCTGTCCACGCCTCGGCCTGGGCCAGTCCGTAGTCCGCGTTGCACCACGGCAGCCAGCGTCCCACGCTGGCGACCGACTCGCGCACGACGGCGAACAGTTCGGGGGCGTCCTCGTCGCGCCACGGCCGCAACAGCAGGCGACCGTCGGCGAGCGAAGGCGAAACGGGGGCGATGGCAGCGTTCACGTCGGAATGTTTGTGCGCCATGGATGGAGCTTGGATAATGGCGCGTCTTTCGCCTTGGCATCAACATGAGCGCACGCATCCTCGACGGCAAACGTATCGCGCAGGAACTGCTGGAACGGATCGGCCGGCGCGTCGCCGAACGCAAGGCGCAAGGCCATCCGGAGCCCGGCCTCGCGGTGGTGCTGGTGGGCGACGATGCCGCCTCGTCCGTCTACGTGCGCAACAAGCGCAAGGCCTGCCACCAGGTGGGCTTCCGCTCCTTCGATTTCGACCTGCCGGCCAGCACCACGCAGGACGAGCTGTTCGCGCTGATCGACCGGCTCAACGCCGATCCCACGGTGCACGGCATCCTGGTGCAGTCGCCGCTGCCGCAGCATATCGACGAGGACGCGCTGGTCGACCGCATCGATCCGGACAAGGACGTGGACGGCTTCCAGGCGGTGAACGTGGGCCGCCTCGCGCTGCGCCGTTTCGGCCTGCGCCCGTGCACGCCCAAGGGCGTGATGACCCTGCTCGGCCACACCGATCGCCCGGTGCGCGGCCAGCATGCGGTGGTGGTGGGCGTGTCCAACCACGTCGGCCGGCCGCTGGCGCTGGAGCTGCTGATCGCCGGCTGCACCACCACCTGCTGCCACAAGTTCACCCGCGACCTGGAAGGCCACGTGCGCCAGGCCGACATCGTGATCGTCGCCGTGGGCCGCCCGGGCCTGGTGCAGGGCGAGTGGATCAAGCCCGGCGCCGTGGTGGTGGACGTGGGCATCAACCGCCTCGACGACGGCCGGCTGGTCGGCGACGTGGAGTTCGCGCCGGCGGCGGAGCGCGCGAGCTGGATCACCCCGGTGCCCGGCGGCGTGGGCCCGATGACCGTGGCCACCCTGATGGAAAACACGCTGGAAGCCGCCGAGGCGCGCTGAGCGCCTGTTCACCGTCTCCGCTGGCGGCATGCTGCAGCGCCGCGTATAATCCTCTCTTTGCAGCGGGGCAAACCATGCGCATTCTCGCCGAGGCTCTCACCTACGACGACGTCTACCTCGTTCCGGGTCATTCCACCGTGCTGCCGCGCGACGTGGACACCTCCACCCGGTTCACCCGCAGCCTGCGCCTGAACATCCCCATCGTTTCCGCGGCGATGGACACCGTGACCGAAGCGCGCCTCGCCATCACCATGGCGCAGCAGGGCGGCATCGGCATCATCCACAAGAACATGACGCTGGAGCAGCAGGCCGCCGAAGTGCGCCTGGTGAAGAAGTTCGAGGCGGGCGTGATCCGCAACCCGTTCAGCGTGAGCCCGGACACCTCGATCAGCGAAGTGCTCAAGCTCACCCGCGCGCACAACATCTCCGGCGTGCCGGTGGTGGAGGGCGAGAAGCTGGTAGGCATCGTCACCAGCCGCGACATGCGCTTCGAGCGCAAGCCCGACGATCCGGTGCGCAACATCATGACCCGCCAGGAACGCCTGGTGACGGTGAAGGAAGGCGCGAGCCAGGACGAAGTGCTGCAACTGCTGCACAAGCACCGCATCGAGAAGGTGCTGGTGGTCAACGACGACTTCCAGTTGCGCGGCCTGATCACGGTGAAGGACATCCAGAAGGCGCGCGACAACCCCAGCTCGGTGAAGGACCGCAACGAGGCCTTGCTGGTCGGCGCCGCCGTGGGCGTGGGTGGCGACACCGAGCGCCGGGTGGAGGCGCTGGTCGCCGCAGGCGTGGACGTGCTGGTGGTGGACACCGCGCACGGCCATTCGCAGGGCGTGATCGACCGCGTGGCCTGGGTGAAGAAGCAGTTCCCGCAGGTGCAGGTGGTGGCCGGCAACATCGTCACCGGCGAGGCCGCGCTGATGCTGCGCGACGCCGGCGCCGACGCGGTGAAGGTGGGCGTGGGTCCCGGTTCCATCTGCACCACGCGCGTGGTGGCGGGCGTGGGCGTGCCGCAGATCACGGCCATCGACCTGGTCGCCACCGCGCTGAAGGATTCCATCCCGCTGATTGCCGACGGCGGTATCCGCTACTCCGGCGACATCCCCAAGGCGCTGGCGGCCGGCGCGTCCACCGTGATGCTGGGTTCGATGTTCGCCGGCACCGAGGAATCGCCGGGCGAGGTCGAGCTGTTCCAGGGCCGCTCGTACAAGAGCTACCGCGGCATGGGCTCGATCGGCGCGATGCAGCTCGGCTCCAAGGACCGCTACTTCCAGGACAATGAGGCCGACGCGGACAAGCTGGTGCCCGAGGGCATCGAAGGCCGCGTGCCGTACCGCGGGCCGCTGCGCAACATCATCCACCAGCTGATCGGCGGCCTGCGCGCTTCGATGGGCTACCTCGGCGCGGCCACCATCGACGACGTGCGCAACAAGGCGCAGTTCGTGAAGGTGACTTCGGCCGGTGTCACGGAAGCGCATCCGCACGACATCCAGATCACCAAGGAAGCGCCGAATTACCGGCTGAATTCCTGAGGGCCGGGATTCGGGAGCGGGGATGCGGGATTCGGCAAAGCGGAACGCCGAATCCCCTCCGCATCCTGTATTGCCACGCCTTCCGCTTAGCCAACTTCACAGCCACGTTGCCGCCGGCATGACCGAATCCCGTATCCCGAATCCCCCGTTCCGGCTCCACGACGACAAGATCCTCATACTCGACTTCGGCGCGCAGTACACGCAGCTGATCGCACGCCGCGTGCGCGAGCTGGGCGTGTATTGCGAGATCTGGGCCTGGGACCACGACCCGGCCGAGATCGCCGCGTACGGCGCAAAGGGCATCATCCTGTCCGGCGGCCCCGAGTCGACCACGCTGGCAGGCGCGCCCAGGGCGCCGCAGCAGGTCTTCGATTCCGGGCTGCCGATCCTCGGCATCTGCTACGGCATGCAGACGCTGGCGGCGCAACTGGGCGGCGCCACCGAGGCAGCCGATGCGCGCGAGTTCGGTCACGCCACGGTCGACATCGTGGGCAAGAGCCGCCTGTTCGACGGCCTCAGCGACCACGCCGGCAGCCACCGGCTCGACGTGTGGATGAGCCACGGCGACCACGTCGCCAAGGCGCCGCCGGGCTTCGTGGTCACCGGCGCCACCGACCGCATTCCCGTCGCGGTGATGGAGAACGACGAGCGGCGCTGGTACGGCGTGCAGTTCCATCCCGAGGTGACGCACACCCGGCAGGGCAGCGTGCTGCTCCAGCGCTTCGTCACCGATATCTGCGGCTGCGCCACGCTGTGGACCGCGGCCAACATCATCGAGGACCAGATCGCCCGCGTGCGCGCCCAGGTGGGCGAGGACCACGTGCTGCTCGGCCTGTCCGGCGGCGTGGATTCCTCCGTGGTCGCCGCGCTGCTGCACAAGGCCATCGGCGAGCGCCTCACCTGCGTGTTCGTGGACACCGGCCTGCTGCGCTGGCAGGAAGGCGACCAGGTGATGGCCACCATGGCCGAGCACATGGGTGTCAAGGTGATCCGCGTCAACGCCGCCGGGCGCTACTTCAAGGCGCTGGAAGGCGTGGCCGATCCCGAGGCCAAGCGGAAGATCATCGGCCGCCTGTTCGTGGAGATCTTCGACGAGGAATCGGAGAAGCTGATCGCCGCGGGCGGCAAGGTGAAGTGGCTGGCCCAGGGCACCATCTACCCCGACGTGATCGAGTCCGCCGGCAGCAAGACCGGCAAGGCTCATGTGATCAAAAGTCACCACAACGTGGGCGGCCTGCCGGAGCACATGAAGCTCAAGCTGGTCGAGCCGCTGCGCGAGCTGTTCAAGGACGAGGTGCGCCGCATCGGCGTGGAACTCGGCCTGCCGCGCGAGATGGTCTACCGCCATCCGTTCCCCGGCCCGGGCCTGGGCGTGCGCATCCTGGGCGAGGTGAAGCCGGAGTACGCCGAATTGCTGGCCCGCGCCGACGCCATCTTCATCGAGGAACTGCGCAAGGCCGACCTGTACGACCAGACCAGCCAGGCCTTCGCCGTGTTCCTGCCGGTAAAGTCCGTGGGCGTGGTGGGCGACGCACGCGCCTACGAGTGGGTGATCGCGCTGCGCGCGGTGGAAACCATCGATTTCATGACGGCGCATTGGGCACACTTGCCGTATGATTTCCTCGGCAGGGTTTCCAATAGAATCATCAATGAGTTGCGGGGTGTTTCTCGCGTAGTTTATGACATCAGCGGCAAGCCGCCGGCGACGATCGAGTGGGAGTGAGCGGGATCAACCGCTTGCGCGTTACCTCGAAAGCCGGCATCCAGCCGGCTTTCTCATGAAATGCATTCGATTCCCTGAAATGACCGACGAGACAAGCGAGCTGTTCACTCCCGAAGACACGGCCTGGATGCGCCGCGCCCTGCAGCTGGCCGCGCATGCCCGCGACGCCGAGAACGAGGTGCCGGTGGGCGCGGTGCTGGTGCTGAACGGGGAGATCGTCGGGCTGGGTTGGAACCGCAACATCACGCTGCACGATCCCACCGCGCACGCCGAGGTGATGGCGCTGCGGGCGGCGGGAGAAAAACTCACGAATCATCGCGTGGTCGGCGCCACCTTGTACGTGACGCTGGAGCCTTGCTCGATGTGTGCGATGGCGCTGATCCACGCCCGCATCGGGCGCGTGGTCTACGCCGCCACCGACCCCAAGACCGGCGCGGCCGGCAGCGTGTTCGACACCTTGATCGATCCGCGCCACAACCACCGGCTGGAAGTGCAGGGCGGCCTGCTGGCCGAGGAATCGGCCAGCATGCTGCGCGACTTCTTCCGCGCCCGGCGCTGAGCCGCCACACGCCGGCTGGGCGGGCCCGGTCTACCTGACCGAGCGGGTCAGCCGGTAGCGCAGGTACTGGGTCAGCGTAGGGTGGTACCACAGCGCGGAAGGAGCGACGCCGTCGCGGCTGGCGAGCGTGCCGTCCAGCACGTCGCGCAAGGCCTGCTTCATCAGCGGAATCCCCGCGGCGAGCTGGTGCAGTGGGTAGGTGTTGAAACCGTCGCTGCGCTCGACGGCGATCCGTTGCTGGTACAGCACGCCGCCGGTATCCACGCCGGGGTCGACCAGGTGCACGGTGACGCCGCAGTTCGCGGCGTCGTCCTGCACCAGCGCCCAGTAGCCGCCATGCACGCCCCGGTAGCGCGGCGTGATGCCGGCGTGGGTGTTGAGGAAGGGGCGCCGTATGCAATCGAGCACCTTGGCGGAAACGATGCGCGTACCGTTCACGACCACGGCGTCGGGGTCCAGCTTGCGCAGCAGGCGGCGCACCGCCGCCGTGTTCACGCTCTCCACCCGGTGGGTGATGCCTGCGGGTGGCGCCGCGTCCTGCAGTCCGTAGCGGCGGATCAGCTCGTCGCTGCGGCGTTGCTGGAAGCGCGCCAGCAGCCTGTTGAACGCGATGAAGGCCAGTTGGCCGGAGACCGCGGGCCAGCCCAGCAGGCGGGCGCGATGCCGGATCATTGCCTTGGCTGAGGGCCTGCGTTCAATCACCACGGCAAGGACCGCGGACTCGCCGGCCAGCGCGTTGTACAGGTAGCGCGATGACGCCCCGTCGTCGCACAGCATGACGATGCGCGGCCTTCTTGCGCTCACCGGCCCGCCCATGCATCCGCAAGCTCGGCCATGCCCAGCGAGCGCATGCCGTCCCGGTCGCGCAACCGGTTGAACTCGGCGATCACCTGGGCCAGGAAGCGCATGTTCTGGTCGGTGTCGGCGCCGAAGTTGTGGGGATGCCACCACAGGTGGAACACCTCGCCGTGCCGGGCGGCGTGGCGCATGGCCTGCTTGATCCGGCGCAGGCGCAAGCCTTCCAGCCATGCCAGCCGCGCGCTGTAGGGGCGCAGGAAGCGGCTGGCCGGGAAGTTCAGCGTCGCGCCGTCGTCGCAGCTTTCCAGCGCATAAGTGTGGTGCCCGCTGAGGTTGACGTAGCTGTCCAGCAGGCGGCCGATGCGGCGCACGGCGTTCTGGCCGCCGTGGTGGGTAGCGGCATACAGCCAGCCGTCCTCGTTGCCGCGGTAGGCGGCGATGCCGTGCTCGGCCAGCACCTCCAGATAGTCGGGGTTCCACTGGTTGCGCGGGAACACCAGGCTGCGCAGCCGAAGCCCGCGCGTCGCCGCGATGCGGATGGCCGCGGCGAGATCGGCGCGGAACGTGGCCAGCGTCTGGCCGGCCTCGCGGCAGTAGTAATGCGAGAACGTGTGGGTCGCCACTTCCTGCCCGGGCGTGGCGGCGATCATTTCGACCAGCTCGGGGGCGAAGTGGTAGCGCCCGTCCAGCGCCGTCGATTGTTCCAGGTATCGGTACGGGCACAGCGCGAGGTTTTCGTAGCCCGGCCGTTCCGGCGGTGCGGCCGACAGCGCGGCGTCGCGGTCGCGGCAGAACAGCAGGCCCACCGTGGCCCAGGTGGCGTGGACGCGGTTGCGCTCGAACAGGTCCAGCATGCGCGGGATGGCGGTCCGGACGCCGTCCAGGCGGCTGCGGTAGGCCTCGAGGCGGCGCGTATCGCGCACGCCCCAATACAGTTCGAAGTCGATGGATATGGCGAATGTGCCGGTGCTCATTCCAGCTCCAGTCCGCACCGGGCTGGCGGACGGATCGGCCTCGCGGCAGCGCGGAGCCGATGGTCGCGCCCGGTACCGCGCCCCAAGAGCGCCTGTCCCCGGTCAGCGGCGGCCCTGCACGGTTCGGGTCGAGGGTGGCGATCCTGCTTTCTTCCAGATTCCGTATGCGGTCTCTCGGGATGTGTCCAGACGCCTGCGCCTGTGCGCACATGCGGCTCCGTGGTGCGCCGATGCAGATTCGCGCCGGTGCCCGGATGCGAAACGGACTATGCCAAGAAACGCCGTGCATGATCCGTGCACGCCGGCGTAGCGTCGCCGCAGGTTCAGGTCGGCGCTTCGGGCAGCCAGGGCAGCAGGGGAGATCGGGAACGTCCGGTGGGCGACGATTCAACGCCACCGGCGCAGCGGGATCAGGTGATGACGCCCGCGCGGAACATCAGCCAGCCGGCCAGGGCGCTGATCCCCAGGCAAACGACAAGCCAGAATCCACGGGAATCCTTCCCCCAGAACGGTTTCTTCCCATCATTTCCCATGTTTTTCACATCCATAACGGTCGGCTGAACAACATGCCGGGTTTCCGAGGGAAGCCAGTATCGTGCCAAGGGCAGGTTCTGGAGCTGTGAGGTGTTGTTTAACGCAAGCTGAGACGCGGATTTGCGATTGACTTCGCGGATTTGCCGGTTTGCGGCCCGAGGGGAGCCGGCGTCGCCCGCTCTGCAGAGGCATGCCTGGCGTTTCGGGGTGGTTCACCTGGCGCGGACATCGCCGCATCCACGGTGGCGCGATGGGTCAGCCAGGGACGAATTGCGTCAGCGCGCGGCGGCGCCGCGACGATGACCCGTTCTTCACGCTGCATACCGCCGGCGCGGCGTGGAAGCGGCCCGGGGATCTCGCGTCGCATCACGTGTTTCGCCGGCCGGCGATCGCCGCCACGACGGTGCCGTGGCGTGCCTGCGACGGCTGGCGGGGTGGCGCGACTGACGCGACGCGACATGCAACGGACGTAATAACCATGTGTACGGTTTCTAAATGCGGTTCCGTTTTGTGATGTTCCTTTCACATAATTTGTGGCATCAAGTTATTACCCATCAGCGGCCTATTCTCGCCGCGGCTATCAAACGATCAGGTTGAGCTGGCCACTCCCGGATAGCGCATCGCTTCACGGGATATTCGCCTTGCGGCCTGAAAGAACACGAGTCCCGACAGTCATGCGCATTGCTGGCTGATGGGTACGCCGTGCCCTGCAGATCCAATCCACGAGGTCCTGTCGACCATGAAAAAGACTTGTGTGTTCGTCGTTCTCGGGTCCGCATTGCTGGTCAATGGCTGCGTATGGTCGCCGGGACAGGAAATGTCCGAGAAAGGCCTGGTGCGCGGGACGCCTGCCGACAACAGCCAGATCCAGCTGGTGACGATTACTCCGCAATTGCTGGCGGAGAACCATTCGCCGACATTGAATGCGACGGTGCCGCAGGAGTTGCTGTCGTATCAGCCGGGGCCTTACCGCATCGGGCCGGGCGATTCGCTCTACATCACGGTCTGGGACCACCCCGAGTTGACGTCCCCGGCCGGCACGCAGCAACAGACAGCGGCGAATGGCCGCCTGGTGCGCTCGGACGGCACGCTGTTCTATCCGTACGTGGGTTCGATCGAGGTCGCCGGAAAGACGATAGAAGAGGTGCGCCAGACCATCGCATCGAAAATCGCGAAATTCGTCGAGCGCCCGCAGGTGGACGTCAGCGTGGTGGCCTACAACAGCCAGCATGTGATGCTCCAGGGCGCCTTCATGAAGACGGATCCACAGTCGATCACGTCCGTTCCCCTGACCCTCTCGCAAGCGATCGGCACTGCAACGGTCAATTCCGACCAGGCCAACGTATCGAACCTGATCCTGAGCCGCGACGGGCACGTCTACCATCTGGACATGGCGGCCTTGTACGACCAGCGGGGCCTCGCAAAAGACATCTACCTCAAGCCCGGCGACCGCCTGATGCTGCCGTACAACGACAGCGCCGAGGTGTACGTGATGGGCGAGGTGATGCGTCCCCAGGCAGTCACCTTCAGGACGCTTCCCTTCATCACGCTGACCCAGGCGCTGGGTCGTGTCGGCGGCCTCAATCCGGTCACGTCCAACGGCCGGGCCGTCTACGTCATCCGCGGCGCGAACGACCTGGCGAACGCGCCGGCGAAGGTCTTCCAGCTCGACGCCCGTTCGCCGTCGGCATTCGCGCTGGGCGACGACTTCAAGTTGAAGTCCGGCGACGTGGTGTTCGTGGGCGCTGCCGGCATCACCCGCTGGAATCGTTTCCTGAGCCAGTTGCTGCCGTCGGCCACCCTGGTGACCAGCGCCGCCGCGGCGAATTACAGCGCCACCCACTGATCCGGCCGCACCTTGCTGCAGCCATGCCGGCGCCGGCATGGGCGCGATCGACCGCCGTGGCATTCGCGCGGCGATCGAGCCGGGATGCATGCACTGCGGGCGAGCGTAAATCGCTGCGGTCGCATGACAACGCGGAAACACGCGATTTTGTACGCAAGAATTGTCGATTCCATTGCCACACGCACGCTTCACCGAATATGGCTCACGATTCCGTCCGGGTGATTTCATCGGGTGTCGACGTTCAATCCAGATGTTCCGCATGGTTTGGAAAGCTGTTGATCGATGATTCAGGTTTTACGGACGCCGCGGTTATCGACTCGACACGATGGGCGTCGAATGAAAATTGAATATGTAATTCAAGAATCGATCACATAGTCTGGCCGCACCTGAATAACACGACTGCGTTGTACGTGAATCGACATCCGGTAGTGATAGGTTCGAGAGCCTGATATTGGCAATACGTTCTGCCACTCGATCGTGCCGGGATGGTTCATCGGTCCGGATGATCTTTGGCGGGAGCAATCGCCGGTTTGCTGATTTCGCGGCGCCACGTGCCGGCGCCGTTTTGCCGTCGGTTGGCTGAGTTACCCACAAGTAGAACTCGATCGGGTCACGGGGGCCGCACGAGGATGGCTGGAGGCGAAGCTCCCATGCAGGAATTGCAGTTGGTTCTGGACGGCCTGGTCGCCCTGTGCACGTCCGCCGCGGCCATCGTGGTCTTGCGCCGGCTCGCCCCGGCGCTGGGCCTGGTGGACCGGCCCGACCAACGCAAGCAGCACCACGGCGAGATACCCCTGGTGGGCGGTCTGGCGATCTTCCTCGGCGTGATCGCGGGGGCGGCCACCCACGGCGCACTCCGCGGCTTTCAGGGAACCCTGGTCGAAACCGCCGCCGTGCTGGTCCTGCTGGGCGCGCTGGACGACCGTTTCGGCCTCAGCGTGCGGGACCGCCTGCTGATCCAGACGATCGCGATACTGACCGTGATCGCCAGCACCGGCGTCTACATCCACACGCTGGGATTCATCTTCGGCCACGAGGTGATCCTCGGCTGGCTGGGCGTGCCGATGACCGTGCTCGCCGTGATCGGCCTCGTGAACGCGTTCAACATGATGGACGGCATCGACGGCCTGGCCGGCAGCCTCACCCTGGTCGGCATTGGCGCCATGATCCTGTTCGCGTGGCCCACGCCCCTGCGCGGCATCGTGCTGCTGCTGGGCCTGCTGGCCGCGGCCACGCTGCCGTACCTGGCGGCGAATCTCGGCTTCATGGGGGGAAAGATCTTTCTGGGCGATGCCGGCAGCACCGCGATCGGCTACCTGCTGGCCTGGGCGCTGATCCGCCTGAGCCAGATACCGCAGACGCATCTTTCGCCCGTCGACGTACTGTGGTGCGTGGCGCTGCCGGTGTTCGACACGCTGGCGGTGATGTTCCGGCGCATGCGCCAGGGCCGCTCGCCGTTCCACCCGGATCGCGGGCATATCCACCACATCCTGCTGGATGCCGGACTGGGCCCGCGCAAGACCCTGCTCGCGCTGGTCGCGCTCGCCGTCGGCCTGGCCGGCGTCGGGGCGGTCGTCAGCGGCGTGGTCCATTCCGCCGGGGCGAACCTCGCGACGTTCTGCCTGCTCATGGGCGTCTACATGGCGCTGGTCATGCACATGTGGCTGCGCCAGGAGGCGCGCCGGCGGGTGGCTGGGCGGAGACTCGACCGGGCCGCGGTCAGGCGGTCGCGCATTGCGTCGGAGCTGGCGGCGCGCAGCAAGGGCAGCGCGGGCCGCAGCGAAACCTGAGCCGCCCGCGGGCCGCAACGACGCCTCCGGACCGCCCGCACCGCAACCACCACGGATATCGCCGCAGCCCCGGCGCCCGGTCGCTCCGGGGCTGCGGCGGGCCTGTCAGTCGCGTATCCCGACAAGCTGGACGGTCGCGCCGGCGGCGGTGCCGGCGATGCCGCCCTGTACGTCGTTGTCGTAGGCGATGGAGCGATCCATCACCATGCGCCCCCTGGTGATGCGCATCTCGTGGCTGGTGCCCAGGAACGACATCCCGGCGGCGCCCGGAGCCGCATGCGTGCTGCGGTTGATCCGGTTTCCCGAGATGATCACCGCTTCCGTGATCCTGGAATCGTCGGGGGTGTTGCCTTCGGCGAAGTTGATGCAGCAACCGTGGATGTCGACGAAGGTGTTGCCTGCGCACACCACGCCTTCGGCGCCCAGCACGCCGATCGCGCCCATCTGCGGGCGTATGCCGATGAACGCGTTGCCGGTGATCACGGTGTCGATGGCGTTCTCGCTGGTGCCGTAGGCGAACGACCCCAGCCTGATCGCATCGCCGCCAGGGCCCGAGCCCGGCGGCGAGCGCTGGAACGTGCATCCGCTGATCTGCGTGCCGCTCAAGCCGTTCACCGCGATGTCGACGCGGATCGAGTTGAGGAAACGGCAGTTCAGCACGGCGAGGTTGTCGCGCGTGTCCTTCGCCGTCTTGGGCCGGGTCGCCGAGTCTATGCCCCAGTAGCAGTTGTTGAACTGGCAACGGGACACGGTCCAGTCGTGGATGTTGTCGCCGCGCTGGCGCCCGTTGAAGAACGTGATGCCCGCCGTGTTCACCGTGTCGATGTCGGTGAACGTGCAGCGGTCGATCGTCACGTGGCGGTACACGCTCCACGGGTGGTCCGGCTCGAAGTCGATGGCGCCCACCGAATGGGAGAGCTTCGCGTTGCCGATGTTGCGGAACACGCAGTTCTCGACCGTGAGCTGGTCGCAATCGATGATCGACAGGCCGTTGCGGTTGTCCTTGATCGCCCCGTCGAACACGCAGTCGCGAACGACGATGCGCTGGTTGTGCCGTTCGGTGCCCCGCAGCGTTCCGGAGCCCACGTACATGCCGTCGCCGCGGAAGCCGTGGAAGGTCACGCGCTCCACCTTGAGGTCCGAGGTGGCATTCACGGCCAGCAGGTACCAGTACTGCTGGTAGCGGAATTCTTCCACCCGTCCTTCCAGCGTGAGGTCGTGCAGCCAGATGTCGCGCATGTTGTCGGCGACATTGGGGGTGCCGCCGTCGCGCAGATGGGTGGCGAGCATGAATTCGCAGGCCAGCGATGCATCGTGGGCCCGCAGCACGCTCGCGGTCCCCTCGCCGTGCAGCTCGAGCCCGGAGCGGAGGTTGACCTGCTTGACCGGATAGACGCCGGCGGGCACGAACACCTTGCGGCTGCCCGTGTCGATGGCCGCCTGGATGCCCGGCGTGCAGTCGTGGAAGCTCTGGCCCGCACGGATGGCGGCATGCTCGGCGGCGGGAATGAAATCCAGCACGTTCGTCACTTGCGGGGAGGGTCGCATGGCACGGTCTCCGATGGTGGTGGGCTCCGTGGGCCAGGGTCGCGGCCCGCGTGAAACCCGTCGATCGATTCCATGTAGTAGATGCGGTTCTCCGAACGGCGCATGGGTCGCCTCGCGTCGGGAGCCGCGAGGCACGGGTGAGGGAGGTCTACTGGGGCAGCCCGGCGGGCACCGTCGGCGGATCGCACAGTTCCGCATAGACCTCGAGGGTGCGCTGGATGACGATGCCTTCATCGAATTGCGAGCGCGCCTTCAGGCGTGCCGCGTCGCCCAGCCGCCGCGCGAGCTGCGGGTTTTCCTTGAGCCGCCGGATCGCCTGCGCCAGCGCCTGGCTGTCGCCCCTGGGCACCAGCAGGCCGTCGACGCCGTCGGACACCACCTCGCGGCAGCCGGGCACGTCGGTGGTGATCAGGGGTAGGCCGCAGGCCGCGGCCTCGACCAGCGATCTCGGCAGGCCTTCCCGGTGGCTGGGCAGCACGACCATGTCCACCGAACCGAGCAGCGCGGCCATGTCGTCGACATGGCCCAGCCAGGCGACCAGCTTCTCGTCCACCCAGCCGCGTATCGTCGCTTCCGGCACGGCGGCGGGGTTGCCGGGGTCCGGCGTGCCGGCGAGCAGGGCGTGGACGCTGCAGCCTTCCAGGCGCAACTGGCGCAGGGCGGCGACGAACTCCTCCAGCCCCTTGTCCCACAGCAACCGGCTCGCCAGCAGCACGCGCGTGCGCCCGTCGCCGGGGGCCTTGCCGTGCGCCTGCGAGGCGAACTGCGCGCAGTTCACCCCCGAGCCGCGGATCAGGCGGATATGCGAGAGGTCGACCAGGCCGGCGCGCTCGAACAGCGCCACGTCGTCCGCGTTCTGCAGGATCAGCCGCGCGCCGCGCCCGCCCAGCGCCAGGCGCAGCAGGCTGCGCACCACCGGCCGCAGCACGCGCGCCTTCCACTGCGGGCTGGTGAACACGTAGCCCATGCCGGCCACCGCGTTCACCCGGGCGGGCACGCCCGCCAGGCGCGCCGCCAGCGAGCCGTATACCGCGCACTTGATCGTGAAGCCGTGCACCAGCTCCGCCTGCTCGCGTCGCAGCAGGCGCACCAGATGCCACAGCAGCGCCAGTTCCCGCAGCGGGTTGAGGCTGCGCCGCGCCATCGGCACCGGCTCCCAGCGCAGCCCCAGGCTGCGCAGCTTTTCGCCGTAGGCGCCGGGCGGCGAAACCAGCAGCACCTCGCAGCCCTGCCGCTGCAGCGCGAGCGCCAGCGAGCGACGGAAGTTGTAGAGGTACCAGTCCGTGTTGGCGAACAGTATCGCTTTCATGGGCGTGTCTCGCGCAGGGAAGTGGCGGCGGCGCGGGCATGCGGGTGGATGGCAGGCGCCGACCTCACAGGGACGTCCTCCGGGTTTCCTGCAGCCAGGCCTGGAACATCAGCACCGTCCACAGCGGGTACTGCCAGTTGTGCCTGCCGCCGAGGTGCTCCTGCCATTTCTGGCGGATGGGCGCGGGGTGGAAATAGCCTTCGTGGCGCAGGCGGCGCTCGTCCAGCAACGCCTCCGCCCAGTCGCGCAGGGGACCGCGCAGCCAGCTGTCCAGCGGGATCGCGAAGCCCATCTTCGGGCGTTCGACCAGGGCCCTGGGCACGTGCCGGTACAGCACCTGGCGCAGCAGCCACTTGCCTTCGCCGTCGCGGATCTTCTGCTGCGGCGGCAGGCGCCAGGCGAGTTCGACCACGCGGTGGTCCAGCATGGGCACGCGCGTTTCCAGGCTGTTCGCCATGGCCGCCCGGTCGACCTTCACCAGGATGTCGTCGGGCAGGTAGCTCTGCGCGTCCATCGCCATCATCCACTGCGCCAGGTGCCCGGTGTCCGGCCACGCGCCCGGGTCGGTGAGCAGGGTCGCCGGTTCGTGCGCGCCCATCACCACGCTTTCCGGGTGCTGCCACTGGCTGGCGAGGTGCAGGAAGAACGCGTCGCCGCTGGACAGCGACAACACCTCCGCCAGCTTCTGCGCCTTGTCGCCGGGAGTGGCGAGGTGCCAGCGCCTGGGCAGCAGCGGCCGGATGCGCTCGAACCACCGGTTCCACGCGTCCGGCGGCATCGTGCGCAGGAAGCCCGTGCCGGCGCGGCGCGCCAGCGCCGGCAGTCGGCGCATGCGCTCCCAGGTCCTGCGCGCGCCGAGATAGCGGTTGTAGCCGCCGAAAAGCTCGTCGCCGCCGTCGCCGCTCAGCGCCACCGTCACTTCGCGGCGGGTCAGCTCGCTGACCAGGAAGGTCGGGATCTGCGAGCTGTCGCCGAACGGTTCGCAGAAGATGGACGGAAGGTTCGGGATCACCGCGAGCGCGTCGTCGGGGCTCACGCGGAGATCGGTGTGCTCGGTGCCGAGATGCGCGGCGACGGCGCGGGCGTGCGCGGCCTCGTCGTAGCCGGCCTCGCCGAATCCCATGGTGAAGGTCTTGACCGGGCGGGAGCTGCGCGCCTGCATCAGGGCCACGACGGTGCTGCTGTCGATGCCGCCGCTGAGGAATGCGCCCAGCGGCACGTCGGCCAGCATCTGCGCGGCTATGCTGGCGCCCAGCCGCTGCTCCAGCGCGTCGGCGGCTTCGGCGTCGGAGCCGTGGAACGGATCGGCGAGGCCCGCGCTGACGACGTCGTTGTAGCGCCAGTACGCCTCGGGCTCCGCGCTCTGCGGCGAAAGGGCGTCGACATGCAGCAGATGCCCGGGGCGCAGCTTGGAGACACCCCGGTAGATCGAATACGGCGCCGGGACGCAGTCGTGGCGCAGCAGCAGCGCCAGCGCGCCGCGGTCCACCTCCGCCCCGAACGACGCATGCGCCTTCAGCGCCTTGAGTTCCGAACCGAACAGCAGGGTGTCGCCCTGCCACGCGTAGTAGAGCGGCTTCTCGCCCATGCGGTCGCGCGCCAGCGTGAGCGTGCGCTGCTGCCGGTCCCACAGGGCCAGCGCGAACATGCCGGTGCAGGCCCGCAGCGTGCGCTCCATGCCCCAGGCGACGAAACAGGCGAGCAGGGTCTCGGTGTCCGAATGGCCGCGCCACGCCGGCGCCGCGCCCTGCGCCTGGAGCTGCCGGCGCAGGTCGAGGTGGTTGTAGATCTCGCCGTTGAACACGAGCACGTGGCGCCGGCAGGCCGACAGCATCGGCTGGTGGCCGGCCGCCGAGAGATCGAGGATCGCCAGCCGGCGCTGCGCCAGCGCAATGCCGGCCGCTTCGTCGCACCACTCGCCCTGGTCGTCGGGGCCGCGATGGATCAGCCGGTCCGACATCGCCTGTACCTGCCGCAGCAGCACGTCCCGCGAACCGCCCCGCAACTGCCAGAATCCCGCGAGGCCGCACATCAGTGCCACCCCGCGCCGTGCAGCAGCACCTGCGCGAGCCGCGACGCCTGCGCGCCCACGCTGTACTCGCGCTCCACGCGCGCGCGGCCCGCGAGGCCCATGCGCGCGCGCAGCGGGCGGCTGCGGATCAGTTGTTCCAGCGCGTCGTGCCAGTCGGCCGCGCCCGCGGCCAGGAAGCCGTCCTCGCCGTGGCGCACGATGTCGACGTTCGCGCCCACCGCCGAAGCCACCACCGGCAGGCCGCAGGCCATGTACTGGATGATCTTGTAGCCGCACTTGCCGCGTTCCCACGGGCCGTCGCGCAGCGGCATGATGCCGATGTCCATCCGGGCGATCGTGGCGGCCTCGCTGACCTCGGACCACGGCACCACCTCCGGCACCACGCTGCCGAACCGGCCCGCCACTTCCGGCCGCGGGCCGACCAGCAGCAGGCGCGCGCCGTGCATGCCGCAGGCCTGTTCCAGCACCTCGCGGTCGTCCAGCAGGTATTCCTCGGTGGCCGGCGAGCCCACCCAGCCGATCACCGGCTGCCCGGCGTCCGCGTGCCGCGCCAGCGCGTAGCGTTTCTCGTCCACCACGGTGGGGATGATCTCGATCCGCGCGGCGCCGGCCCGGGCGGCGCGCGCGGCGAGGTAGCGGTTGCCGGCGATCACGCAGGCCGCCCGGCGCATCACCTGGTCGATCTTGCGCCCGAGCAGGCGGCGCACCAGCGGGTTGGGCGACATGTCGTACTTGTGGAACAGCGCGTCGTCGTAGTCCACGACATAGGGCTTCGCCGAGGGCACGAATCCGGATTCAAGCCAGTACGGCAGGTAGGGGAACAGTTCGCCTTCGATCCACAGCAGGTCGTGCGCATCGCGGCGCAGGACCTGCGCCATGCGCCGGGCGTAGTACTGCCACGCGCTGCGCCGGGCGCTCGCCGGGCGCTCGCCGTACAGGTTCTCCAGATAGGCGTCGGGAAACAGCTCGTGCACTTCCACGTCGATGTCGTGGCCTTCGAGCAGCGGCAGGTATTGCAGGCTGCGCAACCGGGTGCTTGGCCCCAGCCGCGAATACCTCGAGAACAGCAGCACCTTGAGGCGCCTCATGCCGGCTCCTGCCTGAAGCACGCCCGGTACTCGATGGCCAGCGCCACCAGCGGGACGACGTACATCCACTGGAACGCGAACGCCTCGATGTAGGGGTTGGTGTTGGTGGCGAGGAAGGCGCACACCAGGCCGCAGAACATGAACTTGTGCCGCGCCGGCAGCCGGCGCGCATGCGCCAGCCGCAGGATCGCGACGAAATACAGCAGGAACGGCAGCGCGTAGACCAGCGCGCCGAGTATCCCGACCCGGTACAGCGTGGCGACCCACACCAGTTCATAGCGCCAGGGATGGATGGGGTCGCTGACGAACGGCACGCCCACGCCATGGCCGGAGCCCAGGCCGCCGTTGCCGAGGATGCCGGAGAACAGCGAACGGCCCATCTGCACGCGTGCGCTGCCGCCGCCCGAAGCGAGCTTGTCCGTGACGGTGGTGAGCACCGTGCCCAGGTTGATCTGGGTGTAGGCCTGCAGCAGCGCAAGCGCCGCGGCGGCAGCGGCCAGCATCGGCACGCCGTAGCGGATGAGCTGGGTGAACGCGGATTTGCGCGTGTTGCCGATGGTGCGCGACATCAGCGCCAGGCCGAGGCACCAGCCCAGCGGCACCGACAGGATGAGCGCGGAACGGCCGGAGGTGAGCGCGCTCGCCAGCAGCATCCCCAGCAGCGCGAACCGCAGGAGGCGGCTGCGTATGAGTTCCGGCGAACTGAAGAACGCGCCGCTCAGGAAGATCAGCGAGCCGTAGACGTGCATGGTGGCGCCGGAAAAACCGTCGTTGAGGTTGACGTTGGCGCCCTTGAAGAAGAACGCCACGGCGGCGGCGCCATGCCGGAGATACAGGTAGAAGAACGCCGCCACGCTGACCGCGCACAGCACGCTGAGCATGGCGAACCAGTCGATCAGCCGCTCGGTGCCCAGCCGTTTCAGCAGGGCGTGGGCGATGACCATCCACAGCAGCGGCGAGAAGATGTAGATCACCGCGGTCTGCGCGAGCGCGACCATCGTCGCGCCGTGCATGCCGCCGACGATCATGTAGGCGACGGTGACGACCACCGTGACGCCGTAGCACGCGAGCAGGTTCCGGAAGCCCGGGCCGATCTGCAGCCCGGGCAGCGCGAGCAGGAACGCCAGGCCCATCGCCGCGCCAGTGGGGACAGGCAGGGAGTTGGGCACGACCACCGTGAGCAGCAGCAGCAGGATCGCCGCGCCAAGGAACAGGTGGCCCGCCGTGATCCGGTACCTGCCGCCGGCGTAGCGGGGCAGGGCGGGCGCCACGCCGGACAGCGACGCACCGGCCGGGATGGGGCCGTTGCCGGAGTTCATGCCGCCACCATGTGCGCAAGCCACCGGTCGAGCAGGCCGGCCTGCACGATGCGGCTGTAGGTGCTCACGTCGCGGCGCACGTTCGCGGGGGCAGGCGCCAGCGCCGCGCGCAATGCCTCGCCGCCCGCGGCGACGCTGGTCAGCAGGCTCTGCCCGGCGCCGGTTTCGTCGAGGATGGCCGTCGCTTCGTTGGGCACGCCGGAAACGCACACCACCGGCGCGCCGGCGGCGAGGTATTCGAACAGCTTGCCGGTGGCGCAACTGGTGCGCGTGCCGGTCAGCAGCAGCAGCTTGTCGCAGCGTCGCATCAGCTGCAGCGCGAGCGCGCGCTCGACCGGTCCGAGCACGCCAACGGAGAACCGGGCGCGCCGAAGCGATGCGCGCTCGGCCTCCGTCAGCTCGCCGACGAACATCACGTGTCTGCCCGCCGCCAGTTCGGGCGCGTCGTTCAACAGGTCGATGAAGCAGTCCAGGCTGTTCGACGCCGATGAGTCGCTGGCGCCGATGCGGCCGAAATGGCCGATCAGCTGCGCGCCGGCCGGCACCTGCTGCGCGAGGATCGCCGCGGCCCGGCTGGCGCTGCCGGTGTCGGCGGGCAGCCGGGCGAAGTCGTCGGGATCGAAGCCGTTCGGAAGGTTCACCGTGGTCTTGTCCGGATAACGGCGGCGGAAGTCGTCCACCAGGGGACGGCTCACCGATGTGATCAGCGCCGCGGGCGCCACCACGCGCCGCTCGATCGCCCGCCGCGCGAAATCGCGCAGGCGGCCGCCCCGGCCCAGCGATTCGAACACCAGGCCATCGCGGAAATCCTGCAGGCAGGCGATGCGGCGCCGGCTGGCCAGCGCGGCGGCGGCGATCAGCGCATCGACCGGCGAATACGTGCCGATCGCCACGCAGGATTCGCCCGCCGCCAGCCGCTCGCCGCAGAGGCGGTCGGCCTCTGCCCATGCCAGGGCGAACCACGGACGCGTCCGCGCATCGCCGTTGGCCAGCATCGCGGGCAGTCTATGCGCGAAGGCCGCGGTCAAGGCGAGCGCCGATGCCGCGGCGCTCGACTCGCTGCCCACGCAACGGCCCGGGAACGCGTGGATGCTGGTTTCCGGGCCGGTCGCCGCGTTCGCCGCATGGACGCCTGCGGCGGGTTCCCGGGTGAACACGAACACCCGGTATTTCGCTGGATCCAGGTATTTCAGCAGCGCCCTGAACCGCTGTGCGGCGATGTTGCCGCTCAGGTGGTGTGCCGCGAAAACGAACAGGTTGATCTTCTTCACCGATGGATCCTCGATCTCCGCGTCGCCTCGCCATCGCGTGCCGATGTCTTCGAGCAATAACGCATCGCCGGGCAGCATTGCGTGAATTTCCGTGGCGCCGGCGCGCGGCGTTCGGGCCGCAGTCAGGCACGCCGCCGCGGGCTTGCGGGAGACGTTCACGGCTCCGGCTCCGGCGACCATCGCGTCAACTTGATGGACGAGTGCAGCGACCTGTAGATCGCGGTCCATTCCGTGCGGAACGCCCATGCGATCGCCGGCAGCAAGGCCAGCCAGACGATGTGGAACAGCATCGGCGCGCGCGGCGCGAACGCCAGCGTGGCGATGGAAAGCCCCACCCCCGCGGAAACGAAGGCGTACAGCCGCGCGCGCGGGAACGGGCGCCACACGCGTGCCGACGCCTCGGTGCGCGCGATGAAGAAGACCAGGAACGCCAGCGTGTTCGCGACCACCGCGCCCGCCGCGCCGTACCGTGGCGTGAGATACACGCTGACGGCGACGTTGGCGACCAGCGCCGCGAGCGTGGACCACAGCGACAGCCCGGACCTGCGCGTGATGCCTATGCCCACGCAGGTCACCTCGGAAAGCGTGTACAGCAGCGGCTGCCCGATGCAGCACAGCATCAGGTACTTCACCTGCGTGTAGCGCGGCGGCAGCACGAAGTCGGTCACCCACGAGAACACCCCGGTCAGCACCCAGATCGCGCAGACGATGGCCAGCGCCTGGTGCGCGATGTGGTCGACCCGGCGCATGTCCACGCCGTGCGCCACCCACTTGTAGACCAGCGGCGCCCACAGCACGGTGAAGATCGCCTGAAAGACCGCGCCTATGCTGGCGAAGCTCATCGACACCGAGTACACCGCAAGCTCGGACAGCGTGGACATCGTGCGCAGCACCAGCGTGCTGGTGGCGCTGAGGCCCCAGTACGCCACGCCGGCGAAGATCAGCGGCAATCCGTAGAGCAGCAGCGCGTGGACCTGCGGGCGGGACAGCGGCGCGCGCAGCGCCGGCACCCATTCGTGCCGCGTGCTCAGGCTGTAGACGAACAGCACCGAGAGCAGGGACACGAGGTAGGCGGCTTCGAGCTGGCCGAAGGATTTCGGAATGGCCGGCCATGCCAGTACGGCGACGGCGAGCAGCAGGATCACCTTCGGCAGGATCTGGCTCATGGAAAACGCCAGGCCGCGATCCTGCATGCGCAGGATCAGCGAGAGGAATCGCGAGACGAAGCTGACCACCAGGCAGGCGATCAGTATCCAGTAGTAGCCCGGATGCCCCAGGTCGAACAGCCATGCCGCCATGTGGCCCTGGAACGGCAGCGTGAGCAGGAACGCGAACAGCATCAGCGCGAATCCCGGCAGGAAGCACGACTTCAGCAGGGCCGGGCGATCCGCGCATTCGTAGTATTCCCGCACGTAGGCGCGATCGAGCCCGAGGTTGAACAGCAACACGCCGAAGTCCACCGCGATCCGGACGATGTTGAGGCGGCCCACGTCGGCGGGCGGAAACACCCAGGCGATGATGGGCACCGTGACCAGGCCCAGCCCGGCCGTCGCGATGGGGCCGATCGCGAACGACAGTATGGTCTTGATGTTCATCGACCCGCCCCGCGGCGCCATGGGCCGCCGGCAGGTTCGCCGGCGGTGCGTGGGGCGGGCGGGCGAGGGCGGTTCATGCGGGCGCCGCCCCGATCGCCAGCACGCCGGCGATGAACGCCGGGTAGTTCCGGCCGGCGCAGAAGCGCGCCTCGATCACCCGGCGGGCCTGCAGGCGCAGCGCGTCCTTTTCCCCTCCCAGCGCCACCCGGGCGATCGCGTCGGCGATCTCCCCGCTGCCGGGCGAGGCGGCCAGCAAGGCGCCGCACTCGTCCGACACGAGATCGGAAACGCCGCCCACGTCGGGCGCCACCGCCGGCACGCCGGCGCTCATCGCCTCCATCACGGACACCGGCATGCCTTCCGACTCGCTGGTGTTGACGAACACGTCGACCGGGGTGCCGAGGTAGTAATGCTTGACGACCTGGTTCGGCAGGTCGCCGAGGAACTCGAACGCGACGTTGGACAGGCCGCCCAGCCGCGTTTGCGCGAGCTGCGCGATCTCCGCCAGCTGCGGACCGCCGCCGATGTGCGTCCACGTGATCCTGGCCTGCGCGTGGCGGCGAGCCAGCAGGTGCAGCGCCTCGACGATGCGGTCCAGGCGCTTGACCGGAAGGCAGGACGACACCGAGACAAGATGCAGGAAACCCGGCGGGCTGGCCGCCGACAGGGCGCCCGTCAGCGGTACGCCCAGCGGACTGATGCGGGTGTTCCCGGCGGGCGCGCCATAGGTCGCCTCCAGGTAGGTGCGGGCTTCGCGCGACAGTGCGAACAGCGTGTCGAAGCAGCCGATGAACTGCCGCTTGAGCGGCATGTAGGCGTGTTCCCGCCGCGCCTCGTACAGGTCGAAGCCGTGCAGCCGGGAGACCACCTTGCGCACCGCTCCCGCCGCCCTTGCCCGCAGCGCGGCGTAGGACTGCGTTTCGTTCCAGTAGCAGTAGGCCACGTCGATCCGCCCGTGCGTCCTCGCGTACCGCTCCAGGCGCTGCTGCTGCTCCAGCACCTTGGACGTGTGCAGGATCGCGCGCAGCGCGGTGGCGACGCGCAGCTTGCGCGAGCCCCACAGGTAGGCCAGCTCGCGGCGAAACAGCTGCGAGCCCGCCGCACGCAACACGCAGCGCAGCCGCGCCAGCCGGCTGCCGCCGGCCATGCCGAGGTCGACGGCAATGCCCGCGGGAAGCGGGCGCGGCTCGCCCGCGGCCACCGCGGGCAGCAGCGTCACCTCGGCCACCGGGTTGCCGGCCCAGAATGCGATCTCGTCCTCCATGAACTGCTCGCCCGGATGGTAGGGATAGGCATTCGTGAGAATGGCGATCTTCACGGCAGCCCTCCCGCGTCCGTGACGATCAGACCGACCATGCCGGCGCGATAGGCGAGCTGGTCCATGTCGAACGGAATGCTCACCTTGAAGCAGGCGACGCCGGCGAAGCATTTCGCCAGCGCCGAGCGCCAGTTCGCGATCACCCGGTCCATGGTCAGCATGGGCGCCGTGCCGGTGGCCAGCGCGTTGTAGCGTTCCCAGTGGAGATGGTCGTGGAAGATGCTGTACTCGGCGCGGACCACGTCGATCGTCATGTCGACGGCATTCGCGGCGTCCAGGGCGGCCACGCGTATGCCGGGGACGTCCTCCCGGATCACGTAGTACAGGCGCGAAAGCGCCACCGGCGCGGATTCCACGTGGTGATAGACGCGATCCGGCCGGATCATCCGGCGCGCGCTGGCCGAATCCATGCGGCTCTTGATGCGGAACTGGGTGCGGTCGACCCATCCGCGTCCCGCGAGCAGCTCGCCTTTCAGCGTGTCGCCGTTGCAGTTGTAGCCGTAGATCTTCGGCCAGGCCATGTTGGCGTAGACCTGCGGACCCGCCGATGACGCGATGACGATGTCGTCGCTGACGAAGCCGACGCGGTGGTTCTGCCGCAGCGCGATCATCGCGGCCGACTTGCCCACGCCGGCAGTCCCCGCCAGCAGGCAGGCCACGCCGTCCACCGTGACGCAGGCCGCGTGGATGGGCGCCACGTCGTCGAAGAAATACGTGGAAGGGACCAGCACGAATTCGTGCAGCACCTTTTCCAGCAGCTCGAGCTCGCTCGCGAATTCGGTGGACAGCAGCTTCTTGATCCCGTGCTTCACGCCCTGGCGGACCTTCAGCGCGACGTCGATCTCCAGGCAGCCGTCGTCCGACCAGCCCCAGTAGACGTCGGCGGGCGGAAACGACGTCAGCATGCCGCGTGCGAACGTCCGGTGCGACTTCGGGTTGATCGCCGCAGGCACGCGCGGCGGCAGCGCATGCATGATGCGTATCGCCACCTGCGGCGCCGCGTCGCCGGCGTCCTGGTACAGCGCGAGGCATTCGGCGAGGTGGCGTTCGTGCACCGCCTCGCCGGAGAACGCATAGCATTTCCCGAAGATGATCTTCTTCATGCGGCCACGGCCGGCGGCCAACGGTACTGTGGACGGATCGCGCCGCGCCGGCATGCACCCTGGAGCCTGGCGGCGGGATCCGTGCGGCGCGGGCCGCTGCAGGCTTCGCCAGGCACGCGCACACGCCCGGACGGGGTGGTCGACGCGCGCATTCATCGCTCCCTGATGACTCGTGCGGGGACCCCGGCGATCACCCGGTTGTCCGGTACGGACCGGGTGATGACGGAGTTGGCGCCGACGATCACGTTGTTGCCCAGCGTGACGCCTTCGCGGATGAAGACGTTGTCGCCGATCCAGCAGTCGTCGCCGATGACGATGTCCCGCTCCGTGTGGATGATCGGGCCCGCCGCGTTGTTCGTCGGCTGCGCCTGCGAATGCGTGATCGCCTTGATCGACACGTTGTAGCCGATCGCGCAGCTGCGCCCGATGACCACCCTGGAGCGCGGCCCGCACGACAGGTGTGCCTGGTTGAGGTAGCTCATCTCGCCGATCAGGAAATTCTGCTTCGGGCCGATCAGCTTCGACCCCAGCCCTATCGTGGCCCGCGGGGAGATGCCGCTGTACTCGCGCAGGCGGCGGGCGTGGCTTCGGCGCTGCGCCCAGTCCACGGAACCGCTGATCAGCCTGGCGAGGAAATCCAGCACGGCCGCTCCGCCTACCGCACCGGCGCCGCGGCGAGGCTTTCCGCGATCCGGCCGATCTGCGCCTCGGTGAGGTAGGGATGCATGGGCAGGCTCAGCACCTGCATCGCCACCTCGTCGCCCACCGGCAGGCTGGCGTTGCTCTGCGCCACCGCGGTCTGCCGGTTGATCGGCACCGGGTAGTGCACCACGGTGGGAATGCCCGCGTCCTTCAGGCGCGCCTGCAAAGCGTCGCGGTCTTCGACGCGTATGGTGTACTGGGCGTAGACGCTGGTGTTGTGCGGCTCGATGTACGGCGTGGTGGCGATGCCGATCTCGGCCAGCCGCGCGTCGTAATGCGCGGCGACCCGCTGGCGCAGCTCGATCTCGTCGTCGAAGATCGCCAGCTTGGCCAGCAGGATGGCCGCCTGCAGCGTGTCCAGCCGGCTGTTGATGCCCACGCGCACGTGGTGGTAGCGGCGGTCCTGGCCGTGGCGCGCGATCTGCCGCATGGCCAGGGCGAGCTGGTCGTCGTTGGTGAAGATCGCGCCGCCGTCGCCGTAACAGCCCAGCGGCTTGCTGGGAAAGAAGCTGGTGCAGGCGACCGTGCCGAGGTTGCACGAAGGCCGCCCCTTGTAGCTGGCGCCGAAACTCTGCGCCGCATCCTCGATCACCGGGATGCCGTGCCGTGCCGCGATTGCGTTGATCGCGTCGAAATCCGCGCATTGCCCGTACAGCGAAACCGGGATGATCGCGCGGGTGCGCAAGGTGATCGCCGCCTCGAGGCGGGCCGGGTCGAGGTTGTAGGTGCGCGGGTCGATGTCCACGTACACCGGACGGGCGCCCAGCAGCGCCACCGTCTCCGCCGTGGCGATGTAGGTGAAGCCGGGCGTGACGACCTCGTCGCCGGGGCCTATGCCCAGCGCCATCTGCACGATCTGCAGCGCGTCCGTGCCGTTCGCGCAGCTGATGCAGTGCCGGGCGCCGACGCGGTGGGCGAGCCGCTCTTCCAGCTCCCCGACTTCCGGCCCGGAAATGTACTGCCCCTGCGCGAGCACGCGCTGGATCGCCGCGTCGATCTGCGGCTTGATGCGGGCCTGCTGGGCCTTGAGGTCGTTGAAGTCGATCACGCCCGCTTTGCCTCGCGCTTTTCCAGCCGCCCGCCGCCGAGCACGTAGCGGGCGCCGGTATGCGCGCAGGTGGCGACGCCGTCCCCGGCCAGCGGCAGGTCCAACTGCTCGCCGTACTCGCTCATCCAGCCTACCTGCCGCGCCGGCACGCCCACCACCAGCGCATACGCCGGGACGTCGTGGTTGACCACCGCGCCGGCGCCCACGAAGGCGAACTCGCCGATCGTGACGCCGCAGACGATGGTGCAGTTCGCGCCCAGGGTGGCGCCGCGTTTCACCACGGTGTCGCGGTATTCGTCCTTGCGCGGGATCAGCGAGCGGGGGTTGTAGACGTTGGTGAACACCATGCTGGGGCCGCAGAAGACGCCTTCCTCCAGCGTCACGTTGTCGTACACCGACACGTTGTTCTGGATCTTGCAGTCGTCGCCGATGACCACCTTGTTGCCGACGAACACGTTCTGTCCCAGCGAGACGCGCCTGCCGATGCACGCCCCGGCGCACACGTGCGCGAAGTGCCATATGCGGGTGCCGGGTCCGATGCGGGCGCCGTCGTCGACGATGGCGGAGGGATGCTGCTGGTAATGGTCCATGCCGTGGCTACCTCAGGCTTGCCGTTGCAGGAAGGGATGGCCGTCGCCGCCCGCGGGCACGACGTCGCCGGTGCGTATCGTGGCCACGGTCTCTATGGCCACGCGGTTTTCCTCCAGGCCGAAACCCCGGCCGGCGAGGATTTCCTCGTAGCTGCGGTTGTGCAGGTCGGCGAAGCCGCCGGAGAACTCGATCTCCTCGCCGTCCACGGTGATCGAGCGGTAGGTGCGCTGGCCGCCGTCGCGCAGCGCCGCGGGCACGTCCTCGATGTCCACCGACAGGAACCAGCGCACGCGGGCGTTCTCGTATTCCAGGTAGCCGGCCGCCTTGGTGTCGTCGCGCAGGTGCACCCGGTTGGCCTGCAGCGCGCCGAAGATGTAGTGCAGCATGTCGAAGAAGTGCACGCCGATGTTGGTGGCGATGCCGCCGGATTTCTTCTGGTCGCCTTTCCAGCTCTGCAGGTACCAGTGGCCGCGCGAGGTGACGTAGGCAAGGTCGACTTCGTGCTTGGGGCCGCCTTGCCGTTGCCGCACCCGCTCGCGCAGGGCGACGATCGCCGGATGCAGGCGCAGCTGCAGGATGGTGTTGACCTGCCTGCCGGTCTCGCGCTCGATTTCCAGCAGGCCGTCGATGTTCCAGGGGTTGAGCACCAGCGGCTTCTCGCAGATCGCGTGGGCGCCCGAGCGCAGGGCGAAGCGCATGTGCGAGTCGTGCAGGTAGTTCGGCGAACAGATCGAGACGTAGTCGACCTGGTTGCCGTTGGCCGCGCGCCGGCGCAGGTCGACATGCCGGTCGAAGCGCTCGAATTCGGTGAAGAAATCGGCCTCGGGAAAGTGGCTGTCGATGATGCCGACCGAGTCGTTGGGGTCAAACGCGGCCAGCAGGCGGTTGCCGGTGGCCTTGATCGCCTGCATGTGGCGAGGCGCGATGTAGCCGGCGGCGCCGATCAGGGCGAAGTTCTTCGTCGGGGTGGTCATGGAAGCTGATCCTGGTTCCGTGCGGTCTCTGCCGGCCTGCGTGCAATCGCCGTGTGCGCGTGGCTACCGGGTGGTCGCCGCCGTTCGTTCCCGTCCTGCCGGATGCGCCCCGTGGCGCGGCGCATGCGGCAAGGTGCGCCGCCGCGCTCACCCGGCGGCCTTGTCGACACCGTAGTAGGCGTAGGAGTAGTAGCCGCTGCTGCGCTTCTCGACGGCGTTGAAGATGGCGCCGCGGAGGTGGATGTTGTTCTGTTCGAAGCGCTGCCTTGCCAGCGCGACTTCGCGCGCCTGGTTGAGTCCGAAGCGCACCACCATCAGCGCCGTGCCGGCGTGGTGGCCGATGATGGCGGCGTCGGTCACGGCCAGGATCGGCGGGGTGTCGATGATGACCAGGTCGAACATCTTCTTGACGTGTTCGAGCATGGCAGAGAAGCGGGAGTTCATCAGCAGCTCGGACGGATTCGGCGGAATCTTGCCGCGGCCGATGAAGTACAGGTTCTGCGACGTGCCGATCTGGCGCACCGTCGTTTCCAGGTCGGCCTGGCCCGATATCAACTCGGAAAGGCCGCCCTCGGCATGGCCGCCCATGACCCGGTGCAGCGTGCCCATGCGCATGTCGCCGTCGATCAGCAGCACGCGCTGGTTGCCCTGGGCGACCAGGGTGGCGAGGTTCGCGGAGACGAAGGTCTTGCCGACGTCCGGGCTGGAGCCGGTGATCATCAGCACGTTGTTCTTCGCCTCCAGGCGCGCGAAGTGCAGGCTGGTGCGCAGGCTGCGCAAGGCCTCCGTGGCCATGTCCGCCGGCGCATCCATGACCAGCAGTCGCTGCTTGTCGTAGGTGCGGCCGCGCTTGTCGTGCAGGGCCTGTTCGCGCAGGCTGACCGGGATCGAGGCGTACACCGGCAGGCCGAGGTTCTCGATGACGGCGGGATCTTCGATGCCGCGGTTGAGCGCTTGCCGGATGAACACGAACAGCAGCGCCACGAAGCCGCCCAGGAAGGTGCTGCTGAGCACCACGATGGACTTTCGCGGCCATATCGGCTGCGTGACGTCGACGGCCGAGCTGTCGACGATGCGCACGTTGCCCACCGTGCCGGCGCGGGCGATGTCCAGCTGCTGGGCCTGGTTGAGCAGGCCGGTGTAGGTGTCGTTGCTCACCTGCACGTCGCGGGTCAGCTTCAGCAGTTCCTGCTGGGTGTTCGGCAGGGTGCCGACCTGCTTGTCGATCGAGGCCTTCTTCGCTTCCAGCTGGCCGATCTGCTGCATCAAGGCCTTGTAGGCCGGATGCGCGGGGGTGTACTGGCGCTGCATGTCGGCCTGCTGCAGGCGCAACTGCTGGATGCTGCCCTGGATGGAGACTTCCTGGTCCAGCAGGCTCTGGGTCTGCATGCTGATGTCGACCGAGCGCGCCTTGAGCTGGTAGGCGTTGAGCGCGGCGGTGGCCTGTTCCAGCTGGCTGCGCACCTTGGGCAGTTGCTCGCGGACGAACTCCAGGCTGTTCGCCGCCTGCGCGGAATTGCGATCCACGTCCTGGCGCACGTACAACTCGCCGACCTCGCGCAGGATATTGCCCGCCAGGACCGGGTCGGCGTTGTCGTAGGTCATGTCGAGGATGCCCGAATCCTTGCCCTGCTCGGTGACCTTGATGGCCTTGCGCAGCCGGTTGGTCACGGTCAGCCTGCTGTGGCTGACGACGCGGAAATGGGTGCCCGGGTTGGCCTGCAGCGTCTTCACCTGCATCGTCACGCCCTGGTTGCCGGCGCCTTGCCCGGCCTTGCCGGTGAGCAGCAGGTTGCCGTCCTTGTCCTGCAGCACGTATTCCCCGTTCTCGCCCGCCACCAGGGTGAGCGGCTGGTCCTGCAGCGACTCCGGCACGCTCAGCTGGAAGATGTCCAGCTTCGAACCGCCCCAGTCGTAGCCGTTCATGCCGAACCAGGGTGCGGCCACCTGGCCCGGATGGCGCGAGGCATAGAGGCGGGCGATGAAGTTGCCGAACAAGGGGATGCGCTCGGCGCTGCTGCTGGTGGTGAGCTTGAGCTTGTCGACCACGCCGCCGACCACCATGCGCGAGGTGATCAGCGCGGCCTGCGTGGTCGTTTCGGGACTCTCCGTGCCCAGCGTCTGGGTGAGCGCCGTCAGGCCGGGAAGTTCGGGGACCTTCTGGTCCACCTGTGCGGTCGAGGTGGCCTGGTAGATGGGCGTGGCCACCAGGGCGTAGATAATGCCGAGAATGACGAAGAAACCTACGATGCGGCCTATGAGCCATTTGTTGTCGCGGAGCGTGCCGAGCATTTCGCTCAGGTCGATTTCGTTATCGCGTTGCATGGGATTCAATGGGCTGGTCATAGGATTGCCATTACATGACTTGAATCGTGGTCAGAGATAAGGTCGCCAGCTTTCAATATCCCTCGCTATCATTTCGTGAACGTATTCAAAGGCGGGACGCTGCTGGCGATACGGATCGGGTATGTCGTTTCCATCCAGCCATTTGTCCAGCAGATAGACCTTGCCGCGGGTTTCCGGAACCAGGCGGACCATTGCGTCGACATGGCTCTTTTCCATGCCCAGGATCAGGTCCGCCTCATGCAGCATGGAAGGCGCCAGCTGACGGGCCCGGTGCATGGTTCCGTCGATGCCGCTGTCGGCCAGCAGTTCCAGGGCGGTAGGGTCCATGGGCCGCCCCTCGGGCGCGCAAAGGCCTGCGCTGGTGAAGTTGACGCCGGGCGAATCCGTGCGTGCCCTGAACAGGTACTCGGCCGCGGGGCTGCGGCAGACGTTACCCATGCAGACAATCAATATCCGCTCGAACACAGCGCCGTCATACTCCCGATCCCGTGCCAACGTCGATCCAAGGATGTCAGTAATGGCGGTCCATTCTCCTGTGCATTTCAGGAAAACTCACATGAATGCGAGTTTCGTGGCCCTGTTTGGAATATGCATCGAATGCCCCGGAGTGAGGCAAATGGCGGGCAATTCACGGCGTGCTGCCTGCCCTTGATTACGATTCCGGCGGTGCGCTTTGTACACCTGATGGATTCCGGGCGATTCGGCATTGCAGGCCCGGAATGAAGTTCGATGATTGCACGCCGAGACTGTTTGTCAGTGAACCGGAGCCAAATGATCCATTGAATCGTTGTGCGCAGTGTGATTGCAACGGTTTGAAGACGATGTGAATGAGTGATGATTATGTGAAATTTCACATTGTCTTGATTTTCATTGTGACGAAAATGAAATGAATTGCGCCGCGATCGCCGCAGAACCCGCGAGGCCGGCCGCCGCGGGTGCATGCGTGCACCTGCTTCCGGCTTCGAAGTGGCGTGTGCGTGGCGACGACGCCGCGCGACGGATCGCATGCGGCCTTGCGCCGGGGGTGCACGGCGCTCGCGGGCAGGGGACGTCCGCTGCAACATCGTGCAGCGCTCATGCGTGTCGCGGAACGGCGGCTCGGTCCGGCGATCTTGCGGTGCCGCGCGGGGTGGACGGCCTCATCGCGGGCGCGGGCAGTGCATGGACTCCGCACCGCGTTGCAGGAGGGGGCCGAACGTCAGCGTCGTGTGCGGGCGAGGCGTCGGCCGGGGCTGGGCGCGGTCGCGCTGCGGGGCGGTTGGCCGGCGGGACGCCGCCCCGGAGGAGCGACGTCTGCGGATGGTGAAGGGCGCTCAGCGGATGCGGGTGATGTTGCCGTCGCCGTCGACCTGCACCAGATCGCCGTCGCGCACCGCGCTGGCGTCCCGCACCTGGACGTTCTGTACGCTGCCGTTGCCCATCTTGATGCGCACGGTCCAGCTGTCGGTGCTGCCGGCGTTGTTGCCGATCGCATTGCCGGCGAAGCCGCCGCCCACCGCGCCGCCCACCGTGGCGAGCTTGCGGCCCTTGCCCTTGCCGACCTGGTTGCCCAGCACGCCGCCGGCGATGGCGCCGATCACCGCGCCAGCGGTGCCGTGGCCGCCGCCCTGGGTGATGTTGTGCTCCACGCGCTGCACCGTGCCGCACTGGTCGCAGCGCAGGTAGATGCCGTCGTTGCGTACGAGCACGCCGCTGCTGCTCTGCGCGGCGGCGGTGCCGGCGAGACCGACCATGGCGGCAAAGGGGAGGGCGAGCAGGGACCTGGCGTTCATGGAAAACCTCCTGGGGGGGGGCGAAACCGATGTGGTTGCCCGCAAGTTTATGCCGCAGCCACCCGCAGGTGGAGTGGACGCACGGCACGCATTCCGCCGTTCCGCCCGGCGCGGCGTCAACGCGCCGGCGCGTCCGTTGCGGTCGTGTCGTCGCCCCGCGGCGCGCGGCGCAGCAGCCACGCCAGCACCGGCGGCGTCAGTATCGCGGTAAGCAGGGACATCGCCACGATGATCGCGTAGATGCGGTCGCCGAACACGCCGGCGGCGAGGCCGAGGCTGGCGATCACCACGCCCACCTCGCCCCGCGGCACCATGCCGCAGCCCACGATGACGGCGCTGCGTCGGCCCAGCGACAGCGCCCCGAGGCCGCCGCCCAGCAGCTTGGAAACGATGGCGATCGCGGTGACCGCCAGCAGCGTCCACAACGCGTCGGCAGTGG
Source organism: Rhodanobacter sp. PCA2 (assembly GCF_013620825.1). GTDB lineage: Bacteria > Pseudomonadota > Gammaproteobacteria > Xanthomonadales > Rhodanobacteraceae > Rhodanobacter_A. The sequence goes on along the minus strand of NZ_NJIC01000020.1, from coordinate 36,560 downwards.
CCAGTTCGCGCAGGTCGATCTTGCTGCCGGTGACCACGAAGAAGAACGGGGTGAGCAGGGTCAGCAGGGGCTGGGTCTGCTGTTCCAGCGTGTGCTGCTGGCGGGTTTCCGAAGCGATCATGCCGGCGAGGAAGGCGCCGATGATCGCGGCGAGGCCGAACAGGGTGGAGAGCCAGGCAAGGCCCAGGCACAGCGCCAGCGCGATCAGCAGCGGCGATTGCGCGTGGCGCGGCTTGTCGAGCCAGCCGGAGCCGCGCCGCATCAGCCGCGTGCCGCCCCAGCCGATCACCGCGATGAAGCCCACCGCCGCGCCCAGCACCCACAGCAACTTGCCGGGCCTGAAGCCTGCGCCGCCCTGCAGCGACACCACCACGCCGAGCAGCAGCATGGCGAGGATGTCGTCGATCACCGCCGCGCCCAGGATCACCTTGCTTTCCACCCGCTGCAGCGCGCCGAGTTCCTGCAGCACGCGCGCGGTGATGCCGGCCGAGGTGGCCACGAAGGCGGCAGCCACGAACATCGACTTGTCCCAGCCGAAGCCGCTGCCGTGCGCCCACAGCGCGCCCATGCCGAACGGCACCAGCACGCCGATCACGCCGACCAGGAAGGCCGCCTTGCCGACTTTCTTCAGGTCCTCCAGCCGCGTTTCCAGGCCCACCGAGAACAGCAGCAGCACCACGCCGATCTCGGCCAGCACGTCCAGCGGCGTGCCGGTGGCGATCTGCCCAGGCGTGATCCAGCCTAGCAGCGAGGGGCCGACCACACAGCCGGCGGCGATCTCGCCCACCACGCCCGGCAGCTTCAGCCAGCGCGCGATCTCGCCGCCGACCTGCGCGGCGACGAACACGATGAACAGGGCGAGCAGGATGTCGCTGGCGTGGTGCACGCGTTGCCTCCGGAGTGGTGTGGAGCCCGCATGCTACCGGTTGCCCGCACCGGAGGCCCGGATGCGCCCCTGGCGCTGTACTCAACCGGCGGAGGGCAGCGCCTCGGCCGGGCGGTCGGGACGAAGCCGGCCGAACACGCGGCTGGCGGCGGCGGTGATCAGGCCCAGCAGCAGCACGGTCCAGCGGAACGCGACCACGAAATCCTCGGGCGCGTGCCCGCGCAGCAGCGCCTGCATCAGCAGCGTGGACAGCGCGATGCCGAAGCTCATCGCAAGGTACTGCACGGTGGACGCCATCGACGACGCCATCGAGGCGTGGCTGATGTCGAGGTCGTGGTAGATCAGCGTGTTCATCGTGGTGTACTGCAGCCCGGTGAAGCCGCCGTAGCAGAACGTGAACAGCGCGATCACCCAGGGCGGCGTGCCCGGTCCGAACATCGCGAAGGCGGCCAGCAGCACCGCCACGATCAGCGTGTTCCCCAGCAGCAGGCGGCGGTAGCCGTAATGCACCAGCGCGCGGTTCACCATCCACTTCGCGGCGATCGAGCCCAGCGCCTGCGGCACCATCATCAGGCCCGCCGCCAGCGGCGACCAGCCGCAGCCCACCTGCAGGAACAGCATCAGCAGCAGGAACATGCCGGAGATGCCCAGGCGGGTGAACAGCCCGCCGGCCAGCGACACCCATACGTTGCGCACGCGCAGCAGCGAAAGGTCCGCCACCGGGTGCGGAGTGCGCCGGCTGTGCCAGACGTAGACCGCGCCCAGCGCCAGGGCGACCACGCCGCAGGCGGCCATCTGCAGCCAGGGCACGGGCTCGGCGCCGGCCAGTTCCGAGGCGGTGAGCAGCAGGGCGGAGGCGAGCGCGAACAGCAGGAAGCCTGCGAGGTCGAAACGGTTCGCGTGCTCCAGCCGGTATTCCGGCATGTCGTGCCGGTTCATCCACACGCCGGCGATCGCCACCGGCACGTTGATCAGGAAGATCAGCCGCCACGAGGTGTATTCCACCAGCGCGCCGCCCAGCAGCGGACCCAGCACCGAACCGAGCAGGCCGAAGGTGGCCACCGTGCTCATCGCACGCACGAACTCGCGCCGGTCGATACTGCGCACCAGCACGTAGCGCCCCACCGGCATCAGCGCCGCGCCGCCCATGCCTTGCAGCACGCGCGCGGCCACCAGCTGGGTCAGCGTCTGCGACAGGCCGCACAGCAGCGAGCCCAGGCCGAACAGCACGATCGCGCCGCCGAACACGCGGCGCGTGCCGAAGCGGTCGCACAGCCAGGGGCTGGCCGGGATCAGCACCGCGAGCGTCAGCACGTAACTGGTCAATGCGCTGCGCATGCCCAGCGGGGTTTCCCGCAGCGCGTCCGCCATGGCCGGCACCGCGGTGTTGACCACGGTGGAATCCAGCGACTGCATGAAGAACGCCGCGGCCACCAGCCACAGCAGGCCGCGATAGCGCTGGCGCGTGGAGATTTCCGGCGGGGCCGCCGCCCCCTCGGGCGCTGCGGCCGCGTCGGCGGGGGAAGATGTCTCGGCGGCTTGCGGTGGCATTGGGCGAATGATAGCTGTTGTGACAGCTTGCTTTCTGTCAAGATCCTGCGCAGAGTCAGCCTTGTTTCATCGATCGCCGCCCCCAGTTCGGGACGGCGACACACCCAAGACGACCGCGCGCCGGGGCGCCATCGCCCCGGCGTGTGTTTTTGCGCGACCCGCACTGCCTGCGACAGGACCAAGGACCATGAGCCGCAAACCCGCCATCACCGTTTCCAGCCTCGACCTCGAACGCATCGAGGCCTTGTTCGATCGCATGTCGGCCGCCGAGGCCGCGGGTCATGCGGCGCTGCGCGAGGAATTGGACCGAGCCAAGGTGCTGGAGCCCGAGGAGATGCCGGGCAACGTGGTGACGATGAACTCGACCGTGAGCTTCACCGACGAGGAAGGCAGCCCGCCGCTGCAACTGACCCTGGTCTATCCCGCCGCGGCCGGCAAGCCCGGCACCGTGTCCATCCTGGCGCCGGTGGGCAGCGCGCTGCTGGGCCTGGCCAAGGGCAAGCACATCGACTGGCCCACGCCGGACGGCCGCAAGCGCCGCCTCACCGTGGTGTCGATCGACTACCAGCCGGAGGCGGCCGGCGACCTGCACCGCTGAGCCTTCAGGTCGGGCAACGGGCGGCGTCGTTCGCCGCCTACGGGTGGGTGCCGAAGTGGTGCACGAAGCCCACCTGGAAACCGCCCGGCAGCCAGCCCAGGATCAGCGGCGAATGGCGGTGCGCGGCCCAGATGCCCACGCCCGCGCCCAGCGCGGCGCCGGCCAGCACGTCGCTCTGCCAGTGGCCGCGCGTCTTCATGCGCGCCACCGCGTCGTAGGCGGGCAGCAGGGCCAGCGCGTACACCGCCGGGTGGTCGTGGCCGTAGTTCACGATGAACGGCGTCACCGCGGCGGTGATGGCGGTGACCTCGCCGCTGGGGAAGCTCTGCGCATGGCTGCCCTCGAAGAAGCGGTTCGGATCGGAGGTCTGCGAGGGGCGTTCGCGCTGGAACGTGTGTTTCAGCGCCTCAGCGCCCACGCCGGAGACCACCATGGCGTCCACCGAACGCCAGAACGTGTCGCCCAGCTTGTCCTGGTCGCCGAACGCCAGCGCGCCGCCGGCCACCGTGACGATGGTGCCGTACATCAGCGTGGTCTGGTTGCTGCGCTTCCAGATGCCGCTGTTGTCGTAATGGAGGCGGTGATCGATGCCGAACGGGCCGCCGCTGGCGAAGGCGGGCGTGGCGAGGGTGAAGGCGAGCAGCAACGAAGCGGGAACTGTCGTGCGCATGGGGTGCCTCCCTTGCGGCCCGGAGACGGGGCCGGCGGTGGTGCAGCCTAGTCCCGCCGCCTTTCGATTCGCTTACTCCGGCCGTCCGCCGCGGCGCGCGCATCGTTAAACTTCCCCCATGAGCGCATCTTCCGTCCCCGCCGACAGCCGGATCCGTGCCGCCGATTTGCGCGAGCGCATCGAGCAGGCCAACTACCGCTACCACGTGCTCGACGATCCGGAGATCACCGACGCCGAGTACGACCGCCTGCTGCGCGAGCTGGAGGCTCTGGAAGCGGCGCATCCCGGACTGGCCACGCCCGACTCGCCCACGCGCAAGGTCGGCGCGCGCGCCAGCGGCGGCTTCGCCGAGGTTCGCCACGCGATGCCGATGCTGTCGCTGTCCAATGCCTTCGAGCAGCCGGGCGAGGACGAACGCACCCGCTTCCACGAGGTGGCCGAGTTCGAGCGGCGCATCGAGCAGACGCTGGACCGCGCCGTGCCGGTGTTCTCGGTCGAGCCCAAGCTGGACGGCCTGGCGATCAGCCTGCGCTACGAGCACGGCCAGTTCGTGCAGGGCGCCACCCGCGGCGACGGCGAGACCGGCGAGGACGTCACCGCCAACCTGCGCACGGTGCGCGCCATTCCCCTGAGGCTTCGCGGCACGGGTTGGCCTGAAGTGCTGGAGGTGCGCGGCGAGGTGATCATGCTGCGCAAGGACTTCGAGGCGTTCAACGAATACGCCCGTACGCACGGCGAGAAGCCGCTGGCCAATCCGCGCAACGGCGCGGCGGGTTCGCTGCGCCAGCTCGACCCGGCGATCACCGCGAAGCGCCGGCTGAGCTTCTTCGCCTACGCGGTGGGCGTGGTGGAAGGCGGCGAGCTGCCGCCCACGCATTCGGCCACGTTGCGGCAGTTGCGCGAATGGGGTTTCCCGGTGTCGCCCGAGGTCGGCACCGCCCGCGGCTTTGCGGGCCTGGTCGCGTATTTCGCGCGCATCGGCGCGAAGCGCGACCGCCTGCCGTACGACATCGACGGCGTGGTCTACAAGCTGGACGACTACGAGGGGCAGCGCGAGATGGGCTTCGTGGCGCGCGCGCCGCGCTGGGCCATCGCGCACAAGTTCCCGGCGCAGGAGCAGACCACCACGGTCGAGGCGATCGAGATCCAGATCGGCCGCACCGGCGCAGCCACGCCGGTGGCGCGGCTGGCGCCGGTGCAGGTGGCCGGCGTCACCGTCACCAACGCCACCCTGCACAACGCCGACCAGGTGGCGCGGCTGGACGTGCGCGTGGGCGACACGGTGATCGTGCGCCGCGCAGGCGACGTGATTCCCGAAGTGGTGCGCGTGATGCCCGAGCAGCGTCCGCCGCACACGCAGCCGTGGACGATGCCCGCGCACTGCCCGGTGTGCGGCTCGGCGCTGCTGCGGGAGGAGGGCGAGGCGGCGTACCGCTGTTCCGGCGGCCTCATCTGCGCGGCGCAGCGCAAGGAGGCGTTGATCCACTTCGCCTCGCGCCGCGCGATGGACATCGACGGCCTCGGCGAACGCTATGTCGATGCATTGGTGGATTTCGGCTACGTGCAGACGCCGGCCGATCTGTACCGGCTCACGCTGGACGACTTCCTGGACATGAAGCGCCGTGCCGACGAGCGCGACGGCACCACGCCGGAGACCGTGAAGGCCGGCAAGATCGCGACGAAGTGGGCGGAGAACCTCATCGACGGCATCGCGGCCAGCAGGAACACCACGCTGGCGCGCTTCCTGTTCGGGCTGGGCATCATGCACATCGGCGAGAGCACGGCGAAGACGCTGGCGGCATGGCTGGGGCGGCTGGAGTTCGTGCGCAGCATGCCGGCGCCGGTGTTGCGCGTGCTGCCCGACGTCGGCGGCGAAGTGGCCGCGTCCATCGCCGGCTTCTTCGCGCAGCCGGGCAACCAGCAGGTGGTCGACGCGCTGCTGGCCGCGGGCGTGCAGTTCGGCGACGAGGGCGAACCCTCGTCGAAGCTGCGCGAGCGGCTGGGCCTCGCCGTGCTGCTGGACATGGCGAACGTCAACAAGCTCGGCGCCAAGGGCACGACGCTGCTGGCCGCGCAGTATCCGACGCTGCAGCGCCTGCTCGATGCGGGGCAGGCGCACTGGATCACCGCCGGCCTGCCGCAGGCGGCGGCGATCAATCTCGAAACCTACCTGGCGGACACATCGCAACTGGATGAGTTGCGCGAGGCCGAGGCCGCGATGCAGCGCCTGCTCGATGTCATCCCGCAGTCCGCGCAGGCAGGCAGCCTGCCGCTGGAAGGCCAGACCGCGGTGCTCACCGGCACCCTGCCCACGATGAGCCGCGACCAGGCGAAGGAAAAGCTCGAAGCCCTCGGCGCCAAGGTTGCCGGCAGCGTGTCGAAGAAGACCAGTTTCGTGGTGGCTGGCGCGGAAGCCGGCTCCAAGCTCGACAAGGCGAACGAGTTGGGCGTGCCGGTATGGGACGAGGCGCAACTGCTGGCGCTGCTGGCCGAACACGGGGTCGCGCCTTGAACCACCGCAACCTGCACGCCGCGCTGCACCTGCGTGCCCGCCTGTACGCGCTGGTGCGCGCGTTCTTCGCCGCGCGCCAGGTGCTGGAGGTGGAGACGCCGATCCTTTCCGCGGCCGGCAACACCGAGCCGAACATCGAGGGTTTCAGCACGCAGTTCAGCGGCCACGTCGACGCCGGCGCGCGCGAGCGCTGGCTGCGCACCTCGCCGGAGTATCCGCTGAAGCGCCTGCTCGCCGCGGGCGTGGGCGACTGCTACGAGCTGGGGCGCGTGTTCCGCAACGGCGAGGCCGGCGGCCGGCACAATCCCGAGTTCAGCATGCTGGAGTGGTACCGGGTGGGCTGGGACCACCGCCGCCTGATGCACGAGGTGATCGAGCTGGTGGAGGATGCGCTGGCGATGCAGGGACGTCGTGCCGAGGTGCTGATCGAAGGCTACCGCCAGTTGTTCATCGACGAGCTGGGCATCGATTCCGCGCACGCGTCCATCGAGGAACTGCGCGCACCGCTGGCAGACTTCGGCATCGCGCCCGAAGGGCTGACCCGCGACGACTGGCTGGACCTGCTGCTCACCCACAAGCTGCAGCCGGCGTTTCCGCACGGCCGCATCACGGTGATCCACGACTATCCGGCCAGCCAGTGCGCGCTGGCCCGGGTGCGCCCCGGCGATCCGCCGCGGGCGGAACGCTTCGAGCTGTACCTGGGTCCGTACGAACTGGCCAACGGCTACCACGAGCTCAACGACGCGGCGGAGCAGCGCGCGCGTTTCCAGCGCGACAACGCGCGCCGCCGCGAACGCGGCCAATGCGAACTGCCGCTGGACGAGCGCCTGCTGGCCGTGCTGGATGCGCTGCCCGACTGCGCCGGCGTGGCGCTGGGCGTGGAGCGCCTGCTGATGTGCCTGGCCGGCACCGACGCGATCGCCGACGTGCTGGCGTTCCCGTTCGCGGAGGCCTGAGCGATGGAACCCCTGCTGCGCGGCATCCACCACGTCGCCCTGATCTGCTCGGACTATCCGCGCTCGAAGGCGTTCTACAGCGGGACGCTGGGGCTGCGCATCGTGCGCGAGGTCTACCGCGAGGCGCGCGATTCCTGGAAATGCGACCTGGAAGTCGGCCCCGGCGTGCAACTGGAGCTGTTCTCGTTTCCGGGCGCGCCGCCGCGCCCGTCCTGGCCGGAGGCGCAAGGCCTGCGCCATCTCGCGTTCGTCGTCGCCGACGTGGACGCGGCGGTGGCGGTGCTTGCGGCGCGCGGCGTCGCCTGCGAGCCGGTGCGGATGGACGAGCACACCGGCCGCCGCTTCGTCTTCTTCGCCGACCCGGACGGGCTGCCGATCGAGCTTTACGAGGCGTAGGCCGCCCGGCGGCACGCCACGCGGCCCGGGGGCCGCGTGGCGGGGATGCTCAGACCCGGTCGCCCGTGATGTCGGGCTGGGCCGGACGGTCGCTCCACAGGTAGCGGTAGATCAGCCCGCCGAGGATGCCGCCGATGATGGGCATCACCCAGAAGAACCACAGCTGTTCCACCGCCCAGCCGCCCTGGAAGAACGCCACGCCGGTCGAACGCGCCGGGTTCACCGAGGTGTTGGTGACCGGGATGCTGATCAGGTGGATCAGGGTCAGCGCGAGGCCGATCGCGATGCCGGCGAAGCCCACCGGCGCGCTGCGATGGGTGGCGCCCATGATGATGAAGATGAAGAAGCCGGTCATCACGATTTCGCACAGCGCCGCCGCGGCCATCGAGTAGCCGCCCGGCGAGTGCGCGCCGAAGCCGTTCGAGGCGAAGCCGCCGCCCACGGCGTCGAAGCCGGTCTTGCCCGAGGCGATGGTGTACAGCACCAGGCCGGCCACCAGGCCGCCGATCACCTGGGCGATGATGTAGGGAACCACTTCCTTCACCGGGAAGCGGCCGCCGGCGGCGAGGCCGCAGGTCACCGCTGGGTTGATGTGGCAGCCCGAGATGTGGCCGATCGCGTAGCACATCGTGAGCAGGGTGAGGCCGAACGCCAGCGCCACGCCGGCATAGCCGATGCCGAACGGGTAGCCGTCCGCGCCCGCCACGTGCGCCGCCAAGACCGCGCTGCCGCAGCCTCCCAATACCAGCCAGAACGTGCCGAAAAACTCGGCGACCATGCGTTTGCCCAGGTTCATCGAAAACTCCTTCCCGATTGCGTGGATGGACACGGCGTCGCAGCGCGGCGACGCAGGCCGGATGACTGGCCGCAGGCCAGCCGTGAACGACGTTTCCTCTCCCCCTGAAAACGCCGCTGGACGGATCGGGTGCAGGCTGGTCGACCCGCCCTTGGGCCCGGCATCCCGCCGGACCGCGTGAGCATAGGGGAAGCGGGCGCCTGCGCGAAGTGTCCCGCGTGCGCCCGGTCGGTGTTTTCGCATGATCCGCATGGGTTTGCGGTGACCGTTGCATGGTAGTGCGTGGCGCCCGCTCGATGGCGGGTGCAGCCGCGCCCTGCCGCATGGAGGCCGCGGCAGGGCGATCCGGGTCGTCGGCTGCGTTTTCGGCTTGGCCGTGCATCGACAGCCCGGGGCGGCCGGTGCGGAGACATCGCACGGCCGCTGCGCTATGTTGCCGAACCGTTTCCGCCTGCTGGGCCGGTTCCTCCATGAGCGAAGCATCCACCTTGCCGCCGCCGGACATGACCGGCGCGGCGGCGCGCCGGCTGGATCGCCGCGACGCGCGCACCTTGCTGCTGTCCGCGCTGGGCGGCGCGCTGGAGTTCTACGACTTCGTGGTGTTCGTGTTCCTCGCCGCGCCGCTGAGCGACCTGTTCTTTCCGCACGACACCGCGCCGTGGCTGGCCCAGCTCAAGGTCTACGGCATCTTCGCCGCCGGTTACCTGGCGCGGCCGCTGGGCGGCATCGTGATGGCGCACTTCGGCGACCGCTCCGGGCGCAAGCGCATGTTCGCGCTCAGCGTGTTCCTGATGGCATTGCCCACGCTGGCGATCGGCCTGCTGCCCACCTACGCGCAGATCGGCATGCTGGCGCCGCTGCTGTTGCTGCTGCTGCGCATCGTGCAAGGCATCGCGGTGGGCGGCGAAGTGCCGGGCGCCTGGGTGTTCGTGGCCGAGCACGTGCCGGCCGGACGCACGGGCTTCGCCTGCGGCAGCCTCACCGCGGGCCTCACCACCGGCATCCTGATCGGCTCGCTGCTGGCGGCCTGGCTCAACGCGCGGCTGGCCCCCGCGCAGATGCTGGACTGGGGCTGGCGGCTGCCGTTCCTGCTGGGCGGCGTGTTCGGCTTCGTGGCGGTGTGGCTGCGCCGCTGGCTCAGCGAGACGCCGGTGTTCGCCGAGATGCGCGAACGCCAGCAGCTCAGCCGCGAACTGCCGCTGCGCGTGGTGCTGGCGAACCACCGGGGTGCCGTCGCGGTGTCCATGCTGGTGACCTGGATGCTCACCGCCGCCATCGTGGTGCTGATCCTGATGCTGCCCACGCTGGCGCCCAGGGGCTTCGGCATTCCGCCGTCGCTGGCGTTCTCCGGCAATGCCCTGGCCGCCTGCGCGCTGACCGCGGGCTGCGTGGTCCACGGCTGGCTGGCGGACCGCTTCGGCGCGCTGCCGACGCTGACGGCCGGCTCGCTGCTGCTGACCGCCGGCACCGCCGCGCTGTTCGCCGACCTGGCCGCGGGCGGCGCGCACTTCCTGCCGCTGTACGCGCTGGCCGGCCTGCTGGTGGGCGTGGTCGGCGTGGTGCCCGTGGTGATGGTGCAGGCGTTTCCGCCGCCGGTGCGTTTCTCCGGCCTGTCGTTCTCGTACAACGTGGCCTACGCCATGTTCGGCGCGGGCACCGCCGCGATGATAGGTTGGCTGGCCGTGCACGCCGGGCGCATGGCGCCGGCGTATTACGTGGCGATCACGGCGCTGGTGAGCGCGGGCGTGGGCGGGTGGCTGCTGCTGCGCCGCAGGGCGGATCAGAACTCCAGTTCCTGCGTGGCGCAGAGGTAGTCCACCATCGGCGCCACGCGCTTGAAGCAGGCCACGGTCCACGGCAGCAGTTCGGTGGAGCAGGCCAGCGCCTGATCGAAGCCTTCGCCGCAGGCGAAGTCCTTGCGCTTCAGGTCCTCGATCAGTTCGTGGCCGGGGTCGTAGCCGTGCGGCGGACGCTTCAGCGATTCGCCCCAGAACGTCATGTGTTCGCGGAACGCCGGGCTGCGCGTGGCCTTCTTCCAGGCGGCGGGGTTGTCGGCCAGGAACGCGCGGATCTTCTTCAGCGCATCCGGCTCCGGGTGCCACATGCCGCCGCCGGCGAAGCAGTCGCCGGGCTGTATGTGCAGGTAGAACGACGGCGCGGGGATCTCGTGGCGGCGTTCGTGGAAGAAGCGCGCGCCCTGCCACGGCTTGTACGGCAGCTTGTTGTTGGAGTAGCGCGTGTCGCGGTAGATGCGGAACAGCGAGCCGCCGTTCTTGCGCGGGTCGGCGCGGTAATGCGGGCTGATCTTCGCCAGCGGCGCCTGCAGGTCGGTGATGAATTGCAGGAACGGCTCGCGTACGTGGCGCTCGTAGTCGTCCTTGTGCGCCTGGAACCAGTCGCGGCTGTTGTTGCGGTCCAGCGCGCGCAGGAACTTGAACGTGGCGGGTGTGAAGTAGGCGTGGGGCATGGGTGTGCGGCTCGGGTCGGTTCGGTCAGGTCAGTTCGGCGGCCAGCTGTTCGCCCCAGGCCTGCAACTGGTCCAGCACCGGCAGCTTGTCCTGCCGGGCGGGATCGGCGCGCAGCGCGGCGAGCGTGGCGAAGTAGTCGTCGAAGGTGAGCGTGGTGAGCGGCGTCTCGCGGGTGAGGCGCTGGCGCCGGAAGGCTTCCCAGCGCTCGCGCTCCGCGCCGTCCAGGGTGTCGGGCCAGTTGCGGGCGCGGTAGCGGAACAGCAGCTCGGCGTAGCGCGGATCGCGGAACGGGAACGCGCGCGTGGCCAGTTGCTCCGGCGGCGTGGCACGCACCTCGCGCAGCAGGCGCTTGTCGGCGTCGGGCAGGAAGCCGCCGTACAGCGCCAGCTCGGGATCTTCCGCGGGCGGCAGCTCGGCGGCGCGGGCGAACACGCGGGCCACCTTGGCGGCCAGCCCGTCGGCGGCGGCCAGCGCGTCGCGGTGGGCGAGGCAGCGCTCGGGGTCCAGCTGCAGCCGCGCCAGGTCCGCGCCCTTCAGCGCGGACAGCGGCGCCAGCGCGGGGGCGCGATTCGCACGCACGGTGCGCAGTGGAATGCGCGCCACGCCCTCGGGCAGGTCGGCGCGCGGGGTGAACACGCGGTCGGCGATCTCGTCCTCGTCCAGTTGCAGCCATTCGGACGGATCGTCGGCGAGGTCGCAGACGATCACTTCGCCCGGGCGGCCAGGGTGCTGCGCCAGCGGCGCGATCAGGGCGAGGCAGTGCCGGCTGGCCGGGTAGCGCGAGGAGACGTGCACCAGCGGCGTCATGCCGGCCACGTCCAGCAATTCGAACACGCGCTGCTTGCGGCGCAGCGCGTAGAACCAGTCCCACAGCCTGGGCTGGCGCGCGCGGATCAGCCGGGCCAGGCCGATCAGCGCGTGCACGTCGGACAGCGCGTCGTGCGCGCGTTCCTGCTGCAAGTGGTTCGCGGTGGCCAGCAGTTCCAGCTTGAAGCTGGGCGTGCCGTCCTCGCGCGTGGGCCAAGCGATGCCTTCGGGCCGCAGCGCCTCGCACATGCGCGCGAGGTCGATCAGGTCCCAGCGCGAGTTGCCGTTCTCCCACTCGCGGCCATAGGGGTCGTGGAAGTTGCGGTAAAGCAGTTGCCGCGTCACCTCGTCGTCGAAGCGCAGCGAGTTGTAGCCCACGCCGCAGGTGCCCGGCGCGGCGAGCTGTTCGTGCACGCGCGCGGCGAACTCGGCCTCGCACACGCCTTCGCGCTGCGCCTGTTGCGGCGTGATGCCGGTGATCAGGCAGGCCTCCGGATGGGGCAGGTTGTCGCGCGGCGGCTGGCAGAAGAACATCACCGGCTCGCCCACGATCTGCAGGTCCGTCGTGGTGCGGATGCCGCCGAACTGCGCGGGACGGTCGCGCCGGGTATCGGCCCCGAAGGTCTCGTAGTCGTGCCAGAAGAACGTCTGCATGCGCCGATGATCGCACGGATGCCCCGGCGGCCCCGGCGCGGACCGGGCGTCCCTTGATAGACTGCGCGGCCAGGAGGACGCATGAGCCAAGCCAACGACGACAACCTGATCTGGATCGACCTGGAGATGACCGGCCTCGACACGGACGCCGACTCCATCCTGGAGATCGCCACCATAGTCACCGACAAGGATCTCAACGTGCTGGCCGAGGGCCCGGTGTTCGCGATACGCCACGAGCTGGACCGGCTGGAGGCGATGGATGCCTGGAACCGCAACCAGCACGGCAAATCCGGCCTGTGGCAGCAGGTGCTCGATTCCACGACGGACCACGCCATCGCCGAGCAGGCCACGCTGGATTTCCTGCGCGAATGGGTGCCGGCGGGCAAGTCGCCGATGTGCGGCAACTCGATCTGCCAGGACCGCCGCTTCCTGCATCGCCAGATGCCGCGGCTGGAACGTCATTTCCACTACCGCAACCTCGACGTGTCCACGCTGAAGGAACTGGTACGGCGCTGGGCGCCGGCGATCGGCAAGGGCTTCGGCAAGGAGTCCGCGCACACCGCGCTGTCGGATATCCGCGACTCCATCGACGAGCTGGTCTACTACCGCCGCCACATGGGCGCGCTGGGCGGGCAGGGCTCCGCATGAACGCGCTCGACGCCATGTTCGCGCCCGTGCTCGATTGTGGCGGTCGCCGGCTGGTGCTGGATCGCCCGCGCGTGGCCGGCATCGTCAACGTCACCCCCGACTCGTTTTCCGACGGCGGCGAGCACGCCACCACCGAGGCCGCCGTGGCGCACGGGCTCGCGCTGGCGGAGCAGGGCGCCGACCTGCTGGACGTCGGCGGCGAGTCCACCCGCCCCGGCGCTGCGGAGGTATCGGCGGAAGAGGAACTGCGCCGCGTGCTGCCGGTGATCGCGGAACTGGCGAAGCGCGTGGCGCTGCCGATCGCCGTCGACACCTCCAAGCCGGAGGTGATGCGCGCCGCGGTCGCCGCAGGCGCCGGCATGGTCAACGACGTGTATGCGCTGCGCCGCGACGGTGCGCTGGACGCGGTCGCCGAACTGGGCGTGCCGGTGTGCCTGATGCACATGCAGGGCGAGCCGCGCAGCATGCAGGACGATCCGCATTACGACGACGTGGTGGGCGAGGTGCACCGCTTCCTCACCGACCGCCTGTTCGCCTGCGAACTGGCGGGCATCGACAAGCGCAAGGTGATGGTCGATCCCGGCTTCGGCTTCGGCAAGAACCTCGAACACAATCTGGCCTTGCTGCGCGCGCTGGAACGCTTCGCCGACCTCGGCAGCGGCGTGTACACCGGCCTGTCGCGCAAGTCGATGATAGGCGCGCTGACCGGCCGCAAGCTGCCCGCCGAGCGCGCCGCGGGTTCCGCCGCCGCCGCGTTGATCGCGGTTCAGCGCGGCGCGCGCATCGTGCGCGTGCACGACGTGGCCGCCACGGTCGACGCGCTGGCGGTGTGGCAGGCCGTGCATGCCGGCGACGAGGCGCCGCGGCGCGAGACCAAGCCATCCGCTTCACGCTGGCCCGACGACGATTGACCGTTGCCGCGACAACGGCAAGGCGGCCGGCACACGCCGGGCTGCCGCACACCAGGGATCACACAGGGAGACGACACGCATGGGCGAGCGCAAGTATTTCGGCACGGACGGGATTCGCGGCGCCGTGGGCGTGTGGCCGATCAACGCCGAATTCATGCTGCGCCTGGGCCGCGCGCTGGGCGCGGTGCTGAAACAGCAGGGCGGCGCGCGGCGCGGCGTGCTGATCGGCAAGGACACCCGGGTTTCCGGCTACATGTTCGAGGCGGCGCTGGAAGCCGGCCTGGTTTCCGCCGGCGTGGACGTGCGCATGCTGGGGCCGATGCCCACGCCGGCGGTGGCCTTCCTCACCCGCTCGCTGCGCGCCGAGGCCGGCATCGTCATCAGCGCCTCGCACAACCCCCACTACGACAACGGCATCAAGTTCTTCTCCGCGCAGGGCGAAAAGCTCAGCGACGCGATGGAGGCGGCGATCGAGGCCGAGATCGACGCGCCGTTCGTCACGGTCCCTTCCGAACAACTCGGCAAGGCGCGCCGCATCGACGACGCGGTGACGCGCTACACGGAATTCTGCAAGAGCACGGTCGCCGAGGACTTCAGCCTCAACGGCCTGAAGATCGTGCTGGACTGCGCGAACGGCGCCACCTACCAGGTCGCGCCGAAGGTGTTCAGCGAGCTGGGCGCCGAGGTCAGCGCGATCGGCGACCGTCCGGACGGCTTCAACATCAACCGCGACGTGGGCTCCACCCATCCGCAGGCGCTGCAGCGCGCCGTGCTGGAGCAGGGCGCGGACCTGGGCGTTGCGTTCGACGGCGACGGCGACCGCGTGCAGTTCGTGGACCGCCACGGCGTGCTCGCCGACGGCGACGACCTGCTCTACGTGATCGCCCGCGCCTGGCAGGCGCGCGGCGTGCTGCACGGGCCGGTGGTCGGCACCTTGATGAGCAACTACGGCCTGCAGCTGGCGCTGGACACGATGGGCATCGAGCTGGTCCGCGCCAACGTGGGCGACCGCTACGTGCTGCAGCAGCTCAAGGAGCGCAACGGCGTGCTGGGCGGCGAGACATCGGGCCACATCCTGTGCCTGGACCGCGCCACCACCGGCGACGGCATCGTTTCCGCGCTGGCCGTGCTGGAGGCGCTGGCCGGCGAGGACTTCGCCACCGCGCGGCAAGGCCTCGCCAAGCTGCCCCAGGTGATGATCAACGTGCGTGCCGAGTGCGCCCGCGAGGCGCTGGGCGGCGATGCGGTGCGGAACGCGCTGGCCGCCACGGAGCAGACCTTGCGCGGTCGCGGCCGCGTGGTGCTGCGCGCCTCCGGCACCGAACCGCTGGTGCGCGTCACCGTGGAGGGCGCCGACGCGGACGAAGTCCAGCGGTTGGCGCAAAGCCTGGCCGACATCGTAAAATCCTCCGCAGAACGCTCGTGAACCAGCAGGCGCACCGCGCCTGACTCAGGTCAACCAGGATACGGTCGCCACGGAATGGCCCGACGTGATCCGCCCCGTGGCGGCTTGGCAATCATCGACCGCATCCCGAAGGACTTGAACCATGAAAAGCGTTCCCACCCTCGACATCCGCCGTTACGACACCGACCGCGACGGCTTCGTCGCCGAGCTGGGCGCGGCCTATCGCGAGTTCGGTTTTTGCTGCATCAGCGGTCACGGTATTCCGCGAGAACTGGTCGAAGGCGCCTACGACGCCTTCCAGCGCTTCTTCGCGCTGCCTGCCGAAACGAAGATGCAGTACCACGTGCCCGGCAGCGGCGGCGCGCGCGGCTACACCCCGTTCAAGGTGGAGACCGCGAAGGACAGCAAGCACCCGGACCTCAAGGAGTTCTGGCACGTGGGCCGCGAGTTGCCCGCCAACTCCAGGTTCGCCGGCGTGATGGCGCCGAACCTGTGGCCCACCGAAGTGCCGGAGTTCCGCCCGTACGGCTACGGCCTGTACGAGGCGCTGGACCAACTGGGCAGCCGCGTGCTGCGCGCGCTGGCCCTGCACATCGGCCTGCCCGAGCGGTATTTCGAGGACAAGACCGACCAGGGCAATTCCATCCTGCGGCCGATCCACTACCCGCCGATCACCGAAGCGAACGTTCCGAACGTGCGCGCCGGCGCGCATGAGGACATCAACTTCATCACCCTGCTGGTGGGCGCCAGCGCCGAAGGGCTGGAAGTGCTGACGCGCGAGGGCCAGTGGCTGCCGATCACCACCGAGGGTGACGCCATCGTGGTGAACATCGGCGACATGCTGCAGCGCCTGACCAACCACGTGTACCCGTCCACCACCCATCGCGTGGTGAATCCGCAGAACGCGAATGCGCGCAAGCCGCGCTACTCGGTGCCGTACTTCCTGCATCCGAATCCCGACGTGGTGCTCGACCCGCTGCCGCAGTGCGTGACGCCGGACAACCCGAAGCGTTACGACGCGTCCATCACCGCGCACGAATACCTGCAGCAGCGCCTGCGCGAGATCAAGCTGATCTGAGCGGTGGGTGCGGCCGCGTCGTGGTGCGCGATGTCCCACGCGCGGCGCCGCCAAGGATGGTCTGATCAATCGACTGCTTGCTCGTCATTCCTGCAAAAGCAGGAATCCAGTGCCCTTGCTTTCAGTGGTTTGCAGGCACTGGATGACCAGCTTCGCTGTTGTGAGGCGCCTCCAGCCTTCGCTGGGATGACGTGCAAAATCAGACCATGCCTAATCGGTGGGCTGGCGATAGCGCCGCGCCTGGCGTGCCGACAGGTGCGCCGCAAGCCAGTCCGGCATCAGCTTGAATGCGCTCTTGATCGCGCGGTTCACGCGGCCGGTGACCTGCACCGCGGTACCGCGCTCCACGGCGGAGATGCCTTCGGCCACCACCGCGTCGGCGTTCTGCCACATGAAGCCGGGCAGCTTGTTCATCATCGTGCGCGTGCCGGTGACGTCGTGGAATTCGGACCAGGTGAAGCCCGGGCACAGCGCGCACACGTGCACGCCGCGGCCGCGGCTTTCCTGCGCCAGCCCTTGCGAGAACTTGATCAGGAACGCCTTGGCGGGTGCGTACAGCGTGTGGCCCGCGGTGCCCGGCACGTGGCCGGCCAGCGACGCGACGTTGACGATGCGACCGTAGCCGCGTTCGCGCATGCCGGGCAGCAGGCGCCAGGCCAGTTCCACCGGCGCGGCCAGCAACACCCGGAGGAAGTCGGCGTGCGTTCGCCAGTCGTTCGCCACGAAGCTGCCGGGCACCCCGTAACCGGCGTTGTTGACCAGCCAGTCCACCGCAAGTCCGCGCTGGGCCAGTTCCTCGCACAGCGCCATCGGCGATGCCGGGTCGGCGAGGTCGGCCGCCAGCGTGGTCACCACGCTGCCGTGCCGCTGGCGCAAGTCCGCCGCCAGCGCCTCCAGCCGGTCCTGCCGCCGCGCGGTCAGCACCAGGTCGTGGCCGCGTGCCGCGAGCGCCTTGGCGAAGGTCGCGCCTATGCCGGCGGAGGCGCCGGTGACCAGGCTGAGGGGGCGTGCAGGCGTCATGTGGATCTCCCGGAAGCGTCCCTACATCCTGGACGCTGCGCTGCAGCAATACCAGTCCTGCTATGGTCCTGTAAAATCTCGGGTTTGTCCGCGATGGAATGACATCAGACATGCGCAAGAAGCTTGTTGCCGCCAACTGGAAAATGCACGGCAGCCGTTCGATGGCCGCCGCCCTGTGCGGCGAGATCGCCGCCGCCGACACGGCTGGCGTCGACGTGGTGATCTGCCCGCCGTTCCCCTACCTGGACACCGTGGCCGCGGCCTGCGCGGATGCCGGCATCGGCATCGGCGCGCAGGATCTCAGCGAACACGAGGGGCAGGGCGCCTACACCGGCGAGGTGTCGGCCGCGATGCTGGCCGATTGCGGTGCGCAATGGGTGCTGACCGGGCATTCCGAGCGCCGCCAATACCACGGCGAAAGCGATGCGCTGGTGGCGCGCAAGTTCGTGGTGGCCCGCGCCGACGGCCTCACCCCCGTACTCTGCGTGGGCGAGACCCTGGCCCAGCGCGAGGCCGGCGACACCGAGACGGTGATCGCCCGCCAGTTGCAGGCCGTGCTTGCCGTGGCCGGCATCGCCGCATTCGACACGGCCGTGATCGCGTACGAACCGATATGGGCCATCGGCACCGGCCACACCGCCACGCCGGCCCAGGCGCAGGAGGTCCACGCCTTCATCCGTAGCCAACTCCAAAAGGAAGATGCTATGATTGCCCGTCTGACTCGGCTGCTTTACGGCGGCAGCGTCAAGGCGGCCAATGCCGCCGAATTGTTCGCGCAGTCGGATGTGGACGGAGGCCTGATCGGTGGAGCCTCGTTGACCGCTTCCGACTTCCTTGGAATCTGCGCAGCGGCGCGCTAAGCGCCACGGGCCCGATTGATGTTCGTCATTTTCAGCGTGTTTTACATCCTGATCGCCGCGGCCATGACCGTGCTGATCCTGCTGCAGAACGGGGAAGGCGCCAGCGCCGGTTCCGGCTTCGGCGGCGGCGCTTCGGCGACGGTGTTCGGCGCGCGCGGTTCGGCCAACTTCCTGACCCGCGCCACCGCCGTGCTGGCCGGGCTGTTCTTCGCCCTCAGCCTGGGCATGGGCGTGTACCTGCACAGCCACGGCACGCAGCAGAACAGCGGCGCCGACCTCGGCGTGATGGCCGGCATGGGCCAGCAGCCGGCGCCCGCCAAGCAGGCCCCGGCGGCAGCCACGCCGGCGAACCCGGAAGTCCCCGCCGCCGCGCCAGCGGCCGCAGCAAACCCGGCGGTCCCGGCCGCGCCGGCGACGAGCAAGCAGCAAGGCGAGGTACCTGCCGCGCCCGCGCCGCAAAAGCAACACTGAGCATCACACCTGCCCAGGTGGCGGAACTGGTAGACGCACTACCTTGAGGTGGTAGCGCCGCAAGGCGTAGGGGTTCGAGTCCCCTCTTGGGCACCAATGCATAGTCCGGAAGCGTCCAGAATGGACCAGAAAGACTAGGGAAACCCGCCACTTAGGCGGGTTTTTTATTACCTGCCTGTCCAGCCGTGTCCGGGGGCATCCATTGCAATCCGGCGTCCCACAACGTCTCTTCGACGGGGGCGGCCTGTACTTGGAAGTCTCGCCAGCTGGCGGCAAGCTGTGGCGGCTGGGCATGCACGCTGCCAGCAGCTTCTGGTGTTCGCCCACTGGACGCTTGGCCTTGCGGCGACGACGCACGGACATCTCACACGATCTCCTGATCTGCAACAAGCCCCGGTTTTCCGGTTTTTTTGTATCTGGCGCTCTCGCCCCGGAAGGCTGGCAAGGCAATGCCGTCGAAGCCGGGCGGATCAGGAGGTCGCGCCGATAAACTCCTCCACCCAGGCGATGAAGGCGCGCAGCCTGACATCGGCGCGCCGGCTCGGGTGGAAAGCGACATGCAATGGCATGGGATCGAGTTGCCAGTCAGTGAACAACGGGATCAATCTGCCTTCGGCCGTGCAAGGTTCGGCCATGTAGTCTGGTAGCCATACGATTCCCAACCCGGCCACGCCTGCTGCCAGATAAGCGTTGCCGTCATCGACGGCAAGGGCATAGTTGCCGCGGATGCTGACGATCTCCTCGCCACGTCGCATCGGATACGGAACGCGCTGGTTCTTGTGTGCCCACATATAGCCCACGATTTGATGCGCGGGCCCATCCAGTTCGCTCGGATGACCGGGGCTCCCGTTGCGCTGCAGATACCCAGGCGCGGCGTAAGTCTGCAGATGGAGATTGCCCACCCGTTTGGCGATCAGCGTCTGGTCGGTGATCGGCCCGCCCCGAATCACACAGTCGATGTTCTCGTCCAGCAGATCGGACGTGCGATCACTGACCCGCATGTCGATCTGGATGCCGGGGTAGCGTTCGTGGAAGTCGGCCAGCGCAGGCACCAGGATCAAACGGGCCAGTGGGCTGGGCACATCGATCCGCAAGCGCCCTTCGAGCATGTCCGATCCTTCCAACGCGCCATGTTCCGCTTCCTGCAGATCGGCCAGCAGTCGGATCACCCGGTCGTAGAACGCTTGCCCTGCAACCGTCACCTTGACCTTGCGCGTGGTTCTATGAAGCAACTTGGCCTGCAGGCGTGTCTCGAGCTGCTGCACCAATTGGGTCGCCGTCGCCCGGCTGATATGCAGGGTTTCCGACGCCTTGGTGAAGCTGCCCGTTTCCACGACGCACGCAAAGACCCGCATCGCATCGAATCGATCCATTTTGTTCCGCGAACTTGATTCTTATTGTTCCGATTTTACGAATTATGTTGGAGGGAATCGACCGTTTATCGCGGAAGCCCCCATCGGTAGAGTCTTCTCATACCCCCAACGAAGTCCGGCAAAGGTTGCCGGGCAGGAACGTGAGAACTCGCCATGGCGTCGTCCCGTGATGTTGTATTTCCCGCAGGGCGTCAAGCTCTGTATGAACGAAACCGCTATTCCCCGGCCGTGCGTGCGGACGGCTTCCTTTTCGTGTCCGGCCAGGTCGGCAGCCGAGAGGATGGTTCGCCCGAGCCGGACCCGGAAGCGCAGGTTCGACTCGCTTTTGACAACCTCAATGCTGTACTGGAAGCCGCCGGATGCAGGTTCGACGATGTGGTCGATGTCACCGTATTCCTGGTTGATCCGCAGAACACGTTGGAGACCGTCTGGAAAGTGCTGCCGGACTACTGGGGCGAGGCGCCATATCCGACGCTGACGGGCGTTGGCGTGACCTGGCTGTCTGGCTTCCAGTTCGAGATCAAGGTGATCGCGCGACTGCCCACGGCCTGAGCGGTCGAAGCTTCGAACTGCCGATCCTGCGGGTCCCCCTTCCGGTTCCGGTGGCGCCGGCTGGCCTGGTGATCTGGAGGCAGGGATGACGCCTGGATATCTGTTCAATCCTGCGCCTGCCCAGGGGATGGACAGGCGACTCCTTTGTTGCATGCCGCCGGCATCGACAAGCCGCTCCGTCACGCCAATCGCTTGGGAAGGTCTGATCAATCAATTGCTTGCTCGTCATTCCTGTGAAGCGCCTCCGGCCTTCGCCGGGATGACGAGCAAAATCAGACCATCCCTAGGCCGCTGCGGAGAACTCCTGGAACGCTTCCAAGGCATGCGCGGCGTACATCAGCGACGGACCACCGCCCATGTAGACGGCGACGCCGAGCATTTCGCGCACTTCGTCGTCGGTCGCGCCCAATCGCACCAGTGCCTTGGCGTGGAAGCCGATGCAATCGTCGCAATGGGTGGCTACGCCGATCGCCAGTGCGATCAGCTCCTTGGTTTTTGCGTCCACCGCACCTGCCGCCAGGGCGCTGCGCGCCAGCGCGCTGAATCCCTGCATGACGTCCGGCAGATCACGGCGCAGCGGCGCCAGGTACGCATTGGTGTTTTCGGTGAGGTCGCGGTAGCGAGTTTTGGTCATGGCATGGACTCCTCTGGGTTGCCTTGATGCTTGATCGCCCGAACGCAATCAACGCTTGCGCCGGGTAACGGGAAAACCGGCGGCGGACCATGCAGCCATGCCGCCGTCGACGTTTGTGTAGCGACGACGGGAGTCACCGGACAGGATCCTCTGGGCGATACGCGAACGCATGCCGCTCTGGCAGACCAGCAACACCTCGGTGGTCGTTTCCGGTATGCCCAGCGCGTCGATCGCGCGGCTGCCCTCGCTGCGGATCCTTCCCAGCGGCAGGTGCAACGCCTGTGATGCGTGGCCGGCGGCGAATTCGTTCGGCTCGCGCACGTCCACCAGCACGGCGCCAGCGTTGATGCGCCGGACTGCTTCCTGGGAACCCACCTGTTCTCCGGTGCGGCCAAACAAGGCCTTGATGAGGCTGATCACGACTTCTCCCTACCTCAGTTGTTTCGTGGCGGTGCGCAATGGTCGTTGTGCGAGGACTGCATCGCCTGCAATGTCGCGGCCACGGCGCTCATGATCGAGCGGCGCATTCGGGTCGCTGACAACCGCGGCATCGGCGGTGCTTCGCAGGTCGATCTGCCAATGGCCATGGCCGTTCCAGCCTTGCGGCAGGGCAGGGGAAATCCCGTGAACACAGCGGTGCGCGGCGGTTGCCAAACCGTTCGTGGTGCGGACCATGGCGACACATTCATTTAATTAGCTTGCGCTAATATAATTAATGTCTAATATAGATGCAAGCCGGTTGGGCATGAACCGGCAAGCGGATCGGGCAACGACGCGGCCCGTCCACGGCAAGGCCGCCGATGCTCCAACGGTGGAGGCAAACCGCCATGACCAACATCCTGTGGCCCGGCGACACCGGCGACACCGGCGACACCGGCGGCACGAGCGCAGCATGCGAGTTGCACGAGCTGCTGACGGTGAAGCCGGCGATCCCCGGTCCGTCGCGACTGGTGCGACAACCGGCGCCGGTTGTTTTGCCCCCACATGCCGCCCACGCACAACGGAAGAAAGGAGGTGTTGCCATGAAGTCACTGTCGCCACGGAGCCTGCCTGTACCTGTTGCGGTTCTTGCCGCGGGCCTGTTGTTCTGCACGCGAATCTCCGCGGCCGGCCAGGTCGACACCGCTGCACCGGCCCCTGCGTCCACAGCGGCGACGGTGCCGCTGGAGCGTGCGAAAGCCGCGGCGCAGGAGTTCAGCAGTCGATTGCGGACGACATTGCAAGCCGCCATGGCAAAGGGCGGCCCCGCAAGCGGTGTGCAGGTTTGCAGCGAGGCCGCGCCGGCTATTGCCGAGGAGGTGGCGTCCCGGTACGGCGTCCGCCTGGGCCGGGTCGCGCTGCCCGGGCGCAACCGCAATCCGGCACAGGCGGCGAAGGACTGGCAACTCGAGGCCCTTCAGCAGTTCCAGAAAGCTGTTTCCGAAGGTGCGCCGGCGGCGGATCAGGCGCTTGTGGTGCGCGAACGACTGCCCGAGGGGGTGGCTCTTCGCATGATCCGCGGTATTCCCACCGAGCCCGGTTGCCTGGCCTGCCACGGCACGCAGGTTGCGCCACAAGTCCGCGCCATGATCGCAAGCCGTTATCCCACCGACGGCGCCACCGGCTTCGGTGTTGGCGACCTGCGCGGTGCACTGTGGGTCGAGGTGCCTGCCACACAGCCCTGAATCCAGCGGAGACGACACGCTGCTTCGGAGCAGAAAGGCTGTCGGGAAACCGCGGCCTGCCAGGAATGCGGCACGACGGCCGTATCGCTGATCCAGCCGAACCACTCCGCGCTCGGCCACCGATGCCGTCGTCGACGACGCTGCGTATCCGGGGCCCCGGTTGCCGCGGGTGCAACCCGCGTCGGATCGGGCGGGGAGGGCCTCGGCGTCGCCCGCCGGTCGATGGCGCGGTCAGCTACTTGTTGCTGGCGCGGCCGTGCCGTGCCTGCGGCAGTGTCTCGTCCTCGGCATGCCAGGGGCGGCCGGAGGTGCGTTCGATGTATTCGCGGATAAGCCGGCGCACGACCTGGGACGGCGTCGCGTCCTCGGCCGTGCACAGGCGCTCGAAGACGGCTTTCTTGCGCGGGTCGATCAGCACCGTAAGACGGGCAGTGCGATTTTCTATGGTCATGGGAGTACTCTCCAACTTACACACGAATCGATCTGCATGATAATCAAATTACCATGAGACGCACATGGCGATGTGTTCAGGGGCTACGGGTCGTGACCGCCACCGGGGAGCGGACGCGTGAATGAGTGGGCCGCCGCGTCGCCGACGGTGACGGCCTTGCTGGGCCTGGTGGCTGGCTGGCTGCTCGTGGGCGGACTGGGCCTGGTGCGCCCGACCGGCGTCGGCTGGGTCGCCCGTGTGCTGTTTCCGCTGGGCGCGCTGATCGGCCTGGGCGTGGCGGCGGCGGGAGTGGTGTCGTTGATGCCCGCGTTCGCGACGCAGCAGGTCGTGCTGCCGCTGGGGCTGCCGGACTTGCCCTTCCACGTACGGCTGGATGCGCTCTCGGGATTTTTCCTGGTGTTGCTGGGTGTCGCGGGCGCCGGCATCTCGATCTTCTCGGCAGGTTACTTCCGCGCCGGCGAAGGCACCGCTCCGGGCCTGCTGTGCCTGCAGTACCACGTGTTCCTCGCCAGCATGGCGATGGTGGTGCTGGCCGACGACGCCTACCTGTTCATGGTGGCCTGGGAAACCATGGCGCTCAGTTCCTACTTCCTGGTCACCACCCAGCATCGCTTGCCCGAGATCCGGCGCGCCGGCTTTCTTTACCTGTTGATGGCGCACGTCGGGGCGCTCGGCATCCTGCTGTGCTTCGGCGTGCTGCACGGCGGCAGCTGGCAGATGACGTTCGACGCCATGCGTGCGTCGACGCTCGCGCCGCTCTGGGCGGGCATCGCGTTCCTGCTGGCGCTGGTCGGCTTCGGCACCAAGGCGGGCATGGTGCCGCTGCATGTATGGCTGCCGGAAGCCCATCCGGCGGCGCCATCGCCGGTATCGGCCATGATGAGCGGCCTGATGCTGAAGACCGCGATCTACGGCCTTTTGCGCGTGAGCCTGGATCTGCTGTCCGTCGGCCCGTGGTGGTGGGGCGTGCTGGCGCTGGTGATGGGCTTGTTCACGGCGCTGTACGGCGTGATTTTTGCCGCCGTACAGACCGACATGAAGCGGCTGCTGGCCTATTCGTCGATCGAGAACATCGGCCTGATCCTGGCCGGCATCGGCCTGGTGCTGATCTTCCGCACCTTCGACCTGCGCGTGCTGGCGGCGCTGGCCTTGGCCGCGGTGCTGATCCACGCCTTCAACCACGCACTCTTCAAGAGCCTGTTGTTCCTCGCCACCGGATCGGTCATGCACGCCACCGGGGAGCGCAGCCTCGGCAAGCTGGGCGGGTTGATCCGGCGCATGCCGTGGGTCGCGGCGTTCGCGCTGATCGGTTCGCTTGCGATTGCCGGCTTGCCGCCCCTCAACGGCTTCGTCTCCGAATGGCTGCTGCTGCAGACCTTCCTGCAGTCGCCCCATATCCCGCATGCCTTCCTCGACATGATCGTGCCGCTGGGCGCCGCGGTCATCGCACTGGCGGCGGCGCTGGCAGGCTATGTGATGGTGAAGTTCTACGGCGTGGTCTTTCTTGGCCAGCATCGCGAGAGCAGCCTGGCCACGGCCCGCGACGCCAGCCGGCTGGAGCGGATCGGGCTGGGCTGGCTGGCGCTTGGCTGCGTGTTGGTCGGGGCGTTCCCGCAGGTCGCGCTCGATGTCGCCGGCCGCGTCACGCAGGCGCTGGTGGGCGCCACGGCGCAGCGCGGACCTTCGCCATGGTGGATGACGCCCACGGCGGCCAACCAGGCGTCCTACAGCGGCTTGTGGTACTGGGCGGGCTTGCTGCTGGTGACGGGCGTGACCTTCCTGCTGGTGCGTCGTTTCTACCGCGGGCGCAGCCGGCGCACGGCGCCGTGGGACTGCGGCTACCCGTGGCAGACGCCGCGCATGCAGGATTCCGCGGAGGGGTTCGGCCAACCGATCCGCCATCTGTTCGGCCCGATCTTCAAGATCGAGCGCGAGGTGCCCCGGCCGTCCGACGTGGCGCCGGCATATCGCATCGAGATCGAGGACCGCTTCTGGGTGGCGTGCTATCAGCCGATCGGGCGCCTGCTGCAACGGGTCACGGAGCGCATGGCCGTACTGCAGGGCGGGCGGCTGTCCGTCTACCTGCTCTACAGCTTCCTGACCCTGATCTTCCTGCTGGTGTGCGTGCTGTGACGTGGGCCGTCTATCTCTGGCAGCTTGGCGTGTGCCTGTGCGCCATCGGGCTCGCGCCGTTGTTCGCCGGCTGGGTGGGGCAGTGCAGGGCGCTGCTCCAGAACCGTTCCGCACCGTCCCTGTGGCAGCCCTACCGCGTGTTGCGAAAGCTGTTCCACAAGGAAGCCACGCTGGCCAACGACGCCTCCTGGCTGTTCCGCGGCGCGCCGTATGTGGTGTTCGCCGCCATGGTGCTGGCCGCCGCGATCATTCCCTCGCTGACGACGGAGCTGCCGGCGGCGCGCGTCGCCGACGCGATTGCGCTGGTGGGCCTGTTCGCGACCGCGCGCATGTTCATGGCGTTGGCGGCGATGGACGTCGGTACGGCCTTCGGCACGATGGGTGCGCGTCGCGAAATGATGATCGGCTTCCTCACCGAGCCTGCGCTGCTGATGGTGCTTTTCAACGCGTTCCTGATGGCGGGCACGACCGCGCTGCCGGCCATCGTGCAGAACACGCTGACGCAGTCGCAGGTGACGCTGCATCCCAGCCTGGCGTTCGCCGCCGTCGCATTCGTGATGGTGTTGCTGGCCGAGAACGCGCGGCTGCCGATCGACAATCCAACCACCCATCTCGAACTGACGATGATCCACGAGGCGATGACGCTGGAGTATTCCGCGCGCCACCTCGCGCTGATCGAGTGGGCGTCGTGGTTGAAGCTGTTCAATTACGCCTGCATCGGCTTCACGCTGTTTGCGCCGTGGGGCATCGCCACGCACGGCGTCAGCCCGGGCGGCATCGCGCTCGCCATGCTGGCGCTGGTCGCGAAGCTGGCGGTGGCCGGCGCCGCGCTGGCGTTGTTCGAGACCGCTTCGGCCAAGCTGCGCCTGTTCCGTGCGCCGGAGTTCCTCACCATGGCGTTCCTGCTGGCCGTTCTCGGCCTGCTGGTGCACCTGCTGCTGAAGGGTTGACCGATGCCCGCACCGACTTTCTCCGCCCAGGTGCTGCAGACGCTCGCCGGCGCGCTGCTGTTGATCTCCTTCGCGATGCTGGCCGAGCGGCGCAGCCGCCACCTGGTCACGCTGCTGATCTGGCAGGGCGCGGTGCTGGTGACGTCCACGCTGCTGGTTGCGGCGACCGCCCACCTGCCGCACCTGTTCTTTTCCGCCGTACTCACCTTGGTGCTGAAGGTCGGCGTGCTGCCGTGGATCCTGTTGCGCCTGATGCGCCGGCTGGGAATAGAGCGGGACAACGAGCCGCTGGTGAACGTGCCGACCTTGATGCTGGTCGGCCTGGGGCTGGTGATCTTCGCCTTCGGCCTGGCCCAGCCGGTGACGGCGCTCGCCACGACGGTGATCCGGCAAACCCTGGGCATAGCGCTTGCCGTGATCCTGCTGGCGCTGCTGATGATACTTGCGCGACGCAAGGCGTTTACCCAGGTGATCGGATTCCTGGCGCTGGAAAACGGCCTGTTCTTTGCCGCGACCACCACCACCTACGGCATGCCGATGGTGGTGGAGCTGGGCATCGCCCTGGACGTGCTGGTCGGCGTCTTCATCTTCGGCGTGTTCTTTTTCCATATCCGGGAACAGTTCGACAGCCTGGACCTGCATCACCTCGAGTCGCTCAAGGAGGACTGACGTGGAGATCGCACTGGTCGTGGGCTTTCCCCTGGTCGGCGCCGCGCTGCTCGCGCTGACCGGTGCGCAACGCCGTGCTCCCGAGCTCAACGTCGCCATCAGCCTGGCGACGCTGCTGGCGGTGGCGGCGCTGGTGGTCCGCGTCATCCGCGGCGGACCGATCAGCGCGTTCGACGAGCAGTTCTTCATCGACCCGTTCAACGTGTTCCTGGTTGCGCTGACCGCGCTGGTCGGCTTCACCACCGCGGTATTCTCGCGCCCCTACATGCGCATCGAGGCCGCGCATGGGCGCCTGACGGAGCGGCGGCTGCGGCTTTACCACAGCATGTACCAATTGTTCATGGCCGCCATGCTGGTGGCGCTGACCACCAACAACCTGGGCTTTCTCTGGGTGGCGATGGAGGCGGCCACGCTTTCGACCGTGCTGCTGGTGTCGCTGTATCGCACCCGGGCCAGCATCGAGGCGGCCTGGAAGTACTTCATCCTTTGCGGCGTCGGCATCGCGCTGGCGCTGTTCGGCACGATCCTGCTGTACGTGGCCGCCGAGGGGCAGCTTGGCGGCAACGGCATGTCCGCGCTGCTGTGGACCCACCTGGACGCGGCCAAGGGCCAGCTGGAACCCACGGTGATCGGCCTGGCCTTCGTCTTCCTGCTGGTGGGTTACGGCACCAAGGTGGGACTGGCGCCGCTGCACAACTGGTTGCCGGACGCGCATGCGGAGGGCCCGACGCCGGTTTCGGCCGTGCTTTCCGGGCTGCTTCTCAACGTGGCGCTCTACGCCGTCCTGCGCTGCAAGATCATCGCCGACGGCGCGCTGCATTCGGACCTGCCCGGGCGCATGCTGATGGGCTTCGGCCTGCTCTCCGTGGTGTGGGCGACGTTCTTTCTCTGGCGCCAGCGCGATATCAAGCGCCTGTTCGCGTATTCGTCCATCGAGCACATGGGCATCATGACGTTCGCGTTCGGCATGGGCGGCCCGGTCGCCAGCTTTGCCGGGCTGCTGCACATGACCGTGCATTCGCTGACGAAATCGGCGATCTTTTTCGCGGCCGGGCATGCGGCCCAGACCGCCGGCACGCAGCGCATGGACGGCATCCGCGGGTTGCTCGCCACCCATCCCAGCGTGGGCTGGGGGTTGATGCTGGGCACGCTGGCCATACTCGGCATGCCGCCGTTCGGCGTCTTCACCAGCGAATACCTGGTGCTGACGACGGCGATGCGCGACCACCCGTGGGCCACGCCCATCCTGCTCGTCTCGCTGGCCGTGGCCTTCGCCGCCATCTTCGGACGCGTGCAGCCGATGGTGTTCGGCGAAACGCAGGCGCCGGCGCTGCCGCATCCGCCGTCGCTGCTGCCGGTGTTCGTCCATCTGGGGCTGGTGCTGGCACTGGGCATCAGCATTCCGGCGGCGCTGTCCGAGTGGTACCGCCTGGCCGCGCACTTGTTCGTGAGGTAGGCGCATGTCACTGGAACTCATTGCGCAAGAGGGCCGGCGATTGCCCGCGAACGTTCCCGCGCGGCGCGTGGCGGTGGATGCGCAGCAGTGGACGGCAGTCGCCCGGCAGCTGCAGGAAGCCGGCGCGGGCCTGTTCACGCTGTGGGGCGCCGACGACCGGGACCGCGACGGCATGTTCCATGTGTTTGCCGCCTTTCTCGTGCCGGGGGAACTGGTGGTTCTGGAGCTTGCCGTGGCGGGCGACCGGCCGGTTTATCCCTCGCTGGAACGCGGCTTTCCCGTCGCCGCCCGCCTGCAGCGGGCGATCCACGACTTGCTGGGCATCCGGGCGGACGAGGGCGATGCACGCCCGTGGCTGCGTCATGGCGGCTGGCCGGAAGATCGCTTTCCCCTGCGCAAGGATTTCGATGCCGCCACCGCCTGTCCCGGCGTGTCCAGGCCGTATCCGTTCGTGCGCGTCGAAGGGGAGGGCGTGCACGAGATTCCGGTGGGCCCGATCCACGCGGGCACCATCGAACCAGGCCATTTCCGGTTTTCCGTCGTCGGCGAAAAGGTGCTGCGCCTGGAAGAGCGTCTCGGCTACGCCCACAAGGGCGTGGCCAAGCGCTTCGAAGCCTTGCCGTTGCTGGAAGGCCACCGGCTTGCGGCACGGGTGTGCGGCGACAGCACGGTGGCTTTCTCGTGGGCGTATTGCGCCGCGCTGGAGGCGCTCGCCGGGGCGACCGTATCGCCGCGCACGGCCAGCCTGCGCGCACTGGCACTGGAGCGCGAACGCATCGCCAATCACGTGGGCGATCTGGGGGCGCTGGGCAACGATGCCGGATTCGCCTTCGGCCTGACGCAGTTCTCGGCGCTGAAGGAACGGATGCTGCGCCTCAACCGCGAGGTCTTCGGCCAGCGCTATCTGATGGACTACATCGTCCCGGGCGGCGTGCGGTCGGATGTGGGACCGCGCACGGTTCGCCTGTTGCTGGACGAGGGCGTCGGCATCGAACGCGACGTGGTGGCGCTGCGTGCGATCTACGACGAGCATGCCGGGCTGCAGGATCGCTTCAAGGGCGCCGGCCAACTCACCCCATCGATCGCGAAAACGCAGGGGGCGTTCGGCCTGGTGGGGCGCGCCTCGGGCATCGAGCAGGACCTGCGCGTGACGATGCCGTGGGCGCCCTACGGAGAGCTGCGCCCGACAGCGGCGCTGCGGATGGAGGGCGACGTCGCGGCGCGGGTCCAGGTGCGCTTCGATGAAGTCATGGAGTCGTTGCGGCTGAGCCGGCTGCTGCTCGAACAACTGCCGCAGGGTTCGACGTCGGCGCCGGTTGCCGCGGTCGATTCGGACCGCATCGGCCTCGGTGTCGTCGAAGGCTGGCGCGGGCCGGTCATGGTGGCGCTCGAAGCGGGGGCGCCGTCCGCCATCCGGCGCTGCCACGTCCACGATCCCTCCTGGCAGAACTGGCCCACGGTCGACCACGCGATCATCGGCAACATCGTGCCGGATTTCCCGCTCATCAATAAGTCGTTCAACCTTGCCTACAGCGGCCACGACGGGTGACCCCACGATGCTGAACATCATCAAGCGCATTCGTCGTACCGGGATATTGAGCGATGCGCCGCCCGAGTCCGACCAGCCCGAAGCCCGCGTCCGGGGGATCCACGAGCATCTCCATCGCGTGTTCGGGCGCGCGTTGCGCATCCGCCACGTGGACGCCGGTTCCTGCAACGGTTGCGAACTGGAAATCCAGGCGCTCACCAACCCGTATTACAACCTCGAAGGCGCGGGCATTGCCTTTGTGGCGAGCCCGCGCCATGCCGACATACTGCTGGTGACGGGCCCCGTTTCCGTCAACATGGAAGAAGCGCTCAAGCGGGCGTATGACGTCATGCCCGAACCCAGATGGGTGATCGCGGTCGGGGATTGCGGCGCCTGCGGCGGCATTTTCGGGACCAGCTACGCCACGCGCGGACGCGTGGGCGACGTCATTCCAGTCAGCGCGACGGTGCCCGGTTGCCCACCCGAGCCAATGGCATTGCTGCAGTGCCTGCTGCACATCACCTCGCACCCAGGGCAGCCGTGATATTCACGCATCCGGATGGATGCGCCCACTTGCGGCGTTCCCTGAATTCCGAAGTCGGGGGCAGGGGAGTGAACCTGGCGGCGACCCAGGACTGCGCACCTTCCTCCTGGCGCACGCCATTGGCCGCCGATGGCGGTGGCGGCCATCGCCGCGATGAGAAAGGCATGCAGGTTCGGCCAGGGCAGGGAAATCATCCCGCCAGGCGGCTACACCGTTTTGTCTTGGTGACGGCCTGATCAATCGATTGCTTGCTCGTCATTCCTGTGAAGCGCCTCCGGCCTTCGCCGGGATGACGAGCAAAATCGGACCATCCCTGGGTCACTGGACCGGCTGCAGCTGGGGCCTGTGCAACACAGGCCCCAGCTATCTCCGACCAGGCTTTTGCCGCCCTTCAATCCCCGAGATCAGTACGTGTACCGAAGAACGAGGTACGTCGTGCGCGGTGCCTGGTAAGACGCCTGCCCGTAATTCGGATCCACGATGATGCTGCCGTCGGCAGCGATGTTGGCGTCGTGGTACTGATACCGGTTGATGACGCCGCGATGATTGGTCACGTTCTGGATATCGATGTCCAGGCTCAGTTTGCTGTGGTTGCCGAATTTCATGTCGTAACCGAGGCCAACATTGAGCTGCACATACCAGGGGAGGCGTCCGGCCGAACCTTGCGTCACCATCTTCCCGTTGCAGAAATAGCTGTCGCCGTAATAGTAGCCGTAGTCCTGAAGGTAGGCGTCCCCGGGGATGGTTTGCGGAATGAAACCGAAGCAGCTCAGCGGCTCACCCGAGTGCACGGCCAGCGTGAAGCTGGGGCGCAGGCCATTGGCGAAGTAGTAGACGCCGGATGCGGTGAAGCTGTGCCGGATATCGTTCGGCAGGTTGCCGCTGGCCCCGAGCATCTGTTGCGGGAAATCCCAGAGGTCCTGCTGGCCGATATAGCCTTGTCCGTATCCGCCTTGACGCGACAGGTCGAGGTAGCCACTGGTGTTGCCGTAGGAGTGCGTCCACGTATAGCTCAGACCCAGGTACCAGGGCTCCTCGGCCGTGCGGACATGATTCAGGTCGAGCGTCAGGTGGTAGTACTTGTGCCTTGGCGCAGCCAGGCCCAGCGCCGAACTGGGGATGGTCATCGCTGTCTTGGTGCCGTTGCCGGCGAAGTCGCGCACTACGGTGATCGGGTTGCCGGGATTGATCTCGAAGCAGTATTGCGGATCGCTGTAGTTCGGGTATCCGTGCGAATGCGCCCAGCTCTCGATCAGGGTGTAGTCGCAGGTTTCATTGATCACGCGCTTCAGGTTGTTGACGCCGATATCGACCTGGCCGATCCAGCTCCGGCCCAATTGCTTTTGCACGTAGATTTGCGCCATATCCTCCATCGGCGCCTTGAGATTGGTTGCCGCGACCTGGTCGACCGAAGGCGGAATGCCGTCCTTGCCCGGCTGCTGGATGCGCCCACCGATCGGGGTCAGCCCCGTGGGCGCCTTGGTTACCGGATCGATGCCCGTGTAGTAGTAATACTGTTGCCACGTCTCGTTCGACTCGCCAAGACCGAAACTGAAGTTGGACGGCATCGACAGCGAATACCGCCCAAGGTTGGCGCCAACCTTGAGACTGGAATCCCCATTGACATCCCAGGACACCCCCAGGCGCGGCGAGACGACGGGGAAGTTGAACATGGGGCGTTCGATCGCGTCTTTCTGGATATAGCGGTCGAAGCGCACGCCGCCATACAGCACCAGGCGATCGGTGGCCTGCCAATAATCCTCGATATAGGCACCCTTGTTCACCGAGATCATGCGGCCGCCTTCCCGGTTGAACTGCTGCTCCACGTAAGGCGCGGAAACGGTCGATCCGTTCGGCAGCAGGATGGGGCCGTTGCCCAGATCGTGATACGTGTAATCGCCGGCCAGTGGATAGCCCCAGCTCTCGCTGAGGAAGTGTTTGTAATGCTCCGCGCCGAACACCAGCTTGTGGTCGCCCACATGCCACGTAAGGTCTGCCTTGTAACCGGTGCGCCAGTAGTCGTCCGGCTTGAAACCCTTTTCCTTGATGTTGTTTCCGATGTTGTTGCAGATACCTGTCTTGTCGGCGCATGAGGTTACGTACGGCACGGTGTCGTCGACCGAGCCGCGATAGGTTGGTTGCCCGAGGTGACCACCCATGACACGCAAGTCGAGATCGTCGTTGATGTGCCAGTTGTAGTTGCCGATCAGGAAGCGCTGCCGGTTCGGGTTGCGCGTGTAACCCAGCCACTTGTTGAATGCGGTCGAACCCGGGGCCGTCGTTTGCCAGGTGTTGGTCGAGGTCAGGCCCCAGATGCGCGAGCCGGCCAGGTTGAACGTCATGCCGTCCATGATGTTCCAGGTGAGGTTTACCAGCGCATTCTTCTGGCGGACGCTGGAAACCGAGGCCCTCTGGTTGTAGTAGTTGTAACTGAAGCTCTTCGTCGGAGGGTTGTTGCCGAGCAGCACGAACGCGAACAGGCGATCGCGGATGAGCGCGCCCGAGCCCCAGAAATATTGGGTGGCGCTCCAGTCGTGATGGTTCTCCGAGTTGTAACCGACCAAAGTGCCGTCGCTGGCTCTGTAGACGTTGTGGGCACGCGGGTTCAGCAAGCGCGAGGTACCCGGGGTCAGGTACAACGAATACCCAGCGGCGAAGTCGTTGGTGCCCTGGCGGATCGTCTGCGCCATGATGCCGCCGGTCGCATTCGTCCAGGACGCACCGAAATTGCCGGCGATTACCTGGGTGTCCTGGATTGCTTCGCGTGGCAGGCGGTTCGAACCCAGACTCGTACGGTCGTTGGTGGTGTCGAACTCGTTCAGGTAATAGCGGTTCTCGGCCGGAGAGGCGCCAGCCAGTTGCACCAGGCCGGTGTTGTTGTCGTCGTAGCGCACGTTGGAGCGCAACAAGGCGATGCTCTCGGGACTCGCTGCGCCGGGCAGCGGAAGATCGTCAGTCAATTCCTTGCTGTAATGGCTCGTCAGCTCGGGAGTCGACACGTCGATCTGGACCGTCTGGGTCGCCGCGGCGTTGCCGGAGACGACCACGGCACCGAGCTCGTGCGTTGCAGTGGCGACTGTCGCACCTGCGACCGTGGCCGTCAGGGCGGGCACCGGCGTTTGAACGTCTGGCTTGACCCTGACGGTCCGCTCGCCGACGGGCTTGCCATCCTTCTGCACGGTTACCTGGTAATTGCCGGGATTGAGTCCGGCCGTCCTGTAGCGCCCCTGCGCGTCGGTTTTCAGCTCTCGCTTGAATCCCGTGGCCTGGCTGGTGACCACGATGACCAGGTTGGCTCCGGCAGGCTCGCGACCGTACAGGCCGCCCGTGATCGATTGTGCGCACACATCGCCGCCGTACCCGGTGGCCATGAGCGCGATGGCTAGCCCGATGCTGGCCCGCAACAACCCGTGCCTGCGTACGGATGCAAAACGGTTTTCGTTGGAATTGGTGCCCATCGTTCCCTCCCCTCGCACGTGTTTGATTCAAACCCTGCTCAACGGTCCGCCCGTCCCCTTGCTGCGGCGCCACCTTGGAACGCAGGTTCGGCCGGCAAATACTTACGTATCTTTTCGATATGCAAAAAAGATATGTTTCGTTTCATGTCGTTTGCTTGAGATATCATTAGTACGATAATTTGTCAATATTCTTGTCATACAAATTGGATTGCTCAGGGAAGCTGTGCAGGCAGCTGGCCACGGCGGGCGATGCATCGCAGCAGCCACCGCGCCCATCGCCTGGGCCTTGTTGAAACCACAAGTGGCGCAGGCCTCGGGGCCGGGCTGCCCCTGTCATCCAGCCGGCGGCAGGGCAAGGGCAGGGCGGATCGCGATAGACGAAAGACGCGGGGTGCCGGGCGCGGCTTGGGCGGGGGCGCTGGCGCCGAACGGTGTCCGTTGGCAGCGCTCGCACGGCGAGCCACTTCGACGCGATGCCGCGACCTGTACCCAGCGACCGGTTAATCAGCAGCGTGGCCGGTTCGAACGCCACGGCCTGCATGGCGTCGACGCGGTACGGGACCTTCCTAATGAGTGCAGGGAGAGCTGGGCCTGGAACATTGGTATGGGTTGGTGGAGGAGAACAATTCAATGTAACTTACACTTTTGGGGCTAAACATGACGATCGATAGGAAGTGATGAAGAAGGCAAAAATAGATAGACTACTTTTGATTACGACACTGATTGGCTCGGTAGTTATAATGATTGCGAGCATCGGCGTCCTTGCGCATATCATTTACATATACGGGGTCTCTTTTGGAGACATATACGATAGGTCTGGACATGTAATTGGACAAATTAGATATATTTATGGTGGATTAGCAATTGCATTATTGGGCGTTACTTTTTGTGTCGCCATATTCAGGGCGTCGTTAAAAAAACTGAGGGCGTCAAATAAAAAGGTTAAATAGACGACACCTTAATACTCAACCCTGACAGCTGTCGCGGCATCAACCACCTCTACTTCCGGGTGACTCGGAAAAACGAGGACGCTTCAGCATAACTTCTCGTAATGTTGCTACACGAGGTGCCGAGCACGTTGCTGCTGGTGGTGGGAAAGAAGGCTTGGTCTATCAAGCGATAGAGGGAGGTCAAGGGTTGACCAAGCAGCAGGCCCGCGTCATGGAACAAACTTTGATTAATCAGTACGGGTTGGAGAAAAACGGTGGCCAGCTATTGAACAAAATCAATTCAATTAGTCCGAAATACTGGGAAAAAAACGGAATCACGCCGTGAGCAATAGATTGGCTATTGGGGATGTATTCGAGGTTCCACTGGATGCATCGGTGGTTGGTTTTATCCAATATGTTGCCCGCGACGTCTCTCAATTGAATAGCCAAGTGGTGAGGGTCTTTAGGCGAAGGTGCCGAGAGGATGTGGCTCCTGATGTGAGTGAAATTGTGCATGGCGAGATCGATTTCTACGCTCATGTTTTTCTTGGTGCTGGTATTAAGCAAAAATTTTGGCGAAAGGTAGCTCGCGCCGACGTTGTTGGTGAGGTGAATGTCTTGTTCAGGAACAGCAGTGATTACGGCAAATCCAAGCATAAGACGTCGAATAATTGGTTCGTTTGGAGAATCGATAGTCCTTACATACATGTCGGTGCATTGTCTGGCATCTACCGAAACGCAGAAGTCGGAGTTGTAGTGCCTCCTGACAGTTTGGTGCATCGAATGAAGAACGGGTCTTATGACTTCTTCTATCCAGACCCAGAATCCTGACTATCCAAGACGCACAAGGCCCGCCAATGGCGGGCCTTGTCGTTTGTGGTGCTAGTGACTGGGCATGAAGTGTGTAGGCTGTCACTCATGCCCGAACACTCTTGGTTGCAAACGGATACTGAGACAGGGCGGGGATTAGCCTGTGTTATCGCAGGTAGGAAAGACCTGCCATTGACCTGTTCGAACTCCATCGCAGTCGCCCGCTCTGGCTGCCTTTAACCGCTGTCAAACAACGCGGACGCTTCGACTATCACTCGCCACGGATGTGTGGGGCAAGCATGGTTGGTGTGCTCCGTGTGATATCGGTGGCGAGCCAGATGCCGAGCTTGCGGCCGAGATAAGCCTGTCGGTACAGCGGCGTAGCACGGTACTGGTAGTTCGCGTCACCGCTGATAACCCACCCCGTAGGATGAGCACGCGCCCAGCTGGCGATGGCAGCGTTGCCTGTGGCCTGGGGGATCGATTGCGTCAGCCTGCCGGCGAAGGTGAACAGGCCATATTGCGTGCCGGCATACAGCAGGGGAATGCCGGCGTGCTGCGCCGAGGCGATGCGCGAAGCGACGGCGCGCATGTCGTATCGAGATGCCAAGCTGACGGCGAACGCCAGTTTGCACAGGGTCAGCGTGAAGCGTCCTCGTTTTTCCGAGTCACCCGGAAGTAGAGGTGGTTGATGATGCCATGGCGTAGGTGACGGGCGA
Source organism: Rhodanobacter sp. PCA2 (assembly GCF_013620825.1). Lineage (GTDB taxonomy): Bacteria > Pseudomonadota > Gammaproteobacteria > Xanthomonadales > Rhodanobacteraceae > Rhodanobacter_A. The sequence continues at coordinate 3 of NZ_NJIC01000020.1, read as the reverse complement.
GAG
>NZ_NJIC01000059.1 GCF_013620825.1 Rhodanobacter sp. PCA2 | reverse complement strand
GTCTCCGTCGGCGCCTCGCACGACTGGACCGATACCGCCGGCGTGGTCCACGCCGCCAACACCCGCCAGATCGCCAACGTCGCCGCCGGCACCGAGGGCACCGACGCGGTGAACGTCGACCAGCTCAACGCCATGGCCGGCACCGCCAGCCACTATCTCGCCGCCAACGGCAACGGCGACGGCAGCGACGACGCCCAGGCGCTGGGCGATTACGCCACCGCCGTCGGCTCAGGCAGTTTCGCCATGAGCACCGGCGCTACCGCCATCGGCAGCGGGGCGGTCGCACTGGGCGATTTCACCGTGGCGAACGGCTATGGCGCGATGGCAGCCGGCGATTCCGGCATCGCGATCGGCAACGGCGCCAGCGCAGGAGATCGTGCCGGCAGCGCCAGGGATATCGCCGTGGGCGGCTACAGCCAGGCCAATGGCAGCAGCGCGGCGTTCGGTTACAACGCCAAGGCCAACGGGGCGATCGCCACGTCGATCGGCTACAACAGCTCGGTGGAGGCGGCCTTCGGCACGGCCGTGGGCGCCAACGCCCGTGCGACCGGAATCTATGGCGTCGCCACGGGCGTGTTCGCAAGCGCGGCCGGCACGCAGTCCTCCGCATTCGGCGGCGGGGCCAGCGCCGGGGGGTGGGAAAGCACGGCACTGGGTTCGGCGGCCAAGGCCAACTACGCCTATGCGACCGCCGTCGGCGCCGAGAGCGTGGCGTCCGGCCAGGCCGCCACGGCCATTGGCAGCATCGCCGACTTCTTCGGCGGCGGCGCCGCGGCCACTGGCGCATACACCACGGCCATCGGTTCCGGCAGCCACGCATCCGGCGCGTCCGGCACCGCACTGGGCGTGCGGGCACTGGCCGGCAAGGATGGCAAGAGCGTCACCAAGGGCAACAACACCACGGCCGTAGGCACCGAGGCCTGGGCCACCGAGGACGGCGCCAGCGTGCTCGGCTACAACAGCTACGCCCAGGCGGTGAACGCCACCGTGCTCGGCTCCAATGCCTGGGTCGCCAAGGACGCCGTGAACAGCGTCTCGCTGGGCGCCAACTCCCTTGCCGACCGCGCCAACACCGTCTCCGTCGGCGCC
>NZ_NJIC01000058.1 GCF_013620825.1 Rhodanobacter sp. PCA2 | reverse complement strand
TGAAGCGTCCTCGTTAATTCGAGCCAGTCAGAAGTAGAGTTTCCCCACCAAGGAGCTCTGCATGAAGAAGTCGAAGTTCAGCGAGGAACAGATCGTCCGGATCCTCAAAGAGGTCGAAGCCGGCGCGAAGGTCGCGGAGACGTGCCGCAAGCACGGCATCAGCGAGCCGACGTACTACGTCTGGAAGAACAAATACGCCGGCATGGAGGTGTCACAGCTGCGGCACCTGAAGGATGTCGAGGCCGAGCTGGCCCGACTCAAGCGGATGTATGCCGATCTAGCGCTGGAGCACCACGCGCTGAAGGATGTCCTGTCGCGAAAAGGCTGAGCCAGGCGCGGCGACTGGAGTTGAGCCTGGCGATGCAAACCCACCATGGCCTGAGCGCCCGGCGTGCCGACCGCACGCTGGGCCTGTCGCGCTCGGCGCGGCACTACGCCCCGCGCCCGCGGGACGACTCGACGCTGATCGAAGCCATCGAGGCCCATCTGAAGGACAACCCCGGCTACGGCTTTGGCCTGCTGTTCGACGAAGCCCTGCAGCCGAAAGGGTTCGGCAAGACGCGCAGTTGGCGGGTCTACGTGGCGCTGAAGTTGAATCTGCCGCGCCGGGGCAAGCGACGCTTGCCTGATCGCATCCGTGAGCCACTGGAGATTCCTGACCAGGCGAACCACACTTGGTCGGCCGACTTCATGGCCGATGCCCTGTGGTCCGGGCGGCGCTTCCGCACCTTCAACGTCAACGACGACTTCAACCGCGAGTCGTTGCGGATCGAGATCGACACCAGCCTGCCATCGCCGCGAGTAGTCCGGGCACTGGATGAGCTGGTGGAACTACGCGGTGCGCCCCGGCGTCTGCGCTTGGACAACGGCCCGGAGTTCATCAGCGTCGCGCTGCGACAGTGGGCCCAGCGGCACGGCGTCGAACTGCTGCACATCCAGCCCGGCAAGCCGACCCAGAACGCCTACATCGAGCGGTTCAACCGGACCTTTCGCACGGAGGTCCTGGATCGCTACGTCTTCACCAGCCTGCACGAGGTCCGCTGCATGACCGAGGACTGGCGCCACCGCTACAACCATCAACGCCCTCATCGCGCACTTGGCGGGCTCTCGCCCGTCACCTACGCCATGGCATCATCAACCACCTCTACTTCCGGGTGACTCGGAAAAACGAGGACGCTTCA
>NZ_NJIC01000057.1:547-1694 GCF_013620825.1 Rhodanobacter sp. PCA2 | reverse complement strand
CTGCCTGCGCGGCAGCGAACGCAGGGGCAGGGCATGGAAAGCAAGGTGTTCTTTTCTGAGCTGCCTGCGCGGCAGCGAACGTGCATGCGGACGCGATGCGTGACGATGCCGATTTCTGAGCTGCCTGCGCGGCAGCGAACGTGGCCGGTTCGGGTGACCAGCAGCGGGGAAGTTTCTGAGCTGCCTGCGCGGCAGCGAACGATGTATCATTCGCATATCAAGGGCGCTATTTTTTCTGAGCTGCCTGCGCGGCAGCGAACAACGGCGCCTCCGGCAGCCGCCTGCGCAACAGTTTCTGAGCTGCCTGCGCGGCAGCGAACGATCACCGGCGTGATCGTTGGAGTGTGCGGCTTTTCTGAGCTGCCTGCGCGGCAGCGAACCCCCGGCGACTTTCATTTATCAGGCCCAGTGTTTTCTGAGCTGCCTGCGCGGCAGCGAACCTGCTGCGCGCGTACCTCGGCCATCCCGAGCTTTTCTGAGCTGCCTGCGCGGCAGCGAACGAGCGGATACTCGATGGTCGCCGAATTCCTTTTTTCTGAGCTGCCTGCGCGGCAGCGAACAGCGTGACAGCTGCTCAATCGCGAACTGCACGTTTCTGAGCTGCCTGCGCGGCAGCGAACCGGCGGCCGCAGCGGCCCAACGAACTCGACATTTTCTGAGCTGCCTGCGCGGCAGCGAACCCCAGGGCCGGCCTGAGCGAGGCGGCGGTGCATTTCTGAGCTGCCTGCGCGGCAGCGAACCTTGGTGCCGCATTTATCAGTGCGCGTATATTTTTCTGAGCTGCCTGCGCGGCAGCGAACCTCGCATGATCGTGCGGTAGACTTTGCTCGGTTTTCTGAGCTGCCTGCGCGGCAGCGAACCCGTATAGCGGGCAGTGGGAAACATATGTAAATTTCTGAGCTGCCTGCGCGGCAGCGAACACGGACAGCCGAACTGGACAAAGGTTCGGCCGTTTCTGAGCTGCCTGCGCGGCAGCGAACGCTCCCGGGGGGCGCAACGTTTCCTCCAGGGTTTTCTGAGCTGCCTGCGCGGCAGCGAACGTGGACGGGTTATGCGCGGGCATATCCGGGGATTTCTGAGCTGCCTGCGCGGCAGCGAACCCCAGGGCCGGCCTGAGCGAGGCGGCGGTGCATTTCTGAGCTGCCTG
>NZ_NJIC01000057.1:0-537 GCF_013620825.1 Rhodanobacter sp. PCA2 | reverse complement strand
CAGCGAACGCGCTGACCAGCGGCAAGGGCCAGGTGCTTCTTTTCTGAGCTGCCTGCGCGGCAGCGAACGAAAATACTTTCTGGTTATTCGATGTGTCAACTTTCTGAGCTGCCTGCGCGGCAGCGAACGGAAAGGCCCGCATCCGACAGCAACGCCCGGATTTCTGAGCTGCCTGCGCGGCAGCGAACTCTACGAATGTCGTGATCTTCGCTTGCCGAATTTTCTGAGCTGCCTGCGCGGCAGCGAACGAAGCTCATCCCGTAATGCCGAAGCTTCGCGATTTCTGAGCTGCCTGCGCGGCAGCGAACTGTTCCAGCTTGCCGAGTGTGCACCTCTTCATTTTCTGAGCTGCCTGCGCGGCAGCGAACCAGCAGGCAGACCAGCTGGTGGATGGCGAAATTTTCTGAGCTGCCTGCGCGGCAGCGAACCCCGGCATCGGTGTGCACCAACACGCCGTTGATTTCTGAGCTGCCTGCGCGGCAGCGAACCTCTCGGCGCTTGTCGGCGTGGGCGTCGGACTTTTCTGAGCTGCCTGCG
>NZ_NJIC01000045.1 GCF_013620825.1 Rhodanobacter sp. PCA2 | reverse complement strand
GTCTCGGCGGCTGCCGGCTTGGGGGCGCGGGCCTGGCGGCGCGGGGCGCGCGGACGCGACTCGGGCGAGCTCTCGGCGCCGCCGGCGTCGTTCGGGGTGGTGTTATCGGTATCGGACACGGGCAATCCTCGCGGGGCGCCGTTGAGTTACAGGAGGGAAGGGTGTGCGTCGCGCCAGAGGGGGCGCAGGGGGACCAGGGGGATCCCGACGGACGCGGAGGAATCTAGCACCCGCCGCGCATGGCCGTAAAGCGCGCGGCGGGTGTCGGGGCGGCGAAGGCTCAGATCGCCTTGTCGATCATCTGGGCCAGCTGGCCCTTGCTGACGGCGCCGATCTGGGTGGCCTCGACCTTGCCGTTCTTGAACACCATCAGGGTGGGGATGCCGCGCACGCCATAGGTGCGGGGGGTCTTCTGGTTGTGGTCGATGTTGAGCTTCACGACGCGCAGCTTGCCCTGGTACTGGCCGGCCAGCTCGTCCAGGATCGGCGCGATGGCCTTGCACGGGCCGCACCATTCGGCCCAGAAGTCCAGCAGCACGGGGGTGTCGGACTTCAGCACTTCCTGCTCGAAGGCGTCGTCGCTCACATGGGTAATCAGGTCGTTCACCGGGGTCTCCGAAAGACGGGTGGAAGGAAGGTTTGACGACCGCGCGGCCAGCATCAGCTACACTGGGGCGCCCATGATGCGCGGGTCGAACCGGGAAAGAGGGGCTTGGCCATTGCGGCCCGGGGCCTCATTGCAACGTAACTCGGGGCGCGATTCAAGCGATTCAAGGGCTGCAACGGACGGTTCCGTTGACATAGGCGAGGCGGTTCGTGCGAGCCGTTTCGCCTATGCCAGCGGGGCTGCCGGTTGCGCCGCAACCGTTTCGGCGCCCTGCACGGCCCCGGAGCACAGGCTGGCGGCCTAGCCCGCCGCCGTGCGCCCCGTGCCGCGCCGCTCATCCACCTGCTCCCTGCCGCCGCGGCGGCGGAGCCGGGCCGGCCATGGCGCCCGTGCCCGCATCCCACCGGCTTTCCTTCATTCCATGTCCCAAACCGTACTCACCGATACCTTCTTCACCAACTTCGAACTCCATCCGCTGCTGCAGCAAGGCCTGGCCGAAGCCGGCTTCACCCGCTGCACGCCGATCCAGGAGCTGACCCTGCCGGTCGCCCTTTTCGGCCGCGACGTCGCCGGCCAGGCGCAGACCGGCACCGGCAAGACCTGCGCCTTCCTGGTCGCGCTGATGAACCGCCTGCTCACCACGCCCGCCGTGGCCGAGCGCAAGGACAGCGACCCGCGCGCGCTGGTGATCGCGCCCACCCGCGAGCTGGCCATCCAGATCGACAAGGACGCCCGCAACATCGGCCGCCACACCGGCCTCAAGACCGCCCTGATCTACGGCGGCGTGGATTACGACAAGCAGCGCCAGCAGCTGCACGACGGCTGCGACATCATCATCGCCACGCCCGGCCGCCTGCTGGACTACTACAAGCAGCAGGTGTTCGGCTTCAACGGCGTCGAGGTGATGGTGATCGACGAGGCGGACCGCATGTTCGACCTCGGCTTCATCAAGGACGTGCGCTTCATCTTCCGCCGCCTGCCGGCGCGCGAGCAGCGCCAGGTGCTGCTGTTCTCCGCCACGCTGAGCCACCGCGTGCTGGAACTGGCCTACGAGCACATGCACGAGGCCGAGAAGCTGGTGGTGGAAAGCGACAACGTCACCGCCGACAAGGTGCGCCAGCTCGTCTACTTCCCCGCCAAGGAGGAGAAGCTGCCGCTGCTGCTCAACCTGATCGACCGGCACCAGCCCAAGCGCAGCATCATCTTCGTCAACACCAAGGCCGCCGCCGAGCGCGTCACCGAGCGCGTGAAGCGGCATGGCTGCCGCGTCGGCGCGATCTCCGGCGACGTGCCCCAGCTCAAGCGCCAGAAGCTGCTGCAGCGTTTCCAGGACGGCCAGCTCGACATCCTGGTCGCCACCGACGTGGCCGCGCGCGGCCTGCACATCCCCGCGGTCAGCCACGTCTTCAACTACGACCTGCCGCAGGATGCCGAGGACTACGTCCACCGCATCGGCCGCACCGCGCGCCTGGGCGCCGAGGGCGACGCGATCAGCTTCGCCTGCGACCTCTACGCGATGAGCCTGCCCGACATCGAGAGCTACATCGGCCAGACCATCCCGGTGGCGACGATGGAGCCGGAACTGCTGGTGATGCCGAAGGCGCGCGAGGTCGATCCCGAGTTCGCCGCCAACGCCGCCGCCGACAGCGCCGCGTTCGGCGACCGGGTGGAGTCGCGCCACGACGACAAGAAGGGCGGCCGTCCGCGCCGCGGCGAGCGCAGCGGCGAGCGCGGTCCGCGCGACGGCCGTACGCGCGAACCGCGGCCGCCGCGGGCACCCCGCCCCGAAG
>NZ_NJIC01000026.1 GCF_013620825.1 Rhodanobacter sp. PCA2 | reverse complement strand
AGGTTGGCGCGCGCGGCGTACACCGCGGCGGTGTAGCCGGCCGGGCCGGAGCCGAGGATCAGCAGGCGGGTGTGCTTGGGGGTGGCGGTCATGCTCGGGTTCCTCAGGGTGGCCGGCGGTGGCTGGTGGTTCGCTGCAACCGCCGCGCAGGTTTCGTCGCCGGGGGCGGCGCGATACAGAACCGCAAGAATGGGGAAGGCGGGCGGCCGATTCAAGCCATGCGTGGCGTCCGGCCGCGCCGGCTGCCCGGCGCCGCCCTTGCGCAAGCTATTGAAGCCTGCCCTCCCTGTGTAGACTTGCCGGGTAGTTCGGCAATCCAAGGAAGCCTGTCCCGGTGGCGCCCAGCGCAAACGTCAAACACAAGAAGGAAACGGTCGCCCTGAGCGACGAGGTGAAGCGCCGGTTGCGCGAGGCCGGCGCGCTGGTGTTGCTGCCGCTGGCGCTGTACCTGCTGGTATGCCTGTTCAGCTACGACGCGCAGGACCCGGCCTGGTCGCACGTGGGCGCGGCGGCGCACGTGCACAACCTGGGCGGCACGGTGGGCGCCTACGTGGCCGACCTGCTGCGTTATCTGTTCGGCGGCGTGGCGTATTTCTTCCCCTTGCTGCTGTTGCTGCTGGGCGTGCAGGTGCTGCGCCAGCGCGGCGTGCAGCCGGTGCATCCGTGGGAATCCTCGCTGCGCCTGATCGGCGCGGTGTTCTTCTTCATCACCGCGCCGGGCCTGTGCTGGCTCAACTTCCCGCAGAGTTCGATGGCGCCGGAGGGCGCCGGCGGCGTGATCGGCCACGCGGTGGCGCGCGGCCTGCTTGCCGCGTTCGGCGACAAGGGCGCGCCGCTGCTGCTGCTGGCGCTGTTCCTGGTGGCGGTGACGCTGGCCACCGGGCTGTCGTGGTTCAAGGTGATGGACTGGACCGGCCACGCCACGCTGCGTGCGGTCGAATGGCTGCGCGGCAAGCTGCGCGAGGCGCCGGACGTGCTCAAGGCGCAGCAGGCACGCGCCGAGCGCGAGACGGCGAAGAAGGTCGAGGCGGTGAAGCAGGCGAAGCGCGAGCCGGTGCGTATCGAGACGCCGCCCTTGCCGGTGGCGAAGAGCGAGCGCGCGAAGCTGGAAACGCAGATTCCGCTGTTCACCGGCGCTTCCGCGCCCGGCGAGCTGCCGCCGCTGTCGCTGCTGGACGAGGCGCCGGAACAGGGGCCGGGCTATTCGGAGGAAACCCTGGAGGTGCTGTCGCGCCAGGTCGAGCTGAAGCTCAAGGATTTCCGCATCGAGGCCAAGGTGGTGGGCGTGTATCCCGGCCCGGTGATCACCCGCTTCGAGATGGAGCCGGCCGCTGGCGTGCGCGGTTCGCAGGTGTCCAGCCTGGACAAGGACATCGCGCGCGGCCTGTCCGTGGTCAGCGTGCGCGTGGTCGACGTGATCCCCGGCAAGAACGTGATCGGCATCGAGATTCCGAACACGCGCAAGCAGATCGTCTACCTGTCCGAGATCCTGCGCTCGGACCGCTACGACCAGACCAAGTCGCCGCTGGCGCTGGCGCTGGGCAAGGACATCGGCGGCAAGCCGGTGGTGGTCGACCTGGCGAAGATGCCGCACCTGCTGGTGGCCGGCACCACCGGCTCGGGCAAGTCCGTCGCGGTGAACGCGATGGTGCTCTCGCTGCTGTACAAGGCGAGCCCGAAAGACGTGCGCATGATCATGATCGACCCGAAGATGCTGGAGCTCTCGGTGTACGAGGGCATCCCGCACCTGCTGGCGCCGGTCGTCACCGACATGAAGGAAGCCGCGAACGCGCTGCGCTGGTGCGTGGCCGAGATGGAGCGCCGCTACAAGCTGATGGCCGCGGTGGGCGTGCGCAACCTCGGCGGCTTCAACAAGAAGGTGAAGGACGCCGAGAACGCCGGCCAGCCGCTGCTGGACCCGCTGTTCCGCCCCAACCCCGAGATGCCCAACCTCGCCGCGGAGCCGCTGGAGCCGCTGCCCTACATCGTGATCATCATCGACGAGTTCGCCGACATGATGATGATCGTGGGCAAGAAGGTGGAGGAGCTGATCGCCCGCCTCGCCCAGAAGGCGCGCGCCGCCGGCGTGCACCTGGTGCTGGCCACGCAGCGCCCGTCGGTGGACGTGATCACCGGCCTGATCAAGGCCAACATCCCCACCCGCATCGCGTTCCAGGTGTCGAGCAAGATCGACTCGCGCACCATCCTCGACCAGTCCGGCGCCGAGGCGCTGCTCGGCCACGGCGACATGCTGTACCTGCCGCCCGGCACCGCCACGCCCGAGCGCGTGCACGGCGCGTTCGTGGACGACCACGAGGTGCACAACGTGGTGAACTGGCTGAAGGCGCAGGGCGGCCCGCAGTACATCGAGGGCGTGCTGGAAGAGGTACAGGCGACCGGCGACGGCAAGTTCATCAACGACGCCGGCCTGCCGCAGGAAGGCGAGGAGGGCGGCGACGCCGACGCCCAGCTCTACGACAAGGCCGTGGCCATCGTCACGCAGACGCGCCGCGCCTCGATCTCCGGCGTGCAGCGCCACCTGCGCATCGGCTACAACCGCGCCGCCCGCCTGATCGAGCAGATGGAGCAGGACGGCGTGGTCAGCGCCCCGCAGCACAACGGCAACCGCGAAGTGCTGGCCCCGCCGCCGCCGAAGGGCTGATCCTTTACCCCCGGTCGGGCGAAGAACCTCTTTTGCCCCCTCTCCCCTCCGGGGAGAGGGCCGGGGTGAGGG
>NZ_NJIC01000023.1 GCF_013620825.1 Rhodanobacter sp. PCA2 | reverse complement strand
GGCCTCGCCTTTTCGCGCGGGCAGGATGCCCGCTCGAAAAGCCCGGCCGCGACTCACGCACTTGCCGGGCAGGACGCCCGGCAAGCGCCGCCGCGGGGTGGCCTTCTCTTTGGGTTACTTTTCTCTTGGCCACGCAAGAGAAAAGTAACTCGGGCGCCCACAGGGCGCACGAAACCGCTTTGAATGCACGCCCAAACGCAGGCGACCGCGCCGCCTCAGCAGGATGAAACCGCTGGAAAAATTGCGCCAGGACAAGAGTCCCCTCTCCGCCCCCACTACAATGCGCGGATGAAACCGAACCGCGTCCCCGCCCCCCGCAAGACCGCCCCGCCCATCGAAGTGCGCGGCTCCGCCCGCCAGCCGCTGGGCATGCCGGCCGCCCAGTTCCTCCGCGATTACTGGCAGAAGCGGCCGCTGCTGGTCCGCAACGCGTTTCCCGATTTCGTGCCGCCGATCCAGCCCGAGGATCTGGCTGGCCTGGCCTGCGAGGAAGGCGCGCTGTCGCGGCTGATCCGCCACGACGAGGCGCGTGAGCGCTGGCAGGTGAAGACCGGTCCGCTGGACGAGGCCGATTTCGCGAAGACCGGCGACGCGAACTGGACCCTGCTGGTGCAGGACGTGGACAAGTGGGACGCCGACGTGGCCGCCCTGCTGGAATCCTTCGCCTTCCTGCCCAGCTGGCGGCTGGACGACATCATGATTTCCTATGCCGAGCCCGGCGGCGGCGTGGGCGCGCACGTGGACCAGTACGACGTGTTCCTGCTGCAGGGGCTGGGCCAGCGGCACTGGGCGATCAGCGCCGATCCCGAGGCGCCCAGGGATTTCCGCCCCGACGTGGAGCTGAAGCAGCTGCGCGAATTCACGCCCACCCACGAATGGCTGCTCGAACCGGGCGACATGCTCTACCTGCCGCCCGACGTGCCGCACGACGGCGTGGCCTTCGGCGGCCCCTGTATGACGATTTCGTTCGGCATGCGCGCGCCCTCGCAGGCGGAACTCACCGGCGACCTCGCCGACTATCTTGCCGAACGGCTGCACGACGAACAGCGCTACGCCGACCCCGACCTCGCCCCGGCCAAGGCCCCGGGCGAAATCGACGCGGCCGCGCTGGCGCGGTTGCGCATGGCGCTGCCGTTCGCCGCCGCGCTGGACGAGGAAACCCTGCGCGACTGGTTCGGCCGCTTCATCACGCGTTACCGCATTGCGCAGACGCCGGCCCTGCCCGACCGACCGCTGGCCGAGGCCGCCCTGCGCAAGCAGCTCGCCGCGGGCGCGCGCCTGCTGCGCCACCCCTGGTCGCGCATGGCGTGGAGCCGCGGCAAGTCCGGCTGCACCTTGTTCGCGAACGGCCAGGCCTGGCCGGCTCCGGCGGCGCTGGCACGGCAGTTGTGCGCGCAGCGCGACATGGTCGTTGACGCCGAGCCGTCCAAGGCGGCCGGCGCACTGTTGCTGGCCCTGGTCAACGAGGGGCACCTGGTGCTGCGCAAGGCGCGCCGGCGGTGACCGCGGCGGCCGACGACGACGCCGGCAGGCGCGCGATCGATGGCCGCGAGGCGCTGGCCGCCGCCCGGCTGCAGCTGCTGGCCGGCGCGCGCCACCGGCTGTCGCTGCACCTGCCCCTGCTGGCTCACGAGGACTACGGCAACGACGCCGAGCTGGCCGAGCTCAAGCGCATCGCCACCTCGGGCCGCCGCGCCGAAATCCGCATCCTGCTGCACGATCCGGCCGCCGCGCTGCGCGACGGCCACCGGCTGATCGCGCTGTTCCAGCGCCTGCCCAGCACCATCCTGATCCGCACGCCGGTGGAGGACGTGGATCGCCAGAACGCCGGGGCGTGGCTGCTCACCGATGGCGGCGGCTATTTTTTCCTGCCCGAGGCGGCGCGGCCGCAGGGCCGCATGGCGCTGGCCGACCGCGCGGCGCAGGCGCCGCTGCAGCAGCAATTCGACGAGATCTGGGAGCGCTCCGCCCGCGCCAGCGAGCTGCAGCCGCTGGATTTGTAGCGCCACGGGGCGCGCCGTCCGCCGGCTGCGACCAAAGTCGGTGCCCGGACGTCGTGAATTGCGGCTGAGGAACCCCATTCCATGGGCTGTCCGGGTTGCCGCTGCGCGGTGGCTCAAGGCTATAATTAACAGGATTTTTCGCCGGCGATCCCTGCGCCCGAAGGATCGCCGCAAGCCTCCCTTCCCCTGCCGGTGGTGACGTGAGTACAAACCTGATCCGCGAGTTCTTCGACTCCTCTCAACTCGCTGGCGGCAACGCCGATTACGTCGAATCCCTGTACGACGCCTGGCTGGCCGACCCTGCGTCGGTTTCCGCCGAGTGGAGCAAGTATTTCGAGACCTTCAAGGGTCGCGAGGCCGGCGACGTGCCGCACGGTGGCGCCATCGCGCGCATCGAGGCGGCGCAGAAGCAGCGTCACGTCGCGGCCGCGCCGGTCGACGACGAGCACGCGCGCAAGCAGGCCGGCGTGCTGCGCCTGCTGACCGCCTACCGCTCGCGCGGCCACCTGGCCGCCGACCTCGACCCGCTGGGCCTGGCGAACAAGATGGAGGCACCCGACCTGGGCCTCGCCTTCCACGGCCTCGCCGAAGCCGACCTCGACACCGAGTTCGACTGCGGCACCTATGCCGGCGGCGGCCAGCGCCTGAAGCTGCGCGAACTGTGGGCGCGCCTGAAGAAGGTGTACACGCGCAGCATCGGCGCGGAGTTCATGTACATCTCCGATCACGCGCAGCGCAACTGGATCTACACCCGGCTGGAGCAGGCCAACGGCAGCGCCGGCCTCGACGCCGCGGGCAAGCAGCGCGTGCTGGACGGCCTCACCGCCGCCGACGGCCTGGAGCGCTACCTCCACACGAAATACGTCGGCCAGAAGCGCTTCTCGCTGGAAGGCGGCGACAGCCTGATCCCGATGCTGGACGACGTGGTGCGCGCCGCGGGCGACAACGGCATCAAGGAGCTGGTGATCGGCATGGCCCATCGCGGCCGCCTCAACGTGCTGGTCAACATCCTCGGCAAGCCGCCGAAGACCCTGTTCGACGAGTTCGAGGGCCGCTTCGACCATCCGGAAGACCCCTCCCACTCCGGCGACGTGAAGTACCACATGGGCTTCTCCGCCGACGTCAAGACGCCCAGGGGCGGCACCCACGTGGCGCTGGCGTTCAACCCCTCGCACCTGGAAATCGTCAACCCGGTGGTGGCCGGTTCCGTGCATGCGCGGCAGATCCGCCGCGGCGACACGGCGCACACCCAGTCGATGGCGGTGCTGGTGCACGGCGACGCCGCGCTGGCCGGCCAGGGCGTGAACATGGAACTGTTCAACATGTCGCAGGCCCGCGGCTTCAAGATCGGCGGCAGCCTGCACATCGTGGTGAACAACCAGGTGGGCTTCACCACCTCCAACCCGCAGGACGCGCGCTCCACGATGTACTGCACCGACCTGGCCAAGATGGTCAATGCGCCGGTGCTGCACGTGAACGGCGACGACCCGGAAGCGGTGATCGAGGCCACCCGCCTCGCCTACGACTTCCGCAAGACCTTCCGCAAGGACGTGGTGATCGACCTGGTGTGCTACCGCCGCCACGGCCACAACGAGGCCGACGAGCCCACCGCCACCCAGCCGGTGATGTACCAGGTCATCAAGAAGCTGCCGCCGGCCCGCGAGCTGTACGGCCAGGTGCTGGTGAAGGAAGGCGTGATCGCCGACGGCGACGTGCAGAAGCGCTTCGACGCCTACCGCGACCGCCTGGAAGCAGGCAAGCCGATGACCGAGCTGGACGCCGAGCCCCAGCGCGACATCCAGATCGACTGGGCGCGCTTCCTCAAGGGCAAGCTGGGCGACAAGACCGACACCTCGCTGCCGAAGCAGAAGCTGGTGGAGCTGGCCAACAAGCTGCTGGACATCCCCAGGGACATCGCGCTGCAGTCGCGCGTGGCGAAGATCTACGACGACCGCCGCAAGATGGCCAGCGGCGAGCAACCCGGCGACTGGGGCTTCGCCGAGAACCTCGCCTACGCCAGCCTGGTCGACGCCGGCTGCAACCTGCGCCTGGTCGGCCAGGACTCCGGCCGCGGCACGTTCTTCCACCGCCACGCCGTGCTGCACGACCAGAAGGACGGCCGCACCTTCATGCCGCTGGCGACGATCCGCGACGGCGCCGACGTGGAAGTGATCGACTCGCTGCTCAGCGAGGAAGCGGTGATGGCCTTCGAGTACGGCCACTCCACCACCGATCCCGACACCCTGCACATCTGGGAAGGCCAGTTCGGCGACTTCGCGAACGGCGCCCAGGTGGTGATCGACCAGTTCATCAGCTCCGGCGAAGCCAAGTGGGACCGCCTCTCCGGTCTCGCGCTGTACCTGCCGCACGGCTACGAAGGCCAGGGCCCGGAGCACTCCTCCGCCCGCCTGGAGCGCTTCCTGCAACTGTGCGCGATGGAGAACATGCAGGTCTGCGTGCCCACCACGCCGGCGCAGGATTTCCACATGATCCGCCGCCAGATGCTGCGCCCGGTGCGCAAGCCGCTGATCGTGATGACGCCGAAGTCGCTGCTGCGCCACAAGCTGGCCGTGTCGACGCTGGACGAGCTGGCCGACGGCAGCTTCCAGCTGGTGATCGGCGAGCATCGCGAGCTGGCCGCCAAGAAGGTGAAGCGCGTGGTGCTGTGCGCCGGCAAGGTCTACTACGACCTGCTGGAAGAGGCCGAGAAGCGTGCGCTCGCCGACGTGGCCATCGTGCGCGTGGAACAGCTCTACCCGTTCCCCCGCCCCGAGGTCTCCGCCGAACTGGAGAAGTACCCGGCCGCGAAGGAAGTGGTGTGGTGCCAGGAGGAACCGATGAACCAGGGCGCCTGGTTCCAGATCCGCCACCACCTGCAGGCCTGCGTCGGCAAGCAGAGCCTGTCCTACGCCGGCCGCGCGCGTTCGCCCGCGCCGGCCGCCGGCCATCTCAGCGACCACGTCGCGGAGCAGGTGGCGCTGGTCGGGCAGGCGCTGGCCGGCCCGATCGGTGTCGA
>NZ_NJIC01000043.1 GCF_013620825.1 Rhodanobacter sp. PCA2 | reverse complement strand
CTCTTTGGGCAAGCAAAGAGAAAGGAACTCGGGCGCCCAACGGGCGCTCGAAACCGCTCTAAAACCACGTGAAAACACAACACCCCAGTGTCGCCCGAAACACTCTGCGCGCTTACGACCAATCCATCCGCATCCGCAACGCATCCCACACCAAGCGCCCCGCGCAAGCGACCCTCAAAGCCCCCCTATTGCACCGTCACCGCCCTGCGGTTGTCGTCCGGCACCTTGTCGATCAGCTCGTTGTACGGGTCGATGCCGGCCATCGCGGGCTTGCCGTCCACGACCACGGTCAGGCTGCTGTCGCCGTCGGGCAGCCGGCGTTTTTCCAGGTACAGCGGCTTGCCGTCCTTGCCGCCGCCGGGTGCGGCAGCGAACACGCCGAGCTCGATCGGGACGTTCGGGGCGACCCTGGTTTCCTTGCCCTTGCCGTCGGCCCAGGCCATGCCGGCGTGCAGCTTCATCGTCACTTCGTACTTGCCGTTCGGCAGTTTCTTGGCGGTGGCGGCGAGCATGCGGTTGTCGAACAGGGTGATCTTCCAGAAGAAGTCGTCGAGCAGGGGCTGCCATTGCGGGCCCAGCGCCTTGGACAGCGCGTCCATGAATTCCTGCGAGGTGGTGTAGGGCGGTTGCTGGAAGCCCTTGTCGATCAGGTATTGCTTCAGGATCGCGTCGAGGCGGTCTTCGCCCACGTAGTCCTGCAGCGCGTAGAAGATCAGCGAGCCCTTGTTGTAGTGGATGTACTGCTCGTTCTCGACCTTCGCGAGCGGTTCCTCGGCCACCTTGTCGGTGGTGCGCCCCATCAGGTACTTGTCGAGTTCGTACTTCAGGAACTTGCGCATCTGGTCGGTGCCGTAGCGCTGCTTCATCACCATCAGCGCGCTGTATTGCGCCAGCGATTCGCTGAGCATGGTGGAGCCCTGCATGTTCGCGCCGATCACGCGGTGCGCCCACCACTGGTGCGCCACTTCGTGCGCGGTGACGTAGTACACGTAGTCGATATGGCTCTTGTCGCGCAGGTCGGCGATGAAGCCGATGGATTCGGAGAACGGGATGGTGTTGGCGAAGCTTTGGGCGAGGCTGGCGTAGTTCGGGAATTCGAGGATGCGCAGCTGCTTGAACTGGTACGGCGTGAAGTGGCTGTCGTAGTAGTCCAGCGAATCCTTCGCGCCGTCGATCATGCGGTCCACGTTCCAGGCGTGCGCCGGGTTGTAGTAGACCGAGATCTTCACGCCCTTCCAGTCCACGCTCTTCACCGCGTAGCGGGCGGACAGGTACGCGAAGAAGTTCAGCATCGGCTGCTGCATCGTGTAGTGGAAGTAGCGGCGGCCGCCTTCGGTCCACTCCTTCTGTAGCGTGCCCGGCGCCAGCGCGATCTGGTCGGCGGCGGTGGAGACGGTGGTGTCGAAGCTGATCCAGTCGGCGTCGTTGCTGATGTAGGTGTTGGCGCGCGCCTTTTCGTCGCCGAGGGGCGGCATGCGCGGCACGTCCAGCTTGAGGCCGTACTTCCGGCGGTCGTTGCGGTCGGTGAGCTGGACCCTGGCCTGGTAGCCGAACTGCGGCAACATCTGGTTGTTGAAGAACGTGCCGTTGTGCACGAGGAAGGTTTCGCCGATGCCGTTGGTGAAGCCCCGGGGTGCGTAGTCGATCTCGAAGTCGAACGGCATCGAGGCGCCGGGCGCCAGCGGCGTCTTCAGCTTGTAGATGGCCACGCCGAGGCGCTTGTCGACGCTCACGGCGTCGTGCGGCGCGAACGTCAGCGTCTTCGGCGCGAGGTCGTCGGCGTAGTTCACCAGCAGTTCGGTCACCGGCACGTCGTGCCGGTTGACCAGGGTGTAGTGCGCGCGGATGTACAGCTTGCGCTGGTAGGGATGGATGTCCACGTCCGCCTTCACCGCGGCGATGCGCGGTTGCGGCAGGTCGGCATATTTCGCGTACTGCTTTTCGTAATCGGCGCGGTCGCGTTTCTGCGCGGTGCTGTTCTCGTAGCGATTGAGCACGTGGGTGTTGTAGTAGATGAAGCCGCCCAGCCCGGCAAAGCCCACCAGCGCCAGTGCCAGCATGCAGGCCAGGGCCGGATGCAGGCGGGAGCGCGCCTCGTGCAGGCGCTCGCGCCAGCTCGTGCCCGCGCCGCGCGGCCACAGCAGCGCGGCGACGACCAGCATGGCCAGCGCAAGGCTGGCCCAGTAGGCATCGAACCACAGCGTGCCGACGATGAAATGGCCGAAGCCGTTCATGTCCGAATACGGCAGCTCGGGCGAGCTGCCGTAGTTGTAGAGCTTGTCGTCCCAGTGCAGCAGTTCGAAGGCCAGCGTGCTGGCCAGCCACAGGATGCTGAGCAGGTAGCCCATGAACTTGTTGTTGCAAATCACTTGCAGGAACAGCGCGAGCACCGCCGTCAGCACGAACGGTATCGCGTTCAGCGAAAGCATCGAGAGGTACAGCCCCGGCTGCAGGTGCGTGTAGCCGTGGGCGAGCTGCCAGCCCATGCCGACCAGCGCGCCGGCGACGAGCGTGATCGCGATGACGCCGAGCAGGGCGCCGAACCGCGCGACGAGCTGCACCCAGTCGGGCACCGGGAAGGCGTCGCTGACCTCGGCCGAGTGGTGCTGGCGCTCGCGCCACACCAGTTCGCCCGCGTAGAAGATCACCACGATCATCAGCGGCAGGCTGAAGCTGCCGTTGATCGCGGCGAGCACCTGATGGGTGACCGGCCAGGTCGGCGTGCCGTAGACCAGGCCGGAAACCGACAGCGAGACGAACATCAGCGCCAGTGCCAGCGCCATCAGCACCAGGAAGGCCGCGCCCTGCAGGATGCCGCGGGTGTCGAACAGCCATTGCGCACGCAGTTGCACGAGCCGTGCGCGCCAGTCGCCGGCGAGGGTCGCCCTGGGCAGGGCGAGCACGGCGGTGCCGGCCTGTGGGCGCAGCAGCGGCGGCTCGGCGCGCGGCTTGCGGCGTGGCAGGCGCAAGCCTTCGCGGTCGGTGCGGAACAGCAGGAAGCTGCCCGCCAGCATCGCCAGCGACACCGCCAGCCACAGCAGGCGGTTGAACAGCAGCACGCCGGTGAGCGAGGGCAGCAGGTGGTTGGTCTGGTCGGCGGTCCAGTAGCGGGTGACGAACTGCAGCGTGTGGCCGCCGAAGGGATCGAGCATGGCCGCCAGGTAGCGGTTGTCGAGGTCGCGGCCGAGGTAGTTGGCGACGCCCTGCAGGACGAAGTAGGCGATCACGCCGATGTAGCTGGCCAGGATCGAGCGCGTGACCGTGGCCAGCAGGAACAGCAGGGCGGCGATGAACAGCAGGTTGGGCAGCACCAGCACGGCGAAACCCCATGCGTAGCCGTGCCAGCTGGCGTTGCCCAGCCGCCCCGCGTTCACCCACGGCATCGAGCCGCCCAGCGCCAGCGCGAGCGCGCACATCGCCAGCATCGCCACCAGCACCAGGTAACCCGCCGCGAAGCGGCCGCCCAGGTAGGCGCCGCGGTGCATCGGCGTGGCGAACAGCAGTTCCGCCGTGCCCTGCTCGAAATCGCGCGTGGCGGCGTTGGCGATGAAGACCACCACCAGCAGGATGCCGAGCACCGCGAACACGTTGAGCATGCGCACGATCACCAGCGGTGCGTTGCGCAGCACGTTGCCGCTGGCGCCGCCGATCAGGATGGCGTCGGTGCTGGCCATCGCGAAGGCGATGCCCGTGAACACGGCGAGGATGACCCAGAACAGCGGCGCCCGCAGTTGCTGGCGCAGCTCGAAGCGGAGGATTTCGAGGAACATGGCGTGCTTCCGGCGGCCGCGGCGTCAGGCGGCGCGCGCGGTGGCCTGCGCGCGCAGGCGGCCGAAGTACACGTCTTCCAGGTCGGGCGCGACCGCTTCGAAGCCGGCCTCGGGCCGGGCGTCGGCCAGCACGTGCAGCAGGGTGCGGCCGCCGGCGAGGCGGGTAGAGAGGATGTTCATGCGGGCGCGGTAGCCGTCCAGTTCCGCCTTGTCTATCGTGCGCCGCCACACCCGGCCTTCCAGCGCCCGGATCGCCTCGTGCGGCTCGCCGGTCAGCAGCAGCTGGCCCTGGCCGATGATCGCCATGCGCTGGCAGAGGTCGGTGACGTCCTCCACGATGTGGGTGGAGAGGATCACCACCACGCGCTCGCCGATCTCGGCGAGCAGGTTGAGGAAGCGGTTGCGCTCCTCGGGGTCGAGGCCGGCGGTGGGCTCGTCCACGATCACCAGCCGCGGATCGCCGATCAGCGCCTGGGCGATGCCGAAGCGCTGGCGCATGCCGCCGGAGAAGCCGCCCAGCTTGCGCTTGCGCACGTCCCACAGGTTCACCTGGCGCAGCAGCGCCTCCACCAGCGCGCGGCGCTCGCCCTTCGCGACCACGCCCTTCAGCACCGCGAAGTGGTCCAGCATGGCCTCGGCCGAAACCTTGGGGTACACGCCGAATTCCTGCGGCAGGTAGCCGAGCAGGCGGCGGGTGGCCTGCTTGTCGGCCAGCAGGTCCATGTCGTCGAGCCGGATGCTGCCTTCATCCGGATCCTGCAAGGTCGCGATGGTGCGCATCAGCGAGGACTTGCCGGCCCCGTTCGGCCCCAGCAGGCCGAACATGCCGTTCGGGATGTCCAGCGAGATGTCGCGCAGCGCGCGCACGCCGTTGCCGTAGGTCTTGGACAGATGGCGGATGCTGAGCATGGCGTTCTTTGTGCCGGGGCGTGGATGGACAGACGGGTCCAGTGTGGCCGAACCGGCGGGACCGCCGCATGGGCCTCAGGTCACGGACCGGCCGGCGCGCCGCGTGCTGCATACGTATGCGCATGCATGCCGGGTGGCCGCGAAAGCTGCCGCTGGCGTCGGCCGTTCGCTATGATGCAAGCCTTGCGGCCGCCCACCCCCTCTCCCCCGCGCGGTCTGCCCTCGCCATTCGCAGGAGACATCATGGCCGACATCCAAGAAGCCCGCGTACCCGACATCGGCGGCCACGACAACGTCCCGGTGATCGAGGTGATGATCAAGCCCGGCGACCGGGTGGAGAAGGAACAGAGCCTGATCACGCTGGAATCGGACAAGGCCACCATGGAAGTGCCCGCGCCCT
>NZ_NJIC01000056.1 GCF_013620825.1 Rhodanobacter sp. PCA2 | reverse complement strand
AAAAGCAAACGCCCTCACCGGGATCGGTGAGGGCGTTCGAGGGATAAAGCCCCTGGCGGTGACCTACTCTTGCATGCGAGGTGCACACTACCATCGGCGCGGCTGCGTTTCACTTCCGAGTTCGGGATGGGATCGGGTGGGACCACAGCGCTATGGCCGCCAGGGAAGGGGTTGAAGCAGCGCGAGTGCGCCAGCTTCAGTTCATTGGCAAACGAGTGACAAGCGTCCGGGAACGATCGATCCGGCACGTGGGTGTGAGGCCACTTGGGGTTATATGGTCAAGCCTCACGGCTCATTAGTACGCGTAAGCTCAATGCATTGCTGCACTTCCACATCGCGCCTATCAACCACCTGGTCTAGATGGTGCCTTAAGGAGAGTCGAGCTCTCGGGAGATCTCATCTTGGGGCGCGCTTCCCGCTTAGATGCTTTCAGCGGTTATCGCTTCCGTTCATAGCTACCGGGCAATGCCATGGGCATGACAACCCGAACACCAGCGGAACGTCCACTCCGGTCCTCTCGTACTAGGAGCAGCCCCCCTCAAATCTCCAACGCCCACGACAGATAGGGACCGAACTGTCTCACGACGTTCTGAACCCAGCTCGCGTACCACTTTAAATGGCGAACAGCCATACCCTTGGGACCGGCTACAGCCCCAGGATGTGATGAGCCGACATCGAGGTGCCAAACACCGCCGTCGATATGAACTCTTGGGCGGTATCAGCCTGTTATCCCCGGAGTACCTTTTATCCGTTGAGCGATGGCCCTTCCATACAGAACCACCGGATCACTAAGACCTACTTTCGTACCTGCTTGATCCGTCGATCTTGCAGTCAAGCACGCTTATGCCTTTGCACACAGTGCGCGATGTCCGACCGCGCTGAGCGTACCTTCGTGCTCCTCCGTTACGCTTTGGGAGGAGACCGCCCCAGTCAAACTACCCACCATACACGGTCCCTGACCCGGATTACGGGCCGAGGTTAGAACGTCAAGCACTTCAGGGTGGTATTTCAAGGATGGCTCCACCGAAACTGGCGTCTCGGTTTCGTAGCCTCCCACCTATCCTACACAGAAGAACTCAACGTTCAGTGTAAAGCTATAGTAAAGGTTCACGGGGTCTTTCCGTCTTGCCGCGGGAACGCTGCATCTTCACAGCGATTTCAATTTCACTGAGTCTCGGGTGGAGACAGCGCCGCTGTCGTTACGCCATTCGTGCAGGTCGGAACTTACCCGACAAGGAATTTCGCTACCTTAGGACCGTTATAGTTACGGCCGCCGTTTACTGGGGCTTCGATCAAGAGCTTCGCCTTGCGGCTGACCCCATCAATTAACCTTCCAGCACCGGGCAGGCGTCACACCCTATACGTCCACTTTCGTGTTTGCAGAGTGCTGTGTTTTTGATAAACAGTCGCAGCGGCCAGGTTACTGCGACCTGCCAATGCTCAGTCACGCATGTGACCACATCGGCAGGCGCACCTTCTCCCGAAGTTACGGTGCCATTTTGCCTAGTTCCTTCACCCGAGTTCTCTCAAGCGCCTTGGGATTCTCACCCTGCCTACCAGTGTCGGTTTACGGTACGGTTTGCTGTAGCTGAAGCTTAGTGGCTTTTCCTGGAAGCGTGGTATCAGTCACTTCGCCCAAAAGGGCTCGTCTCGGTGCTCGGTGTATGTGATCCCGGATTTGCCTAAGATCACCACCTACTGCCTTTCCCCGGGACAACCAACGCCCGGTAGACCTAACCTTCTCCGTCCCCACATCGCACTACAGTCAAGTGCTGGAATATTAACCAGCTTCCCATCGACTACGCATTTCTGCCTCGCCTTAGGGGCCGACTCACCCTGCGCCGATGAACGTTGCGCGAGGAAACCTTGGGCTTTCGGCGTGCGGGCTTTTCACCCGCATTATCGTTACTCATGTCAGCATTCGCACTTCCGATACCTCCAGCAGACTTTACAATCCACCTTCACAGGCTTACGGAACGCTCCTCTACCGCGCACATTGCTGTGCACCCCGAGCTTCGGTGTCTAGCTTAGCCCCGTTAAATCTTCCGCGCAGACCGACTCGACCAGTGAGCTATTACGCTTTCTTTAAAGGATGGCTGCTTCTAAGCCAACCTCCTGGCTGTCTATGCCTTTCCACATCGTTTTCCACTTAGCTAGAACTTGGGGACCTTAGCTGCGGGTCTGGGTTGTTTCCCTTTTCACGACGGACGTTAGCACCCGCCGTGTGTCTCCCGGATAGTCTGTCCTGGTATTCGGAGTTTGCCATGGTTTGCTAAGTCGCGATGACCCGCTAGCCATAACAGTGCTCTACCCCCAGGAAGATTCGTCCGAGGCGCTACCTAAATAGCTTTCGAGGAGAACCAGCTATCTCCGAGTTTGTTTAGCCTTTCACTCCTATCCTCAGCTCATCCCCATCTATTGCAACAGATGTGGGTTCGGTCCTCCAGTGCGTGTTACCGCACCTTCAACCTGGCCAAGGATAGATCACTCGGTTTCGGGTCTACTGCCAGAGACTATGCGCCCTATTCAGACTCGGTTTCCCTTCGCCTCCCCTAGACGGTTAAGCTTGCCACTGACAGTAAGTCGCTGACCCATTATACAAAAGGTACGCAGTCACCCTTGCGGGCTTCCACTGCTTGTACGTATACGGTTTCAGGGTCTATTTCACTCCCCTCTCCGGGGTTCTTTTCGCCTTTCCCTCACGGTACTTGTTCGCTATCGGTCAGTCAGGAGTATTTAGCCTTGGAGGATGGTCCCCCCATGTTCAGACAGGGTTTCTCGTGCCCCGCCCTACTCAATTTCATGCACGATGCCCTTTCGCCTACCGGGCTATCACCGTCTGCGGCAGACCTTTCCAGGTCCTTCGACTAAAACACTGTGCACTTTTGGGCTAGTCCCCGTTCGCTCGTCGCTACTGAGGGAATCTCGGTTGATTTCTTTTCCTCCGGGTACTTAGATATTTCAGTTCCCCGGGTTCGCCTCCGCAACCTATGAATTCAGTTACGGATACCGCTTGCGCGGTGGGTTTCCCCATTCGGACATTGCCGGATCAAAGCTTGTTGCCAGCTCCCCGACACTTTTCGCAGGCTGCCACGTCCTTCATCGCCTCTGACTGCCAAGGCATCCACCGTATACGCTTGGTCGCTTGACCATATAACCCCAAGTCGCCTCGGGATCACACGTTTCAAACCACCTGTTCGTGCCTCGACACGTGTCTCGGTTCGGTTCGAACCAAGACGCTTGTCACTCGTTTGCCAGTTTTCAAAGAACACGGATACGGCCTCAACGCCGCTCCGCTTCAAAATCTTTTCGTGTGCGTGTCTTCACGTGCATCGTGGTGGAGCCAGTCGGGATCGAACCGACGACCCCCTGCTTGCAAAGCAGGTGCTCTCCCAGCTGAGCTATGGCCCCGGGGTTGGTGGGTCTGGGAGGACTCGAACCACCGGCCTCACCCTTATCAGGGGTGCGCTCTAACCACCTGAGCTACAGACCCGCAAAGCTCTCTTGCAGGGACGCTACGTGAATACAGGTGTCTTGTGTGGACGTCTTGCGCGACGGATCGCGCTGTCGTTCTCGAAAGGAGGTGATCCAGCCGCACCTTCCGATACGGCTACCTTGTTACGACTTCACCCCAGTCATGAACCACTCCGTGGTCGTCGTCCCCCTTGCGGTTAGACTAACGGCTTCTGGAGCAACTCACTCCCATGGTGTGACGGGCGGTGTGTACAAGGCCCGGGAACGTATTCACCGCAGCATAGCTGATCTGCGATTACTAGCGATTCCGACTTCATGGAGTCGAGTTGCAGACTCCAATCCGGACTGGGATCGGCTTTCTGGGATTGGCTCCACCTCGCGGTATTGCAACCCTCTGTACCGACCATTGTAGTACGTGTGTAGCCCTGGCCGTAAGGGCCATGAGGACTTGACGTCATCCCCACCTTCCTCCGGTTTGTCACCGGCAGTCTCCTTAGAGTTCCCACCTTTACGTGCTGGCAACTAAGGACAAGGGTTGCGCTCGTTGCGGGACTTAACCCAACATCTCACGACACGAGCTGACGACAGCCATGCAGCACCTGTGTTCCGATTCCCGAAGGCACTCCCGCATCTCTGCAGGATTCCGGACATGTCAAGGCCAGGTAAGGTTCTTCGCGTTGCATCGAATTAAACCACATACTCCACCGCTTGTGCGGGCCCCCGTCAATTCCTTTGAGTTTCAGTCTTGCGACCGTACTCCCCAGGCGGCGAACTTAACGCGTTTGCTTCGACACTGATCTCCGAGTTGAGACCAACATCCAGTTCGCATCGTTTAGGGCGTGGACTACCAGGGTATCTAATCCTGTTTGCTCCCCACGCTTTCGTGCTTCAGCGTCAGTGTTGTCCCAGATGGCCGCCTTCGCCACTGATGTTCCTCCCGATCTCTACGCATTTCACCGCTACACCGGGAATTCCACCATCCTCTGACACACTCTAGCCCGCCAGTATCCATTGCCATTCCCAGGTTGAGCCCGGGGATTTCACAACAGACTTAACGAACCGCCTACGCACCCTTTACGCCCAGTAATTCCGATTAACGCTTGCACCCTTCGTATTACCGCGGCTGCTGGCACGAAGTTAGCCGGTGCTTATTCCTCAGGTACCGTCAGCTCCACGGGGTATTGGCCCATGGCATTTCGCTCCTGATAAAAGTGCTTTACAACCCGAAGGCCTTCTTCACACACGCGGCATTGCTGGATCAGGCTTGCGCCCATTGTCCAATATTCCCCACTGCTGCCTCCCGTAGGAGTCTGGGCCGTGTCTCAGTCCCAGTGTGGCTGATCATCCTCTCAGACCAGCTAGCGATCGTCGCCTTGGTGGGCCATTACCCCTCCAACTAGCTAATCGCACATCGGTTCGTCCAGCCGCGCGAGGTCCGAAGAGCCCCCGCTTTCTCCCGTAGGACGTATGCGGTATTAGTCCCGGTTTCCCGAGGTTATCCCCCACGTCTGGGTAGATCCCGATGCATTACTCACCCGTCCGCCACTCGCCACCCGGTATTGCTACCTGTGCTGCCGTTCGACTTGCATGTGTTAGGCATGCCGCCAGCGTTCAATCTGAGCCAGGATCAAACTCTTCACTTAAGTTTTCGACAGCCCGAAGGCCATCTATCTTTCCGAAGCGTCGAACCCCAACCATTGAAACTCATTACTGACTTTCTTTGGGTGGGACGCTTGCATTGCTTGGACAGGTCATCGACCCGCCAGCGCAAGGCGTCCACACAATTCACCTGTGCACACTGTCAAAGATCTTGCCACCGCGGAGCTTTTCCGCTGTGGGACATTTCGTCCCGGTGAGCCGCCCATTCTACATCGTTTTCTCGGTCCGTCAACAGC
>NZ_NJIC01000038.1 GCF_013620825.1 Rhodanobacter sp. PCA2 | reverse complement strand
GCGCTGGCGCGGCTGGCGCGGGCGCGCGCCGCACTGGACGGCCGCGATTTCGTGGTGCCCGACGACGTGCGCTCGGTGGTGCTGCCGGCGCTGCGCCATCGCCTGCTGCTGGCGCCGGATGCGCTGCTGGAGCGCCAGCGTCCGGACGACATACTGGGCGCGCTGCTACACAAGGTGGCCGCGCCGAAGCAATGAAGACATTGCCCGTCGCCACTCATTTGCCTGTCGCGCCTGCGCCTGATCGGCGTCGCGCCTCGATCCTCCCTCCCCTGCATGCAGGGAAGGGCCGGGGTGGGGTGCTTTTGCCTGCCGGGCGCTTCCATAAGCACCCCCTCCCAACCTCCCCCTGCGCGCAGGGGGAGGAGCGAAGCGGCGGCGCGGTCCATCGACTGGAGCCCGAGGCTTGAGACCCGCGCCGCTGCTGCTGTGGCTGCTGCTGGCCTGGACTGCGCTCGGCGTGGCGGCCAGCCTCGGCCAGTTGCCGCTGTCGGCATGGCTGGCAGCGGGCGGCGCACTCGCCGCGCTGGCCCTGCTCGATGCCTGGCGCCTGCGTCGCACCGCATCGCCCGAACTGCAGCGCGAACTCGCGCCGGTGCTGCCGCTGGGACCGGAGGCGACGGTGGCGCTGCATCTGCGCAACCCGACGAAGCGCCGCCAGTCGCTGCGCCTGCACGACCTGCATCCCGGCGGCTGGGCGGTGCGCGGCATGCCGTGTCGCGTGGTGCTGCCGCCCGGCGGCGCGCTGCGGCTGGACTACGCCACCACGCCCGATGCGCGCGGCCAGTTCCATTTCGGCGGCTGCCACGCGCTGCTGCCCTCGCCGTGGCGCCTGTGGCACGGGCGACGCGTGCTGGGCGGGCCGTCGTCCACGCGCGTGTACCCGAACTTCGCAGTGCTCGCGGAGCTGGCCGGGCTCAGCGTGGAGCTGGCCTCGATCAGCGTGGGCGCACGGCTGCAGCGGCGGCGCGGCGAAGGCACCGAGTTCCAGGAACTGCGCGACTACCGCGTGGGCGACAGCCTGCGCAAGATCGACTGGAAAGCCACCGCGCGCAGCCACCGGCTGATCTCGCGCGAGTACCGCGAGGAGCGCAACCAGCAGGTGATCCTGATGCTCGACTGCGGCCGCCGCATGCTGGCGCAGGACGGCCCGCTGGCGCATTTCGACCATGTGCTCAACGCCTCGCTGGCGCTGGCCAGCATCGCGCTGCGCGAAGGCGACGCGGTGGGCCTGATGGCCTGCATCGGCCAGCAGCAGCGCTGGCTGCCGCCGCAGCAGGGCAGCGGCGGCATGGACCACCTGCTGGGCGCCGGCTACGACCTGCACGCGCAACCGCTGGCCACCGACTACCTCGCCGCCGCCGGCGCGCTGCAAGCCCACCAGCGCCGGCGCGCGCTGGTGATCGTGGTCAGCAACGTGCGCGACGAGGACGACAAGGAACTGCGCATGGCGCTGAACCTGCTGTCCCGCCAGCACCTCGTGGTGCTCGCCAGCCTGCGCGAGCAGGCGCTGGACGATGCCGCCCACGACCCCGGCGCCACCCTGGAAACCGCCATCCGCAGCGCCTCCGCGATGCACTACCTCGCCGAACGCGAGCGCGTGCACGAAACGCTGCGGCGGGAAGGCGCGAACGTGCTGGACGTGCGCTGCAGCGAGCTGTCCGGCGCATTGATCGAGCGCTATCTGGCGATCAAGCGGGGGAACCGGTTGTAGGGGACAGGCCGGTAGCGTGCGGGCGGGGATGGCACTGCGCTTGTCGTTTTTGGCCTTGGGTGGATGGGTCGCTGCGTGGCCGGTGTGGCGGGAACGATTGCAAGATTGGATGGCATGAGCAGGGGGCTCGTTTATTTACGCGGTACTTCCCGGGTTGTATCCCGATTTGCCGGATTGGATTGCAGAATTCAGGTGTCATTCGATGGCCGGATCCAGGTGGATGCGCATGAAGGTTCATTTGTCCTTCCTTGCAGTCATGTCCGTACTTTCCCTTTGCTCCTGCGGACACGGGGAGCCTGGAAAAAGCACGCAAGCCGTCATGTGCGGAAAATTTTCGTTCAGGGCTTCCGGCAGGTCTGAAATACTTCAGGCGCGAAGGGCTTTCCATGAGGCATCCATCGTCCTGAACCTGGACTTTTCCGACAGCAGCAATACCTCATCGGACCAGCGCCCCGGCTGGTCGTGGACGCACGCGGAAATCAAGATCAACTCTGCCCGAATCGTTCTTGGAGGGCATGGCGACTATCCAAAGACGCCGGACCCGCCCTCCGACATGCAGGTTTACCTGTTTGATGACTCACCGCCCAATGTGGTCGCATGCGGTAGTTACTATGTAAATCAATTCCGGAAGGTCAAGGCCATCATGTCCGAGCGCTGGCATATCAGTGAGGACGAGTCATGAGACCGCGCTGGAGATTTTCAATCGGCGAAGCCGGAACGAGGGGCGGAGCATGTTTTTCGACGTTCCGTAGCTCTTGAGGTCGTTCGAATCCTCCATCGGGGGAAGCGCGTTCCTGCGGAGCACGGGCGGGCGCGAAACATTGCCTGCAGAGAAGCGTGTCTGATCCGCGTTGCAGTGAACTGTCCGGCGCGTTGATCGAGCGCTATCTGGCGATCAAGCGGGGAAACCGGTTGTAGGGGACGAACGCGACGGCCGACGCATGCCGTGCTAGCGCGGCCGCGCGCGAGGTCGGCTCCGGCTGCGGCCAGGGCAAAGGGTCACCGGACCTTCATCCGCCTGTTGCATCGAGGCGATAGAAAGCCGGAACGGCGTGGTCGCCGTGCCCCGGCTGCCCGTCGCGGCGGCGCCGCGCGGGTGCTCCTTCGGTGGTACGCTGCGGCCGCGAATTCGGGGCTGAAGCCGCGTCCGGGGGGAAGCGGCGTACCCGAGGCAACGAAATGCTCGATCGGAAGCAGTCCACGGACGAAACGATCCACTTCTACATCCACCCGGAATTCTGGCCCCGGGGGGAGCTTCCCCTGTCTCCTGACAGCCACTGGCCGGGCTTCGGCTTCGGTGTCTACACGTGGACGATCCAGACTTTTCTGCGCCTGCGCGAGGCAGGGATCGCCTGCCGGCTGGCCCCGGAATTGCCCGAGCGCGGCGTGGTCGTGGCCCACCGCGAGTGCCTGTCGGCGATAGACGGCAAGTACAGCGGTCGCGTCACGGCGACGAAGGGGCGCTTCGTGGTCGACATGTGCGCCGACCTGCGCCCCTACACGCGGGCCAACCTGCACATCGTGCAGAATCCGCACATGACCCGCTTCGGGCCCACGTTCCTGTACATGCGGCATTGGCCGCAGCCTGGCCTGCTGCCGCGCTCCGCCGCGCGGGGGGAGACGTTCCGCACCGTCGCGTATTTCGGCAACGAGAAGAACCTTGCCGACGACCTGCGCTCGCCGCAGTGGGAGCGGGAACTGGACCGTCGCGGGCTCGCCTGGATCAGTCGCTACCAGCCCTTCGACTATGCCGATCCGGCGACCTATGCGCCCGCCTCGGTGTGGAGCGACTACCGCGGGATCGACGCGGTGGTGGCGTTGCGGCGGTCGCCGCACGGGGTGGAATCCATGCACGGCCAGAAGCCCGCGTCCAAGCTCTACAACGCATGGATCGCCGGCGTGCCGGCGATCCTGGGGCGCGAATCGGCGTACCGCGTGGAACGCCGCTCCGAGCTGGACTACCTGGAAGCGAACAGCGGCGACGAGGTGCTGGCCTGCCTGGATCGCCTGCGCGCCAGTCCGGAGCTGCGCCATGCGATGGCGGAGAATGCGCGCGGCCGCGCCGCCGAGGTGTGCGCGGGCGCCACGCTGGAGGCATGGGTCGCGTTGCTGTTCGGCCGCGTGCTGCCCGCCTACCGGGCCTGGACCCACGCGGGGGCGCTGGCGCGGCACTGGGCGCTGTCCCGCCAGCAGGTGGGCTACCAGACCACCCGGGTGCGGCACGCCGTGGAGCGCCGGCTGGGACGCTGAGCGTACGGCCCGGACCGCACGCGGGGCACGGCGCCGGCGGGGATCGCCACGCCCGCCTCAGTCCTCTTCCACCTTGGGCTTCCACGCCTCGCTGAGCTGCTTCTGCACCGGCGGCGGCACCGGCTCGTAGTGGCTGAGGTCCAGGCTGTAGCGGCCGCGGCCGCCGGTCATGGCCTTGAGTTCGGTGGGGTAGTCGACGAGTTCGGCCAGCGGGGCCTGGGCCTTGATCATCAGCTCGCCGCCGCGCCGGCTGTCGGTGCCCAGGATGCGCGCGCGCTTGCCGGCGAGGCCGCCGGTGACGTCGCCGACGTCGCTCTCGGGGATCGACACCTCCACGTCCACGATGGGCTCCAGCACGATGGGTCGCGCCTTGCCCACGGCGTCGAGGAAGGCCTTCTTGCCCGCGCTGACGAAGGCCACTTCCTTGGAGTCGACCGGGTGGTACTTGCCGTCGTACACCGTGACGCGCAGGTCCTGCAGCGGGTAGCCCGCCACCGCGCCGCGCTCCATCGCCTGGCGCACGCCTTTCTCGATCGCGGGCAGGAAGGTGCCGGGGATCACGCCGCCCTTCACCGCGTCGACGAACTCGAAGCCGGCGCCGCGCTGCAGCGGCTCCACGCGCAGGAACACTTCGCCGAACTGGCCGGCGCCGCCGGTCTGCTTCTTGTGGCGATGGTGGCCTTCCGCCGGCGCGGCGATGGTTTCGCGGTAGGCGATGCGCGGCGGGTGGGTGACGACTTCCACGCCGTAGCGCTCGCGCATGCGTTCCAGCGTCACCTTGAGGTGCAATTCGGAAAGGCCGCGCAGCACGGTCTCGTTCAATTCCTTGTGGTGCTCCATGCGCAGGCAGGGGTCTTCCTCGGCCAACCGGCCCAGCGCGTTCGCCAGCTTCTGTTCCTGGCCCTTGTGCTTCGGCTCCAGCGCGAGGCCGAACATCGGCTGCGGGAAGCGCATGGGCGCGAGGTGGATGCGGTCCTCATCGTGCGCGTCGTGCAGCACCGCGTCGTAGTGGATCTCCTCCACCTTGGCCACCGCGGCGATGTCGCCCGGCACCGCCTGCTCGATCTCCACGTGGTTCTTCGCGTTGAGCCGGAACAGGTGACTCACGCGGAACGGTTTGCGCCCGTCGTCCACGAGCAGCTGCGCGTCGCGGCGCACCGTGCCCTGCCACACGCGGAAGATGCCGAGCTTGCCCACGAAGGGATCGTTGACGATCTTGAACACGTCGGCGATCACGTGCTGCGCGGGGTCGGCGTTGACCGTGATCGCCTCGTCGTCGCCGTTGAGGAAGGGCGGCGGGTTGCCTTCCGCGGGATTCGGCAGCAGGCGGTCCGCAATGTCCAGCAGCTCGGCCACGCCCGCGCCGCTGCGCGCGCTGACGAAGCAGATCGGCACCAGGTGCCCCTCGCGCAGGCATTGCTCGAACGCATCGTGCAACTGCTCGCGGCTCAGCGCGGCTTCGCCGTTGTCCAGGTAGGCGCCCATGGTCGCCTCGTTGATCTCCACCACCTGGTCGAGGATGTGCTGGTGCGCGGTGGCCAGCGAGGAGAAATCGGTGGCGCCCTCGGTGTGGAAGAAGCAGTCCAGCACCTGCTTGGCGCCCTGCGCGGGCAGGTTCACCGGCAGGCACTCGGGGCCGAACTCCTCGCGCAGCGCCTCCACCAGCGCGCCGAGATGGGCGCCCTCGAAATCGATCTTGTTCACCACCAGCACGCGGGCGAGGCCGCGCGAGCGCGCATGTTCCATCATGCGGCGCGTGCCGTGCTCGATGCCGTTGACGGCGTTCACCACCACCATCGCGGTTTCCACCGCGGCGAACGCGGAGAGCGTGCCGCCGCGGAAATCGCCGTAGCCGGCGGTGTCGATCAGGTTGATGTGGCAGTTGCCGCGGTCGATGCCGGCGATGCAGCTGTCGATGGAATGGCCGCGCGCCTTTTCCTGTGCGTCGGTATCCGACTGCGTGGTGCCGCGCTCCACCGAGCCGGGCGCCTGGATCACGCCGCCGGCGTGCAGCAAGGCCTCGAACAGCGTGGTCTTGCCGCTGCCGGCGTGGCCGGCGAGCGCGATGTTGCGGATGCTTTCCGTGTGCGAGCCTGTCTGGACAGTCATGTCCGTCTCCGCCGAATGTCGTTTGCCCGCAGGGCAAGGAAGAGGGAGGAAGCGTATGTCGATACGCGACCGAGCGATGACGGAGCCATGCGGGCAAATGACATCGGCCCAAAGGGTTGGCCCGTCAGGGCCGCCATGCGGCAGCGCGCGGCTTGACCATGGCGCCACCATGGTCGGCGCCGCGCACTACCACCTGGCAACCCTGACGGGCCAACGGAGATGGACATGACTGTCCAGACAGGCTCAAACACGATGCGACCCTCCCATGTTGGGGCGCGGGTCGTACGGCATCGCAGCGGTGCCGCGCGGGCGTCGCGCCTGGCGACTGGCGGGCCGTCATGGTCGTCCGGGCGCAGACGCGGGGGCGGTCATGGCGGAACGATGAGGTGGCTACGGTGCGACAGGATGGTCCCCGCGTCAACGCTCGCCGTGCCGCACCGCGGGAACCGTCGCCCCCGATCGCGGTCTTGGGGATACGGTTCAAGCTGCGCCGTCCATACTTTCCCCCTCCACCGGCGCAAGGGCATTCCCATCATCCACCGCACGCAGGCCGAAACCCGCGCCACGCCGCCGCCAGGTTCCGACCGGGTCGCCGTGTCCGCGCTGGACATGGCGGGCACCGCGCGGCTGCGTCGCCAGCGCTGGCGCGAACCCACGCGCGGGCATCGGCTGGCGTGGCTGGT
This sequence comes from Rhodanobacter sp. PCA2, assembly GCF_013620825.1. Taxonomy (GTDB): domain Bacteria; phylum Pseudomonadota; class Gammaproteobacteria; order Xanthomonadales; family Rhodanobacteraceae; genus Rhodanobacter_A. The sequence continues at coordinate 1,183 of NZ_NJIC01000038.1, read as the reverse complement.
GCTGCTGCTCACGGCACTGCTGCACGTGGTGTTCACGGTGATGGTGTGGTGGGCGATGCGCCCGCCGCCGGTGCGGCCCGTAGAGCGCACGGCTGCGGCCACCGACGTGCTGGAGGTGCGCTTCATACCGGCCGCCGCCGCGCCCGCCGCGCAGGCGCCGCCGCCACCCGTGCCGTTGCCGGCGCCGCCACGCGTGGCGCCCCGGCGCACCACCGAGCCCGCGGCGAAGCAGGCGCTGAGCGTGCAATTGCCGGCGCCGGCGCCCGCGGCCAGCGTGGCCCCGCCGCGCCTGTACGACCGCAACGGCCAGGTCATCCTGCCGGCCGTCGCCAGCAGTGCGCCGCTGCCGGACTACGTGCAGCGGCCGCCGCAGGGCGACACGCGGATCATGCAGCACGACAGCCCGGTGAAATACCAGGCCACCCGCTTCGACAAGGACTGGGGCAACGGCTCCACCAACGCGATCGACGACGCGCTGCAGAAGGCCGTGGACAAGACCACGGTGAAGCACACCTTCCGCCTGCCCGGCGGCATCCGCATCCATTGCGGCGTGTCGCTGGCGGCGCTGGCCGGCGGCTGCGGCGGCGACCCGCCGCCCCCACCGCCGCCCAAGGACGGCGATGTGCGCCTCAACATGGCGCCGGCCCGGCCGCTGGCCGCGAACCCCAACGCCCCGAAGCCGCCGCCGCTGTCCGAATGCATCGCGCTGTACCGCGCCGGCAAGCCGCTGGCCGACGGTTGCCCCAGCGACACGCCGATGCGCGCCATCGACGAGGAACTGCAGAAACAACGCGCGAAGCAGCAGCCCTGACGCCCAGCCGCGCGACGGCGCCCGCTACACTCCGCGCATGCCGTCGCCCACCGACCCCAACGCGCCGCGCCCGTCCGCCAGGCGGCCGGCGCAGGTACTGCTGAACTCGCCGCTCGCCGCCTCTTCGCGCATGCTCAGCCTGAGTGCGCAGCGGCGTCCGCAGCCGCGCGTGATGTGGCGGCGCGTGCTGGCGATCGCGGGCAGCCTGGTGCTGCACATCCTGTTCCTGTTCGCCTTCATCCTCGGGCCGGCGTGGGAACCGCCGCCGCCCGGCAAGGCGCCGCCGGCACAGTTGCAGGCGCAGTTCATCGAGCTGCCCGACCTCGCGCCGCCGCCGCCGCCGAAAGGCGAGCCGCCGCGCCAGCAGGGACC
>NZ_NJIC01000004.1 GCF_013620825.1 Rhodanobacter sp. PCA2 | reverse complement strand
GGCAACGGCCTGCTCCAGCGTCCGCCAGGCGACCGCCCACGGATGCGTTCTTGCTCAACCGCCCCCGGCCGGGGATGAGGTCTTGGTAGACCTTCTTCTCAGCGAGCGTCCGGGAGGGGTCCGACGCAGCAGACACGCACCCAGCCGAGAGTGACGAGGGGTTGGCCTACCTACTGAGTGGTGGGACGCAAGTCCACCGCGGCGGGGGCAGTGCAGTGGCCGGGCACGACAATGGCTCACCTGCGATAGGAATGTCATTGCGGACTTCCGCTGGACTCCCATCGGTTGTCAACCGACCGTCCTTCAGGACGCTCGTGGGTACCGTACGGCCAATCTATGCTTTCCGAAAACCATAGTTTGGCCAAAACGGCCAAACTATGGTTCCCCGCACACCGCGCGGCACGGAGCGCCGACCATCTGTACCGCCTCGTACAAAAATTTTCCGTCAACCCCTTTTCGTGGCCGCGCGACGCCTCCATAGTCGATGGCTCCACCAGCGAGGACGTCCCGTGTCCATACCCAGTGCCGTCAAAAGCACCCCGATCGCGGGTCGCCAGCAGCTTGCCGACTACCTCGCCGCCGGCGAGAAGCCGCGCGAGGCCTGGCGCATCGGCACCGAGCACGAGAAGTTCGGCTTCCGCACCGACGACCTGAAGCCGCCACCGTTCGAGGGCGAACGCGGCATCCGCGCCCTGCTCGAAGGCATCGCCGCGCGCCATGGCTGGGACATCGCCCGCGAGGGCGAGACGCCGGTGGCGCTCACCCGCGGCAAGGCCAACATCACGCTGGAGCCCGCCGGCCAGCTGGAGCTTTCCGGCGCGCCGCTGGAAACCATCCACCAGACCTGTTGCGAGGTGAATACCCACCTGGACGAAGTGCGCTCGGTGGCCGAGGGCCTCGGCCTCGGTTTCCTCGGCATGGGCTTCCAGCCGAAGTGGCGGCGCGACGAAATGCCCTGGATGCCGAAGGGCCGCTACAAGATCATGCGCGAATACATGCCCAAGGTCGGCCAGCTCGGCCTGGACATGATGACGCGCACCTGCACCGTGCAGGTGAACCTGGATTTCTCCAGCGAAGCGGACATGGTGAAGAAATTCCGCACCAGCCTCGCGCTGCAGCCGGTCGCCACCGCGCTGTTCGCGGATTCGCCGTTCGCCGAGGGCAAGCCGAACGGCTACCTCTCCTACCGCTCGCACATCTGGACCGACACCGACGCCGACCGCACCGGCATGCTCGACTTCGTGTTCGAGGACGGCTTCGGCTACGAGCGCTACGTGGATTACGCGCTGAACGTGCCGATGTACTTCAGCTACCAGGACGGCCGCTACATCGACCTCTCCGGCCAGGACTTCAAGCGCTTCATCGCCGGCGAACTGCCCGCCTTGCCGGGCGTGAAGGCCAGCATGAAGGACTGGGCCGACCACCTCACCACCGCCTTCCCCGAAGTGCGGCTGAAGCAGTACCTCGAAATGCGCGGCGCCGACGGCGGCCCGTGGAACCGCCTGTGCGCGCTGCCCGCGCTGTGGGTCGGCCTGCTCTACGACGACGAGGCGCTGGACGCCGCCTGGGACCTGGTCAAGGACTTTTCCATGGCCGAGCGCCACGCCCTGCGCGACGGCGTGCCCAGGCAGGCGCTGAAGCTGCCGTTCCGCCAGGCCACGGTGCGCGAACTCGCCCGCGAGATGTTGAAGATCGCCGCCCACGGCCTCCAGCGCCGCGGCATGCTCAACCGCAACGACGCCGACGAACGCATCTACCTCGAACCGCTGATCGAGATCGTCGAAGCCAACCAGACCCCGGCCGAACGCAAGCTCGAACTGTTCCACGGCGCCTGGGGCGGCAGCGTGGACCCGGTGTTCCGCGAGTTCGCGTACTGAGGACAGCTCAGAGCAGGGGCAACTGCCCGCCGTCATGATCGCGCGCCACCTCGGCGCGCCGGATCATCTGCTGCACTTCCGGCACGGCGTGGATGGGCACCAGTTCGACTTCCGGGTGCGCCTGGGCGAATACGCGGAATATCTCGTCGGCAAATGCCTGCCCGATGGCACTGACGCTGGCGAAGTCGAGCACCACGTGGCGAAACCTGTCCACGCGCTGCAAAAGGCGCTTCGCCTGCGAACGCGAAATCAGATTCTCGTCGCCCACCTGGACCAGGCGCACGGGAACCACGGTCTTGGCGAACGTGTAGTCGTCCGGGCCGCTGGAATACTCGTCGAACACCTGCTTGGCAGTGCGGGCGGACGTCGTGCGCATGGCCATGAAGACCAGCGTGCCCGTCTGCGGCATGTCGTCGAAATCGAACAGCACGTCCTTCCCGTGCCCTTCGTCGTGCGAGAACACCAGTCCCCCGGACACGATCCCGAAACTGCCGAACATGCGCGAGGTGAAGAACACGCCCTCGCCCGAATGGTTTCGCGGATCGGTGGTGAACTTGCCCTTGGACAGCTCCAGCAAGGCCAGCCGCTCGTCCGGCAGATCCAGGGCACGCGCAATCTTGCGGAAAATGCCCACGCCGTCGTCGGCGATCGTCAGCGACAGCATCCCATCGCGCAGCTCCATGTGCACGAAGACATGCGTGGCCTCGGAGTGATCGATGGCGTTGTTGACCATCTCGGTCACGCCGTGATGCGCGATGTCCACGACATTGCGCGACACGTCGCGCAGCAACGGCGCCAACTGCGCCGACCAGAGGACGTCCTCGGCCAGGCCTGCGCGCGGATAGCTCTGCCGGAACCGGCGGTTGGCCCCGATCGCGTAAGTGGGGCGCGTCGTCCCTTCCTTGCGCAGATAGCCCTCGGCCACCAGCTCGCGCACCTGCATGCTGACCCGCGCGCCCGACAGGCCAAGCTGCGCCGCCACCATGCCGACCAGGTCGCGCGGGTGCGTTGCCACGGCCTGCAGCAGGGCGTCGTCGATCTCGGCGGAGCGGCTGGGGCGGGCCATGGCCGGATTCTAAAGTTATAGCAATCTATTTGCTAGTTAACAGGACGGAATTTGAAAATAAAAGGGCCGGCATAGGCCGGCCCTTCGAGATGCACCGATCCGGCCGCCTTACTTCTTCGGCGCATCCTTCAAGCCGCGATTCTCCAGCATCGGCTCGATGCTCGGGTCCTTGCCGCGCCAGTCCTTGTACAGCTTGGAAAGCTCCACGGTGTTGCCGCGCGAGAGGATCATGTCGCGGAAGCGCTGGCCGTTTTCGGCGGTGAGGCCGCCGTGTTCCGTGAAGCCCTGGAAGGCGTCGTCGGCGAGCATCTGGGTCCAAAGGTAGGCGTAGTAGCCGGCGGAATAGCCGTTGCTCCAGATGTGCAGGAAGTAGCTGGAGCGGTAGCGCGGCGGCACGTAGCTCAAGTCCACGCCGTCCTTCTTCAGCGCGGCGGCCTCGAACTTGTCGGCGTCCTGCTTGGGCGCGTCGGCGCCCAGCATGTGCCAGTTCATGTCGAGCATGGCGGCGGCCACCAGCTCGGTCATGTCGTAGCCCTTGTTGAACTTGCCGGCCTTCTTCATCTTGTCGACCAGCGCCTGCGGCATCGGCGCGCCGGTCTGGTAGTTCTTCGCGTAGTTCGCGAACACCTTGGGGTTGGTCGCCCAGTGCTCGTTGAACTGCGAGGGGAACTCGACGAAGTCGCGCGCGGTGCTGGTACCGGACAGGGTCGGGTACTGCTCGTCGGCGAGCATGCCGTGCAGGGCGTGGCCGAACTCGTGGAACATGGTGATCACGTCGTCGAACGACAGCAGCGCGGGCTGGCCGGCCGCGGGCTTGGTGAAGTTCGCGACGTTGTAGATCACCGGCTTGGTGCCGATCAGCTTCGACTGGCCGACGAAGTTGTCCATCCAGGCGCCGCCCTGCTTGTTGTCGCGCTTGAAGTAGTCGCAGTAGAACAGCGCCATCGAGCTGCCGTCCTTGTCGAACACCTCGAACACGCGCACGTCCGGGTTGTACACCGGGATGTCCTTGCGCTCCTTGAAGGTGAGCCCGTAGAGCTGGTTGGCGGCGTAGAACACGCCGTTCTGCAGCACGTTGTCCAGTTCGAAGTAGGGCTTGATCTGCGACTCGTCCAGGTCGTACTTCGCCTTGCGCACCTGCTCGGCGTAGTACTGCCAGTCCCACGGCTCCAGCTTGAAGCTGGGCTGGTGCAGCGCGGCCTGGTCCTTGTCGATCTGCGCCTGGATCTCGGCGCCTTCCTGCTTCGCGCGCGCCACCGCGGCGGGCGCCAGCTTGTTCATGAAGCCCATCACCGCTTCCGGCGTCTTCGCCATCTGGTCCTGCAGCGTCCACGCGGCGTAGTTCGGGAAGCCCAGCAGCTTGGCCTCCTGCGCGCGGATCTGCGCGAGCTGCTCGATGATGTCGCGGGTGTCGTCGGCGTTGCCCAGTTCGGCGCGGTTCCACGAGGCCTCGTACAGCGCCTTGCGGGTGGCACGGTCCTTCAGGCTCTGCAGCGCGGGCTGCTGGGTGGTGTTCTGCAGCGTGACCACCCACTTGCCGTCGAGGCCGCGATCCTTGGCGGCCTGCGCCGCGGCGGCGATGTCCTCGTCGGACAGGCCGTCGAGCTTCGCCTTGTCGTCGATCACCAGCGCGCTGTCCTTGGCGGCGGCGAGCAGCCGCTTGTTGAACTGCGCCTCCAGCGTGGACGACTGCTGGTTGAGCGCCTTCAGCCTGGTCTTGTCGGCGTCGGACAGCTTGGCGCCGTGATGGACGAAGTTGCGGTAGGTCACCTCGACCAGGCGCAGCGATTCCGGATCGAGCTTCAGCGTGGCGCGCTCGTCGTAGACCTTCTGCACGCGGTCGAACAGCTTGCCGTCGAGATACTTGGCATCGTCGTGCGCGGCGAGCTTCGGCGCCTCGTCTTCCTGCACCTTCTGCAGCGTGTCGTTGGTGTTGGCCGCGGCGACGCCGTTGAACACCATCATCACGCGGTCGAGCAGCGCGCCGGACTTCTCCAGCGCCACGCAGGTGTTCTCGAACGTGGGCGCCTCGGGGTTGTCGGCGATCTTCTGCCACTCGGCGCGCTGGTCGGCCATGCCCTTGTCGATCGCCGGCTGGTAGTCGCTGTCCTTGATCTTGTCGAACGGCGGCGCCTGGAACGGCAGCGTGCTGGCGGCGAAGAACGGATTGGCGGCGTTCGCGTCGGCCACCGGCGCGGCCGCGCTGGACGGCGCGGCCGGTGCGGTGGAGGCCGGTGCCGGCGCGGACTTGCCGGCCTCGTTCGAGCCTTGCGAACAGGCGCCCAGGGCGATGCTGGTGGCGATGACGATCATGCGTAGACGGAACATGCGGTATTCCCGGTCGGTGCGCGCTGGGCGCGGGCAAAGAAGTGTCAGCCCACGACTCTAGCGACACCGAACGGTTTTTTGCCAGCCGCAGCGCAGCGAAACTTCGTGCGGAACGGCTGCTGCTCAGCCCGGGCGCACGTCGTGCAACTGCCACGCCGCGCCGATCAGCCAGTTCAGGCGCTGGCGCAGCAGGCTCATCGGCAGGCTGGTCTGCACGTCCACCTCGACGTGCAGATCCGCCACCTGCGCATGCACCTGCGCCTGCGCATCGGTGGCGCCCAGCGCGGGGTCCACTTCGTCCGGCTCCGGCTGCCCGGCGCGCCAGCGCTCGAACAGCGACGGGCTGCGCAGCGCCTCCTCCAGCGCGGCGGCGAAATCGGCGGGGCCGGCGCCGTTCCAGCCCAGCGCAGGGTCGCTGCCCCGCGCATGCGCGAGATCGGCGATGGAAAGGTAGTAATGGTTGCGAGCGGTCATGGCTTCTCCCTGCGAGGTTTTCCCAGCATGCCCACGGTCCGGCATGTCGGAGGCGAATTCAAGCATCAGTGCCGCCAGGTCGAGCCCGGCGGCCGCCTGCGCCGGCGCCACGCCGTGCGGCAGCACCCCGAGGCAAGGCGCGGGCAGCAGTTCGCGCAGGCTGGCGAGGTTCTGTTCCGGGGCCGCCATCGCCGGATCGATGCGGTTGGCTATCCAGCCGACGAGGCGGCAGCCGTCGGCGAGGATCGCCTCGGCGCTCAACAGCGCATGGCTGAGGCAACCCAGCCGCAGGCCCACCACCAGGACCACCGGCAGGTTCCACTGCTGCGCGATCGCCGAGGCGAACAGCCCCGGCGCCAGCGGCACGCGCCAGCCGCCCACGCCCTCCACCACCACGGCGTCATGTTCGGCGCACAAGGCGTCGAACGCGACGCGCAACGGCGCCAGCGCGATCGTCGCGCCCGCGTGCGCGGCGGCAAGGTGCGGCGACCAGGGTTCGCGCAGCGCCACCGGGTTGATACGCGCATACGGCAGCGGCGCGCTGCCCGCCGCCAGCAGCGCCAGGGCGTCGTCGTTGCGCAGGCCTTGCGGCGTCTCGGCGCAACCGCTGGCCACCGGCTTCATGCCGCAGGCGCGCAGGCCGTTCGCGCGCAGCGCGTGCAGCAGCGTGCAGGCGGCGTGCGTCTTGCCGATGCCGGTGTCGGTGCCGGCGACGAACAGCGCCGCAGTCATTCAGTGATGTACCGGCGCTTGTACCAGGCGATCACCGGGCCGATCAGGCCCAACAGGGCGTATTCGAAACCCGCCAGCGCCAGCAGGCCCGTCGGCACCACCAGCGCCGTCAGCGCCGAGAGCAACCCTACCGCCGTCGGAACCGCCCACATCACCGTCCTGATCCCGGCCTGCCGATGCTCCTCGGTACCCGTCGGGTTCAGGCGCATGGCATGCCGGAAGAGCAGGGTCAACGTGCCGGCCATGGCGATGTAGGCCAGGCCGTAGCAGACGAACATCGTCCGTGCGTCGCTGCTCATCTGCACCGCGAGATCGCTGGAGAGCACGCCGCCGCTCAGGCTGTAGCACGCCGACCCGAACACCATGTGCAGCGGGTAGACGAAGATCAGCGCGAAGAACACCAGCAGCAGCGACAGCAGCAGGCCGGTGCGCGTGGAGCGCGTGCACAGATGGCGCCACTGCACGTGGCCATGCCACATCCACGCGATCTGGGCGAAGCACATGGCCGCGGCCGGCACGCCGGCCAGGATGTGCAGCAGCTTCTCCGCGGTGTTCGGGATGGTCTCGCCGCCGATCGCCAGCAGGGTCAGCGTGAACGCGAAGGCGCCGTCCACGAACATGTCCAGCCGTCCCGCCTCGATTCCTTCGCGATGCTCGACCAGGCTCATGTGCGGACCTCATCAGGGCGACGCGCGCATAATACGTGTTTCGCCGCCGGACCCGTGTCATGTTCGAAGTGAAGAACCAGACCTATGCGAACAAGCGCGAGCATTACGCCGATCTCGCGCAGCAGGCACGGGGGCTGCTGGCCGGCGAGCGCGACCTGATCGCGAATGCGGCGAACTTCTCCGCGCTGGTGTTCCACAGCCTGCCCGGGCTCAACTGGTGCGGCTTCTACCTGTACGACGGCAGCGAGCTCGTGGTCGGCCCGTTCCAGGGCAAGCCGGCCTGCATCCGCATCGCGCTGGGCAAGGGCGTCTGCGGCACCGCCGCGCAGACCGGGCAGACCCAGGTGGTGCGCGACGTCAACGCCTTCGACGGCCACATCGCCTGCGACGCCGCCTCGCAGTCGGAGATCGTGGTGCCGCTGGTGAAGGCCGACGGCAGCCTGCTCGGCGTGTGGGACGTGGACAGCCCCCACGTGGCGCGCTTCGACGAGGACGACCGCGCCGGCATGGAAGCGCTGTGCGCGGTGTTCATCGAGAACCTTTCCGCGTAAGCCGCCCTTTCACGGCCGCTGCGGCGATCTGCCGCTGCGGCAAAACCGTCATTCGCGCGGCGTGCGCAGCAGCTCCACCACCCGCTCGCGCGCCTCGTCCACGCCGGTGGCTGCGGGCGAGGAAAACACCTGCGCGGTGGCGTGCAGGCCGTCGGGAAAGCTCTTGCGCATCGCCGCCAGCGCCTGCGCGGCCTGGTTGCGCGAGAGCTTGTCGGCCTTGGTCAGCAGCAGGTGGCACGGCAGGCCGGTGGCGAAGCAGAAGTCCAGCATCATCCGGTCGAAGTCCTTGAGCGGATGGCGGATGTCGGCGATCAGCACCACCCCGCGCAGGCTCCTGCGGCGGTGCAGATAAGCGTCGATCTCCTGCTTCCAGTGCGCGCGCAAGTCCTCCGGCACCTTGGCATAGCCGTAGCCGGGCAGGTCAATTAGTCGCACCTCCAGCGGCGCCTGGCCTTCGCCCTGCGCCAGCGGCGGCAGCGCGAACGCCACCATCTGCTGGGTGCGGCCGGGCGTCTTGGACGTGCGCGCCAGCCCCTTGTGGCCGGTGAGGGCGTTGAGCGCGCTGGACTTGCCCGCATTCGAGCGGCCGGCGAACGCCACCTCGGCGCCGAGGTCGGCGGGCAGCTGGCTGATGCGATGGGCGGCGAGCACGAATCGTGCGCCTTGAAGCGGGTTGGGCATGGTTTGACCGGAGCGCGAGGGCACGGGGATAATCCGTTGGTTTCTGCCCGTGGCGCCGGAGCCGGCAAGCGGTGGCAGCCTTCGACAGTATCTGGGAGGGAAGTGTATGAGTTTTCGGTTCGCAGGTTTTCGACCCGCCGTGCTGGGGCCTGCCGCGGCGCTGCTGCTCGCCATGACCGCGGTCGCGGCGATGGCGCAGGATGCCGCCACGTCGGCGGCTGCACCGGCCAAGGCCGCCACCGCCGCCGAACCTGCCGCCGCCGCGCCTGCGGCGGCCGCC
>NZ_NJIC01000001.1 GCF_013620825.1 Rhodanobacter sp. PCA2 | reverse complement strand
GCCTCCCCATGGAGACCGGCAGGCGCCCCCGTGCGCGTTGACGAACCACCGACAGCGACCGCGCCAGCGGGAGCATGCACAGGCGGCCATGCCGCCGAGGACCAAGACGCAATGACGCAAGCAACACCCAGCATCACCATCCACATGCCCGACCCCGATAGCCTGCGGAAGATCGCGGACAACCTGAGCGAGGCCGACAGGGCCGACCTGGAAGCCGTGGGCCACACCGACGCGCACAAGGTCATCACCGAGGCCGTAGCGGGCGCCCGTGAGGCATACATCGCCCGATGGAACGGCGAGCCGCAGGCCGTGTTCGGCGTGACCGATTACGTCCACGACCACCACCACGGCATCCCGTGGCTGCTGTCCACCGGTAGCACGCCGCCGAGCACGCGTGAGTTCCTGAAGCTGGCGCGGTGCGCCGTCGCCGGCTGGTCTCCGATGTACCTGTCCCTGTGCAACGTCGCCGGAGCGCAGCACCCCACGGCACATGCACTGTTGAAGGCGCTGGGCTTCCACCTGGGCGCCGAGCACCAGCTCAACGGCCACAACTTCACGGAATACGCCCGCCATGTGTGAGCCCACCACGATCACGCTGGCCGCTACGTCCGTCCTGTCGGCGGCGATGGCCGTTCGGAACGCGAACCAGCAGAAGCACGCCGTGGAAGCGCAGGCAAAGCGCCAGCAGGACCAGATCAACCAGCAGGCGTCCGCACAGGTGCAGGACCGCATGACCGCTGCCCGACAGGCCCGAGCATCCGCCCGTGCTGCTGCCGCTGAATCCGGTGTGTCCGGTAACTCTGTCGCCGCCCAGCTCAACGATTTCATGCAGCAGGCCGGGACGGACGTTGCCCGCATCGAGAAGAACCGACAGAACGGCAACGCGGAGACCAGCATCGCGGCCAAGAGCCGCTTTGCGGAGATCAACGGGCAACTCACGTCGAGCCTGATCGGTGCCGCCGAGACTGGCGGGAAGGCGTACATGGGCCACCGTGTGGCCGTGGATGAATGGGCCGCAGCGAACCCCGTCCCGGTCGGCCCCTCCCTGCGCAGCGAGTTGATGAAGAAGTACGGCATATCGGGCTGATCGCCCGAGCCTCACCGACCCCACGCACAGACACGCCCCGTTCGCCTTCCCCGGAAGGTGACGGGCGACTGTGCCCACGACACATGCAGGCGGCCATGCCGCCGAGGATCAAGACGCAATGAAGAAGAAGCAGCAAGCCCCGACCACGTATACCACCGATGCAGACGGCCAGCGCCTTGCGCATGTCGCCATGGCGAACACCGACCAGCGCGCCACGTTGTACGCCGAGGACCTGGACCGCCTGCTGGTGGCGGGATGGTCGCAGCACTGGAGCTGGTGCAAGACCAACCCGCGCTTCCGGTACGTGCTGGCATACGCACGGACGCCGGCAGGCAAACAACGGTCGATCACGATTGCCCGGCTGATCGCTGGCGCAGGCAAAGGCCAAGTGGTCGAGTACATCGACGGCGACCGCTCCAACCTGCGCAGGGACAACCTGCGGATTGTCCGAGGCAGCGGCCGAACACAGACACCCGCTGATGCGGTCCTGCCGTGCCACCCGTGCAACCTGCCGGACACCTGGCAGGGGACCATTGAGGCCCCGCAGGAAGCCGCAGGGAACGCCCATGCAGGCGCCTCGCAGCGTGTCCCCTGTACCACCCCATCAGGCACCCCACGGGAGCCTCAGGAAGTGCGGAATGCACATCAGCGAGACCCCATGCTTCCGCCGGTCGCCCATGTGCCCCGCGTGATTGATCGGGCAGCACTGTCGGCGCGTGTGCGCCAGCAGATGACACAGCGGTCGCAGCAGCAGGACCAGCAGGACCAGCAGGACCAGCAATAACCCCGAGGCCCGACCGGGGCCGAAATATTCATACCGCGAATTTCCGTGGGGGTATCAAAGGGTCAGGCAGCGCGAGCTTCCCCCCGTATCCCCCTCGGCCCCTCAGCGGCCCCTCAGCGGCCCCGGCAGGCTTCCCCCATACACACCAGCGCCCGCGCCAGCGGGAGCAACCACAGCGCACCCCGGCCAGACCATCGGCCGGATGTCTGCGCGTGCCTTGAACGAACACCATGGATCACATGATGACCACAGTCACCACCAGCACCAGCACCCGCCTGCTTCGCCTGCGGGAAGTTCTCCACCGCATCGGCGTAGGCCGCACCACGTTGTACCGATGGGTGCGTCTTGGACAGTTCCCGCGTCCCCGGTCACTCACGCCCAACGGCAGCACCGTCGCATGGATGGAGGCGGAAGTAGAGGCATGGATCACCAGCAAGCCGGCCACGTCCGGGGGTACTTCCTGGGGTACATTCGCCAGCGATGCCCCGCAGGCCGCATGAAACAAGGCTTTGTGGTGCCGACCTCGGCACCAATTCAAAGCCGCCCCATGCCTGGCAGGGGCGGCTTTTTCATGCCTGCCTTTCGGCGGCTCAGCCGAACGTCTGGATGACGTAGCGGTGGCGACCGGAGGTTTTCGCCGCGTACAACGCGCAGTCGCTCATCCGCAGGATGTCCTCCGGCGCCACCTTGTTCGCGGAGCGGACCACCAGGCAGCCGCAGCTGATCGTGACGTGGCCGTTCGGCGAATCGGCATGCACGATGGCCAGCGCGTCGACGGCTTCGAACAGGCGGTCCAGCACCTGTTGCGGTTCGCCGCCGTCGGCAAGGACGAACGCGAATTCCTCGCCGCCGTAGCGGGCGATGAAATCCGATTGCCGCATCACCGACTGCATCGCGGAGGCAATCGCGGAAAGCGCGGCGTCGCCGTACAGATGGCCGTAGCGGTCGTTCAGCGCCTTGAAGTGATCGATGTCGACCATGCCGATGCAGAACGGCGTGCGCGCCTCCGCGGCGTGCATGCAGAGGTGTTCGATCGCGCTGTTCAGCAGGCGCCGGTTCGGCAGCCCGGTGAGCGGATCTTCCAGGCAGCGGCGTTCAAGCGAGGATTTCTCCAGCTCCAGCGCGCGGTTCGCGTTCCGCAGCGCGGTCTCGTTGCGCCAGGCATCGGTGATGTCGACGATGAAGCCGACCACCCGTACCACCCGGGCGTTTTCATGCTGCACGTGCGCCGCCGAACGCAACCAGCGCCCCTCGCCGTCCGGACGGACGATGCGGAAGATCAGCACATGCTCGCCAGCCTCGCTCGTCGACTCGGTGAGGGCGCGGAGGTAGTCGTCCGCGGCTTCGAGGTCGTCGGGATGGATCAGCGGCCGGAACTGGTCGAGGAAGCGCACCGGGCGCAGTGCGTCCAGCCCCATGATGCCGTGCCAGGCCTCGTCGCACTGCCAGGTCTGCTGCACGACGTCGTAATCCCAGATGCCGAGGCCGCCGATGCGCGCGGCGATCGCCAGGCGCTGCTCGCTTGCCTGCAGCGCGCCCAGCGCCTCCTTCTCCAGCGTCACCTCGCGCGACACGCACAGGATCGCCGAGGGCGAACCATCGGCGCTCAGGACCGGCGTGAGCATGTTGTCCCAGTACTGGGTCTTGCCGCCGGGTAGCACGCTGCGTCCGGGGAAACGGCCGAATTTCCCGGCGCGCGCCTGTTCCAGCTCGCGCTCGCCCCGGGCCCGGACGTCTTCGGGCAGCAGCGCCAGCCAGGGCATGCCGAACGACGAATCCTCGGGCACGCCCAGCGCGCGGCAACCGGCCTTGTTCATGTGCACCAGGGTGCCGTCGAGCGCGATCAGCTTGATGCAGTCCACGCTGATGTCGAGCATGTCCGCCTGCATCGACGCGCGGCGGCGCAATTCGACTTCCGTGCGCTTGAGGTGCCGGATGTCGGTACAGGTGCACAGGTAGAAGACCGACGCGGACGGGGTGTTGAACGACTGCAGTTGCAGCAGGAACCAGTCCGGCAGGCCGTGGCGGTTCGCGAGCCGGCATTCGAGACTGGTGGACTGGCGGCGCACGCACAGCGCATGCAGGTGCGAGAACGCTTCGTAGCGGTCCGCCGGGTGGATCAACTGCGCCCACTGCTGGGTTGCCGCCTCGACGGCGAGCGGCGCGAAGCCACGCCAGGCCGCATTCAGTCCCGTCACGATGCCGGTCGCGTCCACCAGGCACGCGGGGTAGGCAAGCCGTTCGATGAAGGCCGCTGCGGCGGCCATCTCCGAAGCCTGGGTGTCCGCCGTGCCGTAATGCGTGGCAAGCGGGCTCGCGGGCCATTGCAGCAGATCGACCGCCGTCCTGGTGTCGGCGTGGATGGAGGCATGCTCACCCATGTTCGCCCTCGGCATTCGCATCGCAAGCTATGTCTTATAGGCACACGGCGGGAAATTGACGTGAACTTCCCGCCGATGACCAGAGCCGCCTCGAAACAGGGACGGTTTCGGACGGTCCGAAAACAGCGGCACACGCACCCCCGACTCGCTGCTGAGCCAGCCCGCGGGCACCCGGTCCACCTGTCGACCGCGGGCCACCGAGCTTGCGCCGAACGGACGGCACGCGGAGCCGAACGATTGCGAATCCAGGACGCACTCGATGGTGGCGGGAACCCCGATGCCGGCATGTTAGCCCACTCCCGGACATTTTGGACGACCGTCCGAAACCCCGGTTCCACCCCGGATCGCGCCTGCCCCGCCGGCGCAGATTTCCCGTGCAGCGGACAAGACAAAGGCCGCTTGCGCGGCCTTTGCGGTACTTCCTGCAGGACGCCTGCCGAGGGGGCAGGCGTCGAGGCGCTCAGAGCGCGGCGTCCTTGAGCTTCTTCAGCGGACGCACCTTCACCTTCACCGTGGCCGGCTTGGCGGCGAACACCTGTTCCTGCTTGGTGAACGGGTTGATGCCGGTGCGCTTCGGCTTGGCCGGCACCTGCACGGCGTTGACCTTGAACAGACCCGGCAGGGTGAACTGGCCGGCGCCCTTCTTGTGCACGGCGCCCAGCACGGCGTGCTCCAGCGCGGCAAGCACGGCCTTGACGTGCTTGGTCTCGACGCTGGTCTGCTGGGCGATGTGGGAGATCAGGCCGGACTTGCTGAGCGCGTCCTTGATCGGCTTGATCGCGGCGGGAGCGGCTTTCGGCGCCGGCTTGGCGGCCTTGGCGGGGGCTTTCTTGGCAGTGGTCTTGGTAGCCATGGGCATCCATCGTGGTTGAGTAAGGCACCGCCTCCAGCGAGGCGGTGGCCGTTCGGCATGCACAATCTACGCGAATTTCAGGGCTTTGGTTAGTGCAATGCGCGCGAAGCGGTGCCGACGGCCGACCCGGCCGCCGCCGCGGGCTCAAAGTTCGCGCACCACCCGGAAGCCGACGCGCCCGCTGCGCACGCCGGCGTCGGCACCCTGCCGCCAGGCCGAGCGCGCCTGGTCCGGCGAACTGCCCCAGGAACCGCCGCGCAGCACGCGCACGCCGCAACCGGGGTTGAGCCACGCGCTGCCGTCGACGGGCGCGCGGATGTAGTTGTCGTGCCAGCAGTCGGCCATCCACTCGGAGACGTTGCCGCCCATGTCGTACAGGCCGAACGGATTGGCTGCGAAGCTCATCGCCGGCGCCGGTCCCCAGTAGCCGTCGTCGTAGCCGCGGAACGCGTGGTTCCAGCGCCGGCCACTGGGCGAGCGGTCGCGCGAGCCGGTGAGGTTCTCCACCTTGCGCTGCGGCATGTCGTCGCCCCACCAGTAGCGCGTGGTGGTGCCGCCGCGCAGCGCGTAGGCGAACTCGGCCTCGCTGGGCAGGCGGTATTTCTTGCCGGTGCGCTTGGCGAGCCAGTCGGCGTAGGCCTTGGCGTCGGCCCAGGAAACGTTGACCACCGGCAGGTTGTCGGCGGCCGTGTGCCCGGCATAGTCGTCCTGCCAGGTGGCGTTGCCGTCGTCGCGCATCGCGCCGCTGCGCTCGTCGTAGACGCTGGCGCCGCCGTGCTTTACCGAGTCGGGAACGTAGCCGCTCTCGCGCACGAATTCGCGGAACTGGCCCACGGTGATCGCGCTGCGCGACATCGCGAAGCCCTGCTCGATGCTTACCTTGTGCAGCGGCTGCTCGGACGCGCTGCGGCCGCTGTCGTCGTCGGCCGCGCCCATCATGAAGCTGCCGGTGGGGATCACCACCATCGCCGGCGATTGCCCGGGCAGGTCGACGTAGCGGTCGCTGAACACCTGGCCGGGCTTGTAGCTGGCGTACAACTGCGCGTTGACCAGTTGCTGCTCGAACGCGGCGAGGCCTTCCAGTTGCGGACTGGTGGCCTGCGCCTGGGCGGCGAGCTGCCGCGCCAGCGCAAGGTTGCCCGCGTCCAGCGCGGAGTGCGCCTGCGCCAGCACGCCGCTGGCGCGCGCGACGCGCATGTCCTCCACCCGCTGGCGCACGTCGTGCAATTGCTGCGAGCCGGGGCGGATCGCCTGCGCCTCGACCAGCACCTTGTCCGCCCGGGCGAAATCGTTCTGCGCCACCGCGGCGAGCGCGCGGTCGAGCACCACGTGCTGCACGTCCAGCACGCCCTGCTCCGCCACCGCGTTCTGCGGATCGAGCTGCTGCACCTGCCGGTAGATGTCCAGCGCACTGCGGCCGGCCGGCTCGTCGGCCTTGCCCTGCTGCAGCAGACCGGCCGCCTTGGCGAGCAGCGGGCGAACGTCGGTGAGCGTCTTCAACGCGGCCGTGAAGCGCGCCACGTCGTCCTTACTGTCCGGCAACTGCTGCAGCGTCGCCAGCTGGTCGGTGGCGTCTTCGGCGTTGCCCAGCGCGAGGTCGCGCTCGATCTGCGCCACCAGCCGCGCGCGCACGTCGATCACGCCCTGCGCCGCGCGGCGGCTGTCGGGCTTGTCCTTCGCTGCCTGCAGATAGAGCGCCGCGGCGCCGTCCTTGTCGCCGGCCAGGCGGCCGGCCGCCAGCGCCTTGGCGGCGCGGTCCAACAGCGCGCGCAGCCTGGGTGGATCGGGCGTGAGCTGCTCCGGCAATCTGGTGTGCTCGCGGCTGAGCCGCGCGGCGATCACCGCAGTGGGCGCCAGGGTCAACGGCGGCCCCGCGTTCAGTTCCTCGGTCGCCGGCTCGTTGGCGGCCGCCGCGCCGCCGGGCGCGGCGGCCGGCAGCGTCGGCAGGTTGCGCCGCGCGACCTCGCCCGGTTCGGCATGGAACAGGCGCGGGAAGAAGTGGTAGCCGAGGCCGAATGCCAGCACCAGGATGCCGATCATGCCGCCGAGCGTGCGTTGGCGATGCAGCGTGGTGTTGCTCGGCATGCTGGGCGTTCCCGGATCGGCCTGTTATCGTGCGCCGCTCACCTTATGTCACCACCGATGACGGAGCAATCCACGTGTCCCTGCCCGATGTCACCGCCGACTGGATCGCCGACCGCGCCGCGCTGCAAGCCTGGCTGGACGACGTGCCGGCGGACGCCTTGATCGGCGTCGACACCGAGTTCATGCGCCGCGATACCTTCCACCCGCAGCTCGCCCTGCTGCAACTGGGTTGCCGCGGGCGGCACGCGTTGGTCGACCCGCTGGCGTTCGCGATCGGCGATGCGCTGCAGCCCGCGCTGGGCACGCGCGGCGGCGTCACGGTGATGCACAGCGCCGGCGAGGACCTGGAAACGCTGGAGCCGCTGCTGCCCGGCGGCCCGCACACGCTGTTCGACACCCAGATCGCCGCCGCGTTCGCCGGCATGGGGCTGGGCATCAGCTACCGCGCGCTGGTCGCGGAACTCTGCGGCGACGATCTGGACAAGGGCGAGACGCGCTCGGACTGGATGCAGCGCCCGCTCACCGCCTCGCAGCGCAGCTACGCCACGCTGGACGTGGTGTACCTGGAATCCATCCACGCCCAGCTCGCCGAACGCCTGCACCGGCGCGACCGCGCGGCGTGGCATGCCGAGGACTGCGCCCGGCTCAAGCAGCGGGCCACCCACCGCGAGGGCGACCCGCAGCCGCAGCGCGCGCTGCGCGGCGCCGCCGAATGGTCGCCCGCGCAGCAGGCCTTGCTGCGCCGCGTGCTGCTGTGGCGCGACCGCAGCGCACGCGTGCTGGACCGCCCGCGCCCGTGGCTGCTGGACGATGCGCTGGCGCTGAGCCTGGCCCAGCATCCGCCGGCCAGCCTCGCCGAGCTGGAACAGCGCAGCCGCGGCCAGCGCGCCCTGCGCAGCGCCCAGCGCAGCGAACTGTTCGCGCTGCTGCAGTCGCCGGTGGGTGACGAGGAGATCGCCGCCACCGCCGCCATCCCCGCGCATCCGCAGGGCGAGGCCAAGCAGGCGCTGAACGCGATGAAGAACCTGGTCGACGCCCGCGCCGGCGAACTGGACCTGCCGCCCGGCCTGCTCTGCCCGCGCAAGGTGCTGGAGGAATACGTGGTCACCCGCGAGTGGCCGGACTTCCTCGGCGGCTGGCGCCGCGAGGTGCTGCACGAGCGCCTGCCGGCCCTGCTGCCCGGCTGAGCGCTTGGGAAATCCGCGACGGCCTGACTACACTGCGCAAAATCCCCGCGAGGAGTCGACGTGCCTTCCGTCATTCCGCAACCGGTCGTGGCAAGGCTCACGCCTGCCGCCATCTTCCTGGTCGTCACCCTGCAGCCGGAACCGTCGCATCGCGCGACCGTGCGGGCGCTGTGCGGCGAGCTGGCCGCGCTGGTGCGCGCGGTGGGTTTCCGCGACCTGGACGGGGCCTTGTCGTGCGTCATGGGCGTGGGCTCGGACGCATGGGACCGGCTGTTCGGCGCACCGCGGCCGCGGGAACTGCACCCGTTCCGCGAACTGCAGGGGCGGCACCACGCGGTCTCCACGCCGGGCGACCTGCTGTTCCACATCCGTGCCGTCAGCATGGACCTGTGCTTCGAGCTGGCCACCCAGATCATGGGGCGCCTCGGCGATGCGGTCGCCGGCGCCGACGAGGTGCACGGCTTCAAGTACTTCGACGAACGCGACCTGCTCGGCTTCGTCGACGGCACCGAGAACCCGGTGGACCAGGCCGCGGTCGAGGCCGTGGTCATCGGCGGCGAAGATCCCGGCTTCGCCGGCGGCAGCTACGTGATCGTGCAGAAATACCTGCACGACCTGAAAAGCTGGAACACGCTGCCGGTCGAGCTGCAGGAAAAGATCATCGGCCGCACCAAGCAGACCAACATCGAACTGGACGACGCGGCGAAGCCCAGCTCCGCGCACAACGCCCTCACCACCATCGTCGAGAACGGCGAGGAACTGGACATCCTGCGCGACAACATGCCGTTCGGCGACGTCGGCAAGGGCGAGTTCGGCACCTATTTCATCGGCTACGCGCGCTCCCCGCAGCGCATCGAGCAGATGCTGGTCAACATGTTCGTCGGCCGCCCGCCGGGCAACTACGACCGCCTGCTGGACTACAGCACCGCCGTCACCGGCTCGCTGTTCTTCGTGCCCACGGCGACGTTCCTGGACGACGCGGCGGAACCGGGCGCCGCCTGAAACCCCCGTTCCCGCGTCCGGGGTCTTGGCGGCACGCCGCCCCGCTGCTAATATGCCCGACTCGCGTGGGGCGGTAGCTCAGCTGGGAGAGCGTCGCGTTCGCAATGCGAAGGTCGAGGGTTCGATCCCCTTCCGCTCCACCAACTTACCCAGCATGAAACAGCGGCATACGCATCGGCGTATGCCGCTGTTTTTCTTTGCGCACCACGGTTTGCCCGCGGCGCCGGGCCAGATGTGTGCCAGACCCTGCATCACCTGCGGCAGCAAGCACGCAGGATTCGCCCGGGTGGAATCGACGGACGCCCGCCTGCGCCATGGCACGTCGCCGGCCACTCGCCAAGCTCGACCAGGACCGCATTCACCAGTCCGCGCAAGCCTGCGGATCGAATGCCACGCCGGCCTCAAGACGCCACGGAATTCCTGCCGCGGCGTTTTGCTTCGTACAGTGCGGCATCGGCCCTGCCGTAAGCCTCGGTGAACATGCCGCCGCACGGGGTGAAGCTGACCCCGAAGCTTGCCGTCACGATGCGGCCGGCTGGTATGTCGAACGGCGACGAGGCGACTTGCGCGCGCATGCGCTCTGCCAGCGCGACGGCTGCTTCCAGCTCCATGCCCGGCAGCACGACGGTGAATTCCTCGCCGCCGACGCGGCCGATTTCCACGGGTTCGGGAGCGACCGCGCGGAGCCGCGCGACGAGTTCCACGATCACCGCATCGCCGGCCGGATGGCCGTGCTCGTCGTTGATGCGTTTGAAATTGTCGATGTCGAGCACGATCAGCGCGAGCGCACCGTCGCGCAGGTGCGCCTCGGCAAGTTCGATGACTGCACGCCGGTTGTAGGCGCCGGTCAGGGAGTCGTGTTTCGCCTTGTAGTCGAGCTCGGCGGCGAGCTGGGTCAGTCTGGCGTTGAGGATGTTGAGTTCGCGTTCCTGGCGGTCGCTGTGCATGATGACGCGCCGCGCCTCGCGCACCTGCCGGCGAAACTGGGTGATGAGCGTGCCCAGCGCGTCGCGATAGCTCCGGGCATCGAGCGAATCCAGCGCATGCGTGTCCGCGGCGGCACGCAATGCGGATTCCTCGGCCTCAAAGAGATCGTGCTCGGCCATCAACTGGCAGTTGGCAGGTCACGGAATTCAAGCGCGGTGAAGTCGTCGCGCAACTCGCTGCCGAAATCCCCGATGGTGTCGTCTTCCGGGTCGTGGTGCCAGTTCAGCACGACATGCACGCCGCGCGTGGCGGCATTGTTGAGTGCCTCGAAGAAAGCAAAGAGCATTTTCGTACTGGAACTGTTGAAGTAGATCAGCGCGACATCGACCGTGATCCTGGTGCCTTCGCTGCAACCCGCCAGGTAGTCGTGCAGTTGCTTGATGATACCGCCATAGAACGCGGCGGCGTTCTCCGGGTACGACTCGCCTTTCAGCGCAAGTTCGTGCGCATCGAAGCGAAAGTCGACTTCCGGCGAATCCGCCGTAGCCGCCAGGTACAGGTTTTCCATGGTTGCGTTGTTCATGTCAGACGGTCACTTTCAGATAGAACATCATGTCATCGTGGTTGTCGAGGGGAGCGAATTCGAATTCGAGCGGCTTGCTGGCATCGCGCGCGACGGTGAGGAATCCGAGCCCGGAACCCTTGCTGCCCTCCGGTTGTTCGGAACGCAGCGTGTCCTGGTAGGCGCGCTTGATCTCTTCCAGCGTCATCGACTTGAGCGGTTCGAGCTTCTCGCGCAACGGCCCCATGTCGTTCGCGGAGACGCGATTGGAGCACATCAGGTAGAAGCGTTCGTCGGTATGGCCGATGCAGACCGAGCCCTGGCGGACCTCGGCATCGTCCTGCGTCGCCGGGGTGAGCGCCTCGGACGAGTAGTGGATGATGTTCTGCGCCATCTCCACAAAGCACGAGAACAGCTTGCGCTTGACCGCAGCGGTGGTGTCCGCCTGCTTCATGCTCAACTTGATCGTTTCGGCCATGGCCGAAACGATGGTCTGCGAGAAGTAGCCGTAGTAGTAGAATACGATCTTGCGCTCTTTGACGAAGTCCGAAAATACGCGGTACTCGGAATGGTTCATGAGGGCTCTCAGGGCACGCGCAGGCAGATGAGGGAGACGTCGTCGCGGCGCCGGTGCTGCCCCTGGTACTCGGCATGCGCCTGCATGATCGCGGCGACCTGTGCAGGCGCCGGCATGTCGCGGCAATCGAGCAGCCATTGGCGCAGGCGACGCTTGCCGAAGCCGATGTTCCGGGAGCCGCCGATCTGGTCGGTCAGGCCGTCGGTGGTCGCGTACAGCAGGTCGTCCTGCTGCAGGGTCAACGTGCGGTTTTTCCAGCGGTGGTCGATCGGCGTGCCGACGTAGCCGACGCCGACACGATCCGTTTCGTGCGTGATGACCGTCGCCGCTCCGTCCGGAAGCACATGCAGCGGCATGCGCGCACCGGCATAGGTCACCACGCGGTCCCGGCGATTGAGCCACATGAACAAGGCATCCAGGCCATCGTCGGATTGCTCGCCGACAACCCGCGAGCCGATCTGCCCGAGCGATTGCTTGATCTTGCGGTTGAGCGTGCCGAGCAACTGCGCGGGGTCGGCGGGGCCATCGCGTTCCAGCGCCTGGGCCAGCCACGACGACGAGATCAGCGTCATGAAGGCGCCGGGCACGCCATGTCCGGTGCAGTCCGCCATCGCGATGAAGACGCCATGGTCGAATTTGGCGCACTGGAAAAAATCGCCTCCGACCGTGTCGCGCGGCTGCCACACGATCGCCGAATCCGGCAGCTCCGCCTTCAGGATCTCCTGCGAAGTCTGCAGCATCGCGCGCTGGATGACGCTCGCGTAGTCGATGCTCTGCATGATCTGGCGATTCCTCGCCTCCTGCTGGTCGGCGACCTTGCGCATCAGGTCGAGGCCGAAACCTATGCCGAGGAACTCGTTGCCGCGCACCACCAGAAAACCGTCGGCGAGGGCGTCCGTGTGGCTGTCGGCCACCAGTTTCGCCGTGCGCTCGATCGACGTTTCCGCCTCGATGATCAGCGGTTGCCCGTCCATGAAGGCGACGCAGCTCTTGTGCTCGTGCAGCTCCTGGCGGAATGGCTTGGCCATCTCGGACTGGAACGTGCGCCGCTTGATCAGGCCGCACGCGCGCGTGCCGTCGATCACCGGCAGGCTGATCAGCTCCCGATGCCGGTCGAACAGGTCGCGTACGGTCGCATTCGTGTCCGTGGGCGCGACCGTGGGCCCCGGCCGGCAGAGGCTTGCGGCGCACTGTATCTCGGCCGGTCCATACCCCCGCATTCCCGGCGTGATTTGCACTGACGTTGCCATCCCATCCCCCTTGGTGGAAGGTAGCATCAAAAGGTTAAATGACGAACTGATGACATATCTTCAAGACAATCAATCCGATGGCGACTGCTGTCGCCATCCGCAAGTTTGTAGATGTCAAAAGGCCGCCGCAGCGCCTCATGCCCGGCAACCGGCCGTTTCCGGTCGCCCCCCTTTCCGCTCCGCCCCTTCATTCCAGACAAAGGCCCGGCTTGCCCGAGTTACCCGGCTTTTTCGTTTCCGCCCGCTACGTCAGCGCTTCAGGCATCGCAGTGAAGATCCGCTCGACGTCTTCGGTGCCCAGCGCGCGCCACGCGCCCGGCGCCAGTTCGCCCAGCGTGAGTGCGCCTATCGCCACGCGCTGCAGGGTTTCCACCCGGTTGCCGGTGGCGGCGAACATGCGGCGCACCTGGTGGTAGCGGCCTTCGTGCAGGACCAGTCGCGCATGGCGCGGGCCCAGCACGTCCAGCGCGGCGGGAGCGAGCGGCGTGGTTTCCGATTCCAGCAGCAGCGTGCCGCTGGCGAACAGCGCGGCTTCGTCGCCGCGCAGGTCTTCGGCCAGGGTGGCCTCGTAGACCTTGGCCACGTTGGCCCTGGGCGAGATGATCCGGTGCAGCAGCGCGCCGTCGTCGGTGAACAGCAGCAGGCCCGCGGTGTCGCGATCCAGCCGGCCCACGGTGGACAGCGCGGGTTCGCGCACGCGGTAGCGCGGCGGCAGCAGATCGTAGACCACGCGCCCCGCGTCCTTGCGCGAACAGGTGACGCCCAGCGGCTTGTGCATCATCAGCACCAGGCCGGGCGGCGGATCGAGCGGCTCGCCGTCGACGAGGATGCGCGCGTGCTCCAGCTTGTCGTCGGCGTACAGCACCTCGCCGTCGACGTCGGTGATCCTGCCCTCGCGGAACATCCAGGCCACGTCCTTGCGGCTGCCGTAGCCCAGGTTCGCGATCAGCTTGACCAGTTTCATGCACGCACCCCGCGGGCCTCGATCACCTTGAAGCCGTCCTGCAGCGCGAGCTGCCGCACGTCGGCGAAGCGCGCGGCGAGCAGGGCCTCGTAAGGCAGGTGGCGGTTCGCCACGATCAGCAGGCGGCCGGAGGGCGACAACGCATCGGCGGCGCTGGCGATGAAGGCGCGGCCCAGCTCCGGCAAGTCGGCACGGCCCAGGTGGAACGGTGGATTGCTGACGATGGCGTCGTGGCGCTGCGGCAGGCCGCGGGTGACGTCGTGCCAATGCACGTTCACCGGGATAGCGCGCCCCGCGGCTTGCAGTGCGTTCGCAACGTTGCGGCGCGCCGGCTCCAGCGCGCGTGCCTCCGCTTCGTACAGATCCAGCGCCGTGATGGCCGGGCAACGCGCGATCAATTGTGTGGCGAGGTAGCCGTAGCCGGCGCCGAGGTCGGCGACGCGGCCGCCGAGGTCGGCGGGAAAGTGTTCCGCCAGCAAGGCGGAGGCGCGGTCCACGCGGTCCCAGGCGAACAGGCCGGGACGGCTCCACCAGCCGTCGGCGGTTTCGCACGGAGCGTCCAGCGCGCGCCACTCGTCCTGGAGGGCGCGGTCGATGGTCTCCGGCGCGGGCGTGGTCCAGAACACGCGGCAGTGGTGCTTGGACAGGTTGCCCACCGCACCGGCCAGCCGCGCAAGGTCCGCCTCGCCGGACTTCGCGCCCTCGGCCTTGGCCATGCTCGCCACCAGCGTGCCGCCGGGCGCGAGATGGTCCAGCGCGCGGGCGAACAGTGCGCGCGCCTCGTCGCGCTGGCGTGGCGGCAGCAGCAGCACCAGCGGGAAGGTTTCGCCGTCGGCCGGCTCGCCCACGCGCAGGCCGCAACGCGCCAGTTCGTCGGCGAACGGCAGGAAGCTCTGCTCGCACAACCAGCCGGGTTGCGCGACTTCGCGCAGGCGCACGCCGGAGCGGGCGCGCAGGAACAGCGCGCGGCCATCCGGCGGCAACTGCAGCAGGCCGGCGTCGAACGGCACGAACAACGCGGACAGCGCCGCCTCCGGCGCGTCGGCGGCGAAGCCTGCACTCATGGCTGCGCGGGCGTCGCCACGGTGGCAGCGGCCGCGGGCAATTCGCCCACCATCTGCGCTGCCAGCGGCTGGTAGCCGCCCTCGAAATGGTGATCGCCGTTCTTCGCGTTCACCTTCACCCAGGCCGGCAGGCCGGGATCGGTGCACAAGCTGTCGTCGGCGCCGTCCTTGCCGTAGTAGCAGACCACCGGAAACTGCTGCTTGAGCGCCTGCACCGGCGGCAGCGCATCGTAGTGCGGCACCTTGTTGAACTTCTCCAGCATGGTCTTCACGAACGCCTTGAAGCGCCCCTGCGCGACCATGTAGCCCTCGAACTGGATCTCGAAGCTGGTGTCGCGGCTGGGCGAGAGCAGCACCAGCTGGGCGATGCGCGCGCGGTTCGCGGGGCTGAGCTTGTCGATCAGGCTGGGCAGCACGTCGGCGCCGAACGAGAAGCCCACCAGCCACACGCGCCGCTTGTGCCACTGGTCCAGGTACTTGGTCATCAGCGCGTCCAGCTCCGCGGCCGCGTCGTCGGGCGAGCGGCTGCGCCAGAAATACTTGAACGCGTTGACGCCCACCACCGGGATGCCGCGCGCCACGAACGCGCTGCCGAGCTGCTTGTCGAGATCGGCCCAGCCGCCGTCGCCGGAATACAGGATGGTGAGCACGTCGTCCTTGCCGGGCGGCGGCGCCACGCCGGCCACCGGCGCGAGCACGATGGCGGACTGCTCCAGGCCGGGTTTGGAAAACGGCGTCCACACCAACGCCAGCCCGAGCACGCACACGCCGATACCAGCCCACATGATCCGCTTTCCTCGTTTCGACATGCTCATCGGCGCACCACCCCGGTGAGGCCGCCGGAAATCAGGCTGGCCACGTTGGCGAGAATCATCGGCAGCGCAATGCCGCCCGGCACGGCCATGTAGCGCGGCTCCCACTCGGGGTCGAACTTGTCCTTGTAGCGCTGCAGGCCGCGGAAATTGTAGAAGCGCTCGCCGCGGCCGAACACCAGCGCGCCGAAGCGGTTCCACAGCGGCGCCTGGCGCCGGCTGGTGAGGCCCGCAAGAGGCGCCATGCCAAGGTTGAACCAGCGGTAGCCCTCCGCCTTCGCCCACTGCATCAGCTCGACGAACAGGTAATCCATGATGCCGGAAGGGCCGTCGGGCACGAAGCGCATCAGGTCCAGCGAGGCCTCTTCCCGCGTCTCGGTGAGGAACAGGTTGGCGAACGCCACGATGCGCTCGCCCTGCCACACCAGCGCCATCGGCGTGCGCACCAGGTAGCGCGGGTCGAACGCGCCCAGCGAAAAGCGCTTCTCGCGCGCGTGCTTGTCGCCCAGCCACGCGTCCGAGATCTCCTTGAGCCGGGGCAGCAGCGGCGCCACCTCGTTGGCCGGCACGATCTCCAGCCGCAGGCCGTCGCGACCCAGCTTGTTGACGGTACCGCGCAGCGTCTTCCTGGACTTGCCGTCGAGGTTGAAATCCGCCAGCCGCACGCGCGCTTCCTCGCCGATCTTCAGCAGGCTCATGCCCACTTCCAGATACATGTCCAGGTCCGCCGGGCTGACCTGGTAGAACACCGGCCAGCCGCCCGCCCGCTCGCACTGCTCGCGGAAACTCCACACCAGCTCGCGCCGCGCGTCCTCGTCCTCGCCCACCGGATCGCCCATGCTCACCCAGCTGCGGCCCTCGGTGTCGTACATCAGGAAGGCCTTGCCGTCGGCGTCGAACAGCAGGTGCTTGTCGCCCATCAGCGCGAGGTGCGCCTGCGCGGAATGGAAGCCGCGGATCAGCGGCAGCGCGCGCTGCAGTTCCGCCTCGCTGGGCGGCGTGCGGCGCAGGCGCTGCGGCTTGATCAGGCTGGCCAGCGCGAACAGCAGCCCCGCCACCGCCGCGCCCACCAGCGCACGCAACGCGCGTGGCGCGCCGCCCTCGTGGAAGCTGAACTCCCACCACAGGCTGCTGCTGTACTCGACATGCTTGTAGCTGAACATCACCAGCCAGGTGGCGCAGCCGAACACGGCCACGATCGCCACGATCCAGCCCACCGAGAAGCTGGCGTTGAACAGCGATGCGCGCCGGTAGAACAGCTTGTGCGCCGGACCCAGCGCCAGCGCGAGCAAGGCCAGCAGGGTGGCTTCCTCGTAGTCGATGCCCTTCAGCAGCGAGAACACCGCGCCGGCCACCAGCAGCACCAGGGTCAGCCAGTAGGCCGCGTCCAGCCGCCGCTGCAGGCCGCGGGCGAGGATCAGCAGCAGCATGCCGATCACGCTGGCGAGCAGGTGCGAGACTTCCAGCACCGACAGCGGCAACACGCTGCGCAGTATCGCCATGCGGTCCGGCAGCGCACGGGTGGCGCCGGAAAACAGCAGCACCGCGCCGGACACCAGGGTCAGGCCGGCGAAGAACGAAGGCAGCAGCCCGGTGAACCACGGCGACCACAACGACTGCCGGCGCAGCCCGCGCGCCTCGCGCTGCAGCACCAGCACCGTGGCCGCGCACAGCGGCAACAGGTAATACACGATGCGGAACGCCGCCAGCGAACCCAGGATGGGCGCCGCCAGCGCCTGGTTGCCGGTGGCGCCGAAGCCGGCCAGCATCACCGCCTCGAACACCCCCAGGCCGCCCGGCACGTGGCTGATCAGGCCGGCGATCTGCGCGATCACGAAGATCGCGAGGAAATGCCCGAAGCCGGTGTCGAGGCGGTCCGGCATCAGCACGTACATCACCGCCGCCGCCAGCCACCAGTCCAGCGCGCCCACCAGCACCTGGCGCAGCGCCGGCAGCGGGCGCGGCAGCAGCACGCGCCAGCGCCACAGCCGGATCGGCTTGCGGATGAAGCCGCCCAGCACCCACGCCAGCGGAATCGCCGTCAGCGCGATGGCCAGCGTGAGCCGCCAGTCGCTCATCGGCAGCCCGGCCGGCAGCGGCACCACCAGCAGGGTCACGCCGGTCAGCGCCAGCAGGCCCAGCCAGAAGCTCAGCGTGCAATACAGCACCAGCTTCGCGATCTCGGTGGTGGTGAGGCCGTTCTGCAGGTAGAAGCGGTAGCGGATCGAGCCGGACACCAGCAGCGACATGCCCACCGCGTTGCTGAAGGCATAGCTGATGAAGGAGATCAGGGTGACCCGCCGCCACGGCAGCGACTTGCCGATCGCTTCGAGGCCGAAGCGGTCGTAGAACGACATCACGCCGAAACCCAGCGTGGTCAGCGCGATCGCCATCAGCAGGCGCGTGCGCGACACGCTTTCCACGTACTGGCGGATCTCGTGGTAGGTGACGTCGCGCGCCAGCAGGTGCAGCGCCCACAGCGCCAGGCACAGCATGCCCACCGACAGCAGCGGCCCGGCAATCCGGCGCAACAGCACCACCCGCTGGCTGGGCGGGTCCAGGGCCTCTTCCGTGCGCGGCACCTGTTCGACTTTTTCCTGCTCCACGCGACGCTCGTTTTCCCTGGAAAAGATCCGGCAGACGGCCGGTTGGCGGTCCGGCGGCATAGCCGCACCGGACCGGTGCGCCGGGCGGATGCGGCAAGGCGACACCCGGCAGACGGCTAGTTTAGGGCACGCCTTGTTGCAGGCGATGAACAGCCGCCGCGCTCAGGACGCGACCGTGCCCTGCCCCGTGCGCGCGATCCAGCGGTACATCACCACCACGCTGGCGACGAACACCAGGCCGCCGATCCAGATCGCCGTGCCGTGGAAGTCCTCGCCCACCAGCGCCAGCGGCGCCTTGGGGTTGGAGAAGCCCAGCTTGTCGGCGAACGCCACCAGCGCCGCCACGAACACGCCCAGCAGGCTCTCGCCCACGATCAGGCCGGAAGCCAGCAGCACGCCCAACTGCTTGGTGGCCTCGGCCCTGGGGCCGCGATCCGCGCGCCGGTCGAACCACGCGCCGACCAGCGCACCCACCACCACCATCAGCGTGGTCGAGGTGGGCAGGTAGATGCCCAGGCCCACCGCCAGCGGCGGCAGGCGCATCGATTTCGTGGTCTTGCCCAGCACCTCGTCCACCACGATCAGCGCGACGCCGATCGCGGCGCCGATCGCGATCAGGCTCCAGTCGATGTTGCCGGTGATCACGCCCTGCGCCAGCGCCGAGATCAGCCCGGCCTGCGGCGCCGGCAGCGCGCGCGCCGGGTCCACGCCCGGGGTGCCGAGGAAGCCGTAGGCCTCGTTCAGCAGGTTCAGCACCGGCGGGATCACCACCGCGCCCGCGATCACGCCGATCACCAGCGCCCACTGCTGCAGCGACGGCGTGGCGTCCACCAGCTGGCCGGTCTTGAGGTCCTGCAGGTTGTTGTTCGCGATCGAGGCCACCGAGAACACGATCGCGGTGACGAACAGCGCGAACGCGACCAGCGCCTTGCCCGCCTCCGCCGGCAGCATCGACTTCACGCCCAGCACCAGCAGCAGCGCAGCGATGATCACCACCAGGATGCCCACGCCCGACAGCGGGCTGTTCGACGAGCCGATCAGGCCCGCCATGTAGCCGCACACCGCCGACACCAGGAAGCTCAGGATCACCACGAAGATCAGGCCGCCGATCACCAGCAGCGCCACGTGGTCGCCCAGTCCGCTGACGTTGCTGAAGTGCGCCAGCAGCCAGCCCACCGGGATCAGGCACAGCAGCGTGATCAGGCCGACGATGCCGATCGGCATGTCGCGCTCGGTGCGCGGCAGGGTTTCCAGCTTGCCCGCCTTGCGCACCTTGGAGGCCGCCATCGCGCCGGCGAGGCCGCTGATCACCGGCTTCACCAGCTTGGCCAGCGTCCAGATCGCCGCCACGCCTATGGTGCCCGCGCCCACGAAGCGCACGTAATGGCTCCAGGTGGCCTGGGCGGCGGCGGCCGCCGTGCCGCTCTCCGGATGCATGATGAGGAAGTGCGGCACCGCCCAGCCCCAGCCGATCAGCGCGCCCAGCAGCATCGCCACGCCCACCCACAGGCCCACCAGGTGGCCCACCGCGAACAGCGCGAACGACAGGCCGAAATCGAAACCGGTGGCCGCGCCGCGGTCGCCCACCCGGAAATAGCTGGACACCGCCTCGGCGAACAGCCTGGTCTGCACCACCACGTAGAACACCGCCGAGACGATGGAGCCCACGATCACCGCCTTGAGGCCGGCGCCGCCGGATTCCACCGATTCGGCCGCCTCCTCGCCGCCGGCCGAACCGACCTTCAGCACCTCGGCGCAGGCCACGCCCTCCGGGTACGGCAGGTCGGAATCGGTCACCAGCGCGCGGCGCAGCGGGATCGTGTACATCACGCCCAGGATGCCGCCGGTGGCGCAGATGCCGAAGCTCATCCAGAACGGGAAGCCGTTCCACCAGCCGATGATGATGAGGCCGGGCAGCACGAAGATGATCGCCGACAGCGTGCCGGCGGCCGAGGCCACCGTCTGCACGATGTTGTTCTCCTGCATCGTGGAGTTCTTCATCGCGCGCAGGATCGCCATCGAGATCACCGCCGCCGGGATCGAGGTGGCGAAGGTGAGGCCGGCCTTGAGGCCGAAGAACACGTTCGCCGCGGTGAACACCACGGTGATCACGATGCCGATGATCACGCCGCGCAAAGTGAGTTCGGCGCGCGTGGTGGGCGCGCTGGACATGGGCTTGGAATTCACGCTGGTACTCCCCGGATGGACGCTGCAGCGCAAGATAGCGTGGTTTGGCCGTTCTGCCCATGTTGCGCTGCAGCCGGCGCCACGCCGCCGGGGCTGCTGACAGCAGGCTGTCAGCAGCCCCCCGCCACGCTGGCCGCCATTCCCCACTGGAGTGCGCCATGACCACGCCGCAAATCACCCTGTACGGTTGTGCCCCCGCGTTCGGCCTGCCCGATCCGAGTCCCTTCGTCACCAAGACCGAGGTGCAGTTGCAGATGGCGAACCTGCCGTACCGCAAGGTGTTCGCGATTCCGCCCGAGGCGCCCAAGGGCAAGCTGCCCTGGATCGAGGACGCGGGCGAGGTGGTGTGCGACTCCACCTTCATCCGCGCCCACTTCGAGCGCAAGTACGGCATCGACCTGGACGCCGGGCTCGACGCCCGCCAGCGCGCGGAGGCCTGGGCCGTGGAGCGGCTGGCCGAGGATCACCTGTATTGGGCGATGGTGTGGTTCCGCTGGGTCGACCCGGCGAATTTCGCCAAGGGTCCGGCGCATTTCGTCGACGCCGCCCCCGCGGCGATGCGCGAGCGGTTGCGCGCCGACATGCAGGCCGCGAAGCAGAATGAACTGCATGCCCAGGGCCTGGGCCGCCATTCCCCGGAACAGATCGCCGCGCTGGGCACGCGTTCGATCGACGCGTTGGCCGTGCTGCTCGGCGAGCGCATCCACCTGTTCGGCGACCGCCCGCACGCAGCCGATGCGATCGCGTTCAGCGTGCTGGCGGCCATCCTCACGCCGTTCTTCGACTCGCCGCTGCGCGCAGCCGCCGGGCGCCATGCGAACCTGGTCGCCTACGTGGCGCGCATGATGCAGGTCTACTACCCCGCGCACGCATGGCCGCAGCCGCAAGCCGCGGCCGCGTAGGCCATCGAGGCACGCGGCCCGATCTGCGATGATGCCGCCTCACCATCACGGATACCCGCCCATGCGCCGCTCGCTCGCCCTGCTCGCCTCTTCCGCCCTCGCGCTGGCCGCACTGACCGCCTGCAACAACAACAACGACGCGCCGCCGGCAGCCGCACCGGCCGCCAGCGGCCAGGTGGAGCAACTGGGCGTGGTCGACACGAAAACCGGCAGCGGCGCCGAGGCGAAGCCCGGCATGACCGTGCAGGTGCTCTACACCGGCTGGCTGTACGACGAGCACGCGCCGGACAAGCACGGCGCGAAGTTCGACAGCACCGACGATCACGGCGGCACGCCGTTCTCGTTCGCGCTGGGCCAGGGCCAGGTGATCAAGGGCTGGGACCAGGGCGTGGCCGGCATGCACGTGGGCGGCGAACGCACGCTGCTGATCCCCGCCGCGCTCGGCTACGGCGCGCGCGGCGCCGGCGGCGTGATCCCGCCCGGCGCCTCGCTGGTGTTCGACGTGAAGCTGGTGGGCGTGACCCCGTAAGCCTTTCCGGCTTCGGGAAGGCTTGATCAATCGACTACCTGCTCGTCATCCCAGCGAAAGCTGGGATCCAGTGCCTGTAGCCACGGAACCTAAAGGCTCTGGATTCCTGCTTTCGCAGGAATGACGAGCAAAATCAGACCATCCTTAGCCTTAGCTGCGCGAGCCTTAGCTGTGCGTGCCTCAGCTCAGCGCGGCAGCGACCAACTCGCAGGAGCGTCGCCGCGCCGCGTGGTCGAACACGTTGCTGGTGATCATCAGCTCGTCCGGCCGGTGGCGGGCGACGAAGGCGGCGATGCCTTCCTTCACCGTGGCGGCATCGCCAACCACGGCGCAGGCCAGCGCGCGTTCCACCATCATCTTTTCCGGCGGCGTCCAGAACGCCTCGATGTCGTCGATCGGCGGCGGGATCAGGCCGGGGCGGCCACGGCGCAGGTTCACGAAGCTCTGCTGCTGGGTGGTGAACAGCCGCCGCGCCTCGGCGTCGCTGGCGGCCGCCACCACGTTGAGGCCGAGCATGGCGTAGGGCTGCGCCAGCCGCGCCGATGGCCGGAAGTCGCGGCGGTACAGCGCCAGCGCCTCGTCCATCGCGTCGGGCGCGAAGTGCGAGGCGAACGCGTACGGCAGGCCCAGCCGCGCGGCCAACTGTGCGCCGAACAGGCTGGAACCGAGCAGCCACACCGGCACCTCGCTGCCCGCGCCGGGCACCGCGCGCACCACCTGGTCCGGAGTCGCCGGCTCGAAATACGCCAGCAGTTCCGCCACGTCCTGCGGAAACGCGTCCGCGCTGTCGTAGTAGCGGCGCAGCGCCCGCGCGGTGGCGTGGTCGGTGCCGGGCGCGCGCCCGAGGCCGAGGTCGATCCGCCCCGGATGCAGCGCGGCCAGCGTGCCGAACGCCTCGGCCACCTGCAGCGGCGTGTGGTTCGGCAGCATGATGCCGCCCGCGCCCACGCGGATGCGCGACGTGCCGCCGGCCACGTGGCCGATCAGCACCGCGGTCGCCGCGCTGGCGATGCCGGGCATGTTGTGGTGTTCGGCCAGCCAGTAGCGCGTATAGCCCAGCCGCTCGGCGAGCTGCGCCAGGTCCAGCGTGTTGCGGAACGCCTGGCTGGCGTCGCTGCCCTCGGTGATGGGCGCGAGGTCGAGGACGGAAAACGGAATCATGGCGGCATCCGGTGGCACGATCCGCCCGATCTGGGGGCGGCGTCCGCGATTGCCAACACCGCGTCAGGCCTCGGGATGCCGCGCCTTCCACGCTGCCAGCGCGCTGCGGTAATACGCCACTGCTTCGTCGTAGGTGTCGTAGATGCACGGCGCGCAGCCGTCGCCGCAGCATTCGGAGGGGTCCGGCGCGGGCGGCGGCTGCGGGCGCGGGTCGTCCGGTGGACCGGCGGGTGTGTCGGTGTCGCTCACGGTCAGGGATTCCGGTAGTGCATCAGGTCGCAGTGTATCGCCACGCACTGGCCGCGCTTTCGGCGCGCTGCGATCATCGTAGCGTCCCCAACCGCGGAGTTTCCCCATGCGCTCACGCCGCATACCTGCCCTGCTCGCGCTGCTGACTGCATGGGCGCTGCCGCTCTGCGCGCTCGCCGCGGCGCCGACGTCCGCCACTGGCGAACGCTATCGCGTGGTGGCCTACGACACCGCCCGGCACCCCATCCCCGCGCATGACGTGGACCGTATCGACACGCTGATCTTCGCGTTCGCCAAGGTGGTGGATGGCCGCGTGACGCTGGCGCCCGACGCGCGCGAGCGGCTGCAGCAGCGCGTCGCGCTGAAGGCCGCGCATCCCGGGCTGAAGGTGATGGTGTCGGTGGGCGGCTGGGGCGCGGGAGGCTTCTCCGAGGCCGCCGCCACCGCGGCCGGCCGGCAGCGCTTCGCCGACAGCGCCGCCGCGCTGCTCGCGGAAACGCGGGCCGACGGCCTCGACGTGGACTGGGAATATCCCGGCCACCACGAATCCGGCATCGCCTCCAGCCCGCAGGACCGGGCAAACTTCACCGCCCTGCTGCGCACGCTGCGCACCACGCTGGATCGCACGGGCGATGGCAAGCACGACCTGCTCACCATCGCCGCCGCCGACGGCCCGTTCGTGGACGGCATCGACCTCGCCGCGGTGGCGCCGTCGCTGGACTGGTTCAACCTGATGACCTACGACTTCTGCAACTCGATGACGCCCACCACCTGCAACCACACCGGCCTGCATGCCTCCGCGCTGGCGCCGGCGGATGCGCGCACGCTGGCGCGCGCGGTGCGGCAGTTCCTCGCCGCCGGCGTGCCGGCGCACAAGCTGGTGCCGGGCGTGGCGTTCTACGGCCGCGAATTCGCCGAGGTAACGACGGACCACGACGGCCTGTTCCAGCGCTACGGCCATTACCAGGGCGAACATCCCTGGCCCGCGCTCAAGGCCGGCTTCATCGACCGCAATGGCTACGTGCGCCACTGGGACGCGCAGGCCGAGGCGCCGTACCTGTGGAACGCCGCCACCCGCCGCTTCGTCAGCTACGACGATCCACGCTCCATCGCCGCCAAGGCCGCCTACGTCAAGGCGCAGCACCTGGGCGGCCTGATGTACTGGGAGCAGGACAACGATCCCGACGGCGAATTGCTGCGGGCGGTATGGCAAGGCCTGCGCTAGCGCAGGCTCATGACTTGTGACAGGGGCCCGCACGGCGCACGGGACAGCACGCCGCGAGGCTGGTAAAACGGCAGCCAACGAGGCGCCCCCACCCACGAGGCAGCCGATGAACGTACCGCTTCGCCTGCTCCCCCTGCTCGCCTGCGCGCTGCTGGCATGGGCGCCCTGCGCCTCGCGCGCCCAGACCGCGGCCGAATGGCAGGCGGCACAGCTCGCCGCGGCGAACAAGTCCGAAAAGATCATGACCGAGGCGAACACGCACAAGGGCCTGCTCGCGCAGTACCAGGTGATGCGCAACGCCTACAACGAGGACAGGTCGCCGGCGTTCCGCCTGATCTTCGGCCAGTACATCAGCTGGTACCAGACCTTCATCGGCGACTACCCCGACGCGGCGGCCAGCTTCTCGATCAAGCAGGTGCCGGAACACGACGACGCCCCCTCGCCGCTGGGCCTGCCCGACTACAACCCCCACCCGGCGCTGACGACGATCCCGGAGCTGGCCAGGTCCTACCCCATCGTGCTGCTGAACGAGGCGCACAACGTGCCGCTCACCCGCAGCCTCACCGTGCAGTTGCTGAGCCGGCTGCGCGAGCAGGGCTTCACCTATTTCGCCGCCGAGACGCTGTACCAGACCGACACCGGCCTGCAGGCGCGCGGCTATCCCGTGGACAAGAGCGGCTTCTACACCGCCGAGCCGGTGTGCGCGGAGATGGTGCGCACCGCGCTGAAGCTGGGCTTCAAGGTGGTCGCCTACGAGGCGCTGTCCAACGCCACCGGCGACGCGCGCGAGACCGAACAGGCGAAGAACCTCTACGAGGCCGTGTTCAAGCACGACCCCAAGGCGCGGCTGGTGGTCGACGCCGGCTACGCGCACATCGTGAAATCCGGCCGCTACCTCGACGGCTCATCGATGGCCGAGCACCTGTACAAGCTCACCGGCCTGCCGATGCTGTCGGTGGAGCAGACCATGCTGTATCCGCACGCGTTCGCCAGCGACGACCACCCCGTCTACACCGCGGTGATGCAGCAGCTGCATCCCGCCGCGCCCATCGTGTTCACCAACGCGGCCGGCAAGCCGTGGTCGCTGCGCCCGGGCTACGACGTCAGCGTGTTCTTTCCGCCGCGCCACCTGGTGCACGGCCGCCCCGACTGGCTGACCCTGGGCGGCCTGCGCAAGCCCTGGTTCGTCGACGGCGCGCGCTGCCAGCAGCACTACCCCTGCCTGGTCGAGGCGCGCTACGCCGACGAGGGCGACGACGCGATTCCTGCCGACCGCATGGTGCTGGACCTGGCCCCGCTGATGGCGGCGTCGATGGTGAAGGTGACGACCAGCGCCCAGGGCGCGCCCAGCACCGAACTCTACCTGCGCCCCGGCAAATACCGCCTGCGCTTCAGCTCCACAGGCGGCGACCAGGTCTACCGGCAGAACATCACCGTGCGGGCGGAGGGCGGCAACGACGAGCGGCGCGAAGCGTCGCCGGAACCGCGCCGGGGCCCGCAGCCCTGCCTGCCCGGCGTGCCGCTGCGCTATTGCCGCAGTTGACGCGCGCCCCCGCGCGGTCGCACCGTGCCTGCTGGCCGTGAAGGAGACTACCCGCATGATCCGTCCCGTCGTTCGCCCGGCCTGGGCACTCGGCTGCCTGCTCGCCACCTTCGCCGCCGCGGCCGCCGCCCCGGACGGCAACCCGGCCAGCCCCATGCGGGGCTTCACCGCCGAGGGCGCGGCGCGGCAGCAAAGCCTGGAGCAGCGCTTCGACGCGCTTCTCGATCCGGCCGACCAGCGCGCGTGGCTGCAGCAGATGTCCTCGCAGCCGAACCAGGTCGGCACGCCGCACGACAAGGCTAACGCCGAGTTCATGCTGGCGAAATTCCTCGAATGGGGCTGGGACGCGCACATCGAAACCTTCGACGTGCTCTACCCCACGCCGAAGAAGGTGGCGCTCGCACTGCTGGGGCCGAAGCCGTTCACCGCGAAGCTCAGCGAACCGGCCATGCCCGGCGACGCCACCTCGTCCATCCGCGAAGGCACGCTGCCGCCGTACAACGTCTACGGCGGCGACGGCGACGTCACCGCGCCGCTGGTTTACGTCAACTACGGCATGCCGGACGACTACGAGGCGCTGGCCCGGCGCGGCATCGACGTGCAGGGCAAGATCGTGATCGTGCGCTACGGCGGCGGCTGGCGCGGCCTCAAGCCCAAGCTCGCCCAGGAACACGGCGCAGTGGGCTGCCTGATCTATTCCGACCCGCACGACGACGGCTACTGGCGCGGCGACGCGTATCCCGACGGCGGCTGGCGACCGGCCGACGGCGTGCAGCGCGGTTCGGTGGCCGACATGCAGGTCTACCCCGGCGATCCCACCACGCCCGGCTACGGCTCGGTCCCCGGCGCGAAGCACCTGGCGCTGAAGGACGCGAAGACGCTGATGAAGATCCCGGTGCTGCCGATCTCGTACGCCGACGCCACGCCGCTGCTCGAATCGCTGCGCGGCCCGGTGGCGCCGGCCGAGTGGCGCGGCGCGCTGCCGTTCACCTACCACATCGGTCCCGGCACGGCGAAGGCGCATCTCGTCGTCGAGTCGAACTGGGATCGCAAGCCCGTCTACGACGTGATCGCCACGCTCAAGGGTTCCACCGAGCCGGACCAGTGGATCGTCCGCGGCAACCACCACGACGGCTGGATGTTCGGCGCCTGGGACCCGCTCGCCGGCAACGTGGCGCTGCTGGCCGAGGCCAAGGCCATCGGCGAACTGGTCAAGCAAGGCTGGCGGCCGCAGCGCACCCTGGTCTACGCCAGCTGGGACGGCGAGGAACCGGGCCTGCTCGGCTCCACCGAATGGGCCGAGACGCACGCGAAGGAGCTGCAGGCCAAGGCCGTGCTCTACGTCAACTCCGACACCAACGGCCGCGGCTTCCTCGACGCCGGCGGCAGCCACTCGCTGCAGCACCTGGTGAACCAGGTCGCCGCCGGCGTCGCCGATCCTGAAACCAAGGTCAGCGTGCAGCAGCGCCTGCGCGCCCGCATGCTGGTGGACGGCGCGGCCAAGGGCGCGAACCCGGAAGCGAAGGAAAACGCCAAACTGGCGGCCGCGGGCGGCGACCTGCCGATTGGCGCGCTGGGCTCGGGCTCCGACTACAGCGCCTTCCTCGAACATCTGGGCATCGCCTCGCTGGACCTCGGCTTCAGCGGCGAGGACGACGACGCCGGCGTCTACCACTCGCGCTACGACTCCTTCGATCACTACGCACGCTACGGCGATCCCACGTTCGAATACGGCGTGGCGCTGTCCAAGGTCGCCGGCCACATCGTGCTGCGCACCGCCGATGCCCGCGTGCTGCCGCTGCGCTTCGGCGACTTCAGCGATACGCTGGACCGCTACGTGAAGCAACTGCACGAACTCGTCGACGCCACCCGCAAGGCCACCGACGAACAGCATCGCCTGCTCGACCAGCACGCCTACGCGCTGACCGGCGACCCCACCCGTCCCGTCGCACCGCCGGAACGCGACTCCGACATGCCCGCGATCGACCTCGCCCCGCTGGACCGCGCCGCGAAGCAACTCAAGCAAAGCGCCGCAGCGTACGAGACCGCGTACCACGCCCGCGCCGCCGCCGGCCTCGACCTCGGCGACGCCCAACGCAATGAACTCAACGCGCTGATCGGCCGCATGGAGCAATCCCTCACCGCCCCCGACGGCCTGCCCGGTCGCACCTGGTTCAGGCACATGATCTACGCTCCCGGCATGCTCACCGGATACGGCGTGAAAACCGTGCCCGGCGTGCGCGAGGCGCTGGAAGCGCGGCGTTGGAATGAAGCGGATCGCTATGCCGTGGTGACGGCCAAGGTGCTGGATGGGTATCGCGCGCAGCTCGACGGGCTCACGGCGATGTTGAAACAGCCGCGCTGAGCGGAGTTGCGCAAGCATCCGGCTACGTCGAGCGCGTGCCCGATCCACGTGCATCGCATGCGTCGGCAGCCGGCGCATGCGGGCCGTGGCAGATCAGGGCTCAAGAAGAAAAAGCAGCTGCGGCGGTGCGAAGCCACCGCTTCGTATCACCCACGCTTGCCGACGCCAGCTGCGGGTGAGAGTATCCGCGCGGGGGCGCCACGTCCGGGAACAGCTGCCGAATGGGGCAGCAGACACGGACTGCGCGATCAGGGGATGGGGATCGCTTTTTTTTGGTAAAGCCTGTGCGGTCTGGTGCCTTCCCGGCAGGGAGGGGCCCGCGGGGTCGCGGCTCGTCCAAAAATCAAGCTCAGGTCGGGTTTCAGAAGCGTACAGGGGTCGATCAACCATGGAAAATCCATATCAGGCACCGGCCGCCCAGCTTGAACAAGTCACCGTTTCAGATGACATCGTGTTCTTTCCGGTGTCCACAACCAAGCTTGTCGTGCTGTCGATTTTCTCGTTTGGCCTTTACGAACTTTATTGGTTCTACAAGAACTGGGTCCTCGTAAAAGGGCGTGAGAAATCGAATATCTCGCCTTTTTGGCGCGCCTTCTTTGCTTTCTTCACATGCCACTCCCTGTTCACAAGGATCAGCGATGAGGCCAAAAGCGATGGCATTCCCGTACCGGCACCCGGACTGCTCGCGGCCGCCTGGATCATCCTCACCATCCTTTATCGCCTACCCGACCCCTACTCCCTCATTTCGATGCTTTCCTTCATTCCACTGATTCCGGCACAAAAAGCAATCAACTCCATCAACCGAAAGGCGGCACCGGACCACGACGGCAACCATAAATTCGGCGCGGCAAACATCGCCGTGGTGGTGATCGGAGGAATCATGCTGGCTCTGGTCATTGTCGGAACATTCCTCCCTGAAGGCCAGGCCTAGCCATTCGCCCGGATGAATGCCGATTCAATATGTCATCGGGGATGCCGAATGTCAGCACCGGCCGTCAAGGAAATCCTTGTTTGCCGCACAGCAAACTACCAAATTCGGGCGTTGTTCCATGATGCCAAGACACTCCAAACTCATCGCTCTGTTCTTGTGCATCCTTGCACCCATCATCGCCAGCGCCAGCGAGGTTCCAAACACCATGTTGCAAGCGTTTTCAGCACTCGACAAGCAACTCGGACCGCAAAAACGCGAAGCTTTCAAGAACACCCCGGAAGCCGAGGCCGTGGCAAACGCGGATATGAGTTTGGGTATTTACATGAGAAATGTGTGGTTCCGATCCGGCCATTCCAGGCTGGCCGACAAACTGCATGCCCTTGGCGCCCAGTCATTCGACGACGCATCTGCCGTCGTGCTCGCTTCTTACTGGCGCCATCTCAACGGTCGCCCGCTGGAAATCGAGAAGCAATGCGCCTGTTATGCAAAGTGGTGGCAAGAACAGGACCAACTGATTGCTGCAGCGAAAGCCAAGGGCAAAGACTCCTACCCCATCCCCAGCTTCAGTTGCCCATAAGCGCGGCAACTTGCTCATGGCGGACGAACCAGCCGTCTGACCCAAGCGCGTCGACAACCACGACATCGCCCAACGCCAAAGGCCGGCTCTCGCCGGCCTTCGCGCATCTGGTGACCCCGGCGCGATTCGAACGCGCGACCTTCCCCTTAGGAGGGGGATGCTCTATCCAGCTGAGCTACGGGGCCGAGGCGCGGATTCTGGCATGGATTGCCGCGGTGCGCGAACCGGCGCAGGGGGCGCCCCTGCTAGAATCGGCGTTTCGAAACGGGGCGCTGCGCGCCTCCGGCACTGGAGTTCCCATGTCCCACAGCATCCTCTCCGCGCTCGGCCTCGCCGACGCCAACTCCGGCAGCTATCTCGGCAACGGCGAGTGGTCGAAGACCAGCGACGCCGGCACGCTGCAGCCGCTGAATCCGGCCACGGGCGAGGCCATCGCCACGGTGCACGCCTCCAGCGCGGCCGACTACGCGCTGATCGTCGAGCGCGCGCAGGCCGCGTTCAAGCTCTGGCGCGCCACGCCGGCGCCGCGTCGCGGCGAGGCGGTGCGGCTGTGCGGCGAGGCGCTGCGCAGGCACAAGGATGCGCTGGGTTCGCTGGTCGCGCTGGAGATGGGCAAGATCAAGCCCGAGGGCGACGGCGAAGTGCAGGAGATGATCGACATCGCCGATTTCGCGGTGGGCCAGAGCCGCATGCTCTACGGCTACACCATGCACTCCGAGCGCCCCGGCCACCGCATGTACGAGCAGTGGCACCCGGTCGGCCTGGTCGGCATCATCAGCGCGTTCAACTTCCCGGTCGCGGTGTGGGCGTGGAACGCCTTCCTCGCGGCGGTGTGCGGCGACGTCTGCATCTGGAAGCCCTCGCCGAAGACCCCGCTCTCGGCCATCGCCACGATGAAGATCTGCAACGAGGCGCTGAAGGCCGGCGGCTTCCCCGACATCTTCTTCCTGTTCAACGACGCCGGCGTGGAACTGTCGCAGCAGTTCGTGGACGACAAGCGCATCCCGCTGATCAGCTTCACCGGCTCCACCAAGGTGGGCCGCCACGTGGGCGAGCGCGTGGCCCAGCGCATGGGCCGTTCGCTGCTGGAGCTGGGCGGCAACAACGCCATCATCCTGGACGAGAGCGCGGACCTGAAGCTGGCGA
This sequence comes from Rhodanobacter sp. PCA2, assembly GCF_013620825.1. Taxonomy (GTDB): domain Bacteria; phylum Pseudomonadota; class Gammaproteobacteria; order Xanthomonadales; family Rhodanobacteraceae; genus Rhodanobacter_A. The sequence goes on along the minus strand of NZ_NJIC01000001.1, from coordinate 157,886 downwards.
TCCCGGCCATCGTGTTCGGCGCCGTCGGCACCGCCGGCCAGCGCTGCACCAGCACGCGCCGCGTGTTCGTGCACGAGTCCATCGCCGACGACGTCACCGCCCGGCTGGTCACCGCCTACAAGCAGGTGGAAGGCAAGATCGGCGACCCGACCCTGGCCACCACGCTGATGGGTCCGTTGAACAGCAAGGACGCCGTGCAGGCCTACCTCGCCGCCGTGGAAAAGGCCAAGGCGGCCGGCGGCAAGGTCGCGACCGGCGGCGCCGCGCTCGGCGACCGCAAGGGCAACTTCGTGCTGCCGACCATCGTCACGGGCCTGAAGAACAGCGACGAGGTGGTGCAGACGGAAACCTTCGCGCCCATCCTCTACGTGATGCCGTTCAAGACCCTGGACGAGGCGATCGAACTGCAGAACAGCGTGCCGCAAGGCCTGTCGGCGGCGATCTTCACGCAGAACCTGAAGGCGGCCGAGCAGTATCTGTCGGCGGCGGGCAGCGACTGCGGCATCGCCAACGTCAACATCGGCACCTCCGGTGCGGAGATCGGCGGCGCGTTCGGCGGCGAGAAGGAAACCGGCGGCGGCCGCGAGTCGGGCTCCACCGCGTGGCAGGCCTACATGCGCAGGCAGACCAACACCATCAACTACTCCGACGCGCTGCCGCTGGCGCAGGGCATCAAGTTCGACCTGTAAGTGTTCCCCTCCCCCTGCATGCAGGGGGAGGCTGGGAGGGGGGCAGGCGCGCGGTGAGATTGCATTACCCCATCCCCTGCACACAGGCGCAGGGAGAAAGCCCGTCACCCTTCCACGTTCTCCCCCATCCATTCCTGCGCGAACGCCTGCAATTGCGGAAAGAACGCGTCGAAGTGCGCCTGCAGCGGCGCATCCAGCGCCGCCAGCAGTGGCAGCATCCGGTCCAGCGGGTTGTCCCGCTGCAGGCGTCCGGCGATGCCCTCCAGCGCCTTTCCGATTTCCTCGCGCCGGGCGTAACCCGCCGGCAGGTCGTGCGCCTGCATGTAGGCGCGGAAGCGGCGCAGGGCCGGCGGCAGCTGCGCGTCCTGGCGCCACAGCAGCCCGAGTGCATCGCCGGAGAACGCCGCCAGCGGCTGCGCGCTCCAGCGTGCGAAGTCGCGCGCCAGGCAGTGGTCGAACCACACATCCAGCGCGATGCCGGCGTAGCGCCGGTACGGCGGCGCAAACCGCGCCCGCGCGGCCACGACCTCGGGATGGCTGTCGGTATAGGCGTCGATGGCGCGATGCAGGCGGATGCCCTGCGCCACGCGTGGCGGCAGCGCCGGGTCGGGCGCGCCGCGCACGAAATCGCCGAGCAGGCCGCCCAGGCGCAGCGGCTCGTCGGGACCGGCCAGCAGCAGGTGCGCGAGATGGTTCACCGGTGCGTGCCCGCCTGTCGGCGGCAGCGGCAGGCGGCAGCGGCGGTTATCATCTTCGGCATGTCACCCACCGTATTTCCCGACGACCCCGCCAGCTTTCCCGACCAGGCCGCCAGCTTCGCGCTGGCCGGCCCCGCCGGCAAGCTCGAAACCATCACCGACCTGGCCGAGCGCCCCGGCGCGCGCGCCGGCACGGCGGTGATCTGCCATCCCAACCCCGTGCAGGGCGGCACCATGCACAACAAGGTGGTGACGATGGTGGAGCGCGCGTTGCGCGAGTCGGGGCTGGACACGCTGCGCTTCAACTTCCGCGGCACCGGCGACTCGGCGGGCAGCTACGACGATGGCAACGGCGAAAGCGAGGACCTCGCCGCCGTGGTGGCCTGGCTGCGCCGCGTGCGCCCGCACGACGCGCTGTGGCTGGCCGGCTTCTCGTTCGGCAGCTACGTGACGATCCGCAGCGCGGTGCGGCTCGGCGCCGATGCGCTGGTCAGCATCGCGCCGCCGGTGGGGCGCTGGTCGATAGCCGACGACGTGCTGCCCGCCTGCCCGTGGCTGGTGGTGATGGGCGAAGCCGACGAGGTGGTGGAACCGCAGGCCGTGTTCGACTGGATAGCCGGCATGGAACAACCGCCCGAACTGATCCGCATGCCCGAGACCGGCCACTTCTTCCATCGCCGGCTGATGGACCTGCGCGGCGCAGTGAAGCACGCGATCCAGGACTGGCTGCCGCCGCCGCGCGGCTGAACGCGCGCCGCCCCTTATAATCCGGGCACCTCCCCATCCATGCAGTCGACATCATGAAACGATGGATCGTGCTCGTCGCCGGGCTGCTGCTCGCCTTCCAGGCGCTGGCCCAGTCCACCGTGCGCATCGGCTCCGACACCGTGCGCTGCGGTTCCGATACCGCGCGCTTCGGCACCAGGGTAATCACCACCGGCGACTCCGAGGAGAAGGTGATCCAGATCGCCGGCCAGCCCGCGAGCCGGATCGAGATGCAGAACATCTACGGCGCGCTGCGCGGCTTCCGCCTCGACTACGTGCAGGGCCGCAAGACCGTGCAGATCTACATCGCCAACGGCCAGGTGATCTGCATCAAGGACATCTTTTGAACGTGTCGCGGCGGCGAAGCCGTCGACGCCGATGACTGCCGCATGAGTGAAACCTCTTCGCCCGCACCCAGCGTGCGCTACCAGGAAGGCGTGGCCGCGCACCGCTGGGAATCCGACCCCGCGCAACTCGCCGTGCTGCCCGAACTGGACCGCCTGCATGCCGCGCTGTGCGCCGCGGCGAACGGCAACGGCGGCAACGGCGGCCTGTTCGGACGGCTGAAATCGCTGCTCGCCAGCGAAACCGCCGCGCCGCCGCCGGGCCTGTACCTGTGGGGCACGGTGGGCCGCGGCAAGACCTTCCTGATGGACCTGTTCGTCGCCAGCCTGCCGCACGGCGTGGCGCTGCGCCGGCACTTCCATCGCTTCATGGCCGAGGTGCACGAGCGCCTGCGCGAGCTGGGCGAACGGCAGGACCCGCTGGCCGAGGTCGCCGCCGGCCTCGCCGCGCGCTGCCGCGTGCTGTGCCTGGACGAATTCCTGGTCAACGACATCGGCGACGCGATGATCCTCGCGCGCCTGCTGGAATGCCTGTTCGCGCGTGGCGTGGCCCTGGTCACCACCTCGAACACGGCGCCATCGGATCTCTACAAGGACGGCCTGCAGCGCGCGCGCTTCCTGCCCGCGATCGCATTGCTGGAGCAGCAGTGCCACGTGCTGCGCATGGCCTCCGCCCACGACTGGCGCCTGCGCGCGCTGAGCCAGGCCGCCGTGTACCACACGCCGCCAGGCGCGGAGGCGCACCGCGCGCTGGAACGCATCTTCCACGACCACGCGGTGGGCGACGTGGCCGAAGGCGGCGCGCTGGAGATCAACGGCCGCGCGATCCCCTGCCGCAGGCGCGCGGACAACATCCTGTGGTTCGACTTCGCCGCGCTGTGCGAAGGCCCGCGCGCCGTGGCCGACTACATCGCGCTGGCCAAGGCCGGCCCCGCGGTCATCGTCTCCGACGTGCCGCAGTTCACCGTCTACAGCGAAGACGCGGCGAAGCGCTTCGTGCAACTGGTCGACGAGTTTTATGACCGTCATGTGAAACTGATCCTCTCCGCCGCCGCGCCGATCACCGAGCTGTACGACGGCGAGCGCCTGCGCGCGGAGTTCGGCCGCACCGAATCGCGCCTGATCGAGATGCAGAGCGAGGAATACCTGGCGCTGCCGCATCGCGCCGACTGACTCCGGCCGGTCCTGCCCCTCCGTCGATTGCCACGTCCGCGTCCGCGCGGTAGCCTCCCGGGGCTGGCACGGTGCGGCCGCGCAAGGGGACGGGAAGATGGGGATCTCCCAAGGTTCGCTCCCGGACGGAGCGCCTGAAGCCGACGCCGCGCCGGCACCCCCGGACGCGGACGAGAAGCATGCCCTGCCCGGCTTCGAAGCGGTGGCGCGACTCGCCTCCAGCGCGCTGGGCGTGCCGCTGGTGGCCTTGCTGCTGGCCGACGGCAGCGCCTACTGGTACGCCTCGCCCGGCCATCCGGGCACGTTCGCGCTGGACGCCGCGCTGCTGGCCGCCTGCCGCGAGGTGGCGCGGCACGGCAGCGCCGAGGTGATCGCCGACGCCCGCGAGGATGCCCGATTCCAGCCCGCCGGCACCGACCCGGTGCGCGCCGAGGTCGCCTTCCTCGCCGCCGAGCCCGTGTTCGGCCTGGACGGTCAGTTGCTGGGTGCGCTGCTCGCGATCGACCGCCGCCCGCGCCTGACCCTCGCCCCCGGCGAACGCGCCGCGCTGCGCGATGCGGCGGCGCTGGCCGGCACCGGCGCCGCGCTGCGCTACTACGTCAACCGCATCGACCCGGCGACGCGACTGCCGCACCGCAATGCGTTCTTCGCCGACCTGGCGGCGCAGTTGCCGCACGAAACGGGGCACGCCTGGCTGGTAGCGATCGAGGTCGCGCCGGTGACGCGCTTCAACGCGTTCGTGCGCGCGATGGGCCACAGCTACGCCGACGCGCTGATGCGCGCCACCGCCGAGCGGGTGCAGGCCTGGATGACGGCGGACATGCAGCTCTACCAGGTGGGCGCGACCCGGCTGGCGGTGCTGCTGGCGGGCTCGCACGACGCGCCCACGCCCATGCGGCTGGATGCGCTGGTGGCCACGCTGCGCGACCCGGTGGACTGCCAGGGCGTGCCGCTCACGCTGCAGCCCGGCGTGGGCCTGCTGCGCGCCGAGGCGGTGGAACTGCGCGGCGGCGACCCGCTGCGCCGGGTGATGAGCGCTTCCCATCTCGCGCAGGGCAGCGCGAACGGCTGGTCGGTGTACGACCGCGACCAGGACGAACGCCAGCGGCAGGAATTCTTCCTGGTCACCGAACTGGCGGCCGCGCTGTCCGACCGCACCGAACTGGAGCTGCACTACCAGCCGCGCGTGGACCTGGCCAGCGGGCGCTGCGTGGCGCTGGAGGCGCTGGCGCGCTGGCACCACCCCACCCTGGGCGAGGTGTCGCCCGGCGCGTTCGTGCCGCTGGCCGAACAGGCCGGGCTGATGCGCTCGCTCACCGACTGGGTGTTCGACTGCGGCCTCGCCCAGCTCGCCCAGTGGCTGCGCGGCGGCCTGGACCTGCGGCTGTCGCTGAACGTCTCCAGCATCGACCTGGACGCGATGCTGGAGAAACGCCTGGTCGCCGCCGCGCAACGCCACGGCGTGCCGCTGGCCCGGCTGGAACTGGAGTTCACCGAAAGCATCGCGATCCACCACGACGAGCTCAACCGCGGCGTGCTCGCCGCGCTGCGCAGCGCCGGCATGGGCATCGCGATCGACGACTTCGGCATCGGCTACAGCAACCTCGACGCCTTGCGCCGGATGCCGGCCACCGGCCTGAAGATCGACAAGTCGCTGGTGCGCGCGCTGGACACCCGCGCCCACGATGCCGCGATCGTGCGCTCGATGGCGGCGCTGGGCCGCGAGCTCGGTTTCCGCGTGGTGATGGAAGGCGTGGAAACCGCGCGCGAACTCGCCGCGATCCGCGACATGCCCTGCGACGAGGTGCAGGGCAACTACATCGCCCGGCCCATGCCCGGCCCGGCGGTGGCCGGCTGGCTGCACCGGCACGCGGCCGCCCGCGCCGCGCCGGCCACGCCGGGCTGCTAAGGTCGCGCCCATCCCCCGCTGCCGGATCGCCCGCATGTCCCTCGCCCTCGCCCTGGCCCTGTGGCTGCTCCCGTCGCCCGCGAACGCCGGCGACGATTTCGCCGCGCGCGTGCGGCAGGCGAAGATGGCCGAGGCCGCCGCCACCGGGCCGGCCTACCAGAAGGCGCTGTGGGGCAGGATCGGCAACCCGACCACCGATGCCTACAAGGCCTGCCTCGCCGCCAACCACGACGACAAGTCGCCGTTCACCCTGGTGCTGGACGTGGACGCGCACGGCAAGCCGCAGCGCATCGTGGCGCAGCCGGCCACGCCGGTCGCCAGCTGCATGGCGGCCCGCTTCGCCGCATGGATGCTGCCCGCGCCGCCGCCGGCGCCGGCGCCGTATCCGCTGGAGATCGACTTCAGCGTCGCGCCCTGAGCCGCCGGGCTGCGTCGCGCGGCTTCCGCCTCAGGCGGCTTCGGAAACGCGCGACTGCTGGTAGCGCCGGTGGTGCACCAGCAGGCCGGCGTAGTAGGCGATGTAGTAGCCGACCAGCAGGCCGACCACCAGCATGGTCAGCGGACTGGCCTGGTAGCCCATCTGCATGTCCGCACCAGGAGCGAACGCATCGGCGTGCTGCCCATGCGGCGCCAGCATTGCCATGAAGCGCCAGGCCAGCCGCCCCAGCAGCAGTGCGGTGAGCAGGGCGCCGATCCAGGGGTTGGGCACGTAGCAGTCGCCCTTGACCGGATCGGTCTCGAAACGCGTCAGGCGCAGGCCGACCAGGCCCAGCGCCGCGCCGAGGATGGCGCCGCCGAGCACGCCCTCGGCCAGCCGGATGTCGTGCAGGCCGCCCAGCATCAGCAGGCCGCCGATCGCCGCGAACATCACGATGCGCGCCGTCATCCGCTTGCGCCGGATCGGCTGGCGGCCGAACTGGCGGCTCACGCGCCGCCAGACCATCCACGCCAGCAAGGGCACCATGATCAGGTATTGGGTCAGATGGGCCGGCATGGGCGACACCGCGATGATGGACGGGCGCCCAGCTTAGTCGGGATGCCGTTCGCCGGCGAGGCGGCGACCCGGCAGCGGGCGCCGCCTGCGCGATGTACCGCCACGGGAACTTCGGCAAGGGCGTTCCGGCAAGACAGGGCGCCCCTCCTGGCGGCGACGGCAGCACACCGCCAGGAGGGAACGCATCGTCAATCAACCGCCATCGCGCAAAACGTCCCGCTGTTCCGCACGATCAAAGCACCTGGAACTTCTTCCACGCCTTCAGCAGGTTCGCGGAATTGACGGTACCCAGGCCGTTGGCAAAGCTCCAGCCCGCCTGCGCCGGATACGCCGGCACATACGAGGTGTTGCTGAGCGAGGTCAGTCCGACATTCACCGTGACGAAACCGAAGTACGCCGTGCCGCTGCCGTAGATATAGCAGTTGGGCGTGGGCGGAACGTCGATGGGCATTCCCAGGACGGACGTCTGCTGCACGCAGTTCGCGGCATTGCCGCCCTCGGTGATGTTGTGGAACACGCAGTTGGCCGTACCCTTGGTGCCGTTGTCGGAGTTGCATGCGCTCAGCGACGAGGGTGCCGCGCCGGTCGGGCCGCCGTACTCGTCCCTGGCCAGCTGATACAGCGTGGGCGCCGCATTGCCCTGGTTCAGCGAACCGCCGGCCAGCGACAGGCCCTGGTCCAGCACCGCCTGGATGCCGGCGAACATCGGGGCCGACAGCGAGGTGCCGCCGACCAGCGACACCGGCGAGGTGAAGCCGGGCGTGCATGGCGCGGAACCGGTGCAGAGGACCGCCCACGTGTAGCCGGCGAACGAGCCGCCGAACAGCGAGATGTCCGGCAGGTCGCGCGACTGGTCCTTCGCCGCGCCGCGAACGATGCGTTGCCACGCGGGCTTCATGTCGAACGAGGATGGACCGCCGCCGCCGCCTTCCGACGTGAACGTGGGCCCGAACGGCAACAGGTTCTTGCATACCTGCAAGGCGGCCTGGTTGAACAGCATCTTCGCGGCGTACGCGTTGCCGCACGACTCGTTCCACGTCAGCTCCGGCACGTACGACTTCGCGCTGCCGTACAGCGCGTTGGGCGTGCTGTTGAAGTACTTGCTGGTGGTGCCGGCAAGCACGTCGGCGGTATCCGTGCCGCCCACCGCGGTGTCGTTGGCCGAGGACGCGAACGCATTGGCGTCGACGGCCGCCCCGTCGGGGCCGCTTATGCCGATGATCGAGCCGTTGAAGCTCGGGTTGGAGCCGGAATCGCCGGACGACACGAACACGGAAATGCCTTCCGCGTCGGCCTGCGCCCACATCATGTCGATGGCGCGTTTCGAGGCCGCGTCGACAAACAACTCGCCGTAACCGTAGCTCGCGCTGATGATGTTGGGCCGCCCGGCCGGGTCCGGATTGTTGATCAGGTTGCTGGACGCGATATAGACGCCGCCGAAGAAATTGTCCGTGGCGCTGTCCGAACAGATTGCGACCCAGACGTTGGCGCCCGGCGCCAACGCGGTGGCGTACTCGGAATCGAGCACGGTCTCGACGCTCTCGCTGGCCGCCGACTCGCCGCCCGGATCGGTGCAATTGGTCGGGCCCGACGCCGGCTGCGGCTCGAACTGCCTGAAGGTGCCGCCGTAGTGGCCCAGGCCGAACTGGCTGACGAAATTGTCCCAGTCGGAGGGCAGCATGCCCACGTCTTCCACCACCGCGATCGTCGTCCCCGTACCGGTGAGCCCGGTCTTGTACAGCGGCGCGGTGTTGTAGATCGTCTGCATGTCGTCGGGAACCAGGCCGCGCACGCCGCTGCTGCCGGTGATGGCCAGGCGCATCGACGCATCGGCCTGCGCCTTGGCGTCGTCCGCCGCCGGCTTGGGCAGCTGGAACATGTGCGAGCTGCGGTTGTATTGCGCCTGCTTGGTCTGCTTCACCAGCGGCTTGGGATGGAAGTCGTTGAGCCCCGCAACGCCGGTGACTACGCCCGCCAGGGCAGCGGGAATGCTGATGTCGCGGTCGTTGGCCACGTGGACGTCACTGCTCTTGCTGTTCGGCGCGCTGACGTCGTAGCGGTTCATCTGCGTGCGGAAGGCGCGGCGCACGGTGCCGGCAGTACCGCTGAAATCGATCTGCGTCTTGTTCGGGTAGATCGAGTTGACCTTGAATCCCTGCGCGGCGAGCCATGCCGAGACCGCCTGGATGTCGGCATCCTTCACGCCGAAATTCGTGCCGTATTCCTGGGGCGTGATCCACTGGTGGTACTTGCCGGACGACGGATCGTGCTGCGCGGCGATCAGCGACTCCAATGCCTGGGTGCGCTGGGCGCTGGGCTTGAGGATCAGCTGCATGTGCGGCATCGGCATCGAATCGGCCACCGCGCCGACCAGCCTGGTCTGCGCCAGCCGCGCCAGGTGGGTCCTGGCCAGCATGCTGACGACGTTGTTGTTCACGACCTGCGTGACGCGCGGCGCTTCCGCCGTGTTGATGCCCACGAGCGCGGCATTGGCCCCGGCGGCCAGGGCGAGCGATGGCAACGCTGCGAAAGCCGTCGTCATCGCAGCGCCGCTCAAAGCGTTTCGGATCTTCATCTGCGTTCTCCCCATGCAATGGTGTTGGAACAGCAAAGTGATCCCCCTGATTGCCGATCGATGGCGCTGCGAAACGGCCCCTCGCCAAGGATGGGTACGAAAAGAAATAACAGAAAGAATTGGCGCAAATCGGCCATGGCTTATCACGGCCATTACGCGACGGATATACGCCATGTCGGAGTTGAGCCATTCATCGCACGATATTGCGAATTACCGCCGCAATAACCAACGACGGATTATTTCTGCCGACGCGACGCGCGCATTGCCGCATTCCATCCGGCCTGAAACCGGGTATTTGCCTTCAGCTTTTTCTGCAGCAATGAAATCCGCCGTTCGTAAGTCCGTGCGGATATTTTCAGGCGACTCGCGATGGCCTTGTCCTTGAGTCCGTTCGCGAGCAGTGCGATCAGCTGTTCCAGTTCGGCGGATTCCGAGCGGCCGTCGCTGCCGTCGGCCAGCCCATCCGCGCTCACCGGCGCCGCATGCTGCCACAACATGTCGAAATGCGCGCACAGCGTGTCGAGCAACAGCGACGGGCGCAGCAACAGGCCCGAGTCGTTGGCCGTCTTGAGGTGCAGCGGCACCAGGGCCATGCGCCGGTCGATGATCGCGGCCTTGATCGGCACGCCTTCGTACAGGCGCTGTTCCTCGCCGGTGGCAAGGCAATCCTGGATGTTCTGCTCGCCGCCGGGCCAGTCCAGTTTCGTGGTGTCGCATATCGTGCGGCAAACCACGTTGCGGCTCCGCATGGGCTTGTGCATCGTGGTGTGCGACTCGAACGAGTTCACGTAGGGCGGGCGGTCGAACTCCAGGATTTCGTGTTTCGCGTTCTCGTAGAACTGGCCGATGACGCGCGTCAGGGCGTCGCGTCCGGTAATCAGTTCGACGCTCAGCTCGCCGCCATGGTTGTGGTTGCCCAGCGGCTTGATCTTGGCCAGGCGGTCGGCCAGGCCCAGGGCCGCCTGCAACCCGCTCTGGCGCAGGGCGACCAACGCGCCCAAGGCCAGTTCCGGCGCCACTGCGTGGTATCTGGCCACGCGCTCGGGGGATCGCGTAAGGAGCCCCTTGGTTTCGAGGTCGGCCAGCAGGCGGCGCACATGGCCTGCCGAAAGGTCGCTCGCGACGACGACATCCAGCGCGGTCGATCCGGGATGTTCGAGCAGGCCTTCATAAATCCTCAACTCGTCCGCCCGCATATCGAGCGCACGCAAGGCATCCGTCTCGGCGCGGTTGGCCTGGTATTGCAAGTCGACGCATCTCCTCCCGTCCCTTGGCGCTTGTGTATAAGCAGGCGTGCGATAGAAGCGTGAAGGTTCGCATGCGCCGGATGCACGAACTTCCGGTGGTCGCGAAAGCAACGACCCGAAATGGCCCGTCCCGCATCCGCCATGGCGGAACGCGGCGCGGTATGGCCGTCCGGACGCGTGTCGATCCGCGGCACGGCGGAAGGACGACTGCATGCCGCCGTCCGCCGGCACGGCATCGCGGCAGCCGGCCACGGGCGACGCGAATGCCGGCGGCAGTCGATCCACGGGCGCAGGCAGGTGCGAATCCTGCCGCGGGGGTCGGGATGACTACTTCGCCTTGCCCTGGTTCGCCACCGCGGCCATCTTGGCCTCGATCGCCGCGGCGTCGCCCAGGTAGTAGCGCTTGAGCGGCTTGAGGTCCGCGTCGAACTCGTACACCAGCGGGATGCCGTTGGGGATGTTCATCTCCACGATGTCGGCGTCGGAGATGCCGTCCAGGTACTTCACCAGCGCGCGCAGCGAGTTGCCGTGGGCGGCCACCACCACGCGCCGGCCGGCCTTGATCGCCGGCGCCAGCACCTCGTGCCAGTACGGCAGCACGCGGGCCACGGTGTCCTTGAGGCATTCGGTGTCGGGGATCTGCGCGGGCGCCAGCGCGGCGTAGCGCGGGTCGTGCACCGCCTCGTTCTCGGCGCGTTCCAGCGGCGGCGGCGGGATGTCGTAGCTGCGGCGCCAGATCTTCACCTGCGCGTCGCCGTACTTCGCCGCGGTCTCGGCCTTGTTGAGGCCGGTGAGCGCGCCGTAGTGGCGCTCGTTGAGGCGCCAGTCGGTATGCACCGGCAGCCACGACATCTCCATCGCGTCGAGCACGCCCCACAGCGTGTGCACCGCGCGCTTCAGCACCGAGGTGTGCGCCACGTCGAACGCGTAGCCCTCGCGCTTCAGCAGTTCGCCCGCCTCGCGCGCCTCCCGGGCGCCCAGCGCGGTGAGATCCACGTCGGCCCAGCCGCTGAAGCGGTTGTCGAGGTTCCATTGCGACTGGCCGTGGCGGATCAGGACGAGCTTGTGCATGACGGGGTGTCTCGGGGGAGGAAATGAGGGATGGTGCAGCCCGACCCGGCCAGCGTCAAATGCGCCCCTGCCGAAGGTCACGCCAACCTTTTGCGGCGACCGTGCATCCCAGTCCAGTCATTCCCGAACGGAGTCCACACCCATGCGCCGCATCCTGCTTTCCCTCGCCCTCCTCCTGCCGCTGGCGGCCGTCGCCGCGGACAACGACATCGACAAGGTCAACGGCAGCGTCCATGTGGACGCCGGCCAGCACGCCGGCGACGTCAGTTCGGTGAACGGCAGCGTGCACGTGGGCGAACGCGCCGTGGTGCAGAAGGCCAGCACCGTCAACGGCTCGGTGGACCTGGGCGCCCAGGCCCACGCCGGCAAGCTGGGCACCGTCAACGGCGCGATCCGGCTTGCCGCCGGCAGCCAGGTGACCGGCCAGGTCGAGGCGGTCAACGGCGCGATCAGCCTCGCCCGGGGCGCCCAGGTGGACGGCCACCTCTCCAACGTCAACGGCGCGATCACGCTGGACGCCGCCCACGTGGCCGGCGGGCTGGAGACCGTGTCCGGCGACATCACGGTCGGCGCCGGCTCGCACGTCGAGGGCGGCATCCTGGTCGAGAAGCCGAACAACGGCTGGTTCCGCTGGGGCAGCGAGCGCAAGCCGGTGGTGGTGATCGGCCCGCAGGCCACGGTGCAGGGCACGCTGGAATTCCGCCGGCCGGTGGTGCTGAAGGTCAGCGACAGCGCGCAGATCGGCCCGGTGCAGGGCGCCACGGTGGAGAAGTTCAGCGGCGCCACGCCGTAGGACCCGGCTCTTTCACCTGCGGGGACCGCGCGAGCGTCGCGCGCCGCCTGACCGCCACGGGCCATCCAGGCGGATGGCCCGCAAGGAACCGCCATGAACATCCGCATCATCGCCGCGGCCTGCGTCGCCGGGGCGCTGGCCGGCTGCGCCGGTTTGCCCCTGGATCGCGCCACCGAGCGCCAGCATGTCGAACGCAACTGTCGGGTGCAGGCCAGCATGTCGCCGGCGTACGCGATCGACAGCACCGGGATCGGCCTGGGCAACGTAGCCTACGACCGCTGCCTGCGCACGGCCGGTTCCCGGCCCGTTCGCGCCTGACCGCAGAACGCGCACCCAGGGCCGAATGAACGCTGCGGGCGTTACAGCGCCTGCGCCACCTGGCCGTCGCCGCTGGTGAAGCGCATCGGCAGGTCGCCGCTGAAGCCGTCCGGATGGTCGGCCGGCACGGCGAAGCGCCAGCCGCGCACGGTGGTCAGCGCATGCGCGTCGAGCACGGCGTCGCCGCTGGACTCGGCCACCGCCGCATCGGCGACGTGGCCGCTGCCGTCGATGGCGAGATGCAGCAGCACGCGGCCGCTCAGGTGGCCTTCCATCCGCGACCACGACACCGGTGCGTCCGGCATGGACACCGGCACCAGCTCGGGCGGCGGGGTTTCCGTGGCCTGCGCAGCAGCCACGACGGGCGGCAGTTCGACCCGTGGCGCCGCCGCCACGCGGGGCGCCCGATGCGCCACCGGCCGGGGCCGCGCGCGGACCGGCTCGCGCACGGGCGCCCTCACGGCAACCCGGGGCGCCGCGGGCGCGAAGCCCGCCACGCGCTCGCTGGGGCCGGCCCAGCCGGTGTTGAGGCCGCTGAGCCAGTACGTGCCGGCGACGCCTGCGGCCAGCGCGACGAGGCTGAGGGCGGTGGTGGTGCGCAGACGGAACATGGCGCCCTTTATGCCCGAACGCGGGCGAATCGCGGCTGAAGCCGCCGGCCCCGGGACCGCGCGACCGTCAGCGTTCGAGGATGGCCGCCACGCCCATGCCGCCGGCGGTGCAGATCGAGATCAGGCCCCGGCCCGAGCCCTTCTGCTCCAGCATCTTCGCCAGGGTGGCGATGATGCGCGCGCCGGTGGCCGCGAACGGGTGGCCGGTGGCGAGGCTGGAGCCGTGCACGTTGAGCCTGGCCGGATCGATCGCGCCCAGCGGCGCATCCAGGCCCAGCCGGTTGCGGCAGTAGTCCGCCGATTCCCAGGCGCGCAGCGTGCACAGCACCTGGGCGGCGAACGCCTCGTGGATCTCGTAGTAGTCGAAGTCCTGCAGGGTGAGGCCGTTGCGCCTGAGCAGGCGCGGCACCGCCACGGTGGGCGCCATCAGCAGGCCTTCGCCGTGCACGAAATCCACCGCGGCCACCTCGGCGTCGCGGAACCATGCCTGCACGGCGAGGCCGCGTTGCGCGGCCCAGCTTTCGCTGGCCAGCAGCGCGGCGGCGGCGCCGTCGGAGAGGCCGGTGGAATTGCCCGCGGTGAGCGTGCCCTGGCCCGAGGTCTTGTCGAACGCGGGCTTCAGCGCGGCGAGTTTCTCCAGCGTGGTGTCGGGACGCAGGAAGCCGTCGCGCGACAGGCCGCGGAACGGCACGACCAGGTCGGTGAAGAACCCCGCGTCGTAGGTGGCGGCGAGCTTGCGGTGGCTGTCCAGCGCGAGCCGGTCCTGCGCCTCGCGGGTGACCTTCCACTGTTTCGCCATCTGCTCGCAGTGGTCGCCCATCGACTTGCCGGTGCGCGGCTCGGCCACGCCGGGAAAGGAGGGCTTGAGCTCCTTCGGCGAGAAGCGGTGCAGCGCGATCTTCAGCTTGTCCTGCACGGTCCTGGCGCGGTTGATCGCCAGCAGGCGCTTGCGCAGGCGGGTGCCGTAGACGATGGGCACGTCGCTGGTGGTGTCGGAGCCGGCGGCGATGCCGGCGTCGATCTGGCCCACCGCGATCTTGTTCGCCACGATGATCGCGTTGTCCAGCGAGGTGCCGCAGGCGCGCGCGGTGGTGATGCCGGGCGTGGTGGGGGCGAGGCCGGAGGACAGCAGCGCCTCGCGCGCGAGGTTCCAGTCCGAGGAATGCCGGATCACCGCGCCCAGCGCCACCTCGCCCAGCTCCACGCCGTGCAGCCCGTAGCGCTCCACCAGGGCGCCCAGCACCTTCACCGACATGCCGAAATTGCCCACGTCGGCATAGGCCGTGTTGTTGCGACAGAACGGGATCCGCACACCGCCGATCACGCCCACGCGCCGTTGCATCTGATCCATGTCCGGGAAGATCCAGTACCGAGCCCTGCCCGCAAGGCTAACCCGCCCTGCCACGGGGCGAAAGCGCAGCCGGCCGCGGCACGCGACTTCCATTCACGGAAACGGCGACGCAGCGGCGCCGGGGCGGTGCGGCGCACTTGCTAGAATGACCGTTTTCGCCGCCCGGAACGCCCCGTCGTGGAAGCCTCTACGCTGATCGCGCTGCCCATCGTGCTCGCGCTGGAACCGGTACCCGGTACGACGATGCGCACCACCCTGAGCCGCGACGAGGCGGAGGCGCTGGCCGGCCTGGTCGCCGCCGACCTGCACGCGCTGCTGCCGCAGGTGGCGCAGGCGCGGCTGCTGCTGGCGGGCGCGCTGTTCGATCCGGTGGAACTGCTGCGCCCCGGCTTTCCGGTGTGGGCCACGCTGGACGAGCTGGGCCGCCGCGTGCCGCGCGCCAGCGTTGAGCACGTGGTGGCGTTCGGCAGCCACGAGGACCGCATGCCGGCGCAGCCGCTGGAGCCCTCGCCGCAGTTCGCCGACGGCCCGATGCGCCTGCTGCCGCTGTCGCTGCTGGCGCCGGAAGCGCTGGCCGCGGAACTGGCGGAGCAGGTCGAGGTGCAGCTGGTCGGCCGCGGCGAGGCCGGCGCGCACACCGCCGACTGGCTGATGCGCACGCTGGGCGTGCAGCTGGAACATGCGCGCTACCTCAGCCGCAACGACCTGATGGCGCTCACCTGCGTGCAGTACGAGCACGTCAGCCTCGCGCCGCTGTGGAGCCTGCTGGAAGCGGCCCTGCTCACCCCGTACCGCGAGGAAGCCGTGCTCAGCGCGCGCGGCCTCGCGCTGCGCTACGCGGAGGGCCGCGTGCTGGCGCAGTCGCCCGCCGCATGGCTGGCCGCGCAGCAGGGCGACGCGGCGGAACGCGCCCACGGCTTCGCCGGCATCGTGTTCGAACTGCGCCAGTACGCCGCCCTGCTCGACGCCCACGCGCTGCCGCTGCGCCTGCAGGCCGCGCCGGAGGACGAAGGCGGCGCCGGCTGGCTGCTGGAGCCCGTGGCCGCCGCCGAGGCCCGCCACGGCGCGCCGCAGCTCTACGCCCACGAGGCGCCCGGCCTGGGCGTGGTCGCGGTGACCGTGGCCCAGCCCGGCGAGGCCAGCCGCCCGCAGGTGCTGGCCCATGCCTACCCGCTGCAGCCGCGCGCGCTGGGGCCGATGCTGGAGGCGCTTTCCACCCGCTATGGCAGCGCCCGCGAGCTGCAGGCGCCGGGCGGCATCGTGATGGACGAGCACGGCCGGCTGGCCGCACCGGCACAGTCCCTGCACTGAACTGCCTCCGATAGCTGAACCGGGCGTAAAGACGGCTAAACGAATTGTTTACACATGGGCCCGTTGTTCGTGCACGAGCCCGTGCAAATCAGGCATCGGCTGGCGCATGATGCGCCGATAGGGATGGCGACCGGATCTTTGCAGGCAGCGAAGATGTCCACGGCAATGCAACCCACCGAAGGCGATCGGCCCGGTTCCGTGCTCCCGCCGGAGCTGGCCATGCACGTGCTGCAAGGCGCGCCGGCGCTGATCGCCTACATCGACACCGCACTGCGCTTCCGTTTCGTCAACGAAACCCATCGCCGCTGGTTCGGCGCCGATCCCGCCGAACTGATCGGCCGGCGCATCAACGAGGCGATGGACGCGCAGAGCTACCTCGGCGCGCGCGCCGCGCTGCTGCATTCGCTGGCCGGCCACGCCACGCATTACGAGGGCGAACTGGCCTGCGGCACGCTGCGCCGCTACGTGCACGGACACTTCCGGCCCGACCTCGACGGCGAGGGCCAGGTGCGCGGCGCCATCGCCGTGTTCACCGACATCACCGAACGGCATGCGCTGGAACTGCAGCTGCGCGAGAGCGAGCAGCGCTTCTTCCAGGCGTTCCAGCATGCCGCGATCGGCATGGCGCTGGTCCACCCGGACGGCCAGTTCATGCGCGTCAACGCCGCGCTGTGCGCCATGCTGGGCTACACCGACAAGGCGCTGCTGGCGTGCAATTGGCGCGACCTCACCCATCCGGACGACCTGGCCACCAGCGAGGCGCTCGCGCGCCAGCTCGCCGACGGCAGCCGCGAGGCGTTCCAGACCGAGAAGCGCTACCTGCACCACGATGGCCACACCGTGCACGTGCAGCTCAGCGTATCGCAGGTGCGCAACGAGGCCGGCCGGCTGCGCTACGTGGTCACCCAGGTGCAGGACATCAGCCAGCGCCACCATCTCGAAGGCAAGCTGTTCCGCGAACACCAGCTCGCCGAAGCCACGCTGAGCTCGATCGGCGACGCGGTGCTGACCACCGACCCCAGCCTGCACGTGACCTCGCTGAACCCGATCGCCGAGGCGATGACCGGCTGGAGCGCCGGCGAAGCCCGCGGCCGGCGCATGGACGAGGTGTTCCGGCTGTACGACGCGGACAGCCGGGCAAGCGTGCAGAACCCGCTGCGCGAGGCGATCCGCCGCAACGCGATCGTCAACCTGTCCGGCAAGGTCGTGCTGGTCCACCGCAACGGCTTCGAGACCCCGATCGAGGATTCCGCCGCGCCCATCCACGACCACGCCGGCAACGTGATCGGCGGCGTGCTGGTCTGCCACGATGTCAGCGAGAACCGCGCGCTGGCGCTGAAGATGATCCACCTCACCCAGCACGACGCGCTCACCGGCCTGCCGAACCGCAGCCTGCTGCCGGCGCGCATCGAGCAGGCGGCGCACCGGGCCGCGATGCACGACCGCCGCTGCGCGCTGCTGTACCTGGACCTGGACAACTTCCGCCACGTCAACGAGGCGCTGGGCTACGAGGGCGGCGACCAGGTGATGCAGGCGGTGGCGCAGGCGCTGCGCGAGACGCTGCGCGAGGACGACACCCTGTACCGCTACGTCGGCGACGAGTTCGTGCTGCTGCTGCCACGCATGGACGACGCCTGCGAGGCGGTCGCGATGGCGGAACGGCTGCTGCGCCGCTGCGAGCGCATCGCGCTGCCGGGCGTGCCGTCGCTGCAGGTGGGCGCCAGCATCGGCATCAGCGTGTTTCCCGACGACGCGGACGGCGGCGACGCGCTGCTGCGGCACGCCAGCACCGCGATGTACGAGGTGAAGGTGGCCGGCCGCGGCGGCTGGCGCCGCTACACCAGCGCGATGAGCGAACGCGCGGCCATTGTGCGCAACATCGAGCAGTCCCTGCGCGACGCGCTGGCGAACGACGCGCTGGCGCTGCACTACCAGCCGATGGTGGACGCCCGCAGCGGCCGCCTGGTCGGCGTCGAGGCGCTGCTGCGCTGGCAGGTCGACGGCCGCGACGTGTTCGTGCCGGACCAGTTCATCCCGGTGGCCGAGGACAGCGGCCTGATCGTCGAGCTGGGCGAGTGGGTGCTGCGCCAGGCCTGCATGCAGTCGCGGCAGTGGCGGCGGCACCTGCGCACGATCCCGATCTCGGTGAACGTGTCGCCGCTGCAGTTCCGCCACGAGCGTTTCCACCCGCAGCTCGTCGCGCTGATGGACGCCTGCGACATCGGCCCCGGCCAGCTCGAGCTGGAACTGACCGAGCGCACCATGATGGCCGGCGGCGACGCCACCGCCCGCCTGCTGGAACGCATCCGCCAGCACGGCGTGCGGCTGTCGCTGGACGATTTCGGCACCGGCTACTGCAGCCTCTCCTACCTCAAGCATTTTCCGGTCGACACGCTGAAGATCGACCGCAGCTTCGTGCACGACGTCATCGCCGATGTCGACACCGCCGCGATCACCCGCGCGATCATCGCGATGGCCCGCAGCCTGGGCAAGACGGTGGTCGCCGAAGGGGTGGAGACCGCCGAACAGGCCGACTTCCTGCGCGAGGCCGGCTGCACCCTGCTGCAGGGCTTCCGCTACGGCGCGCCGATGTCCGCCGCCGAACTCGAACGCTGGCTGGCCGCGTCGCCGGCCTGATCCGCCCGGCGCCTCAGAGCACCTGCTCGTACATCGCGTAGTGGCAGGGCTGCATGCCCAGCTCGCCGTAGGTGCGCTGCGCGCGCCGGTTCTCGGTCTCCACGTACAGGCGCAGGCTGGCCGCGCCGGCTTCCCGCGCGCGCCGCTCCACCTCGGCGTAGAGCGCGCGGAACACGCCGTCGCGCCGCGCCGCGGGCACCACGTACACGCTCTGGATCCACCAGTAGTCGGCGTTGCGCCAGTCGCTCCACTCGTAGGTGACCAGCAGGCCGCCCACCGCCTCGCCGTCGCGTTCGGCGACCAGGTAGAAGCCACGCTGCGGCTGTTCGAACACGCGGCGCACGCCGCGCTCCAGCACCGCCGGGTCCAGCGCGAGACCTTCCGTCTCCTGTGCCATCGCCGCGTTCCACGCGCACAGCGCAGGCGCGTCGGCGGGCGAGGCGGGACGGATCGACAGACGCATGCGCGCACTTCCGGCAAGGACAAGTCGCCCATGGTAGCGCGCATCGCCTTCACGTTCCGCGGCGTAAGGTGACCACGGCACTGGCGTGCACCGGTGCTTCCCCCCGGCACTCCGATTGCGACGAACCGATCGCGCCGGCTTGCGCAGGAACCATGCTTTGAACATCGGCAAATTCCCCACCCTGCTGCGGCTGCGCCGCATGCGTGCGCTCTCGCGGCGCGGCGCGCGACAGACCCGGCCCGAACCGGAACAGGCGCTGCGCGCGGAGCTGTTCAGCACCGAGCAGATGGAACGCCACGGCCGCACCCTGGCCGCGCAGCACCGCATCGGCGCGGAGCGCCATGCCGACCTGCTGCTGGCCCGGCTGGACGACAACGAAGCCGTGCTGGTCCGCGCCTGCGAGCGGCTCACTCCCGCCACCAGCCAGGGCCACCGCATCACGCCCGCGGGCGAATGGCTGCTGGACAATTTCTACCTGGTCGAGGAACAGGTGCGCATCGCCCGCCGCCACCTGCCCAAGGGCTACAGCCGCGAGCTGCCGCGCCTCGCGCAGGGGCCGTCGGCCCGGCTGCCGCGGGTCTACGACATCGCGCAGGAAGTGATCGCGCACGGCGACGGCCGCGTCGACATCGCCGGCCTGCGCCGCTTCATCAACGCCTACCAGACGGTGGCGCCGCTGAACCTGGGCGAGCTGTGGGCGATCCCCATCATGCTGCGGCTGGCGCTGATCGAGAACCTGCGCCGCGTCGCCGCGCGGGTGATGGCGGGCTGGCGCGCCCAGAACAAGGCGACGCGCTGGGCCGACAACCTCACCGCCGCCGCCGAGAGCGATCCCGCCAGCGTGGTGCTGGTGGTGGCCGACATGGCCCGCGCGAAGCCGCCGATGAGCGGCCCGTTCGTGGCCGAGCTGTCGCGCCGGCTGCAAGGCCAGGGCCCCGCGCTGGCCTTGCCGCTGGGCTGGATCGAGCAGCGCCTCACCCAGTCCGGCCTCAGCGTGGAGCACCTGGTGCAGCTGGATGCGCAGCAGCAGGCGGCGGACCAGGTGTCGATCGGCAACAGCATCGGCAGCCTGCGCGCGCTGTCGGCGATCGACTGGCGCGCCTTCGTCGAACGCACCAGCCTGGTCGAGCGCGCGCTGCGGCAGGACCCCGCCGGCGTCTACGCGGCGATGGATTTCGCCACCCGCGACGACTACCGCCACGCGGTGGAGCGGCTGGCGCGGCGCCACCGGCTGGACGAGCGCGCGGTGGCGGAAGCGGCGATCGCGCTGTGCCGACGCGCCGCCGAGGACGACGCGCCGGACCTGCAACGCCACGTGGGCCACTGGCTGATCGCCACGGGCCAGCCCGCGCTGGAACAGGCGCTGGGCGTGCGCGCGCCGCTCGACGAACGGCTGCGCCGGCTGTTCGACCGCGCGCCGCTGCCGATCTACCTCGGCCTGCTGGCCGTGCTCACGTTCGCGTTCGCGCAACCGCTGCTCGCCACCGTGGCGCGCGACGACTTCCCGCTGTGGGCGCTGCTGCTGGTCGCGGTGCCGACCGTGGTGGTGGCCAGCCAGCTGGGGCTGAGCCTGCTGAACTGGCTGGCCACGCTGAGCGTGCATCCCCGGCCGTTGCCGCGCATGGACTACGCCGACGGCATTCCCGCCGAGGCGCGCACGCTGGTGGCGATCCCCAGCCTGATCGGCGACGTGCAGGACGTGGAGGCGCTGGTCGAGGCGCTGGAGGTGCGCTTCCTCGGCAACCGCGACGAGCGCCTGCACTTCGCCCTGCTCACCGACTTCGGCGACGCCGATGCGGAGACGCTGCCCGGCGACGAGGCGCTGCTGCGGCTGGCGCAGCTGCGCATCGAGGCGCTGAACGAGCGCCACGCCGACGCCGGCGTCGACCGCTTCTTCCTGCTGCACCGGCCGCGCCTGTGGAATCCGGGCGAGCAGCGCTGGATGGGCCGCGAGCGCAAGCGCGGCAAGCTGGCCGACCTCAACGCGCTGCTGCGCGGCCAGGGCGCCGACCGCTTCCAGCTGATCGCGGGCGACCTCGCCTCGCTGCCGCCGGTGCGCTACGTGATCACGCTGGACACCGACACCCAGCTGCCGCGCGATGCCGCCGCGGAATTCGTGGGCGCGCTGGACCACCCGCTGAACCGCCCGCACTACGACCCGCGCAAGGGCCGCGTCACCCGCGGCCACGGCATCCTGCAGCCGCGCGTGGGCATCGGCCTGCCCAGCACCGTGCGTTCGCGCTATGCGCGGCTGTTCGGCAGCGACGCCGGCATCGACCCCTACACGCGCATGGTCTCGGACGTGTACCAGGACGTGTTCGGCGAAGGCTCGTTCATCGGCAAGGGCATCTACGACATCGACGCGTTCGAGGCCGCGCTGGACGACCGCTTCCCCGACAACCGCATCCTCAGCCACGACCTGATCGAGGGCTGCCACGCGCGCTCGGCCCTGCTCAGCGACGCGCAGCTGTACGAGGAACATCCGGTGCGCTACCAGGACGACGTGCAGCGCCGGCACCGCTGGATCCGCGGCGACTGGCAGCTGCTGCCGTGGCTGCTGCCGTGGGCGCCGGCCGCGAACGGGCGCTGGCGGCGCAACGCGCTGACCTCGCTGTCGCGCTGGAAGATCCTCGACAACCTGCGCCGCAGCCTGGTGCCGGTGTCCCTGCTCGCCCTGTTCGCGCTGGGCTGGCTGGCGCTGACGCCGGTGCTGTCGTGGACGCTGGCGGTGCTGGCGATGGTGCTGGTGCCGCCGCTGCTGTCGGCGCTGCTGGAGCTGGTGCAGAAGCAGCGCGACGTGCAGTGGGAGCCGCACCTGCGCGCCGCGCTGCACGCCGCCAGCCAGCATCTGGGCCGCTTCGCGCTGCACCTCGCCTGGCTGCCGCACGAGGCGCTGTACAGCCTGGACGCGATCCTGCGTTCGCTGTGGCGCATGGCGGCGAGCCATCGCCACCTGCTGCAGTGGCGCAGCTCGGCCGAGGTGGCGCGCGCCAGCCGCCACACGCCCGCCGCGCTGTGGCGGCTGCTGTGGATCGCGCCGTTCATCGCGGTGGTGCTGGCCGCGCTGCTTGCGGTGGAACGGCCGCCCGCGCTGGCGGTGGCCGCGCCGCTGCTGCTGCTGTGGCTGATCGCCCCCGGCATCGCGTGGTGGATGGGCCTGCCGCGCCGCGAGCGCACGGCCGCGGCGACCGCCGGGCAACGGCAGTTCCTGCGCCGGCTCGCGCGCAGGACCTGGGCCTTCTTCGACGCCGAGGTGAACGCCGAGCACCACTGGCTGCCGCCGGACAACGTGCAGGAACAGCCGGTGGCCGCGGTGGCCCATCGCACCTCGCCCACCAACATCGGGCTGGCGCTGCTGGCGAACCTCGCCGCGCACGACTTCGGCTGGCTGGGCACCGGCCGCCTGCTGGAGCGCAGCGCGCACACGCTGGGCACGCTGCAGGCGCTGCCGCGCCATCGCGGCCACTGGTACAACTGGTACGACACCGAAAGCCTGCAGCCGCTGCCGCCGCTGTACGTGTCCACGGTGGACAGCGGCAACCTCGCCGGCCACCTGCTCACGCTGCGCCCCGGCCTGCTGGAACTGGCCGACGCGCCGGTGTTCCGCACCGCCGCGCTGCGCGGCCTGCGCGACGCCTGGCAGGTGCTGCAGGCCGCATGGCCCCGCGAGGGCGGCGACATCGCCGCCGCGCCGCTGCACGAACTGGACGCCGCGCTGGCCCAGCCGCCCGCCACCACCGGCGCCGCGCTGGCCGTGCTCGAACGCCAGCTCGACCATGCGCTGGCGCCGGCGCCGCCGGACGACGACGAGGCCGCGTTCTGGCTCGCCGCGCTGCAGGCGCAGTGCCGCGAGCTGCGCGACGAGACGCGGGCCTTCCACCTCGACCCGCCGCACGACGACGATGCCGGCTTCGCGGGCATCCCGAGCCTGCGCCAGCTCGCGCGCATCGAGCCGCTGTGCTGGCCGGGCGAGGCGCGCGCCGAAGAGCGCCGCACGCGGGCGCGCGAACACATCGCGCGGATCGAGCAGCTGGCGCAACAGGCCGCCGCGCTGGCGCAGATGGACTGGCGCTTCCTGTACGACGGCACCCGCGACCTGCTGGCGATCGGCTACAACGTGGACGAACGCCGGCTGGATGCCGGCTATTACGACCTGCTCGCCTCCGAGGCGCGGCTGGCCAGCTTCGTGGCGATCGCGCAGGGCCAGCTGCCGCAGGACAACTGGTTCACGCTCGGCCGCCTGCTCGCCACCACCGACGGCGACCCGGTGCTGCTGTCGTGGACCGGCTCGATGTTCGAGTACCTGATGCCCACCCTGGTGATGCCCGCCTACGAAGGCAGCCTGCTCGACCAGAGCTGCCGCGCCGCGGTGTCGCGGCAGATCGGGTACGGCCGGCGGCTGAACCTGCCGTGGGGCGTTTCCGAATCCGGCTACAACGCGTTCGACGCCCACCTCAACTACCAGTACCGCGCCTTCGGCGTGCCGGGGCTGGGGCTGAAGCGCGGGCTGGGCGACGACGTGGTGATCGCGCCCTACGCCAGCATGATGGCCGCGATCGTGGCGCCCGCCGACGCCGCGCGCAACCTGCAGCAGCTCGCCGCGCTGGGTCTCGGCGGCCGCTACGGCATGTACGAGGCGCTGGACTGCACGCCCGCGCGGCTGCCGCGCGGCGCGGACAGCGTGGTGGTGCGCTCGTTCATGGCGCACCACCAGGGCATGGGCCTGCTGGCGCTGGACTGCGCCCTGCTGGGCCAGCCCATGCAGCGCCGCTTCGCGGCCGATCCGCAGTTCCGCGCCACCAGCCTGCTGCTGCAGGAACGCGTGCCGCGCACTGCGGCGGAATACCTGCACGCCACCAGCTTCCCCGAGCTGGCCGGCAGCCTGCGCACGGCGGAGACGCGGCTGCGCGTGTTCATCGACCCCGACCGCCCGCGCCCCGCCGTGCAGCTGCTGTCGAACGGCCGCTACCACGTGATGGTGTCCAGCGCGGGCGGCGGCTACAGCCGCTGCCGCGAACTGGCGGCGACGCGCTGGCACGAGGACATCACGCGCGACGCCTGGGGCATGTACGGCTACCTGCGCGACGTGTCCAGCGGCGCGTACTGGTCGGTGGCGCACCAGCCGGTGTGCCGCAAGACCGAGCTGTACGAGGCGATCTTCTCCGACGCCCGCGCCGAGTTCCGCGTGCGCGAGCGCGACTTCGACGCGCACACCGAGATCGTGGTGTCGCCGGAAGACGACATCGAGCTGCGCCGCACCCGCCTCACCAACCGTGGGCGCACGCGGCGGGTGATCGAACTGACCACCTACGCCGAGGTGGTGCTCGCGCCGCCGGTGGCCGACGCGCTGCATCCCGCCTTCAGCAAGCTGTTCGTGCAGACCGAGCTGCTGCCGGAACTGCAGGCCATCGTGGCCAGCCGCCGCCCGCGCGCGGCCGACGAGGCGGTGCCGTGGCTGTGCCACCTGCTCGCGGTGCACGGCGCCGACGTGGCGGCGATCTCCTACGAGACCGACCGCGCGCGCTTCCTCGGCCGCGGCCGCACCGCGTCGCGGCCGCTGGCGATGGAACAGGAGACGCTTTCCGGCAGCGCCGGCGCGGTGCTCGATCCGGTGGTGGCGATCCGCTGCCGCATCGCGCTGGAACCGGAGCAGTCGGCCACGCTGGACGTGGTCACCGGCATGGCCGACAGCCGCGAGGCCTGCCTGCGGCTGATCGGCAAGTACCGCGACCGCCACCTCGCCGACCGCGTGTTCGACCTGGCGTGGACGCACAGCCAGGTGCTGCTGCGCCAGCTCAACGCCAGCCTGGCGGAGGCGCAGCTGTACGAGCACATGGCCACCGCGATCCTCTACCCCGCCGCGATGCTGCGCGCGGACAGCGGCGTGCTGGCGGCGAACCGCCGCGGCCAGTCCGGGCTGTGGGGCCAGGGCGTCTCCGGCGACCTGCCCATCGTGCTGCTGAGCATCGCCGACCCCGCGAGCATCGAGCTGGTGCGCCAGCTGGTGCAGGCCCACGCGTACTGGCGGCTGAAGGGGTTGGTAGTGGACCTGGTGATCTGGAACGAGGACCGCGCCGGCTACCGCCAGGAGCTGCACGACGCGATCCTCGGCCTGATCGCCTCGGGCAGCGAGGCGGCCCTGCTCGACCGCCCCGGCGGCATCTTCGTGCGCGCCGCGCAGCCGCTGTCCGGCGAGGACCGGCTGGTGATGCTGGCCTCTGCGCGCATCGTGCTGGCCGACCATCGCGGCAACCTCGCCGAGCAGGTGCAGCGGCGGCGGGTGGAACCCACGCTGCCGCCCGCCGTGCCGGAGTGGACGCGCCGCGCCGCGACAGCCGTCGCGCCGGTGAACGCCTCCCTGCCGAAACTGCCGCCCGGCCACTTCGGCGAGGACGGCCGCGAATACGTGATCGTGCTCGACCCCGGCCAGCCCACGCCCGCGCCGTGGGCGAACGTGCTGGCGAACCCGCAGTTCGGCACCGTGGTTTCCGAAAGCGGCAGCGCCTACACATGGAGCGAGAACGCGCACGAGTTCCGCCTCACGCCCTGGCACAACGACCCGGTGAGCGACAGCGGCGGCGAGGCGCTGTACCTGCGCGACGAAGACAGCGGCCAGGTCTGGTCGCCCACGCCGCTGCCCTGCCGCGGCAGCGGGCGCTACGTCACCCGCCACGGCTTCGGCTACAGCGTGTTCGAGCATACGGAGGACGGCATCCGCTCCGAGTTGTGGATGTACGTCGCGGTGGACGCACCGGTGAAATTCTTCCGGCTCACGCTGCGCAACGAATCCGGCCGCGCGCGCCGGCTTTCCGTCACCGCCTACGCGGAATGGCTGCTGGGCGACCTGCGCGAGAAGACCGCGATGCACGTGGTCACCGAGCGGGAGCCGCGCAGCGGCGCGCTGTTCGCCCACAACGCCTACACCACCGAATTCCCCGGCCGCACGGGTTTCCTGGACATGGACCTCACGGAATGCAGCCTCAGCGGCGACCGCGGCGAGTTCATCGGCCGCAACGGCAGCCTCGCCGCCCCCGCCGCGCTGGGCCGCGCGCAACTGTCCGGCCGGCTGGGCGCGGGGCTGGACCCTTGCGGCGCGCTGCAGGGCCGGCTCGCGCTGGACGACGGCGAGGAACGCACGCTCGTCATTCGCCTCGGCGCAGGCCGCGACGGCGCGGACGCCGCTGCGCTGGCGCAACGCTTCCGCGGCAACGCCGCGGCGGACGAGGCGCTCGAACAGGTGCATGCGCAATGGCAGCGCATCCTCGGCGCCGTGCAGGTACGCACGCCCGAGCCCGCGCTGGACGTGCTCGCCAACGGCTGGCTGCCCTACCAGACCCTGGCCTGCCGCTTCTGGGCGCGCAGCGGCTACTACCAGAGCGGCGGCGCGTTCGGCTTCCGCGACCAGCTGCAGGATTCGATGGCGCTGCTGCACGCCGCGCCGGAACTGGCGCGCGCGCAATTGCTCTTGTGCGCCGCGCACCAGTTCCCCGAAGGCGACGTGCAGCACTGGTGGCATCCGCCGATGGACCGCGGCGTGCGCACGCGCTGCTCCGACGACTACCTGTGGCTGCCGCTGGCCACCGCGCGCTACGTGCTCGCCACCGGCGACCGCGCCGTGCTCGGCGAAGTGGTGGGCTACATCGAGGGCCGCCCGCTGCATGGCGACGAGGAGTCCTACTACGACCTGCCGCAACACTCGCCGCTGGCCGAGCCGCTGTACCGCCACTGCCTGCGCGCGATCGAGCGCGGCTTCGCGGCGCGCGGCCCGCATGGCCTGCCGCTGATCGGCAGCGGCGACTGGAACGACGGCATGAACCGCGTCGGCGAACGCGGCATCGGCGAAAGCGTGTGGCTGGGCTGGTTCGAATGCGCGATGCTCGCCGACTTCGCCAACGTCGCCGCGTTGCACGGCGACGCCGACTTCGCGCGCCGCTGCCGCGACGAAGTCGCCGCCCTGCGCGAAAAGCTGGAACGCCACGCATGGGACGGCGACTGGTACCGCCGCGCCTGGTTCGACGACGGCACGCCGCTCGGCTCCGCCACCAACGAGGAATGCCGCATCGACTCCATCGCGCAGAGCTGGTCGGTGCTGAGCGGCGCCGGCGACCCCGGGCGCCAACGCCAGGCGATGGCTGCACTGGACCAGCACCTCGTGCGCCGCGATGCCGGCCTGATCCAGCTGCTCGATCCGCCCTTCGACACATCCCGCCTCGACCCCGGCTACATCAAGGGCTACCTGCCCGGCGTGCGCGAGAACGGCGGCCAGTACACCCACGCCGCGGTCTGGGCCGCGATGGCGTTCGCGAAACTCGGCGACGCCGAACGCGCCTGGGAACTCGCGCGCATGATCGCGCCGGCGCGACGCGGCGAGGACGCCGCGGAGATCGAAACCTACAAGGTCGAGCCCTACGTGGTCTGCGCCGACGTCTACGCCGTGCCGCCCCACACCGGCCGCGGCGGCTGGAGCTGGTACACCGGTTCCGCCGGCTGGCTGTACCGCCTGCTGGTCGAATCCCTGCTCGGCCTGAACCTCGAAGCAGCCAAGCTGCGCGTCGCCCCGCTGCTGCCGCCGGAGTGGGAAGGCTGCGAACTGGATTACCGCTACCGCGGCACGCCCTACCGCATTCGCGTGCGCCAGTGCGAAGCGGGCACGCCGGGCAGCGTGCGGCTGGATGGCGTGGTGCAGGCCGACGGCTGCATCCCGCTGGCCGACGACGGCGTCGAGCACCGGGTTGATGTCGATCATCCGCGCGCGGCGTAAACCGTTGCAATATCGGCACGCAGGACCCTGCAGAACCGACACGCCCGGCCCACCTTGATGGCGTTCCCGGCTGCGCCCGGACCGCAGCAGGGAATGCCATGCCGCTTCGCCGCGGGTCCGGACGGGCACGACATCGAAGCGGCATGTCGGGAACCCTAGCCCCGAGCCGGACAGGCGATCGGGCACCACGCGCCATTGCATCCGGACACCAGACTTCCCCCATGCACTGAATGGAGAGCACCGATGAAGACACGCATGCCTGCCCTGTTCGTCGCCTGTGCCGTTTCCGCCTGCGCCTCGCAGCCCGTGCCCGACAAGCCGCTGCCCGACGAGAACGCCCCCGAGGTTCGCGTGGTCTCCTTCACCTGCACGAACGGCCAGTCGCTGGCCGTCCGCTTCTTCCCTGCGCACGGGGTTGCCGTGCTGGTGCGCAACGGGCAGACCACGGAGCTCCAGCAGCAGCCCAGCGGGTCGGGTTTCATCTACGGCAACGGGCCCATCACCATCCGCGGCAAGGGCAGGGACCTGACCGTGGAGATCGGCCGCATGGTGCCGCTGGAGTGCAAGGCCGAGTGAGCGGGCCGAGCGGCGGCTCAGGCCGTCGTCGTTGCGTGGCGGCGGCCTGGGGGAGTGGGTTACGCTAGCTGGGGAAGGCCTGATTGATCGACAGCCTGCTCGTCATCCCAGCGAAGGCTGGAGGCGCTTCACAACAGCGAAGCAGGTCATCCAGTGCCTTGGTGTTCCGTGGCTTGCAGACACTGGATCCCAGCCTTCGCTGGGATGACGAGCAAAATCGGACCATCGCCAGGCCGAAGCCCCGCTACACGTCGCGGCTTGATCCAGGGGCCAATCTCCACCCAACCCGCCCACCACCGGCACATCCCCGGTGGCGGCAACCACGACCGCGATGGTTTCCAGCCAGCACCACGCAACGAGACAGGAAATCCCATGACCATCGAAACCGAGAATGACGTCGTCGCGCTCAAGCGCATAGGCAGGATCGTCTCGTACGTGCTCGACGAGATGCTCGCCGCGGCCGAGCCCGGCATGACCACGCGCGAACTCGATGCGCTCGGCGCGGCCTTGCTTGAGCGCCACGGCGCGCGGTCGGCACCCCAGCTCACCTACGACTTCCCCGGCGCAACCTGCATCAGCATCAACGAGGAGGCCGCGCACGGCATTCCGGGCGACCGGGTGATCCGCGCGGGCGACGTGTTGAACGTGGACGTTTCCGCCGAGCTGGGCGGCTACTTCGCCGATACCGGCGGAACGCGGGTCGTGCCGCCGACCAACCCGCAGAAGACGCGCCTGTGCCACGCCACCCGCACGGCGCTGGAGCAGGCCATGAAGCAGGCGCGCCACGGCCGGCCCATCAACGGCATCGGCGCGGCCATCCAGCGCACGGCGCGGACCTACGGCTTCCGGGTGATCGAGAACCTCGGCAGCCACGGCGTGGGCCGCGCGCTGCACGAAGACCCAGACCATATCCCCGGCTACTTCGACCCCGCGGACCAGCGCCTCCTGCAGGAAGGCATGGTGATCACCATCGAGCCCTTCCTCTCGACGAAGAGTCGCGTGGTGGACGAGGCGGCGGACGGCTGGACCCTGGTGGGCGCGCGCGGCAACCTGTCGGCGCAGTACGAGCACACCATGATCATCACCCGGGGCGAGCCGATCGTCGTCACCGTGCACTGAAACGAACGCCGGCGCCCGCTCCGGTCGCCGGCATCCATGGACACGAACCGCGGTTTCCCATGAACCTCGCCAGCCAGCTCTTCGCCCTGCTCGCCGCCTTGCTGCACGTGCTGATTTTCTGCATGGAGAGCCTGTGGTTCATGCGGCCCAGGGTGCACCGCCGCTTCGGCGCCCCCACGACGGCTGATGCCGAGGCGCGCCGCCTGTTCGCCTTCAACCAGGGCTTCTACAACCTGTTCCTCGCCGTCGGCGTGCTTGCCGGCCTGGCGGCGATCGATCTCGGCGGGAACGCCGTGGTGGGGCAAACCCTGGTGCTGTTCGGCTGCGCCTGCATGGCGGCCGCCGGCGTGGTGCTGTATTTCTCCGCCGGCCGTGTGATGCTGCGTGCGGCGGCCATGCAGTGCGCGTTCCCGCTGCTCGCGTGGGTGGCGTGGCTGGTGTTCTGACCGCCGCCCGCGCCGATACCGCACCCGGGCAGCCGCCACGGGTTTTGCGCTAGGCTGACCGGAAGCCCCCGCCCGCGCGCGGCCCCACCCAGCATGGGATTGCACACCAGCCATGGCTACCGATCCGGACTTCATCGATTACGTGGCGGAACAGATCGCGCTGGGCGCGCGGCTCACGCACAAGAAGATGTTCGGCGAGTACGCGGTGTACATCGACGGAAAAGTGGTGGCCTTCGCCTGCGACAACAGCCTGTTCATCAAGCCGTCCACGGCGGCGGCGAGTCTCGCGCCCGACCTTCCGCAACGCCCGCCCTACCCCGGCGCCAAGGATTATCCCGTCGCCGACGAACTGCTGGACGATTCGGACGCGATCCGCGCGCTGGTGCTGGAAACGGCCGCGCTGATGCCCCCGCCGAAGCCGCGCAGGCCGGCGCCCGCACGCAGCCGCGCGAAGTGAGCCGCGGCGCGGCCACGCGCGTCGACTGATCCCGTCGACGACCGGCGTGCATGGCTGCCGCGTGCCGCGTTCATCCCATGCCGCAGCAGTCTTGTAGCATCGCTTATGCGCGGACTTCACCCCGCGCCCGGCATGCTGGGCAGTGCGCCGGCACGCCATCGCAACATCATGCGAATGAGCGGTTCCATCGTGCGCTGCACGCGACGCACTCCACCCCGAACGGAGCAGACCCCGGCTCATGACGAACCCGACTTCCGACGCCCTGGTGTTTTTCGGCGCCACCGGCGACCTGGCTTACAAGCAGATATTCCCCGCCCTGCTCGCGATGGTGGCGCGCGACGGGCTGGACGTGCCGATCATCGGCGTGGCGCATGCCGGCTGGTCGCTGGAGCAGCTGCGCCAGCGCGCACGCGACAGCGTGACGGAAGCGGCGAAGAAGGCCGGCGCCGGCGTGGACGAAGCCGCGTTCGCGAAGCTCGCGGCGCGCCTCGGCTACGTGGACGGCGACTACCAGGACGCCGCCACCTTCACCCGGCTGAAGCAGGTGCTGGGTGACGCGAAGACGCCGCTGCACTATCTCGCGATCCCGCCCGCGCTGTTCGGCACCGTGGTCACCAGCCTCAAGGCCGCCGGCTGCGCGGACGGCGCGCGCGTGGTGGTGGAGAAACCCTTCGGCCGCGACCTCGCCTCGGCGCAGGCGCTGAACCGCACCCTGCACTCCGTGTTTCCCGAGCATTCGATCTTCCGCATCGACCACTACCTCGGCAAGGAGGCGGTGCAGAACCTGCTGTATTTCCGCTTCGCCAACAGCGTGCTGGAGCCGGTGTGGAACAACCGCTACGTGGACCGCGTGCAGATCACCATGGCGGAGGAATTCGGCGTGGACGGGCGCGGCAGCTTCTACGAAAGCGTGGGCACGATCCGCGACGTGCTGCAGAACCACCTGCTGCAGGTGACCTCGCTGCTGGCGATGGACGCGCCGATCGGCAGCGATCCCGCCGCGCTCAACGCCGAGAAGCTGCGGCTGTTCCGCGCGATGCGCCCGCTCGACCCGAAGGACGTGGTGCGCGGCCAGTTCAAGGGCTACCGCGAGGTGGCCGGCGTGGCACCGGATTCCGACGTGGAAACCTTCGTGGCGCTGCGCCTGGCCATCGACACCTGGCGCTGGTCGGGCGTGCCGTTCCTGATCCGCGCCGGCAAGAAGCTGCCGCTCACCACCACTCAGGTGATGGTGGACATGAAGGTGCCGCCGCTGTCGGTGTTCGACGCCATCGGCGCGGAACAATCGAACTACTTCCGCTTCCGGCTCAGCCCGCAGGTGGTGATCGCCGAAGGCATGCGGGTGAAGCGCCCCGGCGAGGCGATGCAGGGCGAGCCGGTGGAACTGGTCGTGCACCACCAAAGCGGCGTCGAGATGTCGCCCTACGAGCGCCTGCTGAACGACGCGCTGCGCGGCGACAACTCGCTGTTCACCAGCGACGAATGCGTGGAAGCGGCATGGCGCGTGGTGGACAACGTGCTCGGGCACGACGCTGCGCCGCGTCCCTACGAACCCGGCAGCTGGGGTCCGCCCGAAGCCGCCGCGCTGGCCGGCAAGGAAGGCTGGCACGACCCGCGGCCGGAGGCGCCGCAGCCATGCTGATCGACACCGCCACGCCCGAGCCGCTGGTGTTCCTGCTGGACGTGGACGACACCCTGCTCGACAACGACCGCTTCGCCGCCGACCTGGGCGCGGAGTTGGAGCGCAACTTCGGCGCGCCCGAGCGCGAGCGCTACTGGGCGATCTACGCGCAGCTGCGCGACGAACGCGGCTACGCGGACTACCTCGACGCGCTGCAGGGCTTCCGCGCGGGCCTGGACAACCATCCCGCCCTGCTCTCGATGTCGGCGTTCCTGCTGGACTACCCGTTCGAGCTGCGGCTGTTCCCCGGGGCGCTGGAAACCGTCGCCCACCTGCGCACGCTGGGCCGGCCGGTGATCCTTTCCGACGGCGACGTGGTGTTCCAGCCGCGCAAGATCCGCCGCGCCGGGCTGTGGCAGGCGCTGCAGGGCGACGTGCTGGTCTACCTGCACAAGCAGCGGATGCTGGACGCCATGCAGCAGCGCTATCCCGCCGCGCACTACGTGATGGTGGACGACAAGCCCGACCTGCTCGCCGCGATGAAACGCCAGCTCGGCGCGCGCCTCACCACCGTATGGGTGCGCCAGGGCCATTACGCCGCGGCGGCCGCCGACCAGCGCCCGGAACCGGCGCCGGACCGCACGATCCGCTGCATCGCCGAACTGCAAGAGCGTAAGCTTGAGGACTTCCTTGCGGACGCGGCCACCACGGCCGGCGCCTGAGCGGAATCCCCCACGAAATCCCCGGAGCCAGCATGAAAGCCACGCAGCAACTGCACGATCTCGGCCAGAGCCTCTGGCTGGACAACATCACCCGCACCCTGCTCGACGACGGCACGCTGGCGCGCTACATCGCCGAGGACTCGATCACCGGCCTCACCTCCAACCCCAGCATCTTCGACGCCGCGATCGGCGGCGGCGACGCCTACGACGCCGGCATCCACGCCAAGTCGCTGGTCGGCCTCAAGGGCGAGGAACTCTTCATGGAGCTGGCGCTGGAAGACCTGCGCCGCGCCGCCGACCTGTTCAAGCCGGTGTTCGACGCCACCCACCAGGTGGACGGCTGGGTGTCGATGGAAGTCTCGCCGCTGCTGGCCGCCGACACCGCCGGCACCATCGCCGCCGCCGACGCGATCCACGCGCAGGCACGGCGGCCGAACCTATTCGTGAAGATCCCCGGCACGCCCGAGGGCGTTCCCGCCATCGAGGAAGCGATCTTCCGCGGCATCCCGATCAACGTGACCCTGCTGTTCTCCTGCGCGCAATACCTGGCCGCCGCCGAAGCCTACCTGCGCGGCATCGAGCGCCGCGTCGCCGCCGGGCTGGACCCGCAGGTGGCCTCGGTGGCCTCGCTGTTCATCAGCCGCTGGGACGTGGCCGCCAACCCGCAGCTGCCCGCGAACCTGCGCAACGCGCTGGGCATCGCCGTGGGCAAGCAGAGCTACCGCGCCTACCGCGAGCTGCTCGCCTCGCCGCGCTGGCAGAAGCTCGCCGCCGCCGGCGCGCGCCCGCAGCGCCTGCTGTGGGCCAGCACCGGCACCAAGGACCCGAACGCGCCCGACACGCTGTACGTCGATGCGCTGGCCGCGCCCGACACCGTGGATACCATCCCTGAGAAGACGCTGCACGCCGTCGCCGACCACGGCAGGCCCGGCGCGGTGCTGCCGCCGGACGGCGGCGACGCCGACGCGGTGCTGGCCGCGGTCGCCAAGGCCGGCGTGGACACAGACGCACTGGCGCTGAAGCTGCAGCAGGACGGCGCCGACGCCTTCGTGAAATCGTGGAAGCAGCTGCTGCAGCGCATCGTCGACAAGCAGGCCGCGCTGGCGGCCAAGGGCAAGGAGCCGGTTTCCCGATGAGTCTCCCCGACCTGACCCTGCTGCCCGAGTGGCAGGCGTTGCAGCAGCACTGCAACCAGCTGGAGACGCAGCACCTGCGCGAGCTGTTCGCCGCCGACCCGAAGCGCGGCGAGCGCTTCGTGGCCGAGGCGGTGGGCCTGTACTTCGACTACTCCAAGCAACGCGTGGACGACGAGGCGCTGCGCCTGCTCGGCGCGCTGGCCAAGGCGCGCGACCTCGCGGGGCGCATCGCCGCGATGTTCCGCGGCGACCGCATCAACGCCACCGAGAACCGCGCCGTGCTGCACGTGGCGCTGCGCGCGCCGCGCGGCGAGAAGATCCTCGTCGACGGCCACGACGTGGTGCCCGATATGCACGAGGTGCTGGACCGCATGGCCGCGTTCGCCGACACCGTGCGCAGCGGCGCGTGGAAGGGCCACAGCGGCAAGCCGATGCGCAACGTGGTCAGCATCGGCATCGGCGGCTCCGACCTCGGCCCGGTGATGGCCTGCGAGGCGCTGCGCGACTACAGCCGGCGCGACATGAGGTTCCGCTTCGTCTCCAACGTGGACGGCACCGACTTCGCCGAGGCGGTGCGCGACCTCGATGCCGCCGAGACGCTGTTCATCGTCTGCTCCAAGACCTTCACCACGCTGGAGACGCTCACCAACGCGCACGCGGCGCGCGCGTGGTGCGTCAAGGCGCTGGGCGACGAGCAGGCGGTGGCGAAGCACTTCGTGGCGGTGTCCACCGCCGCCGCGGAAGTCGCGAAGTTCGGCATCGACACGAAGCAGATGTTCGGCTTCTGGGACTGGGTGGGCGGCCGCTACTCGATGGACTCGGCGATCGGCCTGTCCACCATGATCGCGATCGGCCCGGAGCATTTCCGCGCCATGCTCGCCGGCTTCCATGCGATGGACGAGCATTTCCGCAGCGCGCCGTTCGAGAAGAATCTTCCCGTGCTGATGGGCCTGATCGGCCTGTGGAACACCAACTTCCTCGACGCCGCCACGGTGGCCGTGCTGCCCTACGAGCAGTACCTCAAGCGCTTCCCCGCCTACCTGCAGCAGCTCACCATGGAGTCGAACGGCAAGCACGTCACGCTGGACGGCGCGCCCGTGGACTACGCCACCGGCCCGATCTACTGGGGCGAGCCGGGCACCAACGGCCAGCATTCGTTCTACCAGCTGATCCACCAGGGCACGCGGCTGGTGCCCTGCGACTTCATCGGCTTCGGCCAGACCCTGAACCCGGTGCCGGCGCAGGGCGGCGGCGACCAGCACGACCTGCTGATCGCGAACCTGATCGCCCAGGGCGAGGCGCTGGCCTTCGGCAAGAGCGCCGAGGAAGTGCGCGCCGAAGGCACGCCGGAAGCGCTGGTGCCGCACCGCAGCTTCGAGGGCAACCGGCCCAGCAGCACCATTCTCGCCGAACGCCTTACCCCGTTCGCGCTGGGCAGCCTGGTGGCGCTGTACGAGCACTGCGTGTTCGTGCAGGGCGCGATCTGGGACATCGACTCCTTCGACCAGTGGGGCGTGGAACTGGGCAAGCAGCTGGCGAAGACCACCATCGCCGAACTGATCGCGGCGAAGGAACCGAAGCTCGCCCACGACAGCTCGACCAACGCGCTGATCCGCCGCTACCGCGCGCTGCGCGACGAGGGCGCAAAGGAGACCCGACCGTGAGCCAGCAGATCAGCCCGCTCGCCGGCAAGCCGGCGCCGAAATCCATCCTCGTCGACATCGGCAAGCTGCTGGCCGCATACACCGCCGTGAAGCCCGATCCGTCGGTGCCGGCGCAACGCGTGGCCTTCGGC
Source organism: Rhodanobacter sp. PCA2 (assembly GCF_013620825.1). Classification (GTDB taxonomy): domain Bacteria; phylum Pseudomonadota; class Gammaproteobacteria; order Xanthomonadales; family Rhodanobacteraceae; genus Rhodanobacter_A. The sequence continues at coordinate 122,304 of NZ_NJIC01000001.1, read as the reverse complement.
ACCTCGGGCCACCGCGGCTGCTCGTTCGACGGCAGCTTCAACGAGAACCACATCCTCGCGATCAGCCAGGCGATCTGCGACTACCGCCAGTCGAAAGGCATCGACGGCCCGCTGTTCATCGGCGCCGACACCCACGCGCTGTCGCAGCCCGCGTTCGAGACCGCGCTGGAAGTGCTGGCCGCGAACGGCGTGGCGACGATGGTCTCCGCGGGCGGCGAGTTCACGCCCACGCCCGCGGTGTCGCACGCGATCCTGGTCCACAACCGGGGACGCCGCAGCGGGCTTGCCGACGGCATCGTCGTCACGCCCTCGCACAACCCTCCCGACAACGGCGGCTTCAAGTACAACCCGACCAATGGCGGGCCCGCCGACACCGACATCACCAGGTGGGTGGAGAACCGCGCCAATGCGATCCTCGAGGCGGGGCTGAGGGACGTGAAGCGGGTGCCGTTCGCGCAGGCGCGCAAGGCCGCCACCACGCACGCGCACGACTACCTCGACGCCTACGTGGCGGACCTCGCGAACGTGGTCGACTTCGACGCGATCCGCAGCGCCGGTGTGCACATGGGCGTGGACCCGCTGGGCGGCGCCGGCGTGCACTACTGGGCGCCCATCGCGGAGCGCTACAAGCTGGACCTCGGCGTGGTGAGCAGCGAGGTCGATCCGCAGTTCGCGTTCATGACCGTGGACTGGGACGGCAAGATCCGCATGGACCCGTCCTCGAAGTACGCGATGCAGCGGCTGATCGGGCTGAAGGACAAGTACGACGTGGCCTTCGCCTGCGACACCGACCACGACCGCCACGGCGTGGTGTCGCGCTCGTCGGGCCTGATGGAACCGAACCACTACCTGTCCGTGCTGGTGGACTACCTGTACCGCCACCGCCCGCACTGGAACGGCACGGTCGGGGTGGGCAAGACCGTGGTCACCACCGCGCTGATCGACCGCGTGGTGAAGCGCCTGGGGCGCACGCTGGTCGAGGTGCCGGTGGGCTTCAAGTGGTTCGCCGAAGGCCTGTTCGACGGCCAGCTCGGCTTCGGCTGCGAGGAAAGCGCAGGCGCCTCGCTGCTGCGCCACGACGGCTCGGTGTGGACCACCGACAAGGACGGCCTCGTGCCCGCCCTGCTTTCCGCCGAGATGACCGCGCGCACCGGCAAGGACCCGGGCCAACTGTTCGAGCAGCTCACCCGCGAACTCGGCCGCCCCTACGCAAACCGCGTCGAGGCCGCCGCCACGCCCGCGCAGAAGGCGAAGCTGTCGAAACTCTCGCCCGGGCAGATCAAGACCGATACGCTCGCCGGCGAGAAGATCGTGCAGGTGCTGGACAAGGCGCCCGGCAACGGCGCCGCCATCGGCGGCATCAAGGTGGTCAGCGAAAGCGGCTGGTTCGCCGCCCGCCCCTCCGGCACCGAGGCCATCTACAAGATCTACGCCGAGAGCTTCAGGGACGAGGCGCACCTCAAGAGCCTGCTGGAAGAGGCGCAGTCGGTGGTGGACGCGGCGCTGGCCTAACGCCTGAAAGCACGCCGCCGATATTGGCGACATGGTCGCGACGGATCGCTCCCACGCCGTCATTCCAGCGCAAGCTGGAATCCAGTGCCTTGGATCTCCAAGGCGAAAGTCGCTGGATGACCAGCTTCGCTGTTGTGAAGCGCCTCCGGCTTGCGCCGGGATGACGGTACGGCGATCTGGCGCATCGCCTTGCCCACAGGGCGACTAGGCTCAGCGATGCAACGTCCGGTGCATAACGTCCCGCCGGCAAAACGCGCATCAATCTGAAAACACCCCGCCCATATTGACGACCCGACTGCAACGGACCGCTTTCAGCTCGTCATTCCAGCGCAAGCTGGAATCCAGTGCCTCGGGTCTCAGGGCGAAAGCCGCTGGATGACCAGCTTCGCTGTTGTGAAGCGCCTCCGGCTTGCGCCGGGATGACGGCACGGCGATCGGGCGCATCCGCCTTGCCTTGCCCGCACAGCGCGTTGCCCACACAGCGACAAGACTCAGCGATGCAGCGCCCGGTGCGCGATGTCGCGCCGGCAGAACGCGCCGTCGAAATGCAGCTTCGCCACCGCGTCGTAGGCATGCGCGCGCGCGGCGGCGATGTCGTTGCCCAGCGCGCACACGGTGAGCACGCGGCCGCCGGCGGTGACTGCGCGGCCTTCCGCGTCCAGCTTGGTGCCGGCGTGGAAGACCTTGGCGTCGGCGCCGAAGTTTGCATCGAGGCCGCCGATCGCGTCGCCGCTCTTCACCTTGCCGGGGTAGCCGGCCGCGGCCATCACCACGGCCAGCGAGGGGCGCGCATCCCACTGTGCGTGGGTGTGGTGCAGCTCGCCGTCCAGCGCGGCCTCGATCAGCTCGACCAGGTCGGACTTCAGGCGCAGCATGATCGGCTGCGTCTCCGGATCGCCGAAGCGCACGTTGAACTCGATCACCTTGGGGTTGCCGCCCTTGTCGATCATCAGGCCCGCGTAGAGGAAGCCGATGAACGGCGCGCCCTCGGCGGCCATGCCGTGCAGGGTGGGTTCGATCACTTCCTTCAGGATGCGCCGCTCCACCTCGGGCGTGACCACCGGCGCGGGCGAATACGCGCCCATGCCGCCGGTGTTGGGGCCGAAGTCGCCGTCGTCGCGGCGCTTGTGGTCCTGGCTGGAAGCCATCGGCAGCGCGTGCTGGCCGTCGCTCATCACGATGTAGCTGGCTTCCTCGCCGTCGAGGAATTCCTCGATCACCACGCGCGCGGAGGCGTCGCCGAAGGCGTGCGCGCCCAGCATGTCGTGCAGCGCCAGCTCCGCGTCGGCCAGCGTCAGCGCCACCACCACGCCCTTGCCGGCGGCGAGGCCGTCGGCCTTGATCACGATGGGCGCACCGTGCTGGCGCACGTAGGCCCGCGCGGGATTCAGCTCGGTGAACACCGCGTAGCGCGCGGTGGGGATGTTGTGGCGTAGCAGGAAATCCTTGGCGAAGGCCTTGGAGCCTTCCAGCTGCGCAGCGATCGCGCGCGGCCCGTAGATGCGCAGGCCGGCGTTGCGGAACTTGTCCACCACGCCCGCCACCAGCGGCACCTCGGGGCCGACCACGGTGAGCTCGACCTTCTCGTTCTTCGCGAGCTTGAGCAGGCCGTCGAGATCGGTCACCGCCACGTCCGCGTTGCGCACGCCGCGCTCGCGCGCGGTGCCCGCGTTGCCCGGCGCCACGATCACCTCGGCCACCCGCGGCGACTGCTTGAGCTTCCACGCCAGCGCGTGCTCGCGCCCGCCGTTGCCGATGACCAGGACTTTCATGCCGATGACTCCGAGGGGCGCCGTGGTGGGGGAATTGGCCGGCTATTGTAGCGGGCGCGCCGGCTGGCCGCGGCCTGGCTGTCCGGCGCGCGCCCGGTGCGGTAGCCTGACGGCATTCCGCCGCCATCGGCGATCCATCACGGAAGGGCCCACGCGCCGATGCAGACGCCGGCAGTCGCACCCCGCCCGACCCAACGCCTCGTCGCGATCGACCTGCTGCGCGGCCTCACCGTCGCGCTGATGATCCTCGCCAACAACAACGGCGGCCCTGCCGCGTTCTGGTTCCTGCAGCATGCGGCGTGGAACGGCTTCACGCCGACCGACCTGGTCTTCCCTACCTTCCTGTTCCTGGTCGGCGTCGCCATTCCGTATTCCACCGACGGCCGGCTGGCGCGCGGCGACGGCCGCGGCACGCTGCTGCGGCACATCGTTTCGCGCAGCGCGATCCTGTTCCTGTTCGGCATCGTGGTGAACAATTTCCCGCTGTTCCACCTCGACACCCTGCGCGTCTACGGCGTGCTGCAACGCATCGCCGCGTGCTATCTGGTGCTCGCCACGGCCTACGTGTGCGGCCTGCGCTGGCGCGGCGCGCTGGCCCTCGTCGCGGGAACGCTGGTCGGCTACTGGCTGCTGATGCGCTTCGTGCCCGTGCCGGGCTACGGCCTGCCGGTGCGCGACGTGCCCCTGCTCGATCCCGTCCGCAATCTCGCGGCCTGGATCGACCGGCAGGTTTTCTCCGCCCCGCACCTGTTCGAGCGGACCCGCGACCCCGAAGGCCTGCTGAGCACCCTGCCCGCGCTGGCCACCACCGCGCTGGGCGTGCTGGCCGGGCTGTGGCTGCGCGGCGCCGCGCCGCTGCACGCCCGCATCCGCGGCCTCGTGTTCGCGGGCGCTGCCTGCGTGCTGCTGGGCGCGCTGTGGAACTTCGGCTTCCCGATCAACAAGCGGCTGTGGACCAGCTCCTTCGTGCTGTTCGCCGGCGGCTGGAGCCTGCTGCTGCTGGCCGCGATGCTCCGATTCACCGATGCGCGCAGCGCCGCCCTCGACGTCGGCAGGCCGCCCATGTGGCAGCGGCCGCTGCTGGTTTTCGGCACCAACACCATCTTCGCCTACATGCTGTCGGAACTGCTCGCGGCGCTGCTGTGGACGATTCCCGCAGGCGGCGGCCTCAGCCTGCAGCAGGCCATCGCGAACGCGTTCGACCGCGGCATTCCGTACCCCACGGCGGCGGCGACCGCGTACTCGCTGGTCTTCCTCGCGGTCTGCTGGCTGCCGACCTGGCTGCTGTGCCGGCGGCGCATCTTCCTCAAGATCTAGCGCGGCACCGGCATACGGCACCGCGGCTACTGGAGCGGGTCAGCCCAGCAACCGCAGCAGCGCGCCGCGCGGCAGCTTGCCGGTCTCGTTGCGCGGCAGCGCATCCACCAGGCGCAGGCGGCGGGGCAGGAACACCGGATCGACGGCGCGGCGCAGCGCATCGATGATGTCGGCTTCGTCGAGCATGGGCGCCACCGCGAGCGCGGCGATGCGGCGCACGCCGGCGGCGTCTTCCTCGTCCAGTTGGAACACCACGCCGTCCTCCACGCCCGGTATCGCCAGCAGGCGGCGGCTGAGGTCGCCCAGCGAGGCGCGCTTGCCGGCGATTTCCAGCAGGTCCGCGTTGCGGCCGCACAGGCGGAAATGACGACCAGCATCGTGCAGGCTCACGATGTCGGCCAGCACCACCGGCTCGTCGAGCTGGGGCGCCTCGATCTGGGTGCCATCGGGTTGCGGGTGCAGGCGCACGTCCTCGTACAGCGCCCAGTCCGCATCCGCGGTGAGGCGGCGGCTGGCGAAGGCGCAGGTTTCGGTGGAGCCGAACACTTCCAGCAGGGGTGCGCCGAAGGCCTGCTCGGCGGCCTGCGCCAGCTCCAGCGGCAGCGGCGCGGTGGCGGAAAGCATCGCCGCCAGCGGCGGCAGCGGCGTGCCGGCGGCGACCAGGGCACGCAGGTGCACCGGCGTGGTCACCAGCACGCGCGGTTCGGGCACCTCGGCCAGCGCCGCGGCCACGTCGGCCGGGAAGAAGGGCCGGCCCGCATGCACGGCGACTTCGCCCAGCAGCGGCAGCAACACGCTCATCTCGATGCCGTAGATATGCTGCGGCGGCACCGTGGCCACCACGTGGAAACGCCCCCCGGCCGCGCCGCCCAGCATCGCCAGCGTGCCGGCGCTGCTGGCGCGCAGGTTGCGCCAGCTCTTGGCATTGGCGCGCGGCGTGCCGGTGGAACCGGAGGTGTAGCCGATCGCCACGACCTGCTCCGCGGGGATCGCCGGCACCGGCATCGGCGCGGCGTGCGGGTCGGCCGCCAGCACGGGCAGCTTGCGGTAGCCGTGCGGCGCGGGCGACAGCGCCTGCTCGCCCAGCGCATAGCTGCCCGGGTGCGCGGCCATCACCTCTTCCACCGCCTGCGGCGCGCGCGAAGGCGGCAGCAGGTTGGCCTGGCCGCGTCGCGCAATGGCGCAGAACGCGACCAGGAAGGCGTAGCGGTCCTCGCACAGGTTCACCGCGGCGGGCGCCTCGGGCAGCAGCGCGGCGACCTGCTCGACGTGGGCGAGGAACTGCGCCGCGCTCACCGCCGTGCCGTGGCGCCAGGCCACGGTGCGCTGCGGATCGCGCGCGGCGAGCAGGGGCAGCAGCTGCCCGGCCTGTTCGTGCTGGAAACTGTCCTGGGCGATGGCCACCGTGGATTGCCGCTCCTGTTCGGCCGCCGTCGTGGCGGCCACTGTTGTCCTGCCGGCCTTTCCCGCCGGCGCCTGTTCACTGCTTGGCCCCCATGCTGATGGCCGCCGCTGAATCGGGGCCAAGCTGCCGCCGCCGTGGTTCATCGCCAGCTAAGGAAGGTCCGATCCATCGACTGCCTGATCGTCATGCCTGCGAACGCGGGAATCCAGTGCCGTTGTGTTCAGTGACTTGCAGGCACTGGATCCCAGCTTTCGCTGGGATGACGAGCGACATCAGACTCTTCTCCCAAGAGTTGCCTGCACAGATCCGTGCAGGCATCCGTAGCCTAGGCGGGCTGCCGTCAAGCCCGAATGATAGTGCCGCTCAGCGCGTCGCGGATCGTGCTGGGGCGATCCTGCGCGCCCAGCGGGGCGTCCAGCAGGCCGTCCAGCGCATCGCCGAAGTAGGCCGCCACGGTGGCCGCGCTGCGCGCAGGCGGCTCGCCGTGGGGGTTCGCGCTGGTGGAGACCAGGGCGCCGCCGAACGCGCGGCACAGCGCGGCAGCGGGCTCGTGCGCGGTGACGCGCAGCGCGATGCCGGCATGCGTGCCGGCCACCCAGCCCGGCACGGCGGCGCTGCGCGGGAAGATCCAGGTGTGCGGGCCGGGCCAGCTTGCGCGCACCTGGGCCAGCGCGTCGTCCGGCACGTTCGCGAAGTCGATGTAGCGCTCGACCTGGGCGAAGTCGGCGGCGATCAGCAGCACGCCTTGCGTGGCCGGGCGCCGCTTGAGCGCGAAGATCTTCCCGAAGGCCGCGCGGTCCTGCGGATCGCAACCGAGGCCGTAGACCGCCTCGGTGGGATAGGCCAGCACGCCGCCTGCATGCAGCAGGTCGGCGGCGGCATCGAGTTCGGCCAGCGGGAAGGTTCGCGGCATCAGGCCGGCGTCTTCTTCGCCGCCGCCTTCTTCGTGGCGGCCTTCCTGGTCGCGGTCTTTTTCGCAGCGGTTTTCTTCGTCGCCGTCTTCTTGGCCGGGGCTTTCTTGGCGGCAGCCTTCTTCGTCGCCGGCGCCTTCTTCTCCGCGGTCTTCTTCGCGGCGCCGGTCTTGCGGCCGAAGCGGCCGCCCTTCTTCACCGGCGCGGCGGCGAGCAGCTCCAGGCACTGCGCCTCGGTGAGCTCCTTCGGCTCGGTGTCCTTGGGTATGCGCGCGTTCTTCTCGCCGTCGGTGATGTACGGCCCGTAGCGGCCGTTGAGCACCTGCACGCCGTTGCCGAAGTCCGCGATCACGCGGTTGGCGAGCATGGTGAGCTTGTCCTCCACCAGCTGCAGCGCGCGCGGCAGTTCGATGGTGTAGGGATCGTCCTCGGGCTTGAGCGAGGCATAGGTGCTGCCCTGCTTCACGAACGGCCCGAAGCGGCCGATGCCCACGCTGACCTCGTCGCCGTTCGGCGCGGCGCCGAGCTGGCGCGGCAGCTTGAAGAGTTCCAGCGCCTCTTCGAGCGTGATGGTGTGCATGCTCTGGCCGGGGCGCAGGCTGGCGAACTGCAGTTTCTCGTCGCTGTCCTTGTCGCCGATGGCGGCGTACGGCCCGAAGCGGCCCAGGCGCACGAACACCGGCTTGCCGCTCTTGGGATCGCTGCCGAGTTCGCGCGCGCCGGTGGCCTCGCTGCGATCCACCGACTCGGTCTTCTCTTCCACCTGCTGCTTGAACGGCTGCCAGAAGCGCTGCATCAGCGGCACCCAGGCTTCCTCGCCGCGGCTCACGGCGTCGAGCTCGTCCTCGAGCTTGGCGGTGAAGTCGTAATCCACGTAGCGGGTGAAGTGCTGGGTGAGGAACTTGCCCACCGCGCGGCCGATGTCGGTGGGCTTGAAGCGGCGGCTGTCCAGCAGCACGTACTGGCGGTTCAGCAGCACCTGGATGATGCTGGCGTAGGTGGACGGGCGGCCGATGCCGTATTCCTCCAGCGCCTTCACCAGCGAGGCTTCGGAATAGCGCGGCGGCGGCTCGGTGAAGTGCTGGTCGGCGGCGATGTCGTGCAGCGGCACCTGCTCGCCCTTTTCCAGCTTCGGCAGGCGGCGGCCTTCGTCGTCGTCGTCCGCGTTCTTCTGGTCGCGGCCTTCCTCGTACACGGCGAGGAAGCCGGGGTCGACCACGGTGGTGCCGGTGGCGCGGAACGCGGCGGGGCCGCCCGCGGCGTGCGGCAGCTCGAAATCCACCGACACGGTGTTGAGCGTGGCGTGGATCATCTGGCAGGCCACGGTGCGCTTCCAGATCAGCTCGTACAGCTTGCGCTGCTCGTCGTTGAGGTAGGCGGACACCTCGCGCGGCGTGCGCATGGCCGAGGTGGGACGGATCGCCTCGTGCGCCTCCTGCGCGTTCTTGCTCTTGGCCTTGTAGAACTGCGGCGCGTCGGGCAGCGCCTTGTGGCCGTAGTCGCGCGCGATCAGCGCGCGCAGCTCGACCAGCGCGTCGTCGGCCAGCGCCACCGAGTCGGTACGCATGTAGCTGATCAGGCCGACGTTGCCTTCGCTGCCCAGGCTCACGCCTTCGTACAAACCCTGCGCCACCTTCATCGTGCGGCTGGTGGTGAAGCCGAGCTTGCGCGCGGCCTCCTGCTGCAGGGTGGAGGTGGTGAACGGCGGCGCGGGGCGGCGCTTGCGCTCCTTGCTGCCCACCTCGCTCACGCTGAGGCGGCCGTGCGCGGCCTCCTTCAGCGCGGCGCGCGCGGCCATCGCGTCGGCCTCGTTGGTGAGGTCGAACTGCTCGAACTTCTTGCCGTGGAGCTTGGTGAGCCTGGCGCTGAATTCGCCGTCGGCGTGGCGCAGCTGCGCTTCCACCGTCCAGTATTCGCGCGCCTTGAACGCCTCGATCTCCTCCTCGCGCTCCACGATCATGCGCAGCGCCGGCGACTGCACGCGGCCGGCGGACAAGCCGCGCTGCACCTTGCGCCACAGCACCGGCGAGAGGTTGAAGCCGACGAGGTAGTCCAGCGCGCGGCGCGCCTGCTGCGCGTCCACCAGATCGTGCGAGAGCTGGCGCGGCGCGGCCACTGCGGCCTTGATCGCCTTCGGCGTGATCTCGGAGAACACCACGCGATGCAGCTGCTTGCCGTCGGTGAGGCCGCGGTCCTTGAGGATCTCGCTGATGTGCCAGCTGATCGCCTCGCCTTCGCGATCCAAGTCGGTGGCGAGGTAGATGTCGTCGGCGAGCTTGGCGGCCTTGGCGATCGCGTCGACGTGTTTCTCGTTGCGCTCGATCACCTCGTACTTCATGGCGAAGCCGTGGTCGGGATCGACCGCGCCCTCCTTGGGACGCAGGTCGCGCACGTGGCCATAGGAAGCGAGGACCTGGAAGTCCTTGCCGAGGTATTTGTTGATCGTCTTGGCCTTGGCGGGCGACTCGACGATGAGCAGGTTCTTGGCCATGAATCTCTGGGGGCAGGCGTGAGGATTTCATGCCGCAGTGCGGCATGCCTATATACTAGTCAGACCACGCCGGCTGGCGGACTGTCAAGCCGTGAGGCATGAAACCGCGCTGCAGTGCGGGTTTCGGCAGGCCGGCCTACCCCGGCAAACGCTGGTAGCGGTTGCCCGGCAGGCCCGCCACCCGCCCTTCCAGTTCCAGCATCAGCAGCATCGAGGACAGCGCCGCGGCGGCCAGCCCGCTGCGTCGCACCAGCTCGTCCAGCGTGGCCGGATCGTGGCCCAGGGCGTCGAGCAGGCGCCGATAGTCCGGGTCGTCGTGCCCGCCCCCGCCAGTGGCCGACGCCGGGGTTTCGGACCGGGCCAGCCGCTCGGCCAGTTCCACGCCCAGCGCCCGGGCCGCCGGGGCCAGCGCTTCCGCCACTTCGGCCGACTCCTCCACCAGCCGGGCGCCGTCGCGGATCAGCCGGTGGCAGCCGCGCGCCAGCGGGTTGGCGATGGAACCGGGCAGCGCGAACACCTCGCGGCCCTGCTCGCCGGCCAGCCGCGCGGTGATCAGCGAGCCGGACTGCAGCCCCGCCTCCACCACCACGGTGCCCAGCGCCAGCCCCGCGATGATGCGGTTGCGGCGCGGGAAGTGGTCGGGGCGCGCCGCCGTGCCGGGCGGGAACTCGCTGACCAGCGCGCCCTGCATCGCGATGCGCTGCGCCAGCGCGTGGTGCTTGCGTGGATAGACCCGGTCGGGCCCGGTGCCGACCACGGCGACGGTGACCGCGCCCGCATCCAGCGCGGCCTCGTGGGCGGCGCCGTCGATGCCGTCGGCCATGCCGCTGGTGACCGTGTAGCCGGCCAGGGCCAGCGCACGGGCGAAGCGGCGGGCATGTTCCAGCCCGGCGGGGCTGGCGCTGCGCGCGCCGACGATGGCGACCTGGGGATGCAGCAGCAGGCCGGCGTCGCCGCTCACGAACAGCGCGGCGGGCGGCTGCGGGATGGTCTCCAGCAGGGGCGGGAAATCCGCCTCCGTGCAGCGCAGCAGGCGATGACCGGGCTCGGCCAGCCACGCGAAGTCGGCGGCGAGCCGCGTCTCGTCGGGCGCGTCCAGCCAGGCAGCGGCGCCTTCGTCCAGCGCGGCGGCCTTCCGACGCAACTGGGCCAGTGCGGCGTCGATGCGGCCGCCGGCTGCGGCCAGCGCTTCGCGCAGGCCACCCGGCCCCAGCCCCGGCGTGCGCAGGGCGACCAGCCAGGCGCGCAATTCGTCCCTTTCGTCCATGCCGGCAGTGTACGCAGTCGCCCCCAACGAAAACGGCGCGGGGTGAGCCGCGCCGTCGTGTCGGAAGAAACCTGTGCCGGGCTTATTCGGGCAGCCTCAGCCGGTCGCCCATCTTCACCGGGCGCAGGCCGTCCATCACCAGGCCGTAGCTGACGTGGTCGAAGGTGCGGAACACCATCACGTGGCCGATGTATTCGTCCGGCAGGGTGACCCGCTTGCCCACGCCGCGGGACCAGCTGTTGCTGGCGACGTCGTCGTGGATGTTCTCGCCGGGCTGCCAGATCGCGAAGGTGGCGCCGTTGTCCACGCCGTCCTTGCTGCCCACCGACAGCGCCACCACCTGGTGCGGGCCCACCGCGTCCATCGCGTCGGTGAACGCGATCACGCGGCCGTCCTTCGGCAGGTTCTGCGGCGCGTGCGGGTAGTAGTACGGATCGTACGGCGCGTCGTCCACCGGCATGATGCGGTCGCCGCTGCGGATCTCCTGGGTGGATTCCAGCACCAGCAGGGTGGACGGATCGCCGGTGCGCAGCGTCTCGGCGGTGCCGATCACCTTCACCTCGACGCCCATGTCGCTGCCGCGGCGGAACGGGTTGGCGCCCTGGCCGCGGTCTTCCTGCCACGGCGAACGCACCATCGCCGCGTTCGCGTACAGCTCGTTGCCGAACACCGAGGTGCCGCCGGCGCCGTCGTCGAAGCCGCGGAACACGTGCTCGGGCCGCACGATCGCCCAGCGCTGGCCGGGCTGGCTGTCCAGGCCACGCACGTAGATGTTCTGGCCCGAGGTGACGCGCAGCTGGTCCTCTTCCACGCCCACCACGTAGGGCGCCTTGCTGACCGCGCCGGAATCCATCACGCGCAGGTCCTTGAGGAAGGTCTTCAGCGCGTCCAGCGGAATCGCCGGCACCGCCTCGCCCTCGCGATGCAGGGCCGGCTGCAGCTTCAGCGACGGGCCGTTGATGAAGGACAGGTTGAGCACGTCGCCCGGGTAGATCAGGTGCGGATTGCGCACCTGGGGATTGGCCTGCCAGATCTCCGGCCACAGCCACGGCTTGGCCAGGAATTTCGCCGAGATTCCCCACAGCGTGTCGCCGCGGCGCACGGTGTACGAATCGGGATGGTTGCCGCGCAACTGCGCGGCGCCGGCGGCGCATACCGCCGCGGCAACCATGGTGCCGGCCAGCACCGTGAACGCTTTCTTGAGCATTGGTGGGAATCCCCCTCCCCGGAGTGAAAGCGAGTGTAACCGAAGCATTAAGCGGCGCAATCGGCACCGGGTCGCAGATTCCACGGCGCTCGCCGCGCTGAACAGCCCCCCGGAGCGGCGTACTACAATGGCGGCCATGTCCACGCTTGCCATCCTCGAATTCCCCGATCCCCGACTGCGCACCAGGGCCGCGCCGGTCACCGTGTTCGACGCCGCGCTGAAGCAGTTCGTCGCCGACATGTTCGAGACCATGTACGCCGCCAACGGCGTGGGCCTGGCCGCCACCCAGGTCGACGTGCACCGGCAGGTGCTGGTGATCGACATGAGCGAGGGGCGCAACCAGCCGCTGGTGCTGATCAACGCCGGGATCGTGGAGAAGGACGGCGCCCAGGTGTACCAGGAGGGCTGCCTCTCCTTCCCCGGCCTCTACGCCGATGTCACCCGCGCGCTGAAGGTGAAGGTGAAGGCGCAGGACACCGACGGCAGGGAATTCCTCTACGAGGCCGAGGGCCCGCTGGCGGTGGCCGTGCAGCACGAGATGGACCACCTCGCCGGCAAGGTGTTCGTGGACTACCTCTCGCCGCTGAAGCGCTCGATGCTGCTGAAGCGCCTGGAAAAGCAGCGCAAGCAGGCGGCCAGCGCTTGAGCCGGCCGCTGCGGCTGGTCTTCGCCGGCACCCCGGAATTCTCCGTTCCCTGCCTCGAGGCCTGCCGCGCCAGCGGCGCCGAGGTGGTCGCCGTCTACACCCAGCCCGACCGCCCCGCCGGCCGCGGCCGCAAGCTCGCGCCCAGCCCGGTGAAGCAGGCCGCGCTCGCCGCCGGCATCGCGGTCGAGCAGCCGGAAACCCTGAAGGACGCCGCGGTGCAGGCCGCGCTCGCCGCCCACGCGCCCGACCTGATGGTGGTGGTGGCCTACGGCCTGATCCTGCCGCGCAAGGTGCTGGCGCTGCCGCGCCTGGGCTGCTGGAACGTGCACGCCAGCCTGCTGCCGCGCTGGCGCGGCGCCGCGCCGATCCAGCGCGCCATCCTCGCTGGCGACGCCGAGACCGGCGTCGACCTCATGCAGATGGAGGCCGGCCTGGACACCGGCCCGGTGCTGCTGGAAAAACGCACCGCGATCAGCCCCGACGACACCGGCGGCACCCTGCACGACCGCCTCGCCACGCTGGGCGCCGCCGCGCTGGCCGAAGGCCTCGCCCGCGTGCTCGCGGGCGAGACGCTGGCCGCCACGTCGCAGCCCGCCGAAGGCGTCACCTACGCGCACAAGCTGGACAAGGCCGAAGGCCGCCTGGACTTCAACCGCCACGCGATCGAGCTGGAACGCCAGGTACGCGCCTTCGACCCGTGGCCCGGCAGCGACGCCGTGATCGCCGGCGAACCGCTGCGCATCTGGGCGGCGCGCGCACTGGACCACACTCACGAAACGGCGCCCGGAAGCCTGTTGGGCGCGGGGCGCGAGGGCATCGACATCGCCTGCGGGAAGGGAACGCTGCGAATCACCGCCGTGCAGCGGGCGGGCGGCAAGCGCATCGGTGCCGCCGATTACCTCAACGCGCGGCCGGAGTTGCGCTCCCTCTCCTCTCTGGGGAGAGGGTTGGGGTGAGAGGCGGGTATCCGCGATGGGCCCTTTTTCGCCACGCCCCTACTGGAAAAGCAGTTTCGAGCGCCTCTTGGGCGCCCGAGTTACTTTTCTCTGGGTGGCCAGAGAAAAGTAACCAAAAGAGAGGCCACCCCGATGGCGCGCCCTCCAGGCATCCTGCCTTCCGGGTGCGCGGGCGGGTTACGGGGTTTTTCGACAGCACATCCTGTGCTGGCGAAAAACTGGCCGGCATCCCTGCCGGCCATCCTGCGGACTTTCCTTCACCCGCCCGCCGCGCCATAGGGGCCCCGGTAAAGCAGCGCGCTCCCGGCGCGCAGAAGCCACAGCAGGGCACGGCCAAAGCACAGCCAGAGCCAAGGATGGCCAGATCAATCGACTGCCTGCTCGTCATTCCTGCGAAAGCAGGAATCCAGTGCCGTTGTGTTTCGTGACTTACAGGCACTGGATCCCAGCTTTCGCTGGGATGACGAGCAAAATCAAAAGCGAAGCGCCGCATACTCGCAGCGCTTCGCTTTTGCATTTGCTGTTGCTTCTGGCGCGCACGATGCGCGCCTGCTTTTCCGGGGCCCCTGGGCGGCGGTGAGGTGGGGACGATCAGGCCGCGCAGCGGGCGAGGCCATGGAGGGCCTCGCCCGCTGCGCGGGCAGGATGCCCGCTCGAAAAGCCCGGCCACGCCTCACGTACTTTCCGTCCATGGATGGACGGAAAGCGCCAACCGGGGTGCCCTTTTCTCTTGGCTACTTCTCTTTTGGGCACGCAAAAGAGAAGTAGCTCGGCCATCGTCAGATGGACGAAACTGCTCTGGATGAATGCCAGCGCCAAATCAGCAACCAGCCAAACCACAACCATGACCAACCCGCGCGCCGAAGCCGCCCAAGCCCTCGCCAACATCGCCCTCCAGGGCGCCTCCCTGCGCGAGGCAATGGAACGCCACGCCCCCAGAATCCCCGACCCCCGCGACCGCGCCCTGCTGATGGCGCTGGTCAGCGACGGCGCGCGCTGGTGGCCGCGTTTCGACGCGGCGCTGGACCGCCTGCTGGAGCGCCCGCTGCGCCGGAAGGAACCGGCGGTGCACGCGCTGCTGGTGCTGGGCCTGGTGCAGCTGGAAGTGCTGGAACTGGCCGATTACGCGGCGGTGGCAGCCACGGTGGAAGCCGTGCGTGCGCTGAAGCGGCCACAGCTCGCCGGCCTGGTGAACGCCGTGCTGCGCCGCTGGCAGCGCGAGCGCGCCACGCATCTCGCCGCGCTCGACGCGCAGCCGGAAACCCGCCACGCGCACCCGCGCTGGCTGGCCGCGGCCATCGCCCGCGACTGGCCGGCGCAGGCCGAAGACGTGATGGCGGCGGACAACCGCGAGCCGCCGCTGATGCTGCGCGCAAACCGTCGCCGCACCACCCGCGACGCGCTGATCGAACGCCTGCGCACGGACGGCCAGTCGGCCGAGCCGCATGCCTGGCTGGCCGATGCCATCGCGCTGCCGCACAGCACCGACGTGACCCGCCTGCCCGGCTTCGCGGAAGGCCTGTTCGCGGTACAGGACGGCGCCGCGCAGATCGCCGCCGACCTCGCCGACGCCCGCGACGGCCAGCGTGTGCTGGACGCCTGCGCCGCGCCCGGCGGCAAGGCCTGCCACCTGCTGGAACGCGCCGATGTGACGCTGACGGCGCTGGAGTTCGAGCCGAGACGCACGGGGCGCATCCGCGAGAACCTGGCCCGGCTGCACCTGCAGGCCGACGTGCGCACGGGCGATGCCGGCGATCCCTCGTCGTGGTGGGATGGCCAGCCGTTCGACCGCATCCTGATCGACGCGCCCTGCTCGGCCACCGGCGTGCTGCGCCGCCGCCCGGACGTGCGCCTGCACCGGCGCGCCGACGACATCCCCGCACTGGCGGCCCAGCAGCAGCGCATCCTCGCCGCGCTGTGGCCGCTGCTGGCGCCGGGCGGACGGCTGCTCTACATCAC
The DNA here is from genome assembly GCF_013620825.1 of Rhodanobacter sp. PCA2. Taxonomy (GTDB): domain Bacteria; phylum Pseudomonadota; class Gammaproteobacteria; order Xanthomonadales; family Rhodanobacteraceae; genus Rhodanobacter_A. The sequence goes on along the minus strand of NZ_NJIC01000001.1, from coordinate 106,861 downwards.
CTGCTCGCTGCTGCGCGCGGAGAACGAGGCCGTGGTGGCGCCCTTCCTCGCCGCCCACGCCGATGCGCACGCCGTGCCGTTCACGCTGCCCGCGGGCCAGGCCGCCGCGGTCGGCTGGCAGATCCTGCCCGGCGATGGCGACCTCGACGGCATGTACTATGCGGTGCTCGAAAAGCGCTGATCCCCGCGCGGCGCGTGTGCAGGAACGTTCCATGTCCGCTCTCCCCAAGGCCAGCCCCGAGGAACGCCGCCGCTTCTGGCTGCTGCTGCTGATCGCGCTGCTGATCCTGGGCGCCGGTATCGGCCTGCGCGATCCCTGGCCCTCCGACGAGCCGCGCTTCACGCTGGCCGCGAAGCAGATGGTGGAGAGCGGCGACTGGCTGTTCCCCCATCGCGGCAGCGAGTTGTACGCGGACAAGCCGCCGATGCTGATGTGGTCGGAGGCGGCCAGCTTCGAGCTGGTGCGCTGGTGGCGCCTCGCCTTCATGCTGCCCTCGCTGCTGGCCGGGCTGGGCACCCTGCTGCTGGTCTACGACCTCGGCCGCCGGCTGTGGAACCGCCGCGCCGGCCTGTACGCCGCGGGCGGCCTGCTGCTGGCGTTCCAGTTCGTCTACCAGAGCCAGCGCGCGCAGATCGATCCGCTGGTGGTGTTCTTCATCACCGCGGCGAACTGGGGCCTGCTGCGGCACCTGCTGGCGCCGCCCAATCCTGACGGAACGAGCACGACGCACTGGCCGCTGTACTGGCTGGGCTGTTTCTGCGCGGGGCTGGGCGTGATCACCAAGGGCGTGGGCTTCCTCGCGCTGCTGATGCTGGTGCCGTATGCCTGGGCCGCGTGGCGGGGCTGGGACGGCGTGGTGCGGCCGGGCCGCGGCGCGTGGTGGCGCTGGCTGCTGGGACTGGCGGCGGCGCTGGCGGCGATCGCGCTGTGGCTGGTGCCGATGCTGCTCACGGCGCAGGCGCGCGACGGCAATCCCGCGTATGCGGCCTACGTCAACGACATCCTGTTCCACCAGACCGCGAAGCGTTACGCGAACGCGTGGCACCACCTGCATCCGTGGTGGTACTACATCCCCATCCTGCTGTTCAGCTGGCTGCCGCTGTCCCTGCTCTACCCCGGCTGCCTGCCGCGCTGGTGGCAGCGGATCAAGGCGCGCGACGCGCGCGTGCTGCTGCCGCTGGGCTGGGTGGTGCTGGTGCTGCTGTTCTTCAGCGCCTCGGCGGGCAAGCGCGACGTCTACATCCTGCCCGCGCTGCCGATGCTGGCGCTGGCCTGCGCGCCGTTCGTGGACGAACTGCTGCCGAAACGCTGGCTGCGCGTGGCCGGCCTCGCGTTCATCGCCGTGCTGGGCGCGGCGATGCTGGGGCTGGGCGGCTACGCGCTGTGGTCGCACGCGCCGAAGGTGGCGCAGTTCGCCGCCGAGCGCGACCTCGCCCACGGCGGCGCGGCGCTGTGGTGGATGTGCGTGCTGCTGGGCGCGGTGCAGCTGCTGCTGGTCGCCACGCTGCGCGTGCGCCGCGCGGGGTGGGCGGTGTGCGGAGGGATGGCCGCGCTGTGGCTGGCCTGGGGTTTCTGGGCGGTGCCGCTGCTCAATCCCTCCAGTTCCTCGTCCGCGCTGATGGCCGACGTGCGCGGCCATCTGGCGCCCGGCGACCAGTTGGGCCTGGTGGCGTGGACCGAGCAGAACCTGCTGATGCTCGATCGCCCCGCCACCGACTTCGGCTTCAAGCAGCCGTTCCATACGCAGTTCGCCCGCGCGGTGCAGTGGCAGGCGCAATCACCTGCCACGCGCTGGCTGTTCGTGCAGCAGGCGGCGATGGGCGATTGCGTGGATCGCGGCAAGGCGATTTCCCTGGGACACGCGAACCAGCGCGAGTGGTGGATGTTCAAGGCCGACGCGCTGGTGCCGGGCTGCCTGCCGGACGCCAAGGTGGACGAATTGCCGGACGGCGATCCGGGCGCGGAACCGTGACGGCAGCGCCGCGCATCCAGTTGCTGGCGCGCGACAACGGCGCGGGCCTGAGCCGCGACATGGCCCTGCTCGCGGCGGCGCTGGGCGAGGCGTGCGCTTCGGTGCGCACGCGCGGGCTGCCGCATCGCGGCCGCTGGGCCGAATGGATGACCCGCGTGCAGTTGACGGGCCGCCCGCCGGCGTTCGACCTCAACCTCATGCTGGAGCGGGTGCGCCCCGAGTTTGCCCGCGCCGCGCGCCGCAACGTGCTGGTGCCCAACCCCGAGTATTTCCGCGTGCAGGACCGCGCCGCGCTGGGCTGCATCGACACGGTGTGGGTGAAGACCCGCCATGCCGAACGCCTGTTCGCGGCGCTGGGCGTGGCCACGCGCTACATCGGCTTCGCCAGCCCCGACCGCCTCGACGCCGCGGTGCCGCGCCGGCACGCGTTCTTCCATGGCCCCGGGCGCAGCAACAACAAGGGCACCGCGGCGCTGCTGGCGCTGTGGGCCGAACATCCGGAGTGGCCCCTGCTCACGGTGGCGTGGCGGCGCAAGCGGGTGGAACTGGAAGCGCTGCCGCCCAACGTGCGGCTGATCCGCGAGCACCTGGACGACGCGGCGTACCGCCGCCTGCAGAACGAGCACCGCTTCCACCTGTGCCCGTCGCAGACGGAGGGCTACGGCCACTACCTGGTCGAGGCGATGAGCTGCGGCGCGGTGGTGGCGACGCTGGACGCGGAGCCGATGCACGAACTGGTGAGCGCCGAACGCGGCGTGCTGGTGCCGGCGCAGGCCGCCGGCACCCAGGACCTGGCCACGCTGTACGGCTTCCGCGCCGAAGACATGGCCCGCGCCATCGAACGCTGCGCGGCGATGCCGGAAGCCGAGGCCGCCGCGCTGGGCACGGCGGCGCGGGCGTGGTTCGAGGCCGAGCGCGCCGCGTTCCCGCGGCGGCTGCGCGAGGCGCTGGACGCCGCCTAGCGGTCCGCGAATTCCGCGAGGTGGCCGTCGATGCCGCGCTCGCAGCGCACGATCCCTTCGTTGCGCGTGGCGTGGAACAGGCGGTTGTTCGGCAGGCTGAGGTCGTCCACGTCGGGCTGCGCGCGCGAGTCGTGCCACAGGTGCACGGCCAGCGCCGCCCACTTCAGCGCGCGGCGGCGCAGGTCGGCGTTCTCCAGCCGCGCGACCAGTTCGCGGTCCTCGGCGCCGTAGCCTTCCATGCGCTCGTCGAAGCCGTTCACGCGCAGCAGGTCGTCGCGCCAGAAGCTCATGTTGCAGCTCATCACGCGGCCGCCGTTGCGCGAGCGCGCCTTCCAGCGCGCGAGCTGGGGCTGGCGGAACGCGTAGAGGCGTTTGCTGCCGTCGAACTCGTGGAAGTCGGCGCGCGACCACGGCGCGAACACCGGGCGCGCGCCGGCCAGCAGCCTCGCGCTTTCCTCGCGCGTGGCCTTGATCCGGCCGCCCTGCAGGAAGTAGCCGCGCTCCGCCAGCATCAGGTGGTCGGCGACGAAGCGCGGGTGCAGCAGCATGTCGCCGTCCAGCAGGATCACGTAGTCGCCGCGGCTGGCGGCGATGCCGCGGTTGCGCGCACGCGCCGCACGGAAGCCGCGGTCCTCCTGCCAGACATGGCGCAGCGGCACCGGATAGCCGCGCGCCATGCGTGCGACCAGCGTGCGCGTGGCGTCGCCGGAGCCGTCGTCGGCCACGATCACCTCGTCCGGCAGCCGCGCCTGCGCGGCGAGGCTGGCCAGCAGGAGTTCCAGCGCCTCGGGCCAGTTGTAGGTGATCGCGACGACGCTGGTCTTCATGGCGCGGTCAACGCCCGCGCAGGCCGCGGCGCAGGATGGACAGGGCGCGCTCGGCCCGCTTCCACCACGGCGACGGGCCGCGCATGGCGATGCCGGCGTAGCGGCGCGCCTCGGCCCAGTCGGGGCGTTCGCGCGTCTTGAACTCGGCGCGCGCGAGGTCGAGCGCATGCGCATCGAGGTGCATGCGCTGCGCATAGAAGTTGATCAGGCAGCGCGAGCGGAACTGCGCGGGAAACTCGCGCATGCGCGCCTGCTCGTGCCACCAGCCGTTGCGCCCGTGGATGCGGTAATCCACGTTGCCGGTGGGCAGGTAGTACTTGCGCGCACCCAGCACGCTGGCGCCGAACACCAGGCAGTTGTCCGCGCTGATGCGCCAGTTCGCGACGAAATCCGGCGGCAGGTCCAGCACGCGTTCGGCCAGCGTCCGCCGCAGCGCCAGCGCCGAGGTGGGCGCGCCGTACCAGCGCGCGTGCACCCAGGTGCCGAGCACGGTATGGCCGAGGTCCGTGGCCTGCTCCGCATACCCCTGCATGCCCGACTCGTTGCCCACCAGGCGCACGTCGGAGAACACGAAGTCGATGTCCCTGCGCGCGGCGAACACCTCGGCGAGCTGGCGCAGGTAGTCCGCGCCCCAGCGGTCGTCGGCGTCGAGGAAGCACACCACCTCGCCGCCCACGGCGGCGAGGCCGCGCCGGAACGCGGCAAGCTGGCCGCCGTTCTCGCCGCACAGCAGCCGCACCCGCGGTTCGCCGGCGTAGCGTTCGCGCAGGTAGTCGGGCGAGCCGTCGGTGGAGCCGTCGTCCACCACGATCACTTCCAGCGGCGCATGGGTCTGCGCCAGCGCGCCGTCCACCGCCTCGGCCACGAAGTCGCGGTAGTTGTAGTTGGTGACGACGACGGAAATCGCGGGCGCGGCGGCCACCTCAGGCCTCCAGCGTGCGGCGGAAGTAGGCGATGGTCTCCCGGAGGCCGTCTTCCAGGCCCACCTTCGGCCGCCAGCCGAGTTTCTCCTGCGCCAGCGCGATGTCGGGCTGGCGCTGGCGCGGATCGTCGGCGGGCAGCGGGCGGAACACCAGCTTCGAGCGGCCGCCGACCAGCGCCAGCACCTTCTCCGCCAGCGCCAGCATGGTGAATTCGCCGGGATTGCCGATGTTCACCGGGCCGGTGAACCCGCGCGGCGATTCCATCATCAGCACGAACGCCTCGATCAGGTCGTCCACGTAGCAGAAGCTGCGCGTCTGGCTGCCGTCGCCGTAGATGGTGATGTCCTCGCCTTTCAGCGCCTGCACGATGAAATTGCTCACCACGCGGCCGTCGTTGGGGTGCATGCGCGGGCCGTAGGTGTTGAAGATGCGCACCACCTTGATGTCCAGTTCGTGCTGGCGGTGGTAGTCGAAGAACAGCGTCTCGGCGCAGCGCTTGCCCTCGTCGTAGCAGGAGCGGAAACCGATCGGATTGACGCGGCCCCAGTACTCCTCGCGCTGCGGATGCACTTCCGGGTCGCCGTACACCTCGCTGGTGGACGCCTGCAGGATGCGCGCCTTTACCCGCTTGGCCAGCCCCAGCATGTTGATCGCGCCGTGCACCGAGGTCTTGGTGGTCTGCACCGGATCGTGCTGGTAGTGCACCGGCGAGGCCGGGCAGGCCAGGTTGAAGATGCGCTCCACCTCCACGTACAGCGGAAACGTGACGTCGTGGCGCAGCAGCTCGAAATACGGGTGGTCCAGCAGGTGCGCCACGTTGCGCTTGCTGCCGGTGAAGAAGTTGTCGGCGCACAGCACGTCGTGGCCGTCGGCCAGCAGGCGGTCGCACAGATGCGAACCGAGGAAGCCGGCACCGCCGGTCACCAGTACCTTGCGCATCATGTTTCGTCCCGGAACGCGAGGCGGCTAGTGTAAGCGAGACGCGGCCGCGGCACGGCGGCGCGCATCGAGTTCCAGCCACAGCGCCAGCGCCAGCGGCAGCCACACCAGCAGCCAGCCGGGGCGCGGGCTGTCCAGCAGCTGCGGCATGTCGAACTGCAGCACCACGCTGGCGTACAGCCACAGCGCCAGCACCAGCCGACCGCCCAGCCGCTGTCGATGGCGCCAGCCCAGCCATACCGTCATCAGCCACAGCGCGAGCAGCAGCAGCAGGCCCGGCAGCCCCAGTTCTATCGTGGTCTGGGTCCACATGTTGTGGCTGTGCGTGTAGGCCGTGCCCGCCACGTCCAGCGTGAACGGCGCGCCCTGGCCCAGGCCGGTCCACGGGTGCCGGGCGATGAGATGCAGGGACTGCTCGAGCAGTTCCGGCCGCAGCGAGGTGCCACGTTCCACCAGCGCCGGCCAGGGCCGGATGCAGCACACCAGCACCACCACGATCGCCACGCCGGCCAGCCAGCGTGCCCCGTGCGCCCGGTGCCACAACGGGGCGAACACCGCGCACGCCACCAGGGCCAGCCATACGCTGCGCGACTCGGTCAGCGCGATGAACACCAGCAACACCGGCACCGCCAGCCAGCGCAGCGCCGAGAGACGCCGGTCCGGCACGGGCAGCAGGCTGAGCCAGAGGCAGGCCGCGCCCATCGTCGCCGCCGCGTAGTTCGCGGTGGCGATCACGCCCTCGCCCACGATGCGTCCGTCGGCCGGCGGCTGCCACAGGTACTGCAGGCAGTAGAACCCCGCGAACAGCGCGATGCCGAGGCCGCCCGCCAGCAGCAGGCGGCTGCCCCGCCGCTCGTCGTCGCCCAGCCACAGCGGCCATGCCAGCACGAAGGCCAGCACGCTCAGCAGGCGGCTCAGCTCGTCGCCGGGATGTCGCGAATGCGCCCACGCCAGCGACAGCGCCGCCCAGGCAAGCAGCAACAGGAACATCCGGAACGCCGGCAGCGGCAGCAGCGCCTTCCAGGTGGCTGCCCGCGGCGTCAGCGCGAGGCACCAGGCGGGCAGGTAAAGCAGCGCGATCAGGCTGCCCTGGTACAGCTTGCCCGGGTTGAACGACACGCCCGAAGGCATCGCCACCAGGCCCAGCATCATCCAGACCAGACCCGTGCCCAGCACCCCCTGCCAGAACCCGCGGCGCAGCAGGAACGGCGGCCGCGCCGCAACCGCATCGGCCAGCGGCGACGCGGCGGCGGACATACTCTCGATCCGTGGGAGATTGTGCTTTTCGTGACCCATGAAACCTTCGACGTGCGGCCGGCAAGCACCGCGCCTTCCCTTGTCCGGCCCGCAGCATAGTCAATGCGCCGGAGCCACAGGGTGAACGCACCGCAGTGACACGGGCATGACACGGTGACCGCCGCATCATGCCCGCCGCCACCTGAAACCCAGCCCACCGGGGGGCATCGGCAGGCGGGAAACGTCGACCCGGTCTCATCGGGGCGGCGGGGCGCGGGCGGCTAGAATGCCGCCATGCCCATCCTGCCGATCACCCTCGCCGTCATCACCCGCAACGAGGCGGCCTGCATCGCGCGCTGCCTGGACAGCGTGCCGTTCGCGGCCGAGAAGCTGGTGGTGGACTCCGGCAGCGAGGACGACACCGTGGCGATCGCGCAGGCGCACGGCGCGCGCGTGGTGCACCAGGACTGGCTGGGCTTCGGCCCGCAGCGCAACTTCGCCACCACCCAATGCAGCCACGACTGGATCCTGGTGCTGGACGCCGACGAGGCGCTGTCGCCCGAACTCGCCGCCGAGCTGGAACGCAAGCTGCCCGCGCTGATGGCCGGCGCGGCGCCCGCCGCGTGGCTGCGCCGCCGCACGATCTACATGGGCCGGGCCATGCGCTGGTACCGGCCCAGCGTGGGCGAGAAGCTGGCCCGGCTCTACCATCGCGACCGCGCCCGCTGGAGCGACGTGCGGGTGCACGAGTCGCTGCGCTTCGAGGGCAGTGCGCCCACCTTCGACGCGCCGTTCGACCACGCCAACAACCCCACCCTGGTGCACAAGCAGCTCAAGGTGCTGCGCTACGCCGAGCTGAAATGCCGCGACTGGCTGGACAAGGGCAAGCCCGCCCGGATGTGGCAGGCGCCGTTCGTCTACCTGCTGGCCTTCCTCAAGGACTATGTGTTCCGGCTGGCCTGCCTGGACGGCTGGCGCGGCTTCGTGATCGCGCAGACCGCGGCCAGCTACGCGCTGTACAAGCGCATGCGCTATTACGAGATGGTGAACAACCCCGCGTCGGTCGCGGAAGCGACCGACGCATTGAACAAGCACCATATCGAGCGCTGATCTCAACGAGACTGCAAAGCCGAAAGTTGCGGAACCGCATAGCACGTTCGCCTCCTCTCCCCTCCGGGGAGAGGATTGAGGTGAGGGGATCAAGGCTTGCCCAGCACTGGTCAAAGTCTGCTTTGCCCTGATGCGACGTCCCGGCCAGAACCGCCCCTCACCCCAGCCCTCTCCCCGAAGGGTAGAGGGAGAAAAGCTAAGCTATGCACCTCGCCCGAACCACCAGCCCCATGCCCAAGCACTATCTCCTCTACGGCTCCGAGCGCTACGCGCTGGCCATCCTGCGGCCGATCCAGGCGGCGATACGCGCGCGCGGCGACGAGGCGGCCTGGTTCTTCGACGGCCCCGGCGCGGAAGACCTGCACGCCGACGAGCGCCTGCTCACGGTGGCCGAAGTGCGCGCGTGGAAGCCGCTGGCGGTGATCACCTCGTCCAACGCGGTGCCGCACTTCTTCCCCGGCGTGAAGGTGGAGACGTTCCACGGCTTCGACGCGGGCAAGCCGCGGCACATCTACGTGCGCGGCTTCTTCGACCTCTACTGCACCACCGGCCCGCGCGACACCGCGCAGTTCCAGGCCATCGCCGACCAGCTCGGCCACTTCAGCGTGATCGAGACGGGCTTTCCGAAGATCGACCCCTTCATGCGCGAACTCGGCGGCGCCGTACCGCCGGTGCGCACGCCGCCGGCGATCCTCTACCACTCCACCTTCTCGCCCTCGTGGAGCGCCGCCGAGACGCTGTACGAGGAGGTGAAGCGGCTGTCGCGCGACGGCCGCTGGCGCTGGATCGTCAGCTTCCACCCGAAGATGAACCCGGACACGGTGGCGAAGTTCAAGGCGCTGCAGAACGACTACCTGGGCTTCGCCGAGAACGACAACATCCTGGAGCTGTTCGGCCAGGTGGACATGATGTGCTCGGATACGTCCTCCGCGCTCAACGAGTTCCTGCTCACCGGCAAGCCGGTGGTGACGTTCGACAACCGGCGCCCCGGCCCGCAGCTGATCGACATCCACGACGCGAAGGATTTCGAGCCCGCGATCGAGCGGGCGCTGAGCCGGCCGCCGGAGCTGATGGCCGCGATCCGCGCCTATGCCGACGCGATCCACCCCTACCGCGACGGCCGCTCCAGCGAGCGCGTGCTGGACGCCATCGATACCTTCGTCGCCCGCGGCGGCCGGAACCGCCGCGCCAAGCCCTGGAACCTGTGGCGCAAGCTGAAGATCCGCCGCCGCATCGGCTACTGGGGCCCTGCGCGCACCGGCAAGTGAACACGGATGCGGCCCCGCGTCGCGGCTCCCCGCTAGAATCCCGCCGACCCCCCGCCCGAATGCCGCCGTGACCCTGACCTCCTACAGCCGCTCCGAACACCTGCGCTCGCTCTGGCCGTGGCTGCCGCTGTGGACGGTGGCGGCCCTGCTGGCGATCTTCGCGCACGGCCCCATGCCGCTGTATTCCACGCGCACGCTGGCGGTGGCGTGGGAGATGTGGACCCAGCACCACTGGCTGGTGCCGCACATCAACGGCGAGCCCTACAGCGAGAAGGCGCCGCTGCTGTTCTGGCTGATCCAGGCCGGCTGGGCCGTGTTCGGCGTGAGCGACGTGTGGCCGCGGGTGCTGGAGGTGATCTTCGGCGGCGCCCAGCTGGTGCTGATATCGCTGCTGGCGCGGCGGCTGTTTCCCGCCCGGCCGTGGATGGCGAAGGCCGCGCCGTGGAGCCTGCTGGCGCTGTCGTACGCGTTCCTGTTCGGCCTGCAGATCATGTACGACGTGCTGCTGGCGGTGTGGACGCTGGGCGCGCTGCTGTGCCTGGTGCCTGGCGCGCGCCGCACGCAGCCGCGCTGGTGGCTGTTCGGCGTGTGCATCGGCCTGGGCCTGCTCACCAAGGGCCCGGTGATGCTGCTGCACGTGCTGTTCCCGTGGCTGCTGGGCCCGCTGTGGAGCGACGCGGCCAGGGCGCAGCGCGCCCGCTGGTACGGCTGCGGCGCGCTGGCGGTGCTGCTGGGGCTGGCGATGCTGCTGGCCTGGGCGGTACCCGCCGGTTTCTCCGGCGGCGATGCCTACATGCACCGGTTGTTCTTCAGCCAGACCGCCGCCCGGGTGGTGCATGGCGTGGAGACGGCCGAACCGCTGCAGAGCCATGCCCGTCCGGTGCTGTGGTACGTGCTGTCGCTGCCGCTGCTGCTGTTCCCGTTCTTCGGCTGGCCGCGCGCGTGGGTGGCGCTGGCCACGCTGCGCCGGCCGCTGGAACCGGGCCTGCGCTTCGCGCTGTGCTGGGTGCTGCCGACGTTCCTGCTGTTCTCGGTGATCCGCGGCAAGCAGTCCTACTACCTGCTGCCGGAACTGGCCGGCACCATGCTGCTGATGTGCGGGGCGATCGCCACGCTGCGCGAACGCCGGCCGAAGCTCGCCAGCACCGCCTGGCTGGGCACCTGGCCGCTGGCGGTGGGCAGCCTGGTGTTCGCGCTGCTGCTGTTCCTGCTGCCCAACCTGGTGGCGGGCGACTACCTGCACGGCGAATGGCCGGACACCACCGCGCCGTACAGCCGCTACTTCGCCGTGGTGTTCCTGTTGCTGGGCCTGTTGCTGCTGCTGCGCGGTCGCGGCGAACTGCGCCGGCTGGCGGTGGCGGGGCTGGTCGGCACGCTGGCACTGAACACCTTGTTCACCCTGACCATGTGGCCGCGCTACGAACTGCGTCCCACCGCGCAGATGCTGGGCGCGGCGGACCAGCAAGGCCGCGCGCTGGCCTACTACGGCAGCTACGACGGCCAGTTCCATTTCCAGGGCCGCCTGACCCGTCCGCTAGTGGAACTGCGCGGCGAGGCGGAGCTGACCGCGTTCGCCAAGGCGCATCCAGATGGCCTGGTGGTGGAGCACCCGCACGCGCTGAACGCGCAGATCATGCGCTACGCGCTGCTGGTGCAGCCGTTCCGCTCCACCTGGCTGGTGGTATGGCCCGCGACCACGCTGGCCGCCCTGCGCAGCGGCGCCACCCCGCCCGAGCCGGCCCAGCCGCCCCAGGTGTACGGCGCCGACGGCGGACGCACGCGCGCGCAGCCATGAGCAAGGACGCGCTGCTCGCCAGCCTGCGCGGCCAGTGCGGCGGCCCGCGCGACGGCGCGCTGCTGCGCTACGCGCTGGGCAACGCGCTGCTGGAAGCCGGCGACCTCGTGCAGGCCGGCGAGGAACTGCAGCATGCGCTGCGCTTCGACCCGCGCTACTCCGCCGCCTGGAAGCTGCTGGGCAAGGCCCGCCTCGCCGCCGGCGATTCCGCCGGTGCCGCTGTCGCCTGGCGCGACGGCATCGCCGCGGCGCGCGGGCGCGGCGACAAGCAGGCGGAGAAGGAGATGACGGTGTTCCTGCGCCGGCTGGAGCGCTGAAGACGCGCGTCGGTGTCGCTTCAGCGCGCGGCGCCCAGCGAATACTGCCGGTACAGGCCGTAGCACAGGCCGCAGACCCCGGTAAGCGCGGCGGGAATCAGCACGGCGTGCTCCTGCAGGCGCGCGAACAGCAGCGCGCCGATGGCGCTGCCGAAGATGAAGGTGGACGCCACCACCACGCACACGCGCAGGCGCAGCATGTCCACCGGCAGGCCGCGCAGCAGGTGGCCCAGGTAGATGCCCAGGTCGGTGAAGATGCCGGTCACGTGGGTGGTTCGCACCACGGCGCCGCTGTACGCGCTGACCATGCCGTTCTGCAGGCCCATCGCGACCGAGGCCAGGTAGAGTCCGGCCGAATGGGCGCCGTCCAGCAGCGGCACCGCCGCGAACAGCAGCAGTGATTCCAGCGTCAGCGCCACGCCGTAGCGGCGCCCCAGCTTCAGCGTGCTCTGCTGCACGATGATGCCGCTGAGCATGGTGCCCAGCACGAACGCGGCGATCGCGAGCACCCAATGCAGCGCTTCGCCGCCCTCGCCCTGGCCCACCGCGATACCGAGCAGGCTGGCGTTGCCGGTCATGTTGCTGATCGACTCGTGGCGGAAACCGAGATAGCCGACCGCATTCACCAGCCCGGCGATGAACGCGAGCGCGGCCGTGCCGAACCATGCCCAGCGGGGCAACTGACGCAGCAACGGCATGACTCAGCTCTCTCTCGCGACGGTCGACATCCGCCCATTTTACCAAGAGCCCGCAGCCCTCAGCGGCGGCGCGTCCGCGATGCGCCCAGTTTGCGCGTCAAGGTGTTGCGTCCCACGCCCAGCGCGGCGGCGGCGTGCTGGCGATGGCCGCCGTGCGCCGCCAGCGCGGCTTCCAGCAGCACGCGATCCAGCGCTTCGCGCGCCCGCGTGTGGATGTCGGCCTCGTCGTCGGCCAGCGCCTGCGCGGCCCAGTGGCGCAAGGCGTCGGTCCAGTCGCCGCCGCCGGCCGCCGACGGCGGCGTGCCCAGGTCCGCCGCGAGGATTTCCACGCCCGGCGCGATCACCGCGAGGCGGCGGCACAGGTTTTCCAGTTCGCGCACGTTGCCGGGGAAGTCGCGCTGCGCCAGCGCCTTCAGCGCAGGCTTCGCGAAACGCCTGGGCGGCAGCTTCAGTTCATGCGTGGCGGCGGCGAGGAAGTGCTGCGCCAGCAGCGGGATGTCGCTGCGCCGCTCGCGCAGCGGCGGCAGCGCGATGCGCACCACGTCGAGGCGGTGCTTGAGGTCGGCGCGGAACTGCCCGGCCGCCACACGCGCGTCGAGGTCCTGGTGGGTGGCGGCCACGATGCGCACGTCGCAGCGGATCAGCTCGCGCCCGCCCACACGGTAGAACTCGCCGCCGGCCAGCACGCGCAACAGGCGCGTCTGCAGCGCCAGCGGCATGTCGCCGATCTCGTCCAGGAACAGCGTGCCGCCCTCGGCCTGCTCGAAGCGCCCCGTCACGCGCCGTTGCGCGCCGGTGAACGCGCCGGCCTCGTGGCCGAACAGTTCGCTCTCCAGCAACTCGCTGGGGATGGCCGCGGTGTTCAGCGCCACGAACGGCCGCTGGCGGCGCGCGCTTTCCTCGTGCAGCGCGCGCGCCACCAGTTCCTTGCCGGTGCCGGTTTCGCCGGTGACCAGCACGTTGAGGTCGCTGGCCGCCACGCGCCCGATCAGGCGGAACACCTCGCGCATGGCCGCGCTCTCGCCCAGCAGCGCATGCGCGGGCACCGGTTCCGCGGCGGGCGGTGCGGGCAGTACCGCACGATCGGCCAGCACGCGCTGCACCGTGGCCACGGCCTGGTCCAGGTCGAACGGTTTGGCGAGATAGTCCGCCGCGCCCGCGCGGTACGCCGCCGCGGTGGTCGCCACGTCGGTGAACGCGCTCATCACGATCACCGGGCCGACGCCTTGCCGCTGCAACTCTTCCAGCAGCTGCAGCCCGCTGCTGCCCGGCATGCGCACGTCGGTGAGCAGCAGCGCGGGGCGCCGCTTGCGCAAGGCCTCGTGCACGGCTGCGGACGCATCGAACTCGCGCACCGCGAGGCCGGCTTCGCGCAGCGCCGCCGCCAGCACGAAGCGCACGCCGCGGTCGTCGTCGACGATCCAGATTTCGTCACTCATGGCCACGCTCCAGCGGCAGGTACAGCGAAAATACGGTCTCGCCGGGACGGCTGGCGCAGCGCAGTTCGCCGCCGTGTTCCAGCGCGATCTCGCGCGACAGCGCCAGGCCCAGGCCGGTGCCTTCGACGCGGCCGGACACCAGCGGCTCGAACAGCGTGTCGCGCAGTTCCGCCGGCACGCCGGGGCCGTCGTCGACCACGTCCACGCGCAGCACGCCGCGCAGCATCCGCGCGCCGGCGCGCACGCCGTGTTCGGCGCGCGTGCGCAGGGTGAGCGTGCGGGCGCCGGCTTCCACCGCGTTGCGCGCGAGGTTCAGCAGCACCTGCTGCAGCCGCCCCGCGTCGCCCCGCACGTCGGGCAGGCTGGGATCGAAGTCCTGCTGCAGCCGCGGCGGCGCGGGTTCCGCCTGCAGCAACTCGGCCAGGCGGTCCAGCAGCTGGTGGATGTTCACCATGCCCACCTGCGCGGCGTCGTGATGAAGAAGCCGGTTCGCCAGGGCGGCGAGGCGGTCGGCCTCGTCGATGATGAGGCCGGCCAGCGCCTGCAGCTCGGCGCCCTCGACCCGGCGCTGCAGCAGCTGGGCCGCGCCGCGCAGGCCAGCCAGCGGGTTCTTCACCTCGTGCGCGAAACCGCGCAGCGTGGCGGACAGCGGCGACGCCGCCAGCGAATGCGGCGCCAGCGCGTGCACCTCCAGCAACAGGCCGCCCGCGCCGTCCGGCTGCAGGCCGAGGTCGGCCTGCAGCGTGCGCTCGTCGAAGGTGGACAGCGCCACCTCGCGCAGTTGCACGAAACGCGCCTCGTCCAGCGCACGCCGCACCTGGGCCAGGTCGTCCGGCGCGCCCAGCCACAGCGCCAGCGGCTGCCCGGTCGCGCGACGCATGCCGCTGCCCAGCAACTCGGCCAGCGCGGAGTTCAGCCAGCGCACGCGCAGGTCCGAGTCGACCAGAGCCACTCCGGTCGCCAGCTGTTCCGCCCATGCCTGCCACGGCTGCACGTTCATTGCACCATCATGGTACATGCGCCTGAATGGTGCAACAGCTTATTTCGGCAGCGGCAACACCAGTTCGCTGCGGCCGGAATGTGGCGCGTGGTAGCGCATGTGCAGCTGGCGGCCATCCGGGTCGATGCGGATCTCGCGGTCGCCGCCCGCGCGCAGCAGCGGCAATGCCCGCACCAGTTGCTCCTGCCACTCCGCGGCGGTGCCGGCGCTGCCGCGCGTGCGCAGCAGCCATGCAGTCACGCGCAGGCCGGCGGCGTAGTCTTCGTTGCGCATCGCGTATTGCGCGTACTGTTCGCGAGCCGAGGCGCCGACGCGGGCGAGGATCACTCCGCCGGCATTCGCGACCAGATCGAACAGGTCGTAGCGCACCGCCGCCGCGTTTTCCATGGAGAGCACCCGGTCCGCGAGCGCCGCGGCCTGCACGTCCGGCCGGCAAGCCCACGCATAGGCCGGCGCGAGCAGGCGGCGCATGCCTTGCGGATCGATCGCCAGGCGATAAGCCTGCTGCGCGTAGCGACGATCGCGGTCGGGGTGGAGCGGCGTCGCACCGATGCCGGCAATGGTCTCGAACTCGTATTGCATCGGCGCGCACAGGCTGACGTCCAGCGGCGCAGGTGCCGCGAAGGCCTGCGTGCATGCCTCCGACACCGGCTCGGCGGACGGCCGTTCCCGCAGCATGCCGGCCAGCGCGTGCTCGTCCGCCTCCATCCATGCGTTCGCGACCATGGCGGCGACCAGCGAGTTGGTGTGCGCATGCAGGCGGCGCACGCTGGCGGCCTGCCGGCAGACGGCAGTCAACGCCTCCGTCGGCCGACCATCCACGAACGCCACCGCCGCCGCCGTGAGCAGCAGGTCTTCCGTGTTCGTGAAGGCGGGCAAGCGCGTGTACATGTAGGTGTCGGGCGGCAGGTCGCTCCAGAGCACGTCCGCGTTGTTGATGGCTTCGATCTGTGCGATCCGGCCGGCCTGGCGCGCCAGCAGATCGCGCAGCGGCTGGCCGCCGGCGCGCGCCTTGGCGAGGCAATCGTCCTCGCGGGGCGCGCAGAGCAGCCCACGATCCGCGGCGCTGACGACCGCGCGCTTCGGATACCGTGCAGCGACCACCGGCTCCCAGACGCCCGCCCCGGGCGAGGACTGGGCCATCTGGCGGCGGACCCACTCCTGCATGCCCGCGCGTTCCTCCGCGTACGTCGCATCGATGCGCTCGGCCGGCACCTCGTAATCCAGCAGCCACAGCGCGGCCCAGGCATTGCGACCGGGCGGCGGCGGCGCGGCTTGCAACAGCGCCAGCGCCTCGGCTTGCGCCGGCGTGGGCGGGCGCAGGCGGCCCCATGCAAAAGCCGCGACGAGTACGACCACCAGGGTGCCGACGATCCAGGCCACCCACTTCAATGCATCCCGCATGGCATTCCCCCTTTCCTGTGTGTCTTGCTGCAGGCGCGGGCTGTCCCGGCCCGGCTCACGCCTCGTAGCCCAGCCGTTCCATCATCGGCCGCAGTATCGGCAGCACCGGCTCGAAATGTTCGCGGTAGGCCTGCCAGCGGCCGACCGCGTTGCGATGGATGCCTTGCGTCACCTGCGCGTAGCTGGGCGTGCTGATGTAGCCCTTCGCCTTTGCGTGTTCGGCGAAGCGCGCCAGCGGCGCGGTGTCTTCGATGCCGAGGAAACCGCCCAGCCGCGCGATGTGTTCGTCGAAGCGGCTCACCACCGATTCGTAGCGCCACTCCAGCACGCGCGGCGCGAACACTTCCACGTGCGACAGCCATTGCTCGAAGGCCTGCACATAGCCGCGCGCCAGCCGCGGCAGGGAGGAGCACAGCGTCATGAAGGACGGCGACCGGAACGGCAGCATGTAGCAGCTCAGCAGCACGTCGCAGGGATGGCGCAGGCACAGGATGAAGCGCGCCTCCGGATACAGGCGCGCCATCATCGGCAGGCTCAGCATGTTGAGCGGGTTCTTGTCGACGAGGCGGGCATGGCCGAGGCCGGGCAGCACCCCGGCGACCATGCCGTCGTAGGCCTCGCGCAGCATGCGCGTCTCGTCGGCCTGCAGCGTCGCCAGATCGTCCGGATAGGCCTGCCCCACGTGCTCCATGCGTTCGATCAGGTCGTAGATGAAGGCGCGCTCGTCCATCGAACGGAAATCGGGGTGCGCATCGATCATCTGTTCCAGCAAGGTGGTGCCGGAGCGCGGGAACCCGACCACGAACACCGGACTCTGCCCGGCGCGCGGCGCGGGCAGCGCGGACCACGCATCGTGGGCGCGGCGCGTGACGCGGTGCCCGGCCATGGGCAGCGACTGGGCATGTTCGTCGAGCAGGTGCGGCACGATGTGGCGCACGCCTTCGCACTGCAGGACATGCGCGAGCTGCAGCGCTTCCCACGCCTGCTTGTGCTGGCGCAGCTTGTCGCGCGCGGCGGCGAGGCCGAAGGCGGCGGCGACGCGCAGCTCGGCGAGCGGCGCATGGTCGAGGACGTATTGCCAGAGGTCGGCGGCGTCGCCGTGCTCGCCTTCGCGCGCCAGAAGCGTGGCGCGCACGCTCCAGATGCGGCAACGCACCGGCTCGTGCCCGGCAGGCAAGGCGGCGATGGCGTCCAGCGGCAACAGCGCCAGTTCGGCCCTGGCCTTGTCCAGCCGATTGCCGCGCTCATGCAGGGATGCGCGCATGGCGGTGATGCGCCAGGCGTGAAAGAGACCTTCTTCGCCCCTGGACAGGATCGCCTTGTCCAGCAGGTCGAACGCGACGGACTGCTCGCCGCGCGCGGAGAGCATGGTGGCCAGCGACAGCGCCTGCTCGGCCGGCTGGGGCGGCCAGTGCGCCACGTCCTGCAGCATGGCTTCCTCGCCCGGCAGGTCGCCGCAGACATGGCAGGCGAGCGCGCCCTGCAGGCGGGCGTCGATGAAACCGGGGGCGTGTTCCACCGCGTCGAACTGGCACTGGCGCGCCTCGCGCCAGCGCCCCTGCCGGGCCAGCAGCAGGCCATGGTTGTGATGGAACTGCGCGTTGCCGGGGGACAGCTTCAAGGCCTGTCCGAACGCCTGCCCGGCTTCGGCGAGCGCTCCGCTCAACTGCGCCGTGATGGCGAGGTTGTTCCAGTAGTCGGGTACCGCCGGATATTCCTGCACGAGCCGGCGAAAACAGGCGGCGGCCTCGCTGTCGCGTCCGTTTGCATGCAGCGCCAGGCCGAGCAGCAAGCGCACGGTTTCGTGTGCGGCTTCCGGCGCCGGCAGGGACTGCGCCATGGCGATGACCGCGGCCATGTCGCCGTTCCGGTATGCGGATGCGATGCGTTGCAGGGTTTGCTCGCCAGCGGGGAACGGAGACGACGCGTGATCGGTCATGGCGGGCGGGTGCGTTGAGTCGTGCCGCCATCATGCAGCAAAAAGCGGGGGCTGGCCCCCGCTTTCTGCGACTGCCATCCATGGCAGCGCCTTCCAACCAGCGCCGGAGCCGTCAGAACTTCAGCGTGGCGCGTGCCCAGTAGTAGCGGCCGATCGTGTCGTAGGTCGCCGTGTCGACGTTGTAGTTCATGCCGCTCTGGTAGATCAGCGGCGGCAGGCGGTCGGACAGGTTGTCCACGCCCACGTCGAACGTCGTGTGGATCGACGGCACGGCGTAACCCAGCTTGATCGAATGGTACGCAGCCGAGGCTTTCGAGAGGCTGCCGGGGACGTCGTAGTACGCATTCAGCAGGGTGAAGTGGCCGATGTAGCGCGTCTGCCACTGGGCGCTCCAGTTGCCGCGCACCCAGTTCAGCGTCGCCGAACCGCGCCAGCGGGCCAGGTTGCCGAACTGTGCCGAGTACGTGCCGGCGTAGTCCTGGCTGGCCGTACCGGGCATGCCGATGCGGTAGGTGCTGGTGTAGGTGCTGTTGAAGGTCAGCTTGAAGTTGCCGGGATCGACGGTGCCGACATCGAAGTGCGGAAGCACGTAGTTGACGTTGAAGTCGATGCCGCTGGTGCTCAGGCTGCCCAGGTTCACTTCCGGCGTGTAGATGTAGTACAGCGCGCCCGGCGTGGCGCTCGTGGCCGGATTGCGGTTGATGTACGCGCAGTACGGGCTGGCGTCATTGCCCTGGCAGACGTTCAGGACGGTCTGCGCGCTGACCGCCTGCAGGTAGTCGGACAGGTTGATGCGCCAGAAGTCCAGCGTGCTCGACAAGCCATTGGCCCAGCTCGGCGAATACACCAGGCCGTAGCTGAAGGACTTGCCGTGTTCCGGGCGCAGCTTGGTGCCGGCGAGCGCGCCGCCCTGGTACAGGGCGGTGATCTGCGCGGCGTAACCCACCGAGTAGCCGACCGGCACGTTCTGGCAGAGGTTGGCATGCTGGGCCAACTGGGCCGCACTGAGGTTCTGGCACGGGTCGGTGACGGTCGGGTTGAGGACGGTCAGCCCGTCGTACAGCTCGTCCAGGTTCGGCGCGCGGAACACCTGCGATACGGTGCCGCGCACGAGCAGGTCGTCGATCGGCTTCCACTCCACGGCCACCTTCTTGTTGGTGGTGGTGCCGGTGGTGGTGTAGTCGGACGAACGGATGCCGATGTCCAGGTTCAGCGACTTGGCGAACGGCGCATCGCTGAGCAGCGGGATGAAAGCCTCGGCGTACAGCTCCTTGACGTTGAAGCTGCCGTGGCCGGGCGACGCGCAACCTTCGGCAGCGATGTCGCAGTTGAGCGTCGACGGATTGAGGATGGCGTCGCTGGTGACCTGGTAGTCCATCTGCTCCTTGCGGTACAGCGCGCCCGCGGAGAGCTGGACGGCGCCGGCCGGCAGGTCCCACAGCTCGCCCGAGGCGTTGAACGAGACCTGCTTGGAACTGTTGTTCTTGGAGTAGACCGGGTCGTCCGTCACCGAGGTGGGCAGCGTGGTCTGGTCGAAGATGTTGGCGCCCGAATCGATCGCCGCCTGCAAGCCGGCCACGTTGAGTTCGTTGTGGTTCTTCTGCACGCGCTCGGAGTGGCCGTAGTTGAGGTCCAGGTCCCAGGTCCAGCTGCTGCTGCCGAACTTGCCGCGCAGGCCCGTGATCACGCTGTACGTGTTGGTGCGGAACGTGTGCAGGCGATCGCCCGCGCCGGTGAGACGGGTGTTGTAGGCGCCGCCCGTGCAATTGGGGAGGCTGGTGTTGCAGAACGGTATGCCGAACGGGTTGTTGGGGTTGTTCGCGGCGATCGTCCAGCCGTCGCCGGTGCTGGTCGGCTCCGGCGCGTCCATGCCGGCCGAATCGGTGTGGTTGTAGAACGCGTCGGCGTACCAGGTCAGGCTGTCGTTGATCTTGTAGTTGCCCAGCACGAACACGCTGGTGCGCTCCTGCGACGTCTGGATGTAGTTGAAGGCGTTGTAGTTGTAGTAGTCCGAATTGGCGAAGCAGCGGTAGTCGCCCAGCGACGAACCGGAGCCCGAGCCGCGCGTGAGGCGGCTGCAGCCGAACTGGTCCTGCAGCGCGCCGGCGGGCAGCGTCACCTTGCCGGTCGGGATGTTGGACGAGCCTTCCGCCTGCAGGCCGGAGCTGTACAGGTAGTACTGGTGCGAGGAGAAGCCGCGCTGGCTGGCCAGGATGGAGTTGTACTTGTTGTAGTTGATGCCGCCGACGACATTGCCCTGCTCGCCGCTGGCTCCCACGGTGAAGGTGGCGCCGTGGCGCTGCCCGTCGCCGTGGCTGGAAATGCCGTCGTTGACGCTCAGTTCGCCGCCTTGGAAATCCTTGCGCAGGATGAAGTTCGCGACGCCGCCGATCGCGTCGGAGCCGTAGGCCGTGGTGGCGCCTTCGGCCAGCACGTCCACGCGCTCGATCATGTTGGACGGGATCATGTTGAGGTCGGGGTTGGCCATGCGCTGGCCGTCGATCAGCATCAGCGTGCGGGTGAACCCGAGGCCGCGCAGCGACAGGCGGGAAGCGCCATCGCCGCCTTCGAGGGTGGGACTGGCGATGCCGCCGCCATTGCTGTTGTTCGATGGGTTGGTCGCCTGGCCGGAAAAACTCGGCAGGGCCTGCAGCACGTTGCCCAGGGTGGGATTGCCGTTGTTGGTGAGTGCCGTCCTGTCTAGGGTCACCACGGGACTGGCCGTTTCGGCATCCACGCGGCGGATCAGCGAACCGGTGACGACCACGGCTTGCAGGTTCTTGGCCTGGGCGGCCTTGGCCTTGCCGGTGTCGCCGCCCTGCGCGTTGTTCTCCTGCCCGCTCCCCGTGCCCTGGCCGGTGTCCTGTGCCCAGGCGAGGCCTGCCGTCGAGACCAGCCCGAGCGACAACGCCAGACGTACGGCCAGTGAAAGGCGATTCTGGTTTCTCATGTTTTTTTGTACCCCTCAAATGACTAGGGCAACGCCTCCGCGTTGCCCTAGTGCGCTTCAACAGGCGCGGACGGACCTTATCCGCGTCCCCTTTTACAGAGCGTAGTACATCTGGAATTCCAGCGGATGGGTGCTGGCGCGGTAGCGGGTGACCTCCTGCATCTTCACGCCGATGTAGGCGTCGATGAAGTCGTCGGTGAACACGCCGCCGGCCTTCAGGAACTCGCGATCCTTGTCCAGCGCGACCAGCGCCTCGTCGAGGCTGGCGCACACCTGCGGGATGTTCTTCTCCTCTTCCGGCGGCAGGTCGTAGAGGTCCTTGTCGGCCGGTGCACCCGGGTCGATCTTGTTGAGGATGCCGTCCAGGCCGGCCATCATCAGCGCGGTGAACACCAGGTAGCCGGAGTTCATCGGGTCGGGGAAGCGCACCTCGATGCGTCGGCCCTTGGGGCTGGACACGTAGGGGATGCGGCAGCTCGCCGAACGGTTGCGCGCGGAGTAGGCCAGCATCACCGGCGCCTCGAAGCCCGGCACCAGGCGCTTGTAGCTGTTGGTGGTGGAGTTCGCGAACGCGTTGATCGCCTTGGCGTGCCGGAAGATGCCGCCGATGTACCACAGCGCGGTCTGGCTGAGGCCGCCGTACAGGTCGCCGGCGAACAGGTTCTCGCCGTTCTTCGCCAGCGACTGGTGCACGTGCATGCCCGAGCCGTTGTCGCCCACGATGGGCTTGGGCATGAAGGTGACGGTCTTGCCGTTCTGGTGCGCCACGTTCTTGATGACGTACTTCATCGTCATCAGTTCGTCGGCCTTCTTCACCAGCGTGTTGAACTTCACGCCGATCTCGCACTGGCCGGCGTTCGCCACCTCGTGGTGGTGCACCTCGACGGTCTGGCCCAGCGACTCCAGCACCTTGCACATGTCGGCGCGCAGGTCGCCCAGCGTGTCCACCGGCGGCACCGGGAAGTAGCCGCCCTTCACCGCGGGGCGGTGGCCCATGTTGCCGTCCTCGTACTTGAAGCGCGTGCTCCACGAGGCCTCGTTGGACTCGATCTCGTAGAACACGCGGCCCATGTCGTTCTGCCAGCGGATCGAGTCGAAGATGAAGAACTCGGGCTCCGGCCCGAAGAACGCGGTGTCGGCGATGCCGGTGGACTTGAGGTAGGCCTCGCCGCGCTTGGCGATGGAGCGCGGGTCGCGGCCGTAGGCCTGCAGGGTGCTCGGCTCCAGCACGTCGCAATGCAGCACCAGCTGGGTGTGCGCGCTGAACGGGTCGAGGTAGGCGGTGTCCGGGTCGGGCATCAGGATCATGTCCGACTCGTTGATGCCCTTCCAGCCGGTGATCGAGGAGCCGTCGAACATCTTGCCGTCCTCGAAGGTCGACTCGTCGATGGCGTGCGCCGGGAAAGTGACGTGGTGGTGCTTGCCGACCATGTCGGCGAAGCGCAGGTCGACGAACTCGACCTCGTGTTCCTGGATCAGGTCGAGCACTTTCTGGGCAGTCATGGCGGAACCTCGATGATGGTTGACGTGCTTGTGGAGGCAAGGGTCATGCCAGCGGCAAAACCTTGGACGAACAAGAACTTGCGCGATACCGGCGACCGGGAAAGTCTCATGCTGGTGCAAACTGCAGCCCTTTTTGCACCGATCTTGATCAAATTGCGAGACCTGGCGACCGCTGGTCGACGAAATTCGCCCATCCTCGCACCGGGAACACCCCGCAGTCATCCGCTGCCTCTAAGCTACGCCCTCCGCCGCGGCCCCGACCCGGCGCCCGACCACACTGGCGCGCATCCATGACCGATCTGCTCAACATCGTCCTGCTCGGCATCATCGAGGGCATCACCGAGTTCCTGCCGATTTCCTCCACCGGCCACCTGCTGATCGCGGAGCACTGGCTGGGCGCGCGCTCCGACCTGTTCAACGTGGGCATCCAGGCCGGCGCGATCCTCGCGATCACGCTGGTGTACTGGAAGCGCATCTGGCAGTTGCTGACGCAGTGGCGCGACCCGGCGACGCGCGATTACCTGTTCAAGCTGGCGGTGGCGTTCCTGATCACCTGCGTGCTGGGCCTGGTGGTCACGCACTACGGCTTCAAGCTGCCGGAAACGGTGGCGCCGATCGCCTGGGCGCTGATCATCGGCGGCTTCTGGATGATCGGCGCGGAAGCGTTGGCGGCGCGCCAGCCGGATCGCACGGAAGTGACCTGGACGGTGGCGATCCTGGTCGGCATCGCGCAGATGGTGGCCGGCGTGTTCCCCGGCACCTCGCGTTCGGGCGCCACGATCTTCGCGGCCATGCTGTTCGGCACCAGCAACCGCGCGGCGGCCACCGAGTTCGCCTTCCTGGTCGGCATTCCCACCATGTACGCGGCCACCGGCTACGAGCTGCTGAAGGTGTGGAAGAACGGCAGTGCGGCGCACGAGGACTGGACCGCGCTGATCGTCGGCTTCATCGTCTCGCTGATCGTGGCCTTTGCCGCGGTGAAGTGGCTGCTGGGCTACATCCGCACGCACCGCTTCACCGTGTTCGCGGTCTACCGCATCGCGCTGGGCGCGGCGCTGCTGCTGTTGATGCCGATGGGTGCCTGAGGCGCGGCGCGGACGCGGGCCGGCCGGTTCAGAGCTGGCCCGCGGCGATCAGCGCCTCGACCTCCGCGTCGTCGAACAGCCGCGAGCGGGTGAGGAAGCGCACCCCCTCGCCGTTCTCCAGCGAGAACATGCCGCCCATGCCGCGCACCACGTCGATGATGAGCTGGGTGTGCTTCCAGTATTCGTACTGTTCCGGGTTCATGTAGAACGGCGCGCCGGCGATCTCGCCCAGGCGTACGTCGCGGTCGCCGACGATGAACTCGGCCTGCGGATAGCACATCGGCGAGGAGCCGTCGCAGCAGCCGCCGGACTGGTGGAACAGCACCGGACCGTGCTTCGCGCGCAGACGCGCGATCAGCTCCTCCGCCTGCGGCGTGGCGATGACCCGGACGGGAACGGAAGCGTCGGAAGACATGGCGGTACTCCTGCGGTTGCGAATCAGAAACTCAGCCGGGCACCGAGCATCCAGGTGCGGTCCGGACCCGGCTCGTAGTAGCGCGCGTTGCCGTCGTTGACGATCACCGAGCCCACGTAGCGGCGGTTCGCCAGGTTGTCGACGCGCGCGCTCAGCTGCAGCCGCTGCGCGGCGCCCAGCGCGAACACGTAGGCCACGTCCGCGCCGACCAGGCCGTAGCCGGCGGCACGGGCCGTCTGGGTGTCGTTGGCCACCACGTTGCCGGCGCCGCTGAGCGTGAGCCCTTCGCGCCAGCCCAGCTCCGCGCCGTGCTGCAGGCGCAGCGAGCCGTAGTTGCCCGGCACGCCGGAGATGCGCGCGCCCCGCCGCACCGGCGTGGACGGGGTCTTGCACGGGGTGCTGGCGCAGGTGAGGAAACCGCTGCGGAACACCGCCTGCAGGTGGGTGAAGCCGGCGGCGATCTGCCAGTCCGGCGCGATCGTACCGGACAGCGACAGCTCCACGCCCTGGCGCCGCGCGGCGCCGGCGTTGCGGTAGGTGGAACGGCCGTTCTCGTTGGTGGCGACGACCAGCTCGTTGCGGGTGTCGGCGCGGAACAGCGCCAGCTCCGCCTTCAGCGCGGCGGTCGGTTGCCACTTCGCGCCCAGCTCGCTGTTGTCGCTGTGCACCGCGCGCAGGTTGAACGCCAGCCCGGGCCGGCCGTCGCTGCGGTAGCCCAGCTCGTTGAAGCTCGGCGTCTCGAAGCCGCGGCCCCAGCTCGCGTAGAGCTGCAGGTTGTCGCGCGGATGGAACAGCACGCCGAGCACCGGCGTGGTGGCGGAGTAGTCGACGCGGCCGCTGTCGTCCGGATTGAGCGGCGTGACGTAGTGGTCGCGCTCCCGGAAGTGCACGCGGTCGTGGCGCACGCCCAGCAGCAGCGACCAGTGCTCGGCGAAATACCAGTACCACTGCGCGTAGGCGTCGAGGTTGTCGACGTCGTCGTCCTCGTCGCGGCGCAGCGCGCCGCGCACGCCCAGCGTGTTGCCGACGAAGTTCTGGTAGCCCAGCCGGCGCTGCCATTGCGCGTCGGCGCCGCCGCCGAGCACGAACTCGGTGTCGCGGCCGAACAGTTGCCCGTCGTGCGTCCAGCGCAGGTCGAGGCCGCCGTAGTTCGTGTCCGGCGCCACCACGCCGCCCGGCTGCAAGGGGTTCGCCTGGGTGGCCTTGGGAATGGACTGGAACTGCTCGATGTCGCGGCGGCCGAAGTAGCCGGCGACGCGCAGCTGGTCGCCGCCGTCGAACGCCTGCTCGTACACCAGCCCGAGCTGGTCCTGCCGGATGCTCTTGCGGGTGTCGTACTGCAGCGCAGCCGGCGCGGCCTGGCGCGGGTCCGCCTGCAGCTGGGCGCGGGTCAGGCCCATCGGGTCTTCCGCGCGCGGCTGCGCGAAATGGTCCAGCACCACGGTGAGCTTGCGCTGCCCGCCCAGCGGGATGCCGAAGCGCGCGTGCGCCGACTGCCGGTTCACGCGACTGTGCCCGCGGTAGCCGCCGGAGAGGAACTGCGCGGCGGCGACGTTGTAGTCCACGTCGCCGAGCATGCCGCGGGTGGCGGCGCTGTAGCGGAAGCTGTCGTGGCTGCCGGCGTTGACGCCCAGCGTGGTCTGCGGCACCGCCGTGCCGGGTGCGCTCCACAACTGCACCACGCCGCCCGCCGCGTTGCCGTACAGCACCGAGAACGGCCCGCGCAGCACTTCCAGCCGGCCGCCCATGTCGAGGTTGAAATCGGAGACCTGGCCCTGCCCGTCCGGCAGCGTCGCCGGCACGCCGTCCACGAACAGGCGGATGCTGCGCACGCCGAAGGTGGAGCGCGCGCCGAAGCCGCGTACGGAGAACTGTTCGTCCTGCGCGTAGTTCTGGCGGTCGCGCGCCAGCACGCCCGGCACGCCGACCAGCGCCTCGGACAGGTTCACGCCCGGCTGGCCCGCCTGCGCCGGGTCCACGTCGACGATGCTGACGGCGGCCGGCACGTCGCGCGGGTCGATCCGCAGCCGGGCGGCATTGACCCGGATCGCCGGCAGCTCCCTGGCGGAAACGGCCGGTTCGCCCGTCGCGGCGGCATCCCGTGCCGCTGCCGGCACGGGCGACGCCGCGGCCGCCACCCATGCCGCCGTCGCCACGGCAAGCAGCGGCATGGATGAAGACTTCCGCAAGCTGGCGGAACGATCCGACATGGCGCCCCTCACTGTCCGCGGTAGATGAAATCCACCTTCGACTGCTTGGCCTGGTCGAAGGTCAACGCAGTGCTGCCGGCCGGGTAGCCGTTTTCCTGCAGCAGGAAGGCCATGATCTCCACGTAGTCGTCCTTGGGCAAACTGCCAGGCTGGGTCGCGGGCATGTTCTGCGAGACGATGGTGAAGATGTCGCCGACGTGGAAGTGCGAGGCCGCCGAGGCGAAATTCGCCCCCTTCAGGGCCGGCCCCGCCATGCCGCCGAGGTCGCGTCCGTGGCAGCGCGAGCAGTTCTCGAGGAACTTCGCCTTGCCGATATCGGCCTGGGCCTGGGTGTACAGCGTGGGCACGCGGGCCGGCTTCCTGCTCTTGCCTGCACGCGCGTTCGCGGCGCAACGGCGATCGGCCGCATGCCGCGTGCGCGCTGCGCCGAAGACCCGCCGCTCGGCAGACTTCGCTCCCGCGACCGCGGTCAGGGCGGCCCCCGGTTGCGCGTACGGCGCCAGGGTCTGCGCCAGCTCGCCGCTGGCCGCCATGGCGGCCACCGCCTGCTCGAAGGCTTTCGCGGCTTCCGCATGGGCATCGTCATACAGCGCGACGAGATCGAAGCGGGCGTGGCTTTCGTCCAGCTCGTGCATGTCGTAGTGCTGTTCCAGCCCGCGCTCGCCGAGCTGGCTGACCACCGTCGGGCGCCACAGCATCGCGGCGACATCCTTGCGCGACTGCAGGGCCTTCAGCGTGGCCGCGTCGTCGAGCTGCACGTCCGCCGCCAGCTTCGGATGGTCGGCCAGGTAGATGTTGGGCGTGGTCTGGTAGGTGACCGCCACGCGCGAGCCGGCCGGCAGGCTTGCCAGCGAGGTCCACCCCTTGCCGCGCGGCGTGACCAGCACGAAGCCGGTGTGGCCGTAGGCACGCGTGGCGTGCAGGCCGGGCATGGGCGCGCCGTGCGCCCCGGCGTCGACCGGGAAGCCCAGCACGAGGTCGCATTGCGCGGCGAGGCGGTGGAAATCCTTCGCACCCAGGCCGTCGTCGCCGTCGCCCGCGCCGTCGAAACGATGCAGGGCCAGCGTGGCGCCTTCGTGCCGCGCGACTGCCTGGGCGAGACGCGTATCCATCGGTGCGGCAGCGCTGCTCTTGTCCACGCACAGGGTCACGGTTCCGGCTCGTGCGTGGCCGCCGTACGCAAGTACGGCGGCCAGCACGACGAACCATGCAAACAGGTTGCTGCGTGGAGTGTTCAGTTTCTTGACCTGCTTCATGGTCCGTACCTCCTCAGAGTGCAAACACGTACAGGTGACCGCCCAGCGGGATGTTGGCGACCGCAGGATCCTTGGCCATGTCGCCGCCCCAGATCGGCGAAGCGCCGCCCCAGCCGGCGTACACGCCCACGTACTGCTTGCCGTCCACCGTCCAGGTGCTCGGCGGCGCCACGATGCCCGAGGTGAGCTGCGGGCTCTTCCACAGCACCTTGCCGGTCTTGGCGTCGAAGGCGTACAGGTGGCCGTCCGCACTGCCGGAGAACAGCAGGCCGCCGGCCGTGCTCAGCATGCCGCCGTTCCAGGGCAGCTTGGACGGGAAGTTCCACGCCTGCTCGCCGGTGTTGACGTCGATCGCCTGCACCGCGCCCCAGGTGTCCTTGAACGCCGGGTCGGCCGTCACGTTGAAGGTCTCGCCGAGGAACGGCAGGCCCGCCTTGTAGCCGACGGTGGCGCCCTTGATGGTCATGCAGCTGTGCAGGGTCGGCACGTAGGCCATGTGCGTCTGCGGATCGACCGAGATCGGCCACCAGTTCTTGCCGCCGAGGAAGCTCGGACAGGTGAAGACTTCCTTGTCCACGTCGGGATACAGCGACGCGTCGGTGACCATCTGGCCGTCCTTGACGCCGCTGACCGAGGTGGCGGTGACGAACTTCTTCGCGTAGATCAGCTTGCCGTTGGTGCGGTCGATGGCATAGAACCAGCCGTTGCGGCTCGCCGAGACCAGCGCCTTGTACGGCTTGCCCTGGTAGTCGAGGTCGGTGAGCACCGTCTCGTTGGTGCCGTCGTAGTCCCAGGTGTCGTGCGGCGTGTACTGGAAGTGCCACTTGATCTTGCCGCTGGCCGGATCGAGCGCGATCACCGAGTCGGTGTACAGGTTGTTGCCTGGACGCAGCTTGGCGAGCCACGGGCCGGGGTTGCCCACGCCCCAGAACAGGGTGTTGGTGGCCTCGTCGTAGCTGCCGGTGAGCCATGCGCCGCCGCCGCCGGTCTTGTAGGCGCCCTTGGGCCAGCTGTCGCCGCCCGGCTCGTTCGGCGCCGGGATGGTGTAGCGGCGCCACACCTGCTTGCCGGTCTTCGCGTCCAGCGCCTCGACGAAGCCGCGCGCGCCGTATTCGCCGCCGGATTCGCCGACGATGATCTTGCCCTGCAGCGCCATCGGCGCCAGGGTCATCGCATAGCCGAGGTCCGGCGCCATCAGCTGCCTGTTCCAGCGTACCTTGCCGGTCTTCGCGTCGAACGCGATCACCCGGTTGTCCAGCGTGGCCATGTAGACGTTGTCGCCGTACAGCGCGACGCCGCGATTGACCACGTCGCAGCAGACCGTCTTCAGGCCCACGTGCGAAAGATCGTGCTGGTACTTCCACAGCAGCTTGCCGGTGCTGGCCTGGAAGGCGAGCAGCTCGTCCTTGGGCGTGGTGACGTAGAGGTAATCGCCGTTCACGACCGGCGGTGATTCGTGGCCCTGCTGGAAGCCGGTCTCGTGGTCCCACACCTGCTTGAGGCCGGTGACGTTGGATGCGTTGATCGCGTCGAACGGGGCGTAGCCGGAGCTGCCGTAGTCGCGCCGGTACATCAGCCAGCCCGGATCGCTGGCGGCCTTCATCAGGCGCGCGTCGGTCACCGGATCGTAGTGGTCCGCCGCCATGGCTCCGCCGGTGAAGGCGAGCAGCGAAGCGAACAACACGGTGTATCGATGCCATGAACGTTGTTTCATGTTGACTCCTCCATCGTGTGGTGCAGGGGGTTCAGAAGAACAGGATGCCGCCGGCCGAGATGCCGTTCTGGCGTGCGCTCTGTCCGGTGAAGTACCTGGAACGGGTCTGCGAAAGTTCGACGCTCAGCGTCACGCTCTTGGTCAGCGCGTAATAGGCGCCGGCCGTGAGGTTGGTGTTGGACTTGAGGTGCGCGTCCTCGGCGAGGTCGTCGCGGTTGCGGCTGACGCCGCCGCTCAGGCCGAGCTTGAGCTTGCCGGTCACCGCGAAGGTGCCCTGCAGCAGGTAGTTGATGCCGCGCATGTTGGCCTGGTCGCCATCGGTGAGGATGCCGATGCCGCGGCCCACCTGCACGTTGCCGAGCAGGCTGAAGCGGCCGAAGGTGCCGGAGGCGCCGATCTCGCCCGCCGTCATCGTGAAGTTGTCCGGCTGCGCACCCGCGGCGCTCGAATAGAACCGCTGGGTCTTGGCGCCGATCCATCCCTTGAAGCCGCCCGCGGTGTAGGACACTTCCGCCTGCACCTGCGGCGCGGTGCGCGAATCGTAGCTGCCGGTGTTGTCCACCGGGCTGAACACGCCGCCGCTGAAGCCGAAGCCGCTGGTGCCCGGCGTGGTGTAGATGATCTGCGCGTAGTTGCCGAGGTAGGTGTAGCCCGCGCCGATGTGGCCGAGCGAGACGCGGCCGCGCTGGGTGGCCTGGGTCGGCATGCCCGTGCCCATCAGGGTCATGTCGCCGACGGTCGCGTTGTAGCCGAACAACCCGTAGTCGCGGCCCAGCTTCACGGTGCCGAAGTCCGGCGTGCCCAGGGTGAAGAAGGCCTGGCGCACGTCGATGCCGTTGTTGCTGGCCAGCGCATTGGAGGTGGCGATGCTCGGCATCAGCGAAATCTGCGCGCCGATGTCGATGCCTTCCTGCTGGGTGGTGACCTTGGTGATCAGGGCATCGGGCAGCAGGCCGTTGCCGATGGTGGTGCGGTCCTTCTGGCCGCCGCAGCCGAGCGCCCGGCCGGCCAGGGCGGTGCCGCCCAGGTTGGTGCCGGAGCCGGAGCAGCTCGTGGTGGTGTAGTACGCGTTGACGAAGCCGCTGATGTCGACCTTCCAGTTGTCGCCGCTGAAGCTGGTGGCCTGCGCGGCCAGCGGACAGGCGGCGATCAGTCCGAGTGCAACCAGACCGCCCCGCTGCCGGGCCCGCTGCCGATGCCGCCCTGGTGGTTTTGCCGTGTTGCTCATGTGCCTCTCCCCTCGCGTGATCGCGGCGTTACGGTGTGTGCGCCGCGGGTGGTGCGGACATCGCCGGCTCATGCAGGCAGGCGGGCCGCGTCGTGTCGCCGCCACGGTTCCCGGCGGCCGTCGCATCCCCATGCGCGGCCGTCGGCGTGGCGACGACGTGGAACAGGCCGGGCATCAGTCGAGCCTCCGGCCGAAGTCGTACTGGAGTCCGGCGAACCAGGCGCGCGGTGCGCCCGGCGCGACGAACAAGGTCGATGTGCCGGGGCCATTCGTGTCGACCAGCCGGTCCGGCGTGTCGAACACGTTGCTGCCGAGCTGGCCGCTGGCGAAGTAACGCCGGTCGAACACGTTCTGCACCTGCACGAACAGCGTCAGCGCCGGAACCGGGCGCCAGTGCAGGTCGAGATCGAGCAGCGCGTAGCCGGGCAGCCGGCCGTGCGCGTCCTGGTTGTTCTCGTCGCCCGTGGCGTACTGGCCCGCGCAGGCGCGCAGGTTGGCGCCGAGCGACCACTGCGGCGTGAAGTGGTACTCGCCGGCCAGCGTGCCCATCTGCCGCGGGATGCCCGGGATGCGGTCGCCGCGGCGCACCTGGATGGCGTCGAGGCGATCGGCGCTGCTGTTGTCCTCGCTCAGCTCCGCGAACGGCGCGCCGTAGGTCGCAGCGACGAAGCTGTAGTCGACCTGCCATTCGAAGCGGCCGGACTGGCCGCCGAAGCCGGCATCCACGCCCTTGCGCACGGTGCGCGGCACGTTGGCGAAATAGCCTTGCGCGCTGCCGCCGGTGTGGATAGTGAGGATGTCGTTGCTGACGCGGCTGTAGTACGGCGACACGTTCCAGTGCAGCCGCCCGTCGGCCAGCGTGCCGCGCAGGCCGGCACTGAACGTGTGCGCCACCACCGGCTTCAGCGGCGGATCGCTGGTGAAGTCGTTCGGCAGCGCGCAGGGCGCGGCCGGGTCGGCGCACTCCAGCTCGATCGGCGTGGGCGCGCGCATGCCCTCGTCGTAGTTGAGGTAGGCGTTGAGCCTGGCCGACAGCGACCAGGTCGCGCCCAGGCTGGGGTTGAAGCGGTGGAAGCTGTTGCGGCCGTCGATGGCGGGCTCGTTGCCCGACAGGTCGCTCACGCCGATCCGGCTGTGGTCGTAGCGGCCGCCGGCGCTGACGTGCAGCGCATCGGTGAGCGCCAGCACGTCCATGAAGTACACGCCGTAGCTGCGCGTGCCGGTGGCGGCCGCGGTCATCGGGTCCAGTTCGAACGGCAACAGGCCCACGGTGTTGCCGCGCTGCGCGACGTCGTAGGGGAAATACGCCGGCTGGCCGTACTGGGTGAAGCGGCTGCTGCCTCCGTCCAGGCTGGCGCCCACGGTGAGGCGGTTGCGGTGGCCGTCGAACTCGCTGTCGTCCACCGCCTGGACCGAGGCGCCGTAGCCGCGCGTGTGCACGTTGCCGAGCACGTTCGCGGCGGGCACGTTGTTGATGGTCGCGCCGGGGTTGCGCGGGTCGTAGGCCGGGCTCAATCCCGTGTAGTAGTACTGGCCGACCGAGGCGCCATCGAACGGACCGTCGACGGCGTAGCCCAGCGGGCCGTCGTCGTCGTAGCCGTCGTAGGCGTTGACGTTGCTGTTGAAGCTGCGGCTCTGCGACAGGCGCAGGTAGGCGGACGCCTGCAGCGACCAGCCGCCGCCCAGCTCGCGCGTGCCGCGCAGGTTGAACTGGTTGATGTTGTCGGTGAAATGGTCGGGCCAGGTGTAGGCGGCGGCCGGCGTGTCGGCCCATTCGACGGGCAGCGTCTGCGTGCCGAACAGCGTGGCGTGCGTGCCCGCGTAGCTCAGCGCGATGGCGGTGGCCGCGTCCGGATGCCAGTCCAGGCGCAGGAAACCCTGCTGCACCCGGCTGGACGAATGCGCGCGCCAGCCGCTTTCGTAGTCGCTGCCGATGCCGGCGTAGAAGCCGAAGGTGTCGCCGTGCGCGCCGAAATCCGCGTCGGCCTGGATGCGTCCCCACGAACCGCCGGTGACGCTGAACGAGCCGCCCGGATCGGTGAAGCCGCTCTTGCTGGTCAGCACCAGCGAGCCGCCGAGCGTGTTGAGGCCGTACAGCGGATTGGAACTGGGAATCAGCGCGACGTTGCGGATCGCGAAGTCGGGAATCGCTTCCCAGTTCATCGTCGCGGCGAACGACTCGTTCTGGCGCACGCCGTCGAGATAGATCGACAGGCCCGAGGGCGATCCCTGCAGCGGCGACAGGGTGAAGCCGTGGAAATACAGGTTGGACTGCCACGGGTTGCCCTGCGACTGGGTCAGGTTGACGCCCTGGAAATCCCGCGCCAGCAGGTCGGTGAGCGACTGGCCGTGGATCTGCTGCAGGTCGTCGGCCTGCGCCACCTGCACGTTCAGCGGCACCTGCGCCAGCGGCAGGTCCAGCCCCGGCAGCGGCGTCACGCCGACCACCACGACTTCGCCGAGCTGGTGCACGGGCTGGTCGGCCTGCGCCAGGCACGGCAGCAGGGCGGCGCAGCACGCCATCGCCCTCCCGGCCGATGCGGCAGCAGACAGATTCAGCCTCGATCCGATCAATTCGCGTCTCCCGATCGTGTGTCGTCGCGCATCGCCGTTGCGGGCACGTGGCGGCCCGCGGCCCCGCTGGCGGGACCGGTGTTGCGCGTTGCATATCCCCCTGGAAAGCGGCCGGCCGCCTCCGCGGCCGGCCGCGCGCGCTCAGAAGAAGCCGAGCGCCTTCGGCGAGTAGCTCACCAGCAGGTTCTTGGTCTGCTGGTAGTGGTCCAGCATCATCCGGTGGTTCTCGCGGCCGATGCCGGACTGCTTGTAGCCGCCGAACGCCGCGTGCGCGGGATACAGGTGGTAGCAGTTCGTCCACACGCGGCCGGCCTGGATGCCGCGGCCCATGCGGTAGCAGGTGTTCGCCTCGCGGCTCCACAGGCCGGCGCCGAGGCCGTACAGCGTGTCGTTGGCGATCGCCAGCGCTTCCTCTTCGTCCTTGAACGTGGCGACGGACACCACCGGGCCGAAGATCTCTTCCTGGAACACGCGCATCTTGTTGGTGCCGGCGAACACGGTGGGCTTCACGTAGTAGCCGTCCTTGAGTTCGCCCGGCAGCACGGCGCGCTCGCCGCCGGTCAGCACCTTGGCGCCTTCCTGCTTGCCGATGTCGAGGTAGGACAGGATCTTCTCCAACTGCTCGCCGGAGGCCTGCGCGCCGATCATGGTGGTCGGGTCGAGCGGGTTGCCCTGCTTGATCGCCTGCACGCGCTTGACCGCGCGCTCCATGAAGCGCTCGTAGATCGACTCCTGCACCAGCGCGCGGCTGGGGCAGGTGCACACCTCGCCCTGGTTCAGCGCGAACAGCGCGAAGCCTTCGAGCGCCTTGTCGAAATAGTCGTCGTCCTTGTCCATCACGTCGGCGAAGAAGATGTTCGGCGACTTGCCGCCCAGCTCCAGCGTCACCGGGATCAGGCTCTGGCTGGCGTACTGCATGATCAGCCGGCCGGTGGTGGTCTCGCCGGTGAAGGCGATCTTGGAGATGCGGTTGGACGAGGCCAGCGGCTTGCCGGCCTCCAGGCCGAAGCCGTTGACGATGTTGAGCACGCCCGGGGGCAGCAGGTCGCCGACCAGCTCGGCCCAGACCAGGATGCTGGCCGGGGTCTGTTCGGCCGGCTTCAGCACGATGCAGTTGCCGGCGGCCAGCGCGGGCGCCATCTTCCACGCGGCCATCAGCAGCGGGAAGTTCCACGGAATGATCTGGCCGACCACGCCCAGCGGCTCGTGGAAGTGGTAGGCGACGGTGTCGTCGTCGATCTCGCTGATGCCGCCTTCCTGCGCGCGGATGCAGCCGGCGAAGTAGCGGAAGTGGTCGATCGCCAGCGGCACGTCGGCCGCGCGGGTCTCGCGGATCGGCTTGCCGTTGTCCCAGGTCTCGGCGTGGGCGAGCACGTCGAGGTTCTGTTCCATGCGGTCGGCGATCAGGTTGAGGATGCGCGCGCGCTCGGCGACCGAGGTCTTGCCCCAGGCGGCCTTGGCGGCGTGCGCGGCGTCCAGCGCCGCCTCGACGTCGTCCTTGTCGGAACGCGGGATCTCGCAGAACGGCTTGCCGGTGATCGGCGTGACGTTCTCGAAGTACTTGCCGTTGGCCGGGGCCACCCAGCGGCCGCCGATGAAATTGCCGTAGCGCTGCTTGAAGGGAACCTGCACCGGGAGATGCTGCTGCTCGAGTCGCGTCATGGTCGTTGCTCCGTGTGGAATTGAATCCCCGTTCCTGTCGCGAAGTCCGTGCCAACCGCGGGTGCCCGCCTTGCCTTGACGCAATGCCGCACGACCCTGATCCACGGCAAATTGCAAATCTGTTTCAACCCGTGCCCCGTTTATTTCGCGGCGCAGCATCGAAAGATCCCGCCAACCCTTGCGTATGGAGCCCGGATCGGTGTTGTGTGGAGAAACAGTCCACGCACCACTGTTGCAAATTGCGACACTTGCCAGAGGCCACCACGATGTCGCTGCCCTCCCGCCAAGCGATCAGCACCGCCCGCCAGCGTTTCTTCGAAACGGGCGCCAACCCGCGCGAGCTGGTGGGCGAGACCATCCTGGCGTCGTGGAAGCGCTGCCGCGCGCTGGGCCTGGCGCCGGAGCAGCGGCTGAGCATCGCCCCGCCCGAGCAGCCCACGCTGCGCGAGTTGCGCGATCGCAACGAGGCCCTGATCCGGCTGTGCCGGCCGGAACTGGAACTGCTCTATTCGGATGCGCGCACCTGCGACAGCATCGTGATCCTCGCCGCGCCGGACAGCACCATCGTCGAGGCCAGCGGCAGCACCGACTTCCTCGACAAGGCCGCGCGCGTGGCGCTGCGCCCGGGCGTGAGCTGGAGCGAGGACATCATCGGCACCAACGCGATCGGCACCGCGCTGCACGAACGGCGCCCGGTGGAGGTGCGCGGCGGCGAGCACTATTTCAGCAACAACCGCGTGCTGAGCTGTTCGGCCTCGCCCATCCTGGACGGCCGCGGGCAGGCGGTGGGCCTGCTCGACATCTCCGGCGAATCCAGCGTGCACCAGATGCATGCGCTGGGCATCGTCCAGCTCGCGGTGGACCAGATCGAGCGGCGCCTGCTCAAGCGCGAGATGCCCGGCCGCCAGGTGATCCGCCTGCACCACGACGGCAGCCTGCTGGACACGCCGCGCGAAGGCGTGCTGGTGTTCGAGGACCAGCGCCTGGTGGCGGCGAACCGCTACGCGATCAAGATGCTGGGGCTGGACTGGAGCGAGCTGGGCCGGCTGCGCTACACCGACCTGTTCGAATCCGCCCGGCCGCCGCGCAACATGGTGGTGCCGCTGCGCGGTCCTGGCGGCGAGACCTTCCAGGCGCGCAGCCAGAGCGGCGACGCCAGCCACATCGCGGTGCCCGGCACGCTGCCGCCGCGCAAGCCGGCGGCGGCATCGCCCACGATCTTCTTCGACGCGGTGCAGGAGGCGCAGCTGGTGCGCGGCGTGCGCCTGCTCGACGCCGACATCCCGCTGCTGCTGCAGGGCGAAACCGGCACCGGCAAGGAAGTGTGGGCACGCGAGCTGCACCGCCGCAGCCGCCGCGCCAGCGGCGCGTTCGTCGCGATCAACTGCGCGGCGCTGCCGGAAACGCTGATCGAGGCGGAGCTGTTCGGCTACCAGGCCGGCGCGTTCACCGGCGCCCGCCGCAGCGGCGCGCCGGGCCTGCTGCGCGAGGCCGACGGCGGCGTGCTGTTCCTGGACGAGATCGGCGACATGCCGCCGCAACTGCAGAGCCGCCTGCTGCGCGTGCTGCAGGAGCGCGAAGTGGTGCCGCTGGGCGGTGGCCGGCCGGTGAAGGTGGACTTCGCGGTGGTCGCGGCCACCTTGCGCCCGCTGGACGCCGAAGTCGCGGCCGGACGCTTCCGCACCGACCTGTACTACCGCATCGCCCAGTCCAGCATCACGCTGCCGCCGCTGCGCGAACGCGAGGACTGCGGCGAGCTGATCGGCTGGCTGTGGGAACGGCTGGGCGCCGACACCGCTTGCGTCGCGCTGGGTCCGGACACGCTCGCCCTGCTTTCGGCGTACCCGTGGCCGGGCAACATCCGGCAGTTGCTGGGCACGCTGAAGTCCCTGCTGGCGCTGGCCGAGCCGGGCGCCACGGTGGGGCCGGACGAGCTGCCGGAATTCGTGCGGCGGCCGCTACTCGCCGAGCTGCCGCCCGCTCCGGTGCGCCCGCACGAAGTGCCGCGCCTGGACACCGTCGCGCAGGAAACCATGCAGGCCGCGCTGGGCGCCTGCCAGGGCAACGTGTCGGAAGCCGCGCGCCGGCTGGGCGTCAGCCGCAGCACGCTGTATCGCCGCCTGCGGCCCTGAAGGCGCCGGCGACGGGCGTCATTCGGCGGTCTGGGAAATCGCCGCTTCCACGCCCCTGACCGGCGCCGCCGACGCCATGCCCCTGGTCTTCGCCGGCAGCGGCATCGTCATGCGGCAGGCCGGCAGGTTGGTGCGCTCGAACAGCTCGTGCACCCATTCCAGGAAGGCCTGCACACGCGCCGAAAGGTGCTTCTTCTGCGGGTAGACCAGCCACACCGGCGAGCCGGTGCAGATGGCGTCCTCCATGATCACCTGCAGCTTGCCCATGCCGATCGCGCAGGCGGCCAGCCAGTGCGGCGTCTGGATGATGCCCAGGCCGGCCATCGCCGCCTGGATCACCGATTCGCCGTCGTTGATCAGCAGGTGCGCGTCCACGTCCAGCGCGATGCGGCCATCCGGCGTGTCGAACTGCCACTGGTAGGCGCGGCCGCTGGTGGGATAGACGTAGTTGATGCAGCGGTGCTGTTTCAGATCCTCGACGGTGGCCGGCGTGCCGTGCCGCGCGAGGTAGTCGGGCGAGGCGCACAGCACGTTGCTGAAGTAGCCCAGCTTGCGCGCGATCAGGTTGGAATCCTCCAGCTCGCCCATGCGGATCGCGCAGTCGATGCCTTCCTCGATCAGGCCGATGTTGCGGTCGCTCATCGACAGCTCCAGCCGGATGTCGGGGTAGCGCGCCTCGAAATCGGCCAGGTTGGGGATCAGCGCGGCGCGGCCCACCGACACGTTCACCGCCACCCGCAGCTTGCCGCTGGGCTTGGTGCGCGCGTAGTTCAGCGCGTCCACCGCCTCGCCGAGGTCGGCCAGGATCGCCTTGCAGCGCTGGTAGAAAGATTCCCCGTCGTCGGTGAGCCGCAGCGCCCGCGTGCTGCGGAACAGCAGGCGCACGCCGATCTGCTCCTCCAGCCGCGACACCGCGCGGCTTACCCCGGACGGGGTCATGCCCAGCTGGACGGCGGCGGCCGCAAAACTGCGGGCTTCCACCACCCGGACGAAGCTCGATATTGCCGAGAAGTCTTCCATCACCGTCATTATGCGGTCATTCGTGACCAAATGTCATGAGTGGAGTTCACAAAATCGGGTTTTTCTGTACCCGATAGTACACCTATTATCCATCTCCCCCATCGTGCTGCGTCGCCGCACGGTCCCCATCCAGGGAGCGCAAGAGATGAAAAAGAAACTGATACTGGCCAGTCTCGTCGTGGTGGCGATCGCTGGCAGCTGGGCCCTGCTCGGCGAACACGGCGGCAGCCACGCCCAGTCCGCCGGCCCCGGCGGCGCCCTGCCGGAAGTGACCGTGGCCCGCGCCCTGCTGCGCCCGGTGAGCAACAGCGCCGACTTCACCGGCCGCGTGCAGCCGGTGGACAGCGTGCAGGTACGGCCCCGCGTGGGCGGCTACGTGGACTCGGTGTCGTTCCGCGAGGGCGCCCTGGTGCACAAGGGCGACGTGCTGTTCCGCATCGACCCGCGGCCGTTCCAGGCCGAGGTGGACCGCCTCGCCGCCAACCGCAGCCAGGCGCAGGCCGAGCTTGGCCTGGCCCAGGCCAACGCCCAACGCGGCCGCCGCCTGCTCGACCAGCGCGCCATCGCGCAGGAAGAGGCCGACCGCCTCGACACCGCCGCGCAGAGCGCACGCGCGTCGCTCGCCGCCGCCGATGCCGCCCTGGCCACCGCGAAGCTCAACCTCGGCTTCACCGAGGTGCGCGCGCCGGTCGACGGCCGCGTCAGCAACGTGCACATCACGCCCGGCAACCTCGTCACCAGCGCCGACGTGCTGACCAGCGTGGTCTCGGTGAATCCGGTCTACGTGTACTTCGACGTGGACGAGCACACCTGGCTGAAGCTGGACCACCTGCGCGCCAGCGCGACGCGCGACGGCAACAGCCCGCGCATCGAGGCCTCGATGGAGCTGGCCGACGAGAACGGCTACCCGCACACGGGCCGCATCGACTTCGTCGACAACCAGTTGCACACCGACTCCGGCACGATGCGGCTGCGCGCCGTGTTCGACAACAAGGACAGCCTGTTCACCCCCGGCCTGTACGCGCGCATCCGCCTGCAGAGCGGCCAGCCGCAGCCGCGCCTGCTGATCGACGACCGCGCGGTGGGCACCGACCTCGGCAACCAGTTCGTCTACGTGGTGGATGCCAAGCACAAGGTGGAGTACCGCAAGGTCAGCACCGGGGCGCTGTTCCACGGCCTGCGCGTGATCGACAGCGGCCTCTCGCCCGGCGACGTGGTGGTGGTGAACGGCCTGCAGCGCGTGCGCCCCGGCGCCGAGGTGAACCCGCAGCAGGTGGCGATGGACTACCGCCTCGACACGCGCGACAAGGCGCTGGTCGAAGCCGGCGGCCATGACGACGCACGCACCGCGATGGCCGCGCCGCCGGCCGCGCACGAACCGCAAGGCTGAACCCGCTCTTCTTCCTCTCCCCTTCGGGACGCGGAGTAGGGCCATGGATGGCCCTGCTCTGAGGAGCGAGGAAGAGGACCGAGATGAGGGGCCGGTCTTGCGCAAGCACCGCCCACCAATCGAAACCTGAAAACGCTTTGCCGCAGCGCGAACGCCCCGGCAAGCCCCGGCCCCTCACCCCAGCCCTCTCTCCGGAGGGGAGAGGGGGTCGGCATTCCGAAGTCATCGAGACAAACCATGAAAAACATTGCCCAGTTTTTCGTCGACCGGCCGATCATGGCCGCCGTGCTGTCGCTGCTGTTCGTGATCACCGGCAGCATCGCGGTGTTCCAGCTGCCGATCAGCGAATACCCCGAAGTGGTGCCGCCCACCGTGGTGGTGCGCGCCAACTATCCCGGCGCCAATCCCAAGGTGATCGCCGAGACCGTCGCCACGCCGCTGGAGGAACAGATCAACGGCGTGGAAGGCATGCTCTACACCTCCTCGCAGGCCACCAGCGACGGCGTGATGACTCTCACCGTGACCTTCGCGCTGGGCACCAACCTCAGCACCGCGCAGGTCGAAGTGCAGAACCGCGTGTCGCAGGCGCTGCCGCGCCTGCCGGAGGAAGTGCAGCGGCTCGGCGTGACCACGCAGAAGAGCTCGCCCGACCTCACCATGGTCGTGCACCTCACCTCGCCCGACCAGCGCTACGACATGCTCTACCTGTCGAACTACGCGCGGCTGCACGTGAAGGATGTGCTCAGTCGACTCAACGGCGTGGGCGACGTGCAGATCTTCGGCGCGGGCGAATACTCCATGCGCGTCTGGCTCAACCCGGACAAGCTCGCCCAGCGCGGCCTCACCACCGGCGACGTGGCGAACGCGATCCGCGAGCAGAACGTGCAGGTGGCGGCCGGTGCGCTGAACGCGCCGCCGGTGCGCGGCGACACCGACTTCCAGCTCAACATCAACACCCAGGGCCGCCTGAGCACGGTGGACGACTTCCGCAACATCGTGCTGCGCACCGATCCCGACGGCGCCACCGTGCACCTGGGCGACGTGGCGCGGCTGGAGCTGGGTTCGAACCAGTACGCGCTGCGCAGCCTGCTGGACAACCAGCCGGCGGTGGCCGTGCCGATCTTCGCGCGGCCCGGCTCCAACGCCATCCAGATCTCCGACGAGGTGCGCGCCACCATGGCGCAGCTGAAGAAGGAGTTCCCGCAGGGCATCGACTACCACATCGTCTACGACCCCACCGTGTTCGTGCGCGGCTCGATCGAGGCGGTGGCGCACACCCTGCTGGAGGCGATCCTGCTGGTGGTGCTGGTGGTGATCCTGTTCCTGCAGACCTGGCGCGCCTCGGTGATCCCGCTGATCGCGGTGCCGGTGTCGCTGATCGGCACGTTCGCGGTGATGTACGTGGTGGGCTTCTCGCTCAACGCGCTGTCGCTGTTCGGCATGGTGCTGGCGATCGGCATCGTGGTGGACGACGCCATCGTGGTGGTGGAGAACGTGGAGCGCCACATCGAACTGGGGCAGACGCCGAAGGAGGCCACGCGCAAGGCGATGCACGAGGTCACCGGGCCGATCGTGGCCACCGCGCTGGTGCTGTGCGCGGTGTTCATCCCCACCGCCTTCATCAGCGGCCTCACCGGCGAGTTCTACCGCCAGTTCGCGCTGACCATCGCGATCTCCACGGTGATCTCGGCGTTCAATTCGCTGACCCTGAGCCCGGCGCTGTCGGCCATCCTGCTGCTGCCGCACGACGCGCCGAAGGACCGCCTCACCCGCGCCATCGACCGCCTGTTCGGCTGGCTGTTCCGCCCGTTCAACCGCCTGTTCCACCACGGCGCGGAGCGCTACGTGGCGACCACGCGCAGGCTGCAGGGCAAGGGCGCGGCCGCGCTGGTGGTGTACGCGGCGCTGATCGCGCTCACCGCGTTCGGCTTCTGGCGCGTGCCCACCGGCTTCGTGCCGACCCAGGACAAGCAGTACCTGGTGTCATTCGCGCAGCTGCCCGACGCCGCCTCGCTGGACCGCACCGAGGACGTGATCAAGCGGATGAGCGCGATCGCGCTGAAGCAGCCCGGCGTCGAGGGCGCGGTGGCCTTCCCCGGCCTGTCCGTGAACGGTTTCACCAACAGCACCAATGCCGGCATCGTGTTCGTGACGCTGAAGCCGTTCGAGGAGCGCCGCAGCGCGGATCTTTCCGCGGGCGCGATCGCAGGTGCGCTGAACGCGAAGTTCGCGTCCATCCAGGACGCCTACATCGCGACCTTCCCGCCGCCGCCGGTGATGGGGCTGGGCACGATCGGCGGCTTCCGCGTGCAGATCGAGGACCGCGGCCAGCTCGGCTTCGAGGAGCTGTACAAGCAGACCCAGAACCTGATCGCGGCGAGCCGCAAGGACCCCGTGCTGGCCGGCCTGTTCTCCAGCTTCCAGGTGAACGTGCCGCAGGTGGACGTGGACGTGGACCGCGAGAAGGCCAAGGCCGAAGGCGTGAACCTGGGCGACGTCTACCAGACCATGCAGGCCTACCTCGGCTCGCTCTACGTCAACGACTTCAACCGCTTCGGCCGCACCTACCAGGTGAACCTCTCCGCCGAGCCGCAGTTCCGCCACGACCTGGAGGACATCAGCCAGCTGAAGACGCGCAACGCGAAGGGCGAGATGGTGCCGCTGGGCTCCTTCGTCACCGTGACGCACGGCGCCGGCCCGGACCGCGTGATGCACTACAACGGCTACCCCACCGCCGAGATCAACGGCGGCCCGGCGCCGGGCTACAGCTCGGGCC
Organism: Rhodanobacter sp. PCA2; assembly: GCF_013620825.1. GTDB lineage: Bacteria > Pseudomonadota > Gammaproteobacteria > Xanthomonadales > Rhodanobacteraceae > Rhodanobacter_A. Next base: position 65,116 of record NZ_NJIC01000001.1, on the reverse strand, counting down.
AGGCGCAGGCGGCGATCGAGAAGCTGGCGCAGCAGGTGCTGCCGAACGGCATGAGCATCGAGTGGACCGAGCTGACCTACCAGCAGATCCTCGCCGGCAACACCGCGGTGCTGGTGTTCCCGCTGTGCGTGCTGCTGGTGTTCCTGGTGCTGTCCTCGCTGTACGAGAGCTGGTCGCTGCCGCTGGCGGTGATCCTGATCGTGCCGATGGTGCTGCTGTCCGCGATTGCCGGCGTGTGGCTGTCGGGCGGCGACAACAACATCTTCACCCAGATCGGCCTGATCGTGCTGGTGGGCCTGGCGTGCAAGAACGCGATCCTGATCGTGGAGTTCGCCCGCGAACGCCAGCACGAAGGCATGAGCCGCCACGAGGCGGTGCTGGAAGCGGCACGGCTGCGGCTACGCCCGATCCTGATGACCTCGATCGCCTTCATCATGGGCGTGGTGCCCCTGGTGACCTCGCACGGCGCCGGCGCGGAGATGCGCCACGCGATGGGCGTGGCGGTGTTCTCCGGCATGCTCGGCGTGACGATCTTCGGCCTGCTCTACACCCCGCTGTTCTACGTCGTGATCCGCGCCCTGGTGGAACGCCGCGAAGCGCGCAAGCACGCGCAGGCGAACGCACTGCCGGCGCTGGAGGGACATTGAGATGAAAACCTTGATTGCAGGCATCGCTGATGCCGCTCCTGCTCGCCCCGCTGCCGCACCCGCCCGTCACCCCGGCGAAAGCCGGGGTCCAGCGACTCTCGCCCCGATGACCCAAAGGCGCTGGATGCCTGTTTCCGCAGGCATGACGGGCAAGGCGACCGCATTGTTCGCCGCATTCGCGCTGGCCGGCTGCGTCAGCGTCGGACCGAACTACCACCAGCCCGCCACGCCCACGCCGCAACTGCAGGGCGTGGATGCGGCGCGCGAAAGCGCCGCGCAATTCCAGGCCCAATGGTGGAAGCAGTTCGGCGATCCCACGCTGGACGCGCTGATCCAGCGCGCGGCCGCGAACAACCTCGACCTGCGCATCGCGGTGGCGCGCCTCGCCGAATCGCGCGCCCTGCTTGGCGGCGCGAAGTCGCAGTACCTGCCGAACGTCCAGGCCGGCGTCTCCTACACCCGCAGCCGCGAGCAGACGCCCGGCCTCAGCGACCAGCGCAACACGGTGACCGCCTACCAGGCGGGCTTCGACGCGAGCTGGGAGATCGACGTGTTCGGCGGCGTGCGCCGCTCGGTGGAAGCCGCGCGCGCCGACCTCGGCGCCAGCGAGGCCGCGCTGCAGGACGCGCAGGTGAGCCTGTTCGCCGAGGTGGCGCGCAACTACTTCGCGCTGCGCGGCGTGCAGCAGCGGCTGGACATCGCTCGCCGCAACATCGCGAACCAGGAAGACACGCTCAAGCTGATCCGCGCCCGCGCCGAGGTGGGTACGGCTTCGGACCAGGACGTGGCCAGCGCCGGTGCGCAACTCAGCGGCGTGCAGGCGCAACTGCCCCTGCTCGACATGCAGGCGCATGCCGACGAATACCGCCTCGCCGTGCTGCTGGGCGAACAGCCCGGCGCGCTCGACATCGACGTGTCGCCGAAGACGTTCACGCCGATCGACGCCGTGCTGCCGATCGGCGCCGCCGGCGACGTGCTGGCGCGGCGCCCCGACGTGCGCGTCGCCGAGCGCGAGTACGCCGCCGCCAATGCGCGCATCGGCGTGGCCAAGGCGGACTTCTTCCCGCATCTCTCGCTGGGCGGCTTCCTCGGTTTCCTCGCCGGGCGCAGCAACGACTTCGGCGGGCCGTCTACCCGCGCGTGGTCGATCGCGCCCAGCATCGCCTGGAACGGTCTCAACGTGCAGCGCGTGCGCGCCAACCTGCATGCCGCCGAGGCGCGCACCGATGCGGCGCAGGCGAACTACCGGCGCACCGTGCTGGAAGCGATCGAGGACGTCGACAACGCCGTGGTCGGCTACAACCTGCAACACGCGAACGTCGAGAAGCTGATGGCGCAGTCGGCGCAGAGCCGCAAGGCCGCCGAGCTGGCCAGGGTGCGCTACGAACAGGGCGCCACCGGCTACCTCGAACTGCTCGACGCGCAACGCGTGCAGCTTGCCGCCGACGACGCGCTGGCCCAGGCGCAGGCCGCGATCGATACCCGCGCGGTGGCGCTGTACAAGGCGCTGGGCGGCGGCTGGCAGGCCTGCGGCGACGACGTGCATTGCGCGCCGGTCGCCACCCCGGTGGCCGCCGTGCCATGAACACGGCGCGCAAGCGGGCGGTCACGGATGCGGCGGCGCTGCCGCCGCTGCATCGCGTGGCCCTGGTCACCGGCGCGAACCGCGGCCTGGGTTTCGAAGTGGCGCGCCAGCTCGCCGCGCGCGGCTACAGCGTGCTGCTGGGCGCGCGCGACCTCGCCAGGGGTCGGCATGCGGCGAAGCAGATCGGAGGCGAAGCGGTCGCCGTGCCGCTCGACGTCACCGATGCGCGGCAGATCGCCGAACTCGCCGCGTGGATCGAGCGCGAACACGGCCGCCTCGACGTGCTGGTGAACAACGCCGGCGGCCATGCCGACCGCGAGGCGCGCGCCGAGACCGCCACGCCCGAGAGCGTGCGCGCGGCGCTGGAGACCAACCTGCTCGGCGCATGGCAACTGTGCCGCGCGCTGCTGCCGCTGATGCGCCGGCACCGCTACGGCCGCATCGTCAACGTCACCAGCGGCTGCGCGACCAGCGCGACGACCGACGGCATCGGCTACCCCGCCTATCGCGTGTCCAAGGCCGCGCTCAACGCCTACACCCGCGCGCTCGCCGTCGAAGTGGCCGGCAGCGGCATCCTGGTCAATGCGGTCTGCCCCGGCTGGCTCGCCACCGGACTGGGCGGCCCCGGCGGCGGCCCGGTGGAACGCGGCGCCGCCAGCGTCGTCGCCGCCGCCTGCCTGCCCGAGCCCGGCGTCAACGGCGCGCTGCTGCGCGACGGGCAACGCATCGCGTGGTGACGCACGCCAATCCGGACTTCCACGCCGACGACTCGGCCCGGGGCAACGCCGGCTGGCTTTGCCCGTCATCCCGGCGAACGCCGGACAAGCGCAAAGCGCGCAGAACGCCCGCAGGGCGGCCCCGAAGGGGCGAGCGCAGCGAGTCATCCAGCGCCTGTGAGCCACAGAACACAAAGGCACTGGATGACCAGCTTCGCTGTTGTGAAGCGCCTCCTGCGTTCGCAGGAATGACGAGCAGGCAGTCGATCAATCAGACCTTCCCTAGCGCTCCACCATGTGCGCGAACCACTCCCAGCCGCGCACGTTCTCGGTGATCAGCTTGACGCTGGTGAGCATGGGCACCGCGAGCAGCGCGCCGGGGATACCCCACAGCCAGCCCCAGATCAGCAGCCAGACCAGGATCGCGATGGGCGACAGGCGCATGCGCCGGCCCAGGATCAGCGGCGACACCACGTTGCCCTCGAACGCGGTGAGCCCGGCGAAGCACAGCGCGGGCAGCAGGGCGTGAGTGGGGTCGTCGAAATGCGCCAGGCCCACCAGCAGCAGCACGGTGGTGGTGACGATGGCGCCCACGTAGGGAATGAAGTTCGCGAGCATCGCCACCGCGCCCCACAGCAGCGGATCGGGCATGTGCAGCAGCCAGGTCAGGCCGGCGGTGAGCGCGCCCAGCGTGAAGTTGATCAGCACCGTGGTGAGGATGTAGCGCGACACCTCCTCCTGGATGCCGCGCACCACCGCCACTGTCTGGCGCTTGTGGCCGAAGCTGGGCGCGATCTCCACCACGCGGCGCAGCAGCAGGTCGCCGTAGACCAGGAAGAAGAACACCAGCAGCACCACGGTGAGTACCGCCGCCAGCACCTTGGGCGCCGTGGACACCACGTCCCATGCGCTCACCGACACGGGCGGCGGCGGCGCCGCCTGCACGCGCACCGGATGGCCGCTGACCAGGGTCTGGGTGGCGCGGTTGGCGGCTTCCAGCGGCTGCGTGATGTGCTCCAGCTTCGGCACGAAGCTGCGGATGGTGGCGGGCGCTTCATGGAACCATTCGAGCGCCGGCGGCGTGAGCATGCCGATGCCGGTGCCGATGCCGCCGATCAGGCCCAGCATCAGCACGCTGGCCGCCAGCCAGCGCGGCACGTGGAAGCGCGCGCCGCCGGCCACCACGGGGTTCAGCGCCAGGCCGAGGAACGCGGCCAGCACCAGCGGAATCAGCAGCGCCTTGCACAGCGTCACCGTGTACAGCAGCGCCAGCAGCAGCAGCGCGTTGAGCAGCACGCGGATGCCGCGCAGGTGGCGACGTATCCCCCGCGCACTGCGGCGGGCGAACAGGCCGTGCGGCGACGACACCACCTGCACCGGCAACGCGGCCGCCTGGGCCGCCGCCTCGACCCCACCGGCCAGCGGGGCGGGCTCGTTCATGCGGAGGCGTCGTCCGCAGCGGCGCCGGCCACGGCGCCGACACCCAGTTCGGTCACCAGGCGCAGTCCCTGCGCCACGGCCTCGGCGAGGCCGCCGCGCAGCAGCGGTCCCACGCCGGGCACGCGCAGCGGTTGCATGTCGAAACCGCCGAGCACGAAGCCGGCGCCGCCCGCGATGCCCAGCACCGTGAGCGGATGGCGGTGGCCCCGCGCCAGCAGGCTGGCGGCCGGCGCGGCGAGTTCCGCCCGATGGATGGCCACGCGCGCCTGCGCGGCGCGGACCTTCCCGATTTTTGCGAACAGGCTCATGACTTGCCCTCTTCCGCGATCTTGTGGTCCGCCGTGCGCTCCGCGCGATGCACGGTCTCGCTGAATACCGCGCCCAGCTCCTGGCGCGTGGCGGGCAGGCTGATCCAGTGCATGCAGCGCCGGAACAGCGCGATCGCGCCCCACAGCAGCAGGATCTGCAGCACCGCCAGCACCGCCAGCGCCCACGGCCAGGAGTGGAACCAGCCCGCCAGCAGCACGCCGACCAGGCCCAGCAAGGTCAGGCCCAGCGCCACGCCGGCCACGGTGGCGACCAGCGCGGCGAGCAGCAGCCACGACACCGCCGCGCGCGCCAGCCCCAGCTCGGCGGCCAGCAGCTGCAGCTGCGCGCCGAACAGCCGCCGCACCGCGCTGCCCAGCTGGCCCAGCTCCTGCAGCAGAGACGAGGACGGCGCCGGAGATCCTTCCGGCGCCGTCCCGCGATCCTGCCCCTGCGCGGGTTCCTCCTGCATGCCCGGTCAGCGGCGCAGCAGGCGGCCGAGCAGCCAGCCGGCGCCCAGCGCGATCGCCACCGACTGCACCGGCTTCTCGCGCACGTAGTCGCGCACCTGTTCCATCCATTCGTCGGCACGGTCCATGGTGGCGTCGTAGGCGGCGCGGCCGCGCTCGCTGGCGTCGGCGAGCTTCTCGCTGGCGCGGTTCGCGCCCTCGGCCACCTTGTCGGTGGCGCGGTGCAGGCTGCCCTCGACGTGGTCGGCGGCGCGCCCCACCGCGTCCTTGGTGCTGGCGACGGCGCTAGAGGTGGCCTGCTTGACGCGCTCGGCGCCTTCGTCGATGCGGTTGTGCGCATCCTTCTCGGACGTTGCTGGTTGGTTGTTCATGCTGCCTCCTGGATGTTCATGCGGAAGAATGCCGGTTTGCCCGGCATCGCGCCACGATTCACTTCGCGCGGCGCAGGAACGAGATGATGGCAAGGATCAGGAACACCACGAACAGGATCTTGGCGATCCCGGCCGCCGTACCCGCGATGCCGCCGAAACCGAGCACGGCGGCAATGATGGCGACGATCAGAAACACGATTGCGTAGTGAAGCATGGCCGAGTCCTCTTGAATGGATGCCGACGACAGCGCGTGCTGTCGCGTGGCCTCATTCACCCACACTGCCTGCCATCCCGGTGTGAAGATACGCGTTGCACATTCCCTAGACATTTGTCGTCACGCGGCGCCTGCGGGCTGGATGGCATACGTGCCGACGATGCCTGCCTCCGCCAGCACGTGGCCGCGCATCGCCGTGCGCAGCCCGGCCAGCGTGAAGCCGTTGCGCAGGTCCAGCTTCGCCACGTCGAGCGCGTAAACGCGGAAGTGGTAGCGGTGCACGATGCTGTCGTTCCACGGCGGGCACGGGCCGTCGTAGCCCAGGTAGTCGCCGCCCATCTCCGCGTCGCCGGCGAACCAGCCGGTGTAGTCGTTCATGCCCTGCACGCTGCCCGGCGGCCCCAGCGGATCGCGCTTGCCGCGCGGCACGATGCCGTCGCCGCAGGCTCCCTCGGCCAGCTCGCCGCACTCCTCCGGAATGTTGGCCATCAACCAGTGCGCGAATTCCACGCGCGGCAGGTCGGCGGGCACGCGGCGGCCTTCCTTGTTCACGTCGTCGCCGCGACTGGGCACGTCGACGTCGATGCAGGTGAGCACGAAGGAGCGCGTGCCTTCCGGCGCGCCGCTCCACGCGAGGTGCGGGCTGCGGTTGTCGGACAGCGCCACCGGCGCGCCGGGCTTGCCGAAGGCGTTGGCGGCGGGGATGGGCTGGTGGTCGGCGAAGTTGTCGCTGCGCAGTTGCATGGCGGTCCCGGTGGTCAGTCTGTTCGATGCGGAAGCATGGCGCATGCACCTTACGGCGCGTATGTGACCCGGTACACCGCGCCGGCCAGGTCGTCGCTCACCAGCACGCTGCCGTCGGGCAGCGGCTGCACGTCGACCGGGCGGCCCCAGGCTTGCTCGTCTTCCTGGAAGCCGGTGATCAGCGGCTGGTAGCTCGCCACCTTGTCGCCGTCCAGGCGCACCGCCATCACGCGGTAGCCGGATTTCTTCGTGCGGTTCCACGAGCCGTGTTCGGCGACCAGGATCGCGCCCTTGTAGCCGGCCGGGAACATGCCGCCCTCGTAGAAGCGCATGCCCAGCGAGGCCACGTGCGCGCCCAGCTTCAGCACCGGCGGCGTGTAGTCCTTGCAGCTGTGGCCCTTGCCGAATTCGGGATCGAGGATGTCGCCCTGGTGGCAGTACGGGAAGCCGAAGTGCTCGCCGACGTGGCTGACGCGGTTCAGTTCGTCGCTGGGGATGTCGTCGCCCAGCATGTCGCGACCGTTGTCGGTGAACCACAGCTGCTGCGAACCGGGGCGCCAGTCGAAGCCCACGGTGTTGCGGATGCCGTAGGCCACGTCCTCCGCGCCGCTGCCGTCGGCGTTCATGCGGGTGAGCTTGGCGTAGGCCTTGCCCTTGTCGCAGACGTTGCAGGGCGCGCCGATCGGCACGTAGAGCTTGCCGTCGGGTCCGAACGCGATGAACCGCCAGCCGTGGTGGGTGTCGCTGGGCAGCTTGTCGGTGACGAGTTCGGGCTTGGGCGGATCGTCGAGGTGGTTCTCGATGTCGCGCAGCACGTAGATGCGGCTCACCGCGGAGACGTAGAGGTCGCCGTGGTGGAACGCCACGCCCACCGGCATCTTCAGCCCGCTGGCGAGCACGCGCACCTTGTCGGCGCGGCCGGCGTGCCGGCTGTCGGTGAGCGCGTAGACCTTGCCCGCGTCCTCCGAGCCCACGAACACCGTGCCTTTCGCGCCCAGCGCGATCTCGCGCGCATTCGGCACCTGGTCGGAGTACACCGCGATGTGGAAGCCCGCCGGCAGCGTGAGCTTGTCCAGCGGCGCCGACGCGCAGGCGGGTACGGCGAGCAGCAGCAACAGCGGGACCAGCAGCGACAGGAACGAAGGCAGGCGCATGGCGCGGACTCCGGAATCGGCGGGAACGCCAAGCCTATACCCATGCCGTGACGCATGCCGCCTCTGCTACCGTCGTCACGATGGACGCACCCGATCCGCCCCAGCCCGACGATCTCAAGCGACTGCTGGTCGTGCGCATGCCGTACGGCAAGTACAAGGGCCATCCGATCGCCGACCTGCCCGGCGCCTACCTCGCGTGGTTCGCGCGCGAGGGCTTCCCGCGCGGCGAACTCGGCCGGCTGCTGGCATTGATGCTGGAGATCGACCACAACGGCCTGAAGCGCCTGCTCGATCCCTTGCGGAAACCTTGAACGGCGCGCGCGGGTGCCTCAGCGGCCCGCCGCGTCGGCCACCGCGTTGAAGCGCGCTGCGATGTAGTCGTCGGTGAAGCTGGTCATGTCGCGGCCGCGGATGAAGCCGCAGTGGCCGCCGTGGTCGGCGATGTCCAGTTCCACGTTCGCCGGCAGCCGCAACTGCTCGAACGCGGCCACCGGGATCACCGGGTCGTCGCGCGCGGTGAGGATGGTGGCGGGAATCTGCATCGCCGCCAGCGCCTCGCCGGCCACCGAATAGCCGTCGAGGTACTGCTGCAGCGAGCCGAAATCGGTATGCCGGCGCACCAGCGACTCGGTGAGCCCGCGCAGGTCCTGGCGCAGTTCGGACATCTCGAAGTACTGGTGCTCCGGAAACGCCTTCTGCTTCGTCAGCAGCGAGTGCCGCCACTTGCGCATGAAGTAGGCGCGGTAGAACCACGGCGCCGATTCCTCCAGCGAGAACAGGCCCTCGGTGGGATCGATGATCGGGCACACCGCCAGCGCGTAGCTCAGCGGAATGCCCACGAGCGAGGTATGCAGGGCCGCGCGCAGCGCGAAGTTGCCGCCCAGCGAGAAGCCCGCCAGCGCCAGCGGCCGTGCCGGCCAGCGCGCGGCGATCTCGCCCAGCGCGTGCACCACCTCGTCCAGCCGGCAGGAGTGGAACAGCGCCTCGTTCAGGCCATGGCTGTCGCCGTGGTCGCGGAAGTTGAGGCGGAAGATGTCCCAGCCGTCGGCGAGCAGGCGGCTGCCGGTCTGCAGCACGTAGGTGGAATCCACGCTGCCTTCCCAGCCGTGGAACAGCACGGCGAGGCCGCGCGGTTGCGGGCGCAGCTGCTGCGCGGTGTACGCCCCGGTGAGGCGCACGCCGCCGCCGCCGTCCACCATCACCGGCTCGGCGCCTTCCTGCACCGCGCGCGCGGCGCGCGGCAGCAGCATGCGGCGCACGCCGCTGGAGGAGAGCATGGTCTGGACGTGCCCGCTGGTGAGCGGCCAGGACGGTCGGAAGTCCTTCCCGCTCGGCAGGCTCATGCGGTGCGCGGCTCCTGCGGGGCATTCTCCAGCGCCGCGGCGATGCGTTCGCGCGACAGCTCGGCCATGCGTCGGCGCGCATCCGGGCTGGCCGGCACCGGCTGCAGGAAATGCACCTCGGCATCCATCGGCGGGCCGCCCAGCAGGCGCAGGAAGTTGCCCATGAAGCTTTCGTTCTCGCGGAAGCCGGCATCGACCTGGCGCCGGCCGTCGCGCGCGAAGCGCAGCGCCACCGGCTGCACGGGAACGTCGGCGTCCAGCGCGGCCTGGAAGATGCGCGCGTGGAACACTTTGAGCACGCCATGGTGGCCGGTGCCGCCCTCGGGGAACACCGCCACCGAACGGCCCGCGCGCAGGCGTTCCACCATCACCTGCATCACCGCCGCCAGCGAATGGTTGCTGCCGCGGCGATGGAAGATGGTGCCGCCGCTGGCCGCCAGCCAGCCCACCAGCGGCCAGTGGGCGATCTCCGCCTTGGCCACGAAGCAGGCCGCGCGCTGCGAGTGCAGCAGCACGATGTCGATCCACGAGGTGTGGTTCGCCACGAACAGCACCGGGTCGGCCAGCGGCTGGCCCACGCGCACCGCGCGCAGCCCGAAGATGCGCATCAGCGCGGTGGCCCACCAGCGGATCATGCGGTGCGCGAACGGCTCGCGGCCATCCTGCATCACGCGGTTGCGGTTCCAGCTCATCAGGAACGCCGCCAGCATGATCGCCAGCACGATGTGCAGCAGCAGCAGCGGCACGCGCCAGAGGTAGCGCAACGGTTGCAGGCGGTCGCGTCGGGGCGCGGGGATGGCGGCGGTGTTCATCGGTCGCCCATTTTAGCTGCAGTCGGCGAACGGTTTGACCATGCCGGTGTGCATGCCCCGCGGCCGGCGTGCTGCGCGTGCAACCGGGCAGCTACCGGGTGCCGTTCGTGATCGCCGCCTTCCTTGCCTTGCGCATGCGCCGCGCGCGCGGCGGCCTGGCGCCGGCGGCCGAGCCGGCCTAGGCCTGCACCTGCGACAGCGGCAGCGACGACGAGCGCTTCACCGTGCGCAGCACGAAGCTGGAATTGACGTCGGCCACGCCGGCGTCGTTGAGCAGGTGGTCCAGCAGGAAGCGCGAGAAGTGCTCGAGGTCGGCCACGTAGATGTGCAGCAGGTAGTCCATGTCGCCGGTGAGCGCATGGCAGGCCACCACCTCGTCCCAGCCGGAGATCCGCTGCACGAAGCGTTCGATCATCGCCGCCTCGTGCTTCACCAGCTGCACCCGCACGAACGCCTGCAGGCCCAGCCCCACCGCCTGCGGATCGACCTGCGCGGCGTAGCCCGTGATCACCTTCTCCGCCTCCAGCCGCTGCAGGCGACGCAGGCAGGCCGAGGGCGACAGGTTCACCCGTTCGGCCAGCTCGGCATTGGTGATGCGGCCCTCGGTCTGCAGCACGGCGAGCAGGCGCAGGTCGGTACGATCCAGCACGGTCATTGCAAATTGCCTCGCCAAACACGGGTGGACACGCACGAATGTTGCGCCAACTACGTGTATGCACGCAATATTGCAATCTTCGTTCGACCGGTAGGCCCTATGCTGTGGACGCCGTCCGACTTGGCCGGCAACCGCGAACCGTCATACGGAGCCTCCATGGATCAGCCCCCGCCCCGCAAGGTCGAACACCAGCAGACCGACCGCGGTTACATCCCGGTCTACGCGACGGGCGTGGTCGAGCAGCCGTGGTCCGGCTACACCCGTACCGACCATGAGGTGTGGGACACCTTGTACCAGCGCCAGCGCGAACTGCTGCCCGGGCGCGCCTGCAAGGAGTTCCTCGCCGGCGTGGAGCGCTTCGGCCTGGGCGACGGCGGCATCCCGAAGTTTTCCGAACTCAACAAGGTGCTGGTCAAGGCCACCGGCTGGGAGCTGGTGGCGGTGGAAGGCCTGCTGCCGGACGAGGTGTTCTTCGACCACCTCGCCAACCGCCGCTTCCCGGTGAGCTGGTGGATACGCAAACCCGATCAGCTCGACTACCTCAGCGAGCCGGACCTGTTCCACGACCTGTTCGGCCACGTGCCGCTGCTGCTGAACCCGGTGTTCGCCGACTACATGCAGGCCTACGGCCGCGGCGGCATGAAGGCGTTCAACATCGGACCCGAGGCGCTGATGAACCTCACGCGCCTGTACTGGTACACGGTGGAGTTCGGCCTGATAAACACCGACGAGGGCATGCGCATCTACGGCGCCGGCATCGTCAGCTCCAAGGGCGAGTCGATCTACTCGCTGGATTCGCCCGCGCCGAACCGCATCGGCTTCGGCCTGGAACGCGTGATGAGCACGCGCTACCGCATCGACACCTACCAGCAGACGTATTTCGTGATCGACGACTTCGCGCAGTTGTTCGACGCCACCCGGCCCGACTTCACGCCGATCTACGCGAAGCTCGGGGCCGAGCCCACGCACGCCGCCGCCGACGTGCTGGACGGCGACCGCGTGTTCACCCGCGGCACGCGCGAAGGGTTTGCGACCGGCGCGGATACCTGATCCGCAACCGCAGATTCGCTGCGGGCGATATTCCTCGACACTGCTTGACCAAGGGTCAAACCTTGAACCAAGGCGGGAAGCTTTTTCCGTCTGTCCAGATTCGAGGCATTCAAAGCGTGCCGACGAGCTCGGCCGACAAAAAGAGAGCAAGGTGCCACGACTTGCCATGGCACCAGTCAGTTCGACAACCACCAGCAGGCGAATTGGTCGAGTGACCGACGTTCTCCAAGCGAACTATCCGACAGCGCCCGAGGCTGAGGGCGCCCCTCGCCAACCTGGAGTGGCGGGTGCAGGGGCTCGCATCTTCACTGCGAGTCCCGAGTTTTGCCGAGGCCAGGCTTTCGGTTTGACTTGAGGAGTCGGCAGCCTCACGCGACGACGCAGCTGTGGCCTCCGCTCGTCTGGCAAGGCATCGCTAGATCTTGCGCGTGGACAGCAGGATGCTGGTCTCGGTATTGGAGATGCCCTGAATGTTGCGGATGCCATTCAGAACTCGGTCGAACGCTTCCAAGGTATCGGCCCGCAGCTCCGCAATCATGTCCCAGCGCCCGTTGGTGGTGTGAAGCGCCACCACGTTCGGATGGCCGCGCAGTTCGCGCCGCACGCTTTCTCCATGGTTGCCCTCGACCCCGATGGAAGTCAGCGCACGAATTCGGTGCTCTTCCACTTCGGGCCTGAGCCGCACGGTGTAGCCCACGATCGTTCCATCGGCCTCCAGCTTGGCCATGCGGTTTTGTACCGTGGCCCGTGCGACGCGCAGCTTCTTGGCAAGCAACACCACTGAAGTGCGCGCATCGGCGCGCAACAGCGAGATCAGTTCGCGGTCGGTGTCATCCATCGGAATCTTTCATTCTGCAATCTGCAGGTGGCAAATTGTAATCAAGACGGAATAATCTGCCAAGCTGCCATCTTCAATTTGGCACGAAACACAAGAACAATTTCCTGGTCGCGGCAAGCCCGCTTGCCACTACTGCCAGGAGACCTCATGACCCGCTTCGTTGACGTTCCCACCATGTCCCGCCTCGTGCATGACATCGGAGTGACGCAGTTCATTGGCGAGCTCGCCGACGCCATTCAGGACGACTTCCTTCGTTGGCCCGAGTTCGACAAATCGGCCCGCGTGGCCAGCCATTCGGACATCGGCGTGATCGAGCTGATGCCCGTTTCCAACGCCGAGCGCTACGCATTCAAGTACGTCAACGGGCACCCCAGCAACACGCAGCGCGGCCTGTACACCGTGATGGCCTTTGGCGTGCTGGCGGAGGTGGACACGGGCTATCCCGTGCTGCTGTCGGAACTCACCGTCGCCACGGCACTGCGCACCTGCGCGACGTCGCTGATGGCGGCCCGCGCGCTGGCGCGGCCCGATGCCCGCCGCATGGCGCTGATCGGCAACGGCGCGCAAAGCGAATTCCAGGCCCTCGCGTTCCATAGCCACCTGGGCATCGAGGAAATCGCGGTCTACGACATCGATCCGCACGCGACCGGGAAGCTGATTCGCAACCTGTCCGCCTACCCCTCGCTGAAGATCATCCGCGCCGCATCGACAGCCGAGGCTGTGCGCGGTGCGGACATCGTCACCACGGTGACCGCCGACAAGGCCTTTGCCACCATCATCACACCCGACATGATCGAACCGGGTATGCACATCAACGGCGTGGGCGGGGATTGCCCGGGCAAGACCGAGCTGCACGCCGACGTGCTGCGCGGCGCACGCGTCTTCGTGGAGTACGAGCCGCAGACCCGCATCGAAGGCGACATCCAGCAACTGCCCCAGGACTTCCCGGTTGTGGACCTGTGGCGCGTCCTGGCCGGAACCGAAACCGGCCGGCAAAGTGCCGGGCAGGTGACGGTGTTCGACTCGGTGGGTTTCGCGTTGGAGGACTACTCCACGCTGCGCTACGTGAATGCGCAGGCCGAGCAGCGCGGTCTGGGCGAAAACGTGGAACTGGTGCCCCGGGCCGACGACCCGAAGGATCTGTTCCGCCACACCTGCTCCGGGACATCGCGCGCGGCGCCGCGCCGGGTCGCGTAAAGGCGAAGCCCCAGGAGTCGCCTTATGTCCACGTTCCGATCCATACAAGCCCCTGCCGCGGTCGTGATGGTGCGCCCGCACCGCTTCACGCCCAACCCGGAAACCACCGCCGACAACGCATTCCAGAGCGATGCGGCCAAGGACCAGGCCCGTGCCATCGCCGATACCGCCCATGACGAAGTGACCCAGGCGGTCGATCGACTGCAAGCCGCCGGCGTACGCGTCCACCTGTTCGAGGACACGGGCGAGCGTGACACGCCGGACTCGGTGTTCTTGAACAACTGGTTCTCCACGCACTCGGGCGGCCACGTTGCCATCTACCCGATGTACCCGCGGAACCGGCGCCGCGAGCGGCGCAGCGACATCATCGAGATGCTCAAGGCGGAGTACCGGGTGCGGGATGTGATTGACTACTCGGGCCTGGAGAACGATGGCCTGTTCCTGGAGGGCACCGGCGCCATGGTGCTGGACCACATGGCGCGCGTGGCCTACACCGCCCGCTCCAACCGCGCGGACCCGGTGCTGCTGGAGCGCTTCAGCACCCATTTCAACTTCGAGCCCATCGTCTTCGATACGGCCGACACCGCTGGCCGGCCGATCTACCACACCAACGTGTTGATGTGCGTGGCCACCGAATTCGCGCTGCTGGGAACCCGGACGCTGACCGATCCGCGCCGGGCGCAGGAAGTGATCGAGCGGCTGCAGGAGTCCGGGCACGAAGTGATCGACCTGAGCCAGGAGCAGATCGCCAACTTCGCCGGAAATGCCATCGAGCTGTCCGGTCGCGACGGCCGCATCCTCGCGCTGTCGCAGCGCGCCTGTGACAGCCTGACGGCTCGGCAAAAGGCACGCATCGAGCGCAGCGCGCGTTTGCTGCCGCTGGCGGTACCTACCCTTGAGATGGCAGGCGGCTCGGTGCGCTGCATGATCGCCGGCATCCACCTGTCGCCGCGGGATACGACAGCTCAGCCTGGGGAGGACGCATGAACGCCGTTGCTCCCGATGTCAGCTTCACGTCCGTACTTGCAGGCCGCAGCGCCCTGCGGGATGCAATCGCGCCGCCCATCGGCGCCCGAATCCGAGGCCGTGGAAGAGCTGCTGCGCGAAGCGCAGGTGGCCGAGCAGATGCTTGAGAACGAGGTGATCCGGGACGTCCCGCGAAAAAAGCCGTAGGCGCACCTGTCCGGCGAGCGCTGGTGCGCCAGACGATCGACAAGGCACCGAGCGAGCGCTGCTCGTTGCGCGTCGTAGGCATGAGCGCCAGCGCATTCCGCCATCAGGCGCAGCCAGGCCGCAACGCGGCGCTGCGGCGGCGGATCGTGGAACTGGCGCAGCGGCACAAGCGCTACGGCGTGGGAATGATCCACTTGAAGCTTTTCGGCAGGAGGGCGGCGAGCCGGTGAACCGCAAGCGCGTGGAACGGCTGCAAGTGCGGCGGCGCAAGCGGAAGAAGGTGCCGGTGAGCGAGCGGCAACCGCTGTTTCGTCCATCGGCGCCCGACGAAGTGTGTCGATGGATTTCGTGTTCGATCGCACCGCCGATGCCCGCGTCGCCAAGCGCCTGACCAACGTCGTCGACGCCGCGCATGAGTCGGCAGGCATCGAAGTCGAACGAGCCATCTCCGGCATCGGCGTGACGCGCGTGCTGGATCGCCCGGCGATCATTCGCGGCCTGCCCAAGACGATTCGCACCGGCAACGGCAAGGAGTTCTGCGGCAAGGCGACGATCGCCCGGGCGCACGAGGGCGGTGTGCAGTTGCGTTTGATCGAACCGGGCAAGCCGAACCAGAACGCCGACGTCGTACCGTTCAACGGTCGCCTGCGCGATGAGTGCCTCGACGAATACGGGTTTCCCAGCCTGCTGCACGCCCGCACCGAGATCGAACGCTGGCGGCTGGAATACGACGAGGGGCGACCGAAGCAGGCGCAGGGTGGGTTGACACCCGCCGCCTACGCGAAGCAGTCAAGTAACTCCGGACTCCAAACCGACCCGCTACTCAAAGCGGGGGACGTCGATGCCAGCCTGTCGAAGGGGCCTGACGCCGGACATTTTCCATGGGCCTGCGAAACGCGGGAGGTCGCGCGCATATGCGGCGCATCGCCGCGTGGGGCCCCGGTATTTGATTCGAGTCAGATGCGGGGCCGCGGGGCCGGATCAGCATGGATGCAGCACTTCGCTACATGCCCCAAAGGAAACCGATGAAAATCCTCCTCCCCCTGCTCGCCGTCGCCGGTCTCGCCGCCGCCCTGCCCGCCCACGCCAATGACGATACCTGGGTGGTGCGTTTCGGCGCCCACGTGGTCAGCCCCAAGTCCCACAACGGCACGCTCGCCGGCATGAACGCCAAGGTCAGCAGCGACCTCAAGCCCACGGCCAGCATCGAATACATGGCCACGCCGAACTGGGGCGCCGAGCTGCTGGTCGCCGTGCCGTTCCGCCACAACGTGCGGCTCAACGGCACCCAGGTGGCCGTGGCGCACCAGCTGCCGCCGGTGCTGGGCGTGAACTACCACTTCATGCCCGAGAGCAAGGTGTCGCCGTTCGTGGGCCTGGGCGTGAACTACACGCGCTTCTTCAACATCGACGGCAAGGGCCCGCTGCAAGGCACGCGCGTCGCCATCGACAGCAGCTGGGGCGCGGCCGCGCACGCCGGCGTGGACGTGAAGATCGCGCCGCAATGGAGCGTCACCGTCGACGCGCGCTGGATCGACCTGGCCAGCGACGTGAAGGTCGACGGCGCCAAGGTCGGCCGCACCACCATCAATCCGATGGCCTACGGCGTGAGCTTCGCGTACCGCTTCTGAGGTCCTGCCCCGCGCGCCATGGATGGCGCGCGGGGCAATCCATCGCAACGGCTTCCTGCCGCGGCTCCCTCACCGCTGCCCGTGCGCATCCACCCACGGTTTCAGCAGACCGATCCACAGCTCATAGCCGCTGCGGTTCATGTGCAGGCCGTCCGGCCCGAACCACTGCTGCTGCGGCTGACCATCCTTGCCCAGCATGGGCGTGTACACGTCGATATAGCTCACGCCCTGCTGCTTGGCGGCGTATTCGCGCACCAGCGCATTGGCCTGGCTGATCTGCGGCAGCAGCGCGCGGCGCGCCACGCTGGGCTTGATCGCCACGAAGGCCACCGGCACGCCGGGGTCGAACGAGCGCACCTTGCGCACGAAGGCGGCGAAATCGTCGCGCACCCGCTGCGGCGTGTGCCCGGCGTAGATGTCGTTGTCGCCGGCGTACATCACGATCGCGCGCGGATGGTAGGGCGCCACGATGCGGTCGGCGAAATAGGTGGAGTCGCCGATCTCGGAGCCGCCGAAGCCGCGGTTGATCACCTTCGCTTCCGGGAAGTCCGCCGCGACGGATTTCCAGTGCTCGATCGACGAGCTGCCGATGAACAGCACCGCGCCCTGCGGCGGGGGGTTCGCGCGATCGGCGGCTTCGAACGCCGCGATGGCGGAATTCCAGTACGCATGCGGGGCTTCGTCGGCGCACACGGCGCACGAAACCAGGGCCAGCAACAGCGACAGCAGGATTTTCATGGTGCTCCCGGAAACTCACTTCGTTGATGACGGGGACGGCAGGCGCGCCATGCCGCGCTACGGCCCGGAGCGCTTCATTTCGCTCACTTCGAGCACCTTGGCGATGCGCTTGCCGTCCCAGCGGTAGACCAGGTGCTGCGCCTGCACGCAGGGCGCGACGGCATCCGGCTGGAACGCGGCCAGGCACTCGCCGCCCGGATCGCGCACGCTGTCGTAGACGATGCCGTTGGAACCGGCGGCGCGCAAGACGCGCGCCAGTTCCACGCCGGCCGCATAGTCGTCCGCATCGTGTTCCCGCTTCCAGCCGCCGCGTATGTCGTGCAGGCGGCAGTCGACGCGGGTGCGGTAGCAACGCATCTGGATGTCGCAGGCCGGCTCGGCGGTGGCGGCGAGGAAGCGCTCGCGGTGGTACACCGTTTCCTCCACCGCGGTGGCGACGCTGTGCGCGGCGTAGAACACGCCCCACGTACCATCGGAAAAACGGCTGCCTTCCGGATTCAGATGGGTGAAGGCGGCCATCACCGGCGTGCTGCCCGGGCCGCTGATGCGATGCTCCTTCGCCACCAGCTTCAGCGCGCCGGCCTCCTCGCGCAGGCGCGGGTTGGTCAGCGCCTCGATCGCGAACACCGCGTCGAAGTCGGCCGGATCGGCGATGCGGTCGTACACGCCCACCGGCGGGAAACGGCTGGGCACGATGCGCCAGGCCTGGTTCCAGCGGATGCGGCGGACGGGGGGCAGATCGGCTGGCATCGCGGTGGTCCGTGTCGTTCCTGTGGGCCGGGGGGGCGAGGCTGGCGGCTGGCGGTCTCGCGGAACGCGACCGGCGCCACCGCGCGGCTCAGCCGCGTTGCGCATCCAGGTACTGGCGCACCACGAACAGGTCGGCCACGTTGCCCGACAGCATGCGCTCCAGCGCCGAATGGCCGCCGAACAGCGCCGCCGCGTTCGGCTTGCGCAGCCACGCATCGGCCTGCTCCGCATCGGGGAACAGGATCTGCAGGTCCTTCCAGATGCCGATCAGGTAGCTGATGCGCTCCAGCGTGTCGCGGCCGAGGCTGCCGTCCTGCTCGCGTTTCCACTTGTAGAACGTGGATTCGGGCGGATCGCCGAGCAGCTTGCGCTGTTCGGCGACGCGCAGCTTCCAGTGCCCGCTCAACCGGAAAAAACTCCGCAGGGCCGGGCCGTTCAGATCCTCGACGGGGAGTGCCGCTTGCAGGCTGTGCGCCGACATGGCTGATCTCTACGAATGCACCTGAAAGCCAATCTACTCCATACAGGAAGTCAATGCCAGCATGCCGCTTCCTGGCTGACGGATGCTGTCAGTGCGAATACCCGCGCAGCGCATCGGCGCGGCGATCCGCGTTCTCGATGTCCTGCCGGACCGCTGCGGGCGCCTTGAACGTGTCGTCAGGAATCGCCTGGAAATCGACGGCCGTGGTTTCCATGCGGCGGGCGTGCTCGCCCACGTCCTTGCCCTGGAAGGCCAGCAGCAGGCCGTATTGCGCATCGATCCAGAACGTTCCGCTGTCGGTGCCGCCCGGGCCGGACTGCTCCGCATGACGGTAGCGCCAGCCCTCCGACTGCCGCCCCGCGATGACGCGCTGCCCGACCTTGTCGCAGGCGAAGCCCAGCTTCCAGCATGGCTGTACCGGATCGAGCCGGGTGATCGCCCCGATCGGCACATGCTGCGCCGGCAAGGCCCGGTCGGAGGTCGACATGAACAGCCAGGCATGGCCGCGGCCGTCGCGCAGGATGCGCCCGCGCCGCCCCTGGCCTGCATCGAAATCCACGCGCACGCGATCGCCCTTGAGCCAGAGGGTTTCCGCCGCCACGCCGCCCGGTTTGGCCGTTCCGCCCGTGGCGACGCCGCTGAGCACCGCCTGCACTTTCACGTCGGGCATGTCCGCCGCGTGGACGGGAAGCGCCAGCGCACCGGCGATCATCCAGGCGAGCGGCAGGCCACGCCGGTTCACGGCAGCGGAGCCGGATCGCGGATGGGCGTCTGCATGCGCACCACGGCCTGGCTGACGATGGGCAGGCGGCCGCTTTCCAGCATGGCGATCTCGCGCGCATCCATGCCCTGGTAGAACGAGCTGCGGAAGATCGCGATCACGATCTTGTCGATGACCGGCACGATCATCTTGTAGCCGTAGACCACGCGGATCTTCAGCACGTTGGCGTCCTGGACGGTGAGCCCGCTGCGTCCGCCCGGCGTCGACGGGCGGAACGACAGGCTGTCGTTCGGGATCGCCTTGACGCCGTCGAACTGCGTCTCGGCCCAGTCCGCGTAGGCGGACTTGGTCGGGCTGACGATCCGGATCTCGGTTTCGAGCGGGTTGCTGGCGGCGATGTACGCCTCGCCGTAGGCCGTGGTGACCGCCATGTTGTCGGGCTTGTGCGCGTACAGCGGCATCAGGCCACTGGCGAAGCCCTTGCGTATTTCGCTCATCTCCGCGAAATGCGTGGCGCCGCTGCGCGCGGCCTGCAGCGCGGCGTAATCGACCACGCTCTTCACGCGATAGAACAGGATCGCCTGGAAGATGCCGAGCAGGAACACGCCGAACACCAGGATCACGATGGAGGTCTCGACCACCGCCTGCCCGCGCTGGCGTCGCATCGATGGCTGCTTCATGGCTTGGACTCCGCGCCGTCGGCGCCGGTGCCGCGCGGCGGAGGCGGGTTGTCGCTTGCTGCGGCCGCATCGTCCGGTTTCGCCGTGCTGCGCAAGGCTGCGATGTCGCGGGCCTTGTCCGCACTCTCCTTCTGCAGGCCATCGTCGATGCCGGCCGCGGCGCTCGCGCTGCGGGCGAAGGCGGCTTCGGCTTCGCGCAGGCGGATGATGCCGAGGTTGTGCCAGGCCTTGGCGTGGCCCGGTTCGATGCCGAGCGTGTGCTGATACGCGTCCACGGCTTCGTCGGGACGATCGAGCCGTGCATAGATGTTGCCGAGGCGGAACCAGAAATCCGCGTTCTGCGGCATGGCATGCGTCAGCGACTGGTAGCCCGACAAGGCGCCGGCGAGATTGCCCTGGACGTAGGCCTGGTCGGCCTGGTGCTGGCGGTCGACGGTGGCGCCGAGCCGCGACGCGGGCGAGGTCGCGCAGCCGGCCGTCGCCAGCAGGATCATCGCCACGATGGCGTGTTTCAGGTTTCCTGCCATGACCATTCCTCCCCACGCACGGGAGCGAGCGCCGCGATGCCGCCGGGCGCCAGTTCCACGGTCTGCCTTGCGCTGCGGCACCAGCGCATGCGCCACGGCGGCACGCTCTCGTGGCATGCCAGCACGCAGCCGTTCTGCCCCAGGAAGACGATGTCCAGCGGATAACCCATGCCGAAGGTGTGCACGCTGGGGCATGGCGCCAGCCACAGCGCCTGCACCGCGCCGCCGCGCAGGGGCGCCCGCGCCAGCAGTCCGCGCAGGCGGTTCCACGGGCGGTCGGCGTACCACGCCTGCGGCACGATCGGATGGCCTTCGCGGAGGATCACGCCCCGTTTCAAAAGATCCCCTCCTGCCGCATGCGCAGATAGATGAAGTAGCCGAGCACGAGGAAGATCAGCGGGAAGAAGAACATCACCAGCGGCAGCATCATCTTCACCGGCGCTTCGAGCGCGAGCTTCTCGGCGCGCAGGAAGCGCTCCTCGCGGCGTTGCGCCGACTGCGCCCGCAGCGTGGGGCCGAGGCTGGCGCCGACGCGGTCCGCCTGGATCAGGGTGCCGGTGAAGCTGGAGATCTGCGCCATCTCCATCCGCTCCGACATGCGCTTGAGCGCCTCGGCGCGCGGCAGGCCGGAGCGCACGTCGCGCAGCAGGCGGGTGAACTCCTGCTGCAGCGGCCCGGGCGGCCCTTTCTGCGTCGCCTGCTCGATTCCCCCGGTGATGTTGAGTCCCGCCTCGACCGACATGGTGATGAAATCCAGGTAGATCGGCATGTCCTTGATCACCAGCCGGCGCCGCTTGTTGCGGCGCTCGCCGAGCCACAGGCTCGGATAGAGCCAGCCCAGCGCCACGCCCATCAGCAGGGCCAGCAGGTAGAGCAGCAGGCCGTGCTTGTCGAGCAGGCGCAGTACCAGCCAGAAGAACAGCGCCACCAGCGCGGCGCTCACCGCGCGCAGTCCGTACAGCTGCTCCGGGCTCAGCACGAAGTCCTGCCCGGCGGTCTGCAATTCGCGATGCGCCTTCTCCAGCTTGTCCGGCGCCAGCCGCGGCCCGAGCGCATGGGTCGCCGCATTCACCAGCGGCCACAGCAGGCGCAGGCCGAAGGGCAGCGGGTCCTGGTAGTGGCGGTCGGCCTTCGGCACCTCGCGCATCAGGCCGTACACGGCCCAGAAGCCGAGCCCGACGCAGCCCACGACCACCACCGCCAGAACGGGAAGCATCCAGTTCATATGTCGATGCTCATGATCTTGCGGCACATGCGGTAGCCGAGGTACTCCATCACCGCGGCGACAGCGATGACCGCCCAGCCGATGTAGCTGTGATACATCTCGTGCATCGTGTCGGGATACGCGAAGCTGAGGAAGCCGATCAGGCCCAGCGGCATCATCGCCATCACGATGCCCTGCAGGCGCCCTTGCGCGGTGAGCGACTTCACCTTGCCTTCCATGATCAGCCGCCGCCGCAGGGTGTCGGCGAGCGAGGCCATGCTCTCGGCGAGATTGCCGCCGACCTCGCGCGAGATGCCCACGGCGGAAACGAACAGCGCCACGTCCTGGATCGGCACGCGCTGGTGCAGGTGCTCCATGGCCTCCTCCAGCTTGATGCCCATGCGCTGTTCGCGCAGCAGCAGCGCGAACTCCTGCGCCAGCGGCGGCTCGATGTCGCGCGCCAGGCTTTCCAGCGCCGGCGTGAAGCCGAGGCCAGCGCGCATGCCGCCCGACACCATCATCAGACCGTCCGGAAGCTGCTGCTGGATCTGGTCGAGGCGGCGCTGGCGCATCCACGTGTAGATCTTCTTGGGCAGCACGAAAATCAGCACCAGGGCCACGACCGCCAGCAACGGATTGCCCGTGGCGAACCAGATGAACGCGGGAATCAGCACGAGCGCGGCGGCGTTGATGCGGAACAGGTGGCCGGTGTCCATGAACATGAACATGTCGGCCAGGTTGAAGCGCGCCTGCTCGGTGAAGGCCTCCTGGTAGCGTCCCCAGAACACGGTCGAACTGCGCGCGAGCAGGAAACCGACCACGGTCACGCACAGGAACACGACGGCAACGACCGGCAGCACGCTATTCATGCGCGGACTC
The DNA here is from genome assembly GCF_013620825.1 of Rhodanobacter sp. PCA2. Taxonomy (GTDB): domain Bacteria; phylum Pseudomonadota; class Gammaproteobacteria; order Xanthomonadales; family Rhodanobacteraceae; genus Rhodanobacter_A. The sequence continues at coordinate 42,790 of NZ_NJIC01000001.1, read as the reverse complement.
CTGGCCCTGCTTGAAGATCGACAGGTCGACGGGCACGCCGCGATCCGCCAGCTCCTCGTAGAACTCCGGCACGGCGCCCGTGGCGGAGAACTCGCCGCGCACCTTGCCGCCGGGGCCGCCCTGGTCGCGCGCGCGGAACACGAACAGGTCCTGGGTCTGGATCGTCCCGCTCTCGATACCGGTGATCTCGGACACGTGGGTGATCTTGCGCGAGCCGCAGGGGAAGCGGCGCTGGTGGATGATCAGGTCGATGGCCGAGGAGATCTGCTCGCGCACCACCGTCATCGGCAGGTCCATGCTGGACATCAGCACCATCACTTCCAGTCGCGACAGCGCATCGCGCGGCGAGTTGGCGTGCGCGGTGGTGAGCGAGCCCTCGTGGCCGGTGTTCATGGCCTGCAGCATGTCCAGCGCCTCGCCGCCGCGGCACTCGCCGACCACGATGCGGTCGGGGCGCATGCGCAAGGCGTTGCGCACCAGGTCGCGGATGGTGATCAGGCCCTTGCCCTCGAGGTTGGCCGGACGCGCTTCCAGCGCCACCAGGTTCGGCTGGCTGAGCTTGAGCTCGGCGGCGTCCTCGATGGTGACGACGCGCTCCGAGTCGGGGATGAAGTTGGAGAGGATGTTCAGCAGGGTGGTCTTGCCCGAGCCGGTGCCGCCGGTCACCACGATGTTGCGCCGCTCGCGCACCGCGACCTGCAGGAATTCGAGCATCGGCTCGTTGATCGAACCGTACTGCAGCAGGTCGGTGCCGCTGAGCTTGCGCTTGCTGAACTTGCGGATGCTCACGCTCGGTCCGCGCAGCGCCACCGGCGGAATCACCGCATTGACGCGCGAGCCGTCGGAGAGGCGCGCGTCGACCATCGGCGAGCTTTCGTCGATGCGCCGGCCGAGCGGCGCGACGATGCGTTCGATCGCCGCCAGCACCGCCTTGTCGCTGGTGAAGATCACCGCGGATTTCTCGATGCGGCCGGCGCGCTCGATGAAGATTTCGCTGGAGCCGTTGACCATCACCTCGGTCACGCTGTCGTCCTCCAGCAGATCCTCCAGCGGCCCGAGGCCGATGGCCTCGTCGAGCACTTCCTTGGCGAGCCGGCGGCGGTTGATGGTCTTCGGCAGATCGTCGGAAAACTCGCGCTCGATGATCTCGTCGATCAGGGCGGAGGTCTTCTGGCGCAGCGCCTCCTCGCTCATGCCGCGCACGTCGACACGTCGCAGGTCCATCTGCCGCACCAGCGACTGGTGCACCCGCGTGCGCCATTCCAGCATGTCCGTCGATACCGGCAAGGCGGCAGGAAAGCCGGTGACGGGCGCGGCCGGCACCGGCGGCGGCACGGCGGTCGGCGATGCCACCGGATCGAGCCTGACCGGCGCGTTCGCGGCTTGCCGGGGCACCTGCGCGGGCACGTCATCGGCATGGTCCGCCAGCACGCGCAGGCGGTACGCGCCGATGTTCACCATGTCCTCGCGATGCAGGGGGCCGTGCTCGCCCTTCAGCTTCGCGCCGTTGATCATCACCGGCGCCCGGCCGCCCAGCGTCTCGATGAAGACGCCGTCCTTGCGCATGCTCAGCATCGCGTGCTCGCGGCCGATGTCCCAGCCCTGCAGCACAACCAGGTTGTCGTCGCCGCGACCGATGCCGCAGGTGCTGTGCAGGCAGCGCACCTGGCGGGGATCGCGGTTGGGGGTTTCGATCAGCACTTCGAACATGTCCCGCCCTCAATCAACGATGTCGCTGCCGATGGTCTTGCGGAAGTCGTCGCGCAGCCGGTCGCTCTTTTCGATCAGCTTGCGGTTTTCCGGCGAGTTCGCGTCGACCACGACCGGCGTCACGAAGACCACCAGGTCGGTGCGGTTTGCCTGGAAGTCGCGCGAACGGAACAGCGCGCCGAGGATCGGGATGTTGCCCAGGCCCGGCACCCGGTCGAAGGTCCTGGAACCGCTTGCGTCCACCAGGCCGGAGATGACGATGGTGTCGCCCGTGTGCACGTTGAGCTGCGCGCTGGCGCGGCGCGTGGTGAAGCCGGGGTAGCCGTTCACGGTGACAGTCGGATCGATCTTGCTGATCTCGGTTTCGATGTCGGTGGAGATGTCGCCTTCGCTGTTGACCACCGGCGCGATGTGCAGCTTGATGCCGTACTGCTTGTATTCCACGGTCGTCTCGCCGAGGCCCTGCGTGATGGGGATGGGCACCTCGCCGCCCACCAGGAAGTCGGCGACCCCGCCGCTGCGCGCGGCGAGCTGCGGCGTGGCCAGTTCCCAGGCATTGCCGTCCTGCATCATCAGGTTGATCTGCGAGGCGATCGAGGTGGCGATGCCGAAGTACGCGGCGGTGCCGGGCACCCGCAGCGGCAGGTTCGCCCTGGTGCCATTGCCGTCCACGCCGGCGAAGTTGCCCGGCGTCATCCGGTAATACGGGTTGGTGACCCAGTCGTGCACGAGGCCGCCGCCAGGGCCGGCGATCATGCTGTCCCACTTGATGCCGAGCTGGTTCACCGCCTTCTTGTCGAACTCCATGATGCGCACGTGCATCATCACCATCGGTTTCATCTCGACCGCGTTCGCGCTGGTGAAGTCGAGCACCTGCGGGTAGATCTTCCTGATCGCGGCGATGTGCGCCACGTCTGCCTGCGAGAGCTTGTTGCCCGTCAACACCACGTTGCCGCCCACCGTGTTGACGGCGATGGCGCTGCCGGGGCCGAGCAGCTTGCCGACCAGGTTGGCCGCCTCCTCGCTGTTGCCCACGACGACGTGCACGCTGACACTGCGCTGGGTGCCGTCGGTCATCCACAGCTGCACCGAGGTGTCGCCGGGCTGGTTGGCGATCAGCACCAGCTCGCGGTTGCCGATCGCCTTGACCTGCAGCAGCTTGCCGTCGCCGACGGCGACGCGCTTGAGGGCGCCCGGCGCGCGCTGTACCAGTGCCTGCCCGGCATACATGCTGATGGCGTCGGCGATGACCGGCGCTTCCGCACGTGCCGGCCGCCACGAAAACAGGACGAGCGCGAGCAACGACGCCCACGCGAACACCGCGGCCCGCATCCATCTTGAACGTATCGATGCTTCCATATCTCAACCATTCCCGCCGATGATGAACTGGATGCCGTTGCCGCGAATCGGCCGGCCATACCTGAGCAAATCCGCCTTGCTCAGCGCCTTGAGGTCGAAAGGCTCCCCGTTGCCGGCGGAGCGCAGCATCACGCGCAGCTCGCCCACCTTCATGGCCATGCCGAGGCGCTGGGCATCCTTCGGAGGAAGGCTCAGGGTGATGTTCGAATAGCTGGCATCGTCGTTCTTGCCGTCATTGCGCATGCCCTTCGCCAGCCGGCCGGTGGCCAGCACCGGAACGTCGCTGAGCAGGGGCCGGATCTGATCCGTGTCATCGCCCGACATGAGCAGGAGGATGTCCAGGTGATCGCCCGGCACGATCAGCCCGGATACCGAGTTGGATTCGTCCACCTGGATCGAATAGGCCACCTTGCCGGGATCGATCAGGTTGGAGAAATGATCGGTCACCCGGTCCACGGCACTGCCGCTGATCGGCGCGCCCTGCACCAGCGGCGCGCGCAGCACCTGGTCGATGTAGTCCTTGTAGTTGTCGGGGGTCAGCGCATCCGCCGGGACGAACTCGGCGGGCACCTCGCGCGAGGCGATATCCTGCTGGGTGAGGTTGACTCCCTTGTCCAGGTCGCGCACCGGCACCACCACCTCGCGCATTTCGGTCGGCGTGGCGCGCGTGCGCACTTCCACCTGGTTGTTGATGTAGTGGACGGTCATGTAGCTGGCCACGATGCCGAGCAGGATCGCGCCGCCCAGGAAGAGGAAGTTCCGGTTGATCGCCGGCATGCGTCGTTCCATTCGATTCAGATCCATGAGACGGAAAGTGCGTAGGCAAAACTGGCATAGGCCTCGCGCAAGGCCTTGGCCAGCTGCGGGATGGCATCCGGATAGGCGACCAGCACCAGCACCAGGAGCAGCACCACGACGGTGTATTCCGCGAGTGCGCCGCCGCGCTGCCGCCGACCCCTGGTTCGAAGTGCCTTGGCGATGCGCCGTTGCCGGGACATGTCGGTCATCCTCCGCATCACGGGTTCAGCACGTTGATGACCACCTGCGACTGGCCATCCAGCTGACTCATCACCAGGGTCATCTTGCTGTCGCCGCGCTCGTAGCGCATGACGCAGCTGCCGCTTGCGCACTGGCTGGCGTCCGCGGATTTCCAGCCATCCGCCATCAGGCGCTCGCGGAAGTAGCTCGCGTTCTGCGCCGGCGACAAGGCGTTGCGCATCGCCACGGTGCGCGCCGGCGTGGGATCGTCCGGGTAGGCGATGTCGTTGAATACCCTGGAGCCCATCGGCTGGGGCAGGCCGGCGCCGCGCTCGAAATGCTTCGGCGCCGAAGCGACGTCGATGATGCCGATGTCGCCCTTGCTGCCGCTGCCGAAACGGCTGACCTGCACGGTGATGTAGTAGTCGCCTTGCTGGTGCCCGACCACCTCGGCATTCCCCATGGCATTGACCACCACCTTGCCGTCCCAGAGCTTGCGGTAGTACGCCACCACGTCGGCCTGGCTCTGCTGCGACTGGAAGGTCTGCGCACGCATGTCCAACCCGTTGAAGACGATGCGGCGGGCGACCTCCGCCGATGCCGTGCCGCTCGGCAACGGCGGCTGCGGCCAGCCGAAGGCACACGCAGCCCCGGGCAGCAGCGCGAATGCCAGCCATGGCAGTCGCCGCTCAGCGCCCATGGTTGTACTTCACCAGCTTGTCGGTCGGCACGACATCGGGCGCCGTGCGGCCGATCTCGAATTGATCGAGTCCCGGCGTGAATATCTGCTTGATCAACGGAATGCTGCCGAGCACGTGGACGACATCGTTGATGACCTGGTCGGCGTTGTTTCCCAGCCAGCTTGAAGGCACGAGCGGCTTGATCACGCTGCGCACCGTGCGGTTGCTGAATGCCGCCGATGGCGCCTCCGTGCCATCCGCTCGTTCACCGCCTCCCGATGCCGCCCACGTATCCGCGAGCACGACCGTGCGCGCCGAGAAATCCAGTTGCATGGTGTCGAGGGGGTCCAGGAACGCAAGCGGGCCGCCGTCCGTCCCCACGATCTTTTCCGGCTTGGCATGTACCTCGGCGGTAACCAGGCCTTGGGTATTGGGCGGAAGGTTGCCCAGGGTCTTCGCCACCTTGCTGATGGCATTCAGGCCCTGGTCGAGGTAGGAGGACGCGGCTTCCTGCTTGTAGACCGCCAGCGAAAGTCCGGACGTCTTCAGAAGCTCCCGGTTCGCGAAGGTGGTCAACAAGGTGTCGCCAAACTTTGCGGGCGCGTTCGCGTTGCTGCGGATCGTCGCCTTGGCGTCGGCGAACTGGCGAACGCGCAGTTCCGTCTGCACACCTGCCCGGTTCGGCAATTGCGCATTTGCCAACGCGGGATCCACCGTGGCTGCCCACGCCGCTTCGCGTGCCGCGGCCTGGGTTTGCTGCTTGATGTGGATGTACTGGCCCAGCAGCATCACCCCGGCCGCCAGCGGAACCAGCACGATCAGGGCCACCACCATCTCGATCAGGCTCTGGCCGCGTTCGGCCTTGCCGCTCGGCATCCGGCTGAAGGCAGGTCGACGTGGCCGGTTTTTTTCCGCGGGCGTCGTGCTCATGGATGGCTCCTCGACGACCTGTCAGTCCGCCTTGCTGATCGCGATGTTCGAAGGCACCTCGAACACCTTTCCGTCGATAGGCGTGCCGACGGTCATGCTCTGGGTGGTGAGTTCGTAGCCGTTCCCGCCGGCCGGCTTGCTCCACAGGGTGATGCTGTCCGTGGGCGCATCCATGCGATCGTTCGTCTCGGCCTTGTCGGTGACGAAGCCCCACTTTTGGCCGCCGCTCCACACGCAGAATTCACCGGCGGTCGTGCGGCCCTGTTTGCAAGGCTGGCCTGCGCTCGTACCGCTGCCGGCGTCCTGTCCCATCAAGTCGCCCTGGCCCTGCTTGGCGAGTTGGGCCGCCACGGCTGCCTGCAAGGGATCGCCGCTTCCCGATGGGGTGGCCGCCGCGGAACGCACTGCGCCCGGCGATGCTTCGCTGCTGCCGGTCCGCTTTTCGAGATCGATGCCAATCGACGCGCCGGGCTTGACGATCGTCAGTCGCGACGTGTGCTCGACTCCGAACGCACACGCGACGGCAGGCGGATGATCGATGCTCTTGAAATCCCAATGGTCCGCATTGACCGCCATGCGGTCGCCTTCGTAGCGGACGTCCAGATATGTGCGCCCGAGCTTGCCGACCACTTCCGGACTCAACGGCTGCACCGGCAACGGCCCTCCGCTGCACTTGGCGAGTGCCGCGCGGTAATTCGCCTCGACGGCAGGCGACCCATCCTTCAGGAAGACGATGGTCTGCATGACATGGATGGGCGGCGCGCTCGCCCCGGCCTGCGTGGATGAAGACTCTGTCTGAGACGTACCGCCTGCGTCGCTCGTGCAACCGGCCGCCGGGAGCGCGATGGCCAGGGCCAGTGTCATGAATGTTCTGCGCATCGAACAGATTTCCTTGCCGGAATTTGTCATGTCGGAATTCAGCCCTTGCCGGGAATGCACGGCGCAACCGCCCCGTACGCGATGGCCACCTGCTGGCGCGTCGAGCAAGGCGTATCGACCAGCCGCGCCTGCCAGTAGGGACTGAACAGGCTGCCCAGCTCGCGACTCGATGGGCTGGTCACGCTGTCGAACAAGCCGAAGCCGCGGGGACGGTCGAAGTACACCTGCGCCGAAGACAACGCGGTCATGTCGTCGGACACGGCCTTGTCGGGCACGTAGAAAGCCGATGACGCATCCTGTCCCCCGATGCCGGGCACGTGCGTACTGGTGCGCACGGTCTTCATCGGTTGCTCGACCAGCACGGTGAAGATCGGACCGGCATCCAGCACTTTCACGCCTGCCGCGGATGCGCTTCCCCCATCGACCACGTAGGGAACCGTCGCCTTGTTGTCCTTGATGTCGACGTAAGGCTGCAGCCCGGGATCCGTATCCGGCGCGAAATCCTTCAGCCATGCCTTGTCGCTGCCATCCGTCGCGGGCGACGAAAGCACCTGCTTGCCCGCATCGCCGTTGTCGATTCCACCGGCGTACCGGTCGATGTGGCCCGGGTCGATCTCGTACTGCGAGTTCCAGCCGCGGCCACGCTCGAAACCCGGGCTTGCGATCGACCGGAAGGACTTGGGCGTGCCGGTCACGGCGGCCGCTCCGCCCCATGCCAGCGCTGTATTCACGCCCAGCCAGCCGACCTTGACGTTGAGCGTGTCCACACCGGCCCAGTTCCTGTAATTCACCAGGTCGGTGCCGCCGCGCTTGTGCAAGGGACCCAATCCGTCGCTCCGCTTGCGGGAGAACCCATCCCTGGCTTCCATCACCACGTTCGCATAGCGGTCCGCTCCGTAACGCTCTGCAGCCGAGCCCCCGCTGCTGCTAGCCGGAATCCGGTACTGCGTGCTGTAGGACATCGCTTGCAGCGCCCCTTCCTCCAGCAGGGCATAGCCGCGCGCCCCGATCGTGGCCTTGCCTTCGGTGTTCCGTTTGACTATGTCGGGCACCAGCTTCAACGATTCCTGCGAATCGATCTTGGCTATGGCGTACGACGCCAGCGAGTAAGCCTTGTCGAGGGCGCCGATCGCGGTCACGCCTGCCGAGAACGCCACCTGCATGCCATCGCGAATGGTTCGGACCACCGTCTTCACTTCATTGAGTACGGTGACGACATCCTGCAAGGCCGCACCTACCTCCGCGCCGACGATGCTGAGGTCGAAGATGATGGCAATGTCCTGCACCGCAGTCTTGAAATTTTCGGTACCGCGCAACGTGAAATTCGTCCACGAGTACCAGCTCACCATCTGCGCCACCGCCACCTCGTTGGCCACGGAAGCGCGGTTCATGTAAGCGATGAGGTTGTACGCGCGTGCCTGCTGCACGGCGGCGCTGTAGGCAGCCGCATCGGCCGCATTGACCAGTTGCACCTTCTTGGATGTCGCCTGCCCGGTGTTGAACACGACGATCACGCCGATGCACAGCACCAGCAGCGCAACGATCGCCAGGACCAGCGCCTGTCCGCCTTGCGCGCGCGCGCCATGCACGCGCGCACGACCTCCGCACGCATTCCGGCGCCGGTACCGCGGCGGCGACGCATCGTCGTCCACCCAAGCCACGTTCATTGAAACAGCCATCACGCACGCCCTCGAGCAGTAGTCGAAGAGATCACTCGTGCATGCCGCCTTTTCGCGGCAGCACGAGTCATCCCCGCGGATGCGACGCCAGGGCGCCACATCCGATTCATCGAATGCGAGGGAAATGCCTTATTTGGCCGTGGCGTTGTTGTAGCTGCTGAGGGTCTTGTCCTTCGTACCCTCGCTGTGTGCCTGATTGCCCTGGTTCTTGGCGCGATTGATGTCCTGGGTCGCGCTCTGGCCGGAAAGCTCCCTGGCCATGCCGCCGATCTGTGCGCGGGCTGTGCCGCCGAAGTAGGTGACGGCGGCGATCGCGGCGATCGCGATCAGTGCAGTGATGATGATGTACTCGGTCATGCCCTGGCCGCGCTGGCGGATACGCTGGGCGTGCTTGCGGGGGAAACGTGCGCTCATGGGGGGTATCTCCTAATCCTTTCCGACAAAACCGATTCCTGCATCGGGAACCGGAAGGTCTCCTCAGTGAGAGATGGATGTGCCCCCTGTGCGGCACTGCGACCTACATCCGCGGCAGGAGAAAACAACTTGTTTTGTCGCCTCTCCCGAGCGTGGAACCTATCCCAGCTCCACGACTGTTTTGTGAAATTCTTGCGGTCGATTCATGGGTCGTACACCAATGTGAAGACCTCGCGATCCCGTGCATCCGACCTGTGTCCAATGCAGTGATCGCATCCAAAAAATGCAGCCGCGGGCTGAATGACTGCGGTATCGCGATGCTGCGAACTGCTGATACATCGACTCAAGCTTGTTATTGTCCGGGCTCCCGCGATGCCGACGGAGACATCGAGTGCACGGCAAGACACGGATTTTTTCGCGCTTGTTTCTTGTGCTGATCGCATCGATCGGCAACGCAGCCATCGCTTCGGAATTTCCCTCGCACGACATGCGTGGAAGCCACGATCACCCGATCGTTTCGCGCTTCGCCGGATCGACGATCTTCGGCTACCAGCAGATCGACTATGGTTCGGCCACGCTGCCGATCGGCCCTTACGACGGCAACGCACAACACGGGTTCAAGCGCAGCGAGGACGTGGAAGGCAAGATCACGCGCATCGCCTACGTGGCGCCCACCGGCAAGTCGACGCTCGAGGTCTACCGCAACTTCACGCAGGCACTCGAAGGCGCCGGATTCGCCACACGCTTCGCATGTGCAGGCGACACCTGCGGCAATGCTGCGGATTTCTCCGATCGCATCATCGATCCCTTGCTCGATCAGATGGGCGCGGGTGCGCACAACCTCATGTTGAACAGCCTGTATGCGGTCGACGGCGATGCACGCGTTCTCACGGCACACCTCGACCGCGCAGCCGGCGCGGTGGACGTGTCGTTGCTCGTCGCGCATCAGCAGGGCTCTTCCGACAAGCGGCCGATCGGCGTGCTGCTGCAGATCGTCGAAGCGAAGCCGATGGCCACCGGCCAGGTGAGCGTGGACGCGAAGGCCATGAGTCAGGGCCTCGCGCAGAACGGCCACATCGCGCTCTACGGCATCCGCTACGCCAGCGACAGCGCGGTGCTGGACAAGGAATCCGCCACCACGCTCGCCGAGATGGCGAAGCTGCTGAAGGCGCAGCCGACGCTGAAGGTCTACATCGTCGGGCACACCGACGACAGCGGTTCGCTGGCGCACAACCTCGCGCTTTCGCAGCAGCGCGCGGAGTCGGTGGTGAAGGCGCTGGCGAAAGACTACGGCATCGCCGCCACTCGCATGGCAGCCAAGGGCCTGGCTTCGTACGCGCCCGTGGCGAGCAATCGCGACGATGCCGGCAAGGCGCGCAACCGTCGCGTCGAATTGGTCGAGCAATGATCCGTTTGCAACACGAGAAGAACGACGCGCCATCGCGCTTGCGGTTTCACCGCGCCGAGCGCTGCGACCCGCGCCAATGCACGCACTCCACTCCCCCGACAATGCGACCCCAAGGAGCAAGGCAATGAAGAAAGCGAACAGCTTCACGCACGGACTGGCCGCACTGGCGCTGTGCGCGGTCGCGGCCCTTCCCGCGGCCTGCGCCGCCTCATCCTCCGGCAGCGCGAGTGATCCACAAGGTTTCACGCTGACCGACGGCTTCCTCGCGAAGTACCAGGCGGTGGAAACCGACTCGATCAAGGATCCGTGCCAGCTCAGCCCGGTGAAGGTGCTCGGGCTGACCGGCGAGGGCGCCGGGAAGGCGACGATCGACCAGATGGCCGCCCGCTACGACGCGCAGCCCGGCGTGCACGCCATGCTCGCCAGCCACGGCGTGACCGCGAAGGAAATGATCCTCGGCACGGTCACGCTGATGTCGGCCGCCATCCAGGAACTGAAGCAGCAGCATCCCGGCATGGTCCAGGGCAACGGCGCAGCGCCGCAGATCAGCGCGGCGAACATGGCGTTCTACCAGTCGCACAAGCAGGCCATCCGCCAGTTCAACATGCAGATCGCCCAGCAGCAGTTGCGCGCAAACGGCGGCAAGCTGCCGCCCTGCCTCAGCGCAAGCGCCGGTTGATCCGGCGCGCTCAGCCGCCGGCGTTCCTGCCCTTTCCGTAGTCCGGCTCCGGGCCGCCGTCCTTGATGAACTGGTCGATGCGCGCTTCCAGCACCGGCAGCGGCACCGAGCCGGTGGAAAGCACGGTGTCGTGGAAGGCGCGGATGTCGAACTTCGCGCCCAGCGCCTGCTCGGCCTTCGCGCGGAGTTCGAGGATCTTCAGGTAGCCCAGCTCGTAGCTGTCGGCCTGTCCGGGCCAGCTGATGTAGCGGTCCACCTCGTTGGCGATTTCCAGCGGGCTGAGCGCGGTGTTCTCGGTGAGGTAGTCGATCGCCTGCTGGCGGGTCCAGCCGAGGTGGTGGATGCCGGTGTCGACCACCAGGCGGCAGGCGCGCCACATCTGGTAGGTGAGGTAGCCGAACTGCTGCCAGGGCGTGTGGTAGATGCCCATCTCGTTGCCGAGGTATTCGGAGTACAGGCCCCAGCCCTCGCCGTAGGCGGAGATGTAGCCGTTGCGGCGGAACGCGGGCTGGCCGTGGTCTTCCTCCGCCAGCTCCAGCTGCAGCGAGTGGCCGGGATAGCTCTCGTGCAGGGTCAGCGCCGGCATGTTGTACAGCGCGCGCGATTTCAGGTCCCAGGTGTTGACCAGATAGACGTCCGCGCCGCCGCGGCCCGAGGTGTAGTACGGCGCGATCGCGTCCGGCACCGGCCTGATGGTGAAGCGCGCGCGCGGCAGGTGGCCGAAGAAGCGCGCCATCTTGCCGTCCACTTCCTTGGCGACCCACGCGGTCTTGTCGAGCAGCTCCTGCGGCGTCTTCGCGTAGAACTGCGGGTCGGTGCGCAGGTAGTGCAGGAAGTCGGGGAAGCTGCCCTTGAAGCCGGTCTGCTTCATCACCTCCAGCATCTCGGCGTGGATCTTCGCGACCTGCTCCAGGCCGATGCGGTGGATCTCGTCGGGCGTCAGGTCAAGCGTGGTGTAGGCGCGGATCTGCTGGCGGTAGTAGGCCTTGCCGTCGGGCAGCGCCTCGGCGGCGAGCGTGCTGCGCGCCTGCGGCACGTACTCGTCGCGGAAGAACTCGAGCAGCTTCGCGTAGGCGGGAATCACCTGGTCGCGGATGCGCTGCTGCGCCTCGCCGCGCAGCGCCTGCGCCTCATCGGCGGGGATCGTGTCCGGCATCTGCCTGAACGGCGCGTAGAAGCTGCTGGCCGTGGGATCGCCCAGTTCCGCCACCGCGGCGATGGACTGGTCGCGGCCCTTGAGCACCTCGCGCGGCACGCTGAAGCCGCGCTTCAGGCCCAGCCGCATGTTGTCGGTCTGCTGCTCGAAGTAATGCGGGATCTGGCCGAGGCGGTCGAGGTAACCGCGATAGTCGGCCACGCTGCGCAGGCGATCGCCGCCCAGCTCGCCATCCAGGTCGCTCCAGAACGCCGAGTCGCTGTTGAACGGCATCTGCCACTGGCCGAACTGCTGATCCGCGATGAAGTTGCGGATCTGCTCGCGGTACACCGCGTAGTTCACCCGGTTTTCCGGCGACAGCTGCTGCACGTCGATCGCGTCCAGCTGCTGCATCACCTTGCGCCAGTAGTCCAGGCGCTGCTGCTGGCTGGCGGCGTCCACGTCGTCGAGGCGACCGTTGTTCGGCTGCGCCTCGCCCGAGGCGCTGATGCCGGCCTGGCCGGTGCGCCACGCCCATTCGGCGCCGTAGATCTGCCTGAACCGGGCGTCGGTGGCCTGGTTGGCCCAGGCAGGAACGGCCACGCACAGCGCACCCAGCGCCAGCCATTGCACACACTTCGCGATCTTCACTGCTGCGGTATCTCCGTGGGCGGCGCGGGAACAGCCGCTGCCGCTGCATCTTCCACGCTCCAGTAATCCAGCGCCTGTGGCGGAAGCTGGGGCAGCGCGGCGCGCAGCAGCAGCCCGCGCACGGCATCCTTCAGGCGCGCCACGCGCAGCGGGAGACCGCGCGCAGCCAGCCACGCGGCGAAATCCGCCAGCGCCTCCAGCGCGGTGCTGTCCAGGTCGGGCGACTCCTCCAGGCTGAGCACCACCACGCGGCAGCCGGACTGGGCTTCCACCTGCTGGCGCGCCTGCGCCAGCACGGTTTCCGCGTTCGCGAAGAACAGGGGTTCTTCCGGCCGCAGTATCAGCATGCCGGCCGGCGCCTGTGCGTCGGGATGTTCAGCCAACGCCACGAAATCGTGGCTGCCCGGCAGGCGGCCCAGCACGCTCAGCCGCGGCGTGGCCAGCTGGCGCAGCAGCATGATCAGGCTGAAGGCGATCGCCGCCAGCAAGCCGTCGAGGATGCCCAGCGCCAGCACCGCCAGCACCGCCGCCAGCGCCACCAGCCGGTCGCGCCGCCATTGCAGGTAGGGCTTGAACACGGACAGCCGCCACGACTTGCTCACGGCATGGATCACGATGGCCGCCAGCACCGGCTCCGGAATGCGCTCGATCCAGCGCAGCAACAGCAGCACGAGCAGCAGCACGGTGGCCGCGGCGACCAGCCCGGCCAGGCGCGAACGCGCGCCGGCCGCCTCGTTCGCCGAGGTGCCGGAATAGCCCGCGCCCACCGGCATGCCGTGCAGCAGGCCGGACAAGCCGTTCGCCACGCCCAGCACCAGCAGGTCGCGGTTCGCCTGCACCGGATCGCCATGCTTCAGCGCAAACGCGCGGATGGAACCGTAGGACTCCGCATACAGCACCAGCAGTATCGCGGCCGCCAGCTCCACGCTGGGCAGCCACTGGTCGGCCCGCGGCCATGCGGGCAACGTCCAGGTGGGCACCAGATCGATCGCACCGGTCAGCGCCACGCCATGCCCGGCCAGCCAGCCGGACGCAGCCACGCCCAGCACGATCGCCAGCAGGCTGCCCGGCAACCGCCGCACCCGTTCGGCCAGGAACAGCAGCAGCAGCGCGATGGCGCCCGCTCCCAGCGCGGCCGGATTCACGCCGCCGGCCGAGCGCAGCAGGTCCACCAGCAGCAGCGGCACGAAGTCGCCATGCAGGCCCGGCAGCCCGCACAGGCTGGGCACCTGCTTCAGCGCGATCACGCAGGCGAGGCCGAACGTGAAGCCGCGCAGCACCGGCCGCGCGATCAGGTGCGACAGGCCGCCGAGCCGGGCGATGCCGGCGACGAGGAAACAGCAGCCGGTGAGCAGCACCAGCGTCGCCGCCACCGCGGCGCGCGCGGCGCCGGCCGGACCGGCCAGCGCCAGCGTGCCGGCGGCCAGCACCGCCGCCGAGGACGAGGTGGCCGAGACGACCGCGTAGCGGCTGCGGCCCAGCAGGCCGTAGCTGGCCAGGCCGACGAACAGCGCGATCACGCCCGCCTGCGGCGGCAGCCCCGCGATGCCCGAATACGCCACCGCCTCGGGCAGCAGCAGGCCGGCGATGGACAGGCCGGCCAGCACGTCGGCGCCGGGCGCGAAGCCGCCGGCGCCGGCGCCCTGCGGCGCCGCGCTCATTCGGTCGCGCCGCTCCAGCCCGGCAGGTAGGCGGCCTCGTGGCTGTGCGCGAGCAGCAACGCCTGCTGCAGCGCCTTGGCGCCGATGTTGCCGCCGGGCAGCTTCAAGCGGCGACGGTAGAAGTCCGCCCACAGGAATTCGGAGTACGGCAACGCATCCTTGGCGCAACCGCCCGCCACGCGCACGCGCATCGCCAGCGTGCGGTACGCATCGTCGGCCAGCTTCGCAAGATTTCCCGGGATCGACGCGTACTCGTTGCGACGCCCGTGTTCGTCGTAGGGATGCGCCCAGCGGTTGTATTCCATGGTGCGCCAGAACACGTCCGGCTCCAGCCAGGAGAAGTCGCGCTGGATCATCACCGGCACCTTCTTCACGCCCTCTTCCAGCAAGGCGAGGCCGAGGTGGTGGTGGTCGACGATGTAGACGTTCTGCTTCGGACCCAGCACGCCGGGGAACCAGTGCGCGGCCAGCAATTCCTTGCGCTTTTTCTTGCCGAGCTTTTCCCACTCGGCACGCTTGCTGGCCACCTCGGCCTTGCCGACGGTCATCTGGGTCGGCCGCAGCTTGGCCGGAGCGATCAGCAGCAGCGGATGACGCACACCTGTGGACATGGCACGGTTCCTTTCGTGGATGGCGTGCGGCGCAGCCTAGCAGGGCCGCGCGCGCCGCGCGCCACTCCGGAGCGCGCACATCGGCGTGCGCCTGCGCCCCCATTCATGCAGGCGTCATCGCCGCCGCCGCGTTCAACGATGCGGATGCCGGTGATGGATGTCCGGATAGTGCGGATGCGCGTGGGTGATCGGCGCGTGCGTGTGCTCGTGGGTGTGCGGCTCGCGGCCGTCCCAGTCGAAATCGTGCGGGTGCTGGTGGTGTTCGTCGTGCACGTGGCGATGGGCGTGCGTGAGCGGCTCGTGCGTGTGCAGGTGTTCGTGGCGTTCGGTGAGGTGCAGCCACACGCCCGCGCCCATCAGCAGCGCCGCCAGCCAGAACGCGGGCGAGACATGGTCGCCGAACGCGAGTATCGCGATCGCCGCGCCCAGGAACGGCGCGGTGGAGAAATACGCGCCGGTGCGCGCCGCGCCCAGCCCGCGCAAGGCCAGCACGAACAGCACCAGGCTGACGCCGTAGCCGAACAGGCCCACCGTCATCGCCGCGGCGAGCGTGGCCGCCGCCGGCAGGCGTGCGCCCAGCATCGCCGCCAGCGCGACGTTGACGATGCCGGCCACGAGGCCCTTCAGGCCGGCGATGAACAGCGCATCCGAAGCGGAGACCTTGCGCGTGAAGTTGTTGTCCAGCGCCCAGCACAGGCAGGCGAGCGCGATCAGCGGCGCGCCCGGCCCCACCGCCGCGGGCGCCAGCCACCCCGGCCACGCCAGCAGCACCGCGCCCGCCACGATCAGCAGCATGCCCAGCACGATGCGCCGGTCGGCGTTCTCGCGGAACACGATCCACGCCAGCAACGCGGTCAGCACCGCTTCCAGGTTCAGCAGCAGCGAGGCGGCGGCCGCGCCGCTGCGCGCCAGCCCCAGCAGCAGCAGCAGCGGGGCCAGCACGCCGCCGAACGCGATCGCCAGCGCCAGCCACGCGCGTTCGCCGGCCGGCATGGCCGGCGCGCGCCAGCCGCGGTCGCGCAGCAGCCGCAGCAGCAGCAGGCCGATGCCGCTGCCGAGGTACAGCAGGCCCGCCAGCAACACCGGCGGCAGGTCGCGCAGCAACTGCTTGGCCAGCGGCGTGCTGGCGCCGAACAGCAGCGCCGCCGCGAGGGCAGCGGTGACGGACGGCGAGAGTGCGGGGCGGCGCATGGGTACAGGGTAGTCGTTTCGCGGGCGCCTGCCTGCGCCCGCGAACGCGGGCATGGCGGCTCAGTTCATGCCGATGCGGTTGCCGCCCACCGCCTGCAGGTAGTCGTCCAGGCTGCGGCCCGGCGCTTCGGCAAACGTCTCGCCGGTGGCTTCGCTGGCGTGGATGCGGTCGGGACGGAAGTTGCGGAAATCCCGGCGCAGCCGGCACCACGCGCCCAGCGTCCACTTGCCGCCCCAGAACGCGAGGCACAGCGGTTCCACCTCGCGCAGGCTGGGCTGGCCGCCTTCGTCGCGGTAGTCCAGCCGCAGCACCTGGTTCGCCGCGATGGCCGCATGCAGGCGGTCGATCAACATGGCGAAATCGGCGCGGCCCTGGTCGCGCCACACCGGCGCGTAGATGCGCGTGCGCGCGGCGCGCTCGCGCAGTTCGGGCGGCAGCACCGCCTCGATCTTCAGCAGCGCGGCCTGCGCCCCGGCCGCCAGCCTGTCGCCGGCGAAGGCGCGCACGAAACGCGTGCCGACCACCAGCGCTTCCAGTTCGTCGGCGGTGAACATCAGCGGCGGGATGTCCGAACCCTTGCGCAGCACGTAGCCCACGCCCGCCTCGCCCTCGATCGGCACGCCGGAGAGCTGCAGGTCGGCCACGTCGCGGTAGACGGTGCGCAGCGAGACGCCCAGCGTCTCGGCGAGCGTGCGCGCCGGCAGTGCGGTGCGCCGTCCGCGCAGGGCGTGGATGATGAGGAAGAGGCGATCGGCACGACGCATCCGCACATGGTGGCCCGTCCGCGCATCGATCGCCAGCCCCGGCTATTCGCCGTCCCAGTAGTCGCGGCCGACGGCTGCCCGCCCGACATGGCGGAAGCCCTGCGGCTTGCCGTCCGCATCCCTGCCGGCCATGTGCATGACGGCGAACTTGCCCGAGTCCGGGTATTCGCACAGCTCCGGCGTCTGGCTGGTCGACACGGCGAGATAGCGCAACACCGCGTCGCCGGTGTTGACGATCTGGTGCGCGGTTTCCGGGCCGCCCGGCGGGCAGCAGATCACGTCGCCGGCGCGGATCGGCCAGGTCTCGCCGCCGATGCGCACTTCGCCCGCGCCCTCGACCACGAAGAACATCTCCTCGTTGACGCGATGCGCGTGGAACGGGAACGCGCGCTTGCCGGGCGGCACCACGGTGAGGTTGCAGCCCAGCTTCTGCGCGCCCAGCCGGTGTCCGATCGGCGCCATGCCGCCGCCGAACTTCTCCGGCATCGCGTTGCCGCCGTACTGCTTGTTCAGCACGTCCAGCGGGATCGGTTCCAGTTCGTCGAGGTTGAGGATGGGCTTGTTCATTTCCGGCTCCGGGTGGATGGCGCGAAGAGATGCAGGCCGGTCCAGGCCAGCAGGGTGAGGCGATGGCGGCGTGCGCCGGCTTCACCGGCGCCCGTTCCTGCGGTCGGCGTCGGCAGGCGGTACTGGCCGTCCAGCAGGAGGCCTTGCAGGTACAGCGGCCGGTAAGCCATCAGCACGCGGTCAAGCAGCGGTTTCTTCATGACGAATTCCTCAGGCGGCGACCGCGGTGGCGCGGGCCAGCCACGGCGGCGGCAGCGCATGCTTGTAGAGGCGGAACCAGTGTTCGCGGTCGCTGGCGTTGTAGAGGTCCAGCGTGCGTATCACCTCGCGCGCGAACTCCACGCTGCCGAACTCGCTGGCGGTGAGCGTGCCGCCGTCGCTGACCGCGAGCACCGAGCCGTCGTACTGCTCGGCGCCGCGGTAGTCCGGCACGTGGGCGTCGATGTGGCCGGGGTGGTTGGCGGTATGCCGGCATTGGTCCAGCAGGCCGGCGCGGGCCAGCGCCAGCACGCCGCCGTCGATCGCGGCCACCGGTGCGCCGGCCGCATGCACGCGGCGCGCGGCGGCCACCGCGGCCAGGCCGCCGCCCCGCGTCCACAGGTGGCCGCCGGGCAGGATCAGCAGCGCCGCGCGGGCCAGGTCGAGCTGGGCCAGGCTCAGCTCGGGCTGCACCGTGACGCCGCCCATGGACACCACCGGCGCCGTCGAAAAGCCCGCCACCCGCACCTGCCAGTCGCCAGGACGGCGGATCTCGCACAGCGCCAGCGCGGCCTGCCAGTCGGCGTAGCCGTCGAATACGAGGAAATAAACCGTGTCGCGCATGTCGTTCCCTCCGTGTTGGAGGTGCAGCTTGCGCGGGGCCTGCTGCCAGCATCGTGTCAGCAGGCTGGCCGGGCATGGCGCGATTCAGCCCAAGCCGGGACAATACGCGTTCCGCCTTCCCGACCTTCCTGCTCCGGAGCCGCCATGAAGCCCGTTTCGCTGATCCAGTTCCTGATCGAGGAACGTCGCGCCGGCCACATCAACGCCGAACTCTCCCTGTTGATCGAGGTGGTGGCGCGCGCCTGCAAGCGCATCGCGGTGGCCACCGGCAAGGGCGCGCTGGGTGGCGTGCTGGGCGCGGCGGGCACCGACAACATCCAGGGCGAGGCGCAGAAGAAGCTCGACGTGATCTCCAACGAGATCCTGCTGGAGGCGAACGCCTGGGGCGGCCACCTCGCCGCCTGCGCGTCGGAGGAAATGGAAGACCCGCAACCGATCCCCGACGGCTATCCCCGGGGCCAGCACCTGCTGCTGTTCGATCCGCTGGACGGCAGCTCGAACATCGACGTGAACATCTCGGTGGGCACCATCTTCTCGGTGCTGCGCTGCCCGGACGGCGTCACCGAACCCGTCGCCGAACACTTCCTGCAGCCGGGCACCACCCAGCTCGCCGCCGGCTACGTGGTGTACGGGCCGTCCACCCTGCTGGTGCTCACCTTCGGCCACGGCACGCACGAGTTCACGCTGGACCGCGAGATCGGCAGCTTCATCCTCAGCCGCCGCGACATCCGCATCCCGGCAGCCACCGGCGAGTTCGCGATCAACATGTCCAACCAGCGCCACTGGGAAGCGCCGATGCAGCGCTACATCGGCGAGCTGCTGGCCGGCGGGGACGGCCCGCGCGGGCGCGACTTCAACATGCGCTGGGTGGCCTCGATGGTGGCGGACGTGCATCGCATCGTGACCCGCGGCGGCGTGTTCTTCTACCCGCTGGACGCCAAGATCAGGAGCAAGGGCGGCAAGCTGCGCCTGATGTACGAGGCGAACCCGATGGCCTTCATCGTCGAGCAGGCCGGCGGCGCCGCCAGCACCGGCCGCGAGCGCATCATGGAACTGCAGCCCACGGGCCTGCACCAGCGCGTGCCGGTGTTCCTGGGCTCGAAGGACGAAGTGGAACTGGCCACGCACTACCACGTCGAGGCGGACGGCGCGCAAGGCTGATCCACTACCGACCATCCACTCTCTTTCTTCCGCAGACACCCAGCCATGCGCTTCCGTCGCCTGTTCCTGCCCATGCTCGCCGCGCTCGTGCTCGGCGCCTGCACGCACGCGGCCAAGCCGGTTGCGCCTCCCGCCCCGCTGCCGCCGCTGCCGAAGCTGAAGATCGGCCTCGCGCTGGGCGGCGGCGCGGCCAAGGGTTTCGCGCACATCGGCGTGATCAAGATGCTGGAGGCCAGCGGCATCCATCCCGACGTGGTGGCCGGCACCAGTGCCGGCAGCGTGGTCGGCGCGCTGTACGCCAGCGGCATGGACGCGTTCCAGATGCAGCAGGTCGCGTTCGGCCTGGACGAATCGAAGATCCGCGACGTGCGCCTGTTCTCCGGCGGCCTGGTGCAGGGCAAGGCGCTGCAGGACTACGTGGACCAGCTGGTGAACCACCGGCCGATCGAGCGGCTGAAGCTGCCGTTCGCCGCGGTGGCCACCGAGCTGCAGACCGGGCAGCGCACCGTGTTCGTGCGCGGCGACACCGGCGAGGCGGTGCGCGCGTCGTCCAGCGTCCCCGGCGTGTTCGAACCGGTGACGATACGCGGCAAGCGCTACGTGGACGGCGGCGTGGTCAGCCCGATCCCGGTGGACGCCGCGCGCCAGCTGGGCGCGGATGTCGTGATCGCGGTGGACATCTCCAGCGCGCCCGACGGCAGCAGTCCGCAAGGCATGCTGGGCATCGTGGGCCAGTCCATCGTCATCATGGGGCGGCAGCTGGCCGCGCAGGAAACCGGCCGCGCCGACGTGGTGATACGGCCCAGGCTCGGCGGCATCGGCCCGACCGACTTCGAGCAGAAGAACCAGGCCATCCTCGCCGGCGAGCAGGCCGCGCTGGCGGCGATCCCCGCGATCCGCACCACGCTGGCCGCCCGCGAGGCAGCGCGGGAAGCGGCACGCGTCGCCGCGCACTGAGCCGCTTGCCGGCGCCGCGAAACGCCACACTTCGCACGTTCCTGCACCGATGCCTGCCCTGTCGCACTTGGCCGCGCCGGCCATGCGTTGTAGCGTCGCGCCTTCGTCTTGCCGGAGCCGCGCCATGCTTTCCCGTACCCACCTGCCTCTCTGCCTGATGCTCGCCGCCGCGCTGCTGGCGCCCGCGGCATTCGCCGCCCCGGCCGCCGACACCGCACCCGCTTCGCACGTCGCCCAGCTGCTTGCCCGGCTCGACAAGGTCAAGCGCATAGGCGCGGTGGCGATCTCGCCGGACGGCGCGCGGCTGGCGTGGGTGCTGGAAGGCAAGCCGTCCGCGATCGAGCTGGCCGACGCCGACGGCAGCCATGCGCATGCGCTGGACCTGGGCGCGAAGCTGGCCGACTGCGGCAAGCGCGACCTCGCCTGGGCGCCGGATTCGCACGGACTCGCCTTCATCGCCGACTGCGGCAAGGACCTCACCAGCACGCAGGCGATGCACAACGGCGTCTACCTCGCCGACGTCGCCGGCAAGGCCGCGCCGCGCGAACTGGGCAAGCTCGCCGGCTATGCCCGCGCGCTGGCCTGGACCAGGGACGGCAAGTCGCTCGGCTTCCTCTACGTGCCCGGCGCCACGCGCCGCGCCAGCGCCACCGCCGCGGGCAAGGCGCAGGTGGGGGTGATCGGCGAGGACGACGTGGAACTGCAGCACGTGGCCAGCCTGGACGTGGCCAGCGGCACCGTGCGCACGCTGACCCCCGACGCGCTGTACGCCTACGAATTCGACTGGTCGCCGGACGGCTCGCGCATCGCCTACACCGCCGCGCCGCCGCCGGGCGACGGCAACTGGTGGGTCGCGAAGCTGTACGTGCAGGAGGCCAGCCCCGGCGCCGCGCCGCGCGCGCTGGTCGATCCGGCCACCGTGCAGGGCTCGCTGCACGGCATGCAGATGGCGCTGCCGCGCTGGTCGCCGGACGGCGCACGCATCGCCTTCATCGGCGGCCTGATGAGCGACCAGGGCGCCACCGGCGGCGACCTCTACGACGTGCCGGCCACCGGCGGCACGGCGGGCAACCTTACCCCCGGCACCGCGGTGACGCCGCAGTGGTTCGCCTGGACGGCGCCCGATGCATTGCTGGTGAGCCAGAACGCGAAGGGCAACGTGCAGCTCGCTGCGTACACGGTGCACGGCGACCGCGCCGAGATGCAGGCGCCGTACTTCAGCCTGCCGGCCACGATAGGCGCAGGCGGCCCGGTGCTCTCGGTGTCGCTGTCGGCCGACCACCGCCGCGTGGCGTTCCAGCAGCATTCGTTCGAGCACGCGCCGGAAGTGCACGCCGGCGTGCTCGGCACCACGCCGCCGCCCGCGGTCACCACGCTCAACGCCGCGCTGCAGCCGGAATGGGGCAAGGCGGTGTCGGTGGAATGGACCCATGAGGGCCGCCAGGTGCAGGGCTGGCTGCTGTATCCCGCCGACTACGATCCGCACAAGACCTACCCGATGATCGTCAGCGTGCACGGCGGCCCGGCCTGGGGCGTGCTGTCGGGCTGGCCCGGCATGGGCGCGATGTACGCCGCCAGCGGCTACTTCCAGTTCCTGCCCAACCCGCGCGGCAGCTTCGGCCAGGGCGAGGCCTTTGTGCAGGCCAACCGCAAGGACTTCGGCTACGGCGACCTGCGCGACATCCTCGCCGGCATCGACGCGGTGGAGAAGCAGGCGCCGGTGGACGACCACCGCCTGGGCCTCACCGGCTGGAGCTACGGCGGCTTCATGAGCATGTTCGTGCCCACGCAGACGCAGCGTTTCCGCGCCGCCGTCGCCGGCGCCGGCATCTCCGACTGGCAGAGCTACTACGGCCAGAACCGCATCGACCAGTGGATGATTCCCTACTTCGGCGCCTCGCTGTACGACGATCCCGCGGCCTACGCGAAAAGCTCCGCGGTCAACTTCGTCAAGCACGTGAAGACGCCCACGCTGATCGTGGTCGGCGACCGCGACGAGGAATGCCCCGCGCCGCAGTCCTTCGAGTACTGGCACGCGCTCAAGACCCTGGGCGTGCCCACCCAGCTCGTGGTCTACCCCGACGAAGGCCACCACTTCGAGGACCCAAAGCACGTGAAGGACGTGGCGCAGCGCTCGCTGGACTGGTTCGCGAAGTACCTGCCGGCGTCGAAATGAGCATGGCTCGAGATGGCCGCCCCCGAGCAGGCCGGCCATCACCTTGAGAATCCATTCAATATTTCTCCATGATTTCTATCAACACATTGATATATAAATAGATTGACTTGAAATATCTATTCAAGTATCTATTCAATCATGGCTCCCCCTGTTGCTCCCGCCGAGCGTGTGCTGCATGTCCTGCGCCTGCGCGGGGCCAGCAGCGCACGTGAACTCGGCGAGGCCCTGGGTCTCAGCCAGCCCACCATTTCGCGCGCACTGGCAACCTTGGGGTCCGGCGTGGTGCGGATCGGCCAAGCCCGCCGCAGCCGCTACGCCGTGGTGCGCGAAGTGCGCGGCCTGGGCACGCATTGGCCCTTGTATCGCCTGGACGAGCGTGGCCAGCCGCACGCATTCGCCCGGCTCACGGCCTTGCACGATGCCGGCTGCCTGGTCGAACCCTCTGCGCCGGTCGACTGGCTGCGAGGCGAATTCTCCGATGGCCTGTTCCCCGGCCTGCCGTGGTTCCTCGACGACCAGCGCCCGCAGGGCTTCCTCGGCCGCCAGTTCGGCCAGCGCTGGGCGCGGGAGCTGGGGCTTCCCCCGGACATCCTGCGCTGGAACGAAGACGCCGTGCTGGCCGCCCTGCTGCTGCACGGCGATGACGGTCCCGGCGATTTCGTGCTGGGCGATACGGCGCTGGAACGCGCCCTGCGTGCCGAACCCGAAGCCATCCCCGTCGCGGCGCGCGAACGGCGTTACGCCGAGCTGGCGCAAGCCGCGCTCGCGGGCGAACTGGCCGGTTCCTCGGCCGCCGGCGAACAGCCCAAGTTCACCGCCTGCGTCGACAGCGCCGATGGCGAACTGCGCCACGTCATCGTGAAGTTCACCGAACCAGTGAATGCCGGCGCCAGTGCCCGGCGCTGGGCCGACCTGCTGGTCTGCGAACATCTCGCCGCCGAAGTGCTGGCCGAACACGGCCACGCCAGCGCCCGCACCGAACTGGTCTGGTCGCAGGGCCGCCTGTGCCTGGAAGCCACCCGCTTCGACCGCATCGGCGCGCACGGCCGGCGCGGCTTCGTCACGCTGGCTGCCTGGAGCGACGCCCACGACGGCGAGCGCGACGACTGGGCCACTGCCGCCGCACGCATGCGGCAAGGCGGCTGGCTGCGCGACGACGCTGCGGAACAGGTGCTGCGCCGCTGGTGGTTCGGCCGTCTGATCGGCAACGCCGACATGCACTTCGGCAACCTCGGCTTCTTTCTCGGCAATGCCTTGCCGCTGGAACTCGCGCCGAGCTACGACATGCTGCCCATGCTGTACCGCCCCGCCGCCAACGGCGCCGTGCTGCCTCGCGCCTTCGAACCACCGCCACCCACCCCCGCCGCCTTGCCGCACTGGCGGCAAGCCGCGGCCTGGGCCGGCATGTACTGGCAGCGCGTGGCGCAGCACCCTGATGTCAGCGACGCGTTTCGCAGCATCGCCGATGCCAACCACGCCGTGCTCGGCCACTTGCGCGAGCGCTTCGACACGGACGACGACGGACGATGAATCTCGCGCTCTTCGACTTCGACGGCACCATCACCACCCGCGAAACCTTCGGCGACTTCATCCGCTGCGCGGTGAGCCCGCTGCGACGCGCAGCGGGCGTGCCCCTGTTCGCGCCGATGCTGGCGGGCTACAAGCTCGGCCTCGTATCCGGCATGCGCATCCGCAAGTCCGTCGTGGCTTTCGGCCTGCGCGGTGCATCAGCCGAACACGTACGCGCCGCTGGCGAGCGCTTCGCCGCCGAATTCCTGCCCGGCGTGCTGCGCCCCGAGGCGATGCGGCGCATCGCGTGGCACCAGTCGCAGGGCGACAAGGTGGTGCTGGTTTCCGGCGGACTGGATGCCTACCTCGCGCCATGGAGCCGGCAGCACGGCCTGGAGCTGGTGTGCTCGATCCTGGAAACCCGCGACGGGCGCCTCACCGGCGGCTACTGCGGTGCGCAATGCGTGGGCGAGGAAAAGGCGCGCCGCGTGCGCGAGCGCTACGACCTCGCCGCCTACGCGCAGTGCCATGCCTACGGCGACACGCACGAGGACGAGGCGATGCTGGCGCTGGCGCACAAGCGCTTTTACCGCGGCGTCGAGCGCGTCTGAGCGATCAGAACAATTCGCCCTGCGGCGACGGTTTGCGCGGCGGCACGAAGCGCGAGGCGTCGAGCCGCAGTTCGCGCGCGCGGCCGAAACCGTGCCGGCGGCAGGCGATCTCGAAGCGCTTGCGCAGCAACTCCGCGAACACGCCCTGCCCGCGCATGCGGGTGGCGAAGTTGCTGTCGTAGTCGCGACCGCCGTTCATCTGCTGCACCAGGCTCATCACGTGTTCGGCGCGCTGCGGCGCGTGCAGCGCCAGCCATTCGCGGAACAGCTGCTTCAGCTCCCACGGCAGGCGCAGCACGGTGTAGCCGGCGCAGCGCGCGCCGGCGTCGCAGGCGCGTTCGAGCACGGCTTCCATGTCCTTGTCGTTCAGCGCGGGAATGATCGGCGCCACCAGCACGCCCACCGGCACGCCGGCCCCGGCAAGCGCGGCGATCGCCTGCAGCCGGCGATGCGGCGCGCTGGCGCGCGGCTCCAGTTTCGCGGCGAGCCGGTTGTCCAGCGAATTCACCGAGACGAACACCTGCACCAGCTTTTCGCGCGCCATCGCCGCGAGCAGGTCGAGATCGCGTTCCACCAGCGCGTTCTTGGTGACGATGGTGCAGGGGTGGTGGCACTCGGCCAGCACGTCCAGCGCGGCGCGGGTGAGCCGCCAGCGTTTCTCGACCGGCTGGTAGGGATCGGTGTTGCTGCCGATGTTGATCGGCTTCGGCACGTAGCCCGGTTTCGCCAGTTCCGCGCGCAGCACCTCGGCGAGGTTGCCCTTGGCGCGGATCTTCGTCTCGAAATCCAGCCCCGGCGACAGGTTGAGGTAGCTGTGGCTGGGCCGCGCGAAACAGTAGATGCAGCCGTGCTCGCAACCGCGGTACGGATTCATCGCCTGCTCGAAGGCGATGTCGGGCGAGTCGTTGCGGGTAATGACGCTGCGCACGCGTTCGTCGGTGACCTCGGTGCGCGGGCGCGGCGCTGTTTCGTCCAGCAACGCACCCTGCCAGCCGTCGTCCTCCGCGTGGTGGCGGATGGACTCGAAGCGCCCCTCCGGATTGGAAGCGGCGCCGCGGCCCTTGATCGCTTGCGCTGGATGGCCCGGCTCGTGCATCCGCGGAGTGTGCCGCGCGGCGATCTCAGTCCGCGCGACACGAACGAAGACGCGGCGACTCGCGCCGCCGCGTCTTCGTCCTGGCCATGCCGCCGGATCAGGCGCTGATGTCCACGTCCTTGGTCTCGCGCACGAACAGCAGGCCGATCACGAAGGTCATCATCGCGATCACCACGGGATACCACAGGCCGGAGTAGATGTTGCCGGTGAGCGCCACGATGCCGAACGATACCGAGGGCAGGAAGCCGCCGAACCAGCCGTTGCCGATGTGGTACGGCAGGCTCATCGAGGTGTAGCGGATGCGGGTGGGGAACATCTCCACCAGCCACGCGGCGATCGGCCCGTAGACCATCGTCACGTAGATCACCAGGAGGGTCAGCATCAGCAGCAGCATCGGGTAGTTGATCTTGGACGGATCGGCCTTGGCCGGATAGCCGGCCTGGTCCAGTGCCGCGCCCACGGTCTTGCCGAAGTCGCCGCTGCGGGCGCCGAAATCCGCCTTGGCGAGGCCGGTGCCTTCGAACGACACGAAGCTCTGCCCGCCCACGCTCACCTTGGCCACTTCCCCGGCAGGCGCCGCGACGTTGGTGTAGGGCACGCCACGCTTGGCGAGATAGCTCTTCGCCACGTCGCAGGAACTGGTGTAGCTCTGCGTGCCGGTGAGGTTGATCTGCAGCGCGCAGTTCGCCGGGTCGGCGATCACGGTGACCGGCGCGGAACGGCCTGCCGCCTCCACCGCCGGATTGGCGTAGTGGGTGATCGCCTTGAAGATCGGGAAGTAGGTGAGCGCGGCCAGCAGGCAGCCGGCCAGCACCACCGGCTTGCGCCCCACCTTGTCCGACAGCCAGCCGAACACCACGAAGAACGGCGTGCCGATCAGCAGCGCGCCGGCGATCAGCAGCTGCGTGGTGGTGGCGTCGATCTTCAGCGTGCTGCCGAGGAAGTACATCGCGTAGAACTGGCCGCAGTACCACACCACGGCCTGGCCGGCGGTGGCGCCCAGCAACGCGAGGATCACCACCTTGAGGTTGCTCCAGCGCGCGAAGGATTCGGTGAGCGGCGCCTTCGAGGTCTTGCCCTCCTCCTTCATCTGCTTGAACACCGGCGACTCGTGCAGCTGCATGCGGATGTACACCGACACCGCCAGCAGCAGCGAGGACAGCAGGAACGGAATGCGCCAGCCCCAGTCGTCGAACTTGTCGCCCACCAGCCACTTGCAGCCCAGGATGATGAGCAGCGAGAGGAACAGGCCGAAGGTGGCGGTGATCTGGATGAAGCTGGTGTACAGCCCGCGCTTGCCGTCCGGCGCATGCTCGGCCACGTAGGTCGCCGCACCGCCGTATTCGCCGCCCAGCGCCAGGCCCTGCAGCATGCGCAAGGCGATCAGGATCACCGGCGCGGCGACGCCGATCGATTTGTAGCTGGGCAGCAGGCCCACGAAGAAGGTGGACAGGCCCATGATCACGATGGTGATGAGGAAGGTGTACTTGCGCCCGACCAGATCGCCCACGCGGCCGAACACCAGCGCGCCGAACGGGCGCACCGCGAAGCCGGCGGCGAACGCCAGCAGCGCGAACACCAGCTGGCTGGCCTCGTTCAATCCGGAGAAGAACTGGTGGCCGATGATCACGGCCAGCGAACCGTACAGGTAGAAGTCGTACCACTCGAACACGGTGCCGAGGCTGGATGCCAGGATCACCCGCCGGTGGCTGACATCCAGTCCGTCAGCGGATTTCCCGATGGCGTCGATGGTGGTGGCCATATCCCCTCCGTTTGCTGTGGATGGCCGCCCCCCGCGGAACGGCCATTGGTCGATGTGAACCGCCGACGGCGGAGCGCATGGTTTGCTGCCGCCGGACGGCGACCGCGGCATGCCGCTGCGGCTGGCGCGGAACCCCCGCCCCGCGCCCCGCAGTGGCCTTGAAACCGTTTCCTTCCGTATCGCTCGCGCCACGCTTCCGGGCCGGCGCTACACGCAGCCGGCTGCGCCGCTGCGCTTCCCGCGATGGCCCCTGCGGGGCCGTCGACTGGCCTAGAACTTGTAAATGCCGTTGAGGCTCACCTGGTTGCCGGTAGTGGTGCGGGTGGCCGCGGCGCCATTCGCCGAATCCAGCTTGTCGTGCATCCACTCCGCGCTCAGCGCATACGCCCCGGCGGCGTACTGCACGCTCAGCGCGGACTGCTGGCTCTTCAGGCGGCCGGCGGCGCCGATCCAGCGCAGCACGTCGTTGCGATCGGGCTTGGCCATGCCGTAGAACGCGTACACGCTCCAGTTCGGGGTGAACTTGTAGCCGGCCTGCACGTAGCCGCCGCTCTCGGAGATGTCGCCGAACTGCGCCAGCGCGCCGAAGATCTGGCCCAGGCCGTTGCCGGTGTAGAGCAGGCCCTTGAACACCCATGGGCCGGGCGTCCAGGCGCCGCCCACCTCGTAGCCCACGCTCTTGACCTTGTCCTTGATCGGCGCAGCCACGGTGTCGCCCACGCCCTTGAGGTTCACCTCGCTGTAGTGCGCCGCGGCGTAGGCGACCCAGTCCTTGTCGGCCACGCGCAGGCGCGCTTCCAGCTGCGGACGGAAGCCCGCATTGCCCGCGGTGAGGTAGTTCACGTTGTCGCCCGGGCCGCTCCAGTGGCCTTCGAACGCGCCCAGGTCCAGCCGCCACTTGGCGCCGTCGCTGCCGTGGTTGAGGTCCTGCATCACCACCACGCCGGGGAAACGCCAGCCCACCATGCCGGAGCCGAAGCCCAGCGGGAACGCGATGTGCGAGAGCGAGTCCGGGACGTTGTCCAGCGGGAACATCAACTCCCACTGCTGGCCCACGCGCACGGTGGTGCCGGTGAGCGGATTGGTGATGTCCATGTAGGCCTGGCGCAGGCGCGGCGTGGGCTGCTGCTGGCTGTACGCGCCGGTGCCGTTGAAGCCGCCGAAGAAGTCCATCTCGATGCGGCCGCCGCCGACCCAGTCGCCGGCGAACTTGGCGCCGCTGAAATCCAGCCAGAAGCGCGAGTTGCGCACGTCCATGCCGCTCAGCGAACCCTTGGAGCCGGGCACCGGGAATTCCGCGTTGGTGCCGTTGCCGAAGGTGAAGCTCTTGTTCTGGCTGAAGGCGCTGGCGCTGACGAAGCCGTGCAAGGCCACCGACACGCCCGGCGCGCTGCTGAACACCGGCTTGGAAGCGGCGGCCGGCGCGGCGGCGACGTTCTGCGCGGGCGCCGCCGGCGCGGGCTGCGCCGCCTGCTGCTGCTTCTGCGCCTGGATCATCGCCTTGAGCTGGGCCAGTTCCTGTTCCAGCTGGTCCACGCGCTGCTCCAGTTGCTGCTCGCGTGCGGCGGTGGCGGTCTGGGCCTGCGCGGCCAGCGGCAGTGCGAGTGCGCAGGCGATCCCGAGCGCCAGCGGCCGGCGCACCCGACGGACAAGTGTCGATCTCATGAGGCGTTCCCCAGGGCGGACTGTGGGTCGAGCATGCTCATTCGATCGATCGCAAGACTATTCGCCGATGGTCTTGTCTCGACCAAAGTCGATACGTCCCGCTCCTCGACGCCCCGACGACGCCGCTACACTCGAAGCCAGGCCCGCGCCGTTCGCGCCAGGCTCCGCATCCCGCCCCCACGACCTCGTCAGCAGGAGACCCGCATGTCCACGATCCACCCCGTCGACCCCGCGTTCGCCGCCAAGGCGCGTATCCGCAAGGACGATTACGAGCGTCTGTACGCCGAGTCGGTCAAGGACCCCGAGGGCTTCTGGGCCAAGGTGGGCGAGCGGGTGGACTGGGCGAAGAAGCCCACCCGGATCAAGGACGTTTCCTTCGACCCGAAGGACCTGCACATCCGCTGGTACGAGGACGGCACGCTCAACGTGGCCGCGAATTGCCTCGACCGCCACCTCGCCGAGCGCGGCGACAAGGCGGCCATCATCTTCGAGGGCGACGATCCGGACGAATCGCGCACGCTCACCTATCGCCAGCTGCACGCCGAAGTGTGCAAGTTCGCCAACACGCTGAAGCACCTCGGCGTGGCCAAGGGCGACCGCGTGGCGATCTACCTGCCGATGATCCCCGAGGCCGCGGTGGCGATGCTGGCCTGCGCGCGCATCGGCGCGACCCACTCGGTGGTGTTCGGCGGCTTCTCGCCCGATTCGCTGGCCGGGCGCGTCGCCGACTCGCAGTGCAAGGTCGTGGTGACCGCCGACGAAGGCGTGCGCGGCGGCCGCAAGATCCCGCTCAAGACCAACGTGGACGAGGCGCTGAAGCGTCCCGGCACCAACAGCGTGGAAACCGTGGTGGTGGTGCGCCGCACCGGCAGCGCCGTGCCGATGCAATCGCCGCGCGACCGCTACTGGCACAACCTGATGGAAGGCCAGTCCGCCGACTGCCCGGCCGAGCCGATGGAAGCGGAACACCCGCTGTTCATCCTCTACACCTCCGGTTCCACCGGCAAGCCCAAGGGCGTGCTGCACACCTCGGCGGGCTTCCTGGTGTTCACCAGCTACACCCACGAATGCGTGTTCGACCTGCGCGACGACGACGTCTACTGGTGCACCGCCGACGTGGGCTGGGTCACCGGCCACAGCTACGTGGTGTACGGCCCGCTGTGCAACGGCGCCACCACGCTGATGTTCGACGGCGTGCCGAACTACCCCGACTTCAGCCGCTTCTGGCAGGTCATCGACAAGCACAAGGTGACCTTGTTCTACACCGCGCCCACCGCGATCCGCGCGCTGATGCGCGAAGGCGAGGCGCCGGTGAAGAAGTGCTCGCGCGCGTCGCTGCGCGTGCTCGGCTCGGTGGGCGAGCCGATCAACCCCGAGGCCTGGGAGTGGTACCACCGCGTGGTGGGCGAGAGCCGCCTGCCCATCGTCGACACCTGGTGGCAGACCGAGACCGGCGGCATCCTCATCAGCCCGCTGCCCGGCGCCATCGACACCAAGCCCGGCTCCGCCACCAAGCCGTTCTTCGGCATCAAGCCGGCCATCGTGGACGCGAACGGCGAGGTGCAGGAAGGCGTGGCCGAGGGCAACCTGCTGCTCACCGATTCCTGGCCCGGCCAGATGCGCACGGTGTACGGCGACCACCAGCGCTTCATCGAGACCTACTTCAGCGCCTACCCCGGCAACTACTTCACCGGCGACGGCGCGCGCCGCGACGAGGACGGCTACTACTGGATCACCGGCCGCGTCGACGACGTGATCAACGTCAGCGGCCACCGCATCGGCACCGCCGAGGTGGAAAGCGCGCTGGTGGCGCACCCCAAGGTGGCCGAGGCCGCCGTGGTCGGCTGCCCGCACGACATCAAGGGCCAGGGCATCTACGCCTACGTCACCCTGGTGGCGGGCGAGACCGGCAGCGACGCGTTCAAGAAGGAACTGATCACCTGGGTGCGCAAGGAAATCGGCCCGATCGCCACGCCCGACTACATCCAGTGGGCGGCCGGCCTGCCGAAGACCCGCTCGGGCAAGATCATGCGCCGCATCCTGCGCAAGATCGGCGAGAACCAGCCCGACCAGCTCGGCGACATCTCCACCCTCGCCGACCCCGGCGTGGTGAAAAGCCTGGTCGAGGAACGCCTGATCAAGTGACTCCCCACTTCGTCGTTCCGGCGAAGGCCGGAATCCAGCGCTCCCCGGACGCAAGACACTGGACCCCGGCTTTCGCCGGGGTGACGGACAGCACGCCATGCCCGACATCCTGATCGCCGACGACCATCCGCTGTTCCGCGACGCCCTGCAGCGCGCCGTGCTCGCCGCGTTGCCGCAGGCGCAGGTGCGCACCGCGGAAAGCGTGCATGGCCTGTACACGCTGATCGAGCAGTATCCCGACGCCGACCTGCTGCTGCTGGACCTGCACATGCCCGGTGCCCGCGGCTACTCCGCGCTGGCGCACATCCGCGGCCAGTACCCCGGCCTGCCCACCATCGTGGTCTCCGGCCACGAGGAAGCCCAGGTCGCGCGGCGCGCGCTGGCCCACGGCGCCGCCGCCTACATCCCGAAATCCACGGCCGGCGAGGACATCGTCCGCGCGATCCGCGCCGTGCTCGACGGCGACGTCTGGCTGCCGCCGCACCTGGTCGGCGGCAGCGCCGAACTCAAGCCTGGCGAAGCCGACATCGCCGCCCGCGTCGCCGCGCTCACCCCGCAGCAGTTCCGCGTGCTCACCATGATCGCCGAAGGCCTGCTCAACAAGCAGATCGCCTGGGAACTGGGCGTCTCCGAAGCCACCGTGAAGGCGCACATGACCGCCATCATGCGCAAGCTGGGCGTCAACAACCGCACGCAGGTGGCGCTGGCCGCCAGCCAGCTCGCCGTCGAACCCGGCGCGATGCAGCCGCTGCCGGAGGACGAGGAGGCGGAGTGAGGCCCGTTGCATCGTCGATGCAGCAGGCAACGCCGTCGCGCGCGATCCCTGCGCAATGCAGCGGGAGCCGATCCTTGCCGCCAGACCGCCTTGGTCGCACGCCACCCGGGGCCGGATCGCCGGGGCCCGCACCCCGCGAGCCCGCGGTGTATACCAAACAGCGACATCCTTTCATGTGAGATGCCAAGCGGCTTGCCCGCGCGCATGTGCGGACAAGGGGCAACACCTGTCCGCCACGGGACGATGATGCCGGAGCATCGCCGCACACGTCCCGTCAGGGGTCCGCCAGGCATCGGTCACCAGTGAAAGGAGACACGCACATGCAGCTCAAGACGGTCGGACTGGTCACCTACCACTGCCCGCACCTGAAAACGGAACAGGTGCTGCAGCGGATCCTGCAGCAGGACTTCGGGCTCAGGATGTACGCGCTGCCCTTCACGCCGAGAAAACGCCGGGAGACGCTGTTCGACCATCGCCCGGACCAGTCGGCCGCGGTGGCCCCGCAGGCCATGGCCGAAAAGCACGGCATCCCGTACGTCGAATGCGCGAGCGACCGGGACATCGACGACGCCTGCGATGTGTACCTGATCCTGGGAGCGGGCGTGCTGTCGCCCGGATGCGTCCGGGGAAAGAAGATCATCAACTGCCATCCCGGCATCATTCCCGCGTGCCGCGGCCTGGATGCATTCAAGTGGGCGCTGTACGGGATGAAACCCCTGGGCATCACGCTGCACTACATCGATGCCGAGGTCGATGCAGGCGAGATCATTTCGGTCATCCCCACGAATGTCTACGTGTCGGACAGTCTGGCCACGCTGGCGCGTCGCCACTACGACAACGAGATCGATTGCATGTCCCGCATCACCGAGTTCCTGGACCATCCGCAGAACCCGTTCGAGCACATCGAAACGGGCGAGCCCATGCGGCGAATGCCGCTGGGCAAGGAAAGGGAACTTGCCCACCGGTTTTCGGATTACGTGGAGAAATACGGGAGACCGGGGCAAGCGAAAAGGCGCGGCGCCTGACGGCAATTCCGCAGCACTCCATTGCGCCGGTGAGCCCCGCTGCCCGTCGTGCATGGGCGGGTTCGACGCCTCGGCCCGCATCCCCGGACTCTTCGACGGCGACGACATCGCCATGCGCACCGCCGCGCCCGCACCGCAGCCATTCCGCACGCGCATCGTGATCGCCGTCGAACCCGGCACGATGCAGCCGTTGCCGGGCGACGAGGAAGTGGAGCAAGAAGCCGCGCCACGCCGTCGCGCAACACACGAAGCATTCGTCCTGGGTGGATTGCGTCGATGCGGCCACGACGAGCCGTCACGGCCCCGGGAGACGTCGCTGTCGTGGCGCCGCGGAAGGGAATGGAGCCGAAGAACATCCCTCGCGCCCGTGGAAGCCCGGGATCGAGCGGGACAAAACGCCGCTGCGGTGCACAACTGACGCACATCGGGGGGAAACTGGGTACATCGAGGGCACGGTTACACCCACGCCGGGGCGGTTCCATGCCTCGGTGGGCATGCAGCGGGTTCCATGCCCCGGCTGATGCTTGTTTCAAAGGTTCGCTGAAGGTTGGGTGGCGAGATTGGAATGGCTACTCCGCCATGCCTGGGTCAGGAGCCGGTTCAAATGAAATCTCTGGCGCACGTGCATTGCTGTCGCCCGACTCGCGCAGCAGGCGCGTCCTCTGAACATGGTGCGGATGCGGAATGAAGAGAATCGTCTGGACATTCTGGATTTTCGTGCTGGCGTTGAGCGTCCTGTGGCTTTTTGCCGATACGCTTTGGCCCGCGCAGCCCGGTTACTTCGCCTTGCGTACCGCATGGATCCAATACAGCGGCGTGCTGGCCATCGGCGCGATGTCCCTGGCCATGGTGCTGGCCACTCGCCCCAAATGGCTGGAGCAGGGCTTCAACGGCCTGGACAAGATGTACCGGCTGCACAAGTGGCTGGGCATCGCCGCATTGGCGACCGCCACGGCGCACTGGCTGCTGGCGCAAGGCACGAAGTGGGCCGTGGGCTGGGGTTGGCTGACCCGGCCCGGGCGCAGAGCCCGGGGCGCGGGCGAGTCCGCGGGGGGCGTCGAATCGATCCTGCGCGACTGGCGCGGCCTGGCGGAAAGCGTGGGCGAATGGGCTTTCTACATCGCTGCAGTGCTGCTGGTGCTGGCCCTGGTCCGGCGCTTTCCCTACCGGCTGTTTGCCAAGACCCACCATTGGCTGGCCGTGGCCTACCTGGTGCTGGTTTTCCACAGCGTGGTGCTGGTCAAGTTTGCCTACTGGGCGCAGCCCGTGGGCTGGGCGCTGGCCGTACTGCTTGCCAGCGGCACGTTCTCGGCCGCCTACGTGCTGCTGGGCAGGGTTGGCGCGCGGCGTACCTCGCACGGCCTCATTGAATCGCTGCAAACCTACCCGGCATTGAACGTGCTGGAGACCACGCTACGGATGGACGCGGATTGGCCCGGCCATCGGACAGGACAGTTTGCTTTCGCCACCTCCGACGCAAGGGAGGGCGCACATCCCTATACGATCGCTTCAGCCTGGGAGCCGGAGAACGGACGACGCATCACCCTGATCACCAAGGCCCTCGGCGACCACACCCGCCGCTTGCCGGAGCGCCTGCGGGTAAACGACCGGGTGAAGATCGAGGGGCCCTACGGCTGCTTCACGTTCGACGACGACCGCCCCCGCCAGATATGGATAGGCGCGGGAATCGGGATCACGCCGTTCATTGCGCGCATGAAGTATCTGGCGCGGGACGGGAAGCCGGATCCACGACCCATCGACTTGTTCCATCCGACCAGCACAGTCGACCCGCTGGCCATCGAGAAGCTGCGCGCCGACAGCGTGGCTGCCGGTGTCACGCTGCACCTGTTCGCCAGCCCCCAAGGCGGCCTCCTGACCGGCGAACATCTGCGCGCGGTGGTGCCCGGGTGGCGAGAAGCCAGCGTGTGGTTCTGCGGCCCCGCTGCCTTCGGTCGGGACCTTTGCGCCGACCTGGTTGCCGCGGGGCTACCCCGGGAAGCGTTCCATCAGGAGCTTTTCGAGATGCGCTGACAAGCTCCCGATCATCCTCGGGCAGGTCTTCCTGCCGCTTGTCTGTTCCCCAATCCGCACGTTCTTCGCCACGGCAAACCCGCAGCACCGCACGCGTGATTTCCGCCGCGCGGCCCCCGGCGGCAACGAGCCGGGCATCGGGCAGGCGATCGCAACCGGGAGCAGGTGCTAGCCTTGCGTTCAAGCCTGCGCCACAGAGCACGCAGGCAGGCATCAACGGGTCAACCACGGTTCCGGCCATGCAAGAAACCATCAAGCTCACCTCCGTGCTCACCTGCCCGGCCTGCGGCCACGCCCGCGCCGAAACGATGCCCACCGACGCGTGCATCTATTTCTACGAATGCACCGCCTGCAAGACGCTGCTCAAGCCGCTGGCGGGCGACTGCTGCGTGTTCTGTTCCTATGGCAGCGTGAAGTGCCCGCCGATGCAGTCGGCGGGCTCGGCGACGGGGTGCTGCGGCTGATCCTTCGTCCGGGCGGCATTGCGTCCGGCCGCTGCAGACAAAAGGCCTGGGCGCCGCATTTCGACCGCTCAGGCGCCCACGCGCCTTTCCGACTGCTTCCTCACCAGCGCCGTCAGCAGCGCGCGCAGCGCCGCGGGCCGCACCGGCTTGTGCAGCAGCGGATAGCCCAGCGCGCGGGTGCGTTGCTTGAGGTCGCTGCTGCCGTCGGCGGTGATCAGGGCGGCCGGCGGCAGCGGATGGCAGGCGGCGCGCAGCTGCTGCAGCGCCTGCAGGCCGTCGATGCCGTCGAGATGGTAGTCGGCGAGGATCAGGTCGACCGGACCGCGCCGCAGTTCGGCGGCGGCGGCGGCGACGTCGCGCGCGGTGCGGCAGTCCACGCCCCAGCGGCCCAGCAGCGCGCGCATGCCGTCGAGGATCGCCGCGTCGTCGTCCAGGCACAGCACGGTGAGCGGCAGTTGTTCGTCGCTGACGCCGCCGCGCACCGCCTGCCGGCGCGGCGGCACGGCGGGCGCGCGCGGCACCATCACCGCGAAACAGCTGCCGTGGCCGGGACGCGAGTGCAGGTCCAGCCGGTGCTCCAGCATGGTCGCGATGCGGTCGCAGATCGACAAGCCCAGGCCCAGGCCCTTCTCGCCCCACGGCGACGGCTGTTCCAGCCGCTGGAATTCGTCGAACACGCGCGCGCGCTGGCCGGCGGCGATGCCGGGGCCGGTGTCCCACACCTCGATGCGCACGTCCTCGCCGACGCGGCGCGCGCCCAGCAGCACGCCGCCGCGCTGGGTGTAGCGCAGCGCGTTGGAAAGGAAGTTCTGCAGCACGCGGCGCAGCAGTTGCGGGTCGCTGCGCACGGCCAGCCGCGTGGGCGCCACGCGCAGGCGCAGGCCGCGCTGCTCGGCGATCACCGCGAACTGTCCCTGCAACGATTCGAACAGGTCGGACAGCGCGAA
The DNA here is from genome assembly GCF_013620825.1 of Rhodanobacter sp. PCA2. Classification (GTDB taxonomy): domain Bacteria; phylum Pseudomonadota; class Gammaproteobacteria; order Xanthomonadales; family Rhodanobacteraceae; genus Rhodanobacter_A. The sequence goes on along the minus strand of NZ_NJIC01000001.1, from coordinate 6,347 downwards.
GCTGCCGACTTCCAGCTGGTAGCTGCCGGTGTCCAGGCGCGAGGTGTCGAGCAGGGCGTCGAGCAGGTCTTCCGCCGCGCGGAACGCGGCGTCGATGCGCTCGGCCAGTTGCCGCGATTCCGCATCCAGCGCCGGTTGCTGGCGCAACGCGGAGGTGAACAGCCGGGCGGCGTTCAGAGGCTGCAGCAGGTCGTGGCTGGCGGCGGCGAGGAAGCGCGTCTTGGAGACGTTCGCGGCCTCGGCGGTCTGCTGCGCCTGCGCGGTGGCGGCCAGCGCCTCGCTGAGTTCGGCGGTGCGCTGGTCCACGCGCTGTTCCAGCGTCTCGTTCGCCTCGATCAGCGCCTCCTCGGCGCGCTTGTAGGCGGTGACGTCGGTGTAGGTGGTGACGTAGCCGCCGCCGGGCAGCGCGCGGCCGCGCATCTCGATGGTGCTGCCGTCCGCCCGCACGCGCTGGAAAACGTGCGGCGTGCCGGCGCGCAGGTGGCCGATGCGCTTGGTCACGTGCGCCGCCACCTCGCCGGGACCGCATTCGCCGTGCTCGGCGTTCCAGCGGATCAGGTCGGCCACCGGCACGCCCACGTAGACCATGCCGTCGGGATAGCCGAACAGTTCAAGATAGCGCCGGTTCCACGCCACCAGGCGCATCTGCACGTCGACCACGCTGATGCCCTGCGACACGTTCTCCAGCGTGGAGGACAGCAGCTCGCGGTTGAAGCGCAGTTCCTGCGAGGCTTCGTCCATCAGCGCCATCGCCTCGGCGATGTCGAGGCCGGAGCCCGACAGCATGCCCATCAGGATGCGCCGCGCGCTGGCCGCGCCCACTGCGCCGGCGAGCAGGCGTTCGGTGTGCTGGATCAGCGCGCGGTCGGCCGACTCGCCGGGCTGCAGCGGCCGGCCGCGGCGCCGTTCGTAGTCCGCGAACGCGCGCTCGGTGCTGCGGCGGCCCACGATGCGGGTGGCGATGGTGCGCAGGTCGGCGACCACCACGCGACCGCGCCAGTCGCCCGCGCCGCCGCGCCGCGTCGCATAGGGATCGACGAACAGCGCCGCGTGCAGGCGGTCCTCCAGGTTCGGCCGCCAGCGCAGCGAGACGAACACCAGGCAGGTCACGTTGACCAGCAGCGACCACAGCGTGCCGTGCAGCAGCGGATCGCTGCCGCCCAGGTGGAACAGCGCCTGCGGCCGCAGCCAGCTCAGCCCCAGCGGGCCGTCCTGCTGCCAGCTGCCCACGTGCAGCACCGCCGGCAGCAGCAGCGTGTAGGCCCATACCGCGAAGCCGGCCACCAGGCCGATCACCACGCCGCGACGGCTGGCGCCGCGCCAGTACAGCGCGGCCACGATCGCCGGCGCGAGTTGCGCCACCGCGGCGAACGCCAGCAGGCCGGTGGCAGCGAGGTTCTCGGTGTCGGCCACCACGCGGTAGTAGCCGTAGGCCAGCGACACCAGCGCCACGATCGCCACGCGGCGCACGCGAAGCACCAGTCTGGAGAGGTCGCTGCGGTGCTCCAGCCGCAGGTGGCGCATGCGCAGCAACGCCGGCATCACGAGGTCGTTGCTGATCATGGTGGACAGCGCCACGGCCGCCACGATCACCATGCCGGTGGCCGCCGAGAAGCCGCCCACGAACGCCAGCATCGCCATGCCGCCGTGGCCCAGCGTGCGCGGCAGGTTCAGCACCCAGGCGTCGGCGAGGCCGTCGCGCACCGCCGGCAACTGCATGCCGGTGGCCACGATGGGCAGCACCGCGAGGCTGATCGCGAGCATGTAGAGCGGGAACATCCAGCGCGCGCGATGCAGGTCGCGCGGGTCCTCGCATTCGACCACGCCGATCTGGAACTGCCGCGGCAGGCACAGCATCGCGAAGAACGCCAGCAGCGTCTGGGTGAGGAAACCCGCCGAGAGGCCGTCGCCCGGGTGGTGCTTCGCCAGGTTCACCGTCGCCGCCAGCCCGGGCCCGTGGTGCAGCGCGAACAGCGCCAGCGCCACGAACGCCACCAGCTTGATCAGCGATTCCAGCGCGATCGCCAGCATCAGGCCGTGGTGATGCTCGGTGGCGTCGATGCTGCGCGTGCCGAACAGTATCGCGAACACCGCGAGCAGGCCGGCGCACCACAACGCGGGGTCGGTCGCCAGCGCGCCGTGCAGGCCCGGGTTGCCGCTGCCGCCCAGCACGGCGAACGACATCGCCACCGCCTTCAGCTGCAGCGCGATGTACGGCAGTATCGCCACCACCGTGATCACCGCCACCAGCGCGGCCAGGCCGTGCGACTTGCCGAAGCGCGCGCCGATGAAGTCGGCGATCGAGGTGATGTTGCGCTGCTGCGCCACTTCCACCAGCCGGCGCAGCAGGTCGAAGCCGAACACGAACAGCAGCACCGGTCCCAGATAGATCGGCAGGTAACCCAGGCCCTCGCGCGCGGCGGTGCCCACCGCGCCGTAGAACGTCCACGACGAGCAGTACACCGCCAGCGCCAGGCTGTAGACGATGGGCCGCAGCCGCGGCTGGCGCGGGTACAGCGGGCGCCGGTCGCCCGCCCACGCCACGCAGTACAGCAGGCCCACGTACAGCAGCGCGACGAGCAGCAGCAGCCAGCCGGCGATCATGGTCCTCCCCGCGTGCAGTTACGATGCCATCTGCCGCTTGTGTGCGGCCGCGTCCGTCCGTCAGCATGCGTGCATGCAAGCCCTGGACGGATTCCTTCCCGCGAAAGTAGCAGAGCCCCTGCGCGCTGACGAGGTTCATGTCTGGCACGTGCAGCGCCCGCGCGACGCGGGGCGCGCGCCGCTGCTGGCGCTGCTCGCGTCCTATCTCGGCACCGAGCCGTCCGCGGTGCGGCTGCTGGCCGGCGAGCACGGCCGCCCCGCACTGGTAGCGCAGAGCCACGACGCGCTGGATTTCAACTGGTCGCACAGCGGCGAGCGGGCGCTGGTCGTGGTGGCGCGCGGCATCGCGCCCGGCATCGACCTGGAGCTGCGGCGCACGCGCGCCAGCGCGCTGGAGATCGCGCAGCGCTTCTTCACCGCCGACGAAGCCACCTGGCTCGCCACGCTGGACGAGGACGCGCGCCGTGCCGCGTTCCTCGAACTGTGGACGGCGCGCGAGGCGGTGCTGAAGGCGCTGGGTCGCGGCCTCGCGTTCGGGCTGGACCGCCTGTCGATACGCAGCGACGCCGACGGGCTGGCGCTGCGATCGCTGGAGGGCGACGATCCCGCCGCGTGGCAGCTGCACCGGCTGCACGTGGGCGGCGATGCCTTTGCCGCGCTGGCCTGGCGCGGCGCGCCGCGACGCATACGCCTGTTCGCGCTTGCCGACGCGGGCTGATCGGCGCAGTGTTGCGTTCCCCCGTGTTCCCGTGACGATCCGCCCGCCATGACCCTGCTCAGCGTCAACCTCAACAAGATCGCCGTGCTGCGCAATTCGCGCGGCGGCCAGGAGCCCGACATCTGCCGCGCGGCGCAGACCTGCATCGAGAGCGGCTGCGGCGGCATCACCGTGCATCCGCGGCCGGACCTGCGCCACGTGCGCCCGGACGACGTGCGCGCGCTGGCCGCGATGCTGCGCGGGCGGGTGGAGTACAACATCGAGGGCAACCCGTTCGCCCCGGCGCGCGGCGCCTACCCCGGCCTGGTCGCGCTGGCGCGCGAGGTGCGCCCCAGCCAGGTGACGCTGGTGCCGGACGGCGACGGCCAGATCACCTCCGACCACGGTTTCGACCTCGCCCGCGACCTGGACCGGCTGCGGCCGCTGGTGGCGGAACTCAACGCGATCGGCAGCCGCGTCAGCCTGTTCGTGGACGCCGGCAGCCAGGATTTCGCGGCGGCGAAGGCGATCGGCGTGCAGCGCATCGAGATCTACACCGGCCCCTACGCCGAGGCGTTCGCCGACGGCGAGCCCGACGCGGCGCTCGCGGCCTGCGTCGCCACTGCACGGCAGGCGCAGCAGGCGGGCCTTGCGGTGAACGCGGGCCACGACCTCAGCCAGGCGAACCTCGGCACGTTCAAGGCCGCGATCCCGGGGCTGGCCGAGGTGTCGATCGGCCACGCGCTGATCGGCGAGGCGCTGTACGAAGGCCTGGCCGCCACTGTGCGCAACTACCTGCAGATACTGCGCTAGCCGCACCGCCCGGGCGCGGTGGTTTCGCCGCGATCGAGTCCGGCCTGGCGCGCCACGCGATGCCCGTGCGTGTCGCGACCGGCGCGCCCGGCCAGGCAGCCGGGGATTCGACCCGCACAAACGCCAACCCCCGCACGGGGCGGGGGTTGGCGCGGGTAACGCGGGTGTCGCGACAGCGGCGGCTGGTCAGTCGCTGTCGGTGAAGCCGATCTTGGTCAGGTTGTACTGCTTCGCGTCCGCCAGCACGGTAGCGACATGCTGGTAGGCGGTGGCATCGGCTGCCTTGATCTGGACTTCCGGCTGGTTGGTCTGCTGGGCGATCACCGCGAACTGCGCCTTGAGGCCCAGTTCGTCCACCGGCGTGTCGTTCCAGTAGAACGCGCCGCTGGCGTCGATCTTGAGGTTGATCGGCTCCGGCGGGTTCGTCGGCGGGGTCTGGTTCGGGTTCGGCTGCGGAAGGTCGATCTTGATCTTCTCCAGCGGAATCGGCGCCGTCACCATGAAGATGATCAGCAACACCAGCATCACGTCGATCAGCGGCGTGATGTTGATGTCGGCCATCGGGCCCGACGAGGATTTGACGGAAAACGCCATGACTGCTTACTCCTTCGCGGGCGCGGTGGTCATGAAGCCGACGTGCACCATGCCCTGGCCCTTGGCGTCACTGATCACCTTGCGCACCGTCTTCCACTCGAGGCCCTTCTCGGCACGGATCTGCAGTTCCGGCTGCGGCGCCTTCTGCGCGGCCACCGCCAGCTGGGACTTCAGCTCCGCCTCGGTGACCGGGTGATCCTGGAAGTACATCGTGCCGTCTTCCTTGATCGCCAGGTCCAGCGGCGGGGTTTCCGCAGCCTTCTCCTCGGTGCTCTTCGGATTCGCAGTCGGCACCGTGACGGTGATCGGGTGGGACATCAGTGGTGCCGTGATCATGAAGATGATCAGCAGCACCAGCATCACGTCAGCCAGTGGCGTGACGTTGATTTCCGAAACCGGACCGCCGGTATCGCCTCCGACGCTCATGGACATGGTTCAGCCCCTCACTCGACGCGCGAGCCGGTCGCGAAGAAGTCGTGCAGGTCGTGCGCGAACTCGTCGAAACGGGCGAAGATCACGCGGTTCGACCGGTTGAAGAAGTTGAACGCGAGCAGCGCCGGGATCGCGGTGAACAGACCGATGGCGGTCATGATCAGCGCCTCGCCCACGGGGCCGGCCACGGCGGTCATCGAAGCGTTGCCGCTGGCGGCGATGCCGATCAGGGCGTGGTAGATGCCCCACACCGTACCGAGCAGACCGACGAACGGTGCCGACGAACCCACGGTGGCGAGCACCGTCTGGCCGCCTTCGAGGCGCAGGCTCTCGCGGGCCACGGCCTGGCGCAGGGCGCGGTCGACGAACTCCGAGCGGCTCAGCGACTCGGCGATGCCGCCCTTGTTCGCCTGCTGGTGGTGGGCCACCGCCGAGGCGGCGTCCAGCGCGATCTTGGAGAACGGTTCGCTCTTGGGCTGGGCTTCCAGCTCGCGGATCGCGTCCTGGGTGGAGGCATTGTTCCAGAAGCCGTTGATCACGCCATCGGCGCGCGACTTCACCATGCCGTTGCGGATGGTGTTGGCGATGATGAAATACCAGGAGAGGAAGGACATCACCACCAGGGTGATGAACACCACCCAACCCAGCCAGTCGAAGCCCTGGGCGAGGTTGGCGAAGCCCATCTGCTTCATGGCTTCGGCGTTGGAGTTGCCCGCCACCTGGGCGGCATCGGTCGGTGCAGGAGTCTGTAGGAACATAACGCTACCCTTGGGAAGTCAGGCGTGAACTGTGGTGACAGTGTCGGGGGGGATTACATCTGGCTGAGGTTGAAGGTGACGGGAACGCGGGCGTAGCCCTCCACCTTCTTGCCGTTCTTGACCTCGGGATTGAAACGCCACTTCTGTGCCGTTTCGATCGCCGCGCGATCAAGCTCGTGGTAACCGCTGGACTTGTCGACCTTGATGTCCTTCGGCGTACCGTCGGTGCCCACCAGGATCAACAGGATCACCGTGCCCTCGTGGCGCTGGCGGATGGCCTGCGGCGGGTAGCGCGGCGTGATTCGGCTGTTGTAGCTGAGATCCGAACCGGCGGCGATGTCGGCGGGCGGCGCCGGCGGGGCCGGGGGCGCAGGCGGCGCGGCGGCGACCGCGTTCTGCGACACCTCCTGCACCGGCGGCGGCTCGATGAAATTCACCTGCACGATCTG
>NZ_NJIC01000046.1 GCF_013620825.1 Rhodanobacter sp. PCA2 | reverse complement strand
GGCCGCGGCGGGGGGCTTTCGGGCTTTTAGAAGGGGGCCCGATTGGCTGACCGATGACTCGATCGTCAGGGCCTGGGGGGACTTCCGGTTTTTCCGCCCGGGGCCAGACCGAAGGTATGCTCCTCTAGGGTTCGGGGCGCCAGCAAGGATTTCCGGTTTTTGTGCCGACGCTTCGACTGGGGGCACTAAACGACCCGCTGTTCGGGGCGTGGTGAAGGCTTCCGGTTTTTTCACCCACGCTTCGACTGGTGGGGAAACGACCCATTGCGCGTTCGACGCTGGCCCGTGGCCTGCCGCGATCGCGTAAGGCACCAGATCGGATGGTCCGGTCTTGCACTCGAAGAGGTCGGAAAGCCCGGAGGAAAGTAGCTGCATGAAAGCCGACCTAGAACCACCCGACAGCGAACGAGGGCAGCCGCCCCAGGGCCGACTTCCCGAAGTAATAAGCCAAATCGACGCACTCGAAGCGCTCAGCCGCGATGAGCGACTGGCTCGCCTCAAGCAAGCGGCGCGAAAGAGAGATCTGCGCGCCGAAGCGTTGCTGTACAGCGTATGTGCAGGCCACGACGCCGGAGACCTGGAGCTTTACTGGGCCGCGTTCGAGGCCTTGGTCAAAGCCGCCATGCCGATGATCGCCGGCCGCATGCGCCGGTTGTATGGCATCTCCGATGACGACCTGCTCGATCACCAGCAGCTGATCTTTGAGAGCGTGCTCAAGAGCGTAGAACGCAAAGATCCGGGCCTGGAGTACGGCATCCGACGCTTCTCCTCTTACCTGATCTGTCGTTCGATCGATGCCATGCGCTCGCGGCACCACCCTTGGGCGCGCAACCTCGAGCTGGCACTGGAAAAGGTCGATCAGGATGACGACAGCGAAGGCAAGCTGATCGCGCCTGACTGGGATCCGCCGGATCTGGAGTTCGAGCCCGAAGCCCGTGCTCTGGCTCACGAAGAGCTCGTGGCTCTCCAGCGCCGCCTGTCCGAGCTGCCTAAAAAGGCCATCGAAGCGTTCTTGCTCTGGCGCGTGCTGCAACGAACCCAACCCCAAATTGCACAGCAGCTGAGCGTCTCCGACCGCACCGTTCGCGAGTGGATCGGCAAGGTCGCCAAAGCGCTTGGTGAAAGGAAAGATCTATGAGCCACAAGAATATCCCCGACGACGTCCTCGGCGCCTTCGCCGCGGCGGCAGACCGCCCGTCCAAGGCCTTGGTGGACGAATGGACCGAAAAGTACCCGCAGTTTGAGAAGGAAATCGTCGACTTCGCCCTCGAATGGGTGGCGACGGTGCTGGTTGGCAGCGAGCCGCTAGCCGCGGAGGAGGAAGACCACCTAGTCAGCAACACCATGAGCCACCTGCAGCGGGTGAGCCAAAATCAAGATCATGTCGCCGCCGCGCCGGCGCCGGTGCGATCGGCCGGCGCAACCCGCGACCAGATCCAGCGCGTGGAGGCGGCGTTTCGTGCGCGCGGACCCCAGGCCGTGTGGACGAAGAGCCTTGGAATCGACGAGTCGATCCTGGCTCTGTTTGAGGAGCACATGATCTTGCCGCCGGTGCCTCAACGTCTGCTCAACGTCTTTTCGTCCGCGCTCAACGAAAGCGTGGAGGCCGTCAGCGCCTGGTTGTTTCAAAGTAACCGGCGAGTGGTCCTAGCGCGCTCGGCGGCCAAAGCACCCACGCGTACGCACTGGACATTCAAGCAGGCCGTCGAAAACTCCACACTGTCGGACGAAGCCAAGCAGCAATGGCTTCGTGAGACCGTATAAAGCGTACCCGCCGTGGATGCGTTCATTTCGGTTCGGCTCCAGGCGCAAGAGGTGCGCCAGCGCCTGCAGCAAAAAACAAGCTGTGGCCAGGCCGCCCATGAGCTGTTGCAGGCGGCGATGGACGATGCCGAACTCACCGTCTTGCACGTGCCCGCCGACTACCCCTTGCTCGGGGGCGGGATGGGCGCGCTGCAACGCAAGAGTCAGCGCATCATCGTTTCCGCCGCGCTGGGCCCGGAAGCGAAGGTCTTCGTCCAAGCCCACGAGTTCGGTCATTGGGTGATCGAATCACCCGCCGATCCGGTGCTGGTGAGCTTTGATGTCGACCCCGAAGGGCCTGAGCAGGCCACGCCCCTGGGCATCGGGCGCGTGGAAGGCTACAGCGCGCTGGAATTGCGTGAGCGCTATGCCAACGTGTTCGCGCGCGAATTCTTGTTGCCGGTCGACCTGGCCCGGCACCTGTTCATCGAGCAGCAGTGGCCGGCCTCGAAGATCGCCAGCGAGCTTGGAATAGCGTCGGGCCTGGTCTACCAACAGCTGCAGTACGCCTTGCTGGTGCCCGATCCGCCGCCTGTGCAACCGGACAAACCGCTCGCGGGACTGGATCCGTCACAGCGCATCGCCGCCCATCACGTGGGCACGCCGGCGCTGGTGGAAGCCGGGCCGGGCACGGGCAAGACGCGCACGCTAATTGGGCGCATCGAGCATCTGCTCATGGAGGACACCGATCCGCGTTCGATCTTGGCGCTGACCTTCTCCAACAAGGCGGCGCGCGAGATCAAAGAGCGCATTGCACGCACTATCCCGGCCGCGAACGAGCTGTGGGCCGGGACCTTTCACGCCTTCGGCCTGGAATTGTTGCGCAAACACGCCGCCCAAGCCGGCCTGCCCGAGCCAGTACGCGTGGTGGATCCGGCCGAAGCCCTCGAGCGCTTGGAAGCGGTGCTGCCCAGCCTGGAGTTGCACTACTACCTGCGCCTGAACGATCCGCTCGCCCAGATCCAGCCGGTGTTGGGCGCGATCTCGCGCGCCAAGGATGAGCTGTGCACGCCTGCGCAATACGCCACGTTGGCGGCGCAAATGGCCCAAGGCGCGCAAACCGATGCCGAACGCGAAGCGGCCGAGCGAGCGGACGAAGTATCGCGGGTCTATGCCGGCTACGAGTCGATGCTCGAAGAAGCGGGGGCGGTGGACTTCGGCGACCTGATCTGGCGCGCTATCCGCCTGCTGGAAGAGCACCCCGAGGTACTGGCCGAGGTCCGCGGCCAGTTCGCTCACGTGCTCGTGGACGAATACCAGGACGTCAACCGCGCCAGCTCGCGCCTGCTGAAGTTGCTTGCGGGCGAGGGCGAGCGCTTGTGGGTGGTCGGTGATGTGCGACAGGCGATCTATCGGTTCCGCGGCGCATCGCCAGGCAACATACGCCTGTTCACCACCGAATACCCAGGGACACAGGTGTTTCCGCTGGAGTGCAACTACCGCTCCGGGCAACGCATCATCGATACCTACACGACCTTTGCCCGAAGCCTGGACGAGCCGGTCTGGCGCGCGGCCATGCAGCTCAAAGGGGATCGTGGGGAAGGCCATCGCCCCCAACTGCTGATCGCACCGGACCTGGATTCGGAAGTCAGTGCCATCGCACAGGCGATCGAGGCCCACCGCCAGCAAGGCGTGGCCTACCGCGAACAGGCCATCATCGTGCGAACTCATACCCATGCCGAGCGCATCGCCGTGCGTTTGCAGGCGTTGGGCGTACCGTCGATGTATTTGGGGGACATCTTCGAACGCGCGGAAGTGCGCGATTTGCTGTCGCTGATTTCGTTCGTCGCCGAACCCAGCCGCGGTGCATTGCTGCGGCTGGCGGCCACCGGCGCCTACGGCATGCCCCTGGAGGACGTGCGCACCTTCTTGCAGCACGCGAACGCTGCCCAGCGCATGCCGCTAGCGGCTTTGTCAGACCCCGCGGTCGTCGCCGCGTGCTCACCGGCCGGGCGCGCGGCCCTGGAGCGCCTGCGCGATGACCTGGCCGGGGTGTCGTTCGAATCGACCGTCCCGCAAGTGCTCCATCACGTGCTGTTCGAGCGCCGCGCCCTAATCGATGCGCTCTTGGAAGGTGAGGGTAGCTCTGCCCAGCAGCGCCGCCTGGCCGTCTTTCAGCTGCTGCAGTTCGCCGCCGAACATTTTGATCCTCGCAAGGGCAACTCCAAGAAGAATCTGTTGCGCTGGATCCGCCGGCTGGAGCAATTCGGTGAGGAGCGAGCCCTTCGTGAGTTGCCGGCGGCCGCCGCCTCGATCGATGCGGTGCGGCTGATGACAGTCCACGCGAGCAAGGGCCTGGAATTTCCGGTGGTGTACCTGCCGTACCTGGCCACCAGCCACTTTCCGCAGTCAGGCCGCTACGTCCCGTGCCCGCCGCCGACCGGCATGCTTCGCGCCGAGGATGTCAGCGACCGGTTCGAGGAAGAGAGCTTGTTCTACGTTGCGCTCTCGCGCGCACGCGACCATCTGCATCTGTCGCGAGCCCAGCGGCTGGGCGCACGCAATGCCTCCGAATCCAAGTTCCTGCTGGCCATCGCGGGGCAAGTGACGCGCACCAACGCCCCCCAATGCGCGCCCTTGCCGATCGCCGAAGAGCTGCCCGCGCGCCCAGAGCTCAAGCTGGAGACGTCGATCCACGAGGCACGAGAGCTGGACCTGTACGAGCGGTGTCCGCGCAAGTACGCCTACTCACGAAGCTTGGGTCTGCACGCCAGCGGCGACGATGACGGCTACGCACGCTTCCACCGTTCGGTCTACGCGGTCTTGTCGTGGGTGTTGCAGCAGCGGCAAACGCGCGAGGTGCCGCTGGAGGAGTACTGGCCTCAGCTCGAGCAGGTGTGGGCGACCCAAGGGCCGGGCGATCATCCGTTTTCGCCGCTCTACAAAGACTTCGCCGTGCGCTTGCTCACCAAGGCGCAAGAGCATTTACGCGCGCCCGGGGCGATCTCCCAGCCGGTGGAGATGGACGTGGGCGGCGTGCGCGTGCGCGTGGAGCTCGACCAGGCCGAATCGGGCAACGGCGGCATGGTGCGCCGCTATAAGACTGGACGCCGCCCCAAGAAAGTGAAGGCGGAGCTGCCCGACACCTTACGCCTGCTGGCCGGCCAGCAGCTCTACGGAAAGAGCGCCCGTTTGCAGATGCACTATCTGACCTCCGGCGACACCGTCGATCTGGAAATCACCGGCAAGCAGCTCGATGTCACCGTGGACCAGGTGCGCACGATTGCCAACGCCATCGCGGCCGGCGATTTCCCGCCAAACATCAGCGATCAATGCCCGCGTTGCCCCTTCTTCTTTTTGTGCCCGGCGATTCCGGCGGTCGCGGTGGCTTCCTGAGTCGGGCGCCTGGCCGCTGTTTCTTCGCGACTTTCAGAATCACCTTCCGGTTTTTTCTCGCGCTACGCGACTAGCTGTGTGACGGCGTTGGAATTCCCCAATGACGAATGACACAGAAGGTGGTGTAGCGTGAAAAACATCAAGATCGTATTGCAGCGCGGGGGCGCTGCGCAGGTGCTGGTCGGCGACGTGAACGGCCAGCAGACGGTAGGTGAGGCGCTCGAGGCGCTGGGCGGCACCGACATCGGGCAGGACCTCATCCACGCCGAGGACCACGATGGTCCGGTCGACCTGAAGACGCCGGTGCAGGCGCTGGTTTCGGGCGAAGGCGAGGGCAGGCCGGCGCTGCTGCGCTTGCACCAGGGACGCTGCCAGCGCGTCAGCGTCAATGTCACATTCAACGGGGTGACGAAGTCGCGCGACTTCCCGCCGGTGACGCGAGTGGGCCACGTGCATCAGTGGGCGACGCGCAACGCCTTCGAGATGTCGCCGCGCGATGCGGCCGAGCACGTGCTCGAGCTCGAGGGTGGCGACGAGCGCCCCGACTCGGACACCCAGATCGGCACGCTGACCGATGGCACGCTGTGTGCTGTGGCCTTCGACCTGGTGCCCTTCAAGCGGGTGGAGGGCTGACATGACGTCCTTGGACCAACAGGCCTTCGAGGCCGACGTCAACTCCGGGGCTTTCCTCAACGGCTCGTTTTCGGGCCGTTGGGGACTGGACTCGATTGCCTGGCCGCACGCACTGATCTGGGTGCGTGCCGGCGACGGCAGCCAGCTGCTGCTGCGCTTCGAGCTGACGAACTACCCGCGCAACGCACCCACGGCCCAGCCGTGGGATGGCGAGTCCAACGCTGCCCTGTCGCCGCCGCGTTGGCCGCGCGGTCACGACCGGATCAACGCCGCATTCAACCCGAACTGGAACGCCAGCGCGCTGTACATCCCCTGCGATCGCGTCGCCATCCAGGGTCACGAGGCCTGGCGCCAGCAGCATCCGTCCATGCTGTGGGATCCGGCCGTGGGCATCCACCGATACGTGCGGGTCGTGTCCGACCTGCTGGGGTCGCCTGACTATGCCCGCGCCCAGTGAACTTCGGATGCCGCGCCGGCTGTGGGGCGGTCTGGTCGCGCAATTGCATGCGCGCACTGGCGGCGAGACCCACGAATCGGGCGCCTTCCTGCTCGGGCAGATGACCGAGCACGGCCGTCGTGTCAGCGAAGTGCTGTACTTCGATGACCTGCACCCGGATGTGCACGCCCGCGGCGTCGTGGACTTGCCCGCGGCGGCGTTTCGCCGTCTGTGGGCGATTGTGCGCGAGCGCGGCGTGCAGGTGGTGGGCGATATTCACGTGCACCCGCACAGCGCCCGACAAAGCCGCATCGATCGGCAGAACCCGCTGATCGCCATGCGCGGCCATGTCGCAATCATCTTGCCCAACTTCGCGCGGCCGCGAATCCGCCGCTGGTCAGTGGGCGTCTACGTCTACGAAGGGGACCACCAATGGCAGGCGGTAGGCGGGTGCGGCAACCGGTTCTTGGTGCTGGGGGATGACCATGAGTGAGTCGTTGGAAGAACTGGGCGAGCGCCTGAGCCGCGTGCTCAAGATGGTTCTGGACACCGGCGAGGCGGCCTCCGAGGCCGAGGCGCTGGAAATTTTTGCCCGCTATCGCGTGCAGCTGGTCTTTGGTCCCGACCTGGGCGAGATGGCGCAGGCCGCCTTGCTCACGGCCGCCGCCACCGCGTTGCCGTGTCTGCTGGGCGGCGTGAGCTATCTGGGGCCCGAGCAGCCGCTGCGCGCGCGCTGGCGAGGGCATCCGGATGCGCCGGCGCCTGCGGGCTTGGCCGCGACCTTGGAAGCTTTCGGTGTCACGCGAGCAAGCGCGCGGGATCCCCGGCTGCCTTGCCTGGTGATCGGACGGGCGCAAGCCGAGGGCTTTGGCGTGCGCGCCAGCTTCGATGGCTGGACAGCCGCGGTGCTGCCGCTGGAAGACGAGCCCCTGGCCGAGCAGGGCAACTGCGCGGCCGCGGCCGTGCTCGCAGGCGCGATGGCAGTGAGCGAGATCTTCCAGTTCTTCCGCGGCACGCAGCCGCTGGCCTGCCATCGGCGCATCGGCTGGTCGTTGTGGGATCCCGCGGTGCCGTGGGCGGCGGCCGCACCTGGTCCGGCACTCACGGTGCTGCCGCAATCGGCATGGCTGGTGGGCCTGGGTAACTTGGGCCAGGCCTACCTCTGGACCTTGGGCTTGCTGCCTTACGGCGCCGACCCGTGCGAGCTGGTGCTGCAGGATTTCGATCAGGTTTCGCTCGCGAATAAGAGCACCTCTTTGCTCAGCCGCGAGATCGATATGGGACGCCGCAAGACGCGCATGGCGGCGGACTGGGCCGAGCACCGCGGCTTTCGAACGACGCTCATCGAACGACGTTTCGCCGCCGACTTCACCGTGGCCAGCGACGAGCCGGCCGTGGCGCTGATGGGCGTGGACAATCCGGCGGCGCGACGGCGGGTCGAGCAGGTGGGCTTTTCCCGGGTGATCGAAGCCGGCCTCGGACGCGGCCCCGGGGATTACCTCGGCATCACCGTGCACACGTTTCCGGCCTCACGGCCGGCGCTGGATTGCTGGATGGACCCGGCCACCGTGCCGGGCGACGTGACTCCAGTCCCCTTCAACCAAGCGGCCTACCAGCAGCTGCTCGCCGACAGCGGCGATCGCTGCGGCGCACTGCGCCTGGCCGGGCGCAGCATTGCCACGCCCTTCACTGGGGCGGCCGCGGGCGCGTTGGTGATCGGCGAGTTGCTGCGGCTTTGTCACGGCGGGGTGCGAGTGGAGTACACCGCGCTGCATCTGGCTCGGCCGCTTGAGCGCACGGTCGTGGCCGGGGTGCCGTGGCCGGTCAGCAACCCCGGGCTCGTCGCACCCGCGCTGCCGGTGTAGGCAAGCCTGGGGCTAACGCAGCTGCTTGTGCACGGCCGCGCCGGCGGACGTGTGTTTCAGGACTGAACACGCTGCGGAGGTCCGCTTTTTGGCCGACTCCTGCCCGTGAGCCCGCGCGGATCAGGACGCAGGTGCGATGAGCATCATTGATTGGTCAAGTGACCAACTACGTAGGCGTGCGAATGAGGACGCAGTTGAACCGCGTCGCCAAGACGACAAGGCCGGCGCATGGCCGGCCTTGTCGCTGATGTCTGCAGAGGGCGGAGCCTCGGGGAAATGCGCCACCGCCCGTCATTCCGGCGAAGGCCGGAATCCAGCGACTGGGCGGCTTGGGCAAGCATGGACGCCACTGGATCCCGGCTTTCGCCGGGATGACGAGCAGAACAAGGGCCTCCAGTGCCTCACCGACCCTCGGCGTTTCACCGACCCTCGGCGCCTCACCGACCCTCAGCGCTTCATCGAATTGAAGAACTCGTCGTTGGACTTGGTGTTCTTCATCTTGTCGAGCATGAACTCCATCGCGGCCAGCTCGTCCATCGGGTGCAGCAGTTTCCGCAGGATCCAGATCTTCGCCAGCATGTCCGGCTCGATCAGCAGGTCCTCGCGGCGGGTGCCGGAGCGGTTGATGTCGATGGCGGGGTAGACGCGCTTCTCGGAGATGCGGCGGGACAGGTGCACTTCCATGTTGCCGGTGCCCTTGAACTCCTCGTAGATCACCTCGTCCATCTTGCTGCCGGTGTCGATCAGCGCGGTGGCGATGATGGTGAGGCTGCCGCCTTCCTCCACGTTGCGCGCGGCGCCGAAGAAGCGCTTCGGGCGCTGCAGCGCGTTGGCGTCCACGCCGCCGGTGAGCACCTTGCCGGAGCTGGGCACCACGGTGTTGTAGGCGCGGGCGAGGCGGGTGATCGAGTCGAGCAGGATCACCACGTCGCGCTTGTGCTCGACCAGGCGCTTGGCGCGCTCGATCACCATCTCGGCAACCTGCACGTGGCGCACCGCCGGCTCGTCGAAGGTGGAGCTGATGACCTCGGCGCGCACGGTGCGGGCGATCTCGGTCACTTCCTCAGGACGCTCGTCCACCAGCAGGATGATCAGGTGCGCATCGGGGTGGTTGTACTGGATCGCCTGCGCGATGTTCTGCAGCATCATCGTCTTGCCGGACTTCGGCTGGGAGACGATGAGGCCGCGCTGGCCGCGGCCGATCGGCGCGACCAGGTCGAGGATGCGGCCGGTGATGTCCTCGCTCGAACCGTTGCCGCGCTCCAGCTTGAACGCCTTGCGCGGGAACAGCGGGGTGAGGTTCTCGAACAGCATCTTGTTCTTGGACGCCTCCGGCGGATCGCCGTTGATGTCGTCCACGCGCAGCATCGCGAAATAGCGCTCGCCTTCCTTGGGATGGCGCACGCGTCCGGTGATGTAGTCGCCGGTGCGCAGGTTGAAGCGGCGGATCTGGCTGGGGCTGACGTAGATGTCGTCGGGGCCGGCCAGGTAGCTCTCGTCGGCCGAGCGCATGAAGCCGAAGCCGTCCTGCAGGATTTCCAGCACGCCCTCGGCCCAGATGCCGCCGCCGGAGCGGGCGTGGGCCTTCAGGATCGAGAAGATCACGTCCTGGCGGCGCGCGCGCGCCACGCCTTCGCGGATGCCCAGCGACTCGGCGAAGGCCAGCAGTTGCGGCGCCTTCATCCGCTTGAGTTCGGTGAGGTTGATCAGGCGGTCGTCGGCGCCCGGGTCGGCGTTGTCGTCGTCCACCGGCAGGCCGTGCGGGTTGTTGTAGCGCGGGTTGTTGTTGCCGCCGCCGCCACCGCCGCCACCGCC
>NZ_NJIC01000050.1 GCF_013620825.1 Rhodanobacter sp. PCA2 | reverse complement strand
GCATGCAAGAGTAGGTCACCGCCAGGGGCTTTATCCCTCGAACGCCCTCACCGATCCCGGTGAGGGCGTTTGCTTTTCCGGGACCGGCGTCACGGCGCGGAGCCCGGTTGCGGCGACCGCCGCCGCGACGCCGGGCGACGATCGCCTATCATCGGGCAGGCTGCCGCCGGTAGCGGCCGCGGAGTACACATGTTCGTACACGTCGAGACACGCCGACGCCGCCAATGGCACTGGGCCACCGTGCTCATCGTCAGCGTTTGCGTGCTGTGTTTCGTGTGGCTGGCGCTGCTGCCGCTGCCGCAACGGCTCGCGGTGCTGCTGGACTGGGGCACGGTGCCGGCGAACATCTTCAATCCGCACGAGCCGCTGTGGCCGCAACTGACCGACCCGTCGCTGCTGCGCCTGTCCACCGCGCTGTTCATCCACGTCACCTGGCTGCATCTGCTGAGCAACCTGCTGTTCCTGGTGATCTTCGGCCTGCCGGGCGAACGCGCGCTGGGCTCGCTGCGCTTCCTGCTGCTGTTCGTGGCGGGCGGCATCGTGGCGAACCTGATCGGCGCGTTGTCGCTGGCCGGCGTGCGCCTGCCCATCATCGGCTGCAGCGGCGCGGTGTCGGCGGTGGTCGGCACCTACGTGGCGCTGTTCCCGCGTGCCCGGCTGGGCCTGGTGCTGCCGTTGGGGTTGTACCTGGAGTTCGTGCGCGTGCCGGCCTACCTGCTGATCGGCATCTGGGTGCTGCTGCAGCTGCTCTTCAGCTATGCCGGCCCCAGCTACGGCGCCTACGTGTGGTGGGCGCACATCGGCGGCTTCGTGTTCGGACTGGTGTTCGCGCTGTTCTCGCGCCACGCGATCGCGCGACGCCTGCGCCAGTGACGCTCAGCGGTGGCGACCGCCGTGCGACAGCCCGTGGTGGTGCGCGAAGCCGTGCAGCACGCCGCGCGCGACCGGGGTGGCCGCGACCTCGCGGAAACTGCGCTGCGGGTCGCTACCCTCACGCTGCATGTCGGCGCGCTTGCGGTGGATGTAGGCGCGCATCACGTCGGCGCTGAATTCGGGATGGAACTGCGAGCTGAGCGCCCGCGGGCCGTAGCGCAGCAGCTGGTGCGGGTCGCGTTCCGAGCGCGCCAGCACGATCGCCCCCGGCGGCGGCTCCAGCACGCTCTGCTCGTGCGTGGTGTGGGCGCGAAAACGCGCCGGCAAGCGCGCGGCCAGCGGATCCTGCGCGGCGGCAGCCAGTTTCTCGATCGGCTGCGTGCCAATCTCGCGGCCGCCCGGCAGGTAGTCCACGCGGCCGCCCAGCGCCTGCGCCATCAACTGATGGCCGAAGCAGACGCCGAACATCGGCAGTTCCGCATCCATCGCGTCGCGGATCCAGCCGGCGGTGCGCTCGCTCCAGGCGGCACGGGCGGTGACCATCGCCGCCGAGCCGGTGATGATGGCGCCGGCGATCCCGTCGATCGCGGGCAGCGCTTCGCCCGCCTCCACGTCCACCACCTGCAGGCGTTGCGGCGCCAGTTGCGCGCCCAGCCGGAACCAGTGCGGGAAATCGCCGTGGCGGCCACGGATGGGGTCGGGCGCGCGGCCGGTGCGGATGATCAGGACGGGTTTCATGCCTTGCCGGATGACTGGGGTGGAGTGGGGTCGTCGGGTGCCTCGATCGGCGGCAGCACGGCGAGCACCTCCTGCACCGTGGTGAGTCCGCGCGCCACCTGCTCGGCGGCGGAAATGCGCAGCGGGCGCATGCCCTCGGACAGCGCGGCCTGGCCGAAGTTGCCCAGCTCCAGTTGCGCCGCGATCAGCCCGCGCAGCCGCGGCGAGACCGGCATCATCTCGTAGATGCCGGTGCGGCCCATGAAGCCGGTGTTGCGGCATTCCAGGCAACCGACCGGCGCGCGCACCGTGTCCGGCACGGGCAGCGGCCAGCCGTGGGTGAGCGCCGCCCATTCGTGCGGGTCCTGCGCGGCTTCGCGCTTGCAGTAGGGGCACAGCGTGCGCACCAGCCGCTGCGCCACCACGCCGGTGAGCGTGGACTGGATCAGGTAGTGCGGCACGCCGAGGTCGAGCAGTCGGGTCACCGCGCTGGGCGCGTCGTTGGTATGCAGGGTGGAGAGCACCAGGTGGCCGGTGAGCGAGGCCTGCACCGCCATCTGCGCGGTTTCCAGGTCGCGGATCTCGCCCACCATGATGATGTCCGGGTCCTGGCGCAGCAGGGTGCGCACGCCGGCGGCGAAGTCCAGGTCGATCGAGGTCTGCACCTGCATCTGGTTGAACTCGGGCGAGACCATCTCGATGGGGTCTTCCACCGTGCACACGTTCATCGCCGGCGTGGCCAGGTGCTTGAGCGTGGAGTACAGCGTGGTGGTCTTGCCCGAGCCGGTGGGGCCGGTCACCAGCACGATGCCGTGCGGCCGTTCGACCATGTGCCGCCACTGCGCGGTCTCGCCCGCGGAGAAGCCGAGCTGGGCGAAGTCCTTCACCACCAGGTCGGGATCGAAGATGCGCAGCACCATCTTCTCGCCGAACGCGGTGGGCATGCTGGAGACGCGCAGCTCCACTTCGCGCCCGGTGCTGGATCGGGTCTTGATGCGGCCGTCCTGCGGGCGGCGCTTCTCGGCCACGTCCATGCGGGCGAGGATCTTGATGCGCGCGGTCACGGCGCTCATCACCGGCGGCGGCAGCTCGAACACCTTGTGCATCACGCCGTCGATGCGGAAGCGCATCTGCCCGGTTTCGCGGCGCGGTTCGAGGTGGATGTCCGAGGCGCGCTGCTCGAACGCGTACTGCAGCAGCCAGTCGACGATGTGCACCACGTGGCGGTCGTCGGCGCCGACCTCGCCGCTCTTGCCCAGCTCCACCAGCTGTTCGAAGTTGAGGATCGCCGACGCGTCGTAGCCGCCGTTCGCCTTCGCGTCCTGCGCCAGCTGGATCGAGCGCTGGACGCCGTAGAACTCCTGCAGGTAGCGGTTGATGTCGATGGGGCTGGATACCACGCGGTGCACGTCCCGGCGCAGCATGTGCGCAAGGTCGCTGGCCCAGGCCGCGTCGAACGGCTCGGCGGTGGCGAACGTCACCTCGCCGGTGGCCGCCGCCACCGGCAGGATGCGGTGCCGCTGCGCGTAGGCGTGGCTCACCACCTGGGTGACCGCGGCCACGTTGACCTTCATCGGGTCGATCTTGAGGTAGGGCAGGCCGGCGTGGCCGGCCAGCCATTCGACCAGCGCCTCCAGGCTCAGCGGGCGTCCCGGATCGCGCTGGCTGGGCAGCTTCGCGTTCGCGATCAGCACCAGCGGATGCAGCTCCACCGCGCTGCGGCCGGAGCGGGAGCCCATGCGCACCTGCTTCGCGTCCTCGGCGCCGACGTAGCCGTCGACCACCAGCGCGGCGAGCAGCTCGTCCAGCTCCAGCCGGCCGCGCCGGCCCAGCAGGCTTGCGATTTGTGGTGATGCGGCCATCCGGACTACTCCCCCGCGGCGCGGCGCAAGGGTGAAAAGCCGGTGCGCAAGCGTGCTGCAGCTATACTAGCGCGCTTTGTCCACGGTCACGGAAAGCCATGTCCGCACGTACCTTCCAGGATGTGATCCAGACCCTCAACCGCTATTGGGGCAGCCAGGGTTGCGTGCTGCTGCAGCCGCTCGACACCGAGGTCGGGGCCGGCACGTTCCATCCCGCCACCTTCCTGCGCTCGCTGGGGCCGGAGCCCTGGGCCGCGGCCTACGTGCAGCCTTCGCGCCGCCCCACCGACGGCCGCTACGGCGAGAACCCGAACCGCCTGCAGCATTACTACCAGTACCAGGTGGTGATGAAGCCGAACCCGGAGAACATCCTGGAGCTGTACATCGGCTCGCTGAAGGAGCTGGGCCTCGATCCGCTGGTGCACGACCTGCGCTTCGTCGAGGACAACTGGGAATCGCCCACGCTCGGCGCCTGGGGCCTGGGCTGGGAGGTCTGGCTCAACGGCATGGAAGTCACCCAGTTCACCTACTTCCAGCAGGCCGGCGGGCTGGAGTGCCGACCGGTGACCGGCGAGATCACCTACGGCCTGGAACGGCTGGCGATGTACCTGCAGAACGTGGACAACGTCTACGACCTGGTATGGACCGAAGGCCCGCACGGTACCGTCACCTACGGCGACGTGTTCCACCAGAACGAGGTCGAGCAGAGCACCTACAACTTCGAGCACGCGAACGTGGCGGAGCTGCTGCGCTGGTTCGACGTGTGCGAGGCCACCGCGAACCAGCTGATCGCGGCCAACCTGCCGCTGCCGGCCTACGAGCAGGTGATGAAGGCCAGCCATACCTTCAACCTGCTGGACGCGCGCCGCGCGATCAGCGTCACCGAACGGCAGCGCTACATCCTGCGCGTGCGCACGATGGCGCGCAGCGTGGCGGAGACCTATGTGGCGCAGCGCGAGAAGCTCGGCTTCCCGGGCCTGAAGAAGAACGCAAAGGAGCAGGCCGCATGAGCGCCGCCAAGTCGCTGCTGGTCGAACTGGGCACCGAGGAACTGCCGCCGAAGGCGCTCGACGAATTGTCCGCCGCCTTCCTGCATGGCATCTGCGATGGGCTGGCCAAGCGCGGTATCGAGGCCGCGCTGGACGAGGCGCAGGCCTGGTGCTCGCCCCGCCGTCTGGCCGTGCACGTGCCGCGCGTCGCCGCCATGCAGCCGGAGCAATCCGTCGAACGGCGCGGCCCGGCGGCGAACGCGGCGCTGGATGCCGAAGGCAAGCCCGGCAAGGCGTTGCTCGGTTTCGCGCAGTCCTGCGGCGTCGCCGTGGAACAACTTGAAAAGCTCGAAACCGACAAGGGCGCGTGGTACGTGTTCCGCGCGGTGAAGCCGGGCCAGACGCTGGCCGCGCTGCTGCCCGAAATCGTGGACGAGGCGCTGAAGGGCCTGCCGATACCGCGCCCGATGCGCTGGGCCGATCACGACTACGCGTTCGTGCGTCCCGTGCACTGGCTGGTGATGCTGCATGGCGCCGACGTCATCGACGGCGAGGTGCTGGGCCTGCGCAGCGGACGCCAGTCGCGCGGCCATCGCTTCATGCATCCGCAGCCGGTGCACGTGGCCGACGCCGACGGTTGGCTGGACGCGATGCGCAGCGCGAAGGTGCTGGCCGACCCGGCCGAACGCCGCCAGCGCGTGCGCGACGAAGTGGCCCGTGCGGCGCAGGAAACCGGCGGCGTGCCGTGGCTGGACGAGGCACTGCTGGACGAGATCGCGAACCTCGCCGAATGGCCGGTGGCCATCGCCTGCAGCTTCGAGCGCGGGTTTCTTGCGGTGCCGCAGGAAGCGCTGGTCACCACCATGGAGACGAACCAGAAGTTCGTGCCGGTATTCGACGCGGACGGCCGGCTCACCGAGCATTTCATCGGCGTCGCGAACATCGACTCGAAGCAGCCCGCCGAGATCCGCAAGGGTTACGAGCGGGTGATCCGCCCGCGCTTCGCCGACGCGAAGTTCTTCTGGGACGAGGACCTGAAGACGCCGCTGGCGAGCTATCAGGAGCAGCTGAAGAACGTCACCTACCAGCAGGCGCTGGGCAGCCTGTGGGACAAGAGCGTGCGCGTGGCCGAGCTGGCCCGCGTCGTCGCCAATCGTGTCGGCGTCGATGCAGGCGCCGCCACGCGTGCGGCCTCCCTGAGCAAGTGCGATCTGCTCACCCGCATGGTGGGCGAGTTTCCCGAGCTGCAGGGCGTGATGGGGCGCTACTACGCCGCCCACGACGGCGAGCCGGCCGAAGTGGCCGTGGCGCTGGACAGCTACTACCAGCCGCGCTTCGCCCGCGACGGCATCGCCGCGGACCGGGTCGGCCAGGTGCTGGCCGTGGCCGAGCGCCTGGACACGCTGGCCGGCATCTTCGCCGTGGGCATGAAGCCCGGCGGCAACAAGGACCCGTTCGCCCTGCGCCGTGCCGCACTCGGCCTGGGCCGCACCCTGATCGAAGGGAAACTGGAACTGGACTTGCGTGCCGCCTTCGCCGAGGCGCTGGAACTGCTGCCCGAGGCCGCCTTCGCGGCGGGCGCGAAGCCCGGCAAGGATGGCAGGAAACCCGCGATCGACATCGGCCAGCGGCGCGCCGCGCTGGGGGTGGAGCTGGTCGATTTCGTGCTGGATCGCCTGCGCGGCTACTACGCGGAACAAGGCTGTCCCGCCGCCGCCTACGAGGCCGTGCTCGCGGTGCAGCCCGCCACGCTGCCGGACTTCGACCGCCGCCTGCACGCCGTGGTCGAATTCGGCCGCCTGCCGGAAGCGGCCAGCCTCGCGGCCGCGAACAAGCGCGTGGCGAACATCCTGCGCAAGCAGGCCGAGGAAACCGGCGCGCCGCTGCCGGACCAGGCTGTGGATCCCGCGCATTTCGAGGGCGAGGCGGAAGCCGCCCTGGCCGGCGCGCTCGAGGCGGCCGACCGGGAGACGTCCGCGGCGTTGCGCTCCGGCGATTACGCCAGCGTGCTGAAACGGCTGGCCCAGCTGCAGGTGCCGGTCGATGCGTTCTTCGAGCAGGTGCTGGTGAATGCCGAGGACCCGGCGGTGCGCCGCAACCGGCTCGCCCTGCTGGGCCGGCTCAAGGCCGCGTTCGGCGCGGTGGCCGACATCGCCTTGCTGCGCGACTGATCCGGCACGAAAAACGCGGCGATCCTTCCGGATCGCCGCGCGTCGGCGCCGTCCTGGCGCAAGCCCCGTTTGACGGGTTCAGGCCACCTTGTAGGAGGTGGCGTGGCGGATGCGCTCGGCCAGCTGGCGGTTGAACTTCAGCATGGCGGACGCATCCACGCTGGAGCCGTCGGTGCCCAGGATCTCGTAGAGGCTGGTGAGCATGTCGGTGTTTTCGGCGAGCGACAGCGGGCTGTTCGCCAGCTCCAGCTCCGATTGCAGGATCTGCATGGCGGTGTTCAGCCGGCGCGGGTCGACCGAGCCGTCCGTGGTCGTGGCCACGCCATGGGCATGGCCGATGCGGCCACGCGCCCGCTGCGGCGACGTGGTTTCGGAGCTGTACTGCGCATCGTCCGAGGACGTGGTGGACGGGTCGACCTGCAGGGCGCCTTCGCCGGCCACCAACCAGACCAGCGAGATGCCCAAGGTGCGTGCCAGGGTGACGCAGCGCGCGCGCGACGGGTCGGTATGACCGTCGCGCCAACTGCGCACCACGCCCTCGGAGAAGCCGCACATACGTGCGATTTCCGTGGCGCTGCCCACGCGCTGGATGAGCAGCTTGATGCGATCGGCGAACGTGGATTGAAGCGAATCGTGAGGAAGTTTCTGCGTATTCATGGCGGTGGACCGTGCTGGCATGGGAGTGCCGCAATCTTTCACGATCATGGCTAACGTGAAGAGAAAGCGATGATATTGAAGCAATCTTTTGCGGTGTGGCGGAGAAACTCCAGCGCCCGCGGGCCGTTCCCGGGGTCCAACGGCGAAATCTTCTTGTTCGGGAAAATCATAAACGCCCCCAAGAAGTTCCGGTTGACACTTGCATATGGTCGTTTCGCATGTGTTCACGCAAAATCGCCCGTGAAACCGGCTTGACTTGCGTCTTGGCATGCTTTTTGGGCTATGCTCGGGATTTCCCCCGCGACGAAACCGCGGTGCTTGCAGGCGCCCGGTTTCCGTGTCCCACCCCCTTCGTTAGAGGCTTACTCCCATGCGCAAGATGGTTTTGTCGGTGATGTCGCTGGCCGTGCTGGCCATGGCCGGTTGCGGTCCGTCGACGTCGTCGCAGACGGAGAACGGCGCCGCTGGCGCCAGTTCGAGTGCGGCCGCCGCCGCCGGTTCCGTGAGCGGCACCATCTCGGTGCGCGGAACGATACAGCCGTCGCCCAATGCGCAGCTGGTGATCAACCTGGTGGACGTGTCGCCGTCCGCGGCCGGCTCCCCGCCGTTGGCCAGCAAGACGGTGGCCTCCGGCGCCACGTTCCCGTATTCGTTCCAGTTGGACTTCAAGCCCGGCGACATCAAGACCAACGACGTGTACGTGGTGAAGGCCATCCTCACCGACGGCGCGCGCCACTACTCCATGCCGATGCAGGCGCCGGTACTCACCGGCGGCAACAAGAACCAGGCCACGATCGAGCTGGTGGCCGAACAGACCCCGGCCGAGAAGGACCTGGCCGACTTCAACGCGCTGATCAAGCAGATCGGCGGCATGAAGGTGAGCAGCGGCACCAAGCTGGATCCGAACGCCTCGCGCGGCTGGCAGGTGTTCCGCCAGAACGGCGAGACCAAGGTGATCCGCGAGCTGGTGGACTACGGCGACAAGGGCTTCACCAGCACCGACTTCGCCTACAGGAACGGCGCGCCGTGGGTGGCCGTGCAGCAGAAGAAGGCGAACAAGGACGCCAAGCCCAGCTCGACCGATCGCGCCAGCTGGACCGAGAACGGCATGGTGGTGCTGCACGAGCAGCAGACGGGCGACAAGACCGGCGACCTGAACTCCGACGAGGCCAACAGCCTGCGCCAGCAGGCGGCGAGCATCTACAACATGGCCGGCGGCAACAAGAAGAAGTAAGCCGCTTCACACGGCAGGGTTCGCGAAGAAGGCCGGCATTGCCGGCCTTCTTCTTTAGCTGTCGCGCGCGGCCGTCCGTGGCCGTGATGCTCAGAAGGCGTACTTCATGCCCAGGTTGACGCTGTTGTACTTCTGGCTGTTGTCGCTGAAGCGGCCGCTGTAGCCCACCCAGCCGCTGAGACGCGGGTTGAACTGCGCGGACAGGCCCAGGTCGGCGGTGCCCCAGGTCTTGTCGGGCACGTAGCCGGTCAGCGCGAAACTGCCGTTCATGCTGTTGAGGCCGGCGGTGATGTTGCGCGCATCCGCCTTGCCGTCGTGGTTCCAGGCGATCTCGGCGTACGGCGCCAGCGTGGTGCCGCCGGCCTGCCAGTGGCCCTGCACGCGCCAGCCCAGCGTGCCGACCAGGGCGTTGCGTTGCTGGCGGCCGAACCACATCGCGGTGCTGTCGTTGCCGTCCTCGTTGTAGCCGTTGATCTTGACCGTCTGCCATTCCACGTTCGCGAACGGACCGGTGCGCACGCTGCCCAGGTCGAACCACCAGCCGCCGGTGAGGCCGGCGCCCAGGTGCGAACCATCGGCCTTGCCGCTTTCGCTGCGCGTGGCGGTGCCGATCGCGATGCGGCGGTCGATGTCGCTGAAGCTGGACTGGCCGAAGTTCGCATAGCCGCCTACATAGCCGCCGCCCTGGTGCCAGGTGACGTAACCCAGGCCGCTCACGTCCTGCAGCTTGTAGCCGCCACCGCCGCTGAAGTCGGCGTTGTTCTGGCCCACGCCCAGGGCCACGCCGGCCGAGAGGTTGTCGTTGACGGCCACATCCACGCCCAGCGTGAGGTTGACGTTGTCGCTGGTGGTCTTGGGCGTGCTGCCTTGGGCGTCGAAGCTCTGGCGCGCGTAGTCCACGTTGACGAATACGCGCGTGGGGCTGCCGTTGCCGTCGGCCAGCATTTCATTGCGGATCGCGCGGGTCTGGGCGGTGCTGTTGGCCAGCGGCGCTTCGCCCAGCAGCGAGATCTGGCCCGGTGCAGCGAGTTCGGACAACACGATCTGCGCCAGCATCGCGTGCGCCGCGGTGGTGGGATGCACGCCGTCGGCGAACAGGTAGCTCTGGTCGGTGCCCGGCGCGTAGGAGAACGGCAGGCCGGCACCCTGCGGGCCGCACAGCACCGAGCTGGCGCCGGCGCCGCAGGCCGGCGCGGTGACATTGCTGAAGCCGTAGGCCGAGGGGTTGGCGATCACCTCGTTGATCAGGCCGTAGGTGTTCACCGGGATCACGTTGAGCCCCTGGCCGCTGAGCTGGCCCAGGCCTGCGTTCAAGGTGCTGTTGAACAGCACCGACAACTGGGTGGCGCCCGCCGACGCGGCCGCGCCGCCGGCCAGGGCCTCGGGCGTGGCGCCGATGTTCGGCAGGTTGTAGACCACCACGTACTTCGCGCCGCTGGCCTGCATCTGGCCCAGCAGGCCGAGTTCGGTCCTGGCGGCGTTCACCGTGCCGGCGGCGAGCACGTTGGCATCGGTGCTGGTGCCGGTCAGGTAGAAGATGTCGTTGGCGCCGCCCCAGACCTGGTACAGCGCGTGCGCGTCCGCATGGCCGCCGTTCGCCGCCAGGTACATCTGCAACTGCTGCGGCAGCGTCGGCACGGGCGCGACGCCCTGCACCACGCCGGCGCCGCCGAACGCGTAATCGGTGCCCCCCAGCAGCGAGGCCTGGACGGGATTGCCCAGCCCGGACGCAACCAGCTCCGCGGCGGTCTTGCCCGGGTTGGTGGTGAAGCGCAGCGGCACCGACGAATTGATCGGAGGCGAAAGCGACAGGTTGCCGGCATCGCTCAGGCTGTCGCCGAACACGACGACCTTGCTGAAGTCGGTGGCGCTGGCGGCCGTGCTGAACAGCAGGGCGGTGGCGATGGCGCCGACCAGATGGCGGGTACGAAGCATGGAAGTACTCCCCTCGACCGGGATGGCCTTGTTAGATGGACGTTACGGTACGGCAATCCATACGGAACCGCATGCTGCAGTGCATCGCCGCGGCATGCGGTTCGGGTGCCGGAATTTCAGCGCTTGATCGCGCGGGCCAGCGCGTCGGCGAAGGCGCTGTTGGCCGGGGCGGGGGCCGGCTTGGGCGCGCCGCCGGGCCGCGGTCCGCGCCCCGGC
>NZ_NJIC01000025.1 GCF_013620825.1 Rhodanobacter sp. PCA2 | reverse complement strand
TCTTCCTGCTGTCGCTGGCCGGCGCGGCCCAGGCCGCCACCGGGGCGGCCCGTGCACGGCTGGATACGTTTGCCGGCGGCCTGCATTCGCTCACCGGCAACTTCACCCAGTCGCTGGCTGATCCCAACGGCAACGCCGGCAAGACCAGCAGCGGCACGCTGGCGCTGGAGGCGCCGCGGCAGTTCCGCTGGGAAACCACCGCGCCGTACAAGCAGACCATCGTGGCCGACGGCAGCCGCGTGTGGATGTACGACCCCGAGCTGGAGCAGGTGACGGTGCGCATCCAGAGCAGCGAGGAGGCGCACAGCCCGCTCACCGTGCTCACCGACCTCAAGCAGATGGACCGGGAGTTCAAGGTCACCGAGCAGGGCGAGCATGACGGCCTCGCCTGGCTGCGCCTCACCTCCACTGCGAAGGACCCGCAGTTCGCCTATGCCGATCTCGGCTTCGACGCGAACGGGCTTGCGCGCATGACGTTCAGGGACCAGCTCGGCTCCATCACCGACATCCGCTTCTCGGACTGGAAGCGCAACGTGGCGATCCCCGCCTCGGTGTTCAGCTTCGTGCCGCCCAAGGGCGCCGATGTGATCGGCGACGCCCCGGTGCTGCAGGTGCAGCCGCTGAAGAACTGAATCGCGCGACCCGGCCGCCTGCTCAGCCGGCCAGCGTGCAGCAGTCGCGGCCGCGGTGCTTGGACGCGTACAGCGCGGTGTCCGCGCGCGACAGCCACGAGGTCATGCTTTCGCCGGGCCTGAGCTGGGCGACGCCGATGCTGACCGTGATGGTGATGGGCAGGCCTTCGTGCCAGACGCGCGTGCTGCGCAGCGACAGGCGGATGCGCTCGGCGATCGCCATCGCCTGGTCGCTGGTGTTGTTCGGCAGGCACAACACCAGTTCTTCGCCGCCGTAACGCCCGACCAGGTCGTCCGCGCGCAGTTGCTGGCAGATCACCGCGGCGGTGGAACGCAGCACCTCGTCGCCGATGAGGTGGCCGTGCTCGTCGTTGACCCGCTTGAAGCGGTCCAGGTCCAGCAGCGCGATGCAGGTCGGCGTGGCGCCGGCGGTGCGGCGCAGACCCTCGGCCAGTTCCAGGAAGCGGCGGCGATTGGCCACCCCGGTCAGCTCGTCGGTGCCGGCCAGCAGGTCCAGGCGCTGGTTGGCCGCGCGCAGGTCGCGGGTGTGCTCGTCGATCTGCGCCTGCAGCTGCACCGCGCGGCGGCGCAGGTAGATCGTGCGCAACTGCACCAGCAGGGCGACCAGCCCCAGCAGCAGCGTCAGTCCCAGCAGGCGCACCGGCACGGTCTCGTACCACAGCGGGGCCACGGTGATGTTCACCGTGCTTTCGGCCACGCGCGCATGCAGGCCGCGCGGCACGGCGCGCAGGTGCAGCACGTAGTCCCCGTGCGGCAGGTTGGTGTAGATCGCGCTGGGCGTGGCGCCCTTGGGCACCTCGATCCAGCCGTCGTCGAAGCCGTCCATGTGGTAGCTGTAGGTGGTCTCCTGCAGGCCCTGGTAATCGAGCAGGGAGAAGTCCACGCGCAGGCTGCGCTCGTGCGCGGACAGCGCCAGCGTGCCGCGGTCGTCGGGCAACTGGCCGAACGGCAGCGGGTGGCCGTTGACCAGCGCATTCGTCACGCGCAGCGGCACCTGGCCGTTGACCGGGCCCTGCCACTGCGGCCGGATCACGGTGAGTCCGCCCAGGCCGCCGAACAGCAGCGTGCCGTCCGGCATGCGCGCCGCGGCGGAGTAGATGTAGCTGGCGATGCGCTGGCCGTCGCGGATGCCCAGGTTGCGGATGCGCAGGCTGCGGCCGCCGACCACGGAAATGCCGTTGGAGCTGCTGATCCAGAGGTTCGCGCCTTCGTCCGGCAGCAGGGCGGTGATCTTGTCGCTGGCCAGTCCGTCGGCGGTGCCGAACACCCGGAACCGGTAGGGCGGCGTGTCGCCCTGCGCCAGCATCGCGAGGCCGCCCAGCGTGCCGGCCCACACCCGCCCGAACTTGTCGGAAGCAAGCGAATCCACCAGGTTCTGCGGCAGGCTGGTGGGGTCGCCCTCGCGCTCCGACAGGTTCACGAAGCCGTCGGTCTGCAACGGGTCGCGCGCGATGCTGATGCCGTTGTTGGTGGCGTACCAGACCGCCTGGCCGACCCGCACGATCTGGCGCACGTTGTCGTTGATCAGGCTGCCGGGGTCGTCGGAGACATGGCGGTAGTGCACCAGCCTGCCGTCGCGCGTGTCGTAGCGGTAGGCGCCGTTGTAGGTGCCGATCAGCATGCTCGAGTCCACGCGCAGCAGGCTCAGCACCGGACCGTCGTTCAACGCGGGCAGGATGGAGCCCTGCACCGCCAGCGTGTCCGGGTCGATGCGCGCCACGCCCTGGGTGCCGACCCAGATCGAGCCGTCCGGCGCCTCGGCCAGGCTCTGCACGTCGCGGCGCACCTGCCTGCCGGTCAGCCGCAGGTGCCGGATGGTGCCGGTGGCGGGGTCGATGACGTCGATCTCGCCGCCCGCAAGGCCCAGCCAGACGCGGTTGCGCATGTCGACCAGGATGCTGCGCACGTTGGGGTTGGCGATGGAATGCGCGGCGTCCGCCGCCGGCAGCATGGAGAACGCGATCTCGGGCCGGGCGTTGCTGTGCGCCGCCCCGAGGTCGGTGGCGGCCCAGGCGCTGCCGGAACGGCCCAGCAGCAGCGCGCGCACGGAGTCGCCGGGCAGCGAGGAGGGCAGCGAGGTGTCGTGGCTGAGCACGCGGGTGCCGGCGTCGCCGGGGCTGTAGGTGAGGATGCCGTCGCCATCGGTGGCGATCCACATCTGGTTCGGCGCCACCTCAAGGAAATCGCGCACGGTCGACTGCCGCGCTGCGTCCTCGTAGCCGCTGAATCCGGGAATGGTGTGCCAGCTGCCGTCCGCATCCCGGTAGACCGCGCCCATCTGCACGCTGCCCACCCACAGGCGCCCCTCGGCGTCTTCGCGCACGGCCCAGATCTGGTCGTGCAGCACTTTTTCGATCATGTCCGCGGGGGGGGCCGGACGCACGAAGTGCTTTTGGCCCGCGTGACGCACGAACAAGCCCTTGTTGTTGCCCAGCCACAGGTTGCCGCCGCTGTCCTGGAACACGGTGAAGTTCCGCGGGGCGGTCTGCGTGCCGGTGTCCGTGGTGGTGATGCGGTTGCTGCGCAGGTCCAGGTAGTCCAGCCCGGTTTCGGTGGCGATCCACGCGCCGCGCTCGCCGTCCGGCGCCAGGGCGTAGATCTTCCGGTTGCTGGTGCCGCCCGGGCCGGCGGGATAGCTGTGGAAGCGCCCCGTCTGCGGGTCGAAACGCGCCAGGCCGCCAGCATTGGTGCCCACCAGCACGCCGCCGTCCGGCAGCGCGAGCAGGGCGCGCACGTAGGTGTCGGGGAGGCCGGCCGCCGCGGCGTTGGCAAGCTCGAACACCTGCACGCGGTAGCCGTCGTAGCGCACCAGGCCGCCCATGGTGCCGATCCACATCAGGCCGTAGCGATCCTGGGCCAGCGCGGTGGTGATGGAATGGGGCAGGCCTTCGGCCATGCCCACGTTGTCGAACCACTGCCGTTCCAGCGGCTGCCATGGATCGGGGGCACGGGCCGCATGCAGGCCTGGCAGGAACAGCCAGAGCAGCAGGGCCAGCAGGACCATTCGCGCACTTGCGGGCCGACTCACGCGCACGCCTCCGCGCCGCCGGCACGCTTCACGCGAGGGCGGGGCGTTCCAGCGTTGCGGCAACCTTCCCGGGACATGCGCGGCTCCTTGCGTGGTACGCCGTTCCCCAGCCGCCATGATAGCGGGCCGCCCGGCTGCTTGGGTGGCGCTGGCCGTGGCCCTATCATGGAGCCATGCCGAATCCCCCTTTCCGGCCGCCTGCCTCCCTGTTTGCCGAACCCGAGGCGCTCAAGCCGCTGGCCGAGCGCATGCGCCCCCGCAACCTCGACGAGATCGTGGGCCAGCGCCGCCTGGTGGCGCCCGACCGCGCCCTGCGCCGGGCGCTGGAGGCGGGCCGGCTGCACTCCATGGTGCTGTGGGGGCCGCCCGGCTGCGGCAAAACCACGCTGGCGCTGCTGGTGGCGCAGTACGCCGACGCCGACTTCAAGGCGATCTCGGCCGTGCTCTCCGGCCTGCCCGAGGTGCGCAAGGCGCTGGCCGAGGCCGAGGGGAACTTCGCCCAGGGGCGGCGCACCGTGCTGTTCGTGGACGAGGTGCACCGCTTCAACAAGGCCCAGCAGGACGCCTTCCTGCCGCACATCGAGCGCGGCGTGATCCTGTTCGTGGGCGCCACCACCGAGAACCCCTCGTTCGAGCTGAACTCCGCGCTGCTCTCGCGCTGCCGCGTGCACGTGCTGGAGGCGGTGTCGGCGGACGACATCGTCGCCGCGCTCAAGCGCGCGCTGGCGGATGCGGAGCGCGGCCTCGGCGCGCAGCAGCTGCAGGTGGACGACGCTTCGCTGCAGCTCATCGCCCAGGCCGCCGACGGCGACGTGCGCCGCGCGCTCACCCTGCTGGAAATCGCCGCCGAGCTGGCCGAAGGCGGCCGCATCGACCAGACCACGCTCGAACAGGTGCTGGCCGACCGCACCCGCCGTTTCGACAAGCAGGGCGAGCAGTTCTACGACCAGATCTCGGCGCTGCACAAATCCGTGCGCTCCTCCGACCCCGACGCCGCCGTGTACTGGCTGGCGCGCATGCTCGACGGCGGCTGCGACCCGCGCTACCTCGCCCGCCGCATGACCCGCATGGCGGTGGAAGACGTGGGCCTGGCCGAGCCGCGCGCCTGGCGCATGGCGCTGGACGCCTGGGACACCTACGAACGCCTCGGCAGTCCCGAGGGCGAACTGGGCCTCGCCCAGCTTGCGATCTGGCTGGCCGTCGCGCCCAAGAGCAACGCCGCCTACACGGCATGGAACCAGGCCCGCGCCGCCGTGCGCGAGACCGGCACGCTGGACGTACCCATGCACCTGCGCAACGCCCCCACCAAACTGATGAAGGGCCTGGGCTACGGCAAGGGCTACCAGTACGACCACGACGCCGAAGGCGGCATCGCGCTGGACCAGCAGTGTCTGCCCGACGCACTGGACGGCACCGTGTTCTACGAGCCGGTGGAACGCGGACTGGAACTGCAACTGCGCGACAAGCTGCTGGCCCTGCGCGAAGCGCGCCGCAATGCGCGCGGCAAGCGCTGACGGGTCGACTCGTCAGCCCGGCGAAAGCCGGGGTCTGGCGATTTGGGGCGATGTCGCAAAAGCCACTGGGTTCCGGCTTTCGCTGGAACGACGGAGGTTTTTTTCCAACGTCCTGACGCGTGGTTGATGAAGGCGTGACCGATGAGGGGCGTGAGTTTCGGCAAAGGCCGACGCGCCTCGAAGCCCCACTCGTCGCCCCGGCGAAAGCCGGGGTCCAGCGACTTGGGGCGTTGTCGCAAAAGCCACTGGGTTCCGGCTTTCGCCGGAACGACGGCGGTTTTTTTCCAACGTCCTGGCGCGTGGTTGATGAAGGCGTGACCGATGAAGGGCGTGGGTTTCGGCAAAGGCTGACGCGCCTCGAAACCCCGCTCGCCACCCCGGCGAAAGCCGGGGTCCGGCGACTTGGGGCGTTGTCGCAAAAGCCACTGGGTTCCGGCTTTCGCCGGAACGACGGAGGTTTTTTCTCCAACCTCCTGGCGCGTGGTTGATGAAGGCGTGACCGATGAAGGGCGTGGGTTTCGGCAAAGGCTGACGCGCCTCGAAACCCCGCTCGCCACCCCGGCGAAAGCCGGGGTCCAGCGACTTCGGGTTTCGCCACGAAAGGCGCTGGATTCCAGCTTTCGCCGGAATGACGGAGCGTTTTCCCGGCGTCATGGCGCATGATTGCCGCATTGCGACAGCTCGGGCCCGGCGGCGATAATCCGTACTTTCGACCGTTACCCGGATACTCCCCATGCTCGATCCCGCCCTGTTGCGTTCGCGCCTTGCCGAAACCGCGGCGCGCCTAGCGGAAACCCGTGGCTTCGAGCTGGACGTGTCCGCCGTGGAATCGCTGGAAACCGAGCGCAAGCGCCTCGCCACCGAGACGCAGGAGCTGCAGAACCTGCGCAACACCCGCTCCAAGGCGATCGGGCAGGCCAAGGCCAGGGGCGAGGACACCGCGCCGCTGATGGCCGAGGTCGCCGGCATCGGCGACAAGCTCAAGGCGAACGAAACCGCGCTGGCCGAGGTGCAGGCGAAACTCGCCGACATCGCGCTGGGCATCCCCAACCTCCCGCACGAGTCCGTGCCGCTGGGCAAGGACGAAAACGACAACGCCGAGCAACTGCGCTGGGGCACACCGCGCACGTTCGACTTCGAGGTGAAGGACCACGTCGACCTCGGCGCCCGCCACGGCTGGCTGGACGCCGACGCCGGCGCCAGGCTTTCCGGCGCGCGCTTCACCGTGCTGCGCGGCCAGCTGGCGCGGCTGCACCGCGCGCTCGCGCAGTTCATGATCGACCTGCACACCGGCCAGCACGGCTATCTCGAATGCAACGTGCCGCTGCTCGTCAACGCCGAGACCATGCAGGGCACCGGCCAGTTGCCGAAGTTCGAGGACGACCTGTTCAACACCCGCGTGGGAGACAGCAAGCGTTACCTGATTCCCACCGCCGAGGTGTCGCTCACCAACCTCGTCGCCGACAGCATCGTCGACGCCGACGCGCTGCCGCTGCGGTTCACCGCGCACTCCATGTGCTTCCGCGCCGAGGCCGGCAGCTACGGTCGCGACACCCGCGGCATGATCCGCCAGCACCAGTTCGAGAAGGTGGAGATGGTGCAGGTCGCCGCGCCCGAGCAGTCGCATGCGCAGCTGGAGGAAATGGTCGGCCACGCCGAGAAGGTGCTGCAGCTGCTGGGCCTGCCGTACCGCAAGGTGTTGCTGTGCACCGGCGACATGGGCTTCGCCGCGATCAAGACCTACGACCTCGAAGTGTGGCTGCCCAGCCAGAACACCTACCGCGAGATTTCCTCCTGCTCCAACGACGGCGATTTCCAGGCCCGCCGCATGCAGGCGCGCTGGCGCAACCCGGAAACCGGCAAGCCCGAGCTGGTGCATACGCTCAACGGTTCCGGCCTCGCCGTGGGCCGCACCCTGGTGGCGGTGATGGAGAACGGCCAGAGCGCCGACGGCTCGATCACCGTGCCCGAAGCGCTGCGCCCCTACATGGGCGGCCAGGAGCGCATCGCGTGAACGCACCAGCCGGGCGTGGCTGGGACAAGGTCGAGTACTGGAGCAGCTACTTCCTGCTCGCGGTGCTCGGCTCGGTGATCCTCACCCGCCTCGGCTTCGCCACCGTGTGGTCGGTGCCCACGCTGGACCTGGTGCTGGGCAGCATCGCGCTGCTGCTGATCCTCGCCAGCCCCTGGATCGCCCGCCGCAGCCGCACCCTGCGCATCGGCATCGTGGCCTACGCCGCCGCCACCCAACTCGTGCCGATGAGCGTGCGCCACCCCGCCATACTGCTGCCCCTGCTCGGCGCGCTGATCCCCGTCGTCATCACGATCTGGGCGCTCGTCGCGCTGTCGCGCAAGGGCCGCGCGGGGCAGGGGCCGAGGCATACCTGATAGGATGCGCGGTGGCTGCAGGCAGTGCAGTCGGTTGACACGTCGAACCGCACAATGCGCTTGCGACAATCGAATACGGAGAGATGGCCGAGCGGTTTAAGGCACCGGTCTTGAAAACCGGCGAAGGGTCAAACCTTCCGTGGGTTCGAATCCCACTCTCTCCGCCAGATTTGCAAAAAGGCCCATTTTTGTGGGCTTTTTTGTGAACTGAGAGAAAGGGCGCTTGGTCACGTTGGTTGGTCAACAACCATGCGGCTTGCACACCATCTTTTGCGCCATGCCTCGGGCGTTTTTCACTTTCGCTTAGTGGTGCCAAAGGACCTTCAAGGGCTCTTTGGGGTGCGGATCATCAAGCGATCCCTGCGCACGCGCGATCCGTCCGTGGCCCGGCTGGGGGCTTACACGCTGGGCGCTCACTATGCTCAAATCTTCGCCAATATCCGACGCAAGGGGGCGGGGATGGCTAGGGATAGCGACGAGGGGCACGACAAGCCCCGCAAGCGGGCGGTGGTCCTCCGCACAGGAGGCGGTCCCGAGATTGTGGACTATGCGTGCAAGATCAACGCAGACGGTTCCGCCAGCATCGAGGCAACCGGGCCAGAAGATCATGCTCGCGCGATGGAGGCGTTGGCAGAGATGGAGAAGGCTGTGCCGGCCTTTCTCCGCGCCCCACCCAGGCCCGCCCCCGAACCAAGACCCGATGAAGGGGCCCTGCGTTCGGTATTGGAGACGCTCGGGGCATCGCTCAATCGGTCGTTGCCCGTGCATGCTGCTTCACCGGTGCCCTCTCGCCCGCGTGCGATCGGTAAGGCCGCTGATGCTTGGTTGAAAAGCATCGAAGCAGACACCCTGAAAAAGACGCTCATCATCAAGGCGGCGGCGATCAATGGGTTTGCCCAGCATGTCGGCACCAAGACGATGCTGCACGAGGTCCAGCGCGAGGATGTCCATGCCTGGGTGGAAGCACTCCGGACCAGTGGTTTACAGACCCCAACCCTCATCAACAAGACCTCTTATCTTCGGGGCTTTTTCAACTGGGCCGTCTCCGCGGGTGCTTATCCGAAGTTCCCCAAAGACGAGAACCCTGCGGCCGGGCATGTCGTCTACCGCAAGCAGGAAAAAAAGAAACGGCGGGCGTTCGGCTTCAAGGCTTTCACCCTCGAACAAATCCAGGCGCTTTATGCCCCTGATGCGTTGGCCACCCTGAGTGAAGGCGCGCGCTGGGGTGCGGTGATCGGGCTCTATACGGGGGCCCGAGTGTCCGAGGTGGGCCAGTTGGCTTTGGTGGACTTCACAACAGTGGATGGCGTGCCTTGCATGACGATCACTGATGAGGGTGAAGGTCAGAGCGTCAAGAATGAACCCAGCTTGCGCACGATCCCCATCCATCCCGACCTCCTTACCTTGGGCTTGATGGAGCGCGTGGAACGGCTCAGAAAACAGGGGCAAAAGAACCTGTTTCCGAAGATCAAGGTTGGATCAGTCAACGGGAGAGGCGACTGGCTCTCAAAAGCTTTCGGGCGTCACATTGAGGCCGTGGGCATCGCCAAACCAGACAAGGGTAAGTATGGGTTTCATAGCCTCCGGAAAACGGCCGCCCAAACCATGAAGGCAGCAAAGGTTCCCTTGGAGTGGCGGTGCGCCTACATGGGGCACGATCTCGATGAAGAGCATGTCGAGATTTATTCCGGTGAGTATGGGCCGCGTGAGATGCGTGAAGTGGTGGCGCCTGGTTTGGACTGGGGGCTGAATGTCCAACACATCTATACATCTATCTTTGCAGGTTCTTAAAGCGGATGAATACGCAAGATTTTCGTCAAAGAGGTCAGAGATGAAGTCGAGTTCATCCAAAGCGAGCAAGCAGCAGATCAGTGGCATTGACCTATATGTAAAGATTTACAGAGGGGAGCCCATTGAGCGGCGCCGAAACTTCTTTCTGAGGCTGGAAACAGTGAATACGGCTGCCGGTATCACTGTATTGTTTTTCTCGGCTGTATTGTGGATGTTGTTTGGATCGATATTGGTCTATTGCTTTCCAAGCGAAAAATACAGTGTTTATGACTATTTCGCCTATGTAAGTCCCTGTTGTGCTGCGATCTTGGCTGGAATGACCATCTACTATGATCGCTATAAGGGGTTGCTTTTCATTGGTAGTCTTATTCTGCTTTATGGTGGCATCATTTCATCATTGCATGGCAGTGATTATTGCGCTGCAATCGCAGGGAGATTGTTGATGATGATAATGGGTGGATTATGCGCTGTTGCCACTTTTCGTTCTGTGCAAGCCACCATCGATTTGCGGGCGAAATCACGTAATGGGCTCTTAGGGCACCCGGTATCTCTTGGGATATGGTGCCGTGAGTGGCTTACGCCGACTTTATTTATTCTATTTACCGTCTACATTGAGGCTTGGCTTCGGCACAACCTTCATTGCATCTACTTGCCGCAAGCTCAAGTAGTCTCCACGGAGGAGTGTAGTCGCATTTGGTGGCATTGGTGATGATGGTCTTATTAGTGAGCCATGATAAAAGCCCAGATTGCAGCGTATAAAACTAGGATGATGCCGGCAACGATCATGCCTTTGTCCTGCTGCTCTGCTGTTAGTTTGTCTTGGGGGGCCATAGGACTCTGTCTGTGCTTGTGATGGGCTGCCGGGACTTTGGCCGCATCAACCTAGCCCAAGGTGAACTTTGGTCAAGAGCCCCTAAAGTCACTGAGTCTTCGGACGGATCAGAACAAGTATTAGTGACAAACACAGGGCGCGTCTTAAATGTTCTGGCGAACATGACGCTCAGAGCCTAGGGCAACCCCAAAGTCCAGGGCCAAAGCCAGCAGCAACGCCGAGCCGAGCGCTAACTTAGCGTCAGCGCGTTCGGCCCGCGCCTGGCTCCGTCGATGACTGGCCAAGCCCGCCATCGACGGCCACCCTGGGCGCCGCTAAGCCAGCTTTTTGACATCCAGTTTGCCGCCCGTTGCGCGCACTGGCTTCAACTCTTTCTTGACGGCATCCAGGAAATCCAGGTGTTCCTGGATTTGCCTGGCTGCTTTGCTCGCTCCTGTCTTGATCTCGCCGTTGGTCACCAGGGCGATTGAAGCGTCCTCGTTAATTCGAGCCAGTCAGAAGTAGAGTTTCCCCACCAAGGAG
The DNA here is from genome assembly GCF_013620825.1 of Rhodanobacter sp. PCA2. GTDB lineage: Bacteria > Pseudomonadota > Gammaproteobacteria > Xanthomonadales > Rhodanobacteraceae > Rhodanobacter_A. The sequence goes on along the minus strand of NZ_NJIC01000025.1, from coordinate 22 downwards.
CTCTGCATGAAGAAGTCGAAGT
>NZ_NJIC01000035.1 GCF_013620825.1 Rhodanobacter sp. PCA2 | reverse complement strand
GCATGCAAGAGTAGGTCACCGCCAGGGGCTTTATCCCTCGAACGCCCTCACCGATCCCGGTGAGGGCGTTTGCTTTTGGAAGTTCGTCGTGAGTGCCGGGTATGCAACGCGGCCCGGGGCCACGGCGACGCCACGGGGTCTGATAGTGAGCATGATGGCCTGCTCGGCGTCATCGCTATGGGCACAGTCATGAAGGCTTGACGTGGCAGATCGGCGGCGCGCACTGCTCTGCAGTCCGTGGCGCGCGGCCCAGCGGTCATCCAATGCACTCCGGACCGCGGGAATACTCGCGGCCTTGCGCATGAATCCGATTACTGCGTGCTTTTTCCGCTGGTGCTGGCGTAGACCTGATCGGCCCACTGGGTGGCATTCAGGTAGCTGGCGGCCAGGCGCTGGATGCGCTGCGGGGGTACCTGGGCGCTTGCCAGTTCGTTGGCTTCCCAGGCGAGAACCTGCTGCAGGATCGGAGTGAACGGGCCGTTCCGACCGGTCAGCGAGTCGCAGATCTCCGGGGCCAGGCGCAGTTGCGGCAGCAGGAAATCCAGCGGCGCGCACATCAAGGTGTCCAGCAGCGAGAACAGGCCGACGGTGAATGCCATCTCGACCTGCTCTTGCGGCATGCCCTTGGCCAGGTCCTCGCACATGTGCGCGCGGATCAGCGCGGCGCGCAGGAGCTCCGGTGGCCGATCGTCCATGCTGCACATCGCCATGGTGTCGACCCAGTTGCGCATGCGGGTGACGCCGAAGAAGATCGCCGCCTGCTGCACCGACTTAAGCTGCCGCGGCAACGCGAAATAGGCCGAGTTGACGCAGCTCAGCAGCTTGTAGCTGAGCACGGCGTCGTCCCGGATGATGTTGCCCAGTTCGACCGGCCCCGGGTTGCTTTCGTGCAGAACGCTCATCAGGCGCAGCATGCTCAGGCGGTTGGCGGTCAGCACGGGGACGGCAACCGGTTGCGGGACCAGCAGATGACGCCCCTGGACCGCCTCGATCGGCAGCGTCAGGCAGCGTTCGTAGGTGGAATGGTCGTTGACCTTGCCAGCCACCACGTGCAACCCGCGCGCGTGCAGATACGCGGCGCGCTGCGTCAGCAGCTCCGGCGCCAAGCGGGCGGCATCGAGCCGCACCAGTTGCACCATGTGGAGCAGGGTTTCGAACGGCCGGCCCTGCTCGAGATCCTGGACGCCCACGTCCAGCATGAACTGGCAACCGCGCTGTGCCATCGACTGCAGGCGTTTCATCAGCGCCGCATCCTCGGCCACGTGCGGTTGCAGCACCACGCCCAGTCGCGGCTGGTGCAGCAGCACGTCGGCGTCTTCCGGAAGCAATTCGGCCGGGAGGTTCAGGAAAGCGCGGTTGCTGCGCACCAGGCGGGTCAACGCGCCATCGGTGATCATTCCCAGCACGCTCTGCAGCAGCATCGGCTCGTCGCCGCTTTCGCGATGGAACAGGATCTCGTAGCCGAACAGCTCGCGCTCGCGGTTGAGCAGAGGCACGCGCAGCACTGGCAGTGGCGGGGTAATGCCTTCGGGGGCCGGAGGCTTGAGGGCGGCAGAGGCGGAGTGGCTCGAGGGGGTCATGATCGATCCGGCGTCGCGTTTGACGTTGAAGCGGGCCGCAGCAGACGGCTCGCCGGAGTTGCTCCAGTAAATGCGGGAAGGGCTCAACTCGGCATCACGCAGCTGCCAGCGGCCGGGAACGCGCGTCGGCATGCAGTTCGCCGCTGCGGTCGTAGTAACTGCTGTCGCCGTCCGTTCCGGTCAGGACCGCGAGCGCCTGGCGCACCCGCTGCAGGTGCTGGCTGACGATGCTGCCGTTGCGCTGGTTGAGGCGATGGCAATGTTGCAAGGACAGCACGATCGTGTCCCAGGCCGGGTCAGGTACCTGTGGTTGTTCACGCGCCAGCAGGCAGCGCTCCGCATCCAGTTGTTCGAGTTGCTGCATCAATGCCTGCTTGCGCGTGCCGGCTTGGTCCAGCGCCGCCATGTCGCCGCCCTCCAGAGCCGTGCGTTCGGCTTCGAGCACCTGCGCGAGTTGTTCCAGTCCCTGGCGCATTTCGCCCTGCACCGTGGCAAGGGCCTCCGCGAACTCTTGGCGCAGAGGCCGGTTCATGACTTGTCCACGCCGCCGAGCTGCCGCTCCATGGCGAGCAGGCGATCCGCAATACGGTTGGCATCGATCTTGTAGCTGCCGTCGGCCAGCGCCTGGCGCACGCGTTCCACCCGCTGCGAGTCCACCGGAGTGGCGTCGGTGCGGGCGGCTTGCTGCAGCGCCTTGGCCGAGTCGGTCAGCTTGAGCTGGTCGTCGGCCCGGGTGGGCGCAGCCTCCGAAGCGAGGACCCCGGCGGATGATTCCGCCGCCGCACCGTTGCCCGGCTGGCTGGCAACCTGCGGGAGTTTCGGCAAGCCGTTGTTAGAAATGGTCGTGCTCATGCGTCCGTTCTCGCTGCGGAGTGGCCCTGTGGGTAGGGAGTCGGCCCGATGCGCGAAAACTTTAGGGGCCTGGAATGGGGTGTGGAAGGTATCGTGGGCATTCAGGGCAGCGCCAGCACCATGCCGGGAGCCTGGACCATCGTGTCGACCACCTTGCCCGAGCCCTCGTTGCGCACGCGCAGGCGGGCGCCATTGTCGCCGCTGCCCAGCGCGATGCCGACGGCGCGCACCACGATGTCGCCCTGCTGGGCCACCACCTGCACGCGATCGCCTGCGCGCACCATGCGCCGGCCACCCAGCGCGGCGAGAGTGAGTACGCTGCCTTCCGGCAGCGCGCGCGCGAGGGTGCGCCCCGCCGCCTGGTCGAGGTGGTCGAGGTAGCCGTAGCCGAGCCGGGTCACGTCGCGCTGCTCGGCGCGTACGTCCGCCTGATCCAGTCCGTCGCCGCGCAGCAACGGCCGGCTGCTCACCAGCACCGCACGGAACAGTTGCAACTGCACCTGCACGCGCACGGTCCAGCCGTCGGATTGGGGGCAATGCACGGGGACACTCAGGCGGGACACGGGGCGGGCGGCATCGGCAAGCGTGGCGCGCAGCGGCAGCGTGCAGGGCGCCAGCCGCAGGCGTGGATCCAGCGGCAGGGCTTGGACTACCACGCGGCTGCCTGGCAGATCAAAACGGACGTGCACCGCCTGCTCGGCGGCGGCGCGCACGGCGTCGGGCGACGGCAGCGCGGCGAGGCTGGGGCCCGGCCACGTCAGGCCCAGCCACGCGATGGCAATGCTGGCGCGCCGGGCGCTCACGCGTCCGCCAGCAGTTGGTCGAGCTGCCCCAGCAAGGCCTCGCGAGCGCGTTCGAGCTGCTGCGCCAATACCGCCGCCTGTGTGGCCTCGCCGTCGCACAGCAGTGCGATAAAACGATCCCCCTGTTCGCACAGCTGGGCGCCGGTGCCCGCGAGTTCGGTGCTGGCCGGATGCGCCGGATGCAGCGCGCCCAGCCGCTGCACGCTGCGGCGGATCGCGTGGGTGTCGAACCAGCGGCGATCCAGCGCTGCCGGTTCGAGCAGGGCCAGTTCGGCTGCCTGGCGCAGGTTGAGGGAGGCTTCGCGCACGGTCAGGCTGAGGCTGCCTGCATCGTTGCCGCTGACGCCCTCCAGCCAGTCCAGGCCCAGCCGGTGGGCGAGCAGTGCGGCGCGCTGCAACGCATCGGACTGGCGGCGTGCCTCGCCGGCGCGGCGTTGCAGCGCGCCCAGCGCCGCCTGCACGCCGGTGGCGCGCACGTGCTGGGCGTCGTGGTTCTGCTGCAGCTTGCGGACGCGCACGCAGGCCGCGTGCAGCGCCTGGTTGCCTCCATCGAGGGAGGCGCCCGACCGTGACGCACCCGCCTGGGCGCGCTCCAACTGCTGCAGGCTGTGCCGCACGTCGCCATCCAGTTGGGTGGAAAAGTCGCCGATCGAGCCGGTGACGCCCTCGATCTCGGCAGTGGTGAGGGCGGTTTTTTCCGCCAGTTGCTTGACCTCGTCGGCGACCACGGCGAAGCCGCGGCCGGCCTCGCCGGCGCGGGCAGCCTCGATCGCGGCGTTCAGCGCCACCAGGTTGGTCTGGTGGGCGATGTCCTGCACGGTGGAGGTGAGCCTGCGGATCTGCTCCACCTGCTCGGCCAGCTTGCTCTGGTTGCGGTTCATCGCCGCCAGCACGCTGCGCAGCAACCGCAGCTGACCGTCCAGCTCGCTGACCTGGCCGCTGCCGGCCTGGCTGGCGTGGCTGGCCTGTTCAAGTTCGGCGCCCACCTGTTGCAGGGCCGTCGAGATGCCGGCGCAGCCATCCGTCAAGCGATCGACGTTGCCGCGGCCATCGGCCGCCGCCTGGTCGAATGCCGACTGTTCGCGCGCAAGTTGCTGTACCGCAGCCAGCACCAGGCTCTGCTGCTCCACCGCCTGCAGCGCCACCGCCGCGGGCGGCCGGCTGGCGGCGCGCGCCAGCAGCGGCGCCAGCGCCCGCGCGGAGCGCGGGTACCGGCGTCGCAGTGCGGCCAGGCGCGCCTCGTCGCCGGCTGCAGCGGCTTCCACCAACGCGACGAGATGCTGATTCCAGATCAGGCTCATGGGACGGACATCACCTTTGTCGAATGGCGGCGGGGCATACGGGGGACTGCATCGTCCAAAACCGCCGCGGCTTGAGAAAGCAATCCGCGTGCCACCGTCCGGCTCAAGCATGAGGCGTTGCGGTCGATAGCGTTCGCATATGGCCGCTGCGACGGCGCGTCATTTGCGAGGAATCCGCATGGGTGGCACGCTGCTGGAAAAGGTGGAGCAACACACCCGGCTCGCCGGCCACAATCGCGTGGCCATGCTGCTGTTCCGGCTTGGCGATGCGCAGCTGTTCGGCATCAACGTGTTCAAGGTGCGCGAGGTGATGCGCCGTCCGCCGCTGGAGCGTCTGCCGGGCGTGCATGCCTTGCTGGCTGGCAGCTGCGACTATCGCGGGCAGACCATTCCGGTCATCGATCTGGCCGCTGCGCTGGGCTATCCGCCGTTGCGCGACGTGGGCTCGGCGCACCTGATGGTCACCGAGTTCAGCCGTTCGGTGCAGGGTTTCCTGGTCGCCGACCTGCAGCGCATGGTGCAGTGCGACGGCGCCCGGTTGGAAGCGCCGGCCACCACGCTGGGCTTCGGCGCGCTGGTGAATGCGGTGACCCGCGTGGATGGCGCGCTGCTGGCGGTGGTGGATGTGGAGCAGGTGCTGGCCGGCATCGATGCGGCGCCGGCCGGGCTCTCGATGCAGATGCAACGCCTGGCCGGTGCGTATGCGCTGGCGCCGCGGCGGGTGATGGTGGTGGACGATTCGCTGATCGCGCGCCGTCGCCTGGTCGAATTGTTCAGGCAGATGGAGATCGAGTGCGTGGTGGCGCAGGATGGCCGCGAAGCACTGGAACGCCTGCACGAGCTGGCCGCTGCCGATCCGGCCGATGGCGTCAGGCTGGTGGTCTCCGACATCGAGATGCCGCGCCTGGACGGCTATGCGCTGACCCGTGCGATCCGCGGGGCGCCCGAGCTGTGCCGCCTGAAGGTGCTGCTGCACAGCTCGCTCAGCGGCGTCTTCAATGAGGCGATGGTGAGGGAGGTCAAGGCGGACCGCTTCATCGCCAAGTTCCAGCCGGAGCTGCTGGCGCAGGCCGTGCTGGAACTATTGCCGGCGGAAGCGCTGGCCGACTGACGGCGCAGCCCCGCGGCGCGTCAACAATCCGACTCCGCCGTGGCGCCGCCTGTACGGCGCTGCGGCACGAAGCCTGCCAGGCCAGTCGTGGCAAGGGTTCCGGCGTGGTGGCATGCAAATTGCTTCCGGCTACCTGCGGCAATCGCACGCGGAGCCACCGATGAGTCCCATCACGCAAAACCCGTTCGGCATCCACACCCAGGCGCTGGATCTGTGGCAGCGCCGTGCCGACGTGCTGGCCAACAACCTGGCCAATGCCGACACGCCCGGCTATCTCGCGCGCGACATCGACTTCCGCAAGGCGCTGGCCGCGGCCGGCGGCAATGGCGACGGCAACCTGCCGCTGCAGGCGCCCGCGGCCGGGCAGATCGGCGACGGACCAGCCGCGGGGCAGGGCTTCGCGGCGCTGGCCTACCGCGTGCCCACGCAGCCCAGCATGGACGGCAATACCGTCGACGCGCAGGTCGAGCAGGCCGACTTCGCCGGCAACAGCGTGCACTACCAGGCCAGTCTTTCCTTCATCACCGCGCAGATCCGCATGCTGCGCACCGCCATCTCCGGAGGGCAGAGCTGATGTCGCTCTTTTCCATCTTCAATGTGGCCGGTTCCGGCATGGCCGCGCAGTCGCTGCGGCTCAACACCGTGGCCAGCAACCTCGCCAACGCGGAAAGCGTGTCCGCCACGCCCGAGGGCGCCTACCGCGCACGCGAGCCGCTGTTCGCCGCCGTGCACGGGCAGCAGGCGGCCGGCGAAAGCCGCGATGCAGTGGCAAGCAAGGGCGTGCAGGTGCTGGGCATCACCGAGAGCCAGGCCGCGATCGCGCAGCGCTACGAGCCGGGCAACCCGCTGGCCAACGCGGACGGCTATGTCTATGCCAGCAACGTGAATCCGGTGGACGAGCTGGTCAACATGATCTCGGCGTCGCGTTCGTACCAGAACAACGTCGAGGTGATGAACAGCGCCAAGCAACTGATGCTCAAGACCCTGACCCTGGGTCAGTGAGGCTGCCGCCATGACCACCAGCGTGAACACCATCCCCGGTGCCGGCAATGCCTCGAACGCGGCCGGCGCGGCCCTCGGCAGCACGATGAATCAGGCCGACTTCCTGAAGCTGCTCACCACCCAGTTGCAGGCGCAGGACCCGACCAACCCGATGGACAATTCCCAGTTCGTCTCACAGCTGGCGCAGTTCAGCCAGCTCGCTTCGATGCAGGACCTCAACACCAGCGTCAACAACCTCTCCGGCCAGATCACGAGCTCGCTGCAGTCCTCGCAGGTGCTGGGCTCGGTCGGGCTGGTGGGGCGCCACGTGCTGGTGCCGTCGGCCAACCTCAGTTACGCCGGCAGCGCGATGAACGGCGCGGTGGGCGTCACCGGAGCCACTGCCAATGTGCAGGTCGTGATCAAGGACGGCACCGGCCACGTGGTCCGCACGCTGGATCTGGGCACGCAATCGGCGGGCCTGGCCCGCTTCGACTGGGACGGCATGGACGACGACGGCAAGCCGCTGCCCCCGGGCGAGTACGGCGTGACGGCCGCCGATGTGGGCGGCAGCGCGCTCTCCACTTATGTCGACGGCACGGTCAGTGGTGTGGGCTACGGCGGCAGCGATGTGGGTACGTATGTACAGGTAAGCGGCGTGGGCGGCGTGCCGCTCAGCGCGATCGCGCAGATCAACTGATCGCCGACAACCAACCTTCCAGCGAGGAACCATCCATGGCACTCAACCAGGCACTCAGCGGCATCAAAGGCGCCCAGTCCGATCTCAACGTGATCGCCAACAACATCGCGAACGCGAACACCGCCGGCTTCAAGGGCTCGCGCGCGGAGTTCGCGGACATCTACGCGGTGACCGGCATCAACCTCAGCGCCACCGCGGTGGGCAGCGGCACGCGCCTGACCAGCGTGGCGCAGCAGTTCGCCCAGGGCGACATCCAGACCACCGGCAACAGCCTCGATCTCGCGATCAGCGGCAACGGCTTCTTCGTGGTCAACACCGGCAACGGCTACGCCTACACCCGCGCCGGCGCGTTCCACCAGGATCCGGCTGGCAACGTGGTGACCCAGGACAACGACAAGCTGCAGGTCTATCCCTACAGCAGCGTCAGCAACGGTTTTGACACCAGCACGCTCACCAACCTGAACCTGGTCACCGCGCAGAGCTCGGCCAAGCCCAGCACCGCGGTGGTGGTTTCGTCCAACCTGCCAGCGGACGCCACCGTGCCGACGCTGACCTTCGATCCGACCAACCCGGCCACGTTCAACCAGTCCACCACGTTCACCGTGTACGACAGCCTGGGCTCCTCGCACCAGGCCACCGCCTACTACGTGAAGACCGACACCAACACTTGGAACGTGAACCTGTACGTGGACGGCCACGCCGCCGGCACCCAGAACCTCGGCTTCGACGCCTCGGGCGCGCTCGCCGCGCCGGGCAACGGCATCGCCAGCTTCGCCGCGGTGGACTACGGCAACGGCGCAAATCCGCAGACGCTGTCGATCAACTTCGCCAAGACCACCCAGTACGGCACCGGCTATGCCGCCGGCACGATCAGCCAGGACGGCTACACCGCCGGCGCGCTGTCCTCGATCGACATCGACAATGCGGGCATCGTCACCGCGAACTACTCCAACGGCCAGAGCAGCAAGATCGGCCAGCTGGCGATGGCGAACTTCCAGAACCTGCAGGGACTGCGCCAGCTCGGCAGCGCCAGCTGGATGTCCAGTACCGACTCCGGCACCGCGGTGATGGGCACGGCCGCCAGCGGCCAGTACGGCACCATCCAGTCAGGCGCGCTGGAGGAATCCAACACCTCCGACACCACCCAGCAACTGGTCAACATGATCCAGGCGCAGCGCAACTACCAGGCCAACGCGCAGGTGCTGTCCACCGACAACACGCTGGCCAGCACGCTGTTCAACGCCGTCTCGCGCTGAGCGCCCCGGGATCAGTCGCCATGGACCGTTCCGTCTACATCGCCATGACCGGGGCCACGCAGATCATGCGGGCCCAGGATGTGGTGAGCCACAACCTGGCCAACGCCACCACCACCGGCTTCAAGAGCGAGCTGGACGCATTCCGCGGCCTGCCGGTACTGGGCCCGGGCAGCCCCACCCGGATCAACGCGGTGGCGCAGAGCCTGGGCCGCGACGACAGCCAGGGCGCGCTGCAGCAGACCGGCCGCGCACTGGACGTGGCGGTGCGCGGCACGGGCTGGATCGCGGTGCAGGCGCCGGACGGCAGCGAGGCCTACACGCGCGCCGGCAACCTGCAGCTCACCGCCGACGGCACGCTCACCGACGCAGCCGGCAACCCGGTGATCGGCAACGGCGGCCCGGTCAGCGTCCCCGACAGCGCGCAGATCGTGATCGGCAACGACGGCACCATTTCCAGCGTGCCGCTGGGGCAGGGGCCGAACACGCTCACCCAGATCGACCGCATCAAGCTGGTCAACCCCGATCCCGCGCAACTCGCCAAGGAGGCCGACGGCTTGCTGCACCTGGCCGGCGGCGCCACCGCCGATGCCGACCCCGGCGTGCAGCTGGCGTCGCAGGCGCTGGAAGGCAGCAACGTCAATCCCTCCACCGAGCTGGTGCGGATGATCGGGCTGTCGCGCCAGTACGAGATGCAGGTGCGCTCGATCAAGACCAGCGAAGACAACGCCGACGCCAGCCTGAAGCTGCTGCAGGCGAACTGAACCCGACACCGCTAGCGGAGCCACGCATGTTCTCCTCCCTCTGGATCGCCAAGACCGGCCTCGACGCGCAGCAGACGCGCCTCGACGCCATCTCCAACAATCTGGCCAACGCGAGCACCACCGGCTTCAAGTCCTCGCGCCCCGCGTTCCAGGACTTGATGTACCAGAACCTGGGTCAGCCCGGCGCGCAGACCACCGAGCAGACGCAGTCGCCCTCGGGCCTGCTGATGGGCACCGGCGTGCGCGTGGTGGCGAACGAGAAGCTATTCACCCAGGGCGCGGTCAGCCAGACCGGCAACTCGCTGGACGTGGCCATCCAGGGCCGCGGCTTCCTGCAGGTGAGCATGCCCGACGGCACCACTGCCTACACCCGCGACGGCTCGCTGCACACCGACGCGAACGGCCAGATCGTCACCGGCGACGGCTACCCGATCGAACCGGCGATCACCCTGCCGCAAGGCGTGCAGAGCATCACCATCGGCAACGACGGCACGATCAGCGCCACCGTGCCGGGACAGGCCGCGCCGGTGCAGGTAGGCTCGTTGCAGCTCGCCGATTTCGTCAATCCTGCGGGCCTGCAGTCCACGGGCCAGAACCTGTACCTGGAGACCGCCTCCAGCGGCACTCCGCAGACCGGCCAAGCCGGCCTGAACGGCATGGGCACCTTGCTGCAGGGTGCGCTGGAGTCCTCCAACGTCAACGTGGTGGAGGCGATGGTGGACATGATCCAGACCCAGCGCACCTACGAGATGAACTCCAAGGCGATCAGCGCCGCGGACGGCATGCTGCAGACCATCACCAACAAGACCTGAGGCCGACCCGTGCGCATCACCGTGCTTTTCCCGCGCCTTGTCGCCGCGCTTGCGCCGGCCATGCTGGCGGCCTGCACCGCGCTGCCGCCGCGCGACGATGCGCAATGGGCGGCCACCGCGCCGGTGGCCGCCGCCGCCGCGCCGGCGGCCGACGGCGCGATCTATCACGACGAACAAGGCATGGAGCTGTTCACCGACCCGCGCGCGCATCGCACTGGCGACATCCTCACCATCGTGCTGGTGGAGAACACCCAGGCGGTGAAGAAATCCAACACCAGCACCAGCAAGACCGACAAGAGCAAGATCGGCGCGCCCACCTTGTTCGGCAAGACAGCCAGCTTCCACGGCAACCCGGTCGGCTTCGGCACCGATGGCGAGCGCAGCTTCGACGGCGGTGGCTCCAGCAGCCAGAGCAACCAGCTCAGCGGCAACATCACTGTCACCGTGGTCCAGCGCCTGGGCAACGGCAACCTGCTGGTGCGCGGCGAGAAGCTGCTGACCATCAACCAGGGGCAGGAGCTGGTGCGCATCGCCGGCATCGTGCGCCCGCAGGACATCGGCCAGGACAACACCGTGGCGTCCACCCGCGTCGCCGACGCCAAGATCGCCTATACCGGCCGCGGCAGTCTGGCCGACGCCAACACCCAGGGCTGGCTGTCGCGCTTCTTCAATTCCCGGTGGATGCCCTTCTGAAGATGAATACTCACTGGGCCACGACGATGAGGGTTGCGCCGAAGTCCGGCATGGCGAACCCGAATAGCGCATTCGCCCCCTCTCCCCTCCGGGGAGAGGGGGCGAATGCGCTATTCGGGTT
>NZ_NJIC01000005.1 GCF_013620825.1 Rhodanobacter sp. PCA2 | reverse complement strand
CCCCCCCCCCCCCCCCCCCCCCCCCCCCCCGGCGCGGGGGGGGGGGGGGGGGGGGGGCGCCCCGCCCTCGCACGGCAAATCAATCCGCCGGCGCCACATCCCCCTCGCCCATCGCCGCCGCACCACGTCGCGCGTACCGCCGCGCCAGCACCGCGCACACCATCAACTGCAGCTGGTGGAACAGCATGATCGGCAACACGATCAGGCCCAGCGGATGGCCGGCGAACAGCACCTTGGCCATCGGCACGCCGCTGGCGAGGCTCTTCTTGGAGCCGCAGAACACGATGGTGATCTCGTCTTCCTTGCCGAAGCCCAGCGCCCGCGCGCCGTAGCGCGTCGCCAGCAGCGCGAGCGCCAGCAGCACCGCGTTCACCACCAGCAATCCGCCCAGCACCGGCAGCGGCACCTGCCGCCACAGCCCCTGCAATACCGACGCGCTGAACGCGGTGTACACCACCAGCAGGATGGAACCCTGGTCGACCAGCCCGACCAGCGGGCGATGCGTCTGCACCCAGCCGCCGATCCAGTGCTGCGCCACCTGCCCCGCCACGAACGGCACCAGCAGCTGCAGCACGATCTCGCCCACCGCATGCCACGACATGCCGCCCCCGCCATGCGTCTCCAGCAGCACGCCCACCAGCAGCGGCGTGATGAAGATGCCCAGCAGGCTGGACAGCGAAGCCGCGCACACCGCGGCGGAGACGTTGCCGCGCGCGATCGAGGTGAACGCGATCGACGACTGCACCGTGGACGGCAGCGCGCAGAGGAACAGCACGCCCAGATACAGCCCCGGCGTCACCAGCGGCGCCAGCAGCGGACGCAACGCCCAGCCCAGCAGCGGAAACAGCACGAAGGTGCTGGCCAGCACGACCAGGTGCAGCCGCCAGTGGGTGATGCCCGCCAGCACCGCCTGCCGCGACAGCTTCGCCCCGTGCAGGAAGAACAGCAGCGCGATCGCCGCATCGGTGATCCAGCCGAACACCGTGGCCCAGTCGCCGCGGCACGGCAGCACACTGGCCAGCAGGACGGTCAGCAGCAGCGCGCTGGTGAAGCGGTCGGGCAGGAAGCGACGGAACATGCGTGGCACCGGCAGGGGGAAGCGCGTATTGCAGCGATGCGGCGGGCGCCGATCAAGCCCGCGGCCCGCGCCCTCGTCTCACGCCTGCCGGTCGAGCGCGCCGCGGCGGACGCTCAGCGGCCGCCGTCGCCCTGCGCACCGTTGTCGGAGACGGGCGGCTTGCTGCCGCCCCACTCCAGGATCTTGTACATCACCGGGCGCACCGGCGGTGCGCCCTCGGTGGCCCGCATCACGCCGTTGTTGTCCACCATGTAGGTGTAGGACAGGCCGTTCTTCTGGGTGACCACCACCATGTAGACGCGGCCGCTGCGGCGGTATTCCTGGTAGACCGTGTCGCCCTCGGTGTGCACGGTGACATCATCCGCCGCCGAGCGGTCCGCCGTCTGCGGCGCGCCCTTGTCGCCCGGCAGCGCCGGCAGCGGGATGGGCTTGCCGGGCAACGGCGTGGCGGTGACCTCGGCCGGCGAGCTGCCGCTGGTGCCGGCGGAAGCGGGCCGGACCGGCGGCGCCACGGCCTTGGCGCCCGGGTCGTTCATGCCCGGCGGCGGCGGCACCGGCGCGAACTTCGGCGGCTGCTGGCTGGTGGATTGGGCGCAGACCGGCAGCGCGACGAAGGCAGAGAGGGCGAGCAGACAGGCGGCAGGTTTCATCACGGCGACCTCGTTGGGGCGTCCAGCATAGCAGCGCGTCCACCGTCCCCCCGTGAACCGCGCGCTCGCGCCGCATGCCGCGCGTGCAGGTGTCATCCGGCGGGCCTTGCGGGCATCATGTCCGCTGCACCTGAAAGGATCCGAGCATCCCATGCCCAAGCTCATCCTGATCGACGGCTCCGCCTATCTCTACCGCGCCTTCCACGCGCTGCCGCCGCTGTCCAACGCGCAGGGCGAGCCCACCGGCGCGCTGTTCGGCGTGTTCAACATGCTGCGCGCCACGCTGAAGGCGCGGCCCGACTACGCCGCCTTCGTCGCCGACGCCTCCGGCCCCACGTTCCGCGACGCGATGTACGAGCACTACAAGGCGAACCGGCCGCCGATGCCGGACGACTTGCGCGCCCAGATCGAGCCGATGCTGGCGGTCGTGGGCGCGCTGGGTTTTCCCATCCTGCGCGTGCCCGGGGTCGAGGCCGACGACGTGATCGGCACGCTGGCCGTGCAGGCGCAACGTGCCGGCATCGAGGTGGAGATCTCCACGGGCGACAAGGACATGGCCCAGTTGGTGGGCTCTGGCGTCACCCTGGTCAACACCATGACCAGCACCACGATGGATCGCGCCGGCGTGCTGGAAAAATTCGGCGTGCCACCCGAACGCATCGTCGACTACCTCACCCTGGTGGGCGACGCGGTGGACAACGTGCCCGGCGTGCCCAAGTGCGGCCCCAAGACCGCGGTGAAATGGCTGACCGAATACGGCTCGCTGGACGGCGTGATCGCCAGCGCCGACCAGGTCGGCGGCAAGATCGGCGAGAGCCTGCGCGCCACGCTGCCGCAGCTGCCGCTGTCGCGCGAACTGGTGACGATCAAGACCGACGTGGAACTGGAGCTTGCCCCCACCGATCTCGCGCTGCGCGAGGCGGACGCGGCGACGCTGCGCGAGCTGTACACGCGCTACGAGTTCAAGGCGGCGCTGAAGGAACTCGACGCGGGTGCGAATGCTTTGCTCCCCGCTCCCTCCGGGAAAGGGGCCGGGGGTGCGGGTGTGCCCGAAGCGCGCGCCACCACCGAACCCTCGCCCCAACCCCTCTCCCAGGGGGAGCGGGACGCTGCTCCCGGCTCCGATGCACAGCCGGCAGACCTCGCCGCACCGGGCGAATACGAACTCGTCACCACGCAAGCGCAACTCGACGCCTGGCTGGAAAAGCTGCACACCGCGCCGCTGATCGCCTTCGACACCGAGACCACCAGCATCGACCCGATGCAGGCCGACATCGTCGGCCTGTCGCTGGCGGTGGAAGCCGGCAAGGCCTGCTACATCCCGCTGGCCCACGACTACCCCGGCGCGCCCGCGCAACTGCCGCGCGACGCGGTGCTCGCCGCGCTGAAGCCCGTGTTCGAGGACGCGAGCCGCCCCAAGCTCGGCCAGCATGCGAAGTACGACATCAACATCCTCTCGCACTACGGCATCGCGGTGGCCGGCGTGCGCCACGACACCATGCTGGAGTCCTACGTGTGGAACGCCACCGCCACACGGCACGACATGGATTCGCTGGCGAAGAAATACCTCGGCTACGACACCGTGAAATACGAGGACGTGGCCGGCAAGGGCGCGAAGCAGATTTCGTTCTCGCAGGTGGACCTGGACACCGCCTGCCGCTACGCCGCCGAGGACGCCGACGTCACCCTGCGCCTGCACCACGCGCTGTGGCCCAAGCTGGAAAGCGTGCCCAGCCTGCGCAAGGTGTACCAGGACATAGAGATACCGCTGGTGCCCGTGCTGGCCGGCATGGAGCAGCGCGGTGTGCTGATCGACGTGGACGAACTGCGCAAGCAGAGCCAACAGTTGGGCAAGCGCATGCTGGAGCTGCAGCAGCAGGCGTGGAAGGAAGCCGGCCGCGAGTTCAACCTCGATTCGCCCAAGCAGCTGCAGGCGATCCTGTTCGACGAACTTGGCCTGCCGGTGCGGCTCAAGACGCCCACCGGCCAGCCCTCCACGAACGAGGAGGCGCTGGAAGCGATCGCCGATGCGCACCCGTTGCCGAAGCTGATCCTCGACTACCGCGGCCTCGCCAAGCTGCGCTCCACCTACACCGACAAGCTGGCCGGCACGGTGAACCCGCGCACCGGCCGCGTGCACACCAGCTACCACCAGGGCGCGGTGGCCACGGGCCGCATTTCCTCCACCGACCCGAACCTGCAGAACATCCCGGTGCGCACCGAGGAAGGTCGCCGCATCCGCCAGGCCTTCATCGCGCCGCCCGGCTGGAAGGTGATGGCGGCGGACTACTCGCAGATCGAACTGCGCATCATGGCCCACCTTTCCGGCGACGAGGGCCTGCTGAAGGCCTTCCACGAAGGCGGCGACGTGCACCGCGCCACCGCCGCCGAAGTGTTCGGCCTCAAGCCCGATGAGGTGACCGCGAACCAGCGCCGCGCCGCCAAGGCGATCAACTTCGGTCTGATGTACGGCATGAGCGCGTTCGGCCTCGCTCGCCAGTTGGGCATCGACCGCGGCGAAGCCAGCGACTACATGGCGCGCTACTTCGCCCGCTACCCCGGCGTGCACGCGTTCATGGAGGCCACCCGCCAGCAGGCGCACCGCGACGGCTACGTGGAGACCATCTTCGGCCGCCGCCTGTACCTGGAGAACCTGCAGTCGCGCAACCAGGCCCACCGCGCCGGCGCCGAGCGCGCCGCGGTGAACGCGCCGATGCAGGGCAGCGCCGCCGACATCATCAAGCGCGCGATGATCGCCGTGGCCGCCTGGCTGAAAACCCGCGACGACGCCCACATGCTGATGCAGGTGCACGACGAACTGGTATTCGAAGTGCGCGCCGATTCGGTTGACGAGGTGCGCGAAGCGGTGCGCGAACGCATGCAGGGCGCCGCGGAACTGGCCGTGCCGCTGCTGGTCGACGTGGGAGTGGGCGCGAACTGGGACGAGGCGCACTGAGAAAAGCGCGCCATTTGTTTTTTTCCCGTGAAATGAACCGGCCAAAAAATTTTTTCGCCGGTTTGTAGAACTTTTCCGGATTCGTGCGTTCTCAATCATCGGATGCACGCAACGGCATCCGTGGCTGCTCACCTCCCTGGACAGCCAACCGGACGCGGAGCCTCTCCCCTGGGTTTCCGCCTCCCCCGGCCCCGAAGGCACCCCCTGGCCTTCGGGGCCTTTTTTTGCCCCGCCTCCCGGCCGCCACCCATGCGCACGACCGGGAGCGCCCTCCACTTCATCTGCACGGACCGGACCGGCATACTCGCCGCACGCTCATCCCAAGGGGAAGAAACCATGCGCTTCGCACTGATCATCATCGGCCTCGTCCTGCTCGCCGCCGGCCTCTGGGTGGTGTTCGGCCACGGCAGCTACCAGCAGACCGACACGCTGGTGCAGCTGGGCTCGGCCAAGGTCACCGCCACGCACGACCGGGCGGTGCCGCAATGGGTGGGCTTCGCCGGCATCGTGGTCGGCGCGGCGCTGGCGATCGGCGGCTTCGTGCGGAAGAACTGAGCGCCCGAAAGCGCCGGCAGCCAGCCGCTACAATGGGTGCGATGGATGTCTCGCACCTGATCGACTCGCTCAACGACGCGCAGCGCGAAGCCGTCTGCGCCCCGCCCGGCCACTACCTCGTCCTTGCCGGCGCCGGCTCCGGCAAGACCCGCGTGCTCACCCACCGCATCGGCTGGCTGATGCAGGTGGAGCGCGTGCCGCCGTGGGCGATCCTCGCCGTCACCTTCACCAACAAGGCCGCGGGCGAGATGCGCGGGCGGCTGGACAGCCTGATTCCCGGCGGCACCCAGGGCCTCACTGTGGGTACCTTCCACGGCATCGCCCATCGCCTGTTGCGGCGGCATGCGCGCGAGGCCGGCCTGCCCGAAGGCTTCCAGATCCTCGACGCCGACGACCAGCAGCGGCTGGTCAAGCGCGTGGTCACCGGGCTGGGGCTGGACGAGGCGCGCTTTCCGCCGCGCCAGGCCACCTGGACCATCAACGGCTGGAAGGACGAGGGCAAGCGCCCCGACGCCATCGAGCATCGCGACCACCCCGTCACCGCCACGCTGGTGCGCATCTACCAGGCCTACGAGGATGCCTGCCGCCGCGCCGGCCTGGTCGATTTCGCCGAGCTGCTGCTGCGCGCGCACGAGCTGTGGCTGAAGCACCCGGCCGTGCTGGAGCACTACCAGAACCGCTGGCGGCACCTGCTGATCGATGAGTTCCAGGACACCAACACGCTGCAGTACGCGTGGATACGCGTGCTCGCCGGCAGTACCGGCAAGGTGTTCGCGGTGGGCGACGACGACCAGTCGATCTACGGCTGGCGCGGCGCGCGGGTGGAGAACATGCAGCAGTTCCTCAAGGACTTCCCCGGCGCGCGCACGATCAAGCTGGAACAGAACTACCGCTCCACCGCCACCATCCTGAAGGCCGCCAACCAGGTGATCGCGCGCAACGGCGGCCGCCTCGGCAAGGAGCTGTGGACCGCCGGCGACGACGGCGAGCGCATCGCGCTGTACGCCGCCTACAACGAGCAGGACGAGGCGCGCTTCGTGATCGAGCGCATCCGCGAATACATCGCCGAACACGGCAGCGCGAAGGACTGCGCCATCCTCTACCGCTCCAACGCGCAGTCGCGCAACTTCGAGGAACAGCTCACCCAGCGCAACATCCCCTATCGCGTCTACGGCGGCCAGCGCTTCTTCGAGCGCGCCGAGATCAAGGACGCACTGGCCTACCTGCGCCTCACCGCCAACCGCCACGACGACGCCTCGTTCGAGCGCGCCGTGAACACGCCGCCGCGCGGCATCGGCGACCGCACGCTCGACGTGCTGCGCCGCCGCGCCCGCCACGACGGCCACTCGCTGTGGGAAGCCGTGCTCGCCGAACTTGCCGGCGGCGAACTCGCCGGCCGCGCGAAGAATGCGGTGAAGGGTTTCCTGATCCTGATCGATGGCATGGCCCGCGACTTTTCTCCCTCTCCCCTTCGGGGCACGCGGGGAGGCGCCATGGATGGCGCCGGCTTTGAGGAGCGAGGAGAGGGTCGGGGTGAGGGGCCGGGCTTGCCGGAAACTTCCACCCCACCCGAACCCTCACCCCCAACCCCTCTCCCGGAGGGAGAGGGGAATCCAGGCCTGCCGCTGGCCGAACAGATCGACCACGTCCTCACCCACACCGGCCTGCGCGACCACTACGAAAAGGACAGCCGCGGCAACGGCGAGGCGCGCATCGAGAATCTCGACGAACTGGTCAACGTGGCGAGCCGCTTCGAGCGCACGCAGGAAGACATCGACGCCGGCCTCGACGAGCTGTCCGCGTTCCTGTCGCACGCCGCGCTGGAAGCCGGCGAAGGCCAGGGCGAGGCCTGGGACGACTGCGTGCAGCTGATGACGCTGCATTCCGCCAAGGGGCTGGAGTTCCCGCTGGTGTTCCTCGTGGGGCTGGAGGAAGGCCTGTTCCCCAGCCAGCGCTCCACCGAGGACGAGGGCCGGCTGGAAGAGGAACGCCGCCTCGCCTACGTGGGCATCACGCGCGCCCGCGAGCGCCTGGTCATCAGCTACGCGGAATCACGCCGCATGCACGGCACCGAGATGCTGGCGCGCCCCTCGCGCTTCCTCGCCGAGATGCCCGCGGAACTGATCGACGAAGTGCGCCCGCGCGTGCAGGTGAGCCGCCCGCTGTACGCGGGCGCCGCCCGCTACATCGACCACGCGCCGCTGCAGGAAGAGCTGCCGGTCAAGCTGGGCCAGCGCGTCAGCCACCCCAGTTTCGGCGAAGGCGTGGTGGTCAGCGCCGAAGGCAGCGGCGCGCACATGCGGCTGCAGGTGAACTTCGAGGACGCGGGCAGCAAATGGCTGGTGGCGGCCTACGCCAACCTCACGGCGCTGTAGATCCGAACAGCCGAAAAAGAAAAGCCCCCATAAAGGGGGCTTTTCCCGCTCCGTCCGGAATGGAGCTGGTGACGAATCGTCACGACACTCCCGTGTGCCTATGCCCGTTTGAACAGGCGAATCACGAACAGCAGGATCACGGCGCCGATGACGGCGGTGATGGTCGAACCGATCCATCCGCTGCCCAGCGAAATGCCCAGGGCGCCAAACAGCCAGCCGCCGATGAAGGCGCCGACGATACCCACCAGGATATCGACGAGCAGGCCGAAGCCGCCGCCCTTGACCACCACGCCGGCCAGCCAGCCGGCCACGGCGCCCACCACGATCCACGCTACGAAGCCCATGATGTCTCTCTCTTATTGGAATAGTCGCGATGCATGAACTGAACTGCGCGACGAGTATGCGTCGGGCGATCGACGCCCCACCATAGGAATATTCCTAAAAGAACGATGCGGCTCCACGCCCGCGGCAGGGACGTCCGCATGCCGCATCGACGGCCTCGCGCGGGTGCGCCGGGCGGGTCTATCCGCGCAGCCGCGGCACCCCGTGCTCGTCGCGCTCTTCCAGCGCGATCGCGTTGGTGTCGATCACGCCCGGGACCGCGCTGGCGGCCGGGCTCACGATGTCGCCGCGGGCCATCGCCAGCGCGTTGCGGTAGCAGCGCTGCGCCTGGGCGGCGTCGCCCTGGCCCTGCCAGGCGTCGCCCAGCGCCTCCCAGGCGCCGGCGCCGGGCTGCAACGCGAGCGAGCGTTCGAGGAACTGGCGGGCCTTGCCCCACAGCCTGGAGCGCACGCAGATGCGGCCCACGGCGAGCAGCAGCGCGGGATCGTTCGGGTGCAGGGCCAGCCAGCCTTCGGCGCGGCGCAGGCGGGCGTCGAGATCGCCGCCGGCGAGCACGCCGTAGGCTTCCACGAGTTCCGGCGACCATTCGCGGCGCAGCGCGGATTCCAGTTCATCCATCGCGGGCAGCACCAGCCCGAAACCGGCGGCACGGCGCGCATAGGCGTCGATCGCGGCGGTTGCGCGACGCTGGGTCTTCGGCAGTTGCGACCACAGCGTGTTCAGCGCGGCGCCGTCGGGCGCGGCGTCGATCGCGGCCGCCAGCACCTTCGCTTCCAGCATGGTGTAGCTGCGCGCGCCGAGCGCGCCGCTTTTCTGCAGCGGCTCCAGCGCGGAAAGCGCGCGACGGGTGTCGCCCGCGGCCAGCGCGGACAGCGCCAGTTCGCGCCAGCCCCCGGGCGGCAACGCGCCCTTGTCGGCATCCGGCGCCAGCAGCGCCAGCGCCTCGGCCGACTTGCCGTCGCGGCGCAGCACGCGGGCGCGCAGCACGCGGGCCGCCTGCGGCGCGGCCTGCGAGGCTTCCGCCAGGATCTCCAGCGCGCGACCGTGTTCGCCGCGACGCGAGGACGCTTCGGCGGAAGCCAGCAACGACACGCCGCGCAGCGCGTCCAGCCGCGAGGCGCGGTTGAGGTCGCGCTCGGCGTCGCCGTGGCGGCCTTCCATCAGCGCGATCAGGCCCTCGGCCAGCCGCTTGCGGCTGAGCCGGCGGTGGCGCCGCGACAAGGCGCCGAACGGCCAGCGCAGCAGCCGCCACGCGGTGACCAGCGCGGCCCAGGCCAGCAGCAGGATGATGACGGCGGCGACCACCGTGGTCTGCACGCGCCAGCCGTGCAGGCGCACCAGCACATAGCCGGGATCGACCGCCACCCAGTGCCAGCCGAACGCGGCCAGCGCGGCGACGACCACCAGCAGCAGGATCCAGCGCCACAGGTTCATCGCGCGGCTCCCGCGGAGCTGGCCGCCGGCGCGGGGCTGTTCGACAGCGAATGCACTTCGCGCAGATTGCGCAGCTCGTTGAGCGCGGCGCCAAGTTGCACCGGCGTGTTCTCCGGCAGCGCGCCGGCCAGTTGCCTGAGCGTGGCACGCGCCTGCTGCACGGACTCGGCACTGTCGTCGAACTGGCTGGCGAGCCAGGCGTCGGCGCGCTGCAGCGCCGCGGTCCAGGCCTTGGGATCGTGCGCGAGCAAGGCGGCCTGCGCCTGCGCGAGATCCAGCGCCGCCAGCTCGCGGGCGAAGCGCGCGTCGGCCACCGCCAGCGGCGCGCCGTTGTCGCGCTGCACGCTGACCACGCCGGCCAGCGCATGGCCGATCCGCGCCCAGGGACCCGACGCGGCGCCGGGCGTCGCATCCAGCGGCTTCAGGGGCAGGCCGGGCAGCTCGCCGCGCAAGGCGGTGAGCCGGGCCAGCGCGTCGGCCTGGCTGGCCGGCTGGCTGGCGAGCAGCGCGCGGCGCTCGCTCTCTATGCTCTGGCGCAGGCCGGCGAACGCGTTGTCGTTCACCGCGGACACGGTCTGCCCCGCCAGCGCGTATGCGTCGGCGGCGCCCTGCGCGTCGTGGAACAACTCGTAGCGCGCCTTGCCCATGCGCAGCAGCGACTCGGTCTCGCCAAGCAGGCTGGCGTCGTGCGCGGAAAGCGTGTTCTCGGACAGCTTGCTCACCGCCTGCTCCAACTGCCGCAGGCGATCGTCCTGGTTCTGCTGGGACGCCTGCAGCGCGCGGTTCGACTGGTCGGCCGCGTCGAGCCGGTGGGCGAGGTCCGCGCGACCGCCGCTGACGCTGGCGAGCGTGGCCTCCAGCGCGCTGACGCGCTGCGCCAGCGCATCCAGCGTCTGCGCATCGGCGGTGTGTCCCTGGCGCTGCTGCCACTGGCGCCAACCCACGTAGAACGCTGCCAGCAAGGCCAGCAGCGCCAGCAGCAAGGCCAGCGCCACGCTGCTGCCGCGCGACGCGGCGTTGCGCGGAGAGGGTTGGGCGGCACGCGGCGCGGCGGCAGGCGTGGTCGAGGATGCAGGTTCGCGTTCGTTCATGCCGGCATGCTAACAGGCAGGCCCCGGAGGTTCGTTGCGTGCCCGTGAAACGATCAGCGGCGCGCTGCCGCAGCGAGCAGGTCGGCCGCCAGCGCGGATTCCGCCTGCACGATGCGCGCGAAACCCGCTTCGCGCGCCGCCTGCGCCAGTCGCGCGCTGCTCGCCACCGCCACGGCCGCGCACAAGCGCGCCAGTGCGGACGCCGGCAGCAGGTCCACGAGATTGCGCAGCGCCTCGGCGCTGGAGAGCAGCACCCGCGCCGAGCGCGGCAACGCCAGCACGGCCTCGACGTGCCGGCGATCCAGCCGCGGCGGCACGCGCCGGTACACCTGCAGTTCGCGCAGGCGTGCGCCGCGCGCCGCCAGTTGCCCGCGCAACACGCCACGGCCGCCGGGCGCGCCGACCAGCGCCACGCGCCGGCCGCGCAAGTCACGCGCCGCCGGCAGGTCGAGCAGGCCGTCGCTGTCCTGCCGCGACGGCGCCTGCGCCAGCACACCCTGCCGGCGCAACGCCTGCGCCGTGCCACGCCCCACCGCGAGCACCGTGGCACGCGTGCGCAGCGGCGCCAGCGCGGCGGCGTAGCGCACCGCGGCGGGGCTGGTGAACACCAGCAGTTCGTCCGCCAGCGCCTGGCGCATCGCTGCGCGCATGCCCGCGGCGTCCGCCATGCCGCGCAG
>NZ_NJIC01000032.1 GCF_013620825.1 Rhodanobacter sp. PCA2 | reverse complement strand
ACAGCAACAGCAACAGCAACAGCAACAGCAACAGCAACAGCAACAGCAACAGCAACAGCAACAGCAACAGCAACAGCGAAGCGCCGCGAGATCGCCGCGCTTCGCTTTTGATTTTGCTCGTCATCCCTGCGAAAGCAGGGATCCAGTGCCTGCAAGCTTCGGAACACAAAGGCACTGGATGACCAGCTTCGCTGTTGTGAAGCGCCTCCTGCTTTCGCAGGAATGACGAGCAGGCCACAGGAATGACGAGCAGGCCACAGGAATGACGAGCAGGCCGCAGGAATGACGTGCAGGCAGTCGATTGACCAGACCTTCATGGCCCTGACGGTGCCTTGGTGTTGCATCTGCGCGCCGGGAGCGCGCTGCTTTACCGGGGCCCCTGTGGCGCGGCGGGCGGGTGGAGGAAAGTCCGCAGGATGGCCGGCAGGGATGCCGGCCAGTTTTTCGCCAGCACAGGATGTGCTGTCGAAAAACCCCGTAACCCGCCCGCGCACCCGGAAGGCAGGATGCCCGGAGGGCGCGCCATCGGGGTGCCCCTCTCTTTGGTTGCTTTCTCTCGGGCACGCGGGAGAAAGCGACTCGGGCGCCCACAGGGCGCTCGAAACCGCTCTGGTTGTTCGAAAACCGTCGGCACCGACCCGTGAACCATCGGCGCCGATCCGTGCGTCAACGCATCGACACAGTCGGCGTCGATGCGATCCACGCCGAGACGTCGGCTGCGCTCATGTCTCCGCCCAGACACTATTGGGCTCACCCGCCCGCGCACGCCGCGCGGTAGCGCGCGCCAACGCGACAAAGGCCGCCGCCATCGCCAACGCTCCGATATCAATGGAAGCCACGCCAACGTGGCCAGCCAATGCGCTGCGCCAGAACCACGCGCCCGTGGCGAAACCGTGTGCAAGAGGCACCAGCGCGGTGACCAGTGCCGCCACCCACAGGAGTTCGCGCGCCGCCCGCGCCGGCTTGCGCAGGCTGGCCCAGAGCACGCACAGCGCCCAGCTGGCGAAGCAGGTCCAGCGTTCGCCGGTTTCCACGTTCCAGCCCAGCGTCGGCAGTAGTTGCGCCGCCACGGCGGCGGACGAGACCGCCACACAGACGCCGATGCATACGCCCACGGTGGCGCGCGCCATCACCAGCGATGAACGGCCCTGCGCCGTCTGGCGCCGGCGTCTTCGCGATTCGATCCACAACAGGTTGCCGGAGTAGAACAGGAAGGCGCCGCCCAGGCCGAGCAGGAAGTACAGCCAGCGCACGATGGCATGGCCGTAGTCGCCGAAATGCAGCGCGTAGATCCAGGCCAGGGTGGCGTGGTTCGCGTCGCGCGTGCCCTGCAACTGATCGGCGAGCAATGCGTTGCTGTGGGCATCGAGCGCCAGCGTGCCGGTGGCCATCGTGCGTGGTGCGTCGCCGGTGATCTCCACGGTGGCGTGGCGGTCGCCGGCATGGGCGAGCTTGAGGTATTGCGGCGCGAAGTCATCGATGCCGCGGTTGTGCGCTATGGCTTGCGCTTGCGCGACCCAGCCCGATACCGGCGCCAGCGTGGCGGCGATGCCTGTCCGCTGTATCGTCGGCGCGGTGTTCATCGCCGGCCCCGAAGCGGCGAGCAGCTTGCCCTCGTAGGCCAGCGGGCCGATCGCCATCATCAAGGGAATGGACAGGCACAGCATCGCGCCGGTCACCGCGAACATTGCGTGGAACGGCAGGCTCAGCACGCCGATGGTGTTGTGCGCGTCCTGCCAGAAGCGCTTGAGGTTGCGCCCGGGCCGCAGCGCGAACAGATCCTTCGCCAGCCGTGGCAGGTGGATGAGCAGCCCGCTGACCAGGGCGATGCCGTACAGCAGGCTGACCACGCCCATCAGGTAGGTGCCGCCCACGGGCAGCCCCAGCGAATAGTGCAGTTCGTTGATCAGTTCGGCCAGCGGCGCGCCGGGTCGCGCGGGGCTGCCGTCCGGGTCGTCCAGCGTGGCGTACTGCCATACGCCGCGGCGATCGGGCCAGTAGGCGACGGGGCCGGGCAGCAGGTAGCCGGGGAAGGTCATGCCGAGGTGCTCGCGTGCCTCGGGGTGCCGCGCCAGCACCTCGTCGAGCAGCGTCTGCATGTCGTCCGGCGAGCCGGTGCCGGCGACCTGCTGCGATGCCCATTGCTGCACCGGCTGCTGGAACACGGTGATCGCGCCGGCATAGAGCGCCACGAACAACGCGAGGCCCGCCAGCAGGCCAGCCCAGGAGTGGAGCGAGGTGAACACGCGCAAGGTGGCGGGCTTCAGCTTCATCGAGCGTGTTTCCTCAACGCAGCCACTGCAACATCTGCAGTGCGCGCAACAGGCCGAGTCCCGCAAGCGCCAGCGCACTCAGCCACAGCCATGCCTGCTTGCCGCTGGCGAACTGCAGGCTGGCGCAGACCACGCCGATCCAGACCGGGAAGAAGGCCAGCACGCAGGGCACGAGGACGGACTGCCACGGTCCCGGCAGCAGCCAGCCGACCAGGCCGGTCAGCGCGGCCGAGAGGAAGAAGCCGGGAACCACGCCGGCGCTGGCGCGCGCCCACATCAGTCGCCGTCCGCCAACGCGGCTTCGGCGTCGCGGCGGCAGGCCAGCAGCGCCAGCCACGGCTGTGCCGCCAGGGCCAGCATCCAGCCTGCCAGCATGGCGCAGCTGCCCGCACCCGCGCCCAGCGTGGCGACCCAGCCGACCAGCGCAAGCACGGCCAGGGCGAGGCCCGATGCCAGTGCGCCACGCCGCCTGCGCGCGGTGCGCCACGCCCAATGCGGCGACGCCGCGTACAGCAAGGCGGCCGACAGCGCGGTCGCCACGCACGCCAGAACTATCAGCAACGTCCCGGTGCCGAACATGCCGTAGCCGTCCTGCAGCGCATGCACGCTGCTCACCAGCGGTATCGCGCGCTGGCGGTCACGCTGCGCTCGTAGCCGTAGTAGCACCACGCCGCGCTGTTGCAGACCGAGACGTAGTCGCGGTCGAACAGGTTGCTGGCGTTGAGCTGCAGGCGCCAGCCCGACACGTCGTAATGCACGGCCGCATCGACCAGGGTGTAGGACGGCGTCTTCCACAGGTTGTAGCTGTCGCCGTAGTGCGTGCCCACGTAGCGCACGCCGCCGCCGAAACCCAGGCCGGCGAGCGGGCCGGAGACGATGGTGTAGTCGGCACCGAGCGAGGCCTGCTGCTTCGGCAGCAGCGCAATCTGCCTGCCGAGCGAGGGCAGATCGTTTGTGCGGATCACCTTCGAGTCGCTGTAGGTGTAGTCGCCGTACACGCTGAGGTTGCTGCCGAAGTTCCAGCGGCCTTCCAGTTCCACGCCGCGCAGCCGCGTCTGGCCCTGCTGCACGGAGTACAGGGTGTGGTTGGGATCGACGGTGAGGGAATCGTTCTGGGTGATCCGGTAGGTGGATACGGTGAGCAGGCCGTTGCCGTCGGCCGGCTGGTACTTGAGGCCGGCCTCGACCTGGTTGCCCGTGGTGGGACGGAAGGCCGTGCCGGCGTAGCTGGTGCCCACCGTGGGCTGGAACGAGTGCGACCACGACACGTAGGGCGCGAAGCCGCTGTCGAACAGGTAGTTGATGCCGACGCGGCCGGAGAATGCGCGATCGCGCTGGTGCGCGTGCGTGCCGCCGATCAGCTGGTCGGTGTCGGTGTCCACGTGGTCCTGGCGGCCGCCCACGGTGATGCCCCAGCGGCCGATCTTGATCTGGTCCTGCGCATACACGCCCAGCTGCTTCTGCACCTGCACGGTGTGGGTGGTGTACGCGGGCACCGCCACCGGGCTGCCGTAGACCGGGTCGAAGACATCCAGCGTGGGTGCGTTGAAATCGAAGGCCGAGGCGTAGTCGTCGCGCGAGCGGCGGTAGTCCAGGCCCACCAGCACGGTGTGCTGCAGCGCACCGGTGCTGAAGTCGTACAGCAGGTTGTTGTCCACGCCGAAGGTGTGGGTGTGGTTCTCGTTCGGGAACGCGTAGCGCACCAGGGTGCGGTCGTCGGCGAGCAGGCCGAACGTGCCGACGTTCGCGCCGCGGCTGTCCACGTTGGAGTGGCCGTAGCGCAGGTTCTGGCTGAAGCTGATGCCGTTGGCGAAGTCGTGGCGGAACGTGTAGCCCACCGAGGCCAGCGTCTTGTCGTAGTCGTTCTGGCCGGGCTCGCCGGTGAAGCGGTTGCGCGGGATCTTGCCGTTGGGGTTGTACAGCAGCGTGCCTGCCGCGGGCAGGAAACCGGCGCCGGAGGCGGTGTCGCCTTTCTGGAAGCGCGCCAGCACGGTGAGCGAGGTGTTGCCGGACGGTTTCCAGGTCAGCGCAGGGGCCAGGTAGTAACGGTCGTCCTGGATGTGGTCGGTCATGGTGTCGCTGTGCCGCGCCAGCCCGGTGAGGCGGTAGAGCAGGGTGCCGCTGTCGTCGAGCGGTCCGCCGAAGTCGAACTGGCCCTGGCGCAGGTCGAAGCTTCCGACCTGCACTTCCACTTCATGCAGCGGCTGCTCGGTGGGGCGTTTGCTGATCATGTTGAGCATGCCGCCGGGAGGCATCGCGCCGTACAGCACCGAGGACGGCCCCTTGATGACTTCCAGCCGCTCCAGTCCGTAGGGCTCGATGCGGGTGATGCCGGTGCCGGTGCCCTCCGGCAGGGCGAGGCCGTCCAGGTAGCGCGCGGGCGTGAAGCCGCGCACCAGCAGCCAGGCGCTGCGCGAATCCGGCCCGTAGCCGCCGCCCTGCGCGCCGGCGGTGTACCACACCGCCTCCTCGATGCCCTGCACGCCGCGGCGTGCCATCTGCTCGTCGGTGATCACCGAAACCGACTGGGGAATGGCGACGATGGGCGTGTCCGTCTTGGTCGCGGAATCGCTGTCCCTGGGAATCTTCGCGTTGACCTGCACGCCTTGCAGGCTGGTGGTTCTGGCCGTGGCGTCGGCCGGCGCGGACTGGCCGAACGCCGGTGGGACCAGGCTGCCGGAC
Organism: Rhodanobacter sp. PCA2; assembly: GCF_013620825.1. Lineage (GTDB taxonomy): Bacteria > Pseudomonadota > Gammaproteobacteria > Xanthomonadales > Rhodanobacteraceae > Rhodanobacter_A. The sequence continues at coordinate 7,193 of NZ_NJIC01000032.1, read as the reverse complement.
AACGGTAGTGCGGCGAGCATGGCGAGAGGCAAGCGGCGCATGCGGAAACTGGACATCGAACCCCCTGATGAATGATGGAAGGGCAGCATTTCCCCGCGTGGCGTGACCCGACTCGCGCCACGGGGAGGTGCCCGGGGTGGAGATCCGGCTAGCGGTTAATGATGCTTATGAGAATTATTCTCATTCTATTGAAGGGCCGTGCGCATGACAACCACGCCGGGGCATCGCCGCGGCGAAAGGGGATTCTTTGCACGGGCGCGAGGCGCAGACAGCGATGCCTTCCCGGAAAGGAAGGCATCGAGGATCGGCAGGAGTTGGCGGACCGCGGTTGCCCGTGCGCCGCGCTCGATCGCCGTCAGCTGGCGGTGCGCGCCACGAACCGCAACGCCACCGAGTTCATGCAATAGCGCAGGCCCGTCGGCGGCGGCCCATCACTGAACACATGGCCGAGATGGCTGTTGCAGCCGGCGCAGCTGATCGCGATGCGTTCCATGCCGAACTGGTTATCGCGAGTCTGGATCACGTTGCGCTTCGCGATGGGGCGCCAGAAGCTGGGCCAGCCGGTGCCGGAGTCGAATTCGGTGGCGGCGTCGTAGAGCGCGGTGGCGCAGCCGGCGCAGCGGAAGATGCCGGGTTGCGCGGGTCGTTCGTGCGCTCCGCTGAAGGCGCGCTCGGTGCCGTCGCGGCGCATCACCTCGAACGCCAGCGACGACAGGCGCGCGCGCCATTGCGCGTCGCTGAGCACCAGCCGTTGCACATGGCAGGCGCCGAGGTCGCGGCCATCGTCGGCGAAGCATTCCAGCAGCACGTCGCCAGGTTCGGTATGGACCAGCGAAGGTGCGCCGCCTGCGGCGCCCGCGGCCAGCAGCCGCGGCAGCGCGAAGCTGCCGCCCACCGCGAGCAGGGCGCCGCCGCCCAGCGCGGCACGCAGGAAGCGCCGGCGATCCATCGCGAGGATTTCATCGATGCGGGACATGACAACCTCCGATAACGTGCCAGCGCCAACTCACTCGACAGCATGTTCGCGACAACTCCCTTCGACAGCGTGTTCCCGACAACTCCCTTCGATAGCGCGCTCCCGACGACTCCCTTCGATAGCGTGCTCCCGACAACCCCCTCCCCTGCCCGCAGGGGAGGGCTGGGGTGGGGTGCTTTCGCGCCTGAGGTCCCAGCCAGTCGCGAGGAACCCTTTGCTCACCCGAACGTGAACGCATACGCCCGCACGCCCGGATCGAGGAAGGTGATGGTGAACGTGCGCTCGCCATTCCCGTGGGCCTGGCGCACCAGCTGGTACAGGCGCTGCGCCGTGATGGTGCCGTTGCCTTCCGCGTCGGTGTCCATGCCGTGGTCGGCGCCGGGCGCGTGGCCGTCCAGCGTGATGCGGAAGCGCACCGGCTTGCCATCGCTGCCCGGGCCGAGCACCAGGTGCAGGTCGCGGCCGCGGAAGCGGTAGCTGATGCTGCCGTTCGCCGCATCGAGCGTGGCGTCCTGCGCGTGCACGGTCCAGCGGCCGGCGAGACCCCACTGGTGGGTGGCGAGTTGCGCGGGGGTGCGGTAGTCGAACGCGTCGTCGTGCGCGACTTGCCCGCTGGCGAAATTGTCGGCGCGCGCGTAGCCCACGTAGGTTTCCGGCGAGCGGTCGTAGTCGCCCGAGCTGGCGGCCTGGGCGCCTTTCGCGCCGGGCTGCACGTAGCCGCCGGGCAGGTTCTTGTAACCGGCCTCGGCGAGCAGTTCGCGGATCGCGTCCTCGCCCTCGGTGTAGCCGCCTTCCCCGAAGTAGTGGTGGCGGATGCGGCCTTGCGCGTCGATGAAGTAATCCGCGGGCCAGTATTCGTTGTTGAAGCCTTTCCAGATCGCGTAGTCGGAATCCAGCGCGACCGGGTAGCGCACGTCCAGCCGCTTCACCGCCGCGGCCACGTTGTCCGGATTCTTCTCGAACGCGAACTCGGGCGAGTGCACGCCGATCACCACCAGGCCGTGGTCCTTGTACTTGTCGTACCAGGCGTCGATGTAGGGCAGCGAGCGCAGGCAGTTGATGCAGGAATAGGTCCAGAAATCCACCAGCACCACCTTGCCGCGCAGCGCGGCCGGCGTCAGCGGCGCGCTGTTGAGCCAGCCGGTGGCGCCGGCCAGCGAGGGCAGCGTGCCTTCCACCGGCAGCGCTGCGCCGGGTTGCCGTGCGGGTGCGGCGTTTGCGGCGGGCATCGGCCGCACGGCGTCGATCAGCTTCTGTTCGAGGCCGTTGGTGCCGGCCAGCGAAACGCGGGTGAGCAGGCCGGTGTCCAGGCCCAGCGCGATCGCGGCCACGCCGGCCAGCACCAGCGCGCCCAGCGCGCGGCGCACCCACTCGCCCGCGCCCAGCGAGCGCTTCATCAGCCCGAACACCTTGCCGCCCACCGCCAGCGCCAGCGCCAGCGAGGTGGCCGCGCCCAGCGCATAGGTGAGCAGCAGCAGGGTGGTCGTCACGCTGGCGCCCTTGAGCGCGGCGCCGGTCAGCAGCAGGCCGAGGATCGGCCCCGCGCACGGCGCCCACAGCAGGCCGGTGGCGATGCCCAGGCCCACCGAACCCCAGACCGATCCGCCTTCGCCATCGGCACGCTGCGACAGCCGGTTGCCCAGCGCCACGAATGGCCGCGTGAGCCATTCCGCGACGTGCGTGGAAAGGAGAGTGAGGCCGAGCAGGGCCAGCACCACCAGCGCCAGGGCGCGGCCGTACTGGTTTGCGTGCACCGCCCAGCCGCCGCCCACCGCCGCCAGCGTGGCGACCAGGGCGAAGGTGGCGGCCATGCCGAGCAGCATCGGCAGGCCGCTCTTCAGGAACGGGCGGTCGGCGCGGGCGAACACGAAGGGCAGCACCGGCAGGATGCAGGGGCTGAGGATGGTGAACGCGCCGCCGAGGTAGGCAAGGACGAGCAGAAGCATGCGGTTTTCTTCCGAGGTGGAGGCTTGCTGGGGATTCGCCCCCGGGGCGGCGGCGGTTACCTCCCTGTCGCGAGGTAACCGGCGCGGTGGTTGCGGCGAATCGCAGGCATGAAAGCACGACCCGCAGTGGAGGGCTCTTGACCGCCGATGGCAGCGTGGTACTAGATGGCGGTCTTCCTCCGCGTAGGGATCGTCGCACCGCAGTGTCCGTCGAACGCGCCAGCGCCAGCGAACAGGCCGACCGGCAGCGCGCCGCCTGGATGGCTGCCGCGCAGGCGGGCGACCGCCGCGCCTACGAACGCGTGCTGGCCGATTCGGTGGCGCTGGTCCGCGCGGTGGCGCGCCGCCATGGCGTGAGTACGGATGCGCTGGACGACGTGGTGCAGGAAACCCTGATCACCATCCACCGGGTGCGCCATACCTACGATCCGACGCGTTCCTACGACGCGTGGCTGAGCGCGATCGCCGGGCGCCGCGCGATCGACTCGCTGCGCAGCCACGGCCGCCACGAGCGCCGCGAACTGCACGACGAGCTTGCGCTGGAACAGCATCCCGACCGCGACGACGCCAGCGCGGATGCCGAACGCCGCCAGCAGGCCCGGCGCCTGCGCGAAGCCATCGCGCAGTTGCCGCCCGGCCAGCGCGAGGCGGTGGAGCAACTGGGCCTGCGCGAGCAGTCGCTGGCCGAGGCATCCGCGCAGACCGGCCGCAACGCCGGCGCGCTGAAAGTGAACCTGCACCGCGCATTGAAGGCCTTGCGCGGTCGCCTGCATGGAGAGCCGTGAGCGCTATGTCCGACACCCGTCGCCACGAAACCCTGATCGACGCGCTCGGCGCCGAGCTGGTGCCGGTGCGCCGGCTGCGGCCGCCATGGCTGCGCATGCTGGGCTGGCTGGCGCTGGTGGCTGTGGTCGCGGTGCTGCTGTTCGCGCATTTCGGCGATGCGCCCATGCTGCGCCGCTGGACCGGTGCGCCCGATCTTGCATGGGCAGCGATCGGCGCGGTGTTGACCGCGATCGCCGCGGCCTGGGCCGCGTTCACGCTGGCCGTGCCGGGGCGTTCGCGCGCCTGGGCCTGGCTGCCGCTGCCGCCGGCGCTGCTGTGGATCGCCGCCAGCGGCCTGGGCTGCCTGCGCACCTGGCTGGTGCCGGATACCAGCATCGCCACGCTGCACCAGTCCGCCGACTGCCTCGTCTTCATCATCGGCTTCTCGATCCCCTTGTCTGGCGTGCTGGTATGGCTGCTGCGCCGCGCCTGTCCGTTGCGCCCGGTACTCACCGCGGTGCTGGTCGGCCTGGCCAGCGCGGCCGCCTCGGCCAGCCTGCTGGAGATCTGCCACCCCTACGATGCCGCCGCCACCGACCTGCTCACCCATGCGCTGGCGGTGCTGATCGTGGTGGGAGCGAACGCGGCGATGGGCGGAAGGCTGCTCTCGAGGCATTGAGTAACCGCCCGCATGGACGGGGCGAAGCAAGGGTGGGGAGCGACGCATCGCTTCCCGCCCTTTTCCCTTCAAGGATCAGCCCATGAACGCACGCACGCTTGCCGCCCTCGCCCTCGCGCTTGCCGCCGCCGTCGGCGCCTTCGCCTTCGCGCCCGTCCACGCGCAACACGCCATGGCCGCCAGCTCCAGTTCGGCGATGCCGCACGATACCGTGCCGTCCGGGAACGCGATGAAAGGCGCCATGCACAAAGACGCCATGCAGATGAAGCAGGGCGCGGTGAAGTCCGGGACCATGAAGCACGACGACAAAATGAAAATGAAGATGAAGAAGAATGACGCCGCGATGAAGATGAAGCGGGACGCCGGCGACGCGACGGACAGCAGCCACTGAGCGCCCGCGGCGGAGCGCTGTCGTCCGTTTGCCACCTGCGCTTCATGCCGCCAGGGCGCGGAAGGCCGATAATGGCCGTCCCCCCGCGTTGGATGTTGCGCATGTCCGCGTTTGCCCGCCAGATCGGTATCGAACTTCCCCTGGTCCAGGCGCCCATGGCCGGCGCCGCCACTCCGGAGCTGGTGGCCGCGGTGGCGAACGCCGGCGCACTGGGCTCGCTGGGCGTGGGCTACGCCGAGCCGCAGGCCATCCTCGACCAGGCGGCGCGGGTACGCGCGCTCACCGCCCGGCCGTTTGCGCTGAACCTGTTCGTGCTGCCGGACGAGGCGGCACCCGACATGGCCGCCGTGGCGCGGGCCCGCGAGCGCCTCGATGCGCTGATGGAACGCGAAGGGCTGACGGCGCGCACCAGCCTGCCGGCACGCTGGGCGCCGCGTTTCGCGGAGCAGTTCGCCGCGCTGTGCGAGGCGCGCCCCGCCGTGGCCAGTTTCGCGTTCGACCTGCTGTCGCCCGCGCAGATGCAGGAACTGAAAAACCGCGACATCTACGTGATCGGCACCGCCACCACGGCGGCGGAAGCGCGAGCCTGGGCCGAACGCGGCGCCGATGCGGTGTGCGTGCAGGGCGCCGAGGCGGGCGGCCACCGCGGCGGCTTCCTGCCCGCGACGGAGCCGCCGCTGGTCGGCTTGTTCGCGCTGATCCCGCTGGCGGTGGCCGCGGTCGCCGCCAGCGACAAGACCGTACCGGTGATCGCCGCGGGCGGCATCATGGACGGCGCCGGCATGCTCGCCGCCGAAGTGCTGGGCGCGGCGGCCAGCCAGCTCGGCACCGCCTTCCTCGCCTGTCCGGAATCCGCGGCGGCCGCGGCGTGGAAGCGCGACCTCGCGACCGCGGAGGATCGCGCCGTGACCACCATCCGCAGCTTCTCGGGTCGCCCCGCGCGCGGCCTGCGCAACCGCTACGTGGAAGCGATGGAAGACGTCGCGGACGAACTGCCGCCGTATCCGATGCTGAACGCGCTCACGGCGCCGCTGAGGCGCGCGGCCGCGGCGGCGGGTCGCGGCGACCTCGTTTCCGAATGGTGCGGCCAGGCCGCCGCGCGGGTCCGCCCGCAGCCCGCGGCCGAACTGGTGGCACGGCTGATGCACGAATACCGGCTGGCGCGACGGGGGCTGGAGCACTGAGCCGCCCGCGGTGTCGCGAGCCCTGAGATCGCCGGGCGGGACACTGTCATCCATTCAATCAGGGGGTGTCACCATGACCATGCTGGGCGAACGCTTCACCGCTGCCGTGGACCACGCGCGCATTGCGCACGGTGCGCAGCGGCGCAAGGGCTCCGAGGTTCCGTACCTCTACCATCTGCTCGGCGTCGCCAGCCTGGTGCTGGAGTACGGCGGCGACGAGGACCAGGCCATCGCCGCACTGCTGCACGACGTGGTGGAGGATTGCGGCGAGGCGCAGGTGGCGCTGATCCGCCAGCGCTTCGGCGAGCGGGTGCTCGCCATGGTGCTGGGTTGCACCGACGGCACCGCCGAGGGCAAGGCCGCACACGCCGACGCCGCCGCGAAGCGGCACGACTGGCTGGTGCGCAAGCAGCGGTACCTCACCCACCTCGCCGGCGCCGCCGACGAGGTGTTGCTGGTTTCCGGTTGCGACAAGCTGCACAACGCGCGCGCCATCATCGGCGACCTGGAGAATCCCGCCGTGGGCGCGGCGGTGTTCGGCCGTTTCAACGGCGGCCGCGGCGGCACGCTGATGTACTACCAGTTGCTGGCCGATCTGTTCAGCCACCGCGGCCTGCCCATGGCCGTCGCGCTGGAGGCGGCCGTGGCGCGCATGTACCGGCTGGCCGGGGAGTCGCTGCCGCCACGCGGCATCGCCCCGGGCGCACTGGCGCGTGCCGTCGGCTGAGCGCCACGCCGGCTTGACCTGTGCCCGTACGGCGGGCGTTATACTGCCGCCGCGCCGCCAGGGCGCGCATTTCCGCACCGAGGCTCCCCCATCTTGAGCACTAGCCGCAAGACCAAGGCCGACTCCACGGCCGAACTGCGCAAGACCGTCGTCGCCGCGCTGGAAGAGCTGAAGGCCAAGGATGTCCGCGAGATCGACGTACGCGGCAAGACCTCCATCGCCGATCTGCTGGTCATCGCCTCCGGCACCTCCGCGCGCCATGTCAAATCCATCGCCGACGAAGTGGTGAAGTTCGCCAAGAAGGCGGGCGTGATGCCGCTGGGCGTGGAAGGCGAACAGGAAGCCGAATGGGTGCTGGTGGACCTGGGCGACGTGATCGTCCACGTGATGCTGCCGCGCATCCGCGAGTTCTACGGGCTGGAACGGTTGTGGACGGTAGGCGACCGCGAGCAGGACATCGGCGTCGCGAGCGCGGGGTGAGCACCGGGCTTTCTCCCTCTCCCCTCCGGGGAGAGGGCTGGGGTG
>NZ_NJIC01000014.1:10263-12990 GCF_013620825.1 Rhodanobacter sp. PCA2 | reverse complement strand
GCTGTTGCTGTTGCTGTTGCTGTTGCTGTTGCTGTTGCTGTTGCTGTTGCTGTTGCTGTTGCTGTTGCTGTTGCTGTCGCTGTCGCTGTTGCTTCTGGCGCGCACGATGCGCGCCTGCTCTTCGGGGCCCCTCGGCGGCGGTGAGTCGCGGGCGATCAGGCCGCGCAGCGGGCGAGGCCAGGACGGCCTCGCCTTTTCGCGCGGGCAGGATGCCCGCTCGAAAAGCCCGGCCGCGGCTCACGCACTTGCCGGGCAGGACGCCCGGCAAGCGCCACCGCGGGGTGGCCTTCTCTTTGGGTTACTTTTCTCTTGGCCACGCAAGAGAAAAGTGACTCGGGCCGCGTCAGCGGCACGAAACCGCTCTAGCTCCGCGCGCAAGCGAGCAAACCCACCCAAACAAACCAGCCAAAGCGTCAGCGCCGATAAGCCCGCAGCAACCCCGTATCGTCAAACAACCCCGCCGGCAGCAGATACCGCGGATCGCGCCCCACCGCGAGCAGCTCGCGAATGCGGGTGGCGGAAATCTCCAGCGGCGTCACCGCGAGTTCGATCAGCTTGCCGCAAGGCTGCGCACGCAACGCCGACACGTCCTCGACGCGGCGTGCAGCGACTTCGTCCGCCAGCGCCGCTGGGCGTGCGGCTTCCACGCCAGGCCGGCTGAGCACGCCGATGTGCGCGAAGTCGAACAGTTCGCGCCAGTGGTTCCAGTTCGGCAGGCCGGCGAAGGCGTCCGCGCCGAGCAGCAGCACCAGCGGGCGTTCGCCCTGCTCGGCGCGCAGTTCGCGCAAGGTGTCGATGGTGTACGAGGGGCCGTCGCGCTCCAGTTCGCGCGCATCGAGCACCAGCCGCGACTGGCCGGCCAGCGCCGCGCGCAGCATCGCCACGCGTTCGGCGGGCGAAGCCTGGGGCGAGGCGCGGTGGGGCGGCACGTTGGCCGGCATCAGCCGCACTTCGGCATCCAGCAGCTCCGCTGCTTCCCATGCCACGGTGAGGTGGCCGATGTGGATGGGATCGAAGGTGCCTCCGAAGACGGCAAGCGGCCGCGTGTTCATCCGTGCAGCCCTATGCCAGCGCCCGCGCCATGCGTGGCTCCGCGATCGCCGCGATCAGCCGTTCCGCCTCGCGCCAGGGCTCACCCTGTTCGCGGCCCTTGGCGATGCGGTCGATGCGCGAGGCGCGCGCGAGGCAGGCCAGCCAGTGTTCCCGTGGTGCGCGGCGCAGCGCCTTGCGGAACAGTTGCTCGCGCGCCGGCCACAGGCGCTCGGCGCGGGCCTGGGCGGCGAGGTCCTGGGCGTTGGCGAGGCGCAGCGCGAGTTGCAGCTGGTTCACCAGCCAGCCCATCAGCGCGATCAGTTCGTCGCCTTCGGCGCGCAGGCCGGCGAGGATGCGCAGCGCGCGCGCGCCCTCGCCCGCCAGCGCGGCGTCGGTGAGCTTGAACACGTCGTAGCGGGCGCTGTCGGCGACGAGGCTTTCCATCGCATCCGCGTCGATGCGGCTGGCGTCGCCCGCGCGCAGCACGACGAGCTTGTCCACTTCCTGCGCGGCGGCGAGCAGGTTGCCTTCCACGCGCTCGGCGAGCAGGGCCGCGGCGTCGGGCGTCGCGGAAAGACCGCGCGAGGCGAGCCGCGCGCCGATCCACGCCGCCCATTCGTTGGGCCGGGGCGCGTTGAACACCACCATGGTGCCGGCGGCGTCGAGCTTCTTGCTCCAGGCGCCGTCGTGCTTGCTGCTCCACTCCATCGCGGTGATCAGCAGGGTGACGTCGGGCGGCGGGTCGGCGCAGAACTCGTTGATCGCCTTGGCGCCGTCCACGCCGGGCCGGCCGGTGGGCAGGCGCAGGTCGAGCAGGCGGCGCGTGGCGAACAGCGACATGCCGGCGGCGGCGCGGGCCAGGTCGTCCCAGTCGAAATGCTGGCCGGCTTCGAGCACTTCGCGCTCGGCATAGCCAAGCTTCTTCGCCTGCGCGCGCAGCGCGTCGGCGGCTTCCAGCACCAGCAGTTCCTCGCCCGCGAGCAGGTAGACCGGCGCCAGCGCGTCGCCGGCCAGCGCCTTCTGCCATTGCGCGGGGCTCAGCGGCATCAGGGCTTGCCGGCGGCGGCCTGTGCCGGAGCAGGCGGCGCGTGGCGGCCGGCGGCTTCGACCCGGAACATGATCGCCTGCACCATGTCGTCGACCAGGCTGCGCTGGATCTGCTGCACCTGCGAGGCGTTGCCCACGGTGTCGGTGGAGTCGTAGCTGTACTCGCGCTGCATGTCGATGCGCTGGTGCGGCAGCAGGGCCGTGCCGTCGGCGCCCGCGACGTCGAACTCCACCTGGTAGTGGATCGCGTACTCGGTGATGCGCGCATAGCCGCCCTGGGTCAGCGACTGGCTGGCGAACGTGGCCACCGGCACGCGCAGTTCCGCGACGCCGGGGCCGGCGTTGTCCACCACGGCGACGTTCGCGTTCTCCAGCGCGCGGACCAGCCCGCGTTCCAGCTCGCCGCCGCCCGACACGGTGAGGTGCACCTTGCCCATCGACGGCGGCAACGCGGCGTTGCGGCGCAGGTGGAAGCCGCAGGCGCTCAGCGCGAGGGCGATGGCGAGCAGCGACGCGACACGGAACATGCGGTTCATGGCTTTCATCCTGCGACGATGTTGACGATCTTGCCGGGCACCACGATCACCTTGCGCACGGCGAGATCCTTGAGGAAGGCGGCCACCTGCGGCTGCGCCAGCGCCAGCGCCT
>NZ_NJIC01000014.1:0-10253 GCF_013620825.1 Rhodanobacter sp. PCA2 | reverse complement strand
TCCTGCGCCGCCAGTTGCACGAAACCATCCAGAAGGTGGGCAACGATTTCGGCCAGCGCCTCGGCCTCTTCCTTGCCGGCGTTCGCGGGCACCTCGATGGTGCCGCGCAGCTTGCCGTTGACCTGCACCGCCAGCGTGAGGCTGTCGCGCACCAGCGCGCTTTCGTCCACGACCGGCCAGCGCTGGTCTTCAAGCACGGTTTCGGCGTGGCCCAGCACCTGCCACAGGTGGTGGCTGACGTGCGGCACCACCGGGTTCAGCAGCAGCACCATGGTTTCCAGCGCCTCGTGGCGCACGGCGCGGCCCTGCTCGCTCATGTCGGTGAAGCGGTTCACCGCGTTGAGCAGTTCCATCAGCGCGGCGATGGCGGTGTTGAAGGAGTGGCGCTGGCCGAAATCGTTGCCCACCTTCTGGATGGTTTCGTGCAACTGGCGGCGCAGGACTTTCTGCCCGGCGTCGAGTTGCGCGGGATCGACCACCGGATGATCCGGCTGCGCCGCGTGCGTCACTACCTCGCGCCAGAAGCGGCGCAGGAAACGCGCCATGCCTTCCACGCCGGCCTCGTTCCACTCCAGCGACTGTTCCGGCGGCGCGGCGAACATGGAGAACAGGCGCACCGTGTCGGCGCCGTACTTGCCCACCATGGCCTGCGGGTCGACGCCGTTGTTCTTGGACTTCGACATCTTCTCGATGCCGCCGATCTTCACCGGCTGGCCGTCGGCCTTCAGCACCGCGCCGACCACGCGCGCCTTGTCGTCGCGCTGGATTTCCACGTCGGCGGGATTGATCCAGTCCTTCGAGCCGTCGGCGTTGTCGCGGTGGAAGGTCTCGGCGATCACCATGCCCTGGCACAGCAGGTTGGTGGCGGGCTCGTCCGAGCTCACCATGCCGGCGTCGCGCATCAGCTTGTGATAGAAGCGGAAGTACAGCAGGTGCAGGATCGCGTGCTCGATGCCGCCGATGTACTGGTCCACCGGCAGCCAGTAGTTGGCGCGTTCGTCCACCTGCGCCTGGGCGCCCGGCGAGGTGTAGCGCGCGTAGTACCAGCTCGACTCCATGAAGGTGTCGAAGGTGTCGGTTTCGCGCTCGGCGGGGCCGCCGCACTGCGGGCAGGTGGTCTTGCGCCATTCGGGATCGGCCTTGATCGGCGACTGCACGCCGCTGAAGGCCACGTCCTCGGGCAGCACCACCGGAAGCTGGTCCTCCGGCACCGGCACCGCATCGCACTTCGGGCAGTAGATGACGGGAATCGGGCAGCCCCAGTAGCGCTGGCGGCTGACGCCCCAGTCGCGCAGGCGCCAGTTCACGCGGCGCTGGCCCTTGCTTTCCGCTTCGAGCTTCGCGGCGAGGTGGTCGAAGGCTTCGCGGTAATTCTTGCCGTCCAGCTCGCCGGAGTGGACCACGCGCATGTCGGCGCGGGTCTTGTCGCCGTACCACTCCTGCCAGTTGGCGGGATCGTAAGCCTCGTCGCCCGCGGCGATCACCTGCCTGATCGGCAGGCCGTACTTGTGCGCGAACTCGAAGTCGCGTGCGTCGTGGCCCGGCACCGCCATCACCGCGCCGGTGCCGTAGCCCATCAGCACGAAGTTGGCGACCCACACCGGCACCTTGTCGCCGGTGACCGGGTGGATGGCGAACAGGCCGGTGGCCATGCCGCGCTTTTCCTGCGTTTCCAGCTCGGCCTCGGAGACGCCGCCGTGCTTCAGCTCATCGAGGAAGGCCGCCAGCTGCGGGTTGCCCTGCGCAGCCTTCAGCGCCAGCGGGTGTTCGCCCGCGATGGAGACGAAGGTGACGCCCATCAGGGTGTCGGGGCGCGTGGTGAAGACGGTGAGCGGCTCGCCCTCGCCTTCCACCGCGAAATGGATTTCCAGGCCCTCGCTGCGGCCGATCCAGTTGCGCTGCATGGTCTTCACGGCGTCGGGCCAGCCGGGCAGCGTGTCCAGGCCGTCAAGCAGTTCCTGCGCGTAGTCGGTGATGCGCAGGAACCACTGCGGGATCTCGCGCTTCTCCACCGGCGCGCCGGAACGCCAGCCGCGGCCGTCCACCACCTGCTCGTTGGCGAGCACGGTCTGGTCCACCGGGTCCCAGTTCACCACGCTGTTCTTGCGGTAGGCCAGGCCTTTTTTCATCAGCCGGGTGAACATCAACTGTTCCCAGCGGTAGTACTCCGGGCGGCAGGTGGCGAACTCGCGGCTCCAGTCGATCGCGTAGCCCAGCGACTGCAGCTGGCTGCGCATGTGCTCGATGTTGGCGTAGGTCCACTTGGCCGGCGCGGTCCGGTTCTTGATCGCGGCGTTCTCGGCAGGCAGGCCGAACGCGTCCCAGCCCATGGGCTGCAGTACGTTCCGACCCTGCATGCGCTGGTAGCGGCTGATCACGTCGCCGATGGTGTAGTTGCGCACGTGGCCCATGTGCAGCGCACCCGACGGATACGGCAGCATCGAGAGGCAGTAGAACTTCGGCCGCGCGGGATCTTCCTTGACCTCGTAGGCGTGCTGCGCGCTCCAGTACTGCTGGGCGGCGGCTTCCACCGCCTGCGGCTGATAGTCCTGCTCGGTCTTGCTGGTGTCGTGGATGTCTTGCATGGTTCCGTTGCCGTGGTCTTTGCGGGCAGCGCGGCGCGGGGCGCGGGCTGCCGGGAGAACGGGTCAGATTAGCAGAATGCCCGCCTCACCCGGCCGGCGCTCAGTCCGCCGGACAGCCGGGAGACTGCCCCGCCTCGTAACGGCGCGCCGTGTCGGCGATGCGCCCGGCGAGCGCGGCCAGCGCCTGCTGGTGACCGGCCACCAGCGCGTCGTAGCCCGCGGCCACCGGTTCGCTGATCCGGCTGCTGCAGGCCAGCGCATCCTGGCCGCCGGAGCCGCCCACCAGGCGCAAGCTCCAGGCCGCGTCGATCAGGGCGTGGCTGGCGGGCACCGATTCGAAGCGGCGCACGGTCAGCGTGACGCGCAGGCGCGGCTGGCCGTTGCCGGGCAGGCCGCTCATGTCGGGCACGCCCAGCGCCCGGGCCAGGTCGGCCGCCAGCGCACCGCGGATCTCGTCGCCCAGCGGCGCGATCCAGCGCTGGCCATCCAGCGGCAGCATGCCCTGGCCGCCTTCGCGCACCACCAGTTGCGGCACGTCGACCTGGGCCGGCACGCTCACCGGCAGCAGTTCGAACGGATACGGCGCCGGCGTCGCCGCAGTGGCCTGGCTGCCCGCCGGCACGGCGAGGGTGTAGTAGTGCAGCGGCGCGGAAGCGCAGCCGGCGAGACCCAGCGCGAGCACGCCGGCGAGGGTCCGGTGACGCAGGCGGCTCATGGCTGGCTCCTGTGCGCGGGGGTGGCGGGGGCGGCGGCCGGCTTCGGCGCGGCCGGCACCGGATCGGCCTGGCGGCCGCGCAGCAGGGACTCCGGATGCACGCCGAGGTAATCGGTGAGCACGCGCAGCGAGCGCATCGTGCGCTGCACCTCCTGCAGCGTGACGCCCAGGTTCTGCTGCACCGGCGAATCGCTGGACAGCGTGTCGTTCGCCGTGCCCAGCGTCTTGCGGGTGTCGCGCATGGTTTCGTCCAGCGACGGCAGCGTCTTGCCGTTCACCTGCTTGAGCGTGGCGTCCAGGCTGGCCAGCGAGTCGTTGAGGTGGTTGCCGATCTGGTCGAACGGGATCTTGTCGAGCTTGCCGACGATGCTGGCCATCTGCTCCTGCAGCTTGTCGAAGCTGCCCGGCGCGGTGGGAATCTCCAGCGGCCGCAGGTCCGGGTCGTAGCGCACCTTCGCCGCATGCGGCAGGAAGTCCATGGCGATGTAGAGCTGGCCGGTGAGCAGGTTGCCGGTGCGCGCCTGGGCACGCAGGCCATGCTCGACCAGCTTGCCGACCATGTGCGAGATGTCGGCGTTGTCGCCGCGCTGCTTCGCCAGCGCCACCAGCTTGTCGTGCGCCTGCCCCAGCCGGTCGGGATAGACGATGGCGCCGACGACCAGCGGGAAGCGCTGGGTCTTCTCGTCGTAGTCCATGCGGATGGACACGACCTTGCCGAAGTTCACCCCGAGGAATTCCACCGGCGCGCCCACCGCCAGCCCGCGCAGGGACTGGTCGAAGCGCATGCGGATGTAATGCGGCTCGCCGTCCGGCGGCGCCATCGCGGTCGTCACGTCGTTGAACAGCCGGAAACTGGCGCCGTCGGCCGCGGCCGTGGTGTCGTGCGGCCCGGGCGGGTCCTGGAACGCCACGCCGCCGGCCAGCACGGTGGCCAGCGACTGCGTGTTGAGCTTGAGCCCGTTCGCGCCCAGCGACACGTCCACGCCGCTGGCGTTCCAGAAGCGCGTGGCGGTGCCCACGAAGCGGTCGTAGGGGCTGTCGATGAACACCTGCAGCGACACGCCCTGGCCGTCCTTGTCCAGCTGGTAGGACACCACCTGCCCCACCTGGATGCGGCGGAAGTAGACCGCCGAACCGATGTCCAGCGAGCCCAGGTCGTCGGCGTGCAGGGTGTAGCTCTTGCCCGGTTCGCCGTGCGTCACCGCGGGCGGATTCTCCAGGCCCTTGAACTCGTCCTCCGGCTCGCTGGAATCGCCGGTGTCGGCGCCGATGTAGGCGCCGGAGAACAGCGTGTCCACGCCGGAGACGCCGCCCAGGCCGATGCGCGGGCGCACCACCCAGTAGCGCGTGCCCCTGGTGGCGAACGCCTTCGCGCTCTTGTCCAGCGCCACCTTCACCAGCACGTGGCTGCGGTCGCCGCTGAGACGGATCTTGTCCACCTTGCCGATCACCACGTCCTTGTACTTCACCGGCGTCTTGCCCTCGGCCAGGCCTTGCGCGCTCTGGAACGTGATCGTGATGCCCGGGCCGGCCTGCAGCCAGCTGTTCACCACCAGCGACACGCCGACGACCGCCGCGAGGATCGGCACCAGCCAGATCAGCGAGGCGTTCGTGCGCCGCTTGCGCACCACCGTGCGCGGCAGCTCGCCGCCACCCATCGGCTGCGGCGCGCCGGATTTCTCGTCAGTCATCTGAATCTTCCTTGCCGTCCCAGATCAGCCGGGGATCGAAACACATCGAGGCGAACATGGTCAGCACCACGGTGAGGCCGAAGTACACCACGCCCGGCAAGGGTTCCACCAGACTGAAGTAGCCGAAGCGCACCAGCGCGGTGAGCAGCGCCACCACGAACACGTCCAGCATCGACCAGTAGCCGATCAGCTCCACCAGCCGGTACAGCTTCGCGCGCTGCCGGCGCGCCCAGCCGCTGCCGCGGCGGCAGCTGATCAGCAGCGTGCCCAGCGCCAGGAATTTCAGCATCGGCACCATGATGCTGGCGCAGAACACGATCACCGCCAGGCCGGGCGAACCCTTCACCCACAGCTCCACCACGCCGCTGAGGATGGTGTTGTCGTCGATGTCGCCCAGGCTGGCCGTGCGCATGATGGGCAACACGTTGGCGGGGATGTACATCAGGAACGCCGCAATCAGCAGCGCCCAGGTGCGCGCGTAGGCCGCCGGCTTGCGTCGGTGCAGGGTCGAGCCGCAGCGCGGACAGGACTGCACGCCGTCGCCTTCCTCGTCGCCGGCCGCCCGGCAGACCTGGCCGCAGACGTGGCAGCCGATCAGGCCCAGCGCGTCCGCGCGAGGCAGCGCGTTCACGGCGCCGCCTCCACATTCTCTTCACGCGTCTCGTCCCACAGCCGGGTGAGGTCCATGCCGGCGAACAGCGTGATCAGCAGCATCAGCGCGGCATACGCGTAGATGCCCGGATCGGGGATCACGTCGAAGTACAGGTGCGCCTTCACGATGGACACCAGCGCGCCCAGCACGAACACCTCGCTCATGGTCCACGGCCCGAGGTGGTGCAGGCCCACCATCAGCGTGCGGAAACCCGGCGCCCGCCGGCCGCTGCGCGCGTACAGCAGCAGCCAGCCCAGGATCAGGGTCTTGGCCAGCGGGAACACGAACAGCGTGGCCGCCGCCAGCACCGCCACCACCTGCGAGTGGTCGAACCACATCAGGCGGATCATGTCCCACAGCGTGGCGGCCACGTACTGGCCATTCAGGCCCAGCGTCACGATGGGCCACAGCGTGGCCTGCGCGAACACCACCAGTGCGGTCAGCACCAGCGCCAGCGTCGCGTCCGTGGACATGCCGCGGCAGCGCTCCAGCACCGCGCCGCAGCGCGCGCACTCGGCCACCTCGCCCTTCGCCAGCGGGCGGCGGCTGTGCACGGTGTCGCACTGCTCGCAGATCAGCAGCGCAGGCGTGGCCGCGGCGGCGGCGATATCCCGGGAGGACGCTTCCATCGGTGGATTCTCGCAAATTCCGCCGGCTGGCGGCTGAAGCGCCATCAGCCGGTGCCAGTCCCTTGATATGCTCGGCTGCGCCCCGATCTGCATCAGCGATGCGCCGGCCGTGCCCGGCGCGCCCCCACTCCCCAGCTGCCGGAATCCCCCGTGACCGATACCGCCCTCGACCACGTCTTCGACGTCACCGAACAGAACTTCGAAGCCGAGGTGATCAACGCCTCGCTGGATATTCCGGTGCTGGTGGACTTCTGGGCCACCTGGTGCGGCCCGTGCAAGACGCTGGGCCCGCTGCTGGAGCAGCTCGCCGCGGAGTACAAGGGCGCGTTCCGCCTCGGCAAGGTGGACGTGGACAAGAACCAGCAGCTCGCCGCGATGTTCGGCATCCGTAGCGTGCCCACCGTGGTGCTGGTGAAGGACGGCCAGATCGCCGACGGCTTCGCCGGCGCGCTGCCGCTGGGCGAGTTGCGCGAATTCCTGGCGCGCCACGTGCAGCCGCTGGAAGGTGGCGTGGCCGAAGAAGCCGTCGAGGCGCCGGCCGAGACGCCGGAAGCGGCGATCGATCGCCTGCAGCAGGCCATCGCCGCCGAGCCCGACCAGGCCGAGCTGAAGCTCGACCTCGCCGTGGCGCTGGCCCAGGCCGGCCGCAGCGACGACGCCGCCACCGAGCTCGACGCCCTGCCCGCCAACCTCGCCACCGACGCGCGCGCCGTGCGCCTGCGCCACCAGCTCGACCTGGCGCGCAGCCTCAAGGACGCGCCCACGCAGGCCGAGCTCGAACAGCGCGTGCAGGCCAACCCCGCCGACTGGCAGGCGCGCGACCTGCTCGGCGTGCGCATGCTGCTGGGCAACGACCCCGCCGCCGGCCTGGAACAATTCATCGCCATCCTGGAGAAGGCCCGCGACTGGAACGACGGCGCCGGCAGGAAGCGCCTGCTCGCCGCCTTCGCCACGCTGGACGACGCCGAGCTGGTCGGCCGCTACCGCCGCCGCATGGCCTCGCTGCTGTTCTGATGAAGGCCTCCACCTTCCGGCGCCTGCTCAACCTGTGGCCGCCGTTCCTGGTCAACGCCATCCGCGTGCAATCGCTGGGCGACGACTACGGTGAGGCGAAAGTGGTGCTGCGCCTGCGCCCGTGGAACCGCAACTACGTGCGCAGCCAGTTCGGCGGCAACCTGTTCGCGATGACCGATCCGTTCTGGATGTTGCTGGTCATGCACCGGCTGGGCAACGACTACTACGTGTGGGACAAGGCCGGCAGCATCGAATTCGTGGCGCCCGGCCGCGAGGACGTCTACGCCCACTTCCGCCTGGACGACGCCACCATCGACGAACTGCGCAACGCGGCGGCCGGCGGCGACAAGGTGCTGCGCTGGTTCGACACCGACGTCGTCACCGCCTCCGGCGAGGTCGTCGCCCGCGTGCGCAAGCAGATCTACGTGCGGCTGAAGCCGCAGGCCCGCTGAAGCGGCGCTTCACCGGCACTCCGGCGAACCCGATCGTCATTCCGGCGCAGGCCGGAATCCAGTGCCTTCACGGCCGGCTTGTCGCGAAAATCCAAACATCCGATGCCTGGATTCCGGCCTGCGCCGGAATGACGGATGCGTGCATTCGCGTTCGAAACATGCGATCTCACCCGATGTGCGATTGAAGCTTCGGGCTCGCCGAGGCGTCGCCTCGCCGTCATTCCGGCGCAGGCCGGAATCCAGTGCCTTCGCCACTGGCTTGTCGCGGAAATCACACACCCGGACTCAGGCCTTCGCCGGAAAGACGCGGCGCGTCTACTGGCGCTCGAAGCGCGCGATCTCATCCAGTTGCCGCGAGGCACGCGCCAGGCTGCAGCCGCTCATGTCGTCGATCATGCGCTGCAGCCACGGCGAACGGACCGGGCGGTTGACCAGGCGACGCGCCAGCCACAGGCTGAAGGCAATGCCGACCACACCGACCGCCATGTTTGCCCAGATCCACACGGATGACCCGGCAAACACGTCCACGCCGGACCACCAGGTCAGCGCCACCAGCGGCAAGATCAGCCACAGGAACCACCATGGCAAACCCAGCGCCAGCGTGCTGATCATGCGGAAGCGACGCAACTGCGCCAGCCGCCGCTGCAGCACCAGCACCGGCGCATCGAACAGGTAGATGCGGCTGAGCAGGATCAGCTGGGTCACGCTCGACCAGATGCCGGCAATACCGTAGGCGTGCAGCAGCAGGCCGATCACCAGCAGATGCGTGACGTGGCGATGATCCACCCAGAACGAGGCCACCCACGCCACGAAGGCCACCCAGCAGGCAATCTCGACCGCCCATCCCGCCAGGCTCCAGCGCATCGTCGTGCGCAGCTTGTCCAGCCGCCGCTCGCGGAAGTCCTCGCGCAGCAGCGCCTCCATGCCGTCCTGGCGCAGGTCCATGCGTGCCCATGCCTGCTTCATCTCATCGAGTTCCATGGTCATGCTCCCGTGGTGGTCGCGGCGGTCATCCGGCCGCGCAACGTCTGCTTGATGCGGTTGATCTTGGTGGCCACGTTGGTGGTGCTGATGCCGAGCACTTCGGCGATCTCGGCGTAGTTGCGGTCTTCCAGGTACAGCAGGATCAGCGCGCGGTTGAGCCCGTCCAGCTCGGCGATGAAGGCGTGCAGCGCGTCGATGCGCTCGTCGCGCTCGGCGACGGGCTCGCCAGCGATGGTTTCGAGGTGCGCTTCGTCCAGCGGTTCGAAGCGCCCGTCCCCGCCGCTCTCGCGCCGCAGCTGCGAGATCGCCACGTTCAAGGCGATGCGATACAGCCAGGTGCTGAACTTCGCCTTGTCCGGGTCGAACGAGGCGAAGGAGCGCCACAGCTGCGCGCCGATCTCCTGCGCCAGGTCCAGCCGCTCCTCGGCGCCGCGCGCGTAGACGCCGGCCACCTTGAGCACGATGCCCCGGTGCTCTCGCCACAGCGTCTCGAAGCGTTGCTGGTCTGCCTTGCCGCCCATGTCCGTCCGCGCATTCCGTCGTTGCCAGCATGATTCGCGCGCGCGCGGAAAAAGTCACAGCGCCTTGCCGCCATGCCCCAACGTACGCGGGGGCATGTACGCGCGGCCCGGCGTCGTTCCCTACAATGGGCTGCCTTTTCCCGCGCGTGCCGCCATGCCTCCCCTGCGACTCAAACGCTATCTGATCACCGGCCTGCTCACCTTCCTGCCGCTGTGGGTGACCGTGCTGGTGTTCAAGTTCGTGCTGGGGCTGCTGGCCGGCATCGGCGCGCCGCTGGTGGCGGCGCTGGTGGAGGCGCTGGCGCTCGCGGCGCCGCATGCGGCGGAGACGCTCAACCAGCGCTGGCTGGTGTTCATCGTGGCGCTGCTGATCACCCTGCTGGCGCTGTACCTGCTGGGCTGGCTGGCGAACCGGGTGATCGGCCAGCGCCTGATCGAGACGTTCGACGGCGTGCTGCAGCGCATCCCGCTGGTGCAGACCATCTACGGTGGCACCAAGAAACTGATGGCGGTGCTGCAGAACAAGCCCGGCGGCACGCAGCGCGTGGTGCTGGTGGATTTCCCCCGCCCGGGCATGAAGGTGGTGGGTTTCGTCACCCGCACCCTGGTCGAGGAAGGCACCGGGCGCGAGATGGCGGCGGTATACATCCCCACCACGCCCAACCCCACCGGCGGCTACCTCGAACTGGTGCCCATGAGCGAGCTCACGCCCACCGACTGGACGATGGACCAGGCGATGGCGTTCATCATCTCCGGCGGCGCGGTGTCGCCCGACAGCCTGCCCCCGCCACGTCCGTTGCCCGAACAGCCCCTGTAGGTCCACCCCGCTTGCCCCATCCCCCCTGACCTTTGACACTGTGCCGACCATGACGATCGGCCTAGCGTGAGCGGTCATGGCCGGACGGGGGGTGCCCGAAACCGGCCAGCATGCGCACAACGCCGCCCCGGCGGCTCCATCACATTCCATGAGAGGGAAATCCATGACCCAGCAGTATCTGAAGCCCCTGGCG
>NZ_NJIC01000041.1 GCF_013620825.1 Rhodanobacter sp. PCA2 | reverse complement strand
GGGAGGGAAGGGAAGAATGCTTCCCCCCCGCCCGGGGGGGGGGGGGGGGAGGGGGGGGGCGGGGCTTGCGGGAATCTGGCTGGAGAGGATTCCGATGGTGGTTCGGCGCGAGATTGGCCCCTCACCCCAACCCTCTCCCCGGAGGGGAGAGGGGGCAAACGAGACGCCGCCCGGAGGGCAGCGTGGCTTTTACTTCATAGAAGCGGGCGGCGTGGCTTTTACTTCGTAGCAGCGGGCGGCGTGGCTTTTATTGAATCTGGTACAGCAGGTCCCACACGCCATGCCCCAGCTTCAGCCCGCGCCGCTCGAAGTGGGTTTCGATGCGCCACGCGGGCTTCTCGGCATACTGGCCGGGGGCGACGGCGTTGCGCCAGCCGGGGGCCGCTTCCATCGTCGCCAGCATGTGCTCGGCGTAGGGCTGCCAGTCGGTGGCCAGGTGCAGCAGGCCGCCGGGGGCCATGCGCGAGGCGAGCAGGGCGACGAACCCGGGCTGGATGATGCGGCGCTTGTTGTGGCGCTTCTTGTGCCAGGGGTCGGGGAACCAGATGCGCGCCTCGGCCAGCGTGCCCGGCGCGATCTCGTGTTCCAGCACTTCCACGGCGTCGTGCCTGTAGAGGCGCACGTTGCTCGCGTCGCGGGCGGCCAGCGCATTCATCAGCCGGCCCACGCCGGGGCCGTGCACTTCCACGCCGAGGTAGTCGCGCGCCGGGTCGTGCTCGCTGGCCCAGGCCAGCGCCTCGCCGTTGCCGAAGCCGATCTCCAGCACCAGCGGCGCGGCACGGCCGAAGCGGGCGGCGAAGTCCTGCGCGTTGCCGCTGTAGTCGATGCCGTAGCGCGCCCAGTGCTCGTCGAACGCGCGCTGCTGCGCCGGCGTCATGCGGCCCTCGCGCAGCACGAAGCTGCGGATGCGGCGGAGATGGTCGGGAGGCGTGTGGTCGTCAGTCATGGCTGGCGGAAAGCTGTCGAGTGAACCCCTCTCCCTTGGGAGAGGGTGCCGCAGGCGGGTGAGGGTACGGGCGGAGCGAGTGGCTGGAGCGTGGCGCAAGACTCGCTTGCACGTTTCAGTCGAACCCTCACCCCCGGCCCCTCTCCCACGGGGAGAGGGGAGGCAAGTCAGCCGATGGTGCCGTCGATCGGGCTGGAGGCCGAGGCGTAGCGCTTGCGCGGGATGCGGCCGGCCTGGAACGCGGCGCGGCCGGCCTGGATCGCCAGCTTCATCGCGTGCGCCATCAGCACCGGGTGCTTCGCGCCGGCAATGGCGGTGTTCATCAGCACGCCGTCGCAACCGAGTTCCATCGCAACCGCCGCGTCGGAGGCTGTGCCCACGCCGGCGTCGACGATGACCGGCACCTTCGCGTTCTCCACGATCTCCAGCAGGTTGTAGCGGTTCTGGATGCCGAGGCCCGAGCCGATCGGCGCGGCCAGCGGCATCACCGCCACGCAGCCGATCTCTTCCAGCTTCTTCGCGAGGATCGGGTCGTCCGAGGTGTAGACCATCACATCGAAGCCGTCGGCCACCAGCTCCTCGGCGGCCTTCAGCGTTTCCACCACGTCGGGGAACAGGGTCTTCTGGTCGCCCAGCACTTCCAGCTTCACCAGCTTGTGGCCGTCCAGCAGCTCTCGCGCCAGCTTGCAGGTGCGCACGGCGTCCGCCGCGTTGTAGCAGCCGGCGGTGTTCGGCAGCAGGGTGAACTCGTCCGGCGGCAGCACGTCGAGCAGGCTGGGCGCGTTCGCGTCCTGGCCGATGTTCACGCGGCGGATCGCCACCGTGACGATCTCGGCGCCGGCCGCCTGCGAAGCCGCGCGGGTCTCGTCGAAATCCTTGTACTTGCCGGTGCCGGTGAGCAGGCGCGAGGCGTAGCTGGTGCCGGCGATGACCAGCGGATCGGTGACGTCGAGGGTCTTGAGGTTCATGGGGATGCCTTGCTGTGGCGGCGTCCGGCGCGGGCGTCGCGGGGATGCGGAGCGGGCGCCTGCGGTCATCCGCCGCCGATGGCGTGGACGATTTCGACCTGGTCGCCTTCGGCGAGCGCGCGACTCGCGTGCTGGCTGCGCGGCACGATCTCGCGGTTCAGTTCCACGGCCACGCGCCGGCCGCCGTAGCCTGCCGTTTCCAGCAACTGGGCGATGGTGGTGGCGGGGGCGCAATCGCGCGGCTGGCCGTTGAGCGTGATCTGCATGCGCCCATTGTAGCCGCTGGCGCCATGGGCGCCGAATCAGGCGCCCCGCCGCCGCATGGCGGACGACGGGGCGCCGGCTCCAGGCTCAGCGCTGCTGCTCGTCCTTGCGCGGCGGCGGCGCCTTGCGTTCCGGCGCAGCCTGCGGACGTTGTTCCTGCGGGGCCGGACGGGGCGCTTCGTAGCGCGGCTGCGGTTGCTGGTAGACCGGCCGCGCGTATTCGCGCTGCTGCTGCTGATAGGGCCGCGGGGCGTACTCGCGCGGCTGCGGCTGCACTTGCTGCTGCGGCTGCTGGTAGCTGGGCCGGGCATATTCGCGCGGTTGCGGCTGGTAGGACGGCGGCGCGGATTCGCGTTGCGGCGGCTGGTAGGGCGACTGGCGCTGCGGTGCGGGCTCGCGCATCGGCTCCGCACGCGGTGCCGCGTATTCCGGCGCACGGCTGCGTTCGACCGGCGCAGGCTGCACGGGCGCGCGTTCCAGCTGCGGCGGTTGCGGCAGCCTCAACGTGTTGGGCACGCGGCCGACGGGTTGCGGGCGTTGTTCCTGTGGGCCAGCGATGTTGCTGGAGCCCGGCTGCGGCGCCTGGCGCGGATCGGCGGGCAGCGCGCGGCGGATCGGTTCCACTGCGGGCAGGCTGCGCTCATCCGGGCGCGGATGGGCGAAACGGGCCGAAGGCAGGCTGCCTTCCGCCCGTGCCGGCGGCGGCTCCATCCGGCGCACGTTCGGCAGCGTGGCGGGTGCTGCATTCGGCGCCGGGCTTGCACGCGACGGCATCGGGGCGGCGCGGGCCGTCTCCGGCTGTCCGGGCGCCGGCCGTGCCGCGCCGCGGTTGTTCAGCACGCGCACGTTGGCGAACGGCGTGGCTTCGCGTTGCGGCATGCGCCCGGCCGTCGGCGCGAAGTTTTCGTGCACCGCAGGCAGGGCGGTCGGCGGCGGCGTGCGGGCCACCACGTTGCGGCGGAAGTCGGTGACCGGCAGCGGGCGTGCCTGCGGGTTGCGCGGCGCCGCCAGGCTGCGCGGGTCCGGCCGCACCGCGGTCACGCCACGGGCCAGCACCGGCGCGGCGGTCAACTGGCGCGGATCGACGCGCAGCAGGTCGCGCTGCACGCGATGGCCGCCGGCGAACGCGTTGCCGGGCACCGCGGTGAAGCCGCGCGGCGCTTCGCGGTTCGCGTAGCGCTGGTTCCGCGGGGCGCGGCCGTCGCGGTAGTAGTTGTACTGGTTGTTGATGTTGTTGATGACGGTGGTGCGGTAGACCGTGTTGTGCACGTAGATGTTGTTGACGTTGACGCGCTGGTAGTAGCCGCGGTCGCAGTGGTACCAGGGGTTGTAGACCTCGCCCGGGCCCAGCGGGAACCATCCCACCGGCGCGCCGCCGCCGATGCCGACCGACACGCTCCAGCCGCCGCCGCCCACGAACGCCACCAGCGCCGGCGCATACACCGGGCGCACGGTGCGCGGTCCCGGGATCCAGCCCCAGGCGCCGCCGATGTAGGCCCAGCGCCCGTAGTGGTAGGGCGCGAAGCCCCACGGCGAATCGTCCACCCAGGTCCAGCCCCAGGGCGCGATGTAGGCCCAGTGGCCGTCGCGGTACGGCGCCCAGCCCGCAGACACCTGGCTGGGGTACCAGACCGCGCCGTAGTCCGGGCTGTTCTGCCAGCTGCCGTACTGGTCGAGGTCCTGGTAGCCGACCACGTCGTCGGACACGTAGCGCATGCTCCGCGACTGCGCGTAGCGGTTGTCGCGCTCGCTGCACCACGCGTCGAACGCGTCGCCGCCGCCTATGCGGTTCACCGCGACCGCCCCCAGCGAGGAATCGTCGTACTGGTAGCTGCGGTCCTGGAACACGTCCTGCTGCGCGTTGTTCTCGCCGTAGACCGTGGCCTGGCCGTTGAACACGGTGACGCGGGTGCCGCCGCCGTCGTTGTCCACGTCGACCCGGAACGTGCCGGGGTGGTTGATCACCAGCGCCACCGTGGGCGTGTCGATCTCGTAGCTCTGGCCCTGGTCGAGGTTGCGCACGCTGAGGTTCAGCGTGCCCTGGGTGAGTTCCACCTGGGCGATGCTGTCGTTGAGGTTGAGCAGGCCGAAGTCGCTGCCGCCGGCCATGCGCAGGCTGGCGCCGCCCAGTTCCAGCTCGGCGCGCGCGCCGTCGCCGGTGGAGAGGCGGTCGCCGGTGGTCAGCGGCCGGTTGAGGTCGGCGCTGGCCCAGTCCTGGCTGCCGGCGGGCAGGAAGCCCAGGTCGCCGGCGATATAGGAAAGCCGCGCCACGCGATCCGGCGGCGAGCCGCCGTCCCCGCCGTCGGCGGACTGCGCCTGGGCCAGCGCGGCCACCGCGCACAGCAGCAGCGCGGCCAGCGGCCGCCAGCCGGGGCGGCGCCATGAAGCAAGCAGATGGACGAGCACACGCATGTGGAGTCTCCCGGTTCCGGTGCAACACGGGCCGGCATGGCGCGATGCCAAGCCTGGCCTCAAGCGCGTTGCCCTGCGCATTGACAGCCCGATTATGCCTACGGGAGGGATTAGGCCCGACTTAGTTTTTGCGCGGGCCGGGCTGGCGGTTCAGCCGTCGGATATCCGCCGGCCGGCAACCGTTCATGTCGGGAAGGGCTTGCCGGGCGGGGCGCCCGCGATTCCCACGGTGCCGTTTCCCGGGTTACCATCCGCGGACCGACGCGGGTGTAGCTCAATGGTAGAGCTGTAGCTTCCCAAGCTACTGACGAGGGTTCGATTCCCTTCACCCGCTCCATTGCTTCCCCGCAATGGCTTCCGTATCTCATCGCCACCCCAGCGAGCGCCCCGACCTCCGATGACCGATCCGACGACCCCGTGTCAGATCGTGTCCGG
Source organism: Rhodanobacter sp. PCA2 (assembly GCF_013620825.1). Taxonomy (GTDB): domain Bacteria; phylum Pseudomonadota; class Gammaproteobacteria; order Xanthomonadales; family Rhodanobacteraceae; genus Rhodanobacter_A. Next base: position 10,123 of record NZ_NJIC01000041.1, on the reverse strand, counting down.
CCCGGTCGTGCTCGGCTGGCGCGAACGGCTGGCGTTGCCGCAGCTGGGCATCGCCCAGCTAAAGGCCAAGCTCGACACCGGCGCACGCAGCAGCGCGCTGCACGTGGAGGCGCTGGACAGCTTCTTTCGCGACGGCGCGGTGTGGCTGCGCTTCACCGTGCGCGCCGGGCGCCGGCTGGCGGACGAAGTGCGCTGCGAGGCGCCGGCGCTGGACCGGCGCACGGTCACCGACAGCGGCGGCCGCAGCACCGAGCGCTGGTTCATCCGCAGCGAGATCGTGCTGGCCGGCCAGCGCTTCGAGGCCGACATCAACCTGACCGATCGGCGGCACATGCTGTTCCCCATGCTGCTCGGCCGCAGCGCCCTGCAGGGGCGTTTCGCGATCGACCCGTCGCGCGCCTACACCCAGCCACGGCCGCTCCACGCGGCCACGGACTGCCCATGAAGATCGCCATCCTCTCGCGCAACACGCGGCTGTACTCGACCCAGCGGCTGGTGGAGGCCGCGCGCTCGCGCGGCCACGTGGTGCGCGTGCTCGATCCGCTGCGCTGCTACGTGCGCATCGCGCCCGGCAGCGTGGCGATCCGCTACAAGGGCAAGCCGGTGCGCGACCTCGATGCGGCGATCCCGCGCATCGGCACGCAGAGCACGTTCTACGGCACCGCGGTGCTGCGCCAGCTGGAGACGATGGGCGTGTACACGCCGAATTCCTCCGACGCGGTGCTGCGCGCGCGCGACAAGCTGCGCAGCCTGCAGATCCTCGCCGCCCAAGGCATCGCGATGCCGGTCACCGTGTTCGGCGACAACCCCGACGACACCCAGGACCTGCTCGCGATGCTGGGCGAGCCGCCGCACGTGATCAAGCTCAACGAAGGCAGCCAGGGCACCGGCGTGGTGCTGGCGGAAAAGCGCAGCGCCTCGCAGAGCGTGATCGAGGCGTTCCGCGGCCTCTACGCGAACTTCCTGGTGCAGGAGTTCGTCGCCGAGGCCAAGGGCTGCGACCTGCGCTGCTTCGTGGTCGGCGGCAAGGTGGTGGCCGCGATGCAGCGTGTGGCCAGCGCGGGCGAGTTCCGCGCCAACCTGCACCGCGGCGGCACGGCGGAGGCGGTGAAGCTCAGCGCCGCGGAACGGCGCATCGCCGAGCGCGCCGCCGCCGCGATGGGGCTGGGCATCGCCGGCGTCGACCTGCTGCGTTCGGAACGCGGCCCGCTGGTGCTGGAGGTCAACGCCTCGCCGGGGCTGGAGGGCATCGAGGCCGCCACCGGCGTGGACGTGGCCGGCGCGGTGATCCGTCTGCTGGAAACGCAGGTCGTGGCCGCGCCGCCGGTCGCGCGCCGCGCGCCGCGTGGGACGACTGCAGCATGAACGGCTGCCGCGCTGGTTAACCCGCGCCTAACTTGGGTGCTTCTATAACTCCCGTGCTGTCGATTTTTCCGGAGCGCGCCGCAAGGTTCGAATCGGTGGACGGCGGTAACGGGACGAGCCCTCTGCCCGGATGCGGCGGCCACTGGCCGGCACATCCGGGTTTTCTTTTTCTGCGGCCATGGCGTTCAGGCGCGAGCCGGCTTGTCGCGAGTTTCGCGGGCCGCAAATGTTAAGCTTGCCCTCCGGCCGGCCCCTGTCGTCGGCGGCATCGCGGAGCGGCGCATGCGCGTACTGGTAATCGAAGACAACAGCGATATCGCGACCAACATCGGCGACTATCTGGAAGATCGCGGCCACGTGGTGGACTTTGCCGGCGACGGCGTCACCGGCCTGCACCTGGCCGTGGTGCACGATTTCGACGTGCTGGTGCTGGACCTCACGCTGCCCGGCATGGACGGCCTGGAAGTCGCGCGCAAGCTGCGCCACGAGGCGCACAAGCAGACCCCGATCCTGATGCTCACCGCGCGCGACGCGCTGGAGCAGAAGCTCACCGGCTTCGAGTCCGGCGCCGACGACTACATGACCAAGCCGTTCGCGCTGCAGGAGCTGTCCGCGCGGCTGGAAGTGCTGGCACGCCGGGGCAAGGGGCCGCAGAGCCGCGTGCTCAAGGTGGCCGATCTCACCTACAACCTCGACACGCTCACGGTGAGCCGCGGCGGCAAGTCCATTCAGCTCAACCCGATCGGCCTCAAGCTGCTGCAGGCGCTGATGGAAGCCAGCCCCTCGGTGGTGACGCGGCAGGACCTGGAGCAGAAGGTGTGGGGCGAGGAGCTGCCCGATTCCGATTCCCTGCGCGTGCACATCCACGGCCTGCGCGCGGCGATCGACAAACCCTTCGACAAGCCGCTGATCCACACGCGGCACGGTATCGGCTACAGGATGGTCGAGCCGGATGCAGTCCAGGCGTAAGCTCCGGTTTCGCCTGGTCCTGTCCTTCGCGCTGTTCGGTTTCGGCCTCAGCGTGTTGTTCGCCGTGGCGTCGCTGTACGTGCGCGCCAAGGTCGAGGACCAGCTGGTGGTGTCCTCGCTGCAGCAGGACGCCGACAGCTACGCGCAACAGATGCACGAGTCGCCGGGCCAGCCGTTCTATTCCAAGCTGATGACCGGCTGGGGCTGGAGCGACCGCACCATCTACAAGGCGCCGCTGGCCTGGCAGAACCTGCCCAGCGGCGTGCACGACATCTACGAAACGGATGCGGACGGCCACCTGCGCCACTACAAGCTGGCGGTGAGTCGCCGCTTCGGACTGATCGCCTTCGTCCGGTACGACGTCAGCCGCGACGACCTGGGCAAGCGGCAGCTGTTCACGGCGCTGATCGCGGTGGTGCTGCTGTTCAGCCTGCTCTCGTTGGCGATCGGCCTGTGGCTGTCGCGCAAGGTGCTGAAGCCGGTGACCCAGCTGGCGCAGCGCATCCGCGACTTCCGCAAGGCCGGCAAGGCCGAGCCGTTGGCGCAGCATTTCGCCGACGACGAGGTGGGCGAATTGGCGCATGCGCTGGACGAGTATTCGGCGCGGCTCACCGCGATGGTGGAGCGCGACCGCGAGTTCAACTCCGACGTCAGCCACGAGCTGCGCACGCCGCTGGCGGTGATCTCCAGTACCACCGAGCTGCTGCAGGGCTCGCCCGATCTCACGCCCAAGCTGGCCGAACGCCTGAAGCGCATCGAGCGCGCCTCGCGCCAGGCCACCGAGCTGATCGAGGCGCTGCTGCTGCTGTCGCGCGCCGAGCGGCGCGGCCCCACCCGCGGCGAGACCACCGAGGTGGCCAAGGTCGCCGCCGACGTGATCGAGAGCCAGCGCCCGCAGGTGCGCGGCAAGCCGCTGGAGATCGAGCTGAATGCGCGCGAGCCGCTCAGCGTCAATGCGCCGGCCTCGGTGCTGGCGGTGGCGCTGACCAACCTGATCGGCAACGCGATCAAGTACACGCTGGAAGGCACGGTGCGCGTGGAGGTGGGCGCGGGCCGCGTCGAGGTGATCGACACCGGCCCCGGCATCAAGCCCGAGGACGCGGAGAAGCTGTTCCAGCGCGGCGTGCGCGGCGAGGGCGCGGGCGGCAGCGGTGCCGGCCTCGGCCTCGCCATCGTGCGCCGGCTGTGCGAGCTGTACGGCTGGCAGGTGTCGATGCGGCCGCGCGCCGACGCCAACGGCGCCGTCGCCAGCATCGTGTTCGGCTGAGGCGGCTCAGCGCAGCCGCAGCGCCAGCCACGACAGCAGCGCCAGCAGGTTGATGCCCACGCGCGACGCCGCCGGGCCGGCCAGCGCCAGCACGAAACCCTCGCTGCCGAAGTGCCAGTCCAGCCCCGGCCGCAGCGGCATGTGCAGCACGGCGTACACGTTGAGGAAGCCGCCGCAGTGCATGGCGTAGCTGAACACCGGCGTGGCGATCAGCGGCAGCTGCAGCAGCTGCGCCCAGCGCGAGAAGCGCACGCCGCGCTCGCTGTTCTCCAGCAGCAGCACGCCGGCCACCAGCACGAAGGCGTAGGCGGCCAGCGCGAGCAGCGCCTCGATCGAAACATGGAATGAGCCGAACCGCAGCAGCTGGCCCAGCTTCGCGGCGAGGCCGTACAAGCCGCCGGCCACTTCGAGGATGCCGATCAGGCGGAACAGGAGCTGGCGCACGTGCGTGACCTCGCGGGCAAAGGCGTGAAGTATGGAACCATCGGGGGGCCTGTCAGGCCATCAGCACGCCGCGCGCTTCTTCCACGATGGCGTGCGGCACGAAGCACGCGCTGTCCTTCGTGATCGGCGTGGCGTCCTCGCGCAGGCCCATGCCGCAGGCGCGGTCGCCCACCACCCAGCTGCCGATGAGCGGATAACGGCCGTCGAACGCAGGCAGGGGATGGCTGGCCTGGCGGATGCACGGGCCGTCGTAGGGACCGTCGCTGGCGAACTGCTGGCCGTTGGCGAGGTGCATCGCGATGTTCGCGCCCTCGCGCGAATGCAGCGGCTTGCGCGTCCAGCCGCGGGGCAGTTCGCCGCCGTCGTCGAACACCGCCGGCAGCAGGTTGGGGTGGCCGGTGTGGGTTTCCCACAGCAGCGGCAGGATGCCCTTGTTGCTGAGGATGGCCTTCCACGGCGGCTCGATCAGCTGCAGGCCCGAGCGCGGCAGGTGTTGGCCGAAGGATTCGCGGAACATGTCTTCCAGCGGGTACAGCTTGAACAGGCAGCCGATCACCCCGTCGTCGAGGTCGGTGTAGCGGCCGTCGGCAGAGATGCCGATGTCCTCCATCGCCAGCAGCTCGCAGTCGATGCCAGCCTGCAGCGCGCAGTCGCGCAGGTAGGCGACGGTGCCCTGGTCCTCGCTCGAGGCGCGCACGGCGGCGAGGCGGAACGGCCGCGCGATGGAGCGCGCGATGCTGCCGAACGCCTCCACCAGCGATTCCTGGATGGAGTTGAACTGGTCGGCGCCGGCCGGCAGCGCGTTGCGCGCGAGCTGGTCCTCCAGCCATTGCCACTGGAAGAACGCCGCCTCGAACAGCGAGGTGGGCGTGTCGTAGTTCAGCTCGTAGAGCTTGGCCGGTCCGGTGCCGTCGTAGGCGAAGTCCAGGCGTCCGTAGAGGTGCGGCTGCCGCTCGCGCCAGCTCGCCGCGATCCAGTCCCAGTACGGTTCGGGGATGGCGAGCCGGCGCAGCCATGCCTCGTTCGCCACGACGCGCTCGACCATGTCCAGCGCCATCGCGTGCAGTTCTTCGGTGGGCGCCTCGATGTCGCGTTCGATCTCGCGCAGGCTGAAGGCGTAGTACGCCGACTCGTCCCAGTACGGCGCGTCGTCGATGGTGTGGAAACCGAAGCCGCACCCGGCTGCCTTCGCGCGCCAGTCGGGGCGCTCGGCGCAGGCGACGCGGCGCATCAGCTGCCGGCGCCGCGGCTGCCGGAGGATTCGCCGAAGCCGCCGCGGCTCACCGTGACCGCGCGATCGGGCGTGGCGCTGACCGGCACCATCGCGGTGCCGGCGCCGCCGCGGTAGACGCCGCCGGTGCCTGCACCCGCGCCCGTGGCCGGGCGCTGCCAGTCGCCGCGGTTGTCGCGGAACGCCGGTGCGCTGTTGAAGCCGTTCATCGCCGCGCCGTTGCGCATCATCTGCGACAGGAAGAAGCCGGTCATCATCGGCCCGAAGAACGAGTGCTGCGCGTTGTCGTTGCGCTCCACGCACTGCTGCGCGCCGTACTTCGCCTCGCATTCCGCGCGGCTGGTGTAGCGCGGCGCGGTGGCGACCGCATCCTGCTGTGCCTTGGCGAACGCCTGCTTGCAGGTGGCGCTGTCGTTCGTCGCCGCCACGCAGGCCTCGACCGAGGTGTACAGGCCCTGGCGCGAAGCCTCCCTGTCGGAGTTGCAGGCGGTCAGCAGGATCGGGGCGGTGCCCATCAGCAGCAGGGCGGCGGTGCGCGATCGTTTCATGGGATGTGCCGTCAATTCATTCGCCCGAGTGTGGCAGTTCGCGGCGGCGCGGGGAAGCCCGCAGGCCGGCTCAATCCAGCGTGTCCGCCAGTTCGTGCAGGTCGGCGATGTGCTCGTCCCACCAGCGTGCCTCGGCCGCGAACGGGAACGCGGCGGGGAAGGCGGGGTCGTGCCAGCGCTGGGCGATCCAGCCGGCGTAGTGCAGCTGGCGCATCGCGCGCAGCGCGGGCACCAGCGCGAGTTCCGCGGGGTCGAAGTCGCGCAGCTGGGTGTAGCCGTCCAGCAGGGCGCGCATCGCCGCGTCGTCGCTGGCGAGCATCCACAGGTCCTGCACGGCCGGGCCCATGCGCGCGTCGTCGAGGTCGACGAAGTGCGGGCCGGCGTCGGTCCACAGGATGTTGCCGGGGTGGCAGTCGCCGTGCAGGCGCAGGCTGCGCACGGGGCCCACGGTGTCGAGGCGCGCGGCTACCGCTGCATCGAGCCGCTGCGCCGCGCTGCGATAGGCGGCGTGCAGATGCGTGGGCAGCAGGGACGAGGCCAGCACGGCCTGCATCGGCTGCGCGATCAGCGTGGCGCGGTCGAGCGTGCCGCGATGCGCGAACGGGCGGCGCGAGCCCACCGCATGCAGGCGCGCGAGCAGGCGGCCCAGCCATTCCAGTTGCTCGGGCGATTCCAGCGTCGGCGCGCGGCCGCCGTGGCGCGGCGCCAGCGCGTAGCGGAAACCGCCGTGCTGAAGCAGGCTGCGGCCATCAAACCGCAGCGGCGCCACCATCGGCACCTCGTCGTCGGCCAGCTCCTGTGCGAACGCGTGTTCCTCGAGGATCGCCGCATCGCTCCAGCGGCCCGGCCGGTAGAACTTCGCGACCACCGGTGCGGCATCCTCGATGCCCACCTGCCACACGCGGTTCTCGTAGCTGTTGAGCGCGAGCAGGCGGCCGTCCGGCCACAGTCCGCAGGCATCCACGGCGTCGAGCACCAGGTCGGGGCTGAGGCCGGCGTAGGGCGTGTCGCTCAACGCGACGCCACCACGTCGACCGGCACCACCGCCATCGTCAGTCGCGACACGCATACCAGCCGCTGCTGTTCGTCCTCGATGCGGATCTCCCATACGTGGGTGCTGCGGCCCAGGTGCAGCGCCTTCGCGGTGCCGGTGACCGTGCCCCCGCGCACGCCGCGGATGTGGTTCGCATTGATCTCCAGGCCCACGGCGCGGGCCTGCGCGGGATCGAGCGAAAGCATCGCCGCGGTGCTGCCCAGGGTCTCGGCCAGCGCCACCGAGGCGCCGCCGTGCAGCAGGCCGTAGGGCTGGTGGGTGCGGTGATCCACCGGCATCGTGCCGCGCAGCCAGTCCTCGCCGATGTCGGTGATGCGGATGCCCAGCACCTCCATCAGCGTGTTCGCGCTCCACGCGTTGATGCGCGCCAGGTCGATTTCCTGCTGCCAGATGCCCATGGTGGTTCCTCGTGTAGCCGTCGTCGCTGGCATGCATTGTCGGCCGACCGCCATCGCGGCGACAATGTGCAGGTGTTCACCGTCACCTTGCAACGCACCGGCCGCCGTTTCGACGTGGCCGCGGGCGAAACCGTGCTGGAAGCCGCGCAGCGTGCCGGCATCGCCCTGCCGTATTCCTGCCGCGCCGGCGTCTGCGGCAGCTGCAAGGCCACCTTGCTGGCCGGTCGCTGCGAATACCCGCGCAACCCGCCGCTGGCGCTGGACGCGGACGAACGCGCCCGCCACGCCGTGCTGCTGTGCCAGGCGGTGCCGGCCAGCGACCTGCTGCTGGAAGCGCGCGAGGTGGCCTCGGTGGAAGACATCGCGCGGCGCCGGCTCGCCGTGCGCGTGGCCGAGAAGCGGCTGCTGGCGCCCGACGTGACCGGCCTGCACCTGCTGCCGGCCGCGGGCCAGTCGCGCCTGCAATGGCTGCCGGGGCAGTACCTCGACGTGCTGCTGGACGGGGATCGCCGCCGCCCGTTCTCCATCGCCAACGGACCGCAGCCCGATGGCACGATCGAACTGCACGTGCGCCACGTCGCTGGCGGCGGCTTCACCTCGTGGGTGGCCGACGGCCTCGCGGTGGGCGAGACGCTGCACATCGAGGGGCCGCTGGGCACCTTCGTGGCGCGCGAGGATTCGGAGCGGCCGATGATCTTCATGGCCGGCGGCACCGGCATCGCGCCGGTGAAGGCGATCGTCGAGCACTTCCTCGCGCTGGGTACGCGTCGCGCGATGGACATCTATTGGGGCGTGCGCAGCGCGGCCGACCTGTACCTGCTGCCGCAGATCGGGCAGTGGCGGCGGCAGGCGCCGCAACTGCGCTTCCACGCGGTGCTGTCCGAGGCCGGGCAGGCCGTCGCCGCAGGGCAGCGCGCGGGACTGGTGCACGAGGCGGTGCTGGCCGATCACCCGGAGCTGTCGGCCCACGACGTCTACATGAGCGGGCCGCCCGCGATGATCGACCTCGCGCGCCACCGCTTCGTGGCGGCGGGTCTGCCGGAGGACCGGCTCTACTACGACTCGTTCGACTACGCACCGGACGTGCTGGCGCAGATCATCGCCGGCCGCGCCGGTTTTCACCCGGCGACCTGAGCGGGGCGGGCGTCGGCCCTTACCTGTTGCCCTTGGCCACCGGCAGCTGCGCCTGCTGCCAGGACAGCACGCCGCCGCCCAGGGTGTAGACCTTCTGGAAGCCGGCCTTGACCAGGCGCTGCGAGGCCTTCACCGAGTTGCCGCGGCCGTCCTTGTCCATCACCACCACCGGCAGCTCCTTGGCCTTGGCGAGGTCCTTGTGCTCGGGGTCGAACTGGCTCATCAGCACGTGGCGCGCGCCGGGCACGTGCATCTTCTCGAAGTCGGCGATCGCCGAAAGGTCGATCAGCAGCGGGCTGTCGCGGTTGATGAGCTGGGTCAGGCCGGCCGGCGTCAGCTCCTTGCTCTTGCCGAACAGCAGGCTGACCTGCACCACGATCAGCCCAATCAGCAGGATCGCGAACAGCGCGGCCATCGCCGCATGGTTGCCAATGAACTGGGGCAGCTTGTGCAGGAAATCTTGCATGTCGTTTCCACGGGGCGCGACAGCCGCGCCGCTACGGTCGAACCGGCGATTATACGGGCATCGGCAGCCGCCATCAGTGCTTGTCGATATCCGGCAGGCCGCTCTCCAGCCACCAGTGCTTCGCCTTCTCGTCGTAGCGCCACACCTGCTGCGCGACGATGCTGCGCTCGGCCTGGGTGTGGATGTTGACGAAGCTGATCCGCACCGTCTGCTGCACCTTCTCGCTGCCCAGCGCCACGGGGCCGGAGCCGTCGTCGTAATCGCTCACCCGCACCTGCCGGTAGCGCGCCAGGTCGAAATCGGTGGGCGGATGCGCCTTCAGCACCTCGGGGTCGACGAATTGCAGCCCGCTCTCCAGGCCGTTCCAGCGCACCGCGCTGCCGTAGGCGTTCAGTGTGGCGACCAGGCTGTCGTTGCGGACGTTCTGGGCGCAGGCGGCCAGCAGCAGGGCGGTGCTGGCGGCGAGCAGGAGCAGGATGCGGCGCATGGCGGTATGTCCCCCGGGTAACCGCGCCATTCTGCGGCGGCGGGGGCGCCGCTTCAATCGCGGATCAATCGGCGCGCGACTTGGCCACGAAACGGGCGGACAGCGTGGCCGCCGGCTTGCCGTCCGTGCCGGGCACCTCGCATTCCACCTCGATGCGCGCCTTGCCGCGCGAACGCAGGGTGGCGAAGAAGCCGGTCCAGTCCGCGTCTCCGGCCAGGCACGCCTCGGCGCGGAAGTCGGCCCACACCGGCTGCAGGTAGCGCACGGTGGATTCGCCCACGAACACGTCGCAGTCGTGGCCTCGCGCGCGCAGCGCCAGTTCCACCAGGCCCCAGCCGGTCAGCGTCATCAGGCTCACCAGGCTGCCGCCGAACACGCAGCCCTTGTCGTTGACGTTCGGCGCCAGCGGCGCACGCAGCGCCAGCCGGTCGTCGTCGTGGGCCTGCAGTTCGAGATCCATCGCCCGCGCGAGCGGGATTTTTTCGCGGATGAAGCGGACCAGTTCGGGGGCGGCGTCGGTACTCGGGGTCACGGGCGATCCATGGCGGGCGATGGCAGCGGCTAGACTGCGGGCTGAGCAAACCGGAATGATGTGGGGCGCGGGTGCCTTCCTCAAGTGCAAGCAAACCGCGGGCGTTGCATGGCCGCGTGGTGGTGATCACGCGCCCCGTGGGCGACGGCGCGGCGCTGGCGCGGCGCGTGCGCGCCGCTGGCGGCGTGCCGCTGCTGCTGCCCGGCCTGTCGCTGCGCGGCATGGCGG
>NZ_NJIC01000002.1:11535-16740 GCF_013620825.1 Rhodanobacter sp. PCA2 | reverse complement strand
GCCGCCGCGCCACCACGCCCTGGCCCTGGGCCACGCGCTTCGCGGAACGCTACCCGCGGGTGCAGCTCGATCCCGATGTCCTGTACGTGGACGAAGGCGACGTGCTCACCTCGGCCGGCACCGCCGCCGGCATCGACTGCTGCCTGCACGTGCTGCGCCGCCGCCTCGGCGCGGAAGCGGCAAACCGCATGGCGCGCACCCTGGTGGTGCCGCCGCACCGGCAGGGCAGCCAGGCGCAATACATCGAGCAGCCGGTGCTGGCGACCGCGCGCGACACGCCGCTGACGAAGACGCTGGACTGGGCGGCACGCCACCTCGGCGAAGCGCACAGCCTCGATGCGCTGGCCACGCGCGCGGCGATGAGCCGGCGCAGCTTCACCCGCCACTTCCGCCAGCACACCGGCAGCACCGTGGGCCAGTGGCTGCTGGCGCAGCGGCTGGCGCTGGCGCAGCGCCTGCTGGAAACCACCGCGCTGCCGGTCGAACGCATCGCCGAACGCGCCGGCTTCGGCACCGCGCTGTCCATGCGCCAGCATTTCGGCGCGGTGCTGCACACCACGCCCTCGCTGTATCGCCGCGAATTCCGCGGCGACTGAACCTGGCTGCGGCGACCCGAGCCTGGCGCCCGCCCGACAGGGAGGAAACAGGACCAATGGCGCTTGCCGGCAGGCACCGGCCCGCTATGCTCTCGGGTTTTCGACTGCGGAGCGCACCATGCGCCGACTGCTGCTTGCCGGCCTCGTGGCCTTCACCGTGCTGCCCGCGGCGGCGTTCGATGCTTCCACCGCACCGTCCGCCAGCGCGCCACTGGACCTGGAAACCATCATGGCCAGTCCCGACTGGATCGGCCACGCGGTGGAAAACCCGTACTGGAGCGTGGACGGCCGCAACCTGTACTACACGCTGAAGCGCGACGGCGATACGGTGCGCGACCTCTACCGCGTGAGCGCCGCAGGCGGTGCTGGTGCCAAGCTCGATCCCGCCGCGATGGCGCAGGCCGAAGGCCCCGCGGTGTACGACCGCAGCCACACACATGCCGCCTTCATCCTGCACGGCGACGTGTTCCTGGTGGACCTCGCCAGCGGCCGCCGCGTGCAGGTGACGCGCTCGCCGCAGCCGGAGTCCTCGCCGCAGTTCTCCGCCGACGGCCGCACGCTGCAGTTCCGCGACGGCAACGACTGGTACGGCTACGACCTCGCCAGCGGCATCAGCTCGCCCGCCGCCATCCTGAAGTTTGCCGACGACCCGCAGGCGAAGAAACCGGACGCGCTGGAACGCCGGCAACTCGAGCTGTTCGACACGCTGCGCGAGATGAAGGCGGACCGCGACGCGCAGCACGCGCAGCAGCAGGCGCTGGCAGGCGCCGACGCCGGTCGCGCGCCGCAGCCGTTCTGGCTGGGCGACAAGCTCAAGGCCGTGGACACCGCGCTGTCGCCGGACGGTCGCTGGATGCTGGTGATCGCCGCCCCCGCGCATCCCGACGACGGCAAGGCGCCGGGCGTGATCCACTACGTCACCGACTCGGGCTACACCGAGGTGCAGAAGGCGCGCACCTATGTGGGCCGCAACGACCCCGCGCCGCAGTCGCTGCTGCTGCTCGACCTCGCCGCGCACAAGGTATGGCCGCTGGCCACCGACACGCTGCCCGGCATCAAGGACGATCCGCTGAAGGCGATCCGCGACCGGACCGTCGCCGCGCTGGAGAAGGCCGGCCACGGCGACGAAGCCAAGGCGCTGAAGGCGCCGGCCGTGCGTCCGGTGACCATCGCCAACGAAGGCAGCGGCGGCGGCATCGCGTGGAGCGACGACGGCCACCAGGCCGCCGTGCAGCTGCGCGCGATCGACAACAAGGACCGCTGGATCGCCAGCGTCGATTTCGCGAAGCACGCGCTGGTGGCGCAGGACCGCCTGCACGACGCGGCCTGGATCAACTGGAGCTTCAACGACTTCGGCTGGCTGAAGGACGGCCGCACGCTGTGGTACCTCAGCGAGGCCGACGGCTGGTCGCGGCTCTACCTGAAGCCGCTGGACGGCAAGGCGAAGGCGCTCACCGGCAGCGGGAAATTCGAGGTCAGCCAGCCCCGGCTCAGTACGGACGGCCAGTGGTTCTACCTGCTCGCGAACAAGCAGGCGCCGTACAGCTACGACGTGTATCGCGTGTCGACCGGCGACGGTTCGCTTACCCGCGTCACGCAATACGAGGGCGTGGACGGCTACACGCTGTCGCCCGACGGCAACCAGCTCGCCGTGCTGCACTCCGCGCCATACCTGCTGAGCCAGCTCGCCGTGCAGGACGCCGCCGGAGGCGCGCCGCGCGAACTCACCGACACCATGAAGAAAGCGTACGCCACGCGCCCCTGGATCCAGCCGCAGTTCGTCGAGGTGCCGTCCACGCACGGCGCCGGGGTGGTCTACGCGAAGTATTACGGCCCCGCCGACGGGACTGGCGCGCCTGCCTCACGGCCCGCGGTGATCTTCGTGCACGGCGCCGGCTACCTGCAGGACGTGTCGAAGCAGGAGACGTATTACGTCCGCGAGCAGATGTTCCAGAACCTGCTGGTGCAGCAGGGCTACGTGGTGCTGGACCTGGACTACCGCGGCTCCGCCGGCTACGGCCGCGACTGGCGCACCGCGATCTACCGCAACATGGGCCACCCCGAACTGGAAGACCTGCTCGACGGCAAGGCCTGGCTGGTGAAGCACCACGGCGTCGATCCGAGGCGCGTGGGCATCTACGGCGGCAGCTACGGCGGCTTCATGGCCGAGATGGCGCTGCTGCGCGCACCCGGCGAATTCGCGGCGGGCGCCGCGCTGCGCCCGCCGGCGGACTGGGTCACCTACAACCACGAGTACACCTCGAACATCCTCAACGACCCGCAGTTGGACCCCGAGGCGTACAAGGCCAGCTCGCCGATCGAATACGCGAAGAACCTGCAGGACCCGCTGCTGATCGAGCACGGCCTGATCGACGACAACGTGCTGGCCAGCGACTCCATCCGCCTGTACCAGCGCTTCGTGGAACTGCACAAGAAGAACTTCTGGATCTCGCTGTACCCGCTGGAGCGTCACGACTTCAAGCACGCCGACGACTGGTACGACGAATACCGCCGCATCGACGAGCTGTTCAATACCTGGGTGAAGCAGCGTCCGGCGGATTGAGCGCCGTGCCGGCCGGTTGCGGCGCGATGCGCCGCAACCGCTCGGCCAGCGTGGCCCGCGAGAGCTCGCCCATCGCGCGGTCGCGCACGGTGCCGTCGGCACCCAGGAACAGCGTGGTGGGATAGCCGCGCACGCCGAAGCGGGTCGACAGGTCGTGGTTGCCGTCGATCAGCACGTGGCGCGGCGCGAGGCCCTCGTCGCGCAGGTAGTCCGCCACGGTGGCCGCGTCCTCGCCCTGGTTGACGAACACGAAGCGCACCTGCGGAAGGCGCCGCTGCGCCTCCACCAGCACCGGCATCTCGCGGCGGCAGGGCCCGCACCAGGTCGCCCACAGATTGACGACCATGGGCTTGCCGGCCAGCGAGGGCAGCGGAACTTCATGGCCGTCCAGGTCGCGCAAGGTCATGGCAGGCAGCGATTGCCGCGTCGCATCGCGCAACAGGTGTGCAGCCAGCGTGGCGAAGCCCCAGCCGAGCACGCCCGCCGCCACGCTCGCAACCAGCGCCTTGCGCAACGACGCGCTGCGCCAGGCCAGCAGCGCCGTCGCCAGCGCCAGGCCGAGCAGGCCGGCCACGGGATCGAAACCGCCGTCACGCAGATCGAGCATGCTCAGCGGCTGTTCGAGGTACTGGTGGCGCCAGCCGATTACATAAGCCACGCGCGCCAGCAGCAGCCCGCCGCCCAGTGCGAGGTACAACGCGTTGCCGGCATCCGGCCAGCCGCGCTTGCGCAGGAAGCCGGCGGTCCCCAGGCCGGCGACCAGGCCGAACAGCAAGGCGATCAGCGCGGTGGAAAAAGCGAACGGTCCCAGATTCAAGCGGCGATACTCACAGGCGCAGATCAAGCGCCAGCATATATGGCGAACGCAGACACGGGATTGCACGCGCCGCGCCTATGGGCCACACGCCAGGATTTCCGCGAACACGCGTCGGCATCCGGGATGCGCCTGCCTGGATTTCCACGAAGCAGCACCAAGGCAGGAGCACTTGCCCGAGACCTGAAATGCGTGTCCGGCTCATCTCAAGCTCGCCGAATCCGCTGCCCGGCCCGGCTCCGTTCGATCAGGCGCGTGCCGCGCCCGATCGACGTCGGACCATGCGTGGCCCGGACGACGATCCAGGCCGATCCTGGCGATGGAGGCGACAAGACCGGCTCATGTCGCGTCCGTGCCGCCCGCCAGCCCGGCCATCCGCTCGAACGCACGCCCGGTCGCGGCGTCGGCGGGCACGAAGAAGAACGCGGTGGCGCCTTCCGCCTGCACGTCGCGGATCGGCAGCCGGGTGGAATGCACGCAGAACGGGCCCAGTTCGGGATGGAACAGCGGCAGCCGCAGCGCGCTCAGCGGCGCGGTCTCCTGCCGGTTCCACAGTTCCGCGAACTCCGGGCTGGCCGCGGACAGCGCCGCGATCAGCGTGTCGAAACGCGCGTCGTCGGGATGCGCGGCCTGGCTCATGCGGAAGATGCCCAGCAGGTTCAGCATGCCAGGCACGAACTCGGGATACAGGCGCCGCCGCGCGGGATTCAGGAACGCGTTCCACACGTGGTTGCGCGCGAACGGGCCGCGCTGGGCGGCAAAACCGAACAGCCAGTCGGCCTGGGCGTTCCAGGCCAGCGCGTCGAACACCGGGTCGAGCACGAACGCCGGGCCCCGATAGCGGTCCAGCAGCAGTTGCACCGACGGCGCGAGTTCGAACGGCGGCAACGGCGGTTCCGGGTGCGCCACGCCGGCCAGCGAGAACAGGTAGGCCTCGTCGGTGGGCGACAGCGACAGCGCATGGGCAATGCGCGCGAGCGCCGCCGCCGACACGTTGATCGCGCGCCCCTGCTCCAGCCACGTGTACCAGGTGAGGCCCACCCCGGCGAGCGCGGCGACCTCCTCGCGGCGCAGGCCGGGCGTGAGCCGGCGCCCGCCGCGCGGGACGCCGGCCGTTTCCGGCGCCAGTGCCGCGCGGCGCGCGCGCAGGAAGGCCTTCAACTCGGTGCGTTGGCTGGAAGTGCGCATGGCGGGTCGCAGGGTGGTGGCGGCAGTACCAGCACTGACAACTG
>NZ_NJIC01000002.1:0-11427 GCF_013620825.1 Rhodanobacter sp. PCA2 | reverse complement strand
CCCCAGGCCGGCATGGATCGAGATAGGGTTGGCGGACACCCCGCACAAGGCCGCGTGCAACGCGCGGACCTTTCCCGTCGCAGGCAAGCCCCTTCTGTCCACACGAACCGGATGTTCCGGTCGCGGCTGCCTTGTAACGCTATGCCCCTATCCCACGTCCTTTCCGCATGGAACCGAGGAGGTCACATGTCGTTGCTGTCCATCGCCACCGAAACCACCGAAACCGATGCGCTCACCGATTTCGTCGTCAACGCGCAACTGATGCTGGACCCGGCCACGCCCGAAGCGGTGCGCCGCGAAGCCGAACCGCGGCTGCTCGCCGTGCTGCCCGTGCTGCAGGCGCTGGGCGTGTTCGACCTGTTCGCCATCCGCGACCCGGCGCTGGCCGCGATGGTGCGCGACGAACTGCCGGAGGGCCGGGTCTGAGCGGCTCCGGCTCAGGCGGCCGTCGACGCGCGCTCGAAGTAGCGCGCCGGCGACTGGCCGCAGGCGCGCCGGAACATCACGATGAAAGCGCTGGTGCTTGCGTAGCCGGTGGCCTCGGCCACCTGCGCCACCGGCATGCCTTCGGCCAGCCGCTCCAGGGCACAGCTCAGCCGCGCCTGCTGGCGCCATTGCGCGAAGCTGAGCGCCGTCTCGCTGCGGAACAGCCGGCTGAGGCTGCGCGCCGACAGTCCGGCGTGTCCGGCCCAGGATTCCAGGCTGCGGTTGTCCTGCGGCGCCTTCAGCACCGCATGGGCGATGCGCAGCAGGCGGCGGTCCACCGGCATCGGCAGGTGCAGCGGCTCCTGCGGCGCACGGCGCAGTTCGTCCAGCAGCACCGCGCACACGCGCTCCTGTTCGGGCGGCAAGTGCTCGGCCAGCGACCACTCGCTGGCGCGCCGGACCAGGGCGCGCATCAACTCGCTCGTGCCCAGCACGCAGGGGCGCCCGGGCAAGCCGGCACAGGCAGCAGGCGCGAGGAAAAGGCCCCAACCGCTCATCGCCCCGCTCACGCTCACCGTGTGCAGTTCGCCCGGCGGCATCCAGCCCGCGCGATGCGGCGGCAGCAGCCAGGAACCGTAACGCGTGCGTATGTGCACGAGGCCGCTCTCGATGCAGTACACCTGCCCGCGCAGGTGGCGGTGCCAGTCGTGCGTGCGCGTCTCGCCGTCCTGCTCGCTCGACGCTTCGCCATCGTCCCAATAGGCGATCACGGCGGGACCGTCGGTGCATTCGATGCGGTCGTGGAGCTGTTGGTGCCAGGAGCCCATGTCCGATTCTCGACATTTGTTGACCAAATAACGTTATCAGCTTACCGGCCCGCGTGGCTAAGCTGTCTGGCATCCGGTGACGACTGCCGGATCGCCCCGCTGCCGCCGCTCGCGGTTCCCCGTCTCCCGGTTCGCCGCCCCGGCGCCTCCATCGGAGAGCCCGCATGTCCCCGTCCAAGCCGTCTGCCGCTGCCGTCCCGTTCCGCTCGCCGCTGGAAACCTTCGTGGCCTGCGCCCACGAGATGCTCGATCCCGCCACGCCCGAGGCGGCGCGCCGCCGCGCCGAGCCACGCCTGCTCAGCGTGCTGCCCGCCCTGCAGGCCTTGGGTGTGTTCGAGCTGTTCGCGATCCGCGACCCGGCGTTGCAGGCCCTCGTCCGCGACGAGCTGGAGGCGTTCCGGCAGCGCCGCGCATAATCTTGCTGAAACAAAACTCAACACGCATATATTTGCCTTGACAACTATACTTTCGGCAATAGAATGCGTGGCCATGAACCACGCAGCCCAGCCCCATACCGATTCCCGCGAGACCCTGGGCGTGCTGCTGGGCCTGGTGCGCACGGAGATCGTGCGCGCCATGGAAGCCGAGATCGCAGCCAAGGGACTGGAGCTGCGCTTCACCCAGTTCCTGATACTGAAAAGGCTGGGCAAGCTGGGACCGATGAGCGCCACCGAGCTGGCCCGCGCCGTGGAACTGGACGGCGGCGCGATGACGCGCCAGCTCGACCAGCTCGAGCAGCGCGGCTACCTGCGCCGCTGCCCGCACGAACAGGACCGGCGCGCGCTGCGCATCGAGCTCACCCCCGCCGGCGACGCGCTGTGGCGACAGCTCACCGACTGCAACGACCGCGTGCTCAAGGCGGCCCAGCATTCGTTGAACGCCACCGAGCGCAAGCAACTGCACGACTACCTGGAGCGCGTGCTGCACACGCTCCGCCACAAAGACTGACCCACCTCCACTCCTGCTTCGAGACCGAAAGCCCATGCGTCTGCATCCCCTTGCGGCAGCGGCCGGACTGAGCCTCGCCCTGGCCGGTTGCGCCAGCAGCGGCGGCCTGCATCCCGACGGCACGCCGATCGATCCGTCGTCGCTGAACTCCGCGCACAGCCTGGCGAACGTGCCGGCCGGCGCGGCGTGGCCATCCGCCGACTGGTGGACCGGCCTGGGCGATCCCCAGCTCGATGCGCTGATCGCCGAAGCGCTGGCCGACAACCCGACGCTCGCCGTCGCCGACGCGCGCACGCGCCAGGCGCAGGCCGTGGCCGGCGTGGCCGAGGCGGCGCGCCAGCCCAGCTTCAACGTGGGCGGCAGCGTGGCCGAGGCGCGCATCCCCACCACCGTGCCCGGCCTGGGCAACGGTCATGTGGCGCCGGCCAAGTACGTCTACGGCAGCTTCAAGTGGGACATCGACCTGTGGGGCGGCAAGCGCGCCGCCTGGGAAGCGGCGGTGGGCCAGGTCCGCGCCGCCGAGGTCGACGCCCGCGCCGCGCGCATCGAGCTGTCCACCAACCTGGCGCGCGCCTACGTGCAACTGGGCTATGCGTACACGCAGCAGGACCTCGCCAAGGCCGAGCTGCAACGCGCCGGCGAGGCACGCAAGCTCACCGCGCAGCGCGTGGACGCCGGCATCGACAACAGGATGCAGCTGCGCCAGGGCGACGCCGAAGTGGCGAGCGCCGAGGAACAGCTGGCGGTGGCCGGGCGCGCGATCGATGCCGCGCAATCGACGCTGTCGGTGCTGCTGGGCAAGGGCCCCGACCGCGGCCGCGGCATCGGCCGTCCGCACCTGATGTCGCCGGCCGAGCTGGCCGTGCCGGGCAACCTGCCGGTGGACCTGGTGGGCCATCGCGCCGACCTGGTGGCCGCGCGCTGGCACGTGGAAGCCGCGGGCAGGGACATCAAGGCCGCGAAGACCGAGTTCCTGCCCAACCTCAGCCTCGGCGTGATGGCCGGCCTGATCGCGGTGGGCGGCGAGAACCTGTTCCAGCTGCCCGCGCGCTTCTACAGCGTGGCGCCGTCGGTGAGCCTGCCGGTGTTCGACGGCGGCCGGCTGCGCGCGAACCTGTCCGGCAAGGACGCGCAGTACGACCTCGCGGTGGCGCAGTACAACCAGACGCTGGTGCGCGCCATCAACGAGGTGGCCGACGACATCCACGCGCTGCAGGCGCTGCAGTTGCAGAGCGAGGCGCAGCAACGCGCGCTGGCCGCCGCGCAGGACGCCTGGAAGCTCGCCGAGCAGCGCTACCGGGCCGGCATCGGCAGCTACCTCGAAGCGCTCAGCGTGCGCCAGCAACTGCTGGTGGCCGAGCAGCGCATGGCCACGCTGCAGGCCCAGCAATCCGACCAGTCGGTGCAGCTGATCCAGGCCCTCGGCGGCGGTTACCGCCCCGCGGCCGGCGAGCAGCCGCCGGCGTCCGCCGCATCCGTTTCCTCCGCGTCCGAACACCATTCCTGAGGCACCCATGTCCAGCCAGATCTCTCCCGCGGCGGCCGACGCCGCCACCCAGACGCCGCGGAACAAGCGGCGCGGTTTCCTGTTGCGCCTGCTGCTGGCGGTCGTGGTGATCGCCGGCATCGCCTGGGCGCTGTGGTACTTCCTCGACGGCCGCTGGTACGAGGGCACCGATGACGCCTACGTGGGCGGCAACGTGGTGCAGCTCACGCCGCAGATCCCCGGCACCGTGGTCACCATCGGCGCCGACGACGGCGACCTGGTGAAGCAGGGCGACGTGCTGGTGAAGCTGGACCAGTCCAACGCCGACGTGGCGCTGGCCGAGGCGAAGGCGAACCTCGCCGCCACCGTGCGCAAGGTGCGCGGCCTGTATTCCAGCGTGAACGGCCAGCAGGCGCTGGTGGCGCAGCAGCAGACCGCCGTGGCCAAGGCGAAGGCGGACTACGACCGCCGCGTGGGCCTGGCCAGGTCCGGCGCGATCTCGGCCGAGGAGCTGTCGCACGCCCGCGACGAGCTGACCGCCGCGCAGAGCGCGCTGGTCACCGCGCAGCAGCAGTACCAGACCAGCAAGGTGCTGGTGGACGACACCGTGGTCGCCTCGCACCCCGACGTGCAGGCCGCCGCCGCGAAGTTCCGCGCCTCCTACCTCGACGACGAGCGCACCACCCTGGTGGCGCCGGTGACCGGCTACGTGGCGATGCGCTCCGTGCAGCTCGGCCAGCGCGTGGCGCCGGGCACGCCGCTGATGGCGGTGGTGCCGCTGCACCAGGTGTGGATCGACGCGAACTTCAAGGAAACCCAGCTCACCCACATGCGCATCGGCCAGCCGGTGACGATCAGGTCCGACGTCTACGGCGGCGCGGTGACCTACCAGGGCAAGGTGCAGAGCCTGGGCATCGGCACCGGCAGCGCGTTCTCGCTGCTGCCGGCGCAGAACGCCACCGGCAACTGGATCAAGATCGTGCAGCGCATCCCGGTGCGCGTGGTGTTCACCGATCCGAAGCAGCTCGACCGGCACCCGTTGCGCATCGGCATGTCGCTGGCCGTGGACGTGAGCCTGCACGACCAGAACGGCCCGATGCTGGCGCAGCGGCCGCCGGCGCAGCCGGCCTTCAGCACCGACGTGTACGCGCAGCAGGCGGCGAAGGCCGACACGCTGATCGCCGGCATCATCCACGCCAACATGGCGGGCGGCTCGAAGTGACCGGCAACTCCCTCCCCGGCGTGCCGGGGGAGGAGCCACTCCCCCGCACCGGCCAGACCCCATGAGCAGCCATTTCAGTCCGCCGAACCTCGCCGTCACCACGATAGGCCTGTCGCTGGCCACCTTCATGCAGGTGCTGGACACGACCATCGCGAACGTGTCGCTGCCGACCATCGCCGGCAACCTGGGCGTCAGCAACGACCAGAGCACCTGGGTGATCACCTCGTTCGCGGTGAGCATGGCGATCTCGCTGCCGCTGACCGGCTTCCTCACCCGCCGCTTCGGCGAGGTGAAGCTGTTCGTGTGGTGCACGCTGCTGTTCTCGCTGACCTCGTTCATGTGCGGCGTGTCGCAGAGCATGGGCATGCTGCTGCTGTTCCGCGCGCTGCAGGGCGCGGTGGCGGGGCCGATGTACCCGATCACGCAGAGCCTGCTGATCAGCACCTACCCGAACGAGAAACGCGGCATGGCGCTGGCGCTGCTGTCGATGGTGACGGTGGTGGCGCCGATCGCCGGCCCGATCCTGGGCGGCTGGATCACCGACAACTATTCCTGGCCGTGGATCTTCTTCATCAACGTGCCGATCGGCATCTTCGCCAGCATCGTGGTGGCGAACCAGCTGCGCGGCAAGCCGGAGCGGCTGGAGCGGCCGCGGGTGGACTACGTGGGCCTGATCACGCTGATCGTCGGCGTGGGCGCGCTGCAGATCGTGCTGGACAAGGGCAACGACGAGGATTGGTTCAACTCCAACTTCATCATCCTCACCAGCATCGTGGCGGTGATCGCGCTGGCGATCTTCCTGATCTGGGAGCTGACCGACAAGGACCCCATCGTCGACCTGCGCCTGTTCCGCCACCGCAACTTCAGCGCCGGCACGCTGGCGCTGGTGCTGGCCTACTCGGCGTTCTTCGCGATCGCCCTGCTGGTGCCGCTGTGGCTGCAGCAGAACCTGGGCTACACCTCCACCTGGGCCGGCTTCGCCACCGCGCCGCTGGGCGTCATCCCGGTGCTGCTGACGTTCTTCGTGGGCAAGTACGCCACGCGCATGGACCTGCGCATCCTCGCCGCGCTGTCGTTCGTGGTGATGGGCGCGACCTGCTTCATGCGTTCGGACTTCTACCTGGAAGTGGACTTCTACCACGTGGCGATGGTGCAGCTGTGGCAGGGCCTGGGCGTGGCGCTGTTCTTCATGCCGGTGCTGACCATCCTGCTGTCCGACCTGCAGCAGAACGAGATCGCCGCGGGCTCGGGCCTGGCCACGTTCCTGCGCACGCTGGGCGGCAGCTTCGCCGCCTCGATCACCACGCTGATGTGGACGCGCCGCGCGGTGAGCCACCACGAACAGCTGGCCGAACACATCAACCCGTACAACCCCACCGCGCAGGCGGCGCTGGAGCAGTTCAGCCACGGCAATCCGCAGCGCGGCGCCACGGTGCTGAACAACGCGATCACCCAGCAGGCGTTCCAGATGTCGTTCAACGAGATCCTGCACGCGCTGGGCTGGATCTTCCTCAGCCTGATCGTGGTGATCTGGCTGGCCCGGCCGCCGTTCACGCCGAAGGCCGGGCCCTCGGCCGGCGGCGGGCACTGAGCACGGAACAAGGGCCCCTGAAGGGGCCCTTGTTCCGTGGATGCGACGCTACAGGTCGAAGCCCACGCCCACGAGCGCCATGGTCTCGCCGCGGTTCGGCTTGTGCAGGCCGCCGTTGGAGATGTGGCGGACCCGCACGCTGAAGTGCCGCCACTGCCAGCCCACGCTGTTGACGAACTCGTAGACGCTGCTCAACGCCTGGGTGCGGCCGCCGTGCAAGGCGACCTGGAAGCTGTAGAAGAACGGGTGGTACCAGTCGTCCGGGCCGCCCGCGTTCAGGCGCACGCCGCCAGCCGCCAGCCAGATCGCGTCGGCGGTCCCGTAGCGGGCGTCGCGGTAGCGGGCGAAGCCGCGGCCGTCGATCCAGCCCAGCGCGACATCGGGCGCCCAGTGCAGGCCGCTGGCGCCCAGCGGATGCGCGGCGAACACGCTTTCGACGAACACCGCGTTGGCGGCGTGGCTGTCCATGTAGCTGCGGCCGCCCTGCAGTTCGACGTGGGTGGCGGCGGCCGGCAGCGAGGCGCACAGCAGCGCCGCCGCCGCCGCGAGGGGCAGAAGGGAACGGGTGGGGGAAGTCATGGGGAGATACCTGCGGCGTAACGAATCTATTTGTGTACTATACCGCACGGTATTGTAAACGTGGCGCCGTCGTCCGGTGCACGCCGCACTGGAAACAAGGTTCCGCCGCTGCGGCCGGGTCGGGTTGCCCCGTCGACCGGCCGCATGAAAAACCCCGGCCGGGGCCGGGGTCCGAGACGACGGCTGGCGGGCCTCAGTGCCCGGTCGGGGCCGCAGGCTGGAGGGACGGGCTGTCCAGGTCGAGCTTGTCGGCCTCCAGCATTCCGGCCTGGGGCCAGGCCTTGCGCAGCGCGGGGGCGAACCGGGCGGCGTCGCCCACCACCACCACGCGGGTGTGCCGCGCATCCAGGTGGTCGCGGGCGTAGGCCTCGATCGCCTGGGGCGTGACCGCCTGCACCCGGGCGATGTACTGGCCGATGTCGGCCAGCGGCAGGCCGTAGACCGCCAGTTCGGCGACCTGCTCGGCCAGCCCCGCGGTGGTTTCCAGGCTGCGGCCGTAGCCGCCGATCAGGGTGGCCTTGCGCGCGGCCAGTTCTTCCGCGGACACGCGGCCCTTGCCCAGCAGGGCGAACTGCTGCTGCATCAGCTCCACCACCTGCGGCGCCGAGGGGTTCTTGGTCTGCGCCGAGGCCAGCCACAGGCCGGCGCCGGCCATGGGCTGCAGGCGACTGCTGGCGCCGTAGGAGAGCCCGCGCTTGATGCGGATCTCCTCGTTGAGGCGGGCGGAGTACGAACCGCCGAGCACCGCGTTCGCGACTACGCCGGTGTAGTAGTCCGCGTCGCGTCGCGGCGGCGCGGCATGCGCGGCGACCACGCCGGCCTGGCCGGCGCCGCGCTGGTCGATCAGCAGCAGCGCGGGCAGCGTGCTGGCAGCGCCGTCCCCGGGCCGGGCAGGCAGCGGCGTGCCCGGCTTCCGCCAGTCGCCGAAACTCGCCTGCGCCAGCTGCAGCGCCTGCGCCGGCGCGATGTCGCCGGCCAGCACCAGGATGGCGTTGTCCGGCCGGTACAGCGCGGCATGCAGGCGCTGCACGTCGGCGCGGGTGATGCGCGCGATCGAGGCCGGCGTGCCGGCGCGCGAATGGCCGTAGGCGCCATCGCCGAACACCGCCCGGCTCGCGGCCAGCGAGGCCAGCGCGGTGGGCCGGCTGAGCGTGAGGCGCAGGTCGTCCGCGGCCTGGGCCTGGGCGCGCTTCAGCTCGTCCGGCGCGAAATCGGGATGGCGCACCACCGTGGCCAGCAGGTCCAGCGCCGACGCCAGCCGCGGCGTGGTGACGGTGATCCCCACCGCGCTCTCGTCCCAGCCCGCGGCGGCCTGCAGCGAGCCGCCCAGCGCCTCGGCGGCGGCGGCGATCTGCGGCGCACTGCGGCCGCCGGCGCCCTTGCCCAGCAGGTTGGCGGTGAGGTCGGCGAGGCCGGCCCGCCCGGCCGGGTCCATCTCGCCGCCGCTGCGCAGCACCAGTTGCGCGGTGACCAGCGGCAAGCCGGCGCGGCGCACGCTGACCACCTGCAAGCCGTTCGGCAGCGCCTGCATGGTGGGCGTGGGCACGTTGAGCTGCGGCGCCGGGCCGGGCGCGGGTGGCGTGGCCGGAAAGCCCGCGGGCGTTTCAGCCGCGACCGCGGCTCCGGCGAACACGGCCAGGATGGCCGCGAACACGGCCGGGCGCACGAGGCGGGAAGCACGACGACGGCGGATCATTTCGCACCTCCCTGCTTGCCGCCGGCGGCCTGCGGCTGGTAGTCGATGGCGACGCTGTGCGCGCCGGCGACGTAGTCGCGCAGCACGCGCTGCACGTCGGCGGCGGTGACCCGCTGCAGCGCGTCGAGGTCGCTGTTGGCGCGCGCGGGGCTGCCCTCGGTCAGGGTGGCCTGGCCCAGCGCGAACGCGACGCCTTGCGCGGTCTGGCGCTGCTTCAGCTCGCCGGTGAGCAACTGGGTCTTGACCTTGTCCAGCTCGGCGTCCGGGATGGGCTGGGTGGCGAGCCGGACAATCTCCTGGTTCAGCAGCTTCTCCGCCTCGGCGGTGGTGTGGCCGCTGGCGAGGATCGCGTACACGGCGAACAGGCCGGGCCCCACGCGGCCGTCGGCGTCGGCGCCCACCTGCTGCGCGACCTGGTGCTTGTAGACCAGCGACTGGTACAGCCGCGAGGAATCGCCCCGGGAAAGCAGCGCGGCGGCGACCTGCAGCGGGATCAGGTCCTTGCCGTCCGCGGCGGGCGGGATCAGCCAGGTCAGCGCCACCGCGGGCAGCGGCGCGGTCTCGCTGGCGACGGTGTGGCGCTCGTCCCGGCTGCGCCTGGGCTCCTTCGCGTCGACCTGGGGGATCGGCGCGGCGGGCTTGGGAATCCAGCCGAAATAGCGATCCACCCAGGCGTCCAGCTGTTTGGGATCGAAGTCGCCGGCCACGATCAGGGTGGCGTTGTCGGGGCGGTAGAACGTCTGGTGGAACGCGATCACGTCCGGCAGCGTGGCGGCTTCCAGGTCGGGGATGCTGCCGATGGTGGGCCGCTTGTACGGGTGCACCTTGTACGAGTACTGGTCGATCGCGTTGAACAGCTTGCCGTAGGGCTGGGCCAGCACGCTCTGGCGGTATTCCTCCTCCACCACGGCGCGCTCGGACTTGAAGTTCGCCTCGTCCACGTTGAGGCTGGAGAGCCGCTCGGCCTCGGCCCACAGCAGCGTCTGCAGGTGGTTGCCGGGCACCACCTCGAAGTAGTTCGTGATGTCGTTGCCGGTGGAGGCGTTGTTCGCGCCGCCCACGTCCTCGGTGAGCCGGTCCATCTGCTCGGCGTGCATGTGCTTCGTGCTCTTGAACATCAGGTGCTCGAACAGGTGCGCGAAGCCGGAGCGTCCCTGCGGGTCGTCCCTGGAACCCACGTGGTACCACACCTGCACCGCCACGTTGGGGCTGGCGTGATCCTCCACGCTGAGCACCTGCAAGCCGTTCGGCAGCGTGCGTTCGCGGTACTGAATGGGCGGGATGCGCAGGGTTTCCGCCGCGGCGGCGGGCGGCGGCGCCAGCGTAGCGGCGGCGAGGGCAAGGGTGGCCAGCAAGGCGGCCGGGCGCAGGCGCATGGGCGTCGTCCGTTGGGCGGAAGCGCCACGATAGCAAGCGCCGCACAGGCGCGCCCGTGACGTTTGGCCTGTGCGCGCCTTCCCCCGCGCAGGGGAAAGGCGCGACGACGGCGGCCTATTTCGGCAGCGCCGGCATCTGCTGCGCCAGCAGGCGCTGGCGGCGGATCTGCTCGCGCAGCGCCTTGCGCTTCGCCTTGCGTTCGCGGCGGTCGTGCTGCCACAGGTAGATCGCCGGCGTGCTCAGCAGCGTCAGCAGCTGCGAGACGAACAGGCCGCCGAGGATCGCGATGCCCAGCGGCTGGCGCATCTCCGCGCCGGTGCCGAAACCGATCGCCAGCGGCAGCGCCGCGCCCATCGCCACCAGCGTGGTCATGGTGATCGGGCGGAAGCGCACCAGCGCCGCCTCGCGGATCGCCGCCGGCGGCGCCATGCCGCGCTCGCGCTCGGCGACCAGCGCGAAGTCCACCATCAGGATCGCGTTCTTCTTCACGATGCCGATCAGCATCAGCACCGCGATCACCGACATCAGAGTGAGCTGGGTATGCGTGAGCAGCATCGCGAGGAATGCGCCCATGCCGGCCGCGGGCAGCGTGGAAAGGATGGTCAGCGGATGGATCAGGCTCTCGTACAGGATGCCCAGCACCACGTACATCGCGGCGATCACCGCGAGCAGCAGCAGCAGCGCGTTGGTGAGGGAGTCGAGCAGGTCCTGGTTCTGGCCGGTGTACTTCTTCTGCACGCCGGGCGGCAGGTGCGCGGCGAAGATCGCCTGGTCCACCAGGTTCAGGCCCTCGATCTGGGTGGTGCCCTTGGCGAGGTTGTAGCTGATGCTGGACGACTCGATCTGGTTGAAGTGGCTGATCGTCACCGGCGCGATCTGCGGCCGGATGTGCGCGATCGCGGACAGCGGGATCATCTTGCCCCGGGTGTTGCGCACGTAGGTGTTGAGCAGCGCCTCCGGGCTCAGCGTGTCGGCCTTGTCGGAGGCCAGCACCACCTGGTACTGGTTGATGTTCGAGTAGATCGTCGACACCGGCGCCTGGCCGAACGACTTGTTCAGCGCATCGTCCACCGCGCCCATGCTGACCAGCAGGCGCGCGGCCGCGTCGCGGTCCACCTCCAGCATCTGCTGCTTGCCGATGCTGTCGAAGCTGGTGGTGACGTCGCTGAACTGCTTCATGCCGCGCATCACCCGCGCCAGGTCCAGCGTGGGCTGCTGCAGCGACGCGCCGCTGGTGCTGGTGAGCTGCACGGTGAACTGCGGACCGCCGCCGCC
>NZ_NJIC01000024.1:3920-17546 GCF_013620825.1 Rhodanobacter sp. PCA2 | reverse complement strand
ACTTCGACTTCTTCATGCAGAGCTCCTTGGTGGGGAAACTCTACTTCTGACTGGCTCGAATTAACGAGGACGCTTCAAGCGCAGCAAGGACACCCATCGCGGCGAGGCTGACCGGAAGCGTCGCCCCAAGACGCCAAACGTATAGCAAGCCCAAGGCGACGATCAGAGCACCGAGCAGCCCCGTCTCCAGGCGGGCATCCGGTGCCAGCCAGCCCATGCCGATCACCATGGCCACACCCGCCGCCATCAACACCAGGCCCAGTCGCCAACCAACCACGCGCCATTGCCCCGTGCCGAGACGATGTCCTGCAACCAGCATGATCGGCGGAAGAATCGGCAACAGGTAGTGCGGCTGCTTGCCACTGATCAAGCTGAAGATGATGAAGCTGGGAAGCGATGCCACCGCGGCGAAACGGGTGATACCCGCACCATTTTCCGTCGGAGTAATTGGTTGGATGCCGCGTGCAATGACCAACGACCAAGGCAGCAGCATCACCGGCAGCATAGGCAGATACCACCACCAGGAGCGAGCGTGGGCGAAGCTGTTCACCACGCGTCCCATCGTCTGGCGCAGGAAGATGGCATCCGCATAGGCGTCGCCACCCGCTCGAGCCGCCGGTATCGCCCAGGCGAGCGCGATTGCGACGGCCAGGGCCAGCGCGCCGAGCAACTGCAGGTAGAACACGTGTGGTCGCGTGCGGCTTGCCGGCATCCAGAGCGGCGCAAGCAGGCCCGGCATGCCGCCCACCAGCAGCGCGACGGGCCCCTTGACGAGGATGCCTGCGCCCAGCGCCGCAGCCAGCAACAGAACATGGGCCAGCGGTTGCCGGCCGCCCAGTGCCAGCGTGGATCGCCATGCCAGCAGGGTGCACAGCGTCAGCAACATGTCGAACATCACGGCATCGGCGTACAAGGCCACGGCAGCGCAGCCCAGCCAGAGCCAAGCGGCTGCCTGCACGCCTGCCCGGTCAAGGCCGAGCTGCTGTCCCAGCGAAGCGAGCAGCGGAAGGGTGCCCAGCGCGATGAGCAGTTCCAGCAGGCGCGCCGTCCAGGCATGCACCCCGGTGAGCGACCAGGCCAGGTTGATCAGCCAGAACAGCAGCGGTGCCTTCTCGGGATACGGCACGCCGTCCAGGCGGGGCACCAGCCATTGCCCGGTGACATACATGTTCCATGCGGCTGCGAGATAGCGGGTTTCGTCCACCGGCAGCGGGTGCAGGAAAAACACCGGCGGAAGAAGCAACAGCAGGGCGACCAGCCATGATGTCCGCCCTGAAGCGATGGGCCGGGTGAGCGCGACGAATCCGGAGCTCATGCTTTCCCGCAGGCCGTGTTGTCGTGGAGGGATTTCGCCGTAGCCAGTTTGAGCCAGTCGGCAGCGATGGCGGCGACATCGGCGGCGCTCATGTCGCGGGTATCGACCGACGTGTTGCTTCCCCCGTACGGGCCGTACTTCGCCGAACTGGACGTCGAAAACAATCCCATGGTTGGCGTGCCGGTGGCGGCGGCCAGATGCATCACGCCGCAGTCGGCGCTGATGAAGGCGTCCATGCAGGCGATCATCGCCGCGAGGCGGCGTGGATCGCGCGTGTAGTAGGAGGCGAGGCGCTCGTCGAGCTGGCACTCGCCATGTTCGGCCAGCAGGTTGACGATGCGCACGTCCGGTTGCTGCGCCAGCAGCTTGCCGATGAATTGACTCCACCAGTCGGTGCGGTAGCACTTGGCTCCGGTGGCGTTGGCGAATACTCCGACCACCATGTGCGGGTGCGCTGTCTGCTCCGGCTCGCCAAGGACGGCGTCGAGTACTTCCCGGCCCTGGTCCTTTTCCGCTTTCTGCAGACGCAGCCTGAGCGGAGGATACGGCCTCGATATCTCTCCGGCATAGGCGGTGCGCAACAGGAACACGCTGCGTTTCGCCAGATGCTCCGGGCGCGGCAGGTCATGCCACGCGGCAGCCGAGGGACTCTGCTCGTCTGGATAACCCAGCTTGAAGCGAGCCTTCGTGATGGCCAGCAGCAGCCGACCCGACTGGGAATCGATGCAGGCATCGATGGCCAGGTCGTAGGTGTCGTGCCGCAGTTGCCCGAGCAGCTTTACCGTCGTCCAGAGATGCCGGGCTATTTTTCGCGGCAGGCTGTAGATGCGGCGAACATGGATGCACCCGGCAAACAGATGCTCGCCGATGCTGCCTCCGCTGACTACATCGATTTCCGCACCGGGGTAGAGCGCCTCGATCTCGGCCAGCAGCGGGCTGATCAGCACCGTGTTGCCGAGACGATGGTTGGGACGGCATACCAGCACGCGATGGATGCCGCGAACCGGCAGTTGACCAGGCATGCACAACTGCTGGTCGGTGTGTTTGAGCAGTCGGCGAAAGCAGGCCGCCACGAGGCGGCGGCGCCAGCGGTCACGTTGCCGCAATCGACCGGGGATGTGTGCTTGCGCATGAGGTGCAGCAGCTAGATGCATTGAGGCGATACCGGGTCTGTAACCGTGAGTGCGAAATTCTTGCGTCCTGCCCGATGGCTTGCGCCGACACGTCATGCGCAGGCGGTCCACGTCCATTCCGATTCCCGTCATCCCGTCGCGGCGATGGCGACAGGTTGTTGCGGCGGTGCCTGCGGCATCCGGCTGCAGGCTTCGGTGGCGCGCCACTCCAGCCATTCGCCCAGCACGAGCAGGTTCCAGAGCGCGCGGGCGTGATCGGCCTTGCGTGCGCCGTGCTCGGCCAACAGTTCCTGGGCGGCGCGATGGCACAGCCCGGCATCGGCCAGCGCGGAACAGGAAAGGCGCGACTGCGCCCAGTCGCGTAGCGGACCGCGCAACCAGGCGGACAGCGGCACCGAAAGTCCGCGCTTGCGCCGGTGCGTCACGGCGCGGGGCAGGTAAAGCCGTGCGTAGTTCTTGAGGAAGACCTTGGTGGTCAGTCCGCACACGCGCGCCTGCTCGGGCAGCGCGGCGGCGAATTCGATCACAGCGGAATCCAGGTAGGGTGCGCGGATCTCGACGCCGTGCAGCATTCCGCCGCGGTCGGCCTTGGCCAACAATGCCTCCGGAAGGGCATGGGCGAAATCGTGCTGCTGCACGGCATCGAGCAGCGGCAAGGCGAGGGCGTCATCGGCTTCCCTTGCAGGCGGTTCGATGCCCAGGCGTCGCAGCCATTCCGGCGCCATGTTCGAGGTCCACAGCCGGTGCCGCGCCAGTCCATCCAGTTCCTGTCCGTGGATGAAGCGCTTGAGCAGATAGGACAAGGTGACCTTGCGCTCGCTGGGAGGCAAGCGTTCGATCCCTCGCTGCAGCACTCCGCGCAGGCCGGCAGGCAAGCGCGCATAGCGCCCGGCGAGTTGTGCGCCGAGGTAGGTGGGGTAGCCGCCGAACAGTTCGTCCGCACCCTCGCCGGCGAGCAGCACGCGCACGTCCCGGGAGGCGCGCTGCGCCACATGCGCCAGCGGCAGCCATGCCGGGTCGGCCAGCGGCTCGCCAGTGGTCGTCACCAGTTCGTGCAGCGCCGAAGGGAAACTGTCCGCCGTGATCGTCACGGGCACGAAAGGGCAACCCAGTCGTGCGGCGATGCGCTCGGCGTGGCGCCCCTCGTTGAAAGAAGCCTCGGCAAAGCGGATGCAATACGCCGGCAATTCCCTGGCGGGACGCAGGCTGCGCGCCACGGCGGCAATCAGGGCGGAATCCATGCCGCCACTGAGCAGCACGCCGAAGGGCACGTCGATCTCGCTTTGCCGGTGCACCGCCTCGCGCAGCAGGTGGTCGAACGAGCGTGGTTCGGGTGTCGTCGTCGTGTTCGATCGCTGCGGGAAATGCCAGTAGCGCTGGTGGCGCGTTTCATCCGGTTCGAAGACGATCATTTCGCCCGGGCGCAGCTTGCGGTGGTCGATAAGCAGGCTCTGCGGCGCAGGGCAGTAGCCGCTCTGCAGGAAGTGGGCGAGTGCCGTGCGGTCGAGCGGGGCCGCGGCGTTCGTGGCCTTCGTCAGCCCAGCCAGTTCCGAGGCGAACCGGATCGTGCGGCCGGATGTTGCGTAGTACAGGTGGCGCTCGCCGACGCGATCCCGGGCCAGGATCAGGCGCTGCCTGCGCGTATCCCACAGCGCCAGCGCGAACACGCCCTGCAGATGCTCCACGAAGGCAAGGCCTTTCTCCAGGTACAGCGGCGCGATGACCGCGACGTCGGTGCTGAAGGGCACCTCGTGGCCGCACTGGGCCAGAAAGCGGCGCAGCTCGCGGTGGTTGTCGATTTCGCCGTTGCAGGCAACCAGGACGCCGTCCGGGTGCTCGATCAGCGGGGGCTGCATTTCGTCGACGCCGCGTATCGCCAGCCGGTTCGCCGCCATGGCGATGCCGTCGCGCATCGCCAGCGCGCTGCCGTTCGGGCCGCGGTGCGCCATTTGCCCGAGCATGCGTCGCACCGTCCGCTCCATGGCGGGCGGTCCCTGCTTCGCGTCACGGGTCACGATGCCGCAGATTCCGCACATGGCTAAGCGCGCTCCCCGATGATCACGGCGTGGTTCGGCCGCGCGCCAGGATCAGCACGTTGCGGCGCCAGTCGCCCAGGCGCACGGAGCGTTCCAGTCCGCAGCCGGCGAGGGCGGATTCGACCGCTTCGGGTTGTATCGCGGGGTCCAGCACCAGCAATGCGGGGCTGTTCGTGCGCGCCACGTTGCAGAGCGTGGAAGCGGCCTGCGCTTCGTGCCAGGCGACGCCGTAGACGGGCCTGTCCAGATAAAGGCGCAGCCCCCAGGGGGTCTGCTCCTGGAGCTCGTAGTCCTTGCCGGTGTTCTCGACGAAGACGATCGAGCTGTAAGCGTTACCTTCGCTTTTGGCGGCGAGTTGTTGCGCAGCGGCGAGATTGTCCGTGACGGGATGGGCCATCCAGCCTGCGCCCGCCTTGACCGCCAGCAGGGCAACCAGCCACAGGCCCACCGCCAATCGTTGGGTGGTGCCGCGAAGGGTGATGCGCCGGCGCAAGGCGAGTGCCAGCAACAGCGACAGCGGCAGGAACAAGGGCAGCACATAGAGCGGCAGCCGCGACTGCACCAGGCAGAACACCAGCAATGGCAACGTCAACCACAGCAGCAGGAAAAGTTCGGGCCCGTAGTGACGGCTCCTGGCTTCGCGCCAGTCGGCCGCCAGCACCGCGCGAGCCTTGGGCCCGAGCAGCATCGGCCACCACGGCAGCGAGCCCAGCACAAGCGTCGGCGCGTAGACCACGAACCAGCCGAACGGGCCCGGATGCCGCCGCTGCACGGCGGTGAACATGCGGTCATACACCTCGCGGTGCAGGAAGTAATGCGGCAGCCACGGATAGCGCAGCATCGCCAGCACGTACCAGGTGCAGCCGACTACCAGAAAGACGATCACGCCAGCCGGAGCGAACAAGCGCCGCAAGCCCTGCCAGCCATCGTGCCGCTGCACGAACGGCAGGATCGCCAGCAACGGGATCAGGCCCGGTGGCCCTTTGGTCAGGAAGGCGAGACCGAAGCCCAGCCACATCAGCACGATCCAGCGGTGCCCCTGTGCAGGGTCGGTGCCGAAGGTCGCGCGAAGGAAGCCGAGCATGGCCAGCGCCTCGAACACGCACAGGAACACATCCGTGCTGACGATGTTCGCGGCGAAGAACGGGAATGGCATGCAGGCGCAGATCAACGCGGGCAGCCACGGCCGCTCCGCCACCAGTACGCGGCCCATGCCATACAGCAGCAGCAGGGTGGCGACGAAGGCCAGCGCGTAAGGCACGCGCGAGGCCCAGGTGTTGCGGCCGAAGATCTCGAACGAGGCAGCGATCGCCCAGTAGGTCAGCGGCGGCTTGGAGAAATTCAGCTCCCCGGCACTGAAGGCCGGCGCCAGCCAGTCGCCGGTATCCAGCATCTGCAAGGCGCCGCCGACGTAGCGGCCTTCGTCCGGGCTCCACAGTCCGCGCGTGCCCTGGAAGGCGAAGCCCAGCAGCAAGCCGAGCAGCAGGATGGCGAGCAACGGCCGAGATGTCGCGATGGCCGAGCCCCGATGGGTATCCGCCGGCATGGGCAGGTTGTTCCCCGGGATGGTCGTTTCCTTGGACATGCGTGGTATCCGTGGGCTCAGCGACGACTGCTGCGACGGGGCAGCAGTTGCAGGTTGCGCAGGAAGATCAGCAAGGTGGTCGCTTCGCCGACGATGAAGACCGGTTCGTCGCGATGAATCGCGTAGCCCAGCAGGATCGCGCCGCCGAGAACGCTCAGGTACCAGAACGCCCGCGGTATCCGGCTGCGCCCGCGCGCTTCGCTGTACAGCCATTGCACCAGGAAGCGGGCGCCGAACAGCGCCTGTGCGAGCGCGCCCGCGCCGATCCACCAGGCCTGGCTTCCTGCCTCGGTCAGCATGGACTTGTCCCGGCGTCGTGCGCTTCGCGCCAGCGCAGTTGCAGGTTGCGCAGATAGATCAGCATGCCGCCGCCCTGGCCGGCGATGAACACGGGATCGCGCAAATGGACCGCGTAGCCAAGCAGCAATGCCGCACCAACGATGCTGGCGTACCAGAACGTCAACGGGATCGCGCTGTAGCCGCGCCGCTCGCTGTACACCCACTGGAGCAGGAAGCGCGAAGTGAACACGGCCTGGCCGACGGCGCCGAGCAGAAGCCAGCCATGCGCACGCACGCCGAGCATGGTGCCGGCAAGTCCCGCATTCATGGCCAGCCACGCGCGTAGCGAGCAAGCGCTGGCATCACTTTGCGCAGCGAGTGATCCACCACGCCAGGCAGCACCGCATTGATCCGCACGAACAGGCTCTCGGGAAAACCGAGATAGACCTCGGCTGCATCGCGCTCGATCGCGCGGACGATCCGCGCCGCAACCGAAGCCGGCTCGTCCATATGCATCATCCCTTGCTCGGCCATCATGTTGACCGCAGGGGGATTGAACGGGGTACGCACGGCACGCGGCGCCACGTAGGTAACCCCCACGCCCGTGCCTGCCAGCTCGCGCCGCAGCGCCTGCGAGAAACCGCGCAAGGCGAACTTGCTGGCCGAATAGGCGGCGAAACCGGGATAGCCGATGCTGCCGAATATCGAGCCGATGTTGACGATGCGACCACTGCGTTGCGTCAGCAGATGCGGCAGCACTTCCCGGGTCAGTTGCATGGGCGCTTCCAGGTTGACCTGCAGCAGCCGCGGGATCATCCGGGGAGCAGCCTCGTCGAACAGATGGAAATCCAGCTGCCCGGCCAGGTTGATCAGCACGTCGATGCCGCCGAACACTTCTCGCATCTCCGCCAGCGCATACGCGCGCGCGTCTTCGTCGGTGACATCGGCCTGCACCACGATCGCGTCCATCCGGCGGCTGACGATCTGCTCCCGCAGGCTGGCGATGGACGCATCGCTGCGGCCGAGCAGGCACAGCTTCGCCCCCCGGGCGGCCAGCATGTCGCCCAGCTTGCTGCCGATGCCGCCGGCCGCGCCCGTCAACAGGATCCGCTTGCCCTGGAGGTCCATGCGCATCCCTTGTCAGTGGCTGGTGGTGATGGTGTTGATCAACGCCCGGATCTGTTCGCGGCGTCCCTGGTCGGCTACCGGCTGATCGGGACGCGGTGCGGCGGCCAGCGCCTTGTTCAAGGCCGCCAGTGCAGCGCCCTTGTCCCCGTTGCGGTAAAGGAAATCGCCGTAGAAATAGTTGGGATCGATCCCATCGGGGTTGATCTGCAACGCCCGCTGCAACAGCTCGCGGGCCTTGGTCTTGTCGCCGAAGCCAAGGGGCCAGCCCGGCACCTGGTAATACAGGCTGCCGAGCGTGGTGTAGATCGAACCGTGCAAGGCATTCGGGTCGATCTGCTGCGCTTGCTGCAGCAGGTCGCGCGCCCGCTTGACCATCGCCAGTGCGCCCAGCCCGCCACGCGCGCCGGCGTGCGTGCCCAGGACGATCGCCTGCCACACCTTGGGTTCCGCGCGATTCGGATACTGTCCGATCAACGCATCGGCGTCTTTCTCCAACGCGGCGTAAGCCGCATCGCGCTGGTCCTTGGGCAACTGGTAGGTGATGTGCGCCCATTGCTGCTTGATGGCCAGCAGGCCCTGGTCCGGCGAGGCCGCGTCGGCGCCGGCGGATACCGGCAACACGACCAGCCCGAGCAGCAAAAGCCATGCGAACAACCGGTGGGAGAGTTTCATGGTCAGTGGTTCCCGTGCAGGCCGGCGGCATCGATCGAGCGGAAGATGGCGCCGTAGAGTTCGTAGAAGCGGTTGGCGGCATGGATCAGCGAACGCCTGTCGCCTTCGTCGTCGATCCGATTCACCAGGTCTTCGTAGAAGCCGACGTGCTCCTGATCCAGTGCGCCGTGCGAGGTGAGGTAGCGCAGCGCGTTCCTGGGCAGGTCAAGCGCGCGCTGGATGGCGCCGGCTGCCAGGGTGGCAAGTGCGGCGCTGGTGCCTTCGAGCACGAACACCATGCCGAGAAAACCGATGGGGTTGCCGCGCTGGATGGTGTCGTGCGCATAGGCCACCATCATTTCTGTGGCCGGCATCGGAAGGGCACGCCGCGCCGCTGCGGGATCGCCGCCGCAGGCCGCGATATCGTCGAGGATCCATTCGTCGTGCCCGATTTCCTCTTCGATGTATTCGCCGATCGCCGACTGCATCCACCGCAGCCGCTCGGGCAGGTGATAGCCCATGCCCATCATCAGCGGCACGGTGTGCCGCACGTGGTGGTAGGCCTGTTCGAGGAACGCGAGGTATTCGCGGTGCGAGACATCGCCGCCCAGCGTGCGGCGGATGATCGGGGTCGAAAGCAGCACATTGCGGCTGGCCTCGGTTTCCCGCACCAGTCGTTCATGGGTCGACATGGGCGTTTTCGCTTGCATGAAGTTCTTCCAGTGCGGTGGCGTAACGAAGGGCTATGGCCTGGCGGTCCAGCGCACCGGAGGGGCGCGCCAGGCCATTGGCCGAGGTAAAGGGGGCATCGGCCAGAAGCCACGCGCCCACCTGCGCGTAGTCGGGCAGGCGGGCATTGGCGGCGGCAATGGCTGCTTCGATCTGGGCTGCGCCTGCTGCGGGATGCGGCACCAGCACGGCGACGTTGCGCGCGCGCGCCTCGCCGAACACCGCCGCCTGCAGCAACGCCGACGTGGCGGTGAGTTCGCTCTCGACCCACTCGGGAGCGACGTTGCGGCCGAAGGCGGTGGCGTAGGCGGTCTTCTTGCGGCCGGTGATGTAGAGATAGCCGTCCTCGTCGAAGCGGCCCAGGTCGCCGGTGGGCCACTCGACCGGCACGGGCATGTCGCTGCCCAGGTAACCCTCGAACAGGCGACCGGAGACGACGATCTCGCCATCGGCGGCCAGACTGACGCGCAGCCCCGGAAGCGGCGTGCCGACACTGCCCGGACGTTCCCGGTGCGGCCGGTTGAGGCTGACCACCGAGGCCGCCTCGGACAGCCCGTAGCCCTCGTGCACCGGCAGGCCCAGTCCCCAGGCGCGCTGGATCAGCGGCTTGGCGCAGGGCGCGCCGCCTACCGCCACGAACCGCAAGGTGCCGGGCAAGTTCGCGCCCGCGGCCAGGCATTCCACCAGCAGCTTCAGCAACTGCGGCACGAGAATCGTGGCGCTGGGCGCGTAGCGATGGAAGGCGGCGAGCAACGGCGCGGGCTGCACCGCGCTCGAACCGCTGAAGCCGCAACTGGCCAGCGAAGGCAGCGCGGCGCTGCTGCCGCTGCACAGCGGAACGTAGACGCCGCCTATGTTCTCCAGCAGGGTCGACAGCGGCAGCAACGAAAGGCTGCGATCCGCAGGGTCTGCCTGCACGGCTTCGGCCAGCGCGGCGGTAGTCGCTGCGATGGCGGAACCGGAGAGGCAGACGCCCTTGGGCTGTCCGGTGGTGCCGGAGGTGTAGGTGACCTTGCAGGTGTGCGGCGGCAGCACGGGCGCCAAGGAAACCCGCGGCGCGAAAAGATGGAGGAGGCGGCCGCCCACCTCGAGTTGCCCGATGGGCGCCAGCCCGGTGAGGGCGGTTATCGCGTCGACCCGGTCGCTCACGATCAGGTCGGGTACGGCATCGGCCAGCAGGTGGTGGATCTGCGCCGCACTGAAGAAGGGCGGTACAGGCACGGCGACTGCGCCGCGCGCGGCTATCGCCAGGTCGACCACCGCCCACGCGCAGCCATTGTCCATCAGCACCGCAATCCGCCGGCCGTCGAGCCATGCGGCGGTTCGCGCCATTTCGCGCTGCAGCTCGCCGTAGTCCAGCCGGATGGACTCGTCCAGCAATGCCGTGCGCTGCGGATCGGCTGCGGCGTGTTGCGCGATCAGGTCGAGGATGCGGCGCATGTCATTCGCCTCCGCAGCAGGGCACCGCGCCGGCGCCGAATGCTGCCGCCTGGCGACTCGCCTCGCACAGCAACGCATGCAATGCCGGTTGGCTGGCACCGACATGCCCGCACAGCTTGTGATAGCCCGACTCGATCTGGCCGGCGCAGACCACCGGCGCGGCGCGGTAGTAGTCGCCCCAGTGCCGCCCGCCATCGGCGAGCAGTTGGGGACTGGCGGCAACCAGCGCGATCGGCCGCATGCCCAGGCGCTGGAAGGCGTTGATCAGCATGCGTGTCGCGGTGAACAGCACCCAGCGGTAGCCGAGCGTGCGAAGGAACACCGTGGTCGCTGCGATCACCCAGCGCGTATCCCCGGGACTCACCAGGGCCAGGTTGCCCACTTCGACGAGATCGCCGCGCGTCACGGGTGCGCCGATGCGCTCGCCGATCAGATGCTCGGCCTGCTCGGGCAGGTACTGTTCCGAAAAGAAGGAGCCGGTTGCGCCGTCACGCAGGCCTACCACGGCGCGCCGGTGCTGCGCGTCGCTGAAGCTCAGCAGCGTGGGATAGAACGAACGCACGTCGGCGCGGTGGCGCTGTGCGAACACGTGGTGCACGAAGGCCTCGGCCTCGGCGCGTCCGGGGTGGCCGGCGTCGATCACCTCCGTCCGGATTTCCGAGTGCAATTCGGCCAGCAGCGGCTGCACGCCGTCGAGGAGGCAGGGATCGGCATGGGCGACTGGGGAGGAGGACGGCATCGCACTGGCTCGATGGGGTATCGCCTCTCCAGAGCGATATCCGTGCCAACCAGGCAAGTTTCTGATTTCTATGGAAAGTGGTGATTCGAGAGGCGCCGATGAAGGCATTCGATCCTTGCAGTGCGCAAGAATCGTCTGCACGAATGGTATGCATGCGGGGCCTGCACGGGGCGGCTCTCAGTGTTCGGGCGACTCGGGGCAGGCGTCCGTCGATGCGCCACTTCCGGCCGGCAAGGGCAGCCACAATGCAACGTGCACCTCGGGGGTGAGGAAGCAGATGGAAACATAGCCAATGGCCCCCGGCGTGGACGCCACGAAGCGCACCACCGCCTGTTGCGAACCCAGCACATACGGCGGGCTCACGCCCTGGAAGTACGCGCGGTCCCAGTAGTCCTGCAGCCGGTTTTCCGGCATGCGGACCAACATCTGCGTGAATGCCTCGCGCAGTGGTGTCTCGGGAGGAAGATTGACCGGGATCAGCCGATGGCCTTCCTTGTCGACGAAGATCTTCTTGAGATAGATGTTGCGCAGGGTGTCGCGATCCAGCGCAAGCTGGGGAGCGGATGCGCCCACGATCACCGCCATGCGGGGCGGCGCCGCGGCGGATGCCCGGCCGGCGGCGAACGGCCCGAAAAGCCCGATCAGCGCGAGCAGCTGGTAACGATGCAGCCGTGTCATGTCAGAACAGCACCGCAACCGAAGCCAGCCAGCCGGTAGGGGCCAGTTTCAGGTTGTGGTTGCCTTCGCGGCGTTCCAGCTTGAGCACCACGCCGGAAATGGGGCGGTAGTTGAAACCCAGGGTACGCAGGGTGGTGATCTGTGCCGGCAGCGTGCTGCGGTAATGTTCGAAACGGCCGATCGCGTACAGGCGTTGCCACAACGGCACTTCGACTTCCACGAAGCCGCCCTGGTCGCCGCGCTGGCCGGCTGGCCCGCCGCTGCGGCGGATGGCCTCGCCGGTCATCTCGAAATAACGACCGGACCAGCTGAAGTCGATGCCGGCAAGCCGGTATTGCTGCCTGGGTTGCTGCAGTTCGTAGTCCAGCAGCGACAGGCCGATGCCCAGTCGGTCGCCGAGAAGGTGGTAGAGCACCCGGCCGCCGACGGCCTCGCGAAAATTGTTGTGCAGGCTGCCGTCTGCGCCGTAGGCGTTGTACGCCTGGTCCTGGTCCTGGCCGATGTTCAAATGCGCGCTGTCGTCGACGTAGAACCAGTAGTCGAGGTCGTTGCCGTGTACCGACATGGTGCCGTACACCATGGCGCCGGTGGCGTGACGGGCAAACGCCGCCGATGTCGTCAACGGCCGCGACACGGTCCACGTCAGCGGGTCGGCGTGCACCAGGTTCCATTCCCCCACCGGCGTGAGGAACTTGCCGAAGCGGAAATTGATCGTCTGATCGACGTGGTAATCCGCGTACAGGCGCTCGACGTCGAGTTCGGAGTCGCGCGAGTTGGTGTGCCTTCCCGATATGTTCAGGGCGCCGCCGAGATCCAGTTCGGCGAACGCCTGCCAGCGCGAGCCGAGGTCCTTGGTCACGAACAGGCTGATGTCGCGGAGGCTGTAGGTGGGGCGCTGGTTTTCGATGTCGTAGAAGTGCAGGTCGGCATAGCCGCCCACGCGCAGCCCCTGCTGCGGGAAGTACAGACCCTGGCCCAGCGTGTACGGAGCCGGCTGCCAGCTGTCGTCCTGCGCGAAGCTGGGGAGCGATATCCCCAGCAGGCAGAGCAGGGCAGCCAGCGCGGCAAGCGCGCGGCAGCGTGGTGGGCAGCGGTGAAGTGGCCTGCTCATCGGAGCGCCTTGAGCCGAAGGAGACGGGATTGCAGCGGACTCGCGCCAGCGTGGCTCCCGGGATGGATGCGCCGCGGCAACGCGGCGGATTCTGCGCCAGGATGGCATTGCCGTGCAAAGCAGCGCATGGCCGCGCTTGCCGACGACCGGGACGTTCGACCACACTCGCGCGTCGAACGGGTGTCGTGGCCGGTGGCCGTCCATGGGTCTTTCATGATCAAGCGCTTTTCCACCGTCGGTGACGGATCCGCGAAGTGACCATTCGATCCGCCCTGTTGCGCCTGTTCTTCTGGATGCTCCTGGGCGCCATCGCCGTCGTCGGCGCGCTGTCGTTCTTCGAGTTCCGGCGCGCGCTGCAGTCGGAGATAGCGGCCAACCTGCAGTTCGGCGCCAGCACGGTGATGCAGCGCATCGACACCTTCATGTTCTCGCATGTGGAAAACATGCGTGTCTGGCGCGGGCTGGAGGTGATGCAAGACATCCGCGTCAACGACGTCGACAAGCGTCTGTCGCATTCCCTGGCCGATCTTCGTGCAGGGCAGGGCGCGGTGTATCGGGCGCTGCTGTGTTCCGACAACAGCGGCCGCATCGTCGCGGCCAGCGACCCTGCACTGATCGGTCACATGGCGCCGGCCGCTTTCGCCTGGCAATCCATTTCCGGCGCCAGGTTAGGCGATGTGGCCGTGGCTCCGATGTACGGGCAGCAGGATGGCGCTGCCGTGTTGCGGACGCCGATCCCCAACGCCTTCGGCAGCGCCATCCTGCTGCCCGTACATCGGAGCCACGGCCACATCGCCTAACC
>NZ_NJIC01000024.1:0-3910 GCF_013620825.1 Rhodanobacter sp. PCA2 | reverse complement strand
CATCGGCTACCTCTACGTGCTGCTCGACTGGCGCGCCATGCAAAGCCTGCTCGACGAGGCCGTCGGCGACGGTCCGCGCGGCCTTTTGCTGCTGGATCGCGACGGCCACGCGATCGCGGCCTCACGCACCTTGCGCGACCGGTTGGACTTGGTGCACCTGCGGATGGATAGCTGGGTGCTGCCCCGCACGGGGGCGATGTCCTACATCCATCGCGGCCGCGCGCTGGGTTATCGCTCCCTGCTGGTTGGTGTCGCCGCCTCCAGTGGCTACCAGCAGTTCCAGAGCCTGGGCTGGCACATCGTGATGGTCGAGCCAACCTCGGTTTCGTTCGGTCCCATCTGGCGTCTGCTGTGGGCGATGCTGGCGGTGTTGCTGCTGACTTTGGGTGCCGGCGTGTGGATCTCCTCGCGCCTGGCCAGCCTCATCACCCGGCCCATCATTGCGCTCACCGATTTCGCGCGCCGCCTCCGCCAGGGCGAGAGCGCATTGCCGGAAGTGCCGCCCAGCACGATTTCCGAAGTGGAGGAGCTGCACCGCGCTTATGTGGAGATGATCGAGGCGCTGGAGCGCTCACGGGAGCAACTCGTGCGAGCCGGCAAGCTGGCCGTGGTGGGCGAGATGGCCGCGATCATGGCCCACGAGGTGCGCACGCCGGTGGGGATCCTACGCAGTTCCGCGCAATTGCTGCAGCGCCAGCCGCACCTCGGCGCGAAAGAGCACGAACTGATCGGCTTCATTCTGAGCGAGACCGAGCGCCTGAACCGGCTGGTGACCATGCTGTTGGAGTGCGCCCGGCCGACCCCACCGGATTTCCGTCCGCACGACCTGCACGCGATCATCGACAACGTGATTGGCCTGCTCGACTCGCGCGCCGAGAAGACCGGCGTCGTGCTCAGCAGGAAATTTCAGGGCGACAGCCTGGTATTCAACTGCGACCGCGAGCAAATGATGCAGGTACTGCTGAACCTGGTGCTCAACGCGCTGTCCTTCGTGTCGGATGGCGGGCGGGTCGTGGTGAGCACGGCACGCGATGCCGGGGAGTTGCGGGTCGTCGTGGCCGACAGCGGTCCCGGTGTGCCCGAAGCGTTGCGCCAGCGCATTTTCGATCCGTTCTTCAGCCGGCGCGAAGGCGGCATAGGTCTGGGGCTGACCATCGTGCAGCAGATCGTCCATGTGCATGGCGGCGAGATCGAAGTGGGCGAAAGCGAATGGGGTGGCGCAGCCTTCGTGCTGCGCTTCGGCATGTGACAGGCGGCGACGATGAACACGAAGCGGATACTGGTGGTCGACAACGAGGCGAAGATGCGGCGCATCCTCGAGCTGTCATTGCGCAACATGGGGCATGAGGTGCTGCAAGCCGGCGAGGGCGAGGAAGCGCTGCGCCTGCTCGAACGCGAATCCTGCGACCTCGTGCTGACCGACCTGCGCATGCCGCGCATGGACGGCATCGAGCTTCTCAAGGCTTTGCGCGCGCGCGGCGACGACGTGCCGGTGATCATGCTGACCGCCTACGGCACGATCGAAACGGCCGTAAGCGCGATGAAGCTCGGCGCCGCCGACTACATCATCCGTCCGTTCGAGATGGAAACCATCGAGCTGGCGGTGACCCGCGTATTGGAGATGCAGGCGGTACAGCGCGAGAACCGTTTCCTGCGCGACGAGCTTTCCAGGGGCTGGGGCGAATTCGTCGGCGTCAGCGACAGCATGCAGGCGCTGTACCGCCTGCTGGAACAGGTGGCCCCCACGCGCAGCAGCGTGTTCATCGTCGGCGAAACCGGCACCGGCAAGGAACTCGTGGCGCGCGCGCTGCATCAGGCTTCGAATCGCAGCGGCCTGTTCGTGCCGATCAATTGCGCCGCCATCCCGACCGATTTGCTGGAGAGCGAGCTGTTCGGCCATGCCAAGGGCGCCTTCACCGGCGCGCTGCGCGACCGCGTCGGCAAGTGCGAACTATCCAGCGGCGGCACGCTGTTCCTCGACGAGATCACCGAGATGCCGCCGGTACTGCAGGCCAAGCTGCTACGCGTGCTGCAGGATGGAAGCATCGAGCGGCTTGGGGCCAACACGCCCATCGCAGTCGACCTGCGCGTAATCGCTGCCACCAACCGCGACCCGCTGCGGGCGGTGGAGGAAGGGCGGCTACGCCGTGATCTGTATTTCCGCCTCAATGTGGTGCGCGTCGACGTGCCATTGTTGCGTGAGCGTAGCGGTGACATTCCTTTGTTGGCCGAGCACTTCTTGCACCAATACGCGCGCGAGCTCGGCCGATCCACGCCTCAACTGTCGGCGCAGGCGCTTCAGCGGTTGGAGCAGTACAACTGGCCTGGCAACGTGCGCGAGCTGGAAAATCTGATCGAACGCGCCATGGTCTTGTGTCGTGGCGACGAGATAGGCATCGAGCACTTTCCTCCTGAAATATCGCATGCGAACCCGGCAACAGCATTCATTGCATCAGAAACAGCGACCAAATCAGACGTGACGACTTCCTTGGCCATGAAGCCCCAGGTCGAGGCGATCGAGCGCCATCTGATCGCTGCTGCGCTCGCGCGCAGCGATGGCAACAAAGCCGCAGCTGCAAGGCTTTTGGAAGTCAGCGAGCGAGCACTCTGGTACAAGCTCAAACGCTACGAACTGTAGGGATCAGCCTGCGTCATCGGAGACAGGGGCATCTGTCGGCTTTCTGCTCGTGGGGTTTGCAGGCTTCCCGGGTGGAGGACCGCAACCGGGCCACCCGGGCCTTGCGGGGCCGGCGGGTGCGGTAATCGATTGCGCCGGCCGCGGCGCGCCGGGGCAGGGAAAGCGGGTGGGCGGGAGCGGCGGCGTCGCGGAGCCGATCCGGTCGGGCCGTTTCGCGCCTGCTGGCCTCGCCTTGGCCGGACACCACGGGCGCGAAAGTGGACGCTCCTTCCAGTCGCTCGCTGTCGCCGGCCAGCCGGTGACCTTGCCGCCAGAACCGGGCTTGCTCGGCGGTGATCCACCACGCCCGCATGGCGTCGAGGCGGTACGTGCGGCCAGCGGGATCGTGCAGGCCCAGCCGGTTGAGCGTCCAGCCGGCCCAGTCGTCGCACAGCGCGCCGAGGTCGCCCAGGCGAACGACGCGCAGCAGCCGCACGGCACTGAACGGTATGCGCGAGCGGCCGGGGAACGCCGCGCACGCTTGGCGCGACAGCAGGCAGGCATGCCGCAGGGCGCGGAAGCCTTCGGGGCTGACGTGCCAGATCCTCGGCCGTCGTTACATTTCGTTTTACATAATATACATTATGCGCAATTTCGGATGGCGCCGATGAGGCCTCGGGAACCGCTGCCTCCCACCCTCTGGGCCGCCCTGTGGGTCGCCCTCGGCGTGCTGCTGGCCGGCCACGGCGCCGGGTCTGGCTGGTCAGTCCCGAGAGCTTCCGCGAGCTACGCCACGCCTGCCTTCTGAACCGGAAGGCCTGCGCGGCGTTCCTCGGGGTCTGCGAGCGGACGATTCGGCACTGGGACACCGGGCGCAACCGGGTGCCGTGGGCGGCGGTCAAGCTGCTGCGGCGGCTGCGGCTGCGGCTGCTGCGGCTGCTGCGCCTGGGCGATCTGGGGGCGCTGCATCCCGCCTGATCGGGCTGGCTGCTGCACCCGGACGGCGATCTGGTGAGCGGCAACGGCTACCGGTTCGCCCCGTGGCGGATGGAGGCGTGGCCGCTGCTGTGCGAGCAAGCCCGGTTCTGGCGGGCCGACTACGCCCAGCGCGCGGATCGGGGTGCAGGGGTGTCCCCTGCGAGGCCGCAGGTCGTGACGCTCCAACCCGAAGCGTCGCCCGAAAATCAAGCCGTGCTCTGATCGCTCTCTGACTGCGCCAGCCAGCGTTCGGCATCCAGCGCGGCCATGCAGCCGAAGCCGGCCGAGGTGATCGCCTGGCGGTAGACGTGGTCG
>NZ_NJIC01000019.1:131333-193112 GCF_013620825.1 Rhodanobacter sp. PCA2 | reverse complement strand
AGGTTGGCGCGCGCGGCGTACACCGCGGCGGTGTAGCCGGCCGGGCCGGAGCCGAGGATCAGCAGGCGGGTGTGCTTTTCGGTATGCATGCTTCGATGACCTCAGATATTGGTCGCTGTCGTATATCGGTGGATCGCGCTGTGCGACCTCCCCTGAACGTTCAGACAGGCGCCGCCGCATCAACG
The DNA here is from genome assembly GCF_013620825.1 of Rhodanobacter sp. PCA2. GTDB lineage: Bacteria > Pseudomonadota > Gammaproteobacteria > Xanthomonadales > Rhodanobacteraceae > Rhodanobacter_A. Next base: position 192,927 of record NZ_NJIC01000019.1, on the reverse strand, counting down.
AGGAATTGCGCCAGCAGCGATACCGGTCGCCCGGTGCCACCCTTGTTCGCACCGCCCTTCCAGGCCGTGCCGGCGATGTCCATGTGCGCCCACTTGCCTTCGACGAAGCGGGAGAGGAAGCACGCTGCCGTGATGCTTCCGCCCGTGCGGCCGCCAAGGTTGGCGACATCGGCGATGGACGATTTGAGTTGTTCCTGATAATCGTCATCGAGCGGCATCCGCCAGGCGCGGTCGCCAACCTTGGTTCCCGCCGCCATCAGTTGTGTGGCCAGCGTGTCGTCGTTGGCGTATAGCCCGCTGTGCACGTTGCCGAGTGCGACCACGCACGCGCCCGTCAGCGTCGCCAGGTCGATGGTCAAGGCCGGCGAGAAGCGCTGCTGCACATAGGTGAGCGCATCGCACAGGATCAGGCGCCCTTCGGCATCGGTGTTGAGCACCTCGATGGTCTTGCCCGAGAGGCTGCGGATCACGTCGCCCGGCTTGAGCGCATTGCCGCCCGGCATGTTCTCGCAGGCGGCGATGACGCCCACCACGTTGATCGGAAGCTTCAGTTCCACGCAGGCATGCAAGGCGCCCAGCACGCTGGCTGCGCCGCCCATGTCGTACTTCATCTCGTCCATGGCCTCGGCCGGCTTGATCGAGATGCCGCCCGAATCGAAGGTGACGCCCTTCCCCACCAGGGCGATCGGCGCGGAGCCGTCCTGTCCGCCACGGTAGTTCACGACGATCAGTTGCGGCGGTTCCGCGGAACCGCGTGCAACGGCCAGGAACGCCCCCATGCCCAGCTTCCCGATCTCTTCACGGCCCAGCACTTCGACTTCGCATGCCGAGTGTTGCGCGAGGGCCTTCGCCGCATCGCCGAGATAGGTGGGCGTGCAGACATTGGCCGGCGCGTTGCCGAGGTCCCGTGCCAGGGCCACGCCATGGGCGATGGCCACGGCTTCTGCCACGCGCCGTTGGGTCGATACATCATCGGTGGCCGTAAAGAGGCACGCCGTGCGCTCCAGCGGATTCTCCTCCACCTTCCGGTAGTGGTCGCATCGGTAATCGGCCTCCTGCAGCGCCAGTACCGACAGCATCAGCCGATCCGACGTATTGCCCACCATCCATGCGATCGACACCGCGCGACTGCCCATGATGGCAGCGGCCGCTGCCCGGGCTGCCTTCTGGAACCTGATGGCATCATCGGTGCCGACATCCTGCAGGCCAACCAGCAGAAGTCGCCTGGCAGCCACCCCGGCGACGGCATGGAGCAGCAACGTCTGCCCGGCCTTGCGCGGCAATTCCCGCTCGCTGCGGAGCCGTGCAAGCAAGCCGTCGCTGGCCTGGTCGATGGACGTCAGCAAGGTCTGCGATGCACCGCCCTCCTCCGCGGCGATACCCACGACAAGGCAGTCGCAGGGGTATTGGAGGAGATCTTCATCCGACAATGCACGTTGCAGTTCGATCTTCATGGACGCGGTATCCAGATGTTTGAAGGGATCCAGGTATTGGGGGCGTGCTTCTTTTCAGCAACACGCCGCGACGCCCGGCTTGTCGCGCTGCAGCCGCACGGCATGCATGGCGATTTCCAGCGACTGCCTGTAGTTCAACCGCGGCAGCAGCGACGAGTCCGCAGGCAGGAATGACCCGGAGGCTCCATCATCGGGCGTGTTTTCGGCGCACTCGCGTACGTCCTCGCCTGTCAGTTCCAGATGGATGCCGCCCAAATGCGTACCTTCGGCGTCGTGCCATGCCGTTGCCCGTGCCAGTTCCTCTCGGATCGCCTGGAAATGGCGCGTGATGCATCCATTTCCGGCAGGCACGGTGTTGCCGCTCATGGGGTCACAGACCCACAGCACTTGCCGCTTGGCTTGGTGCACTGCGCGCAGGAGAGGCGGCAATGCCTCGTCTATCGCCGACACTCCCATGTGGTGGATCAGGACCAGGTGCCCGCACGCGTTGCCTGGGTTCAGGATATCGATGAGCCCCAGCAACTCCGCGGGCTTCATGCGGGGTCCCACATGAACGGCCACAGGGTTGCCCAGGCCACGCAGATATTCGACGTGTGCACCATGGTTGTGCGCAACGTGGGGGTCCAGGCATGGGAGGTGGGTCGACAGGTTGAACCACCCGGGGTGTCTGGGAACCTGGCGCGTGCAGCTTTCCTCGTACGGCAGCAACAGCGCGTTGTGCGAAAAGTAGAGCTCCGCCCGCCCCATGTCGTTGGGCTCGCAATCCGCCCATGCCTTCATGAACTGCAGGGCATCCTGCAGGGCTTCGATCGGCGCGCGCGAATCCGGTGACGACGCCGACTTCTCCACCCAGGCAAGGTTCCAGCTTTTGAGCTGGCCGATGTCGGTAAAGCCACCATCGATCAAGGCCCGGATGAAGTTCATCGAAAGAGCGGCATGGACATGTGCATCCAGCATCCGATGAGGGTCCGGTACAGATGCCATGTCCACCGAGACGATGTCGCCGCGACACGCAACGCCATCCGGCCCACCCTTCTGGATGCAGGCATATTGCCCCGCAAAGCTTCCCAGCCGGATGACGGGCTGTCGGAGGCCATGGGCCAGCAGCAGGCTCATCTGCAGCATGACCTTGAGGCGGTTGGCCAGCGTGTCTGCCCGTGAACCCGAGAAATGTTCCAGCGACTCGCTGCCCGAAAGCAGGAATCCGCACCCCTGCTGAGCCTCCGCAAGCCTCCGCTTCAGCGCAAGGATCTCCCAGGAGGTGACCAGCGGCGGCAACGCCCCTACCTGGGCGGCGACCGCCGTTACTTCCGCAGCGTCGGCGTAGTCGGGCACACACGCTGGCGCGCATGTACGCCAGCCACGGGGCGTCCACGCCTCATGGCTTGCCGTGACGCCCGCACCAGGGTTCATGCCGTCATGCCGCTCGACTTCAGCAGCGCGGACACTTCCGGATCGCGGCCGCGGAATGCGTGGAAGTTCTCGATGGCCGGGCGGCTGCCGCCTCGCGAAAGCACTTCCCGGCGGAATCGCGCACCAATTTCGCCTGTCCGCTGGGGAGCCTCGGCAAAGGCCTCGTAGGCATCGGCGCTCAACACCTCCGCCCACTTGTAGCTGTAGTAGCCGGCTGCGTAACCGCCGGAAAAAATGTGGCTGAACTGGCAGGGAAAGCGGTCGCTGTCGGGTGCCGGATTGACCGCAACCTCCTCGCGTACGCGCCGGTGCAATGCCAGCACGCTGTCGTTCGCCGGATCGAAAGCGCTGTGCAGCCGCATGTCGAACAACGCGAATTCGAGCTGGCGCACGGTGAACATGCCCGCCTGGAAGTTCCTGGCCGCCAGCATGCGATCGAACAATGCGCTCGGCAGGGGCTCGCCGGTCTCGACATGTGCAGTCATGCCGAGCACGTGTTCCCGCTCCCAGCAGAAGTTCTCCATGAATTGGCTGGGCAATTCCACCGCGTCCCACTCCACGCCGGCGATACCGGCAACGCGGAGCTCATCAACCTCGGTCAGCAGCTGATGCAAGGCATGCCCGGTCTCGTGGAACAGGGTGACGACTTCGCGGTGATCGAAAGTGGCCGGCTTCCCGTCGACGCCACGCCCGAAGTTGCAGACCAGATAGACCACCGGCGTCTGCAAGCCCCTGCCGTCGCGCTTGCGGTTGCGGCATACGTCCATCCAGGCGCCGGCGCGCTTGCCCTCGCGCGCGTAGAGATCCATGTAGCACTGCCCCAGCATGTGGCCGTCCGCATCGACGAGGCGATAGAAGCGCACGTCCGGGTGCCAGGTCGGCGCTTCGTCGGGTACGAAACGGAGGCCATAGAGCGTCTGCACCACCTCGAACAGCCCAGCCAGCACCTTTGGTTCGGTGAAATAGCGCTTCACTTCCTGTTGCGAGAACGCATAGGACTCCTGCTTGAGTTTTTCGCTGGCCCAGGAGATGTCCCACGGCTCCAGCGCATCGAGGCCAAGCGCATCGCGCGCGAATGCCTCCAGCTCTCTCCGTTCGGCTTGTGCATAAGGAAGCGCGTGCACGGCCAGATCCTGCAGGAACGCCAGTACCTGTTCGGGGCTGTCGGCCATCTTGGTGGCCAGCGAACACTCCGCGTAAGTGGCAAAGCCCAGCAGCTTGGCCAGTTCCGTGCGGAGCGCGAGGATGCGTTCGATCAGCGGGCCGTTGTCGTGCTCGGCCGGCCCCAGGTCGGAGGCGCGCACGATGCTGGCCAGGTAGAGCGTGCGACGCAGCTCGCGGTTCTCGGCGTGCACCTGTACGGGCTGATAACAAGGCATCTGCAGGCCGAGCCTGTAGCTGCTGCGCCCTTCCCTTTCCGCCGCCGCACGGCAAGCGGCGATGACGTCGGCTGGCACGCCGGCCAGCTCGGCCTCGTCGTCGATGTAGAGGGCGTATGCATCGGTGGCGTCGAGCACGTGCTCGGCAAAGGTCGCCGACAACGTCGACAGCTCCTGACGGATGGCGCTGAAGCGCAGCTTGTCGGCGTCCGCCAGGGCAACGCCGCTGAGGCGGAAATCGCGCAGGACAAGCTCGACGACACGGCGGCGCACCGGGTCGAAACCTGCGTATTCCGGCGAACGCACCAGGGCCTGGTACTGGGCATGCAGGGCCTGGTTTTGCCCGTAGCGTGTCCAGAACGCCGTGAGCTTCGGCAGGTTCTCGTTGTAAGCCTGGCGCAACGCCGGCGTGTTGACCACGGACTGGAGATGATTGACCACACCCCAGGCGCGTCCAAGACGCTCGGTGGCCGCTTCCAGCGGCACCACCAGGTTGTCCCAGGCAACGGGCGCCACTGCTTCGGCACGGGTCATGGCCTCCGTGGCCTCGGCGATCAACTGCTCCACGGCCGGCGTGATGTGGTCTGGGGTCACCGCATCGAAATGGGGCAGGCCTGAGAAGTCGAGCAAGGGGTTGGTCATGGTGGTGCTTCGTCACTCGATGAATAAAAAAACCGGCGGCCACTGCCAACCGGCGTGGGGAAATCGCGCGGGGCTCAAAGCACGCCTGCAACCTGCAAGCCGCGCAGTGGATCGCCCTGCAACGCGCGCATCCACTGTGCATCGGCTGCATCGATGTCGATGCCCTGGCGCACATACCAGTCGGGGTCGTAGTAGCTGTGCGTGTAGCGGTCGCCGCTGTCGCAGAGGATGCTCACGACGGAGCCCATGCGGCCTTCTTCGTACATCTTCCGGGCCGCGAGCAGCACGCCGACGAACTGGGTGCCAGTGGAACCGCCGACCCGGCGGCCGAGCACGGCGCTGACGTGGCGCATGGCGGCCAGCGACAATGCATCGGGTACCTTGACCATCGCATCCACACAACCGGCGATGAAGCTCGGTTCGACGCGCGGGCGGCCGATTCCCTCGATGCGCGATCCTTGCTCCAGCACCAGCGACGGATCGGCCGCCCCGGCGCATTCGCTGCGGTAGTAGTCGAATAACACCGAGATTTCCGGATCTGCGCACAAAACCCTGGTCGGGTGGCCGCAATAGCGGACGTAGCGCCCCAGCGTGGTCGCGGTGCCCCCGGTGCCCGGGCTGCAGACAATCCAGTCGGGCACGGGATGCGGTTCCGCCGCCATCTGCCGGAAGATCGACTCGGCGATATTGTTGTTGGCGCGCCAATCGGTGGCCCGCTCGGCGTAGGTGAACTGGTCCATGAAGTGGCCGCCGGTATCCCGGGCCAACTGCTGCGAAACGCCGTAAAGATCGCGAGCGCGCTCGGTGAAGTGGCAGCGGCCTCCCTGGAATTCGATGGCGGCGATTTTCTCCGGCGATGTCGTGGCCGGCATCACCGCAATGAACGGCAACCCGAGCAGGCGCGCGAAGTAGGCTTCCGACACTGCCGTCGAACCGCTGGAAGCCTCGATCACTGGTGTGCCCTCGCGCAACCAGCCATTGGCCAGCGCGTACAGGAACAGCGAGCGCGCCAACCGGTGCTTGAGGCTGCCTGTGGGATGACTGGACTCATCCTTGAGGTAGACGTCGATGCCGGGATATCCCGACAGCGGAACGGGGATCAGATGCGTGTCGCCCGAACGGTTGAAGTCGGCCTTGATCCTCGCGATCGAGGCCGACTCCCACTCGCGTTGCCCGGCTGTGGAGACACCGGTCTGCATCACGCTGCCCTGCGCTCGTCGTCCTCGACGATCTTCAAGGACGTTCCAGGGAAATCCTCCGGCGACCATGGCTCCTCGCGGCCGCCCAGATGCCGGGCCAGGAAGCTTTCGCACAAGGCGTTGAACGACATGCGGTTGGCTTCGCGGATGAAACCATGGCCCTCGTCCGAGTACAGCGCGTAGGTCACCGGAATGTCGTTGCGCTTGAGCGCGGCCACCATCTGTTCGGCTTCGGCCTGCTTGACCCGCGGATCGTTGGCTCCCTGGGCGATCAGCAGGGGCGAACGCACCGAGGCGGCGCGATGGAGCGGCGAACGGTCATGCAGCAGCGCCCGCCCGGCCTCCGTTTCCGGATTGCCGATGGCGCGGTATTGCGCTGCTCGCGCCGCCTCCCAATAGGGAGGAATCGAGGCCAGCAGCGTTTCCAGATTGGACGGGCCGACGACGTCGATGCCGCACGCGTAGCGCTCGGGGTAGCGGGTCAGTGCCGACAGCACGGCGTAGCCGCCATAACTTCCGCCGAAGATCGCCAAGCGCGCCGGGTCGGCCAGGCCTCGATCGATGGCCCATTGGACGGCGTCTTCCAGATCCTCGTCCATCTTCCGGCCCCATTCGCCGTCCGCGGCGACGGCGAATGATTTTCCAAAACCCGTGGAGCCGCGGAAGTTGACGCTCATCACCGCGTAACCACGGTTGGCCAACCATTGATGCATGGTGTTGTAGCCGAAGCTGTCCCGTGCCCACGGTCCGCCATGCACGATGAGCACCAGGGGCAGCGGGCAACGAGACTGAAGTTCGCCCTCCTCCTGACCCACGGGCAGCGTCACGTACGACACCAGCTCCAGGCCATCCCGGGCCGGAATGACCGCGGATTGCATGCGCGCCAACGGCGCGCCCGCCAGCTCGGGGCGGAGATCGAGCAACTTCGTCAGCGCGCGATTGGAACGGTCATACAGATAAGCGGCGTTCGGGCGGATGTCCGACGAGGCATTGATCACCCAGAACATGTCGTCTTCCGTGCGGCTGCCACGGTGCCATTCGCCGATGTCCTGCGCATCCAGGTAATCGATGTCCGCGCGGATGCTCTCGTCGATCACGTGCAGCCTGTACCGGTCATACAGCACGCCATAGGCGAGCGGCCGATAATCGACGCGGTCGCTGAGCACGTCGCCGATATCGGCCTTGGCGTCCGTCGCCAGCACGGTCAGGTGACCGCTTTCGATGTTGATGGCTGTCAGCGCCGCCTTGTCGCAGCCGCGGCTGTCCCGGAAATAGAGCGTCTTGCCATCGGCACTGAAATGGGTGGGGCCGGAATTGCGCGCGTCGTCCGGTGAAAGCGAGATCCACTCCTCCCACTCGCCGTCCGCATTCCGGCACAGTAGCTCGCTGCCGCCATCGGGCATGCTCCGACCCGCCAGTCGTACCGAAAACTCCTCGTCGGCCATGTAACCCGAGAAACCGGGGTTCTGTTCGAGCAGCGTCAGTGCGCCGCTCTTCAGATCCAGCAGGTAGAGATCGGGATAGCGCGGGTCGCGCTGGTTGATGGTGACCAGTGCTTCGTCGCGCCGGACCCGGCTGATGCCCTGGATGCTGGTGCGCACGCCTGGTGCCGAGGGGCTGAGTTCACGCGCGATTCCGTTCGATGCGTCGACGCCGAAGAGCCGCCAGTTCTCGTCGCCGTCGCGATCCTGCGAATAGAGCAGGAGGCCAGGCACGTAGGTCCAGCTGAAGCCCTGCAGGCCGCGATGGCGGTCGAAGGTGAGCTGGCGGGCGTCACCCGGCGCATGGGCCGGCGCGGCCCAGATGTTCATCACGCCGCTGGCATTGGACAGCCACGCCAGCCACTGCCCATCGGGGCTTATGGCAATACCGGCGCGTGCCGGATTGGCGAACAGGTGTGCCCGGGGAATCAGCGGCGGTGCGCCCTCGCATGGTTCCCTGACCGCGCTCTCCAGGATGTTGCCCAGCTCGAGCCAACTCTCGATGGTTCGTTCCCTGGTTTGCGCGTGGTCCAGATCGATGTGCGACTTCAGGATGCTCCACTCATCGGGGTGCCGCCGCCTGAGCTCGGCAAAGACGTCGATGCGCGCACCGGAGTCGCCTGCCTCCGCCTTGGCCTCGCCGTAAACTTGGCTGAGTAGCGCCTGCATACGATCCCTGTCCGGGCCCTTCCATTCATTCCGGGCCTTCATTGCCGCCATCATGGCCATGGCCCAGCGATGGAAGGTGTCCGTCACCAGCGTCCGCGACGTCGCAGGGTCCCAGGCAGCTGCCTCGACGCACAAGGCGACCTCGGCGTCATACTCCGTCAACCCCGTGGTTTCGGCAAAGGCGGTCGTGTTGCGCCGGGCCTGACGCCATTGCGCAGGCGCGACCGCATCGCCCTTCAAGCGTTGCTGGTGCAGAGCGGCAACCTCGTGGATCACCTGGCGCAGTCGCGCATCCGTCACCACGGCTGCAGCTCCGAACTGTTTGCCATCGAGGAAGTCCAGCACGATGCGACTTGCCGCACGCTGCAGGTCGACGCCCACCGGCAGCGCCGCCATGATCTCGATACCTCTCCGGACTCCGTCTTCGATGGAAGGCGCCGCGATCAGGACGTGATCGATCGCGACGGCCAGCCACTTGGGCAGCCCGAAGTCGTCTTCCCATGCATCCAGGTCCTCGCCGCGCAGCGCGGTACCGACCAGGCTGCCGGCTTCGCCGGTCCAGCACGCCGAGCGTGCGACCCAATTGCCCGCCGCCTCGGCGGCACGAAGCCGCTCCATGATCTGCAGCTTCAAGGAAGGATCGTTTCGAAAGGAACGCATGTCCACGTCTATCTCCGCCAGATTCACGCCAATCCCGCCATCACGGCGCGCCGGCGGCGCTTCCGTGTTCGCTGTCGCTCTTTGCAACCGGGGTTACGCCGCCTTGACTGCCCCGCCCGCCTCGGTGGCAACACGCAGCAGAAGGTCGGTTATCTTTCGCCACTGCGCTCCGCGGCACGCATGCTCCAAGGCGATGTGCGCCTTCAGCTGCCGCGCCTCTTCGGGATGCTTTTCATCCAGCAGCTTGAATACATCGATGAACCCGGTGGCGCCCGCCGCCTTCGCATCGGCATGAAGACGGTCGAGCAGAGCCTTCATCCGTTCGTCGTCATGAGCGCACCAACCGGATTGGCGAGCCACTTCCGCATCGCTGGTCGCCTTGATCCAGACCCTGCCCGTATCGGACACCGCGGTTCGCGACGTCCGTGGATCCCATGTGGCGGCTTCGATGCAGGCACCAACGTCGGCATCGACACTGCCCCTTTCGACCGCGTCCGTCTGGGCTACCGCGCGCCGGCGCACCGCACGCCATTCGGCGGCATCCACGTCGCCTCCATCCGTGATGCGGCGGTGGAGCGATGAAACCGAGATCAGTGTTTCAGTCATCGCGTGCATCGAGACGATCGGCAACAAGCCACACGGCAGACCTTCCAGCAGTTCGATCACGACGCGGCTGCCGACGGTGCGCATATCGGCACCCACGGGAATCGCGTCAAGCAAAGCGATGCCGAACTCAAGGCCCGCTTTCAGGTCCGGCCCGGAGGCGAAGAGGTTGTCGATCGCGAGTGCCAGCCACTTCGGCAAACCGAACAGGCGCTCCCACTCGTCGAGGTTTTCCCCCTGCAGCAGGCTGCCGACCAAGCTGCCCGTACGCCCGTCCCAGTAAATCGGGCGCATTGCCCACGTGTCCGCTTTCTGCAGCGACAAGAGGCGCTCGAGTACTTGCCGCTTGCACAGGGCGTCGCCCAGATATGCCGGAGAATACATTTCAGCCTTCCACATATCGGTCCAGGAGCGCAGCTATGCGCGTCTTGGACACGAGGCCGAGGATGCGCTCCTTCTCCTCACCGTCCACGAACAGGATCATCGTCGGCAGGCCGCGGACGTTGTACCGACCAGAGGCCTCCTTGTTTTCGTCCGCGTTGATCTTGCGGATCCGGACGGCATCGACATAGTCGTCGGCAATGTCGTTGAGAACCGGGGCAAGCGCCTTGCAAGGCCCGCACCATTCGGCCCAGAAATCGACGAGTACGGGGCCGCTCGTCCCGGTAACTTCATCGTTGAACGTGCTGTCGGTGATGTTTTTTACGTGTTGGGACATGTCGCGATTCCTTGTGGTTCTTGGGGTGACGCCCGCAGCAACTGGACCAGCGGGTCGCTGCATGGGCTCAAGCCGTGGCAGTTGAATACGGCGACGAGGCCGTGTCGTCCGGTCGCTGGATGACCAGCACATGGTCATGGAAGGTTTCAAGCGCCTCGCGATGAGCGACGCTGATCACCGCACTGTTTGGCAGGCGCTCGATGAGCAGCGAGTACAACCGGCTTTCAGACTCTCCATCCAGCGCGCTGGTGGCCTCGTCGAGGAACACGAAGGCCGGCCGATGGAGAATGACTCTGGCGAACGCCAGGCGTTGCTGCTCCCCGCCGGACAACTTCTGCTGCCACCGGTCCTCCACATCGAGGACTCCTGCATAATGGCCAAGCAGGCATTCCTGGAGGGCGTGGCGGCATTCCTCATCGGAAAAACGGTCCGATTCGGACGGGTAACACAGAGCCGCTTTCAGCTTCCCGTACGGGATATAGCTCCGCTGGGGCAGGAACATCAGCGACGCCACTCCGGGCAGGCTCACCGTGCCGGAGCCATACGGCCACATGCCGGCGATGGCCCGGAGAAAGGTACTCTTGCCGACGCCCGACCTGCCCCGGATCAGCCATCGCTCGCCCTGCTTGATACGCAACGAGGGCACCTTGGCCATCAGCTCGCCATCGGGAAGCGCCAGCACGACCGGGCTGGTTTCGATTTCGCTGCCGGGATGTCGACGCACCTCGATGTTGCGAGGAAGGTGTTCCGCCCTGGAAAGCGCCCACGAGAAGTCCTGAAGCCGATGCCCCAGCGCCAGCCACTCGCTGAACGTGGTGTAGGCCTGCGTGAAGAAAGACAGCGCGCTCGTCAAACTGTTGAACGCACCGGTGATGCGCGTGACGTCCCCCAGCGTGATGGCGCCGATCAGGTAGCGCGGCAGTGCGGACAAGGTCGGCACCACCAGCCCTACGGCCTGCACGTAGGTGTCGCGGAAAAACATCATCCGGCCGGTGCAAAAGATGATGTCTTTCCAGTTGTGGAGAACGTCGCCGAAGTGCCCCCGCAGTTGCTGGCGTTCCCGCTCGCCGCCGCGATAGAAGGCGATTTGCTCGGAGTTTTCCCGCAACTGCATGCCCAGATAGCGGAAGTTTGCCTCCACCGTCTGCTTGTGCGACAGCAACCGGATCAACGCACGGCCGCTGTAGTGCGTAATCGTGAACGAGATGATCTGGTACAGGAACGCTATGTAGACCATGTACCCGGGGATGGATACATGCCAGCCGTGCACGGTGAACGACAATGTGCCCGAGAGTTGCCAAAGCACCACGGTGAACGAGATTATCGTGACAACGACATGGATCACGCCAAACGAAAGCGTCAAGGTATCCTGGATGAACATCTGGATATCCTGGGAGAGGCGCTGATCCGCATTGGTCAGCAAGCCCTCCCGCTCGATTTCGTAGTAGGCACCATGTTCCGCCCAGGCGTTCAGGTAGCGGTCGGTCATCCAGGCCCGCCACTCGAGATTCAACAGCTGCGACGCAACGTAATTCGTCAACGTCGCCACCACCCCCGCAACACCCACGCCGACCGTCGTGAGCAACACGGGCCACAGTTGCTCCCAGTCGCGTTTCACCATGGCGTCGACGACTTCGCCGGTAAGGCGATTCGCCCACACGGCCAGATAGACGCCGCCAAACGAGTAGGCCAGCAGACAGGCGACGAGCAGCCAGGATTTCCAGCTCCTGTTGGATACCCAGTAGGGGTAGATCAGCTGGAACAGTCGAGGGCGGTGGCCGCCAGCGTCGTTACTCATGCATCGGGTTTCCACATGTTTGCGCATGGCGGCAGCTCTTTGGCGGCCGCCACACGCTTCACCTGGGCCAGGACAAGGGTCACTTCAGGTCACTTCAGGAAGTCGTACTTGACCGTGAACATCATGGTGCGACCAGTATTCACCGGGATGTAGATCGGTGTGGTCGCCACACCGTAGAGCGTCCGATCGAACACGTTCTTGACACCCAGCGTGAACGACCAATGCTGCATCAACCGGTAGTACGCGCTCAGGTCCACACGGGCACCACCCGGCTCCTCGGGGGAGTCGCGCACGTAATCCGTATAGCTGCGGCTGTAGGCGGTAATGCCGCCGCCGATTCCAAACCCATGGAGAGGACCATCCGGAAAATCGTAGGTCGTCCACAAGTTGAAATGGTTTCGCGGCTCGCCGGCAATGATCTGTCCCGGTACTCCCACATTGGTGTAATTGCTATGCGTGAAGTTGGCAATCAGGTTCCAGCCTTTGGCCAGTTGCCCTTGCGCGTCCACCTCGAAGCCTCGCGTGCGTTGCCCCAGAATGAGCTGGTTGCAGCGCAGGGCGTTGTTGTACTTCAGAACGTTCTGCTGGGTGAGATTGAAGGCGCTTGAGGTCAACGAAAACAGTCCGTCCGATGACGACAATTTGACGCCGACTTCCTGGTTTCGCGAGGTTCTCGGAGGAGAGGCCAACCCGCCACCGCACAATTGCGTCGTCGTGAAGTTCGGGGCAAAACCCTGGGACCAGGCGCCATACACCGACACGTTCGGGGTGACGTTGTAAACGAGCCCAGCTCCTGGCGTGTTCTTGTAGATGGATTTTTGCGGCGTATTTCTGATCGAGTTGAATTGGACAAAATTGATTTGCACAGGTCCCTGCTGATAGTACGTACGCCGGAAATTCAGCATGGCGTGAAAATTGCCCCAGGTGACGAGATCCTGGGCGTACCATCCCAACTGCTTCTGCTGGATTTGATTGATGCTGTAAAGACTTGCCGCATCGCGCACCGGATGTGGGAAGTCGATCTGCTGTGGGGCATATGGTTGCCCGGCCAGGAAGGACGGAAACTGGTATTCGCTCTGGGTGTAGCTCATGGCTGTTGTGTTTACACCCGTCGACAACACATGTTGCAAAGCCCCCGTTCGGAAGGTGAAGCGCAAGTAGTTGTCGCTGCTCGTGACGCCATACCGGCTGCTGGAATTCGTGGGCAGGAAGGCCAGCGTCATGCTGGGTATGTCCAGCGGAAACTGAGCCTGCCAAACACTCAGATCCTGCTTGGTCAGATCACGGCTCACTCGGCTGACAACACTGAGCCAAGGGGTGAACTTGTGCTCCAGACTGTAAAACAGCGACCTTGTCTTGACTTCGATTCCGTTGCTCTTGTTTCCCAGAAGCATGGACGGAATGGGGCTTATCGAGTTTTGCAGCGCGAACGTATAGCGCCCGATCGGATCGAACTCGTCGTCGTAGGAAGCCCCAAGGATGAAATCGGTGCGGTCGTCCTTCCAGCGGATCTGGGGCATGAAGTAATTTTCGCGTCGGCCATCGAAGCCTGCATCGCTGGATGCTGCGCGCGTCCATGAACCCAGGACACGGCCACTCAACTTCTTGTCGCTGCTCAGCGCATCCGAAAAGTCCGCGCTGGCGGTCTTGTCGCCAAAGGTCCCATCCTGGAACGAAAGATTCGCGACGGGATCCGCGGACGGTTTTTTCGTCACGATGTTGACGGCGCCGCCCAGCGAATCGCCACCCGAGAGAATTGCCTGCGGCCCCTTCAGGACCTCCATGCGTTCCACACCCACGATATTCGTGTTGGTCGCGAACGGGCTGGCGATGCCATTGGACAGGCTGGTCACGGTCAGTCCACGAATACTCGCGCTTGCGGGCCCCTGAGAGGCTGCGGCCGACGTCTGCACCCCGCTCACATCCTGCAGGACATCCTGGATGCTGAGAGCCTGCTGGCTCCTCATGACGTCACTGGTGATGATCGTCATCGATTCCGGCGTGTCCATCAGGTCGGCACCACTGCGCGTGGCGGTGTCGGAGCGCGTAGCCTGAAATCCTGTTTCGGCCTCGTTCAAACTCGCAGTTACCGTAACGACGCCCAGGTTCTGGGCCTGCGGGACAAACACCACCCAGCCGCCGTTCGACCCCGAGGTCACGGTGACCCGACTGCCGGCAACCGCTTCCTGCAATGCCGCCGCCACGGTGTAGTTGCCATGCAGAGGCGGCGCCTGGATACCCTCCACATCGCCGGGATTGAACTGGACGGGCCGCCCGCTCTGCTGGCTGATGGCGCGCAAGGTGGTGGCGAGCGGCTCGGCGGGCAATGAAAAACGGAGCTTGACGTCATCGTGCCCCACGGTGGAACTCGGGGCCTCTGCAGCGGCAGCCTGCGTCGGCGCCGGGGCCATCATGCTGAGGAGCAACGTGGCACCGCACAGCGTGACCGCGGAATGCCGGACATGTTTTTGCCAGTGTATTGCTTTGCGATTGGACATAAATCCCCTCCCCTTGCTCGGTTCTTGTAGGAGCCTGGCTGTACCGGAGAATCGAACCGCGACCCGGTTCTTGCCGAGACCATCGATGCCCGGCGCCATGCGGGTACGCCCTCCGCGAGCGGCATGACAATCGGCGGGACCTGTCTGCGCAGGCCTCCACCGCAGGCATCGCCAAGCTAGCAGTTCATTTTTGCTTCAACCCGTACACTGTGGCAAAAATTTGACAACACTGTCTTGATGCATCGACCATGACACTTTCGAGCACTGACCAAGACAATTTCATGCATCGCCAGCTCTTTCCAGACAACATCGAGCAGCCATGAGAAAAAGCCGGAACAACGTATCCGACCGCACGCCTATGGCTCGAGGCGAGAACGGCAATCGCCCGGCCGTCCCGCTGACGGACAGGATCTTCACGCTGATCCAGCAGCAAATACAGAGCGGCAAGCTGCCACCCAGCAGCCGCCTTCCGTCGGTCCGACAGTTGGCCATCGACCATCAGGTCAGCAATGAAACGGCCCATCGCGCCTACGACAAGTTGGTGGCACACGGCTATGTCGAGCCACGTCGCGGATCGGGCTTCTATGTCAAGGCGGGATCGTCCGCAGGCAACCATCCCTCTGCCTCCCACTGGGCGCAGCAGACGGATGACGAATACGACTGGAGGAAATTGCTCTGGTCGGATTTGCCCTATGAACGAAGGCCGGGCTACGGCTTCTTGCCAGAGGCATGGATGGATCGGGCCACCTTGTCCAGCGCCCTGCGCAGCCTCACTCGCATACCTTCCCGCGCCCTGGCCGAATACGAATCACCGCGGGGCTACCTGCCGTTGCGGCAGCAATTGCAGGTCAAGCTGGCCGAACAGGGTATCCACACCCAGGTTGAACAAATCGTCACCACGGCCGGTGCAGCGGATGCCCTCCATCTGGTGCTGTGGTCGCACGTCAATAGCGCCCGCAACTATGTGCTGGTCGAGGACCCGGCGCCTCCCATGCATATCCAGCGGGCGCTGGCCAGTGGCCTGGAGATCGCCCGGGTCGCCCGCGAAAGCGACGGCCCGGACATCGAGGCCATGCGTGCGATATGCAGCAAGCACAGACCACGGGCCTTTCTATGCAGTTCGATACTGCAGAACCCCACCTCGACCAACCTTTCCCCGCACAAGGCATTCCAGATACTGAAGCTGGCGGACGAGTTCGACTTCATCGTCATCGACGACGACACGTATGGCGACCTCCTTTCCCCCGTGGAAGCCAACCTTGCCGCCCGACTGGCGACCCTGGACCAGCTGAAGCGCGTGATCCATATAGGCAGTTTCTCGAAGACGGTGGCCCCCGGCCTGCGCGTCGGCTTCATTGCCGCCAGCCCCGGGCACATCGAGCGCATCGCGCTCTACAAGTCCGCCGGGCCGATCAGCAGCACTTCGCTGAGCGAACGTGTCATCCACCAGATACTTTCGCAGGGAAAATATCGACACCATTGCGAGTCCTTGCGTGCCCGGCTTCTCGATATCAGGGGGCAGGCGATGGCGCAGCTCGTCGGCGCCGGATGCACATTCGACTCTCCCCCGGCGGCGGGCATGTACCTGTGGGGTTCGCTTGGCGATGGTGTGGATGCCACGGCCATGGCAAAAATCATGCTCGACGCGGGTTACCTCATGGCCCCGGGAATATTTTTCACCTTCACCGAAGCCGCTCGCTCCTATATGCGTTTCAACATCCCTGCCACTTTCCAAAGCCCGGCGGTGGGCGCGCTTCGTGACGCCATACGCGTTTACCGACGAAACCGTTGATTCGGTGCGCGCCGGGAGCAACCAACTTGGCGGCCTGGAGCGCCATCATCATCCCGTGCCACGACATTCCGCCGTGATCCGATGCGGAGGGTTGCACGTACTCGCATGGACCAAGCCTGCAGAACCTAGTCGTTGGAACCACGCCGTACAAGTAGCCTGCCTATACCCATCGCCATCAGGGTGCCCAGGATGGCATCAAGTGTCGCGATGCCTGTTGCTTCAAACACATGATGTTCGCCGCCAAGCCCGATGGCGCTGCCGACGATCCATGCAGTGATCGATACACCGGTTTCCAGTGAACTTCTATTCCACACGGAACCATGTCGGCCCGCCCAAAGCACATCAAAGCACTGCACCGTGGCGACAGGTGGAAGTGTCACGCTCAGCAACTGCAGGAACGGCATGAAGTGGCGGTCGATATGCAGCAAGGCCAGTAACGCCCCAAGGCTCCCCGCCCCGACCACTACCCAGTTCATCTTCAGTCGTGGAAGCAGGTTCGCCAACGACAGGCTTCCTGAATACAGACAGGCCGCCGCTCCCATCCAGGCGCCCAGAAAAAGCAACAAAAGAGCTGGCAGGCCGATCCCCATGGATATCAATGCGACGCTGAAATCCGGCTGGTTCAATGCGGCGGCGGGAACCGCCGACAGGAACAGGCTGATCGGATAAACCAGGCCAAGGGCCCACAACACCGCCAAGGCTGCTCTGGACGGCGAACGAACGAATCGACCGTAGTCGGGCTGGATGACGATACCCACGATGTACGAGCCCACCACGGCCGACACCGCTTCGCCGAAGGTCAGCGAGCCGGATCCGTGGTCGAGACCTGCAGGACCGAGCGCATGCCACGTCATTGCGACACCGACAAGCAGCAGTACAACCGTGAGCACGACAACGACCTGCCCCAATCGTTCCAGGCCGCTTACGCCCTTCAGCACCACCAACGTAATCAGGAAACTCAGCGGTATCGAGATGCAGGGTGCGGCTACATCCCAGCCAAGCATGTGCCGCACCAATTCCGAAGCTGCCGCCCCAAGCTGGCTGACGATGACCGCGAACCAGCCGATCAGGGAAAGCGCAACCACCAGCCGGACGGCCTGGGCGCCCCATGCCCCGAAGGTGTGCCGCACCAGCAAGGCAAACGAGAGGCGTGTGCGTGATCCCACGTAGACGCTGATCGCGCCGAGCACTCCGCTGATCAGCGACCCGGCGATGAAAGCCCATAAAGCACGGAGCAACCCCAAGCCGTGGGCAACCTCTGACGCCAGGATGAAAACCGTCAGGCCACTGCAACTGCCGGCCACGATGTAGAACACCTGGCGGGCCGGCCCCGTCGCCTCATCCGGCACGATGTCGCGCGCAAAATCCTGTTCTGGAGCAGCGGACGCGGATTTACTCATGAAGTCTCCCCTGTATCCCCACATGCCGCATGGGCTTGGCTCCGCCCCGTGCAAGCGTGAAACGAAACGAGCCACGAAGGTAGTTCGGACAATGCCCAGGACAAAGTCCGTCCGAGGGTGAGCGTTCAACCGCACGTCCGGGCCACCCACCCAAAAGGGTAGGTACATGCAGTGCCCTTTCCAGTTGTTTCGACCTTGACCAGGTGTTACATAAACGTTGCGCCTATATGTCTGTAGGAGGGGGGAAGGTCATGAAGTCACCCATGCCGACAACAAGCATTCTTTCGATCGGCAAATTCGAGCCGCCCAGCCAGAGGGTGGCCCTCACTCCCCGCCTGGCACTGCTCGATCGCCTTCAAGCCTGGCGCGAATATGCCCTCACGCTCGTTATATCGCCGCCCGGTTTCGGCAAAACCACCCTGCTGACCCAGTGGCACGAGCAACTGAACCTTCAACGCGATGTGGTCGCGGCTTGGCTCACGCTCAGCGAGGATGGCGTCGAACCGGCCCGGTTCCTGGCCGACATGATCCTTTCCCTGCAACGCGCCGGGCTGGATGTCGGGGAACTGGAATCCATCGCCGAAAACGGCTTGCTGGAAGCCTCTGCCAAGGCGGTGCTTTCCAGCCTGATGGGCCAGATCGTCACCAGCAAATCGGCCGTCATCCTGATTCTTGACGATTACCAACTGGCGCAGTCCAACGGAACCAACGAAATCATCGAGACCATGCTGCGTCATGGCGCGCACAACCTGCACCTGGCGATCAGTTCGCGCGATCCGCCTTCGATTCACCTATCCACACTCATTGCACGTGGCGTAGTCCAGACCATCAGTGCGTCGGATCTGATGCTGTCGCTGGACGAGTCGGCCGTCTTGTTTGCAGGACTGCTGTCGGCCGATGAACATGCTTCCCTGTACGCACGCAGCGAAGGCTGGGCTGTCGTCTCGCAACTGGCGCGCATCTGGATGCAGCACCAGGCCGACCGCGAACACTCGCTCAACGATTTCAGCGGTCGTCATGTGGACGTCGCCAATTACTTGAGCGAGCAGGTCTTGCAGGATCTTCCGCAAGCGCTGCAGGACTTCCTGACGGATGCGTCCGTGTTCGAGCGGTTTTGCGCCGCATTGCTGGACGAGGTGCGCGAGTGCAATGACAGCGCCAGGCTGCTGAACCAGCTAAACCACTTGGATGCCCTGCTCATCCCGCTCGATCACAAGCGCAAATGGTTCCGGTTCCATCCCCTGTTCGGGGATTTCCTGCGAAACCATCTACGCATGCACAGACCCGAACGCATGTCGCCGCTTCGGCTTCGTGCGTCACAGTGGTTCCTTCGCCAGGGCGATCTGCTTGAAGCGGTGAGGCAAGCCGTCCATGCCAAAAGCCTGGCGTCCGCCGTTGAGTTGATCGATCAAGCGGGTAGCTGGCAGTTGATCATGAGTCACGGCATCGGCTTCGTGAGCAACTTGCTGCAACTGTTTCCTCCATCGACCATCGACCAGTACCCCTTGCTGCTTATCGTCAAGGCGTATCTGTGCATCAAGCGCGGTGAGTGGTCGGAGGTACACCGCTGCCTGGACCTTGCGCGCGCAACCATGGTTTCGGACGAGAGCAGCACCCGGAACGCCTACACCATCATCAATGCCTTGCGGCAAGGCTATTGCGATGAATCGGACAACCGCGCGCAGATCGAAAAGCTCGACTGTTTTACCCGCTCTCTGGACGCCAGCGACCGTGTGACCCGTGCCACGGCTTATGCGGTATGCGCCGTCTGCGCCATTGCCCTCGCCGAATTTTCGTTGGGCGAGCGCTACAGCCAGGATGGCATCTCGGACATGCGTGCAGGCAATTGCATTGTCGGCATCACCTATTGCCTGTTCCACCTTGGCCAGAGCTTTTATTACCGGGGCGACTGGAAGCGCGCCGAAAGCGTTTTCGCCGAATCGCTGGAAATGGCCGAGGCCAACTTCGGCAAGGACAGCATGCTCAAGGCCGTGGCCGGCAGCCTGATGGCCAAGCTGCTCTACGACCGCAATCGCCTGACCGAAGCCAGTGCGTTGATCGATGCCTCACTGGATGTGATCGAACACCAGGATGGCTGGTTCGACATCTACGCACTGGCGTGCGAAACATCCGTGCGCATCGCATTCGCGGAACAGGGCCACAAGGCGGGCATCGCCAAGCTTCAGCACGTACGAACCTACGCGAAGTTGCGTGATTTGCGCGAACTGGAGTACCTGGTCGACGCCTGGCAATACGAATACGAAGTTGCCGAGCATGATGGACCGTCCTCGACTTGCGCCAAGACGTGGCCGGAAGGACACTTCCCGGACAAGCAGGGCAGCGATTGGCGTTTGCGCCACGCATGGGCCATTGCCAGGATCAGGCGCGCGTTGGCCAGTGCGCAGTACTCGCGGGCCTTGCAATGGGCCGAAAGCGAACTGGCCTCGTGCACCGCACACGGGCGACGCGCCCATGCCGCCATGTTCCATGCGCTGTCGGCACTGGCCCTGAAGGGACGCGGAGAGTTGCCGCAGGCAATGAGGCGTTTTATCGAAGCCCTCGGTTTCGCGGCTGAAGCCCAGGCCACTCGCATGTTTTTCCAGCTTGGCCCGGCCATCGAATCCTTGATTCGGGACTTGCTCGGCGATACGAGGAACCTGCCGCTCATCGACCCGCGACGCGAATTTCTCCTTCGAGTGCAACGCGAGCTGCACGCCGATCAAGACGCCGAGACAGGACACCTGAGCCACCGCGAGTTCGAGGTGCTTCGAGAGCTTTACCGCGGGCATTCGAACAAATCGATCGGCCGCATGCTTGGCCTCTCGGAAAACACGGTGAAATTCCATCTGAAGCAGATCTACCGCAAGCTCAACGTCGATTCGCGTACCGCCGCCCTGTCCGAAGCGCGGCGATTGTCGTTGCAGCCGGACGCCGATTGATTCGTTCCACAGACGTTTCCCGCCACCAGCGTAGTGGCGGCGGTCTGCTGCGCGCATCCATTTCCGACACTTGCCCCGGTCCTACCCACCCGATTGGGTATGCGCCAGTCGTGCGCAGAGGGGCCCTACCCCCCATGGCTGTGGACGAAGTGCTGCAAGCGTCATAAACCTGAAAGGGAGCAAGACACCGTCTTACCAACCACGGAGGCACCGCGATGACCCGATTGGCCCGGCCTGATGGCTCCCGATGCTCGCCCGCATCGCCCTGGCGAAAGCTGACCTGCCTGAGTGTCAGCGTTGCCGTGGGATTGTATGGCATGCCGTTCTTCGCCTCCGCACAGGAAACAGCGACGAACTCGGACACGCCTGCGAACCAGGCGCCGCCCCCTCCCGCACAAGGCACGCAGACCAAGGCATCGAAGAAAAAAAATGCCGTGACCCTCACCGAGGTCACCGTGACGGCGCGCCAGCGCTCCGAATCCATCAAGGACGTACCGATTGCGATCACGGCGTTCACCGATCAGCAGATCGAGGATGCGGGCATTCAATCGCCAGCGGATTTCGTGCAGCTGACGCCCAACGTGAGCATGGTGCAATCGCAGAACGCGGGCACCGACTTTCTCACGATTCGCGGCATCACCCAGGTACGCAACGGCGACCCGCCGGTGGCTACCGTGGTGGACGGCGTGCAACAAGTCAGCCCCAACCAGTTCAACCAGGACCTTTACGACCTCGACAGCATCGAGGTGCTGAAAGGCCCACAAGGCGCGCTCTACGGCCGCAACGCACTGGGCGGCGCGATTCTGATCAATACCAAGCTGCCTTCCGATACTCCTGCCGGCTGGATCCAGGTTGGTGTTGGCAACGGCCACTATCGAGACGGGGCTTTCAGCTTCAGCGGCCCGATCGGCAACGGCAAGGTGCGCTATCTGCTGTCGGGCATCGACAACTTCCTCGGCGGCCTGATCCAGAATGATTACCTGCACAGGCCCGTGGACAACGCACGTAACCGGGGACTTCGCCTGCGCGTGCTGGCCGATGTCACCGACCACTTCACGCTCGATACGCAGGCCAGCAGCTCCCGCACGATCGGCGGCTCCCTGAACTACGTGTACCAGCCGCTCTACGGCGTCGACGACGTCAACAACACCTCGATTCCGATCACGGCCAACAACAAGGGCTATGACATCCGGACCATCGATCATTTCTCGATCAAGGGCGACTACCAGACCAGCGCGGGTACCTTGACTGCCATCGCTGCACTGGATCACATCAACGAGTATTCCGACGGGGACAACTTCCCCTACACGCCGGCCATTTCCGCGAATTCACCGTTGGGCCCGGGAACTGATGGCACACAAGCCCAGTACCTGGACACCAACGCCAGGCAGGTCGAACTGCGATTCACTTCGCCCTCGGACGAGCCCCTGCGCTGGATCGCGGGAACTTCGTTCCTTCATACGGACAGCTATCTGTCCAACACCATCGGCCTGGATCTTGGCCGCGGCATCATTCGCGTCAAGAAGACGCCGGCACCCGCCAACAGCCGGAATCCGACTTCATCCTTCCTCGCCGATCGCGCCAGCGAGAACAACTCGTCGATTTTCGGACAGGTGGCCTACGACATCACCCCGAAGCTGGAAGCGGATCTGGCGTGGCGCTACGACCGCTTCCAGCTCACCCAACGCGATGTCTCCATGCCCCAATTCGACCCCTTTGCCGGGCAGGTCCGCCATGGCACATTCAGCAAGTCGCAACCCAAATTCACCCTTACCTACAAGGCGAACACGGACTTCACCTTCTACGGAAGCTGGGGTGTGGGGTTCCGCAGCGGCGGGTTCAACCAGAACGGTACCGGTGCGGATGCGGCAAGCGTGGGGTTGATCGGCGTCAGCGATCTTTACCAGCCTGAAACGGCCAAGAGTGCCGAACTGGGGTTCAAGAGCTCGCTGGACGACAATCGGCTGCAAATCAACGGCAGCATGTTTGACACCCGGGATCGCAATCAACTGTATTTCGTCTTCGTCGGGGCGCTTGGCGCGCAGGTGCTGACCAACATCGACAAGGTGGATCTGCGTGGCTACGAACTGGATGCCAAGTTCCGCGTCCTCGACGACCTGACCGTGTATGGCGCTTATGGCTATACGCATAGTCAGATCAAAAAGTTCGGGCTCGATCCGAGCAACGTGGGCAATGCAGCCCCCTACATCCCGCGCTACACCTCGAACATCGGCTTCCAATACTCGCCAGCATTGGGCAGCCGCCTCAATGGCCTGTTGCGCCTGGACTACGAAGTCATCGGTCCCCAGTTCTGGGATCCGGGGAATACCACCGAACGCAAGGCTGTCGACCTGCTCAACCTGCGACTCGGCGTGGAAAGCTGGGATGGCAAATGGACCGCGACGCTCTGGGCAAAGAACGCCACCAACTCACGCTACAACGCCGAGTACGTACTGGGTGGCTTCACGCAGATCGCCGAGCCACGCAGCTACGGCATCGACTTCCGCTACAACCTGTACTGATGCCTTTCTTTCGTAGGGACGTCGATTCGATCGTCCCCCGACTGCGGCGGCACCCTCCCCTCGATGTTTTCCCCGAGGCCATGGATGGCCATCTTTACCTTTCCCGGAATCGCCCATGAGTTCGAAAGCATCCCTGCGCGTTGCAACCGACATCGGTGGCACATTCACTGATCTGGTCTGTTTCTATACCGACGAAGCCAGTGGCGCGCAGCACATCGTGACCGCCAAGGTCGATACCACTCCGCCTCAATTCGAACGCGGCGTACTCAATGTGATGCGGAAGGCCAACGTTTCCATGCCGGACGTGGTCTTTCATGCGCACGGAACGACCGTTGTCATCAACGCGCTGACTGAACGAAAAGGCGAGAAGGTCGCCCTTGTCACGACCGAAGGCTTCCGCGATTCGCTCGAAATCGCACGCGGCAACAGGCCGGATTTCTTCAATCTTTCCTACCGCAAACCCGAGCCCTTCGTACCCCGCCATCTGCGCCGGGAAATCCCGGGACGACTGGCGCCTGACGGACACGAACGCGCGCCGCTCGATCTCAGTGTCCTGCCCGGGATCCTCGACGACTTTCGCAAGGAACAGGTGCAAGCCATTGCCGTGTGCCTGTTGCATGCCTATGCCAACCCTGTCCACGAACAGCGTGTACTCGAAGAGGTGCGTCGGCTCTGGCCGGAAGTGCCATTGGTGGCCTCGCACCAGATCACCCGCGAGTGGCGCGAATACGAACGTACCAGCACGACGGTCTTTTCCGCCTACGTGCAGCCGACGGCCGCCCGCTACCTGACCGGTCTGAAAAGCGGATTGCTCGCCGACGGTTTCGGCGGGCAGCTCTACGTCATGCAGTCCAACTGCGGCGTGGACTCCATCGAGCACGCCATGGAGACTCCCATCACGATGGTCGAGTCCGGGCCGGCCAGCGGCTTCTGGGGCGCGGCGGAACTGGGGTTGCTGATCGGCGAACCCAATGTACTTGCATTGGACATCGGCGGCACGACGGCCAAATGCAGCCTCATCGAGAATGGCCAGGTCAAGATCATGACCGACTACTGGATCGAACGCAGCGGGCAATCGGCCGGCTATCCGATCATGGTTCCCGTGGTCGATCTGGTCGAAATCGGCAACGGCGGCGGCAGCATCGCCTGGCTCGATTCCTTCGGCAAAATGCACGTGGGGCCGAAGTCGGCGGGTTCGGTGCCGGGTCCGGCGGCCTACGGCAATGGCGGCACCCAGGCGACGACCACGGATGCCAACGTACTGCTGCGCCGGATCAATCCGGAATTCTTCTGTGGCGGCGCCATTGCCGCCGACCTCGCCGCCGTGGATCGCGCGCTGGCCCCTCTGGCGGCCGGCCTGCAAATGACCCCGGTTGAAGTGGCACGGGGCATCGTGCGCATCGCCAACAACAACATGGTGAACGCGCTGAAGCTCGTTTCGATGAATCGCGGCCACGATCCGCGCGATTTCGTGCTGGTGGCATTCGGCGGCGGCGGCCCGATGCATGCGGCAGCGCTGGCGGCCGAACTCAACATACGCAAGGTCGTCATTCCCCGAGCAGCGGATGTGTTCAGCGCGTGGGGCATGCTGATGAGCGGGCTGCGCCGCGATTACTTCATCAGCCATCTGGAAAGCCTGGATGCGTCGCACGCCCCCACGATCGACCGGTTGGTCGTGGAAAACGAGAAGGCCGCACTCGAACAACTCGGCAAGGAAGGCGTCCCGCCAACCCAAGTACGGTTCCTGCGCTACGCCAAGCTCCGCTACGAGAATCAGGAGCACCACGTCGAAGTGATCATGCCCGCAAGGGCTTTCGATGCCGCCGGCGTCGACGAGATCAGCAAGGCATTCCATGTCGCTTACGAACACGAGTACACCTATCAACTGAACGCCGCCATCGAGTTCGTCGGCCTGCATATCGTCGCCTTCGCCGACATCGGCAAGCTGACGCCGGGGCGGCTACCTGCCACGGGCCGATCGTTGACCGATGCGCTGAAGGGAACACGCAGGGTCGATTTCGACACGCAAGGCGTCCACGATGCGGGCATCTACGACGGTCTGCTGCTCGAACCGGACATGCGTTTCGATGGCCCTGCGGTGATCGAGACCCCCGGCACCACCATCTTGATCCATCCGGGCAACCGTGTGTCCATCGACGATTACGGCAATGTGCACATCGACATCGAGGGAGCTGCGTCATGAACCGGGCCGCCGACACAATCACTTTGGAAATCATTCAGAGCTCGCTGCAAGCCATCTCCGACGAAATGTTCGCCGCGATGCGCAAGACGGCGATGAGCGCCATCATCTATGAAGTGCTGGACATGGGCACTTGCATCACCGATGGCCAAGGCAATCTGGCCTCCAGCGGTGCGGGCATCCCCGGTTTCGTGGGCGTTCTCGACAAGGCCGTCAAAAGCATCCTGGCGCTGCACGCCAAGCCCGGCGACATTCTTCCCGGCGACATCTTCATCACCAACGATCCCTATTTCGGCGGTGTTACCCACCTGAACGACAACGTGTTGCTGATGCCGGTTTTCGCCGACGACGAGCTGATCGCCTGGGCCGCCAACATCGCGCACTGGAACGATGTCGGTGGTGCGGCGCCCGGCTCGTTCTCGCCGGACGCGAAAGAGATCTTTCAGGAAGGCATTCGCCTTCCCGCCGTGAAGCTATTCGAACGAGGGGATCTGATTCGCCCCGTATTCGACATCATCAAGACCAACAGCCGCCTGCCCGACTTTCTCGAAGGGGACCTATGGGCCGGCGTGGCCGCCGCACGCATCGGCGCGCGGCGCATCGCGGAACTGGTTGCGAAGTACGGCAAGCCCATTTTCCTCGAAGCAATGAAGCACTTCATGGATTACGGCGAACAGGTCGCCCTGGAAGGTCTGAAAGCCCTGCCGAAGGGGCGCTTCACCATCGAAGAGGCGCAAGACAATGGCATGACCTACAAGGCCACCATCGACATCAGGGATGACAGCTTTGTCGTCGACCTGACCGACAACCCGCCGCAAGACAACGGGCCGAACAACTGCAGCCAGGATGACAGCCTGGTATCCGTCCAGATGATGTTCAAGAACATCACCGATCCGTATGGCGTTACCAATGGCGGCACGTTCCGTCCGATCCAGTTGAAAACCCGGGAAGGTACCGTGTTTCATGCCAAGCCACCGGCGGCCATCGGCATCTACTACGAGGTAGGCATGCGTTTGTATGACCTGCTGTGGCGCTGTCTCGCTCCCCATATGGGCGACACGCTGCCAAGCGGCCACTTTTCAAGTATCTGCGGCACCGTCATCGGTGGCGTGCATCCGGACACGGGACGGCATTTCACCATCGTCGAGCCTGAAATCGGCGGCTGGGGCGGCAGCCACGATGCCGACGGCAACAGCGCCATGTTCAGTGCCATGCATGGGGAAACTTTCAACTGCCCCGCAGAAATCGCCGAAACGCGCTACGGCCTCTACGTGGATCGACTCGCCCTCAACGACGAGCCGGGCGGTGAAGGTCAGCACCGCGGCGGCAAGGGCATCGTGCTCGATTACAGGGTACGCAGCGACGGTTGCTTCCTGACGGCTTCGTACTCGCGCAACAAGCATCATCCCTGGGGCTTGCAAGGCGGCAGGGAAGGTTCCTCGAACTACGTGCGCGTGATCCGGGCCAACGGTGAGACCCGGGACTTCGCCGTAGTCACCTCGCTGGAGGTCAATCGAGACGACGTCATTCGTATCGTCACGGCCAACGGCGGCGGCTATGGCGACCCAGCCAAGCGATCGCGAGAAGCCATCGTCTCCGACCTCAAGAACGGTTACCTCGATGCTCGCCGGGCGGCTGATGTTTACGGCTACCGCCACGAGGCAGGCTGATGGTCAGTGAAACCACGTGGCGAAACGAATACGGGTCGCTCATGCGCCTTCGCGAAGGCACCGATGGATGTGTGCGGGGGCTTTACCGTTCCACGACCGGATCCAGCGGCGATTATCACGTCACCGGGTTCATCGAGCCCGCCGCGATCGACGGTAACCATGCCCGTGCACTGTCCCTGGGCATCAGTTGGCGAGCCATTGATGGCGATGATGAAGAACCCGGTTCGCAATGGGTGTCCGGGCTGAGCGGGCAGCTTCTGCACACGCCGCAAGGCCCTCGCCTGCTGTTGATGCACAACCTGGTCGTCTCGACTCATGCCCCTGCACCGAAAGGTACCGGGTTTCACCTGGACAAGTTGCAATACGAACCAACGGGAGAATCCCTTCCCCTTCTTTCGTTGTCCGCAAACGGGACAGCCATCGACCCGACGCACTTGCTTGGCGGAGCATGGGTTTCTACGCACGACGATTCGTTGCGACTTGAATTATCCGTCACGAAGGAAGGGGAGGTCCTGGGCGCCATGACAGAAGGCGATGCCGAGCCCGGCCCTATTCGGGGCTATGCCGACGCACTGGCGTCGAACAATACCCCCACCTTGCACGGCGTGAGTCTCACCGGCTGGTCTGCACAAAGGCGATGCGCGTACAGCCTTGCGGGTTGGCTGACAGTCGAAGGAACCGAACTTTGTCTGCTCGATTTGAGCAGCTCTGCCACGAATCATGGCAGCCGCTATTTGCAAACCCAGGCGCAAGGCATGCGATTCCGACGTCTCCGTACCTGAGGTATGTCTGGTTGATCGACTGCCTGCCCGTCATTCCTGGGGAAGCAGGAATCCAGTGCCTTCGCGAAGGCAGCCGGGGTGAAGGTCGGGACGATCCGCTTCTACCAGCACAAGGGATTGCGTCGCGACGTCTAGAAGGTCCGGAAAAAGTGAAGCGCCAGACCTGAGCGCAACCATCGCGGCGACTTGTCGATCGCGGCTGCGAGTTTGGGGTGGTTTGTTGGCTGGACCTGCATTTCAGCGGCAGGTTGTCCGCTTGGCGTGAAAAATGCGGCGGGTTGTCGGTCTGTAGTCTGTACGTCAACTCGCCGCGTCATATCGAAATATCTATTTATATTCAATTACCTAGAAATTCGGCAGTTTCACATCGTCAGACACCTGCAAGCGTCTGAACACAAAGGCACTGGATTCCTGCGTTCGCAGGAATGACGAGCAGGCAACCGATTAATCAGACATTCCCCAAAGCACGGGCCAGCCGTCGCCGGGTCCGCACCTGGTACGTCTCCGCCGAGGGCTTCCGGGAACTCCGGCGCAGCTGCTTCTTGAGCCTCAAGGCGTGCGCCAAGTTCCTGGGCGTCTCGGTGCGGACGGTGCAGCATTGGGACACTGGCCGTTGCCGGGTGCCGTGGTCAGCGGTCCGGCTGCTGCGCCTGCACCGGCTGGGCGACGTGGGCGCGCTGCATGATCGCTGGGCCGGTTGGATCGTCAACAGCCGCACCGGCGAGCTGATTAGTCCCAGCGGCTACAGCTTCCAGCCTGGGCGGCTGGCGAACTGGACCGTCGTCTATGCCGAGGCACGGCTCTGGCACGAGGAATACGAGCGGCGCGCGGCTGGGGGTGTGGGGGCCTTGGCCCCCGCGAGGCCGCAGGCCGTGACGCTTCAACCCGAAGTCTGGAAGGCGGAGGTGACCACCGAGGCTTTGCCCTCCCCTCCGCCGGAGCCACTCCCCGCCGAGTAGATGTTGACCAAAGTCAACCGGACCTGGGAGGGGCCGACCTATAGTCGCGGGCACGCCGCAAGCGCGGCATGCATGTCCACCTGCCTTGCATGCGCGAGCCTGCAGTTCTCGTGGCTGGTGTGGCATGACCCGGCTGCTGCCGGGCGACGAGACACGGAAGGTGTTGTTGCAAGATGAGGTGCCGGTGCCGGTTTGCCACTGATCGACGCGGCGCGAGCACTCGACGCACCACGTTGCCTGTTCGCCGCCCCACTCGGCGACGAACGCGAGGCCTGCAAGCTTGTGCGAGCCTGGTGTGCACCAGGCTGAAGGACATGACATGAGTGTGTCGAAGCCGCCTCGCCCCGCCGCCCGGTTTGGGCTGGACCCCGCCGAAGCCGCACGTCGACTGGCCGAGCATGGCCCGAACCTGTTGCCGAGCAGCGCCCCGAAGACGCTTTGGGCGATCATCGGCGGCGTACTGCTCGAGCCGATGTTCCTCATGCTGCTGGTCGCAGGCGGCCTGTACCTGGCGCTGGGCGACCGCGCCGAGGCAGCATTCCTGCTGTCGTTCGTGTTCGTCGTCATCGGCATCACGCTGGCGCAGGAGCGCAAGACCCAGCGGGCGCTGGAATCGCTGCGCGAGTTGTCCGCGCCACGCGCGCTGGTGATCCGCGGTGGCGAGGAAGTCCGTATCCCCGGGCGCGAGGTGGTGGTCGGCGACCTGCTGGTGCTGCACGAGGGCGACCGCATCGCCGCCGATGCGCTGCTGCTGGACGGTCACCTGGACGTCGACGAATCGCTGCTGACCGGCGAGGCGGTGCCGGTGACCAAACTCCCCGGCGAAGACGCCGGCCAGCTGTTCGCCAGCACCGTGGCGACCAAGGGCGTCGGCGTCGCCGAGGTCCGTGCCATCGCCGGCGCCACCGCGGTCGGCCGCATCGGCCAGGCGCTGGCCGATGCCGTCGAGCCCGTGTCCGGCCTGCAGCAGGCTTCACGCCGGCTGATTCGCAACCTCACCGTCGGCGGCCTGCTGCTGGCCACGGCCTACGCCCTGCTCGGCTGGCTGTGGGACGGCCACGGCCTGCTGGAGAGTGTGCTGGCCGGCATCGCGCTGACCATGGCGATCCTGCCCGAAGAGATCCCGGTGATCCTCACGGTGTTCCTCGCACTGGGCGCGTGGCGGATCTCCAAACACAAGGTGCTGACCCGCCGCGTGCCGGCGGTGGAAGCGCTGGGCGCGATCTCGGTGCTGGCGGTCGACAAGACCGGCACGCTGACGCAGAACCGCATGCAGGTGGCCGAGCTGCGCCTGGTCGACGACAGCTGCCACGACGAGGAGGCCGCCGAACTGCCTGAGCCGTTCCACGAACTGGTCGAGTTCGCCATGCTGGCCACACCGGCCGACCCATTCGACCCGATGGAGAAGGCGATCCAGCGGTTTGGCCTGCACTGGCTCACCGACACCGGGCACGTGCACGCCGAGTGGTCGCCGGAATTCGAATATGCACTGTCGCCGGAGATCCTGGCGATGACCCGCGTGTTCCGCGGCGACGCGCGCGACGCGCACCTGCTGGCGACCAAGGGCGCGCCCGAGGCGGTGATCGATCTGTGCCACCTCGAGGCCGCCGACGCCGCGGCCATCCTGCGCCAGGTCGAGGCGATGGCCGAGCGCGGCCTGCGCGTGCTCGGCGTGGCCCGCGGCGAATGGCAAGGCGAAACGTGGCCGCGCAGCCAGCACGATTTCGACTTCCGCTTCCTTGGCCTGGTCGGCTTCGTCGACCCGCCGCGTCCGGAAGTGCCGGCGGCGATCGCCGAATGCCGCGGCGCCGGCGTGCGCATCGTCATGATGACCGGCGACCACCCCGCCACCGCGCGCGCGATCGCCCGCCAGGCAGGCCTGAGCGAACGCGCCGAGGTAATCACCGGCGCGGAGATGGCCTTGCTGGACGACGCCGCGCTGCGTGAGCGCCTGCGCCGCGTCGACCTGTGCGCGCGGCTCAAGCCCGAGCAGAAGCTGCGCCTGGTGCAACTGCTGCGAGAAGACGGCGAGGTGGTGGCGATGACCGGCGACGGCGTCAACGACGCGCCCGCGTTGAAGGCCGCCGACGTCGGCGTGGCGATGGGCGAGCGCGGCACCGACGTGGCGCGCGAGGCGGCCGCGCTGGTGCTGCTGGACGACAGCTTCGCCAGCATCGTCGGCGCGATCCGCCAGGGCCGGCGCATCTACGACAACATCACCAAGGCCACCCGCTTCGTGTTTGCCGTGCACATGCCGATCATCGCGCTGGCGCTGGTGCCTACCCTGCTGCACTGGCCGGTGCTGCTGATGCCGGTACATATCGTGCTGCTGGAGCTCTTGATCGACCCGGCCTGCTCGGTGGTGTTCGAGGCCGAGCCCGCCGGCGGCGACATCATGCGGCGGCCGCCGCGCGCGCCGTCGGAGTCGCCGTTCGCCGCCGCCAACCTGCGCCATGCGGTGGCCCAGGGACTCGGCATCGCCGCCATCCTGCTGCTCGGCTACAGCGCGCTGCTCGGCCATGGCCTCGACGCCGCGCAAAGCCGTGGCGCGGTGTTCATCGCGCTGGTGCTTGGCCTGTTCCTGCTGACCCTGGCCAACCGCGACCTGTCCCGCCCCGCACTGGCCCGCCTGCCGGCGAAGAACCCCTGGCTGGTGCGGATGTTCGGCGGCGTGGCGCTCATGCTGGCGGCGGTGCTTGGGGTGCCGTTCCTGCGCGGCGTGATGGGCCTGGCAATGCCGGGCGCGACCGCGCTGCTCGTCGGCGCCGGGATGCTGGTCGCCGCCATCGTCTGGCTGGAACTGCTGCGTCGCACGGCGCGCGGAAGCCCGCGCCAGACAGCCATGCCCTGAAGCCCGCGCCCGCATCGGGTGCCGCGAACGACCGGATCGGCGTACAGCGCCCCCGGTGCCGCCCCCGCGCGGCGAGCTGGTCGGCGAGAACGGCTACGGGTTCCAGCCGGGGCGGCTGGCCTTGCGGTCCATGCCGAGCAACCGTTTCAGGCGAGCGTTCTCCGCCTCCGGTTCCCTCAGTCGGCGGGCATCGGATACACCGCATATTGCGGGCGCGTCGCCCTCATGCAGGACCGTGATGGTCTGCTTTTCGATGAATCACTTCTTCATGAATTCTTCTTGCCGGTTGGGGTATAGAACTCAGCCTGCAAGTGGCTGCACGTTTCGGCTTGCGAACCTCACCACGCTGACGACGGGTCAATTCATCATGGCTGACAAGGAGATCCCCGGCA
This sequence comes from Rhodanobacter sp. PCA2, assembly GCF_013620825.1. GTDB lineage: Bacteria > Pseudomonadota > Gammaproteobacteria > Xanthomonadales > Rhodanobacteraceae > Rhodanobacter_A. The sequence continues at coordinate 160,906 of NZ_NJIC01000019.1, read as the reverse complement.
TCCACCCCTACGATCAACCTGCGGGTGGTTGGGGTGCGCTACGCGCCACGGCCAAGGCAGTCTTCGAACAGATGAACGCTCCGGAGGCGGCGGTCACGCTGTTCCGGACCAACAAGCCCTACGCCCTGCGCTCCAAACGTCCCGAGGGGTTCGATTGTCCCGGCTGCGCGTGGCCCGACAAAAAGCACACTTCCACCTTCCAGTTCTGCGAGAACGGCGCCAAGGCCGTCACTTGGGAGGCGACCAGGAAACGCGTTCCGCCGGAATTCTTCGCTGCCCACACCGTGACCGAACTGCTGGGCTGGAGCGACTACCAGCTCGAGGACGAAGGGCGCCTGACCCACCCGATGGCCTACAACGCGGAGAAGGACATCTACGAAGCGGTCGACTGGGACGTGGCCGTGGCGCGCATCGGCGAGATCCTGCGTAACCAGGCGGATCCGGACACGGTCGAGTTCTACACCTCGGGCCGCGCTTCCAACGAGGCCGCGTTCCTCTATCAGCTGTTCGCCCGCGAATATGGCACGAACAATTTTCCGGACTGTTCGAACATGTGCCACGAGGCCACCAGCGTGGGCCTGCCGCAGGCTATCGGCATCGGCAAGGGCACGGTCTCGCTGGACGACTTCGACCACTGTGAGCTCATCATCGCGATGGGGCACAACCCCGGCACCAATCATCCCCGGATGATGGGCACGCTCCAGGAAGTGGCCCGCCGCGGCGCGCCTATCATCGTGTTCAATCCGCTCAAAGAGCGCGCGCTGGAACGCTTCACCGATCCCCAGAACCCGGTGGAGATGGCCACGTTCGGTTCGACACCCATCGCGTCCACCTACCTGCAGGTCAGGATCGGCGGCGACGCGGCCGCGCTCAAGGGGGTCATGAAGTCGCTGCTGGAAATGGACGATGCCAGCGCGCCCGGCTCCGGCGTACTCGACCATGCGTTCATCGCCGAGCACACCCGTGGTTTCGAGGAGTTGGCCGCCGACGTGAGGGCGACCTCCTGGCAGGACATCGAAGCCAGGTCCGGCCTGCCGATGCAGGCATTGCGGGATGTCGCCGCCGCATACGCCAAGTCGAATGCCACCATCATCACCTACGGCATGGGGCTGACGCAGCACCACCAGGGCACGCAGAACGTGCAGCAGGTCGCCAACCTGCTGCTGATGCGCGGCAATTTCGGCAAGCCGGGCGCAGGCATCTGTCCACTGCGTGGCCACTCCAACGTGCAGGGCGATCGCACCGTCGGCATCACCGAAAAGCCGGGTGCCGACATGCTCCGGCGCATCGAGGAGACCTTCGGCTTCAAGCCGCCGGACACGCACGGCCATGATGCCGTCGCAGCCATGCAGGCGATCAGCGAGGGGCGGTCGAAGGTGCTGATCTGCCTGGGTGGCAACCTCGCCGTCGCCATGCCGGACCCGCAGCGCTGTTTCCCGGGCATGCGCGGCCTGGAGCTGTCGGTGCATATCGGCACCAAGCTCAACCGCTCGCACCTGCTCACAGGCAAGCACTCCTTCATCCTGCCCTGCCTGGGGCGCACGGAACGCGACCTGCAGGCAGGCGGCCCGCAAGCCGTGACGGTGGAAGACTCGATGTCGATGGTTCATGCATCGCTGGGCAAGCTGCCCCCGGCCTCGCCGCACCTGCGTTCGGAGCCGGCGATCATCGCGGGCATGGCCGCAGCCACCCTGCCCCACAGCAAGGTGCCGTGGATGAAGTTCATCGAGGACTACGACCTCATCCGCGACGCCATCGAGGCCGTCTTCCCGAACTTCGCGCAATACAACGAACGCATCCTCGTCCCGGGCGGTTTCAGGTTGCCGCTGCCGCCCACGGAGCGGATCTGGAACACGCCGTCAGGCAAGGCGGAATTCCTGCGCATGAAAGGGTTGGACGAAGATCCCCTGCCCGCCGACCCGACGATCCTGACGCTGACCACCGTACGCAGCCACGACCAGTACAACACCACCATCTACGGCCTCGACGACCGCTACCGCAGCGTCTTCGGGCGACGCGACGTGGTGTTCATGAACAAGGACGACCTGGCCGAACGCGGCATCGAGCCCGGCGACGAAATCCTCGTCGAAACGGCCATCGGCCAGGGGCCGGAGCGCCAACTGGCCAAGGTCATCGCCGTTGCATACAGCATCGCCAGGGGATCCGTGGCGACCTACTACCCCGAAGCCAACTGCCTGGTGCCGCTCGACTACAACGACCAGGCCAGCGGAACGCCATCGTACAAATCCATTCCCGTGCGTATCGTGCGTGCACATGCGGAATGACGATTGCTCGAGCACGAATACGGGCAAGGCGCCGGAAATGGCCTCGATGAGTCCCGATGCGTTGCCTTCCGGGTCCGTTTCATCCGGCTATGTCGGCCGCCGCATGGAGCGATGGCGCCAGGGGCATGGCGAACAGGTCGAGGATTGCATCGCCGAGGAAATGCCCATCGCCATGCAGTACAACGGCGTGTCCTTCGCGGTGATGATGGCAACGCCGCGCGATCTGGAGGACTTCGCGCTCGGCTTTTCGCTCAGCGAACGGCTGGTCGCCGAGCCGGCGCAACTTGAATCCATCGTGCAGGCCGAACTGCTCGAAGGCATCCGCCTCTCCATCACGGTGGCTCCCGCTGCTCCCGCTGCACGTCTCGACGGCGCGACCCAGCGCCTGCTGCCCGGGCGCGGAAGCTGTGGCATCTGCGGCGCGCGCGAGCTGGAGGATGCGGTGCGCCAACCCGAGCGCATCCGGCACGCCGCCACGTTCCGTACCGGAGCGCTGGAACGCGCCCTGGCCCAGTTGCAGGCCAGGCAGCCGATGAATGCCGCCACCGGTGCCATGCATGCCGCCGTCTGGGCCGACGCCGAGGGCAACGTGATGCTGGTGCGCGAGGACGTAGGCCGGCACAACGCACTCGACAAGCTGATCGGCGCCATGGTCCGCGCAGGCATGGCGCCTGGCTCCGGCATGTTGTTGCTGACCAGCCGCGCCAGCTACGAAATGGTCGCCAAGGCAGCCTGTGCCGGCATCGGTTTCATGGCGGCGATTTCCGCACCCACGGCACTGGCCGTGGAATTGGCGCGCAGCGCCGGCGTATGCCTGGTCGGCTTCGCCCGGCCGGGTAGCCACAACATCTACACGCATCCTGAGCGGCTGGTTTCCGGGTAGACGATGGACCATCGGCGTCGGCGCCGTCGATGCGGTCTGCTCCACACCGTTCGATCGCCTTCGGCGCGATGGTCAGCCCACCAGTGTGCCGGCTGGCAGGACGGCGGATTCCCTGCACGCATGCAAACAACATTTGCAATGGCGCAACGCGGGTTGACAACCCGCAGGCCCGGTAAGAGGGTCGCCCCCTAGATGCCGCCTGTCCGGGCGGCACTGCAGAAGCAGGGGCCGCCGATGCTGGTGCAATCCTCAGATGAAACCTCTCGCGGGCTGGCCGACGCCGAGGTGCGCGCTGCCCTGGCGGCGGCCGAAGACCCTTCCGTCGACCCGGTCGAACGTGCCGAGATGCTGGTGGAGATCGCCCGCGGCCTGCAGCTGAAACCGCGGAATCCGCAGCAGTTGCACGATGCCGTGACTCTGTACCGGCGTGCGCGGGCGCTGGTGCCGGAGGGCGAGAGCCTCCTGGCGGCACGCACCCTCGCCCGCGAGGGCACCGCCCACCAGGCCCTGCCCGACGGCGGCGCCGGATCGCTGCAGGACGCCCTCGCCTGCTTCGAGGCGGCGCGGCCGGTACTGGACGAACTCGGCCTGCCGGAAGAGACCGCCGAGGTCGACCTGAACCTGGGGCTGGTCGCGCAGTCGCTGGCCGCTGCCGGGCTGGCGCGCATCCAGGACGCGATTTCGTACTACCACCGCGCACTGAAAGTGTTCAGCGAAACCGCGTTTCCGCGGGAACACGCGGTCGTCCACAACAACCTGGCGATCATCTATCTGTCGTTGCCGGCCAGCGACAAGGCCGGCGAATTGCGCGAGGCGATGGCGGTGCAGTCGTTCGAGCAGGTGCTGAAGGTGGTGAACCTGGTTGACCACCCGGTCGAATACGCGATGGCGCAGAACAACCTCGGCAACGCCCTGCAGTACGCACCGGGCGGCAACCGCATCGCCAACTTGCTGCGCGCGGTCGAGGCCTACGACGAGGCGCTGAAAGTGCGCAGCTCGCGCGACACGCCGGCCGAGTACGCCAACACCATCGCCAACAAGGCGAATGCGCTGGCCAACCTGCCCGACGATCCAGCCGACCCGCTTTCCGGCCAGCAGCGCAACCTGCGCGAAGCGCGGGCGCTGTACCGCGAGGCACAGGCACTGTTCGTCGAACGCGGCCTGCCCGGCCACGCCGACGCGGTCGCCGACGCGCTGGCCATGCTCGGCGACGACGCTGGCCACACACCCGACTCCACTGCACTCCAAGGAATCCAATGATGGCATCCACCCTGCTGCTGTTCCCGCTCGTCACCATCCTGTTCGGCGCCGTCGGCGGCGCGCTCGGCGGCCTCAAGCTGGCCGGAGCCGAACTGGGCAAGGAACTTGCCTCGCTGATGGGCGCGTTCTACGGGCTGGTCGCCGCGGTTCCGGCCGCGCTGGTCGCCGCCATCGTCCTCCATCTGGTTCGGAGCTGACCGCCATGTTCGACATGTTCCTCAACTCGGCCAAGCTGTTCCTGCGCGGCAAGCTTTTCCAGAACTCCAGCCAGGTGCTGAAGCAGTGGCTGGTCGGGCTGGCGATCACCCTGGCCGTGCTGCTCGCGCTGGCGTTGCTGGTCAACCCGCTGATCGCGGCGATCAGCGGCGGCCTGCTGGGCGGCGCGCTGATGCCGTACCTGTTCAAGGACCTCAAGTACCGCTGATCGGATATCGCCGACATGCCAGCAGACGCCAGTATCCAGACGACCCCGGACAACGCCGCCGAACGGCTGGCGAAGCTGGCCAGCGACGTAGCGATGCTGGAGGCGATCGGAGCGGCATGGCCGCCGGATCAGCAGGCGACGCTCGCCCGCCTGAAGGACGCGATCGAGGCGCTGCACCGCGAGGCGCTGCTGCGCATCGTGCAGGGCTTGCGCGAGGACCCTGCCGCCGCGCAGCAATTGCGCAAGGTCGTGCAGGATCCGCTGGTGTTCGGCGTGCTGCGCCTGCACGGGCTGGTGCGCGATCCGCTCGAGTCGCGGGTGCGCGCGGCGCTGGAGTCGGTGGCGCCGTTCCTCGCCGAGCACGGCGGCGGCGTCCAGCTGGTCGCGATCAAGCCGCCGGATACGGTCGAAGTGCGCCTGACCGGCGCCTGCAACGGCTGCCCCGCCGCCGGCATGACCCTGCACCAGGGCGTGGAGAAGGCGATCCGGGAGTACGCGCCGGAGATCACCCGGATCGCCGCGGTCAAGGGCGCCGAACCGGCGAACGACGGCAAGAAGATCCCGCTGCACTTCGTCAGCCCGTTCGCGAGGGAAAACGACGGCGGCTTCGTCGACGCCTGCGCGCTCGACGAGTTGCCGCTCGGCGTTGCGACCGCGCTCGCCGTCTCCGGCCGCGAGGTGCTGTTCTGGCGCGACCACGACAGCGTCAGCTGCGTGGACAACGCCTGTGCCCACCTCGGCATGCCGCTGGATGGCGGCGAGGTGGTCGATGGCATGATCGAATGCCCGCACCACGGCTTCCAGTACCGGCTCGACACCGGCGAATGCCTGACCGTGCCTGAAGTGCAGCTGGTGGTGCACGCGGTGCGCGTACGCGACGGTCGCGTCGCGGTGAAGCTGGAGGCCTAGCGTATGAACGCGCAGGTGTTTCATGTTTCGCTGGCGCGGCAACGCGAACGGACGGCGGCGCCGGAGGCATTGGCGCGTGGTGGCGCACGCGTGATGCTCGGCGCGCGCGCCGAGACGCTGGACGACATCCTGCTCGCGACGGCGTCGATCGTGCCGGCGGCGGATACGCTGTTCGGCCCGCGCGGCGCCACGATCACCCGCGACGGCGCGCTGTGGGTCTGCGACACCGGCCACCATCGCCTGCTCGGCTGGCCTTCGCTGCCGGATCGGGACGGCGAGGCGGCGACCTGGCTGTTCGGGCAGCCGGACTTCGACCGCGAAGGCCGCAACGCGAACGGGCCGGTGTCCGCGCAGACATTGAACGTGCCGACCGGGATCTGCGCGGTGGGCGACGGGCTGGCCGTCGCGGACGCATGGAACCATCGCGTGTTGATCTGGCTGCGCTCGCCGGCTTCGAGTCATCAGGCGCCGGACGTCGTGCTCGGGCAGGCGGATCTCGATTCGGGCGGGATCAATCGCGGCTGCGACGGTCCCGCCGCCGACACCTTGTACTGGCCGTACGGCGTGCATTTCGACGGCGAACGCCTGTGGGTGGCCGACACCGGCAACCGCCGCGTGCTGCGCTGGGACCGGGTGCCGGAGCGCAACGGCCAAGCGGCCGACGGCGTGCTCGGGCAACCCGACTTTCTCCATCGCGACGAGAACGCCGGCGGGATCGATGCCGGCAGCCTGCGCTGGCCGCACGCGATCGCGCACTGGAACGGCGGACTGGCCGTCGCGGATGCCGGCAACAACCGCGTGCTGTTCTGGCGCGACGCCGCACCGCGCGACCATGCGCCGGCCGACATCGTGATCGGCCAGCGCGACGCACAGGCCGTCGACCACAACCGCGGCGAATACTGGCCGACCGCAGGCAGTTTCAACATGCCCTATGCCGCCGCCGTGCACCGCGGCCGGCTGCTGGTGGGCGACACCGCGAACTCGCGCATCCTGCGCTACGACGCGCCGGACGACGCCGAAGCCCTGGCGCTTGCCGGGCAGTTCTCGTTCGCCGACAAGGGCGACAACCGCTGGCAGCCGGCAACGCGCGAATCGATCTGCTGGCCGTACAACCTGTCGGTGCACGGCGACCTGTGCGTGATCGCCGATTCGGGGAACAACCGCGTGCTGCTGTGGGAGATCGCCGGATGAGCCCGCAATCGGTTGCCGTCGCGAATGCCGAAGGCCTGCGCCTGAATGTCCGCGGCATCGTCCAGGGGGTGGGCTTCCGCCCGGCGACGCTGCGGCTGGCGCGCGATCACCATGTCACCGGCACGGTACGCAACGAAGGCACCGCCGTCGTCATCGAAGCCTTTGCCGCGACCGACGACCTCGCCGCCTTCGTCGACGCGGTGCGCTCGCTGCACCGCGGCGGCGCCCGTGTCGACGCATTGCAGACCGAGCCCCTGCCCGGCGCCGGTGCGCCGGCCGATTTCCGCGTCGTCGCCAGCACCTCGGCGCAACCCGGCCTCGGCATCGCCCCCGACCTCGCGGCCTGCCCGGACTGCGTCGCGGAAACGCTGGACCCGTTCTCGCGCCGCTATCGCTATCCGTTCACCGCGTGCACCGACTGCGGCCCGCGCCTGTCGGTGTTCGTGCACACGCCATACGACCGCAACAACACCACGCTCGCCGCTTTTCCGTTGTGCAAGGACTGCGCGAAGGAATACGCCGACATCGACGACCGCCGCTTCCACGCCGAAGCGACGGCCTGCCACGCCTGCGGCCCGCGGGCGACGTTGCGGCGCATGGACGGCAAGGCCTTCGCGCTGGACGCGCTGAGCTTCCTCGACGAGGTCGATGCAGCGACCTCGCTGCTCGGCAAGGGCGAAACGGTCGTGGTGAAGGGCCTGGGCGGCTACCAGCTTGCCTGCGACGCGGCGAACGAGGCGGCCGTCGCGAAGCTGCGCGCGACCAAGCACCGCGAAGCCAAACCGTTCGCGCTGATGGTCAAGGACCTCGACATGCTGCGCGAGTACTGCGTCATCGACGGGGAATCCGAAGCCGCATTGACCAGTCCGCAGGCGCCGATCGTGCTGCTGCCGCGCCGCGACGACGCGCCGCCGCTGGCGTCCGGCATCGCACCGGGCCTGTCGACGCTCGGCGTGATGCTGCCGAACACACCGCTGCACCACCTGCTGATGCGCCGCCGCCGCGCGCCCATCGTGCTGACCAGCGGCAACCTCAGCGACGAGCCGCAGGCGATCGACGCCGAACAGGTCGCGTCGCGGCTGTCGCACTGCGCCGACTGGGTGCTGGACCACAACCGCCCGATCGCCCGCCGCGTCGACGACTCGGTCGGTCGCGTGGTCGCCGGCGGGTTCCGCGTGATGCGCCGCGCCCGCGGCTATGCGCCGGCGCCGCTGCTGCTGCCGCGGGGCTTCGACGCCAGGACGCAGGTGCTGGCGCTGGGCGGCGACCTGAAGAACACCTTCGCCCTGCTCCGCGACGGCCAGTGCGTGCTGTCGCAGCACATCGGCGACCTGCACGACGCCGCATGCCATGCCGACTGGGAACGCGCGCTGGCCGATTACCTCGGCTATTACGACTTCGAACCCGACCTGGTCGCCTGCGACCTGCACCCCCAGTACGCCAGCACGCAGCTGGCCGAACGCCGATACGCGTCGCGCCGCGTGTCCGTGGGACACCACCACGCGCACATCGCCGCCTGCCTCGGCGAGCATGGCTGGCCGCGCGACGGCGGCAAGGTCCTGGGCATCGCGCTGGACGGCCTCGGCATGGGCGAAGACGGCGAACTGTGGGGCGGCGAGTTCCTGCATTGCGACTATGCCGAATGCACCCGCGTCGGCACGCTGAAGCCGGTGGCGCTGATCGGCGGCGACCTCGCCTCGCGCGAGCCGTGGCGCAACACCTACGCGCACATCATGGCCGAGATGGGGTGGGCGCGGTTCGCCATGAACTTCTCCGGGCTGGAGCTCTGCCGTTTCCTCGAATCCAGGCCGCGCGACCTGCTTTCCGCGATGATCGGGAACCGCGCCAACGCGCCGCTGGCCAGCAGCGCCGGGCGCCTGTTCGATGCCGTCGCCGCGGCGATCGGCATCTGCCGCGAACGGGTTGCCTACGAGGGCGAGGCGGCGATCCGGATGGAGGCGACGATCCGCGACGAGCACCTGGCCGAGGATGGCGAACTCGACTACCCGTTCCAGATCCCGCGCCTCGACAAGGGCAAGGGGCTGCCGTACATCGAGCCGCTGGCGATGTGGCAGGCGTTGCTCGGCGACATGGTCCTCGGCACGCCGGCGGCGCTGATGGCCGCGCGCTTCCACCGCGGTTTCGCCAACGCGGTGGCGATGATGGCAAGCAAGTTCGTCGACGAACTGGGCTACGACACCGTGGCCCTGTCCGGCGGCGTGTTCCAGAACAAGGTGCTGGCCGAGCGCGTGGTCGCCTGCCTGCGGGAGCGCGGCCTGCGCGCGCTCCTGCCCGGCCGGCTGCCGGCCAACGATGGCGGGCTGGCGTTCGGGCAGGCGCTGATCGCGCTGGCCAGAAACAACTAGGAGGGGGTGGACATGTGCCTTGGAATCCCGGGACAGATCGCGGAAGTCACCAACACGGAAGCGAAACTCGCGCTGGTGGACGTGCTCGGCGTGCGTCGCGAGGTCAACATCGCCTGCGTGATCCGCGACGGCGAGACAGCGGAGGACGTCGTCGGCGCGTGGGTGCTGGTCCACGTCGGCTTCGCGATGAGCCGGATCGACGAGAAGGAAGCACAAATCACCCTCGATCTGCTGCACGCGCTCGGCGAGGCTCAGGCCGAGGCGGCGGCGCTACGTGGAGTGGAGGCAACGACATGAACACGACTTCCGGACAACTCGCTTCGTTCTATCCGCACCTGGCCCCGCACGCCACGCCGGATCCGCACGCGATCGACGCCGCGCTGCTCGACTCGGTGCGGCAGAAATCCGGCGAAAGCCTCGTCGTGAAGCAGGCCTTCTTCGAGGCCCACGGCGCCGACGTGGTCCGCGCCGCGCACATCGTCGCCGATTGCTACCGCAACGGCGGCCGCCTGTTCACCCTCGGCAACGGCGGCTCGAGTTGCGACGCCGCGCATATCGCGGTCGAGTTCTCGCACCCGGTCACCGCCGGCCGGCCGGCGCTGCCGGCGCAGAACCTGGCGCAGGACATGGCGATGATCACCGCGGTCGGCAACGACGTCGGCATCGACAACATCTACGAACGCCAGGTGCTGGGCCTCGTCAGCAACGGCGACTGCGCCATCGGCGTGTCGACCAGCGGCAACTCGCGCAACGTGCTGCGCGGGCTGGAGGCGGCAAAGCAGCTCGGCGCCGGCACCATCGCGCTGACCGGAAGCGACGGCGGCGAGATGGCGCGCGCCGGCTACGTCGACCTGTGCCTGTGCGTGGGCAGCGACAGCATCCATCGCATCCAGGAAACCCATGTGGCGATCTACCACATCCTCTGGGACCTGGTGCACACGCTGCTCGCCAGCGATCGCGGGCCGGCCGGGGGCGCGGCGGCGCGAACCGAAGCGCAAGACGGAGGTGCGGCATGAAATTCGTCGACGAATTCCGCGACCCTTCGACCGCGAAGGCGTTGCTGCGCGAAGTCACCGCCTGCCTGGACCAGCTCGGCGCGACCGAGCAGAACCCGGTGCAGGTGATGGAAGTCTGCGGCGGCCACACCCATTCGATCTTCCGCTATGCGCTGAAGGACCTGGTGCCGAAGTCGCTGGAATTCGTCCACGGCCCCGGCTGCCCGGTCTGCGTGCTGCCGATGGGCCGCGTCGACGACTGCATCGCGATCGCGCAGCGGCCGGAGGTGATCTTCACCACCTTCGGCGACGCGATGCGGGTGCCCGGCTCGAAGCTCAGCCTGCTGCAGGCGCGCGCCAACGGCGCCGACGTGCGCATGGTGTATTCGCCGCTGGACGCGCTGTCGCTGGCGCAACAGCATCCGGATCGCGAGGTGGTGTTCTTCGGCCTCGGTTTCGAGACCACGATGCCGTCGACCGCGATGACCGTGCTGGAGGCGAAGCGCCGCGGGTTGAAGAATTTCTCGCTGTTCTGCAACCACATCACCATCGTGCCGACGATCAAGGCGGTGCTGGATTCGCCGGGCATGCGGATCGACGGCTTCATCGGCCCCGGGCACGTCGCCATGGTCACCGGCAGCGCCCCGTTCCGCTTCATCGCCGAGCGCTACCACCGCCCGCTGGTGATCTCCGGCTTCGAACCGAACGACATCCTGCAGTCGCTGTGGATGGTGCTGAGGCAGTTGCTGGAGAAGCGGCCGCGCGTGGAGAACCAGTACGCGCGGCTGGTCGACCCGGACGGCAACCGGGTCGGCATGCAGGCCATCGCCGAGGTGTTCGAACTGCGCGAGTTCTTCGAATGGCGCGGGCTGGGCTCGATCGACCATTCCGGCGTGCGCATGCGCGCGCCCTACGCCGCGTTCGACGCCGAACGCAAGTTCACCGTGCCGAACGCGAAGATCGCCGACCCGAAATCGTGCCAGTGCGGCGAAGTCATCAAGGGCGTGCTGAAGCCCCAGCAGTGCAAGGTGTTCGGCAAGGCCTGCACGCCGCGCACGCCGCTCGGCGCGCTGATGGTGTCCAGCGAGGGCGCATGCGCGGCCTATTACCAGTATTCGACGCATGCGGTGGAGGAAGTCGCATGAACGCGGTCGCCAAGCCCCGGGCCGTCGACCACTGGCGCGACCAGCACATCACCCTCGCCCACGGCGCCGGCGGCCGCGCGATGCGCGAGCTGATCGAGGAGGTCATCGTGCCGGCGTTCGACAACGGCCTGCTCGCTCCGCTGGAGGACCAGGCGCGGATCGCCGGCAGCCTGCTCGGCCACGGAGAGAGCCTCGCCTTCACCACCGACAGCTTCGTGGTCTCGCCGTTGCGCTTCCCGGGCGGCGACATCGGCCGGCTCGCGGTCTGCGGCACGGTCAACGACCTCGCCGTCGGCGGCGCGGTGCCGAAGCATCTGAGCTGCGCGCTGATCCTGGAGGAAGGCCTGCCCGTCGAAACGCTGCGCGAAGTGCTGGCGAGCATGGCGCGGGCGGCCGAAGAAGCGGGCGTCAGCATCGTCACCGGCGACACCAAGGTGGTCGAACGCGGCGCGGCCGACGGACTGTTCATCACCACCGCCGGCATCGGCGCGATCCCCGCCGGCCGCGACACCGGGCCGCGGATGGTGCGGCCCGGCGACAAACTGATCGTCAACGGCACGCTTGGCGACCACGGCATCGCGGTGATGGCCGCGCGCAACGACCTCGCCCTGCAGATCCCGGTGCAGAGCGATGCCGCGCCGCTGAACGGGCTGGTCGAGGCGATGTTCGCCGCCGCACCGGGGCTGCGCTGGCTGCGCGACGCCACCCGCGGCGGGCTGGCGACGATAACGAACGAATTCGCCCGCGAGGGCCGCTTCGGCATCGTCCTGGACGAAGCCGCGATCCCGGTCGCCGATGCGGTGCGCGGCGCCTGCGAGATCCTGGGCTTCGACATCCTGTACCTGGCCAACGAAGGCAAGCTGGCCGCGCTGGTGCCGGCGGAGGAAGCCGACGGCCTCCTTGCGGCGATGCGGTCGCACCCGCTGGGCCGCAACGCCGCAGTGGTCGGCGAGGTGCATGCGGAACGCCCGGGGCTGGTGACGATGCGCTCGCGCTTTGGCGGCGAGCGCGTCGTGGACCTGCTGCTCGGCGAACAGCTTCCGAGGATCTGCTGATGCACGAACTCGGCCTCACCCGCAACCTCGTCGCCATCGTCAGCGAGCATGCCGCGGGCAGGCGCGTGCGCAGGGTGTGGCTGGAAATCGGTACCCGGAGCGCGATCCTGCCGGACGCGGTGCGCTTCTGCTTCGACGTCTGTTCGAAGGGCACCCCGCTCGAAGGCGCGCAACTCGACATCCTCGAACACGAGGGCGACCGGCTCAACATCAAGGCAATGGAGGTGGAACCATGTGCCTGACCTGCGGCTGCAACCAGAAAGACGGCGTGCGCATCGAAGGCGCCCATGGCGAGCACGTGCACGTGCTGCCCGACGGCACCCGCGTCGTGCACAGCCACGACCATGACCATGGGCACGACCAGCCGTTGCCTGTCGTCATGCTGCCGGCGCATTCCGGCTCGCATGCCCATCCTCACCACGCGGCTCCATCCACGGAAATGGAGGGTGCGGCAAGGCGTTCCGCATCCGCCGTGAGCCCGCCCTGGTCCCTGCCCTCCAACGGGGGGAACCACCACCATCACCACCATGATGCGCTGCGCAGCGGCCGCGAAAGCGATGCCGAACTGATCGAACTCGAAGCCTCGCTGCTGGGCAAGAACGATGCCATCGCAGCCTCCAACCGCGCGAGGCTGGCCGCGAGCGACGTATTCGCCGTCAACCTGATGTCCAGCCCCGGCTCGGGCAAGACCACGCTGCTGGTGCGCACGCTGTCCGAACTCGGCGCCGAACTGCCGATGACGGTGGTGGAAGGCGACCAGGAAACCAGCGCCGACGCCGAGCGCATCCGCGCCACCGGCGCGAAAGCGGTGCAGGTGAACACGGGGGCGGGCTGCCACCTGGAGGCCGACATGCTGGAACGCGCGATCGATATCCTCGATCCCGTCGCCGGCAGCCTGCTGTTCGTCGAGAACGTCGGCAACCTGGTCTGCCCTGCCCTGTTCGACCTCGGCGAAGGCGCGCGCGTGGTGGTATTGTCCTGTACCGAGGGCGACGACAAACCGTTGAAATACCCGCACATGTTCCGTGCCGCGGAGCTTATGGTGCTGACCAAGACCGACCTGCTGCCGTACGTGGACTTCGACGCCGACAAGGCGGAAGCGAACGCGCGCGCGATCAACCCCGGCATCGCCTGCCTGCGCGTTTCCAGCCGCAGCGGGGACGGCATGCAGGCCTGGTACGACTGGCTGCGCGCCGGGCGGGGGGGACAACGATGATGCGCACGAACGACATGGCGGCACGGGCCACGGTCCCCTTCGACGAGGCGGCACAGGCGCAGTCCGGGCTCGCCCGCGAGTGGCGGGTCGTGCTGGTCGGCCCGCGCCTGCGCAACGACGCACGGCTGCGCCGGCGCCTCGGCGCCGAGTACCGCGTCGATACCCACGACCGCGCGCGAGAGACGATGGCGGCGATGGACGAAGGCGACAGCGCTGCCGACCTGGTGATCGTCGAGCAGGTGCTGCTGGACGGCCGCGGCGTCGATCTGCTGCGCGAACTGCGCGTTCGTCACCCGAACACGGTGCGCCTGCTGGTGCTGGACAACGCCGATACCCAGGTGGTGCGCGACGCGATCAACGACGCCGCGGTGTATCAGGTGGTGATGACGCCGTGGCAACCGGAGCAGGTGCACCTGATGGTGCGGCGCGCGCTGGAATCGCGGGAGCTGGCGCGCATCCACCGCTACCTTTCGCGCGAGCTGAAGTTCGCCGACAGCGTGGTGCACCGGCAGAACGAGTCGATGCGCACCGCGCTGAAGGAAGTGTATTCGTTCGACAAGCTGGTGTTCGCCAGCACCGCGATGGCGGAAGTCTGCAACCTGGCGCGCAAGGCCGCGTTCACCGACCTGCCGGTGCTGATCGAGGGCGAGACCGGCACCGGCAAGGAGCTGATGGCGCGGGCGATCCACCTTTTCAGCCAGCGCCACAAGCTGCTGTTCATGCCGGTCAACTGCGGCGCGTTCAGCGACGAGCTGCTGCAGTCGGAGCTGTTCGGCCACCGCAAGGGCGCCTACACCGGCGCGTTCGCCGATCGCCTTGGCCTGTTCCAGGCCACCGACGGCGGCACCGTGTTCCTCGACGAGATCTCGGAGATCTCGCTGGCGATGCAGGTCGCGCTGCTGCGCTTCCTGCAGGAAGGCGAGGTGCGCCCGCTCGGTTCCGACCGCACCCTGCGCAGCAACGTGCGCATCATCGCCGCCAGCAATCGTCCGCTGCGCGACCTGGTCGCCAGCGGCAAGTTCCGCCAGGACCTTTACTACCGCCTGCGCGGCTTCGAACTGCGCATGCCGCCGCTGCGCGAGCGCAGCGAGGATATTCCGCCGCTGGTCCAGCACATGCTGGAGAAATACGCCGGCACCACCCCGCGCCACAACGCCGGGCTGGCCCCGGAAGCGATGGCGCGGCTCAGCGCCTACCATTTCCCCGGCAACGTGCGCGAACTGGAGAACGAGGTGCGGCGGATGATGGCGCTGGCCGAAGAGGGCGAGTTCATCACCACCCGGCACCTCTCGCCGGAGATCGCCAAGGCCTGGCGCCCGCCGCATGCCGCGCGCGACCACGACCCGTTCGAGGCGCTGCCGGGCAAATCGCTGAAGGACAAGGTCGAATTCCTCGAGATACGCCTGGTGCGCGACACCCTGGACCGCTGCCACTGGAACCACAGCAAGGCCGCGCGCGACCTCGGCCTGTCGCGGGTCGGGCTGGCGAACAAGATCAGGCGTTACGACATCCGCCGCTCCGGCGAGGTCGAAAACCTCGCGCCATGAACCAGGACGACTCCAGCCGGGTACTGCCCTTCCCCTGGTCGCGCGCTGCGCCGCCGCACAGCCCCGCCGGGGCGAAGGATCTCGGCATCGGCAGGATGGCGCAGCGCCTGGGCGTGGGCGACACCCATCTCAACGGTCACTGGTGCAGCCGTTGCCAGGGCATCTGGTACGGATTGATGCTGGAGACCGAGTGCCCTGCGTGCGGCAACCGCCGGGGCTGAATCGCGCTAAGGATGGTCTGATTTTTGCTCGTTATCCCAGCGAAGGCTGGAAGCGCTTCACAACAGCAAAGCTGGTCATCCAGTGCCTGTAAGCCACGGAACACAAAGGCACTGGATTCCTGCGTTCGCAGGAATGACAAGCAGGCAGCCGATTAATCAGACCTTCCCTAACGCTGCGCGCGGCGCAACCCCGCGGCGTGGCCCGCGCTGCCGAATGCGACGAAGCGCTGCCCGCACAGCGCGGCGGCCGCGGCCATGGCCGCCTTCAGGAAGGCGCGCGGATCGAACTCGTCGGGCTTCTGCGCCATCAGCTTGCGCATCGCGCCGGTCATCGCCAGGCGGATGTCGGTGTCGATGTTGACCTTCCGCACGCCGTGTCGGATGCCCTCGACGATCTCCTCGACCGGCACGCCGTACGTCTCCTTGAGGTCGCCGCCGAACTCGCGGATCGTCGCCAGCCATTCCTGCGGCACCGAACTCGAACCGTGCATCACCAGGTGCGTGTTCGGCAGTCTTGCGTGGATTTCCTTCAACCGCGCCATCGCCAGGGTTTCGCCGCTGGGCGGACGCGAGAACTTGTATGCGCCGTGCGACGTGCCGATGGCGATGGCCAGCGCATCGACGCCCGTCTTCGCGACGAAATCGGCGGCCTGCCCCGGGTCGGTCAGCAGTTGCGAGTGATCGAGCTCGCCGTCGGCGCCGGAACCATCCTCCTCGCCGGCGCGCCCGGTTTCCAGCGAGCCCAGGCATCCGAGTTCGCCCTCGACCGACACGCCGACCGCGTGCGCCATTTCGACCACCTTGGCGGTGACTTCGACGTTGTATTCGTACGTCGCCGGCGTCTTCATGTCCTCGCGCAGCGAGCCGTCCATCATCACGCTGGTGAAGCCGCTGCGGATCGAAGCCTGGCACACCGCCGGGCTGGCACCATGGTCCTGGTGCAGCACGATGGGGAGATGCGGGTACATTTCGGTGGTTGCCTCGACCATCCGCCGCAGCATGGGTTCGCCGGCGTACTTGCGCGCACCGGCCGAGGTCTGCAGGATCACCGGCGAATCGCAGCGGTCGGCCGCCTGCATGATCGCGTTGATCTGCTCCATGTTGTTGATGTTGAACGCGGGCACGCCGTAGTCGTGCTCGGCGGCGTGGTCCAGCAAGGTGCGCAAGGCGATCAGGCTCATGGTCGTCGGCTCGTGGTTCGGGAAGGGAAATGGTTGGCCGGCTGCGCAGGCAGGTCCGGCGATGCCGCGACGCCATCCTGCAGCGGCGCGGCGGCAAGGCGTTCTTTCAATCTCCGCCGCAGATGCGCAGTACCGCATCGACGACGGCTTCGGCGGTGATGCCGAATTGCCGGTACAACTCGCCGGCGGACGCGGAGGCACCGAACCGGTCGAGACCGACGACCGCGCCGCCGCGACCCACGTACTTCCACCAGCAGTCGGTCGCTCCCGCTTCCACCGCGACGCACGGAAGTCCCGGTGTCAGCACCTCGTTCCGGTAGCTCTCGGGCTGTTCGTCGAAGCGACGCGTGCACGGCATCGACACCACGCGGGTCGGGAGTCCGAAACTGGCCAGGCGCTCGTGCGCCGCTGCCGCCAGCGAGACTTCCGAGCCGGTCGCGAGGATGATCGCTTTCGCACCGTCTGTGTCGTGCAATACGTAGCCGCCGCGCAACACCCTTCGCCAGTCGCTGCCGCGCGTGGACAACTGCGGCAGGCTCTGCCGCGACAGCAGCAGCGCACTCGGTCCGCCGTCCTCGCCGGTGCGGCCGACCGCGGCGATCCAGGCGACCGCGGTCTCGGTGCGGTCGCAGGGCCGCCACACATCGAGGTTGGGGATCAGGCGCAGGCTGGCTGCATGCTCGACCGGCTGGTGGGTGGGGCCGTCTTCGCCCAGTCCGATCGAATCGTGGGTCAGCACGTGGATGACGCGCTGGCGCATCAGCGCGGCCATGCGGATGCCGTTGCGCGCATAGTCGGAGAACACCAGGAAGGTGCCCCCGAACGGCAGGTAGCCGCCGTGCAGGGCGATGCCGTTCATCGCCGCGGCCATGCCGAACTCGCGCACGCCGTAGTGCAGGTAGTTGCCGCGCTGCGCGGACGAGACGTCTTGCGCGCCGGGCCAGTTCGTCAGGTTGGAGCCGGTCAGGTCGGCGGAACCGCCCAGCAGTTCCGGCAGGCGTTGCGCGAGTTGCGCGATCGCCAGCTGGCTGGCCTTGCGCGTGGCGACGGGTGCGTCGTCGTACACGCCGTCGACGATGTCGTCCAGCGCCGTCTCCCACCCGGAGGGCAACGCGGCGGCGGACCCGCCGCCCTGGCCGGTGCGGCGGCGGAACTCGGCGGCGAGCTCCGGATGGCGCGACTCGTAGAGGGCGAAGCGCTCGCACCACTCCGCCTCGAGTTGCGCGCCACGCCCGCGCGCATTCCAGCAGCGGGCGATGTCTTCGGGCACTTCGAACTCGCCATGCGGCCAGTCGAGCGCGCGGCGCGTGGCCGCGACCTCGTCGGCGCCCAGCGGTGCGCCATGCACCGCCTCGGTGCCCGCCTTGTTCGGGCTGCCCTGGCCGATCCGGGTCTTGCAGCAGATCAGGCTCGGGCGCGCCCGCTCCATGCGGGCCTGCTGGATCGCAAGGTCGATGCTGGCGGCGTCATGGCCGTCGACGGCGGCAATGACCTGCCAGCCATAGGCCTCGAAGCGGCGCGGCGTGTCGTCGGTGAACCAGGCCTGCACCTCGCCGTCGATGGAGATGCCGTTGTCGTCGTAGAACGCCACCAGCTTGCCCAACCCCAGCGTCCCGGCCAGCGAACACGCTTCGTGCGAGATGCCCTCCATCAGGCAACCGTCGCCGAGGAAGACGTAGGTGTGGTGGTCGACGATGGTTGCGCCGTCGCGGTTGAACTCGGCGGCCAGGAGCTTTTCCGCCAGCGCCATGCCGACCGCATTGGCCAGGCCCTGGCCCAGCGGCCCGGTGGTGGTTTCCACGCCGGGCGTTTCGCCGTGCTCGGGATGCCCCGGCGTATGGCTGCGCCATTGGCGGAAGCGCTTCAGTTCGTCCAGCGGCAAGTCGTAGCCGCTCAGGTGCAGCAGCGCATAGAGCAACATCGACGCATGGCCGTTCGACAGCACGAACCGGTCGCGGTCAGGCCACTGCGGGTTGGCCGGGTTGTGGCGCAGGTAGCGCTGCCACAACACCTCGGCGATGTCGGCCATGCCCATCGGCGCGCCTGGATGGCCCGAGCTGGCGCGCTGCACTGCATCCATCGCCAGCACGCGCAGCGCATCGGCGCACCGGTGCGGCGCCGCCGTTGGCGCGGGAGGCACGGATTCGATGGCGATCTCGCGATTCATTCGACCTCCTCAAGCGGCGCGCTTCTTGCGATCCATCAACTGCAGGATCATCGGCGTGAAGATCAGCTGCATCGCCAGGCCCATCTTTCCGCCGGGGACGACGATGCTGTTCGGGCGGCTCATGAACGAGTCGTGCAGCATCGCCAGCAGGTACGAAAAGTCGATGCCCTTCGGCCGGGCGAAACGGATCACCACGAAACTCTCGTCCGGCGTGGGAATGTCGCGGGCGATGAACGGGTTCGACGTGTCCACGGTCGGCACGCGCTGGAAGTTGACGTGGGTCCGCGAGAACTGCGGCACGATGTGCTGCACGTAATCGGGCATCCGCCGCAGGATGGTGTCGACCACCGCCTCCTGCGAGTAGCCGCGCGTCTTCTGGTCGCGATGCAGTTTCTGGATCCACTCCAGGTTGATGATCGGGACCACGCCGACCAGCAGGTCGGGATGGCGCGAGACATCGGCCGCATCCGACTTCGCCGCGCCATGCAGGCCTTCGTAGAACAGCATGTCGGTGCCGTCGGGAATCTGCTCCCATGGCGTGAACGTCCCGGGCGACTGGCCGTACGGCGCGGCCTCGGCCTCGTCGTGCAGGTACTTGCGCGAGCGGCCGCGACCGCTTTCGCCGTAGTCGCGGAACAGCGCCTCCAGTTCGTCGAACAGGTTGGTCTCGGGGCCGAAGTGGCTGTAGTGCTTGTCGCCCTGCGCCTCGGCCGCCTTCATGTTCTCGCGCATCTGCAGGCGATCGTAACGATGGAACGCATCGCCCTCGACGACCTGCGCGCGGATGCCTTCGCGGCGGAAGATGTGCTGGAAGCTCTGCAGCACCGTGGTGGTGCCGGCACCGGAGGAGCCGGTGATGGCGATGATCGGATGCTTGACCGACATCAGCGTGCCTCCGGCAGGAACAGCGAGTTCTCGTGGAACAGCGGCGACGCGAACGGCCGGTCGCTGCCGTCGTCGGATTCCCGGTGGTAGCGCTCGATCCGCTCCACGTCGTTGCGCGCGCCGAGGATCAGCGGGATGCGCTGGTGGATGGCGTCGGGCAGCAGCTGCTGCAGTTGTTCGCGCCCGGTGCTGGCGCGGCCGCCGGCCTGCTCGACCAGCATCGCCATCGGATTGGCCTCGTACAGCAGGCGCAGGCGCCCCGCCCTGGCCGGAAGTTTCTCGTCGCGCGGGTACAGGTAGACGCCGCCGCGCATCAGGATGCGGTGGACTTCGGCCACCAGCGAGGCGATCCAGCGCATGTTGAAGTCGCGGCCGAAGTGGCCGTCGCGGCCGGCCTGGCAGTCCGCGACGTAGCGCTTCACCGCCGGTTGCCAGAAGCGCGCGTTCGATGCGTTGATCGCGAATTCGCCGGCGTCCGGGTCGATGCGCATCGCGGGGTGGGTCAGCACGAACTCGGCGCTGCCCGCGTCCAGGGTGAAGCCGTGCACGCCTTCGCCGATGCTCAGCACCAGCATCGTCGCCGGGCCGTACAGCGCATAGCCGGCGGCGACCTGGCGGTTGCCGGCCTGCAGGAAATCGTCTGCGCAGGGCGGCTCGTCGCCGGCGTGGCGCAGCACCGAGAAGATCGAACCGACGGTGACGTCGACGTCGATGTTCGACGATCCATCCAACGGGTCGAACGCCAGCAGGTAGCGCCCGCGCGGGTAGCGCTCGGGAATGGCGTACGGTTCGTCGAGTTCCTCGGACACCATGCCGGCGACCACGCCGTCGCGTTCGCAGGCGCGCAGGAAGATCTCGTTGGCGATCAGGTCCAGCGGCTTCTGCACCTCGCCGTGCACGTTGACCGCGCCGGCGCCCCTGCCGGCTTCCGCCAGCGCCCCGCGCGCCACCACGCCCGCGATGCTGCGCGCCGCGGCAGCCACCGCAAGCAGCAGCGACGCGAGGTCGCGGTCCGCCTCACTGGCGTACAGGCGCGCGCCAAGGAAGTCGCGCAGGCTTTCCCGGCGTACCTCGATCAGTGTCCCGGTCATGCGGTCCCCTCCCCGGCTGGCGATGCGTTGGCGAATACGCGACTGCTGCGGATGTCGGCGCTGTCGATGGAACGCAGCGCGTCGGCGTCGACTTCCCCGTCGCCGGCCAGTGCCGTCGAGAACAGGCGATTGGCCTGGCGCAGGCGCATGCGGTCGAGCGCGTTGCGGATCGAGCGCGCATTGGCGAAATGCGGCTGGCGCAGGCGCAGCGCGATGTATTCGCACAGCGCGGCGACGGCCTCGGCGTCGAGCCGGTAGTCCATGCGCCGCACCATCAGCCGCGCGATGGCAAGCAGCTCGTCCGGTGCGTAATCGGGAAAATCGATGTGGTGGGCGATGCGCGAGGACAGGCCCGGGTTGCTGCGGAAGAACACGTCCATGCGCGACTTGTAGCCGGCCAGCACCACCACCAGGTCGTCGCGCTGGTTTTCCATGGCCTGCAACAGGATCTCGATCGCTTCCTGGCCGTAGTCGCGCTCGTTCTCCGGTCGGTACAGGTAGTAGGCCTCGTCGATGAACAGCACCCCGCCCATGGCCTTCTTCAACACTTCGCGGGTCTTCGGCGCGGTGTGGCCGATGTATTGGCCAACCAGGTCGTCCCGGGTCACCGAGACCAGGTGGTTGCGGCGGATGTAGCCCAGGCCGTGCAGCAGTTCCGCCATGCGCTGCGCCACCGTGGTCTTGCCGGTGCCGGGGTTGCCGGTGAAGCACATGTGCAGGCTGGGCGGTTCGGCGTTCAACCCGAGTTGGCGGCGCGCGCGGTCGACCACCAGCAGCGCGGCGATCTCGCGGATGCGCGTCTTCACCGGCACCAGTCCGACCAGTTCGGCGTCCAGGCGCTCGAACACGTCCGCGATGCCGGCTTCGCGATACAACGCGGCAAGCGAGGCGCTGGCCACCGGCGGCGGTTCGAGGGTGCGGGCGACGTTCATCGCATGGCCTCAGTAACGCCGGCCGACCGGATGGTCCGTGGCGTAGGCGCGCAACGCATAGCGCTGCACGCGGCCCTGCGCCTCGGTGCGCAGCAGCTCGAAGCCGGGTTCCTCCGGCGGGCGGTTGACGATGAACGACAGGCGCACGGATTCGAAGCCGCGGGTCGAGTCGAACGCGTTGATCTTGATGTAATGGCGCGGGAACACCTTGCGGCACTCGCGCAGCTCGTGCACGACCGCGGCCGGGTCGGCCAGGTCGAACATCGGGTTGCCCCACATTTCCCAGTAGGCGTTGCGCGGGTGCGGATCGTCGGTGTATTCGACGGCCAGCGCCCAGCCCTGCCGCAGCGCGTAGGCCACCTGCAGGCCGATTTCCTCGTCGGTCAGGTCGGGCAGGAACGAGAACGTACCCTGGGTGATGCGCATGGCGGTTGCTCCGGTCAGGCGGTGGTCGGCGTCGGCACGAAGTCCGGCGTGTCGGTCGAGGCGTAGTCGAAGGTGACGTCCTTCCACGTCTCCAGCGCCGCCTGCAGCGGCGTGCACCAGCGCGCGGCGGCCTGCAGGATCTGCGGCCCTTCCCCGGCGATGTCGCGGCCTTCGTTGCGCGCCTTGACGATGGCTTCCAGCGCGACGCGGTTCGCGGTGGCGCCGGCCTGGATGCCGTGCGGGTGGCCGATGGTGCCGCCGCCGAACTGCAGCACGCAGTCGTCGCCGAACAGGTCGACGAGCTGGTGCATCTGCCCGGCGTGGATGCCGCCGGAGGCGACCGGCATCACCTTGCGCAGGCCGCCCCAGTCCTGCTCGAAGAAGATGCCGCGTTGCAGGTCGACCGCGTTCCTGGTTTCGCGGCACACGTTGTAATAGCCCTGCACCGTGTTCGGGTCGCCTTCGAGCTTGCCGACCGCGGTGCCCGCGTGCAGGTGGTCGACGCCGGCCAGGCGCAGCCACTTGGCGATGACGCGGAAGCTGACGCCGTGGTTCTTCTGCCGCGTGTAGGTGCCGTGGCCGGCGCGGTGCATGTGCAGGAGCATGTCGTTGTCGCGGCACCAGTTCGAGATCGACTGGATCGCGGTCCATCCGGCGACCAGGTCGACCATCACGATCACGCTGCCGAGTTCCCTGGCGAACTCGGCACGCTGATACATGTTCTCCATCGTGCCGGCGGTGATGTTGAGGTAGTGGCCCTTGACCTCGCCGGTTTCGGCGCTGGCGCGGTTGACACCCTCCATGCAATAGAGGAAGCGGTCGCGCCAGTGCATGAACGGCTGCGAGTTGATGTTCTCGTCGTCCTTGACGAAATCCAGCCCGCCCTTCAGCGCCTCGTAGACGACGCGGCCGTAGTTCTTGCCGGACAAGCCGAGCTTCGGCTTGGTCGTCGCGCCCAGCAGCGGGCGACCGAACTTGTCGAGGCGTTCGCGTTCGACCACGATCCCGGTCGGCGGCCCGCGGAAGGTCTTCACGTAGGCGACCGGAAAGCGCATGTCCTCCAGCCGCGCCGCCCTCAGCGGCTTGAAGCTGAAGACGTTGCCGATGATCGACGCGGTGAGGTTGGCGACGGAGCCTTCCTCGAACAGGTCCAGGTCGTAGGCGATCCAGGCGAAGTACTGCTGCGGCGTATCCGTGCCCGGCCCGGTGCCCGGCACCGGATCGACCCGATAGGCCTTGGCGCGGTATTGCTCGCAGGCGGTCAGGCGGTCGGTCCAGACCACGGTCCAGGTGGCGGTCGAGGACTCGCCCGCCACCGCGGCGGCGGCTTCCTCCGGGTCGACGCCTTGCTGCGGCGTGATCCGGAACAGCGCCAGTATGTCGGTATCGGCGGGCGCATAGTCCGGCGCCCAGTAGCCCATTTCCCGGTACTTGAGGACGCCCGGGTCATAGCGCTTGCGGGCGGGTGTGGCCGTGGCGGCCTGGGGGGTGGAAGTGGCGACCGTTGTGCTCATTACCGGACTCCGCGACTCGGGCATGGGGTGACCGTAGCCAGCGAAATACAAAAGGTAAATTCACAATTTGTTTGACTGGATTAAGCAATAGCTTATGCTTCAGCCATGATCCGCCACCTGACCCTCCGGCAGTTGCAGGTCTTCGTCGAAGCCACGCGGCTGATGAACTTCGCGCGCACGGCCGAAGCGCTGCACCTGACCCAGCCGGCGGTTTCGATGCAGATCCGCCAGCTTGAGGAGGCCGTCGGCCTGCCGCTGTTCGAACGCGTGGGGCGCAAGCTGGCGTTGACCGAAGCCGGCGCCCTGTTCCGCGGCCACGCCGCACGCGTGCTGGGCGAGCTGCAGGACGCCGGGCAATCGCTGCAGGCGTTGCAGGGACTGCGCGGCGGCATGGTCGTGGTCGGCCTGGTCAGCACCGCGAAGTACTTCACCCCGCGCCTGCTGTCGCGTTTCACCGAGCGTTATCCCGACATCGAGGTGCGGCTGTCGGTCGGCAATCGCGAGGTGCTGATCGGCCTGCTGGAGAACAACGAGATCGACCTGGCGGTGATGGGACGCCCGCCGGACAGGCTGGACGCGGTTTCCGAAGCCGCGGCCGAGAATCCGCACCTGCTGGTCGCCGCGCACGACCACCCGCTGGCCACGGCGAAGTCCTTCGACATCCACGAGCTGCGCCACGAGACCTTCCTGCTGCGCGAACCCGGCTCGGGCACCCGCAACGTGATGGAACAGGTGCTGAAGCAGCACCTGTTCGTGCCCGCGCGCACCAGCGTGATGGGCAGCAACGAGACGGTGAAGCAGGCCGTGATGGCCGGCATGGGCATCAGCCTGCTGTCGCTGCACACGCTGACGCTGGAGCGGCGCGCCGGCGAGGTGGCGCTGCTCGACGTGGTCGGCACGCCGGTCAAGCGCAACTGGCACGTCGTGCATATGCGCTCTAAGAAGCTGTCGCCGGCGGCGACGCGTTTCCGCCATTTCCTGCTCGAGGAAATGGCGCCGTTCCTGGCCGGATATTCCCCGTTGCCGGAAAAGTGATGCGGCTCCGGCGCACGCGGCGGCGCAAACGGGCCGGGGCGTCTTCCATCAAACCTGCATGGCAAGTTTGCACTTTCCACCCGGCCGGCCGGCCGGGCAGTCCATTCGCTGTGCAGTTCCGCAACGGGCGTTGATATCGGCCCCGTTCGCGGCGAGCTTGCGGCTACACGCAAACTGCTCGACAGCGGGGTCGATGCATGCCACGCAAGACCATGGTTGCCGCCGTACTGCTTGCCTGCCTGTCCCCTCCGACCTTCGCACAAGCCGTGCCGACGCCGGATTCCGACCCTGCGCCGGACGACAGGCATGCGACCGAACTGGAGCGCATCACCGTGCTCGGCCGCCGGCAAGACCTGGTCGGCAACGCCATCTCGGCATCGGAGGGTTCGGTCTCCGCCGACGACCTGGCCAGGCGGCCGTTGCTGCGCACCGGCGACCTGATCGAATTCGTGCCGGGACTGGTCGCCACGCAGCATTCCGGCAGCGGCAAGGCCAACCAGTATTTCCTGCGCGGCTTCAACCTGGACCACGGCACCGACTTCGCGACCTGGGTCGACGGCATGCCGGTCAACCTGCGCACCCATGCCCACGGCCAGGGCTACACCGACCTGAACTTCCTGATCCCCGAGCTGGTGCAGACGCTGACCTACCGCAAGGGCCCGTATCACGCCGACGTGGGCGATTTTTCCGCCGCCGGTTCGGCATCTTTCGAGCTGTTCGACAAGCTGGACCAGGGCCTGCTGGAAGTGGGCATCGGCGAGAACGGCTGGGGCCGCACCGTGTTCGCCGATTCGTTCGGCGCCGGCGGCGGCGATCTGCTGATCGGCGCGGAACTGCAGCGCGACGACGGGCCGTGGACCGACATCCACGAGGACGTGAACAAGCGCAACCTCGTGCTGCGCTACAGCCACGACGCCGGCAACGGCGTCTTCCGCGTCACCGCGATGGATTACCGGAATACGTGGAACTCCCCGGACCAGATCCCGCAACGCGCCGTCGACCAGGGACTGATCGACGCACTGGGTTCGCTGGACACCACGGTGGGCGGCGAATCCTCGCGCCACAGCCTGTCGGGCAGCTGGGACGGCAACGCTTTCGGCGGCCAGTTGCGCGTCAGCGCCTACGCGATCGGCTACAAGCTGAGCCTGTGGTCGGACTTCACCTATTTCCTCGACCATCCGGACACCGGCGACCAGTTCGAGCAGCACGACAACCGCCACGTCTACGGCTACAACGCGGTGCAGGAATGGAGCGACGACCTCGGCAAGTGGCAGTTCGGCGCGGAAGGCCGGCGCGACGACATCGCCGCGATCGGCCTGTACCACACGCAGCACCGCATGCGCCTGTCCACCATCCGCATGGACAGCGTGGTCGAAGACAGCATCGGCATGTTCGTTGCCCGCGAAACGCATTGGACGGACAGGTTCCGCAGCTATCTGGGCGTGCGCTGGGACCTCTACGACTTCGACGTGGACTCGCTGCAGCCGGAGAACGCCGGCCATGTCGGCGACAGTCTCGTTTCGGCGAAGGCCAGCCTAGCCTTCCGCGCCGCCGATGCGCTGGACCTCTACGCGAGCTGGGGCCAGGGCCTGCATTCCAACGACGCGCGCGGCACGACCACCCGCGTCGACCCGGTCAGCGGCGATCCGGTGAAGCCGGTCGATCCACTGGTGCGTTCGACCGGCCGTGAATTCGGCGCGCGATGGCAGCCGGGCAAAAAGCTCCACGCGACCTTCGCGCTGTGGGACCTGAAGCTGGACTCGGAACTGCTGTTCGTGGGCGACGCCGGCAACACCGAGGCCAGCCGCCGGAGCAAGCGGCGCGGCGCGGAACTGGGCATCTACTGGTTCCCGGACGAGCGCATCGCCGTCGACGCGGAACTGTCGTGGACGAAGTCGGAGTTCAGCGACAGCGCCCCGCAAGGCAACCGGATTCCCGGCGCGATCCCGTTCGTGGCCAACCTCGGCGTGCGCGCGAACTTCGACGGCGGCTGGTACCTGGGCGGCCGCCTGCGCCACTTCGCCGCCTACCCGCTGGTCGAGGACGGCAGCCACGAGTCCGCCGGCACCACCGTGGTCAACCTGCGCGTGGGCAAGGACTGGAAGCGCTTCGGCCTGGCGCTGGACGTGCTGAACCTGCTGGACAGCGACGACCACGACATCGACTACTGGTACGCATCGCGCCTGCCGGGCGAGCCGGCGGCAGGCGTCGAGGACACTCATTTCCACCCGATGGCGCCGCGCAGCCTGCGCCTGACCGCGCGCTGGTCGCTCTGAACGGCGCACCCGTCCGGCAAACAGGTTTGCAGGTCGGCCCGGGGCGCCGCGAACCGCTGCCTACCAACTATGCAATTGCGCGCTGCGGGATGACAACGGCCCCGCGCCCAATCCAGATTCACGGCCAGACATCGCGCGGGACATCTTGATGAACCAGCTTGCGGACGCCGCCCGCCCTGCCCTTGCCGCGATGGACGCGGTGGTGTTTCGTCCGATGCCCGCCGCCAACGGCCGGTCGGCGCCGCTGCGGTCCGGCGGCGCGCTGCACTTCGACGCCGGCGAGCGGCTGTCGCTGCTCGGCCTGTACGGCTTCATCGCCTTGTTGCACGCCATCGGCATCGGCACCCTGCTGTACTACCGCGACAGCCACCCGGCCCTGCTCGGCCTCGGCTTCGCCGCCTACATGTTCGGCCTGCGCCACGCGTTCGACGCCGACCACATCGCCGCGGTGGACGACACTGTGCGCTACATGTTGCAGAACGGCCGCAACCCGCTGGGCGTGGGTTTCTTCTTCTCGCTGGGGCACTCGACCATCGTGCTTGCGCTGGCGCTTGCGCTGGCCTTCGCCGCGGCAACGGTCGCGAGCGAGCTGCCGCAGATGAGGGAGATCGGCGGCATCATCGGCATGAGCGTGTCCGGCCTGTTCCTGTGGCTCATCGGCCTGCTCAACCTGCGCGTGCTGCTGGACATGCTGCAGGTGTGGAAGCAGGCGCGCAGCGGTACCCACGACCACGCGCACCTGGAAGGGCTGCTGGCGCAGCGCGGGTTCCTGAACCGGTTGTTCGGCGGCAGGTTGACGAAGTTCATCCGCCACAGCAGGCAGATGTATCCGCTCGGCCTGCTGTTCGGGCTGGGCTT
Organism: Rhodanobacter sp. PCA2; assembly: GCF_013620825.1. Classification (GTDB taxonomy): domain Bacteria; phylum Pseudomonadota; class Gammaproteobacteria; order Xanthomonadales; family Rhodanobacteraceae; genus Rhodanobacter_A. The sequence goes on along the minus strand of NZ_NJIC01000019.1, from coordinate 133,044 downwards.
CGACACCGCCTCGGAGATCGGCCTGCTGGCGATGACCGCCGGCGCCGCAAGCGGCAACCTGCCGGTGCCGGCGACGCTGGCGCTGCCGGTGTTGTTCGCCGCCGGCATGTCGCTGATGGACACCACCGACGGCGTGCTGATGACCAAGGCCTACGACTGGGCCTTCGTCAACCCGTTGCGCAAGATCTTCTACGGCCTGGCGACGACGACGCTGTCCGTGGTCGTCGCGCTGGCGATCGGCTCGGTCGAATTGCTGCAGGTGGCGATCGAGCGCTTCGGCTGGCGCGGGCCGTTGCTGGACCGGATCGCGACGCTGGACTTCGGCGTGCTGGGCTACATCGTGGTCGCCATGTTCCTGCTCGCATGGGCGCTGTCGGTGGCGATCTGGAAATTCGGCCGCCTTGAACAGCGGATAGGGACGCCCGCGCTGCACGCGCACGAACACGTCCACGCCGACCACACCCGGCACCGGCACGAGCATTTCCATTGATCGACCGGCAACGTGCGCCAACGGGCTTCGGCCCGCTGTCGCGAGGCGCACGATGGACGAGAGGTGCCCTACGGGTCGAAGCGCATCGCGAATGCGGCTTCCCCGGGAACGTCGACGAGCAGCAGGCGCCGCGGCTCCGCCGAATCGTCGATCCCCTGGTTGCGGAAGAACTCCTGCGATTCGACCACGCGGTCGCCGCGCGCATTGCGCAGCTTGACCTGCAGGCCGCCGGCGCCGGCGCGCAGCGGCATCAGCAGCCAGCCGTCGCCGCGTGCCAGCAGGGCCACGTTCTCGCAGGCGAACAGCACGCGTTCGTGCACATCGCGGGCCATGTGCAGGCGGCCGTCGCGGAGGACGATCTCGGCGACCGCTGCGCTCATGCCAGCGCCGCCAGCTTTTCGATCTCGGCGACGACGAGGGCGACGCCGCGTTGCGCCGCGGCACCGAGTTCCAGTCCGTAGTCCAGGCTGCCGGCTTCGATCAGGAAGACCTCGGCGTGGTCGAGGAAATTCTCGCCGTGCATCTTCTGCCCCGCATACAGCGCATGGTCCCAGCGCAGGCCGTGCATGCCGTAGCGATGTTCGGTCGGCGTTGCCGCCTCCTTCGCCGGGAGGCGATAGACCGCGCCCGGCTCCCCGCCGCTGCTGCACGCGTCGACGATGACGGTGTGCGCGGCGCCACGGACCTGGAACATCACCTCCATGCCCGAGGTGCCCGCGTCGATCAGCTTCATGGGGCTTTCCGGGCCCGGGTGTCTTTGCGACAGCCGCCGCACGACCTCGATGCCGGCGCCATCGTCGCTGCGCGCCGGATTGCCGCAGCCGATCACCAGCAGCATCGCGATTCCACCTGCTTCTGCCGGGGCGGCGCGAACCGCGAAGCGCCTTCGACGAGCCGCCCGCGGCCGACGCCGCTGCTGCCATCGGGATCCGTCAGATGCGCCACAGGATGCACGACCACTCCGGTTCCGCGTAGAGATCCAACTCGGGCAAGGCGCAGTACTTCTTGTGCAGCTCATAGTACATGCAGGTGCTGCAGGCCTGCTCGATCTCCGGGTCTTCCTCCCCCACGTACGGGGTCAGCGTGAAGCCGCCGATCCGCAGCCGGCCTTCGAGGTCATCGGGCGCCAGCTTCTTCAGCTCGGCGACCACGCGCTGCACGTCGGCATCCTCGTAGGCGCGCTGCTTCCAGTCGGTCTCGAGTCCGCCGGCCAACAAGCGA
>NZ_NJIC01000019.1:110305-131323 GCF_013620825.1 Rhodanobacter sp. PCA2 | reverse complement strand
CGACGGATGCGTTCGCGTTGCTGTTCCGGTGGCGATTTGTCCGCTGCCTCGGTCATGCCCGCTCTCCTCCTGTTCGAAGGCGGCCTGCAGGTGCGCGGCGGACGGAAGCGCCGAAGCCGGCGCGACCGCGCCGCCCCGGCCGTCGCGCACGCCGCGGCCGATCGCGCCAGGGCGCGCCGTGGCGGTCGGATCGCGGAAGCCTCCCGCGATCAGATTCGCCACAGACGGCACCACCAGTCCGGCCCCACCGGCACCGCCAGTTCCGGCAGGTCGCACCACTTGCGGTGGACCAGGTAGTACATGCATTCCTGGCAACGCATCCGGTCTTCGCCGTACGGCGTATCGGTGAAACCGGACAGCACCAGCTTCCCCTCCAGGTCGTCCGCCGGCAGGCGGTTCAACTCGTCCAGCAATTGCGAGAACTCGCGCTCTGTCTCGGGGAACGGCTCGGTCTGGGTCTTCAATCCCTGTGCGAGCATCCTGCCAATGCGTTCGCGCAATTGATCGTCATCGTGGATCGACATCGTGTCCCCGTTGGCGTTGGCTGAAGGCTGGCTGGCGGCGGCTGACAGCGCCGCCGCGAATGCTATCCGATGCGGAACCTCGCCAGTTCCTTCCCGCTCTTCGCATCGTGCGCGTGCACGGTGCAAACAAGGCAGGAATCGAACGAACGTGCGACGTGGCCCACTTCCACCGGGTCGGTCGGATCGGCGATCGGCGTGCCGACCAGCGCCTCCTCGATCGGTCCGCGTGCACCCTCGGCGTCGCGCGGACCGACGTTCCAGGTGGTCGGCGCGATGATCTGGTAGTTCTTGATCTTGCCGTCCTTGAGTTCGATCCAGTGGCACAGCGCACCGCGCGCGGCTTCCGTCGCGCCCCAGCCGCGGCCGTCCCGCTCGCGCGGCTTGATGTACCACGGATCGTTGAGCTTGAACTCGCGCAGAATGCGTTCGGCCTGGCGGTACAGCTTGACCAGCTCGTGCACGCGCGCGAGCTGGCGCACGTGCACGCTCGCGCCGCCGAGCTTGCGGTAGCAGTCGAGGATGAACGGATCGCTGTGCTGCCAGTTTTCGCCGAGCTTGCCGCCGGCGACCAGCTGCCGCGCCAGCGGACCGGCCTCGAGGCGGCCGGCATCCTGGTGGCGCACCGCGGTGCCCCACGAATACTTGCCGGCATAGTCGATCGCGTTCTTCGTGGTCGGCCTGGTGACGCGGTCGAACGGGTGCACGTCGGCGCCGCCTTCGTCATACCACGCGTGCAACAGGTTCTCGCGAACGAAATCCTGCTTCATCGACGCGTGCGTGTCCGTCTTGCCGTCGTAGAGGCCGCTCTTCATGATCACCGCGTCGCTGCGGCCTTCGATGGTCGGCTTGTTGTACCTGTCCTCGTGCGGCAGGTAACCCCAGGTGACGTACTTGCCGACGCCGGCGCCATACTTCAGCAGGCCGATGTCCACACCCATGCGCCAGTAGAAGCCGAGGTCGGAGTTCGCGTGCGCCGGGCTTTCGTCGAGCCAGGCGAGGAAGTCGTCGTAGCTCTTGATCTGCTCGTAGCGCTCCAGCGAACAGCCCAGCCACAGCGGCTCCAGCCAGTTGGTCTTGAAGTACTCGAGAATGCCCCATGCGCGGGTCACGTCGGTCAGGGTGGGCGCGCTCATCACGCCGCCCGGGACCATGTAGCTGGAATGCGGCCACTGGCCGCCGAGCAGCGCGTAGATCTCGACCGGCTTGCCGGAAATGGTCACGCCGCGTTCGTAGGAAGTGCCGGTGAACGGCGCGAAGCGCTTCACCGCTTCCTCGTAGAACGGGCTCTTGCGGTAGTTCTTGTTGGTCAGGTCGATCGCGTACAGGCCGTAGAAGTAGCGCGGCACCGACTGGAGGGTCTCGGCGATCTGCCCGAGGTTGCGGGACAGGATGGCGTTGCGCGGCACCTCGGTGCCCCACGCCGTGTCGAGCGCCCACGCCGCGCACGACAGGTGCGAGGCGCCGCAGATGCCGCAGGCGCGCGGGGTGACTACAAGGCCCGCTTGCGGGTCCTTGTCACGCAGGATCACTTCGAAGCCGCGGAACAGCTCGGCCTGGGTCCACGCGCTGGTGACGACGCCGTCGCCGACTTCGACGCGAACGTCGAGGTCGCCTTCGACGCGGCCGACTGGAGAGATGTCGAGGGTCTGGATCTGTGCGGGCATGGTTTCGGTATCCTCCGGTCAAACCACGAAAATGTCTTCTTCGGCCCACTTCGGCGCGGCATTCTTCGCCGCGACGGTCAGCGCGATGTAACCCTTCTTGTCGACCCCTTGCGGCATGTCCTTGGGCACGCCCATCACTGTCTGCGTGCGGAACACGGTGCCGGGAGCGAGATCGAAGAACGGGAATTCCGGTTCGGTGCAACCCATGCAAGGCATGCCGGCCCGGGTCTTCGACGATTGCCGATTCCACAGGATGCGGTTGCATGGCGAGTGGGTCATCGGCCCGCGGCAGCCAAGGTCGTAGAACAGACAGCCCTTGCGCTGGCCGAACTCGGTGGCGCTGACCTTGTAGGCGAAATGCATGTTGCGCGTGCAGCCGGTCTGGGTGAACGACTGGAAGAAGGTCTTCGGCCGCTGGAATTCGTCCAGCGTCAGGTCGCCGCCGCGGCCCGTGGCGATGGCCACGACTATCTGGGTGATCCAGTCCGGATGCGCCGGGCAGCCGGGGATGTTGACCACCGGCAGGCCCGACTTCGACTTGAATCCGCTGCCGAGCGCTCCCCCGTTCGCGCGCTTGAGGAACTGCAAGCCCGTCGACTCGCTCGGGTTCGGCGCGGTGGCGGGGATGCCGCCCCAGGTGGCGCAGTCGCCGACCGCGACGACGAAGCTGGCGACTTTGCTCAGCGCAGCCACCCACTCCTTCATCGGCTTGCCGGCGAAGCGGTTCCATTCGCCGGTACCGTTCGGCGCATTCACCACCGTGCCCTCGAACACGAAGATGTCCAGCGGAATGGCCCCGCTGACCAGGTCGTCGAGCAGCTTGCGCAGGTTGTCGCCCAGCTCCATGCCCAGCGAGGGGTGCCACAACACGTTGATGCCGAAATCGGTCACCAGATCGCAGGCACTCGGTTCCTCGGCATTGAGGAAGGACATGGTGTTGCCGGAACATGCGCCACCTTGCAACCACAGCAGATTGGCCATTTGCCGCTCCTTAGGTCGATGACTCGCGGTGATCGAGGATCCCGACGCGTTCGGCGCGGCGGGCATATGGCGACTGGAGCAAGTCGTGTGCCAAAGCGTTCCGCTGCCGGCAGGCAATGTGTCGACCCAAGCCAATCAACAGCTTGCGTGCGTGTCCGCGAATCCGTGGCCGCGCCAGGCAACATGCTCCGCAGGCACCGACCTGCAAAGCTGCTGAGCAGTCATGCGCAAGTGCAAAGTTTGTGTACGTTGCCCACGGCCCCGGCATGGGCTCGATCGGGCTCTTTCGGAGTGGGTGCGCCCGGCCTGCAGTCCAGCCGAATGGCTGGCGCATTCCGCTGCGGCAGGTCCGCCAGTGGCGCGTTGACGTGCCGGTGGGTCGTTGCGGCCTTGCCGGTCGCCGGAGCGGCTGGCGCATGCGCCGGTGGTGGCTGATCCCGCCGGGAGCAGCCCGCGCCGCGCTGCGATCGCGGAACGCTGCGTGCGGCACCTGGTTCTCGCCACCGAACGGGCGCGTCCCGACCTGCGGCGGCTACGCCTGTGCCGGGCGACGACGGATGTCTGGGCGACGGCGGAGCCGCGCGATTGCGGGATTCCCGGCGCTCAGCGCCGGAAGTGGATTTCCTCGCCTTCGTGGTCGCGGTCCCAGCCGCGCAGTTCGTCGCGGATGTGGGCGACGCGCTGGCGACCGAGGGCGTTGCGTTCCTCGTCCAGCACCTGGCCGTCCAGCAGTTCGGCCATGCGTTGTGCGGTGGGCAGCATGGTGTCCCAGGCGTCCAGCGCAGGCAGCGGCGCGGGCAGGGTCATGAAGAAGCTGAGGCCGGGCGTGCGCATGGTGTCGAGGCGGCCCAGGTCGAAGCTGCCGGGCTTGAGCATGTTCGCGACGCTGAAGATCGGCCCCAGTTCGCGCTTGCCGTCGACGAGGCGGTGGAAGATGCCCATGTCGCCGAATTCCAGGCCGGCCTTCTCGGCCGCCACGATCAGGTCGGAACCGTTGAAGTGGCTGCCTTCGCGCGCCATCACGAACAAGGTGACGATGCGCTCCACCGCGACCTGCGCCGGCCGCCGGCCCAGGTCGGAACGCGGCGGCATGCGGGCTGCCGGCGGCGCTGCCGCCGCAGCCGGTGCGGGCGCGGGCGCCGGAGTGTGCACGGCAGCGGCCGGCGCCTCCGCCGGCGGCGACGACGGCGCGCGCAGCGCATCGACGATGGATGCGGCCTGCCCCGCCAGCTTGCCGCGCGACAACGGCGCGTTGCGCTCGCCGGCGAGCGTGGCGCCCAGGCGTTCCAGTTCCGCGCGCAGGCCCACGTCGAGTTCGCCCTGTTGCGGTTGCGGTTCGTCGGTCAGCACCGGATCGGTGGCGCTGAAGGAGAGGCCATCCTCGTCGCCGGGCTCGCCCAGCGTGGGCTCGCGACGTTCTCCGGCATGCCCCGCGCCTTGCCCGGTCGGCACGCGCCGCCTGCCCTGCTGCTCCTTCTTCGGCTGGCCGAACAGCCAGATCAGCGCGAGCACGACCACGCCGACGATCAGCAGCGGTATGCCGACCGCCGGATTCCAGGCAATGGCAAGCACGGGTTGCAGCGTCATCATCGATTCCTCGTCCAGGTCGAGCACCGCCCGCGGGCGGTTTTCGAATCCGCGAACCCGGCGGCTGGCCGGGCCCGCGTTTCAATTCATGCCGGCGCGCCGGGGCGGCTCAGGCGGTGCCCGCCAGTTTAGCCGCTTCGGCAAGGTCCACCTGCACCAGTCGCGACACGCCGGGCTCGCGCATGGTCACGCCGCACAACTGGCTGGCCGCCTCCATGGTGGCCTTGTTGTGGCTGATGAAGATGAACTGCACCCGTTCGCTCATCTCGCGCACCATGCTGGAGAAGCGGCCCACGTTCGCCTCGTCCAGCGGCGCGTCCACCTCGTCCAGCAGGCAGAACGGCGCGGGGTTCAGGTTGAAGATGGCGAACACCAGCGCCACCGCGGTCAGCGCCTTCTCGCCACCGGAGAGCAGCGAGATGTTGGACGGCCGCTTGCCGGGCGGGCGCGCCATGATCGCCACCCCGGTGTCGAGCAGGTCGTCGCCGGTGAGTTCGAGATAGGCGTGGCCGCCGCCGAACAGGCGCGGGAACAGCTCCTGCACGCCGGCGTTGACCTTGTCGAAGGTTTCCTTGAAGCGCGCGCGCGTCTCGCGGTCGATCTTCTTGATCGCGCCTTCCAGCGTTTCCATCGCGCTGGCGAGGTCGGCGAGCTGGTTGTCGAGGTAGGTCTTGCGCTCGCTCTGCTCGGCGTGTTCCTGGATCGCGGCGAGGTTCACCGGTTCCAGGCGCACGATCTTCTGCGCGAGTTCGGCCAGCTGCTGCTTCCACTGTGCCGCGTCGACGTCCTCGGCCAGCTCGGCAAGCAGGGTTTCGAGTTCCAGGCCTGAGGCGGCGATCGCCTCGGCCAGTTGCTCGGCGCGCAGTTGCAGCGCCTGCGCGGCGAGGCGCTTCTCGGACAGGCTTTCGCGCAGGCTGGCCAGGCCCTGCTCGGCGAGGTGGCGGCGCTGTTCCAGCTGGCGGAAGGCGATGTCGCATTCCTCCAGCGCGCGGCGCGCCTCGACCAGTTGCTTGTCCACCAGCAGGCGCTGGTCGAGATAGGTCTGCCGCTCGGCTTCGAGCTCGGCAATGGGATCGGAGCCGGCGGCGAGCTGCTCGGCGATCTCGCCGCGGCGCGCCTCGATCTGGCGCAACTGGTTGTCCATGCGCGCCAGCGACTGTTCCAGCGAGGCCAGCGAGGAACGCCTGGATTCCAGCGACAGCGCCAGCGCATGCGCCTGGTCGGCGGCCTCTCGCGCGTTCATGCGCGCTTCCTCGCGGGCTTCCAGCAGCGCGCGGCGCTCGTTCTCCAGCTCGCGGCGCTGGTCCTCCAGGTCGCCCATGTGGCCGACCGATTCGTCCAGCCGCGCACGCGCCTCGCGGGTCTGCCCCTGCAATTCGTCGAGTTGTTCGATCAGCGTGGACAATTCGCCGGCCACCTTCTCGCCGCGGGCCCGCGCGGTTTCCAGCTTGCCGCGATGGCTCTGCAACTGGCCGGCGAGTTCGCTCTGGCGGCGGTGCGCGTTGTACAGCTCGCGCTGGGTGTCGTCGCGGGCGCGCTCGGCCTCGAACTTGCGGGTGCGCAGGTCGTCGAGCTGCGCCGTGCATTCCTCGATGCGCGCTTCCAGTGCGGCGACCTGCTCGGTCAGGGTGCGGATCTCGCGCTCGCGCGCCAGCACGCCCACCTGGTTGCCCTGCGCGCGGCGCACTCGGGCCCAGCCCGGACCCAGCCATTCGCCGCCACGGGTGATCACCGACTGGTACGGCGCCAGCGCGGACAGGCCGGTCACGCGCTGGTGCGCCTCGTCCAGCGTCTCGGCGACGAGCACGTGGCCCAGGATGGCGATGGCCGCCGCCGGGCCGCGCACATGCGCGGCCAGCGTGCCGGCGGTGTTGGCGCCGCCTTCGCTGGCATCGAGCAGGGCGACGTCGGCGTTCTCCAGCGCGCCGAAGTCGGCGGCCAGCGCGTGCGCGCCGTCCACCAGCACGCTGTCGATGAAGCCGGCCAGCACGGTTTCCACCGCGGTTTCCCAGCCGGCTTCCACCTGCAGGGCCGCGCCGAGGCGCGGCGACTTGTCCAGGCCCAGCCGCGCCAGCCACTGGCTGGCGGCGTTCTCTTCCTGGCCCAGCGCGGCATGCTGCAGGGCTTCCAGCGAGGACTGCCGGCCGCGGGCGGTCTGCAGTTGCGAGCGCGCTTCGTTGAGCGTGGACTGCAGCTGGCGTTCCTCGTCCAGCACCTTTTCGTGGCTGGTCTTGTGCTGGTCGAGCAGGCTGCCCAGCGATTCCACCTTTTCGCGCTGGGTGTCGTGCTCCTGGTGCATCTGCTCGGCGGCGGCGTCCAGCGCGGCGAGGTCGGTGGCCTTCTGCTCGGCTTCCAGCGCCTCGCGGCGCCTGGAAAGATCGATCGCCTGGCGGTCGAGGTAGTTGAGCCGGGTGCGCTCCACTTCGGCGGCGCGGTTGGATTCGCCGGCGGTGCGGGTGTGCGTGTCCCAGCGCTGCTGCCAGTCGGCGAGCTTCGTTTCGGCGCTGCGCTGGGCTTCGGCGGTGTCGTCCTGCATCTGCTGCAGGGCTTCGAGCTTCGGTTCGCCTTCGGCCAGCGCCATGCGCAGCGTTTCGACCTGGCTGCGGTCGCCGGCGATGTGTTCGGCCAGCTCGTTGTGCTCGCGCTCGGCGTCGCCCTGAGCACGCTGCAGGCGCTCGGCGGTTTCCTTGTTGTGGCGCACCTGCTGCTCGACGCGGGCGATCTCGGCACCGACCTTGTAGACCTCGGCCTGCACCGAATTCAGGTGCTCGCCGGCCTCGGTGTGGCGCTCGCGCATGGCTTCGATCTGCGCCTCGATCTCGCGCTGGCCGGCCAGCTGCTTCTCGATCTCGATCTCGGCGGCCGAAAGCCCTGCCCCTTCGCCGTCGTGCTGGCCCTTCAGCGCGCGGTATTCCAGCGCGCGCAATTCGGCCTGCTTGCGGGTTTCCTCTTCCTTGTAGGCCTTCCAGCGCTCGGCGGCGCGGGCCTGGCGGTTGAGGTGTTCGAGCTGCTTGTCCACCTCGTCGCGCACGTCCTTCACGCGGTCGAGGTTCTCGCGGGTGGACTTGATGCGGCTCTCGGTCTCCTTGCGGCGCTCCTTGTACTTGGAGATGCCGGCGGCCTCTTCCAGGTGCGTGCGCAGTTCCTCGGGGTGCGCCTCGATGATCTGCGAGATCATGCCCTGCTCGATGATCGAGTAGCTGCGCGGGCCGAGGCCGGTGCCCAGGAACAGGTCGGTGATGTCGCGGCGGCGGCAGCGCGCGCCGTTGAGGAAGTAGAAGGATTGCCCGTCGCGCGTCACCTGGCGCTTCACCGAGATCTCGGCGTACTGGCCGTACTCGCCCTGCACCGTGCCGTCGGCGTTGTCGAAGATCAGCTCGACCGTGGCCTGCCCCACCGGCTTGCGCGAGGTGGAACCGGAGAAGATCACGTCGGTGAGCGAATCGCCGCGCAGGCGGCTGGCGGCGCTCTCGCCCATCACCCAGCGGATCGCGTCGATGATGTTGGACTTGCCGCAGCCGTTCGGCCCCACCACGCCGGTCATGTTGGCGGGGAGATGCAGCGTGGTCGGGTCGACGAAGGATTTGAAGCCGGCGAGTTTGATCGTGGTCAGGCGCATGCGGTCATCGCAAGGAAATCAGGGGGCGCCCGCGAGTTCGGGCGACAAGGCACTGTGCCAAACGCGGGCCGGTGCCGCAATGCATTTCTGTGTGATATTTCACTTGAGAAATGAACTGCATATTATTGTTTGTATTTAAAATATTACTTTGCATCTATCGACAGCGCATGGATGCCGCGATTCATCAGGTCGTCCAGCTCGGCATAGATCATCCGGTGACGCCTGATCGGCAACACCCCGGCAAATGCGGGGCTGACGATGTGCACGTGGAAATGCCCCTTGCCCTCCCCGGCATGGCCACGGTGCAGATGGCCCTCGTCGGTCACGTCCAGTTCGCTGGGCGAGAACGCCGCCGCAAGGCGCGCGCGGATCTGCTCGACCATCGCCTCGCTCATGGCAGGGTCTTGCGGAACGGCTTGATGCTCACGTCGGCGTAGACGCCGGCGTCCACGTAGGGGTCGACCTTGGCCCAGGCTTCAGCATCGGCCAGCGAGGCGAACTCGGCCACGATCATGCTGCCGGTGAAGCCGGCCGGGCCGGGATTCTCCGATTCGATCGCCGGGAACGGGCCCGCCAGCAGCATGCGGCCTTCGTCCTGCAGCTTGTTCAGGCGCTCCAGGTGCGCGGCGCGGGCAGCAAGGCGCTTGTCCAGCGTACCGGGATGGTCCTGGGCGATGATCGCAAACCACATGGGCAAGGCTCCGTTCCAAGGCGAAACGGAGATTTTACCCGACTGTGCCGAAGGCCACGCAGTGAAGTCGCCCTTTCGCCCTTGGCGGGCCCGGGAAAGGGCGACGGAGCACTCAGTCGAAACCCTTCATCACCTGCACCCACAGGCGGGTCTTGCGGTTGGCGTTGGGCAGGAGGTCCGGTGTGTTGCCGATGGGCTTGGCCACGCTCGCCGCGGCCGTCCAGCCGTGCGGACCGAACCAGTGCAGGCCAAGGCCTGCGCCGCTCAGGCGACCGCTGTTGGTGCCGCGCGTGATGTTGTCCTTGTAGACCGTCACGCGCCCGGTGTCGCCGAACAACGAAGCCTGCCAGCGGCCCGGCACGCCAGGCACGCTGAAGTCGTGGCGGTATTCCAGGGAGAACAGATTGCCCTGCGAACCGGCCAGCACACCCACATCGTAGCCACGCACGTTGTTGGGGCCACCAAGGAAGAACTGCTCCGAGGTGTCGAGGTTCTTGCTCGCCCACTGCTGGCTGAAGCCTGCATACAACGCATCGGCGTCGCCCAGGCGTTGCAGTCGGGACAGCGAGAAGCTGTATTTGTTGTAGGAGCCCTGCGTGCGCGAGGTGATCCAGTCGATCAGGTTGGCGAGACCGTTGGTATAGGTGATGTCGCCATGCGACATGCCCAGGCTGTAATTGGTAATGCCATGCGCGTCGCGCTCGTCGCCGGCCAGGGTGGCCACCCATACGTTGGCCTGGCGGTCGTTGTTGATCGCGACGAGGCCGATATCGTCCTTCAGCAGCTTGTGGTCGAACTCGATCTGTCCATACAGATTTGCTGCCGTGTTGCGCACGATGGGCTGGGTCAGGGTCAGGCTGCCCACCAGCGCCGAGCCGTAGGCATCCAGCGGGGAAAGTTGACCGCCAAGGTGGTAATGCAGTGACGAGACGCCGCCACGCAACGTGGTGCCCTGCCCGTTCAGCAGCCAGCGGTAGCCGCCCTGGAAGTAGTTCATGCCGCCGCCGGAACTGGCCGCGCTGAAGTCGAGCAGGTCGCCCATGTGCAGCAGGCCGTTGACGGCGAAGCTGCCGGTGGCGCGGGCACGGCCGGTGGATTCGTTGCCGTAGTCGTCCAGGCCCAGCGTGCCGGTGTATCGCTGTGCCGTGGTCACGCCGACCAGCAGGTCGGATGTGCCCTGCTCGTCGCCCGGTTGTATCGCGGAGCTGGCCTGTGCGCCGGGGATGTCGGAGAGCAGCAGCAGGCTGCGTTCCAGGGTGTGGTTCGATACCGGCTGGCCCGGCTGCAGCGGCGCCAGCGCGGCCTTAAGCGGGCCATCCTTCACGGCGCTTTGGTTGTCCAGCACCACCTTGCCGTAACGGGCTTCGACCACCGCGAGCTTCACCACGCCGTCGACCATGGTCTGTGCCGGCACATAAACGCGCACCAGCGGATAGCCGGCCTGCAGGTAAGCCGTGCTGATGCTGTCGGCAAGATTTTCGAGGGCGCCCAGCGTGATCTGCTTGCCCTCGTAACCCGCCGCCAGCGAGCGCAGCCGCGCCTCGGGCAACAAGGTATTGCCGACGATCTGGATGCTCCTGACCATGAAGGCGCGCGAATCGGCTGCCGGCGGCTTTTCCGGACGCCGCATGCGCAGGTCGAGGTCGGACGACGGCACCGTCGACGGCTGTTGCGGCACCTGCTGCAACAGCATGCCGCTGTTGGGGATCTGCATTGGCACGCCGGGGGGGACCGACTGGGCTTGCGCCACGCCGGACAGCGCCAGCGACATCATGACGGCCAACGCGCCGCGGCGCGGTACGGGACAAGACTTGATCTGCATGAATTTCACTTGAAGACGGTTGACGAGAGGGAGGCGGATCGTGCGAGGCAGACGGCTCGGCGCATTCATGGCAGGGCCATCACGGACGCGCGAACGCCGCCATCGATCACCTTGAGCGACAGGCCTGAGGCGAAGTCGCTGCGCGACACGTTGCGTTCCACCGGGCGATGCAGGCGTTTCTTGTTGCCGGTATACGGGCCCACCTGATCCTGCTGGGCAACGCCGTAAGGGGTGGCGAGTTCGACCGGACCCAGCACGCTGCCCAACTGCGCCAGCGTGCCGTCGGCGATGCCGAAGGCCGACGGGCGTGCGCCGGTGATATCGGCCGCGGTGTAGGCCACGGCGCCGGGATTGGCAATGACGTAATTGCCCGCATCGGCACCGGTCAGTACCAGCCCCGTCACCGTCACCGTCGTGGCATGGGCAACGTCGGGCCGGGCGAAGTGCGCCGCCCCGTAACCGAAGCCCAACTGGTCGCCCGGCCGTGCGCCATCGCTACCCAGCGTCACCTCGGCGATCGTGGTGGCGTCGTACATCTTGTCGGCGCCGGTGGCGTCGACCACGATGGCCAGAGGCGTGACCGCGAGCGTGTCGGAGCCGCCTGCCAGGGTGTAGTTCCGCGCCAGGCCGCCGTTGCCGCCATCGGCAAGCGTCAACGTGCCCAGCCCGAACCGCGCACCGGCATAGGTGCCGACGTCCTTGCTGGCCAACTGCCCCGTGCCCTTCAGCACCAGCGACTCGCCGTTGATGCCGGCAAGCACGCCATTGGTGCCGAACAGGGCGGCGTTCGCGTTTGCCGTGGCGTCGTACACGCGCGTGCCGCGGAGGTCGAGCACCACCGGAACGATGGTGCCCGCGATGTTCGAAGGCTGTACCAGCACGTAGTTGCCGGCATCGGCGCCACCGATCGTCATGCCGGTACTGACGCCGATGCCGACAGCCGCATCCGGGGAGGCAAACGTGCCCGTGGCGGCAGCGCCCAGCGTCACGGCGTCCTGGCCCAGCACCCCGGCAAGTTGCGAACCGTCGAGGCTGGCCACGGTATTGCCGTCGTAGGTCTTGGTGGCCACCGTGGTGCCGACGACGGTCAATGCGGCCGGTGTGATCGTCAGCATGTCGGTACCACCCGCCAGCGTGTAGTTGCCGGCCATGCCGCCATTGCTGCCATCAGCCAGCGTCAGGCCATTCAAGTCCGTGAGCGCCTTGCTCGTGCCGACGTTCTTGTCGCCCACTTGCCCCGTGCCGCCCAGCACGATCGTCTCGTTGCCCACAAGGCCGCGAATGGTCGTGAGGTCGCTGGCGGCCGCGTTGGCCGTGCCGTCGTACACGCGCGTGCCGCTCAGACTCAGAACGGCCCTGGCGATATCCGCCGTGGTCGTTGCCGTGGCATTGACTGTGTAGTTGAGCGCGTCCGCGCCGCCCGCCGTGATGCCGCTCACGGTCACCGTCTTGCCGGCGCCTGCGTTGGGATCGGCAAAGGCCGCACCCGTGCCGGCAAAGTCCACCGCGTCGTTGCCGATGACACCGTTGCTTGCCAGCGAGATCAGCGTCGCCGCAGTGCTGCCGTCGTAGATCTTGCTGGCTGCCGTCGCCGCGACCGCGATCACCTTCGGCGTGATCGCCAGCGTGTCGGTGCCGCCCACCAGCGTGTAGTTGCCGGCCAGGCCGCCGTTGCTGCCATCGGACAGCGTCAGCGAGCCCAAGCCGAAGTCGGCACCGGTATAGTTGCCCACGTTCTTGCTCGCCAGCCGCCCCGTGCCACTGAGCACCACCGTCTCGCCGTTCACGCCCGTCGCAAGGACACCGTTGTTGCCAAACAGGCTGGCGTCGACATCCCTGGTCGCGTCATATGTGCGCGTGCCAGTGAGATCGAGGATGGCCTTGCCGACAGCAAGCGCACCGTCGACATAGCTGATGGTGTAGTTGCCGCTGCTCAGGCCGCTCGCCGCGATGCCGTAGTTGCCGGCGTTGATCGCGCCCTGCGAGCTACCGCCATAGACAAGGCTGCCACCCAGGACGCTCGCGGTTTCGCCGTTGACGAAGCCCTGGTAGGCCACGCCGTTGCCGCCGGCATAGGCCTGACCGTCGTAGGTCTTGCCGGCATCGTTCGCGGTCACCGTCAGTGCCGCCTTGCCGACATCGAGCGCACCGTCGACATAGCTGATGGCGTAGTTGCCGCTGCTCAGGCCGCTCGCCGCGATGCCGTAGTTGCCGGCGTTGATCGCGCCCTGAGAGGTGCCGCCGTAGACAAGGCTGCCGCCCAGGACGCTCGCGGTTTCGCCGTTGACGAAGCCCTGGTAGGCCACGCCGTTGCCGCCGGCGTAGGCCTGACCGTCGTAGGTCTTGCCGGCATCGTTCGCGGTCACCGTCAGTGCCGCCTTGCCGACATCGAGCGCACCGTCGACATAGCTGATGGCGTAGTTGCCGCTGCTCAGGCCGCTCGCCGCGATGCCGTAGTTGCCGGCGTTGATCGCGCCCTGAGAGGTGCCGCCGTAGACAAGGCTGCCGCCCAGGACGCTCGCGGTTTCGCCGTTGACGAAGCCCTGGTAGGCCACGCCGTTGCCGCCGGCGTAGGCCTGACCGTCGTAGGTCTTGCCGGCATCGTTCGCGGTCACCGTCAGTGCCGCCTTGCCGACATCGAGCGCACCGTCGACATAGCTGATGGCGTAGTTGCCGCTGCTCAGGCCGCTCGCCGCGATGCCGTAGTTGCCGGCGTTGATCGCGCCCTGAGAGGTGCCGCCGTAGACAAGGCTGCCGCCCAGGACGCTCGCGGTTTCGCCGTTGACGAAGCCCTGGTAGGCCACGCCGTTGCCGCCGGCGTAGGCCTGACCGTCGTAGGTCTTGCCGGCATCGTTCGCGGTCACCGTCAGCGCCGCCTTGTTGATCAGGCCCGCAAGGCCAACGGGCTGCACGAGGATGTAGTTGTCCTTGTCCACCCCGCTGATGCTCATGCTGGTGCTGACGTTCTGCGTGCCCGCATTGGCCGAGGCGTAGGCGCCGGTCGTGCCGTTGTTCAGCGTCACGTTGTCCAGCGTGCCGCTGCCATTGCTCAGCAAACCGACCAGTGTCGAGCCGCTCAGCACGGCATCGTTGGCCCGGCCGTTGTAGATCTTGTCTGCCACTGTGCTGCCGGTGACGGTCAGCGTGGCCTTGGTGATGACCAGCGAATCGCTTCCGCCCAGCAGCGTGTAGTTGCTGGCGGCGCCCGTATTGTTGCCCAGTGCCAGCGTACCGAGGTTGAAACCCTGGCCGTTGGTCGGATTGCCGCCGACGCCCGTGCCGCTGTACGGCACGACGCCGTTCACATTCTTGTTCGATACCACGCCCGAGCCGGTCAGGCTCAGCACTTCGCCGTGCACGCCATTGATCGTGCCGTTCATGTTGCCGAACAGCCCGGCGTCCGCGTCGGTTTTCGCGTCGTACACGCGTGTGCCGGCGAGGCTTATCACGTGCGGAATGATGATGAACTGGTTGCCCGTGGCGGCCAGCGTGTAGTTGCCGGCGGCGGTGCCTCCGAGGACCAGGCTGCTGTTGAAACCGCCGCCATTGTCACTGTAGGTGCCGACGTTCGCACTTGTCAGC
Organism: Rhodanobacter sp. PCA2; assembly: GCF_013620825.1. GTDB lineage: Bacteria > Pseudomonadota > Gammaproteobacteria > Xanthomonadales > Rhodanobacteraceae > Rhodanobacter_A. The sequence continues at coordinate 116,853 of NZ_NJIC01000019.1, read as the reverse complement.
GTGGAGCCGTTGCCGGTCACGGTCAGGTTGCCCAGATCGCCGGAGTACACATTGCCGGTCGAGACCCCCCAGCACTCGTTGCCGGCAGCACAGGCAGCGGGCACGCCGTTGACGAGGGCGATGCCGCCGTTTCCGTTCACCGATGCGGTGCCGTCGTACTGGCGCACGCCGGCCAGGTTGATGACTGCCTTGTTGATGCCGTAGGTGTCGCTGCCACCCGTCAAGGTGTAGTTGTTGGTGTTGCCGCTGATGGAAACCAGCGCCAGTCCGCCAACGCCGATCTGCGTGCTGCCCGATGGCGTACCGACGACGCCGCTGGCGGCTCCGCCGTAGCTGCCGGCGTTGGCGCTGCTCAGCAAACCGCTGCCGCTCAGCGTGAACCTGTCGGTGCCGACGCCGTTGAAGGTGCTGGTGCCCGAAACCACGTCGACGAGATCGGCCGCATTGACATTCCTGCTGCCGTCATAGCTGCGACTGCCGGTGAAGCTGAGCACGTAGGGCGCGATGGTGATGCCGCCAGCCAGCGTGTAGTTGCTGGTCTTGGCCGTGCCGTTGCCCGCCAGCGCAAGACCGGCAATGCCGCCACCGCCGGTGGCGAACGCCACCTGCGCCGGGTTGCTGCTCGTGCCGGCCACGTTGGCGGAAGTCAACGCGCCCGTGCCGGTGCCAGCGAGATTCAGCGTTTCGCCATTGGCGCCGGTCAGCGTCACGCAATCGGTACCGCAACTGGTCGTGCTGGAACCGTTGACCTTGGTGATCAGGTCCGCATCGGCATTGGCCGTGCCGTCGTACACGCGCGTACCGGTCAGGGCAAGCACCATTGGCGTGACCTGGAACGTGTTGCCCGTGGAGGCAATCGCGTAATTGGCATTGCTCAAGGCCAGACCGGCGGCATCGAACAGGCCGCTGCCGGTGCCGTCGCTGTGATACGAGCCCACATCCGCGGACGCCAACACGCCGGTGCCGCCGTTCACCTTGACCGTGTCGCCGCTCACCACGCCGGAGTTCGGATCCCCCGATACGGCCGCGACCGGGTTCCAGGCGATGGCGCCGCTGTTGCCGAGCGCCGTGCCCAGGCCGTTGTACTGGCGCAAGCCACTGATGACGACCGGGCGTTTGGCGATGTCGCCGGTCAACCCTGCGGGCTGCACGAGCTGGTAGTTGCCGGCGTCGGCGCCGCCGATGTCGGACGTCGGGATGCTGACGGCTTTGCCCAAGCCGGCGTTCTTGTTGTTGAACGTACCGGCGATGTTGCCGCCGGCGTCGGTGGCCAAGGTGAGCACATCGCTGCCGAGCACATCGCCCTTCGCGTTGCCTCTCGTCAGCGAAGCGCCGGTCACCACGGCGGCCGTGGTGCCGTCGTAGACCTTCTGTGCGACTGCGCCTACATTGATGTTCAACGGCGCCCGGGTGATGGTGTACGTATCGATGCCGCCCATCAGCGTGTAGTTGCTCGCGTCGCCGGCGACGGCCTGCAAGGCCAGCGTGCCAAGGCCGAAACCCGCGCCCGTGTAAGTGCCCACGTTCTTGCCCGAGGCGACGCCCTGGCCCGTCACCGTGAAATGGTCGCCATTGAGGCCGTACAGCGTGCCGAACACGCTGGCATCGTCGTTGTTGGTGACATTGCCGGAGAGGCTGGCGTAGATGTTGGCGGTGGCGTCGTATACCCGCGAGGCACTGAGGTTGAGCACCAGCGGGGTGATGACGCCGACATTCCCTGTCACCGAGGTCGGCAACGCATAGTTCGACAACGACGTGCCGCTGCCGGGCTGCCAGTCGGACGACACCAGGTTGGCGGTGACATTGGTGAAACCGTTGCCGCCGGCAACGGGGTTGCCGCTGCCGTCCACGGTGGCAGCGGCGGAGGCGTACGACGCCGAATGCGTCTGGGTGATGGTGGCACCCTCGCCGTTGATCCAGCCGGAGGTGTGGTAGCCGGCCGACGTGTTGCCGGAGGACTGGTTGTTGCCCGTGGGAATGGTGATGGAGGTCGTGCCGTCGTACACCTTCCGGATGGGGCCATCGAGCGAGAGCGCGATCTGCGCCTGCATGATGTTGGCGCTGAGGTCGACGGGTTGCGCCAGTACGTAGTTGCCCGCCGCGCTGCCGTCCAGCGTGAAGCCGCTGGCGACGACGGCGATCTTCCTGCCCGTGGCCGACAGGAAATTGCCAGATGGATCCGCATTCGCGCTGGACGTGGCAAACGTGCCCGTGCCGCTTGACTGGTTCAGCGCGACGCTGCCCGAATCCTGGCTCAGCAAACCCCTGACCGACGAGCCGGTGCCGCTGGCCTGTTCGAGTGTGGGCGTGGCGAAGGTGAACGTGGCCGCTGTGGTGCCGTCGTAGGTCTTGCTGTTGGCCGTGAGCCCGCTGACCATCAAGGGTCGTGGAGTGATGTTGGCCATGAGAGCAGGCAAATGAAGGGTGTAATTGCCCGCCGAGCTTCCGCCAAGGCTGAAGACCGTGGTCACCGCCCGGCCGTTGCCGGCGTTCGCGCCCGCGAACGTGCCGCCAACCGGCGAGCCGCTGGCAGTGAAGGTCCCGTTGCTGTTGGCGACGATGGTGCCGCCCGTGCTGCTGCCGATGCCATCGGCCGTGCTGGCCGTGGCGTTGCCGATGCCCAGCGTGATGGCGCTGGCGTTCTTGTCCACGTCGGCAAGGCCGGCCAACTGGCCATTGCCGATGTTGATCAGGGCGCCATTGCCGCCGTCGTAAATCTTGTCCTGCGCGTACACCCCGTTGACATACAGCGGCGCAGGCGTGATCCGACCGACGTTCTGGTCGATGTCGTAGACCAGCCGATAATTGCTCAGCAGCGTGCTGCCGATGGGAGCGTAATTGTTCGAGGTGAGCGTGCCCTTCACTTCGATGTTGCCGAGCACGTTGCCGTTGATGTCGCGTGCAACGTTCGGCGAACCGTAGGCGAACGACGCCGTGGGGGTGATGACGGCTCCCTCGCCGCTGACCCAGCCACCGTCCTTGGCGCCGCTGGCGTCGTTGTTGGCGTAACCGTAAACGTTGAAATTGCCATTGCCGAGCGGCAGCACGGCGGTGTTGCCGTCGTACTGCTTGGTGACGCCACTGAGCGTGACGTACAGCTCCTTCTGCTGGATGACCCCGCTGCCGTAGGCCGTGATGGACCAGTCCGCGTTCGCCAGCGTGTGGCCCGCGACACCGTCGTAGGTGTAGTTGCCGAGGCAAGCCGTGCCGCCGCCGGCACAGGTGAAACCGACGTTCGAGCCGTTCAACAGGGCGCTGATCGGTTGCGTTCCGGTGTTCCTGGTGGCGAAGGTGCCGGAGACGGGAGCGGTCACGGTGCCGCCGTCGCCATTCAGGAAACCGCCAAACACGATGTTGCCCTGGCCGAGCGCGATCGCGGTGGTGCCGTCGTAGACCTTGGTGACGCCATTGATTCCTGCCGCAATCTGCCCTGTCACGCCCCTGGGCGTGATGGTGCCGAAGCCCAGGGCCGTGGTCGGCAGGATGTAGTTGCCCAGCGAGCCGGCGGGGTTGCCGTTGCCTGCCGTGAACTGGTAGTTGCCGCTGGTCAGCGTTGCGGCCACGCCCCACATGCCGGCATTGCTCTCGGGGGTCCCCGGGGAGCCGTTGTAATAGCCGGCCACGAAGGGGCCGACCAGATTGATGGTTTCCCCGGGGATCACGCCGCTCAGCATGAAATTGCCCGCGGTCAACGAGGCGATGCTGTTGCCGTCGTAGACCTTGGACGGGTTGCCGTCGATGAGCAGCGACAGCGGTGCCTGGGTGATCCTGCCGGTGCCGGTGACGATGGTGTTGAAGCTGTAGTTGCCGGCCTTGGCGCCGTTGGCGAAGTCGAGGTCGGACGACTGCAGCGCGCTCGTGACATCGTAGGTGCCGACGTTGGGCGCCCCGCTGCCGTTGTAGGTCGCCGGCGTCTGGATCACCGACACCTGCTCGCTGCCCACCATTCCCGTGACGATGAAATCGCTGCCCTTCAACGTGGCGTAGTTGGTGCCGTCGTAGATCTTGTCGGGAGAGGTGCCCGGGTTGAATGCGATGGTGAGCGTTGCCGGGACGATGTTGGCGATGAGCGCGGCCGGGGCGGCGGATGTACCGCCCTGCACGCTGCCGACCGAGTAGTTGTCGTTGACGCTGCCGTCCATGTTCCTGACGGCAAGACCGCCGACCGTCACCGCAAGGCCGCTGCCCACGTCGGACTGGCTGAAGTTGCCGACGACGTTGGCCTGGTCGAGCCTGAGGCTGTCGTTGCCTTGCGTGCCGGTGAATGTGGCGCCGCCGAGGTTCAGTTCGCCGGAAGTGGTGGCGGTCTTGCCGTCGTAGACCTTGTTGCCCACCGTTGCGCCGTACACCTGCAACTGCGCCCTGGCGATGTTGGCCGTGAGGTTCGCCGGCACGATCAGGTTGTAGTTCGTCACCTTGACGGCGTCGCCGGTCAGCACGAAACCGCCGAGCGTGACGACCTTGCCGTTGCCGGCATTGGCATCGGCGAAATTGCCGACGCCGTGGCTGGCGTCGAGCGCCACGTTGTCGCCGTTGACGATGCCGTAGATGCTGGCGTTGCTGGTGTCCAGCAAGTCCCTCGTGCTGGTGTCGTAGGTCTTGTCCCGGGCGAGCACGCCGCTCAGGTACACCGGCGCCTGCGTGATGGCGCCCGTGCCGGTGGCCATGAGCCCGGTGAGGTCGTAGTTGGAAAGCTTGGTGCCGGCGCCGGCAACGAAGTTGGCGCTGCTGAAGATGGCGGAAATCGGCACGTCGCCGCCACCGCCTGCGACGATGGTGCCACCCAGGGTATTGACGTCCACGATGGGAATGATGCTGTTGCCGCTGACGGTGCCGTAGCCGACCTGGCTGGGCTGGTTCACCGTGACGCTCTGCCCCGCCACGAGTCCATTGATCTTGTAGTTCAGCGAGTTGAGCGTGGCGGCGTTGGTGCCGTCGTACACCTTGGAGAGGGAGTTGGCCCCGGCGCTGGCCGACGGGCCGACGATGCTGATGGTCAGGGTCGCCGGGTTGATCGCGCCGGTATTGGCGCTGGCCCCACCGGCCACGGTATAGCCATACACAGGGGTGGTGCCATTGAGGATGGCGTAGGCGGAACCGGTCGTGGGAGCGGTGACGGTGAGGCCGGTGCCCGCATCCGACTGGCCGTAGCCGCCGCTGATGGCCGTGAGGGCATCGCCGTTGCCGCCGCCGCTCAACGTGTAGTTGAGCTCGTTGACCAGAAGGTTGCTGGTGCCGTCGTAGCTCTTGGCAGGGGTACCGTTGGCACCCGCCCTGAAACCCGCGATGTTGATCGTTGCCGCGGCGCTGTAGAACAGGCCATTGCCGGTGGCTCCGGGGGCCGCTGCCGCGCCCGCTGCGGCGTTGTACTGGATGAAGCCGGGCCTGAGGCCGCCCAGCGTGTTGGCGGTCGGGCGGACGCTGTAGATCGCCCAGTGGCCCGCCAGGGCATTGGCGCCTGCGTTGTTGACGAAGGCATTGCCCGCTTCGAGCACCGTCTTGCCGCTGCCCGAATTGGCGATGGCGGCGTTGAGATTGACGTTGTGGTAGGCGTCCAGCGTCAGCGTGGCGGCGGAGTTCCAGCTGATGGCCGCATTGACGTTGATGTCGCCGTTGCCGGTGGACTGGTTGCCGATGCCGCTGGCGCCCGTGGCCGTGGTCTGCTGGATGACGTTGGTGCCGCCGTTCAGCGTGGTGGCAATGGTGTTGGCCGCGGCGCTGTCGATGGTGAGATCGACCGGATCGACCAGCCAGGTGCCGCCCTTGCCGCCGGCCGACGCCGACGTGACAGCGGCATCCGTCGCCAGCGCGAAATGCGCTGCGGAGGTTTCGATCCGGCCGCCATTGCCGCCATTCGGCGCGCTGGCGTCCAGCGTGCCGCCCACGTTCACCGTACCGGCATCCATCCCGCCCAGCAGGGTGATGGTGCCGTTGCGGTCCTGCACGGTTTGCGCCTGCACCGTGCCGGTGTTGTTGACTGCGCTGGCGACCAGCGAATTGCGCGCACCCGCCGTCATCAGCACGTTGCCGCCGTTGGCGACGATGAGCTGGCGGTTCTCGACGAGGCTGCGGACGGTGTTGGCGTCCACCACCAGGTGCATCAGGTGGTTGTCGGCAAAGGTCAGCGTCATCGCCGTGCCGCCGCCCAGCGCCACGGTGCCCAGCTGCGCGCGGATGCTGCCCTGGTTGGAAACCGCGTTGCCCAGCAACGCCACGTAACCGCCCTGCGCGGCCGTGATGCTGCCCTTGTTGACCACGCTGCCACGGCCATTGCCGGCGAAGCGCACCTTGTCCGTGCCAAGGGTGTCGTCGTCGAGATCGAGCGTGGAAGCGACGATGCCGCCCACGTTCACCTGCGCCCCCTGCCCGAACAGCACCCCGTTGGGGTTGATCAGCCACACCTGGCCGTTTGCGTCGAGATGGCCGTAGATCTCGCTGGCAGTGTTGCCCAGGATGCGGTTGACCGCGATGGAACTGCTGCCCGGCTGCACAAATTCGACCGTCTGGCTGGCGCCGATGTCGAAGCTCTGCCAGTTCAGCGACAGGGT